>QCUR01000001.1:0-422116 GCA_003208875.1 Prochlorococcus sp. AG-679-M23
AGATGATACTGAAGTTAAATTAGGAGATTTTGATGATGATTTTACTTGGTCAGCAATGGTGTTGGCTGCGCAGGGTAAAAAAGTAAATGAAATATCAATTGATGAAATAGATTGGTTGAGTAAATTACGAAGAGGATTAGAAGAAACAAGAAAAGGTTTTGTATCAGAATTATTAGATAAATTAGGAGATGATCCACTTACACCAGAATCTTTAGATGATTTAGAGACGTTATTAATAAGAGCTGATGTTGGTATTGATTCAACAGATAAAGTAATTAATGCACTTAGGAAAAAATTAAATGAAGAAGTTGTTGGAGGAGAAGAAGGAATAAAATTTTTAAAAGATGAATTACGAGCAATCATTGAAAAACCAATAAAAAATTCTGGAACAAATATTCTTGTTCCACAGAAAGGGAAGTTGAATGTTTGGCTAATAGTGGGAGTAAATGGAGTTGGTAAAACAACAACTTTGGGGAAACTTGCTTATTTGTCATCAAAAAGTAACTACAAAACTTTAATAGCAGCAGCAGATACTTTCAGAGCAGCAGCCGTAGAACAATTACAGGTATGGGGTGATAGAAGTAAAGTAGATGTTATTTCGAATCAATCAAAGAATGCAGATCCAGCAGCAGTAGTTTTTGATGCTATTAACGCAGCAAACAAACGCAAAAGTGACCTATTACTCGTCGATACTGCAGGAAGGTTACAAAATAAAAATAATCTTATGGATGAATTATCAAAAATAAAAAAAATTATTGACAAAAAAGTTCCTGATGCAATCATTGAGTCTTTATTAGTTTTAGATGCTAGTCAAGGACAAAATGGATTAAAGCAGGCAAAAAGTTTTGCAAAATCTGCAAATTTAAGTGGTGCAATTATTACTAAATTAGATGGTACTTCAAGAGGTGGCGTTTCTCTTGCTGTTTCTGCAGAAGTAAATCTGCCGATAAGATTTATCGGCGCTGGAGAGGGTATTAAAGATTTAAGACCATTTAATAGCTTTGAGTTTGTTGAGGCTTTGCTCGCTGATAGATAAAAATTTAATTAATTTTTTTTAAAAAGGTATTTTTAGTGTTAAAACATACCTATGGCTTCTATGTGTTTTGTCTAAAATCCGAAAAGAAAAATTATTGTCTAATGACGTTATTCAAGAATTTTTAGAGAAGGATTATAAATTTCCTCTTCATGAGAATGATAAATTTCTAGAAACAGTATCTTCATTATCCTATTATTTAAAATCTTTTTCAAATATAAAAAGATTTCTTGATTATATTTCTTTAATTTTAAAACATACTTTTAATCATCAATTAAGTTTTATTATTCCTTTGAACGAAAAGGGAGAAATATGGAAAGAAAATATTAAGTTTGCTGGTGCAACAAAAAATCTAAAAATGGATGATGAAATTAAAAGTTATTTTAACAATTTTGATTTCTCTAAAAATTTTAAATTAAAAGATGATATTTCTTTTGAAAAAGTATTGAATAATCAATTTAAAGAATGTGTAATTAAGTCTTATAAAGTTTTGTCACGAGGAAAATGTAGAGGATTTGTATACACCTTTAAAAAAGATACTTTCAATGATTCTTTAAAATATGAGTCCAATTTAAATTTTATTATTAGTTGTTTGGCAATTGGTTTAGAAAATTATTCGTTAATTAAAGCAAAAAAGAAGCATGAAAACGTAGATAGAGAAATTTCTATTGGAGCAGAAATCCAATCGCAACTTTTACCCGATTATTGTCCAACCATTTATGGTGTAGATTTAGCTGCGCACTGTAGGCCAGCTCTTCAATTAGGAGGAGATTATTACGATTTCATGTCTTTGAAAACAAATATTTCTGAGAAGAGACGCGAAAAGGCAAGGTGGGCTTTAGTTATTGGAGACGTTATGGGGAAGGGCCTTCCAGCAGGTCTTTTGATGACTATGTTAAGAGGAATGCTAAGAGCGGAGGTTTTGACTGGGTTACCTCCAGATAGAATATTGCATGATTTAAATCAGTTAGCTATTTATGATTTAGATCAATCGCATAGATTTATAACCTTATTTTATTCTGATTATGACCCTAGAACAAAAAAATTAAGGTATGCAAATGCTGCACATAATCCTCCTTTGCTTTGGAAAAGTTCTGAGCAAAAAATTATTAAATTAGATTCAGAAGGTTTTGTTCTTGGTTTGCAAAATGATGCTGAATATCAATGTGGTCAAATACAACTTAATAAAAACGATGCAATTCTTTATTATACAGATGGAGTAACTGACACTTCTAATGCTTTAGGCGAAAGATTTGATGAAGAACGTTTAATTCAATCCTTTTCAAAATTATGTCAGCAATCACTTAAATCTAAGGATATTTTAAATAAGATTTATAAGATATTGGATGAGTTTACTGGTAAAAATAGACAATTGGAAGACGATGCTTCTATCGTAGTCTTTCAGTTAGATTAGATTTTTTGTCACATATATAAAATAATGCTTTATTAGAAGTAACTAACGTTTTATTCATATGTCCAAAGTTTGGAGTAATAGGTTTGATGGTAGTCTGAATCCTTTTATTGAAGAGTTTAATGCTTCAATCAGTTTTGATAAAACACTAATTTTAGAAGATATAGAGTGTTCTATAGCTCATGCCAAAATGCTTGGTAAAACTAAGGTCTTGTCCACTGATGAGTCTTTAAAAATTATCGACGGTTTAGAAACTATAAAAGAAGATTTTATTGAAGGCAAATTTTGCCCTGGGGCTCCATCGGAGGATATACACTATTGTATTGAAGAAAAATTAATTAATTTAATTGGTGAAACGGGAAAAAAATTACATACAGGTAGAAGTAGAAATGATCAGGTAGGAACAGATATTAGATTATGGTTGAGAAAAAAAATTGATAATATTGATATCTTATTGGACGAATTACAAAATTCTTTATTTTCGATTGCTGAATCAAATATCTATACATTAATACCTGGTTATACTCATATGCAAAGAGCGCAACCACTATCTCTTGCTCATCATCTTTTAGCGTATCTTGAAATGTTTCAAAGAGACCGTGACAGGCTTAAAGAAGTTAGAGCTAGGGTTAATATTTCGCCCTTAGGCGCAGCAGCTTTAGCGGGTACTAAAATTAAAATAGATAGATATTTTACTGCTGAAGAATTAGGATTTGGAAATATTTATAAAAATAGTATTGATGCAGTAAGTGACAGAGATTTTTGTATTGAATTTGCTTCAAGTTCTGCTTTAATAATGTCTCATTTGAGTAGAATTTCCGAAGAAATAATTTTGTGGGTTACTGATGAGTTTTCTTTTGCAAAATTAACTGATAAGTGTGCGACTGGAAGTAGCTTAATGCCTCAGAAGAAGAATCCAGATGTACCTGAATTAATAAGGGGCAAAACGGGTCGAGTTTATGGACATCTTCAATCTTTATTAACCATGATAAAGGGAGTACCTCTTTCATATAATAAAGACTTCCAAGAGGATAAAGAGCCAATTTTTGACATAGTAGATACTATTTCTTCTTGCTTAAAAGCTATGACAATTTTATTAAATGAAGGAATAGAGTTTAATGTCGAAAAGTTAATGGATTCTGTTCATAATGATTTTTCTAATGCAACTGATTTAGCAGATTATCTAGTATTTAAGAAGGTTCCTTTCAGAGAGGCATATCAAGTGGTTGGAGATATTGTGAAGTATTGTTTAAGTAAAAACATATTATTTAAAGATTTAAAAATAGAAGAATTTCAAACATTTCATAATGAATTTAAAGAAGATATTTATGAAAACCTCAATCCTATGAACGTAGTCAAGTCTAGAAATAGTTTAGGTGGAACAGGATTCGATCAAGTCAAACTTGAATTAAATAACTGGAAGAAAAAATTATTCACCTAAATCTCAATTAATTTTCTACAACAAGGTATGTATTGAAGTAGAATAATATAGTAATGTATATGAACTACTTAATCGGTAGTTTTTATCTTGGTTATTATTTTAAAGTTGAGTTTCAAGTGAGTATTTTTGTTGGCAATTTGCCTTTCCGCGCAGAGCGAGAAGACATCTTAGAATTATTTACACCTTACGGTGAAGTTATGAATTGTTCTCTTCCCTTAGAAAGAGATACAGGTAGAAAAAGAGGTTTTGCTTTTGTCGAAATGGCGGATGAAGCATTAGAGACATCAGCTATTGATGGTCTTCAAGGAACTGAGCTTATGGGAAGGCCTTTAAGAATTAATAAAGCCGAGCCAAGAGGCGGCGGTGGAGGTCCACGCAGAGGTGGTGGTGGAGGTAGAGGCGGTTATGGCGGCGGCGGTAATTATTCTGAACCTGCTTCTTCTTACGTTAATAAATCTTCTGGAGCAGAAGGTTGGGAAGATAGAAGTTATGGAAATTCTTCCGAAAATTCTGACTTTGAAAACGGCAGAAGTAGAAGAAAAAGAAGTGTTGCAAGCAATTCTGAAATATCTCAAGAAGGGAATTAAAAACCCATTTGTTGTAATTCTGAAGCTTTTTTGCTTAAGTAATCAATACTTAATTCTTGTTTAATTGATTTGGTAGAAATTTCATTTCTCCAAACCTTTGCGTTTGGAATACCTTCTACAAGATTTATAAGATGTTTACATACATCCCAAGTTTTGCCTCCATTTTTTAAATGTTTTTCAATATAAGGTACCAATGAAAAAATGATTTCTGAAGCTTTTTTGCTTTTAGGATTTTCACCATATATTTTTTGATCAATTGCAGACCACCTTAATGGATATTTGTAAGCTGATCTTCCTATCATTACACCATCTAAATCATTAAGTGCTTTTATGCATTGATCAATATTCGTAAAACCTCCATTTATTTCTATAATTAGCTTTGGATTATTTTTCTTTAATTTCCGAACCACATCATATTTAAGTGGTGGTATGGTTCTATTTTGCTTGGGATTTAGACCTTTTAAAATTGCTTTTCGTGCATGAACAGTAAATCTGTCTGCTCCAGCATTTGCAATTTCTTTTACGAAACTATCTAATTTATCAAAACTATCTTCTTCATCAACGCCAATTCTATGTTTGATAGTAACGGGTAAACTACAATTATTTTTTAGTGATTCTATACATTTTGCTACTTTGGTAGGTTCTTTCATTAGTGAAGCACCAAAGTTTCCTGAACATACTCTGGGGCTTGGACATCCCACATTGAAGTTAATTTCATCGTATCCCCAATCTTGAGCCATTTTTGCAGCCTCTTCAAGCATTTTTGGGTTGTCTCCTCCAAACTGAATTGATAATGGATGTTCTTCTGAATTAAAGTCTAAAAACCGCTCTTTTTTGTCTGTATAAATTAAACTCTGAGCTACTATCATTTCAGTATATAAGAGCGCTTTAGAACTTATTTTTCTAATTATCATCCTAAAGTGTTTGTCTGTACAATCCATCATTGGAGCAACACTTATTTTATGTAGATTGTTTATAGTATTAATCTGATAACTTTTCATTAAATTCTATTCGATATATTTGAAAATATGAATCAATTTTTTTCTAGAAGATCTTTTATTTTAATTCCTGTCATGTCAATTTTGAAATTTATTCTTAAACCAAAGAAAGTATTAGCTGCATCTGCTGCTTCTGATGAAGACTGGAATTTATCAAAAGAGGATTGGAAAAACAAACTTAGTCCGGAATCTTATTATATTTTGCGTGAAGAGGGTACTGAAAGAGCATTTAGTAGTCAGCTAAATAATGAGAGGCGGAAAGGTATATTTTATTGTGCAGGCTGTAATCAACCTCTTTTTACTTCTGATACTAAATTTGATAGTGGTACTGGTTGGCCTAGCTTTTGGGATCCAATTCAAGGTTCTGTTGAAACGAAGGTAGATTTTAAATTAATTGTTCCAAGAACAGAATATCATTGCTCAAGATGCGGAGGTCATCAAGGTCATGTTTTTAATGACGGTCCTCTCCCAACAGGTAAAAGATATTGTAATAACGGTCTTGCTTTGAAGTTTATAGCCGAATAATTAATTAGTGCGGCCTTCCGCAACTTGTTTTGTGCGTCAATTTCATTCACAATGGTTTTAATAAAAATTTAGGGTAATGATTGAAAAACAATCAGATAATGTCGAAAATCTAGAAGATAATGTTTCTGAAGAGGTTAATAAAAATGAAGATTCTTCTGTGATTGAAAATCAAACCAGTGAAGACAAACAGACACTTGACGTAGATGATGAAAATATTTACGCAGAAGATTTAAAAAATACCATAACCAATAATGACGCGAGATTAGAACAATTAGAAAAAGAGCATGAAACTTTAAAAAGTCAGTATGTAAGAATTGCTGCCGATTTCGATAACTTTAGAAAAAGACAGTCTCGAGATCAAGATGATTTAAAAGTTCAACTCGTTTCCAAAGCTTTAACAGCAATATTACCGATTGTTGATAACTTTGAAAGAGCAAGACAACAACTAAAACCCGAAAGTGAAGAGGCTCAAACATTGCACAGAAGTTATCAAGGACTATATAAACAATTAGTGGAAGTGTTAAAACAACAAGGAGTTTCTCCAATGAGGGTAGTTGCACAACAATTTGATCCTAAGTTACATGAAGCGGTTTTAAGGGAACCAAGTCAGGAGTTTCATGAGGATATAATTATTGAAGAATTACAGCGTGGATATCATTTAGAAGGTAAAGTGTTAAGACATGCATTAGTTAAAGTTTCAATGGGTCCTGGCCAACAAAATTCACAAGAGCCTGAAGAAAAGGATAAAGTTGAAGAAGATATTGATTCAGAGAATCCTGTCTCTGAAGAAAATTAAATCCTTTTTATGAATAGTTGAGTATTATTTAATGGCCGACTTTTATCAAATACTTGGTGTTTCAAGAGATGCTGATGCTAATACTTTAAAGAGTGCTTATAGAAAGTTAGCAAGACAATATCACCCTGATGTTAATAAAGATCCAGGTGCTGAAGATAAATTCAAAGAGATAGGTAAGGCATATGAGGCTTTAGCTGATCCCGAAACTAGAGCTAGATACGATCAGTTTGGAGAGGCTGGAATAGGCGGAGCGGCTGGCATGCCGGATATGGGTGATATGGGCGGTTTTGGAGACTTGTTTGAAACTTTTTTTAATGGTTTTGGGGGACAATCTTCACAAGGAGGTAGATCACAAAGAAGGGGACCACAACAAGGTGATGACTTAAGATATGACTTAAATATAGACTTTAAAGATGCTATTTTTGGACAACAAAGAGAAATCAATATACCTCATTTAGAAACTTGTGAAGTATGTAGAGGCACCGGAGCAAAAAAAGGAACAGGTCCAACAACTTGCACAACATGTGGCGGAAGTGGACAGGTTAGAAGGGCTACAAGAACTCCATTTGGTAATTTTACCCAAGTAGCAGAATGCCCAACTTGTAATGGTGTTGGACAAATAATTTCAGATCCATGCACAAGTTGTGGTGGTAATGGTGTGAAACAAGTTAGAAAAAAATTACGCATTAATATTCCTGCAGGAGTTGATTCTGGAACTAAATTGAGAGTTTCTGGAGAGGGAAACGTTGGTCTAAAAGGCGGCCCGCCTGGAGATCTTTATGTCTTTATCAAAGTTAAAAATGACCTAAATTTAAAAAGAGAAGGCATTAATATTTATTCAGAAATATCAGTAAGTTATCTTCAAGCTATCCTTGGTGATACTGTTGATATCATGACCGTTGATGGTAAGGTTAATTTAAAAATTCCAAGTGGGACCCAGCCAAATAGCACCTTATCTCTTGAGAATAAAGGAGTTCCTAGATTAGGAAATCCAGTTGCAAGAGGTAATCATCAGGTTTTAGTAAAAGTTAAACTTCCAACTCGAATTACAGAAGATGAACGAAATCTTCTAGAGGATCTAGCTTCAAAATATACTGAACAGAATTCAAGTTTTAACAGTGGTTTATTTAGTAGGTTGTTCGGAAAGGATTCTTGAAAAAAGTTTCAAAGTTATTGGATTTAGAATCGATTCCATGTCCTTTGAATGTTGTGAAATGTAAATTAGCGTTAGAGAAACTATCGTCAAATGAAATCTTGATAGTCCATTTAGATAAAGGAGAACCAGAAATCATGGTTAAAAAAGCTCTTAAAGAAATGAAATATTTTTTTAAAACTATAGAAGAAAATCAAAAAACAATAAAGTTCAAAATTTTGCATGAAAGTTAATAAAAAATTTAAGGGTCTTGTTACGAAAAAATTTAATGAATTTTATTTGGTTGAATTAGATAAAGATGAGACCTCAGTTGGCAACAAAAAATTTTTATGCAAAATCAAGAAGTCTGTAAATTTTAGAAACCAATTTGTTTTCGTTGGCGATGAAGTTATTATTTATCAAATTGATTTACAAAGTAAAAGAGCAACGATAGAAAGTTTAGTCAAAAGGAATAATCTTTTAGAAAGACCATCCGTTGCTAATATTTCAAATATATATGTCATTTGTTCTGTCGATGAGCCAAAACTAAATTTATCTCAAGTCAATAAGTTTTTAATATCTTCTGAGCAACTAGGGGTAGAGGTTTCATTGGTGCTTACGAAATGTGATTTGATAACAGAAGAAAAACGACTTTCGTTAATTGAAAAATTTCACCAGTGGGGATATCAAGCAATTACTTTAAATTTAAATAATCCTGAAAATTTAAGAACTTTATTGATTGAGTTAAAGAAGAAAAAATGCTCAATATTTATGGGACCATCTGGCGTTGGTAAAACTACTTTATTAAATATGATAATTCCAGGCCTTGAAAATAAAACTGCTCCCGTATCAAGCAAAATAAAACGTGGAAAAAATACGACAAGAAATGTTGAGCTATTTTCTCTATCAAGTAAAAGCTACATTGTGGATACACCTGGTTTTAATATGCAAACACTTGAAATAGATATTCGCGAATTATCTAATTTATATCCAGAAATTTATAAACAAGTAGTTAATGAAGGCATACATTGCAAGTTTCGTAATTGTCTACATGTAAATGATCAGGGTTGTAATTTAAATAAAAATTTCGAAAGATATACTTTCTATAAAGAAATGGTTGAATCATCTAAGAGTCATTATTGTCTAATCCAGGAAGATTAAGATTTAAGCCACCAGTCAAGTCATTCATTCTCTCTTTCATTGTTGTAGTTGAACTTTCATGAGCTTTTTTGATAGCTTCTAATATATTTTTTTCTATTTCCTCTTTATTAGCAGTTGAAATATTTTCATTGACTTCAACTCTTAGAGGGACTTGGTTTCCGCTAATCCATACTTTTATCATTTCATCATCACTTTTACCTTCAATTTCCATGCTTTCAAGTTCATCCTGTAATTTTTGTGCATTTTGTTGAATTTCTTTAGCTTTTTTAAAAGCCTCTGTTAGTTGTCCAAAATTTGGAAGTCCAAAACCTGCCATTTTTATAAAAAAGTTTCTTTAATTAAGGATAGTCAAAACCGATCATTCTTACTTCCGGTTCAAGAAAAATACCTTTTTTTTGTAGTACTTTTTGTTGAATTACTGTTATTAAATCTAAAATATCTTTCGAATTAGCAGAAGAGTTATTTACTATAAAATTTCCATGCATAGTTGAAATTTCTGCGCCGCCTATTTTAAAACCTTTTAATCCAAGTTCTTCAATTAATTTACCGGCATAATTATTAGTTGGATTTTTAAAAACGCTTCCAAAGCTAGGTAAATGGTAAGGCTGAGTATCGGTCTTTTTTTTAAGATTTTTCTGTGTAGTTTCTAATAATTGTTCAATATTTCCTTTTGGCTGAAATAGCAGTTTTGCGCTTATAATAATGAGATTATTTTGCTGAAAAGGACTGAATCTGTATTGAAAATTGATATCTTTTTTTTCAATTTCTGATATTTTTAGAGTTTTAGTATCAATTACTCGAACTGATAAAAGATTATTTGCCAATGATAATTGTTTTGAACCTGCATTCATGCAAATAGAACCTCCAACTGTGCCTGGAATCCCCACAGTCCATTCACCGCCTTGCAATCCTTTTTTTGCAAGTATATTTGACATTGTTGGTAGCATTACCCCAGCTTCAACTTCTACAATTCCTGAATGAGATTCAATTTTGATAGAGCGCATTTTTTTGGTACATATAGTTAGGCCTTTTAAGAAAATATTATTTATTAATAAATTTGAGCCGGCTCCTATTATTCGACATTTTTGATTATTTAAACGCGCCCAATTTATCAAATTGATGAATTCATGAGTATTATTTGGTTTTGAAAAATATTCCGCAAATCCACCAACTTTTATAGTCGTATAATTAGAAAGGTTTATTTTCTCTTCAAAAGTAATATTGTTCATTAATTATTTAATTATTAAAAGTATTTTTATTTTTTAAGATTGACCATAAGTTATGACAATCTCCAGCCCCCATATTTATAATAAAATCATTTTTTTTGGTTAATTTAAAAAATTTTTCATTAATTTCATAATTATCTTTTAAACATGTAACATTCTTATTATTTTTATAAATAAGGTTAGCAATTAGTTGCGAGTCAATGTTGTCAATATTTTTTTCCCCAGCTCCAAATATATTTGTTATGTAGATAACATCTGCTTTTGATAGTTCTTTCACAAATTCATGAATAAATTGTTTTACTCTAGTAAATCTATGAGGTTGAAAAATAGCAATTAATCTTCCCCTTTCTAATCTACCACTACTATTTGTATCTTTAATAAATAACCTTGCCAAATCAATTGTTGCTTTAATTTCATTAGGATGATGTGCATAGTCATCATAAATTATTCGTTGATTTAGTTCACCTCTAAATTCAAATCTTTTTTTTGGTAATTTTAAAGATTCTGTATTTTTTTTAATTTCTTTAAAACTTACTCCAACCATCCTGCAGGCTGCTATTGCAGCAGTAATATTAGAAAGATTATGTAATCCAGGAACTGGAATGTTTATAATATCAATGAATTTACCATGTTCATAATATTTACCAATGGTTTTGTCCTTATTTATAATATTTGGAATTAATGAATAAGCAATATTATTACTTTCTTTAATAGACCATTGATTTTTGGAAGTAAAATTATTTTTTGTAAATTCACAATCATAGTTAATCAATAATTCTTGAGAGTTAGAAGCAAATTTTTTAAATGATGATAGAACTTCATCGATATTTGAGTAATGGTCGCAATGATCAAAATCAATATTATTAATTATTCCAATATCTGAATTGTAATTCTTAATTGTCCCATCAGATTCGTCAATTTCTGTTACTAAGTATTTTGTGTTTTCGATATGAGCATTGGAATCATATATTGGGATTATCCCACCAGTTATTGAAGAGGAATCATGTGTGCATAATTCTAGTAATGTGGAAAGGAACGTACTTGTTGAGGTTTTCCCATGACTACCTGCTATTGATAATGATGTGTAAGAGTTCATTATCATCGCAAGAATTTCTGAACGATGTTTTATTGATAAATTATTTTTTTTGCAAACGCATAACTCCTCGTTTTCATCCTTAATCGCAGAGCTAATCACACAATTGATTGTATGATCCTGAAATTTTGAAATCACAAAATCAATATTTTTTTTAATTTGAGAATCAAAAATTATTGCTCCTAATGTTTTTAAACTTTTTGTTTCTTTGTTTTGAATTAAATCAGACCCAGAGACTGAGTATCCCTTTTTTATTAATGCCATAGCTATTGCAGACATTCCAATACCACCAATGCCAATAAAATGAAAATGATCTTTATGTCTTAATTTTTTATTCAATTATCAGATTTAGACTTAAATCAAGATAACTTCTAAGTAATTAGAATGGCATTTAATTTTTACAAAAAATGTTGGTTTTTTTATGAATTAATACAAAAATAGAATTATTTGCTTAATAAATTAAAAAATACTTACGTTATTGCACAAAATTCTGTATGATCAGCAACTTAGGTTAATCAATAAAAATTTTTTAATTATGACTTTGCGTGTTGCGATTAATGGGTTTGGCAGAATTGGGCGAAACTTTATGCGTTGTTGGTTAAGTAGAGGAGCTTATACCAACATCGAAGTGGTTGGGATTAATGTAACTTCAGACCCTAAAACTAACGCTCATCTGCTTAAGTACGATTCAGTATTAGGAAAATTGGATGGGGTGGACATTCAATATACTGATGATACTTTTGTAATTAATAACAAGACTATCAAGTGTTTCTCTGATAGAAACCCAATGAATTTACCTTGGAAAGATTGGGGGGTTGATTTGGTTATAGAATCAACTGGAGTTTTCAATACTGATGTTGGCGCAAGTAAGCACCTTGAGGTTGGTGCTAAAAAAGTAATTCTTACTGCTCCTGGTAAAGGTTCAGGTGTTGGGACTTACGTAGTAGGTGTGAATGCTGATCAATATAAACATAGTGATTATGATATTTTGAGCAATGCTAGTTGCACTACAAATTGTTTAGCTCCAGTAGTAAAAGTTCTTGATCAAACGTTTGGAATTAATAAAGGATTGATGACAACAATTCATAGCTATACTGGTGATCAACGTATTTTAGATAATAGTCATAGGGATTTAAGAAGGGCTAGAGCAGCAGCTACAAACATTGTTCCTACTTCAACAGGAGCTGCTAAAGCAGTTGCTTTGGTCTACCCTGAGATGACAGGTAAACTCACTGGTATAGCTATGAGAGTACCTACTCCTAACGTTTCAGCTGTAGATTTCGTTTTTGAATCTTCAAAATCTGTTACTAGTCAAGAAGTTAATAACGCACTTAAGGAATCTTCTCTGGGCTCAATGAAAGGAATTATTAAATACGGTGATGAGCCACTGGTTTCAAGTGATTATGCAGGAACTAATGAATCATCAATAGTTGATAGTGATCTTACAATGTCAATTGGCGATAATCTTGTAAAAGTTCTTGCCTGGTATGACAATGAATGGGGTTATAGTCAAAGAGTTGTGGATTTAGCTGAGATAGTAGCTCAAAAATGGGAATAATCAAAAGTGAGAAAAAGACTTATTTTTAAGTAAATTTTTGTTATCACAGTTTTTAAAATCGACTGAGACGTCTCCTTCGAGAAAATATCCGATTTCCGTAATAGTTTTATCTTCATTTAAAAGATTATTGGCCCATTTTCTTGGGAGGGAAAAAACTAGTTCGTAATCTTCGCCCCCAAAAAAATAATATTCGTCCCATTTATTTCCTCTTGGCCAATTTTTATGTTTAGGAACTTTTGCATAATCAATAATTGCTTTGCAATTACTTTCAGTTGCTAAATCTAATAATGCTTGAAATAAGCCATCACTACTGTCAGTACAACCAATCATTTTAATACTTTTATTAGTACGTGCTTTAAGTATTTTTTTAAGAAATTTAGGTTTAAGTTTTGGTCTGCAAAATTGTTGTATAGAACTATTGATTAATGAACGAGTTAGAACTTTATCACTATCAAAAATTGTTTTATTTTTTATCATTAATCCTAATTTGCTAAGGCCATGAATGCCTGTAGTTAATATTATTTCATTTGGTTTGCACGAGCTTCTTCGTAATTTTATTTCACCCTGTTTTCCTAGAGCAGTCATAGAGATTACTTTTTCTTTCCCTACAGAACAATCCCCTCCAAGAATTAAGCCCCCAAAATGCTTTAAAGCTAGTTTTATTCCTGTATATAAATCTTTAATCCAAATCCAATCTGTTTCTGACGGGACTACTAATCCAATATTAACTCCTATAATTTCGCTGCATCCACTTGAGATTAAGTCAGATACATTACATGCTACGGCTTTCCATCCTATATCTAAGGCAGAAATCGTATCATCATTAAAATGTATATTCTCAACTAATGAATCAGTATTAATAAGTAAGTTTTTATTTTTAGCTTTAATGAATGCGCAATCATCAGAAACCTGCTTTTTAGGCATAAATTTAGCAAGCCTTTTTATTAATTCTTTTTCGCCAATATCTTCTAATAATTCTTTATGCATTTAATTTGAGTTTATCCATTCCATTTAGAACATCAATTGAAATTATCGTGTCATCTTTTGTAAGCTCTTCTAAAACGTCAAAACCTTCTATTACATAACCAAAGGCGGCATTCCTTCCATCAATTAAATTGCGACCTGCTGGATTTAGCTCTGCTTCATACAAAAAGAAGAAAAACTGCGACGATCCATCATCAACAGCGGTACTAGAATGGGACCATCCCAAAGTTCCAAGTGTTGCAAATGGCAAAGTCGGAGTTTCTGTATAAAGGCCTAACTCTTCAAAAGTTTCATTATAAAAAGTTTCGCTTTCGTTAGGTATTCTTATTTCCAGAGGAACATGTCTTTCCACATTTGTTTCGGGATCTATATATCCAATCTCATTACCAACCGGATCACCAGTTTGTAGAACAAAAAATTCCTCTGCTCTATTTATTGGCATATTACTGTAAAAGTTTTTTGAAGATAAATCTATAAAGGCACCAGCAGTAAGTGGTGCATTAAATCCATCTATTATTGCTTGCATATTCCCTTTAGAAGTTTTTATATTTACTTTTGCTCTACCGAGTAATCTTGGAAGATCATCAAATTCGCTTGGGATAGCATAGGGAAATTCATTTGGTAAAAAATATTCCTCTAGTCCCCCTATTTTGTCTAGTGCTTCTCTTCTGCTTGTTATGAATGAATATTTATCTTTAGATTTAGCTTCATCTTGAAGATTATCAAAATCATTTTTAAGCTCTAAAAATGTGTTTTCTGCAATTTTTTGTTTTTCGTTTGGTAATTCCTCAATAATTCGACTCTTATATTTTTTTAGTAAAGATTGACATTTTGTAACAGTTTTTGAGAGAGCTGGCCATCTTCCTCCTCTCACAAGGTCACTTGTGTCCTCTAACTTATGTTGAATTTCCTGCAGCTCAATTTGCTTGATAGGGAGTGCATTTCTGAGTATTGCATTGGGATCTTTTACTGCGTTTCCAGTAGGTAAATCAGCCAATACTTGTGTTGGTTTTAAGAAGCATACATGTATTAAAATTAGAATTAAAAATAAATAATGTTTGTTCTGATTTGATAAGAAGTTTTGCATAGCACTCTTACAGGTTTATGATCCTTGGGTATGTAATACAGGAATGATTTCCAGTAACGATTTTCGCACAGGTACCACCATCGAGATAGATGGACAAGTTTGGCGTGTAGTAGAATTCCTACATGTCAAGCCTGGTAAAGGTTCTGCTTTTGTGCGAACAAAATTAAAATCAGTTCGAAACGGTAATGTAGTCGAAAAAACTTTTCGAGCTGGAGAATCAGTACAACAAGCTGTCCTTGAAAAGTCTAACCTGCAACATACTTATGTGGAGTCAGGAGATTACGTTTTTATGGATATGATAAGTTTTGAAGAAACAAGACTCTCCTCTGATCAGATCGGTAGAGGTTCAAAGTATTTAAAAGAAGGTATGGAGGTTAATGTGATTTTTTATAAAGATAAAGTTTTAGAAGTTGAACTTCCAATCTCTATAACTTTAAAAGTTACAGAAACAGATCCTGGAGTTAAAGGAGATACTGCAAGTGGGGGTACTAAACCAGCTATTCTAGAAACAGGTGCTCAAGTTATGGTTCCTTTGTTTATCTCTGTAGGAGAAATGATTAAGGTCGATACCCGTAACGATAGTTATCTTGGACGTGACAACTAATGGCTATGAAATTAGATCATGATGACCTAGATCGCTTGATAGAAAAAATTTCTACAAGTGATATTCAAGAATTTTCTCTAGAAGGGGAAGATTTTAAACTTGAAATAAAAAGAAATTTGTTTGATCAGAATAATTTAACTAACAATTCTACAAAAAACACTTCTTTAGAGAAGCAAATAATTACTTCTCAATCAACATCAACAGATAATATTACCCTGACAAGTAATGCTGAAACATCTCAGGTGGCCCCTCCAGGGCGCTCAGACCTAACAGACATTACATCTCCTATGGTAGGAACCTTTTATAGGGCTGCGGCTCCAGGAGAAGACCCGTTTGTTGATTTAGGAAGTAAGATTACTACTGGGCAAACGATTTGCATCCTTGAAGCTATGAAGTTGATGAATGAAATTGAATCAGAGTTTAATGCTGAAATTGTAGAAATTCTTGTTGAAAATGGAACACCAGTAGAGTTTGGACAAGTATTAATGCGCGTTAAACAATCTTGAATCTTTAGTTAAATCAAAAGCTGCTTTTATTGCTTCAACCATACTTTGAGATTGAGCTAAACCCTTTCCTGCAATATCAAATCCAGTTCCATGATCAGGAGATGTTCTGATAAAAGGTAAACCAATAGTTGTATTAACTGAGTAATTAAGGGCAATAACTTTCATTGGAATTAATCCCTGATCATGATACATAGCAAGAATTCCATCATGTCTTGGAGCTGTTTTATCCCTCCAAGCTTTTGAAGATGAATTCCAACAAGTATCAGGAGAAATAGGACCTGATACTTCAACTCCTTTATTTTGATTACCCCAGTTAGTAACCGCTTTTTTGATCCAATCTTTTTCTTCACTTCCTAATATGCCTTCTTCACCAGCATGAGGGTTTAATCCAGCAACTTTTAGAAGGGGTTTATTGACATAGGTTTTGCAAAATTTTGCAAACAAATCTAATTTTGTATGAATTAGGTTTGTAGATAATTGTTTTGGTACGTGGCATAAAGGTATGTGGGTAGTTGCCAATAAGGTGTTAAATCTCCAACCAGTGATTGGAGATTTAGCTGTAAATAACATACCAACATCCTTAACCTGACAAGATTCTGCCAATAATTCTGTTTGACCTGAATAATTATGGCCTGCTAAAGACCATGACTTTTTACAAATAGGTCCAGTAACTAGTGCTGCATTCGTATATTTCTGAACAATTTCAATAGCTTTTTTTAAGTAAAAGAAACTTGCATTACCGTTACTTTTTTTTGGTCTATTTATTTCAAATGGAATTCTAATATCATGTATTTGGTAATTATTAGGATCTACAATATTTTTGACTCCTAAAGATTTAAGATTTTTATAAGTATTTTCTAGGTTATTTTTTGATCCAACAATTATAAAATCAAGGTTATGTGGAATTTCGTTTGAAAAAAGAGCTTTCAAAATAATTTCAGGTCCGATGCCTGATTCGTCTCCAACGCTTATGATAATTTTAAAATTTTCTCCAATACTATTGCTTTTATTATTCATGATTTAATTTTAATAAGGCAATTATTTAATCCTGCTTTGTAGTTTTTATAAATAAGGTTATAACCTAATTTTTCGCATAATAATTTATTTGAAACTCTTCTATTTTCTTTCCAAAAAGATTGGGCAATTGGTGATAAATCTTTTTTAGCTTCTTCAAATAATATTTTTTTGGGCATTTCTAACCCAAGTAGTTGGTAGCCATATTTCATGACTTCAATTTGTGAGCAAGGCTCGTCATCTGCGATATTAATTATTTGATGAAAATCCAAATTATTTTTATTTTGTATTAAATAAATAATTGCATTTGCAATATCAGCGACATGAATTCTAGAGAAGACTTGATTTTCTTTATCTATCACTTTGATTTTTTTTGTTTTAATAGCTTCTAAAGTTGACCTCCCTGGACCATAAATACCAGGTAATCTGAAAATTTGTATTGGCAAATTTGAATTAATCCATTCTCTCTCACAATTTAATCTCCTTCGACTTCTTTCTTGCAAAGGATTCGGTTGATCTTGTTCACAAACCCAATTACCATCGGTGTTGCCATAAACACCAGTAGTAGAAAGATATCCAACCCATGTTAGAGATAAATTTTGAATTTTATTTTTAAGCCTCTTTAATACAGGGTCGTTACCATTTTTATCTGGAGGTACACAACTAAGAATATGAGTTACTCCCTCAAAAATTGAATCTGTAGGTATTGAATTATCTTCGCTATTAAAAATAAAACTATTTGGCTCACTACTAACAGATCGAGAACTTGCTAATGCTATGCAGCCTAGTTTTCTGATTGATTTTGCAAAATAGTCTCCGCTAAAACCTCCTCCAAAGATTAGGAATTTATTTTTAGCTGTAATTGGACTTGATAAATTGGTCATTAAGTATTATAAATAGTACATATGTATTATTAAAGAAAATGCAGACTTTAATTCAGCCTGAGGTAAAACTAAAGATAATAGGTTTTGATAATTCCAATTATAAAGTTAAAGAAAAATCAAATTATTCAAAATCTGGTTTAGATTTTAAATTCTATCAAAAATTATTTGTAATACTTTTAGTATCGTGTGCATTTTTAATATTTCCTGAATCCCCACAAGATTCAGAAGTTTTATGCAAAAAATATCAATCTACAAAGGCTTGTATGGTCTGGTAATTACGCGGCATTACATTCATCATCTTTAAACTTGTAATTTTTATTTTTTTTATTCATAAAGGTAGGATTTGCCCATTGTAATAATCTTAAAGCTAATCTCAGATCACCATCTAACCATGCTCTTATAGCCATAGCTCTTCTAGGATCATAAAATTTTTGTTTTCTATACCAATACAAAGCATTATCATCTGATTTGTCGCCGTTGCATGATAAGCATGCTGGGACACAATTTTCGGTTGTACTTAATCCTCCCTGGCTTCTAGGAAGTACATGGTCAATGGACTCTGAAGGTTTTCCGCAGTATATGCAACTTTTTCCCGTAAACGCATGAATTGATTTTCGCCATTGCCTTAATCTGAATTTAGGGCATAAATCTTCTAAAAAGACAGCATCATTAATATGCATTCAGATTATTTTATTTCCTACAATTTTGACCGATTCAATAAAAAAGTCAATAGGTTTTATATCATTTTTAAGATTATATTTTATTGATTGAATATATTTTATGTATTTAATTATACCTAATAAGTAATATTTAATTTATAAGCTAAATGTAATTAAATATACTGTTAACGTTAATAGCTATACCTATCAAAGGTTTCTTTGGAGTAGTCTTCACTTTCTTTTTCTTGCAGGAGTTCTTCTTGTTTTTGCCTCTTTTCTTTTCTATTGTTTTCTAATTGCAGTTTTCTATCAGGATGAAGTTGATCTAAAAATTCAATACAGTAAGAAAACTTATCTCTTTCTCTTACAACTGTTTCAATAATTTGCCCGGCGGCCTGCTTTGGGGAGGTTTTAAAAATACCCCCTTTTTGTCTCTTGATATAACTGTAAGCTGCTTGCCAACTGCTTTCATGGTCATTCCCACCATCTCTCATTGTACAAAATATTTCTGCTCCAAAGGAACCTGCAATTGCTTTAGTGGCAAATAATAGTAACGGAACAAACATTGTAACTATAGGCAAAATGAATCTCACCTTTTTATTCCTTTTCATTAGTTTTTTATCTGTATATATAAAAAGTATCTTTAATTTTGATTATGTCTAGACAAATTTAAGATTTTATTATCCCAAATAGATTGAGCATTTTTACAACCAATGGCAAGATTAAAAGAACAGTAACTAATCTGACTGCGTGAAGAGTTGCAACTGCTGCCCCTACTCCATATTCTGTACCAACTAAACTCATACCACTTATCCCTCCTGGAGCAGCACCAAGAATTGTCGTGATTATATCTACATTAAGTAATCTGCTAGTCCATAAACCAATCGCTAAGCCAGTAATTATTAGTGTAAATGTGATTAAAATTGCAGGTTTCCATAAAGTTTGTAATTCAACTAGTGAGTCCTTTGTTAAGCTTGTTCCAATAACAGTACCAATACCTATTTCTAATATAGTTCTTGTACCATTTGGCCACGCGGCAGTCTCAACTTTCCCGCTGATGCCTAAAATACTTGCACCAATTAAAGCCCCTGCCAGTGGAGCTGCAGGTATGCCTGTTTTTAAAGCTAGTGCTCCAAAAGCTGTGCCTGCAATTATATAAAAAATTAGATTTATATTCGACATATAAGAAATCAATTGTTTGGTAATAATATTAGGAATAAATTTAAAGGCTCGGGTATATGTTCAAATTATGTTGTTATTTACTAATTACATAATCCTTTATGAAATTTAAAAAATTTTATCCGCATTCAACAAAAATTAATCAGCCTAAATATTTACCATTAAAACTTATTTTTAAAAATTAGTTGAATTTTTGCTGCATAATGGGCCTTCGAGTTGGCATAATAATAAGTAAAGCACTATTTCTTATGGCTTCACAAATTTCTTATAAAGGTAATAAAAACCCAATCAAAAAGAAGTTATCCTTTTTTGAAGGTGGACATCAACTCGAAAAATTAGAATTCGCTCTTGCCGTAGCTCAAACTAAGGGTGACGAACAAAAATCTTTAGTATTAATGAAAAAAATTGTTGAATTAGGTGGAAATGTTGAAGAACCTGGTACTTAGTTTACCTCGCTTTTTAAATGGCGGGATGCAATTTTCAAGGCCTTTCCTGCTGTATCCGTAGAGATTATATTTTGTTCGACTAATGTATTGCCAATAGCTGCTATCACTGTAATTATATCTCTATCATTTATGTAACCTAAGTGACCAACTCTAAATATCTTTCCTTTTAAATGATCTTGTCCTCCAGCTAGTAAAATATCATACTTATTTTTTATATTTTTTCTAAACTGTTCTGCATCTATATCTTCAATTTGAATTGCAGTAACAGCTGGACTCAGATAGTTTTCATCAGCAAATAACTTTAGGTTAAGTGTTTTTGCAGCGTCACTAACTGCGAGTTTATGTCTTTCATGTCTTTTAAAGATTTTATTTAGTCCTTCATCTTTCATCATTTTTAATGATTCATCCAAAGCAAAAACTAAATTTACTGCTGGAGTATAAGGATTGCTATTGCTCGACAGACTCTTTTTATATGATTTTAAATTTAAATAGAATTTAGGTAAGTTAGAATTTTCTGAGGCTTGCCATGCTTTCTCACTCATTGACACAAAGCTTAATCCTGGTGGTATCATGTATCCCTTTTGAGATCCTGAAGCAACAACATCTAGTTTCCAATCATCTACCGGTACATTACATGCTCCAATGCTTGTTACACAGTCAATAATTGATAACGCTTTTTTATGATTACGTATATGAGAACTTATTGTTTTTAAATCATTTATAACTCCAGTTGACGTTTCTGAATGTGTAAGGATAACTGCTTTTATTTCTTTTTTATCATCTTTTTCTAAAATTCTTTTAAAATTTTCTGGATCAAGTGATTTTCCCCATTCTGCCTCAATTTTAATCACTTCGAGTCCGAATTCTTTTGCAACTTTTACCCATCTTTGTCCAAACTTTCCATTTTCACCACAAATAACTTTGTCTCCTTTGCTTAGGGTACTGATCATTCCTGCTTCCATGGCAGCTGTTCCACTACCTGTAATCGTTAGAACATCATTTTTTGTTTGATGTAGCCATTGTAGATTTTTGGTAGTGATTTCCATAAGGTCTTGAAAATCTTTACTTCTATGTCCTATGGGATGCCTTCCAAGTGCTTGTAAAACTTTTTCTGGAACTGGTGTGGGACCAGGTATCATCAATGATAATTTTTGTTGTATGGCCACTTTTTAATTAATAGGTCATCCTAAGATTAGTAGTCATAAAATATTTTTCAATTACTTGATTTGAAAAAAGGATTTTCTTTACCTTTATGGGTAACTGGAGCTGCTAAGTCAGCAATAAAAAAACTAATAGGATTACCTTTTAATGATTATGAATTAATTAAAATTCCAAAAGATAAAAATTTAATTAGAGTTAAAGTTCATTCATCTGGATTAATTAATGGAAAATCTCATGCTCTTGGAATTTCTTTTGTAGATTCTGGATTGGATCTTGATCTAACACAAAACCTAGAAATATGGACAATTGCTTCTTTAGAAAAAAATCATAATACAATTAATAAGCCTTTAGATCTAATTAATATTATTCCTGGTTATGGTGTTGGCATTGATCAAGAGACTTCTAAGATCTGTATTTCTGATTTTGCCCAACAATTATTAGTTGAAAATTTATTTAATATCGTTCCTGAAGGATACAAACTGAATTTAGAGATTATATTTCCAAATGGAAAATTTTTGGCCGAAAGAACTAGTAATAAATCATTTGGAATTGTTGAAGGGCTTTCAATTATAGGTACTAGTGCTGAAACTTTTGCAAGTGCTTCACCTGATCAATTAAAAAATGCAAAAGCTCAGCTAAAACAGATTATTTCCAATGAAGTTTGTGACACAATAATTTTTGTTATTGGTGAAAATGGCTTAAATTTAGCAAAAAGTTCTAATATTAAATTTCCTATTATTAAAGTAGGTAATTGGATAGGACCATTATTAGTTGATGCTGCAATACAAAAGATTAAAAAAGTAATCCTTTTTGGCTATCATGGCAAATTAATTAAATTAGCTGGAGGAATTTTTCATACTCATAATCATTTAGCAGATGCAAGAATAGAAATTCTTGTTTATTTAGCCGTAAAAGAAGAAGTTCCACTAGAAATAATTCAAAAATTATCGCAATCAAATACGGTTGAAGATGCGTTGTTAGTTCTTGAAAGTTTTAGTCTTTTTATGGTTGACAAACTATGGAACAAATTATCAGATACTATTGAAAAGCGCTCTACAGAATATATAAATAGATATATAAAAACAGACATGAAAGTTGGAGCAATTATCTTTGATAGAAATAGAAAAATTCGTTGGTCAGGTAAAAATAGTAAAGACTATATTTCTGCTTTTAAAGGTTTCTAATTTTAAGTGGGTTATGTTTTTGTAAATAAATTGAGGTAACTTTTAGACATGAGTAAAAATTTACTAAAAAAAGAGAGAGATCCCTCAATATTAATTTTAGATTTCGGATCTCAATATTCTGAATTAATTGCAAGGAGAATAAGAGAAGCAGATGTATTTTCTCTTGTTGTTAGTAACTTTACCTCTATCAAGGAGATTCAGGATATTAATCCAAAAGGGATTATTTTAAGTGGTGGCCCAAGTTCTGTTTATGAAGATAATGCACCTAAATGTGACGCAAAGATTTTTGATTTAGGGATTCCAGTTTTGGGTATATGTTACGGAATGCAATTAATGGTTAAAGAATTGGGAGGTGAAGTTACCCCAGCAATTAATAAAGCTGAATATGGCAGAGCACCAATAAATATTGATTGCGAAAGTGATTTGCTATCTAATGTCCAAGACAAATCTATTATGTGGATGAGTCATGGGGATTCTATAAATAACTTGCCTGAAGGATTTATTAAAATCTCTCATACAGAAAATACGCTGCATGCTGCAATATCAAACAAACAAAAGAAATTATTTGGTGTTCAATTTCATCCTGAAGTTATACATTCAGAATTCGGAATGACGGTAATTAAAAACTTTGTTTATTCTATTTCTAAATGTAAGGCCGATTGGACTACTGAAACATTTTTAGAGGAAACAATTCCAAGAATTAAGCAACAAGTAGGTGATAAGAAAGTTTTACTTGCTCTTTCTGGCGGCGTAGATTCATCAACCCTCGCTTTTCTTCTCAATCAAGCTATTGGGAAACAACTTACTTGTATGTTTATTGATCAAGGCTTTATGAGAAAAGGTGAACCTGAATTTTTAATGGAATTTTTTGATAAAAAATTTCATATTAAGGTTGAATATATTAACGCTAGGGAAAGATTTATTAATAAATTAAATGGAATAACTGATCCAGAAGAAAAACGCAAGATTATTGGTAGAGAATTTATTAGAGTTTTTGAAGAGGAGAGTAATAGATTAGGCCCTTTCCAATATTTGGCTCAAGGTACTCTTTACCCAGATGTTATTGAGAGTGCTGGAACGAATTTAGATCCTAAGACTGGTGAGCGAATTGCAGTGAAAATAAAAAGTCATCACAATGTAGGCGGTTTGCCAAAAGATTTACAATTTAAATTAGTGGAACCATTAAGAAAACTTTTTAAAGATGAAGTAAGAAAGGTTGGGGGTGCTTTAGGATTGCCAGATGAAATTATAAAAAGACACCCATTTCCTGGTCCTGGCTTAGCAATAAGAATTTTAGGTGAAGTTTCTCATGAAAAACTAAACTGTTTGAGAGATGCAGACTGGATAGTAAGAGATGAAATAAAAAAATCAGGTCTTTATGATGATATATGGCAAGCATTTGCTGTTCTTTTACCTGTCAAGACTGTCGGTGTAATGGGAGACAAACGGACCTATGCTTGGCCAGTAGTTTTACGATGCGTATCAAGCGAAGATGGTATGACGGCTGATTGGTCGAGAATTCCTTATGAAACCTTAGAGAGAATTTCTAATAGAATCGTTAATGAAGTAGAGCAGGTTAATAGAGTTGTTTTCGATATTACTAGTAAGCCTCCAGGAACAATTGAGTGGGAGTAATTAAAGGGGTATAAAGTCAGTCATAGTCTAAAAAAAGCGGTTACACGTGGGTTACACGTGAGAATCTGTTATCCTATTTGCAATGGATCTCAACAGCGAGGTTACACGTGGGTTACACGTGAGGGTAAAATCTCATCTCTATAGAGAAATCGTATAAAAATAAATTTCTCTACACTTTCCACATTTTTATGGTTTTATTTTCTGACTAATGGGTACTAAAGGAAAGGGTGCAAAAACTTATGAATTTTACGAAGAGTTACCCATGCTTTATGGAATTACTTATCCATAAAATATTTTCATTTATTTAAATAGAGGAATAAGATGAAAAGACTTAGAACAAAATTAGATCATTGGATTGCTAGAAATCCAAAAAAAAATGGTTTTTCTTTCGCGTCTGAAGAAATTGCATAATTGTGATGTTTTTTGGAGATTCTGCCTATCAAGTAAATCAAACTATTCACCCAACTGAATTATTGCCTGAATCTCCATATATTGGGTTGGAACATATTGAACAAGAATCTCTTCAACTAATTGGGATAGGAGACGCTTCAAAAGTTACTAGTAACAAAAGAATTTTCAGAAAAGGAGATATTCTTTTTGGAAAACTTAGACCTTACTTTAGAAAAGTTATAAATGCAGATTTTGATGGAATTTGTTCAACGGATATATGGGTGATACGTCCAAAAGAAAATATAGATAGTAATTTTCTATATTATTGGTGTTCTAGTTGGGAATTCATAAATTTTGTAAATTCAGCAAGTGAAGGGACAAGAATGCCTCGAGCAAAATGGGAAGTTGCAATAAATCATGAAATTCCTAATCATACTTATGAAAACCAAAAGATAATTGGAAATATACTTGGTTCTCTTGATAAAAAAATACAACTAAACAAAAAAACTAATTACACACTTGAAGAAATAGCGAAAGCACTTTTCAAATCATGGTTTATTGATTTCGATCCAGTAAGAGCAAAAGCAAAAGGACTTTCAACTGGATTACCTGATGAGATTAGTGATTTATTTCCTAGTTCTCTAGAGAACTCTGAATTAGGAGAGATACCAAGTAATTGGAAAAAAACCTCAATTTCTCAATTGATAGAAATAAACCCAATAAGAAAAATTACAAAAAATACAATTGCTCCATTTCTTGAAATGAAGGGAGTTCAAACTTATGGACATACTTCAAAGGGAGTTTATGATCGCCAATTTACTTCTGGTACAAAATTTCAACAAGGGGACACCTTATTGGCAAGAATAACACCATGTCTCGAAAATGGTAAAACCGCTATGGTGGATTTTCTAGATGAGGGACAAATTGGATGGGGATCTACAGAATTCATAGTTCTTAGTGGTAAAGAAAAAATACATAATCCTTTTGTTTACTATTTATCTAGATCAGAAAAATTTAGAGAATATGCAATTAGAAATATGACTGGATCAAGTGGAAGACAAAGAGTTCCTCCCAATATTTTATATGATTTTAATATCGCAAAACCGCCAACTAATATCCTCAATTTATTTTCAGAAATTGCTTATTCATTTCTTCAAAAAATAACTATTGGATCACAAGAAAATAGTTCACTTGAAAAAATTAGAAATACTCTTCTTCCAAAACTTATTTCAGGAGAACTTAGTACATTTGATGCTGCAAGAAAGATTCAAGATCTTTGATCTACTTCTTCTATAAAAAAGTTTTTCTCTACAAAAAAATGATATTTTTAGTTGTCATTTGGTTGCTTTTGATGCATTTCAGTTACACGTGGGTTACACGTGAAGAAACCTGTCTTATTCTTCCCTCAAATCAACTGATATGACTATGTCTCTGGCAGTACAAATTCTCGTGACTATCGAGTGGGAATAACAGATAGGTTATAAACCTAGTTATAGGCGCAAAAAGTTGGTTTCACGTGGGTTTCACGTAGAATATTTACTACCTATTTGCAATGGTTTTCGATGGCGGTCTTTCACGTAAGTTTCACGTGATGCAAAAAGTCCGTCTCTATAGAGAAATCATAAAAGAACTTATGTCTCTACACTTTCTTTTTTTATAGAGCGATATTTTTTGATTTATGGGTATAAAAGGCAGAAATACAAAAATCTAAATGGAGTTATAAATCCTTGAATTTACTTTTTTGCTTCAATTGATTCAGAAATCGTAACTAGATATCTATTTTGGATATATCTATTTGATTACTTTTATTAAAAATAAAAAAAGATACACAAAGTGTTTACCTTCAAGAAATTTAAGTCTTTATAAAGGTTGTCATTTAGAACATAAATGAGAATAAAATAATTTACTTCAAATAAGTGTGTATAAGGGTGTATATGTGTGTTACTATAAAAGAAGTATTTAAATTTAGTAATTTTTAGTAGGTATATGTTTTGGAATAGATTTCAATTTTCTAGAGACATAGGTATTGACTTGGGTACTGCCAATACTCTTATTCATGTATCTGGGAAAGGCGTAATTCTGGAAGAACCTTCTGTAGTAGCTATGGATTTAGAAGAGGGAACTCCTTTGGCAGTAGGTGAAGAAGCAAAATTAATGCTTGGAAGAACCCCAGGAAATATAAGAGCAGTAAGACCTCTAAAGGATGGGGTTATTGCAGACTTTGACGCAGCGGAACAAATGATAAAAACTTTTATTCAAAAATGTAATGAAGGAAAGGGTCTTTTAGCTCCAAGAATAGTTATTGGTATTCCAAGTGGCGTTACCAGTGTTGAACGAAGAGCAGTTCGAGAAGCAGGATTAGCAGGGGCACGGGAAGTCTATTTAATCGATGAACCTGTAGCTGCCGCAATAGGAGCTTCTTTGCCAGTAACGGAACCAATTGGAACTATGATCGTTGATATTGGCGGTGGAACAACTGAAGTAGCAGTATTGAGTCTTGGAGGAACAGTTGTAAGTGAATCTCTTCGAATAGCAGGAGATGAAATAAATGAATCAATAGCTACCTATCTTAAAAAAAAGCATAATATGGTTGTTGGTGAAAGAACATCAGAAAAGATAAAAATTAAAATAGGTTCTGCTTTCCCTGATGACAGTTTTGACAATACATCTTTTGAAGTTAAGGGATTACACTTATCTTCCGGCTTACCAAGATCTATTGCTTTAACTGCAGGAGAAATTAGAGAGGCTATGACTGATCCTCTTAGTAAAATAATTGAAGCTATAAAAAGAACTCTCGAGCGAACTCCTCCTGAATTAGCGGCAGATATTGTTGAGAGAGGAATCATGCTCGCGGGAGGTGGAGCTCTAATAAAGGGAATTAATGATTTAGTAACTCAAGAAACTGGAATTTTTACTCACATAGCAGAAGATCCATTGTTATGCGTAGTTAATGGCTGCGGAAATGTACTTGATGATTTCAGAAGACTTAGGAGGTGTGTAGACACGGTTGATTTAGGAACTAATTCAATAAGGACTTAATTACTTTTCTGATGAATTTTTTACTAGTAAAAACTAGATAAAAAATCATACTTTAATAAAAAAATTCTTTCTTTTAATATCCACTGAGAAACAATTTAAAAATGAATCAAGAGCAAAGAAAGAAATTACCTAATAAAAAAATAATTCGCTCAGCAAAATTTGAAGCAAAAGAACAATTTACCAAATCTGCATTAGAAAATTTAAAAAATGAAAATGAAAGAATTGTTAATTCATTAAAAGAATCTGGTGAAATCGATTAATTAAATAAAGAACTTTCTACATGATTTATTAAAGCCTAAACGAAGAAAAATTTAAGATTTATTATTTTTCTAATAAATAAAATTTCTCTTCACCAACTTTGTCTGGTTTCACTATTTTACAACCTTTATCTTTTTCTAAATCGCAATCTTTCGAGGCAGCAACTGTTTTCCATGAACAAACTTTTTCTTCTGAGTATTCTTGTTTAATCGTCCACCCATCGTTGATATACTTTTCGAGATTACTATTTTCTCCACATGAAACTGTAATTTCAATACTATTTTCTTTTTTAATACTTTCTTCTGATGATTGTATTCCAAAACTGTTTTTAATTTCAGTCGCTTTTTTCTCCAATATTTTGCAACCGCCAACTAGAAATAGGATCATAAATATATAAAGTAATTTTTTATATTCTTTCATTTATCTATCATGCAAGTATTAAATTTTCTATTCGCTGTTTCTGTAAAGCCAAGATCCAAAAACTTTATGTAGTCACTATTTTTGTCCTTACATATTTTTTCTTTGTTTTCAATTTGTATTTTTCTCTGTTCTTGAATTAATATTTGATTTCTGAAGTTCTCGATAAATTTATAAATATATGGAATAGTTGCTATGAAGAATCCAATAAAAAATGAAAAAGCAAATGCCGAAGTATATTTTTTAGAGTTATTTTTAAGACTAATTTTTGCAAAATAATTATTTAGTTTAAACATAATTTTAATTTTTTTTTTAATTACTATCGCTGCTCCAATTTCTTGTAATTTTGTAGAGAAATTTTCGTATCCTCTTTCTAAATGCTCTACCCCTCCAATCAAAGTTGTCCCACCTGCTGAAAGTCCTGCAAGAGCCAATGCAGCCGAAGCTCTTAAATCAGATCCTAGAATTACACTTCCTTTTAAGTTTTCAACCCCGACTACTGTTGCAATATTATCTTTTAAAGTAATGTTTGCCCCCATACGATTTAGCTCTTTAACATGATGCATTCTATTTTCAAATACTGTTTCTTTAATTTTTGAAATACCATTTGCTGTTGCCATTAAAGCCATAAAAGGTGCCTGTAGATCAGTTGGGAAACCAGGAAATGGACTTGTCGTCATATCAACTGAATTTAAAATTTGATTGGGAATGATTTTTAAACAAAAATCTGAATATTCGAACTTGCAGCCACAAAGTTCTAGTTTGTTAATTACTGCTTTTAAGTGATTTGGTTCGCATGGGAAAAGACTAATTGTTGATCTTGTTATTGCCGCAGCAAGTAAAAAAGTACCTGCTTCAATTCTGTCAGGTATTACTGTGTAATCGCATCCTTTTAGGGATTCAACTCCTTCAATTGTTATACATTCAGATCCCGCACCTTTTATTCGTGCACCCATTAGATTCAACATGTTTGCTAAATCTACAATTTCTGGCTCCTCTGCTGCGTTGTTTAATATAGTTTTCCCTTTAGCTAAAGATGCTGCCATTAATAAAGTCTCAGTGGCACCTACACTTTTGCATTGAAAATTGATTGATGATCCCAACAATCTTTTTTTGGGATTAATTACTTTAGCTATTAAATAATTATTTCGGTATTGAAATACAACTCCTAATTTTTTCAGTGAATTTATATGTTCATCGATTGGTCTGGATCCTATCGAACATCCTCCCGGTAAGGGTATCTTAGCTGTTCCAAATCTTGCAAGGATTGGACCAATACAAAAGAAACTCACTCTAAGGGCATGATATAAATCAAAAAATAAATCTTGAGGTGGAATGATAATTTCTTTAGTATTTATTGTTAATTGATTTGTATTCGATTTTATATTTATACCCATTGCAATTAATAATTTAGACATAATTGCAACATCTGAAATTTGAGGAACATTAAAAAGATTTATTTCGCCTTTAGAAAGAATTGACGCTGCCATTAGGACTAGAGCAGAATTTTTAGCACCACTAATTTTTAAATGCCCTTCAAGGGGGTTGCCTCCTTTTACTTCGATATAATTTTTGAAAAAGTAATCGACTCTAGGGGGTTGAAGAGTTTTATTTTGTATTTTCATAAATTAAAAGTCTTCAAGGTTTGTCATTGATGAAGAACAATATCGTTTTTGAGAAGCTAAATCCCCGATTTCCCAGCAACTTTTTATTTCAACATTATTTTCAGGAGATGAAAACTTTATTATTAATGGTGATTGATTTGTATTAGTTAAATCGAAGGCATTAACACTTTTGTTCCTACCGAGAGATGAAGCTGCCGGTTTTGTTTGTTCTAAAAAAGCTAAAGGAAGAAAAAATAGAAGCGTTGTTAATACAGTTTTCTTATTCATTTTTAATTACTTTGAATAATTCATTTTCAAAATGATTCATTATTTCTGATGTCTCAAAAATAAAGATTTTAAGATTTGATCAGTCCAAGTATTAATAGATTGCTTTTTAAGAAAGCATTACTTTCTAAGGTTTTTAACTGAGCAAATAATTGTTTCACTGAAGAATTAAATAAATGCTAAAAAACCTTTGACTGTTGTGATCCCCATCACCACTGCCTCGCAGATGTGTCTCTTAATAGTTACACACTTATACATACTATAACACACTTTGAATATTTGTTTGTTATTTGGATATCATGATATAACCTATAAATAACAATAAACATTTAAAGTTAATTTGCCGGATTAGTATTAATAAATACTATTTGTTATACTATAAGTGTGTATCGTTTTCTGTAATTTACATTAATCAACTAATGCCTACTAAGCTTGATAGGGTACAGGTTCTTTTTCAGAAAGAGTTATTTAAAAAGCTTAAGGTAATTGCAAAAATTGAGCGCAGATCGTTATCTAGTATGGTTGGAAGCATTGTAGAAGATGCAATGAATTCTAAAAAATATCAATCTCTTTTATCGAAGGCAAAGTCAGATGATTTAAAATCAAAAATTGATGAAAGTAAATTCTTAATTAATGAAATTTTAAAATCTAAGAGTTCAAATCAATCAGATATTGATGAAAATTCTAAATTAAAACAAATTGAAGATATACTCTCTTTAATATCAGAATCTCATAAAGAATCATTGGAGGAATCAGTGGGAAAAGATTTATTATTAGTAGAAGAAGCTTTGAAACCAGACGGTTTAATTGAAGAATTAGAATTGGAAACAGATTATAAGATTAATAAAATGAATGTAATGCTCAGTAAAATCAATAAAAATAAGGATTAAATTCGACACTAAGAGATAAATAATGAATAAATTTGAAAAAATGGAAAAGAGAATGGATGAGTGGCAGAGCGGAATAAGAATTCTCTATAAAGATATCCAAACAATCCGTAACTGGACGGATGAGCAGGTTTGGAAAGAACTTGAAAATGAGATAAAAAGAATTACTCCTGAGGGTCAATTTGGCGAGGACGACTTGGCTTGGACCAGAGAAATTCTTACATCAAAAAGAGATGTTACTTTATGGGAAGCGGTAAGACTTACTATTAGATTTAAACATTCAACGCCTCTGTTAGATGCTCTTGGTAATCTTAGAGCTCGAGATAAATCTGGAACTTAAATATCTATTATGTTTTTTTATAAGCAAATAGAAAATAAGTTTTTTTCAAGAATTTATTTATAGTTTGACTAAATTTATAGATACATCTGGTTTTGATAATGTCGAACAAGTCAGAAAATGGTATCTAGGTATTCAATCAACTTTTAAGCAAATACAGCAACAAAATAATTATGATAAAAAACAAGCTTGGGATAAATTAAAAATAGAATTACTTAAATCAGTTGCAAAAGAAGATTTTGTACAGAATGATCTTGAATGGGTTGAAGATCTCCTTCTTCATGAAATAATTCCAACTACTGAAGAAGCCTGTAGATTTGAAAAAAAATATCCTAATCAAACTCCTTTAATTGATGCGCTTGCCAAAATCTTCTAATTTATTTTTGATTTAAATAACACTTACCCCTGTAAACGTTTTGATATTATCTATAGTTTTTTTTGGAGTTTTTATAAGATCTTCATATGTAACTTCTATTAAATTGTCCTTAGGAATAAGATTTTTCATTATTTGCCATTTATCTAATATGAAGGATCTAGTAAACTTTGCATCTTTCTCTGCGTTCCCAAGATATGGAATAAAACCAAATTCTTTATTAAATGATTTGATAGATTTTTCTATACTTTTCACATGATCGTATTTACGTTCAATGTAAATAAATTTTGAGTTGGGAAATAACTCAAGTAATAAGTCAACTCTCGTTGTAAATGCTGGAGCTTTATTGATAAAAACTTTTCCAGGTAAACCATCATGAATCCATGCCCATTCAAGAAGTAATTTTAATTTTTTTTTGAAATCTAATGTAGCTTTCCATTTGTACCATCTTTCTAAATCCTTAGATAATGACTTTCCAAGACCAATTGATGTTGGAGGATGTTCGCAACTCAATCTCATTAATGCAATATCTAACTCTTGAGGTCCCTCTGCTAATAATGGGACCCAATCAAAAAATCTATTTTTATAAGATGGTATAAATTTGCGAAAAAGTTCTTTAAATATTAAGGCTGCCTGAGGGCAACATGAAAACGTATTTTTTATTGTAGCTGCTTTAGTAGCTTTAACTATTTCTGTGTGGAGGTATGTTGTTCCACTTCTCCATGCACCTATAATAAAAATTGGATCAGGCATATTCTTTGGCTTCTTGTAAAGAATTTTTTGCAACCAATAAAGAGGTTCAGCCAACCAACCGAGTACAATATTCTGGAATAAATAAAAAGAAATAATAGGAAATCTATTAGCTTTTTTTAACAACTCAAACTGAACAGAAGGTCTTAAGCATCCAATAATAATTAAGCGTGGATTGAAAAACAATAATCTATTTATATTCAAAATAAAGATTATCTATGGAACTTTCGATAAGTCAATCAGTACTTATTTCTTTTGTAAGATACTCAAACTAATCTTTACATCTCTATGAAAGTAAAGTAATAAATATTTTTTCTTAAGGTTCGTTGCCTACTAGGTTTCACGTGGGTTTCACGTGGCGGAATACGTGTTATAATATGTTCAGACCCATTGATATAACTGTCTTTTTTATTAACCTTTTTGGAGGGACTATTGAGTGGGAGTAACTAAAGAGGTATAAACCTTGTCATAGTCTAAAAAACTCGGTTAAACGTGAGAATCTCTTATCCTATTTGCAATGGATCTCAACAACGAGGTTAAACGTAGGTTACACGTGAGGGTAAAATCTCATCTCTATAGAGAAATCGTAGAGTTTTAAATTTCTCTACACCTTAATAAATTAGTTAATTATTTTTTTAATTTTTTCTAAATTCCATTTATCAAATATTAATTTCATTTCTCTTTCGTAGTATCTTACTTTTTTTGAGAAAGGTAGTTGTTGAATAATTATCCCAAAGGGAAATTTAAAAAAAGAAGAAACATAAACAATATAAAACTCGACAAATGAAGGTTTTGGTGGGAGAGGTAAATTTTTTAAATATGCCCAATCAATGCATGGTTTTAGTTGCTGATCACTAGCAGCAATATTTTTTCTACATCTCCAGTAAGAGAATAGATAAATGCCAATAAAAATCGGTAAAGGAAGAAGTCGTAACATTAAATATCAAGGATGATTTTTCTTCTCATTTACTCATATACCTGTTTGATAATAAATGGATAGTTTAGTTTTTATGGAAATTTTGCTTAAATGATTTTTAGAATTTTCAATTATTTTATGCGATATCTCTATACAAATCTCCTAGATTTTTAAATCAAAATCATTCAAAAAGTATTTCTTCAGGATTTCTGTATTGAATTAAACCTTCATATTCTGAATCAACCTTTTTAAGATATTCTGCTACATGCTTATAACCTTGATCAAAAACAATTTCAATAACCAATTCAGCAAGTTTTTTGCCATTAATTAACAAAAGAGGATATTTATCTTCAAGAATTTCAATCCTTTATCTGTTTTGTGAAAAGAAATAGTGTGTAAAAATCACACTGAATTGAAATCTTTTTCATTAGATTAAAAGAATCAGAAACTCCTCACACACTAATTTCTGATCACTAAACGCCCCGATTCGAAAGAATTAGGGTGTTTTTTAATGCAATTAAGTCTTTTAGGTCGTAACTGGTATATGTGACAATTAAGTATTATTACTCACCCCTTCCACGAAAAAGAAAGATATGTAATGAATATTTTTGTGTGTAGGAGAGGTTTTGCTGAAACAGTGGAAACAAGGAAACACTTGATTTAGTAAAACCAGGAAATGACCTCTATAAATAGGGATCTTTTTTTTTGCCTAATTTTTTCGAACGAATACTTAAATTTAAACAAAATAAAGGGGGATTTGTTTGCCCCTTTCGATTCTTATGTAATCATTATCTAAAAAGTCGGTGAGTGCTACTTACTCCTGAATTATTTCTACTCCTGTTGAATGGGAAAATATAGTCGTGACAACCACAAAGCACTTCTATTCGAGTAAAAATACTCTATGAATTTTTAGTTAATAGGTAGAAAATAAAGATATATAGGAGGTTTTATGAAACTATTTAATCAATTTAATATCCTTCCAAAATATTTAACGGCATTTAACTATGCAGGTTTAAATCTGAATGAAACTCCAAACGAACTTGAGCAATGTCCTATAGAGTTTCAAACTTACTGGGATAAAGAATGTAGGGATAATCCAACTAATCAGAATTGTTTAATTTATTGCGACTGAGTTATTAATTTTTATTATTTATCTAATAAATTTTTTTAAAAAGTGGTTTCACACGGGTTTCTCACGAGATAATATTTAAAATTATCCCTTGAGATACACTGCTATGACTGTATTTTTAATTTTAATTATTGGCGGTAACATAGAGTGGGAATGAAAATAAGCTATAGACCTAGTTATAGTTAAAAAAAATAGGTTTCAAGTAGGTTTCAAGTAGGTTTCACTTAGAAAAATTTGTGTTATAATTAACTCAAAACCATTGCTATAACTAATTTTTTATTCACTTTTTTGGAGTGACTATTGAGTAGGAATAAAAAATACTTTAATTTTTTATCTTTAACTTTTTTACAAAATTATTATGGATGAAACCATTAAATTAAGTAGGTCTACTGTTGAAAAATATCTTAATTGCCCTAGATGTTGCGTTCTTGATAAAAAACATAAAATAAAACCTCCATCATTACCATTCACCTTAAATATTGCTGTAGATAATTTATGTAAAAATGAGTTTGATTATTATCGTGAAAGACAGGAATCTCATCCTTTATTTATTGAGCATAATATTGATGCTGTACCTTTTAAACATAAAGATATAGATATTTGGAGAAGTAATTTTAAAGGAATAAGATATAAATCTACTGAACATAATTATGATTTTGGTGGTGCGGTCGATGATGTCTGGGAAAAAAAGAATGGAGAGTTAATTATTGTTGATGTAAAAGCAACATCTAGAAATAATTTTGATTGGTTTGAAACTTTCAATAAATATGATTATGCAAAAGCATATAAAAGACAATTAGAAATGTATCAGTGGTTATTTAGAAAAAATGGTTTCAAAGTTGCAGATGAAGCCTATCTTCTTTATTTTAACGGAAAAAAGAATGAGAAATTTTTTAATAATCAGTTAAAATTCGATGTGCATTTTATTAAGTTAAAGTGTTCTGCGACATGGGTAGAAGGCAAAGTTATTGAAACAGTAAAACTGCTCAGATCTAATATGTTCCCTTCACCATCTTTTAAATGTGAATATTGTAATTATTTAAAAAAGCGTTGGCAGTTGTCACAAAATTAATTAATCACATTGAAAAATAATATTATTGGATAATTCTGGAAAAATTTTTAAATAAAGATAATCTTTAAGTAGACAATAAATTTTAGATTTTGGTTAAACCGAAAAGTCCTGATAATAAAATTAGCAATCATTTACAACAAGATGTTGTAAAAATTGCAGGCAAAACAATCTTTATTAATCCATTTTTGTATTGGAGAAGGTTTGATGAAAATACCAATAGATGGTTAAGAGAACCAGGACAGATGTCAGAAGAGCAAATCCAGTCAAACAGAAATCGGTTTTATCCTGAAATTGACTGGGCTGATTTAAGTCAAGATCAAAAGCTCGTAAAAGATGCAAGTATAGAAATGTTTCTGAAGACTTTGGAGCTTATAAGCACATTTCATCCTCAGCTTAACTCTGGACAACTATTAGAAGTTGAGAGGAAAATGGCAATTACAAAAAAGCTACCTTTTGAAAGGTGGGTAACAAAGTCTTTTGCTAAAAAAGCTAGAGCTGAAGAAAATGAGAAAAGGAAATTTCAAAGAGATAGATTTATCAGAAGTTGGAAGGAATGGCTAAGCCTTGAAAATACTCAACAAGCTCTACTACCTATAATTATCATTGTATTTGTCTCAGCATTTATTGGTTGGTCTTCAGGTGTTTCAAAAAACAGTTGTAATCCTTACTTTGAACAAAATTTAGATCAGTCAATATAAACCTTTTATTAAAATAGAATAGAATATTATTTTGATGATTTGTGCTTTATTATTTGGGGTAATATAAAAGAAGTTTAGTTTTTAAGTTAACTTATTATTTGATTTATGGATAACAAAGAGCAAGAAAAAGATATATCAAGTTTAGAATTTGATAAAGGTACGACTCGCAATGATTATAAATTTTTAGTGCAAAAATTAAAAAATATAAAGGAGATTATTACTTTGTTAGAAAACAAGTTTTTGCAGAAAGAGATGTAAATTTTTGAAAAATAGTAACTTCAATAATAAGTTCCCCTCTTTGATTAGGCAGCCTTTGGTTTTCTATTTAATTACTACTTTTACTTTTTTATTAATATTAATTAGATTAATTTTTCTTCAATTATTAAATCATGAGACTTATAAAAAAATGTCTGATGAAAATAGAATTAGGCTAATTTCTACTCAACCAATTAGAGGCAGGATACTAGATAAGAATGGATTAATATTGGCAGATAGCCGTTTTAAGTACTCTTTAATAATTAAACCTCAATACGTCAGCAAAGAAGCATGGCAGCAATATAAATCGAAGATTTCGAAATTATTCAATATTTCATCTGATTCACTTCAAAAGAAATATTCTGATGGTTTAAAAAATAAAAATTTTTCAATAACTCTATTAGATGATTTAAAAGTTGATCAAGTTATCAAATTTAAAGAAAATGAAAATATCTTAAATGGCTTAGAGATTTCAACAAAAATGATTAGAAATTATCCTTATAAAACAGTTGCTTCTCATGTGATTGGTTATACCCAACCCATTACAGATTCTGAATTTAATATTTTGTCAAAAAAGGGTTATAAATTAAATGATTTAATAGGAAGAACTGGAATTGAGTTTGTTTATGAAGATCATATAAGAGGAGAATGGGGAGGAGAAATGATTGAAGTGAACTCTTCCGGCACTTTTACAAAATCTTTAGGTATTAAACCATCAAAACAAGGGAAAGACGTTGAATTGACAATTGATTTGAATTTACAATTAATCGCCGAAGAAGTACTTAAAGATAAAAATGGAGGAGCAATAATAGTTATGGATCCAAGAGATGGTGCTATAAGAGCAATGGCTAGTAAACCAACTTTTGACTTGAATTTTTTTTCAAAAGAATTTAAACCAGAAAAAGAATATAATGCTCTATTTAATTCTCCTGCTAAACCATTATTTAATAGAGCTTTAAATGCATATGATCCAGGAAGTGTTTGGAAAATTGTAACTGCCATAGCTGGTTTAGAAAGTGGAAGGTTTCCTCCTGAAACTTTTTTAGAAACTAAACCTTGTATTACATATGGAAGTCAATGTTTTAGAGAACATAATGACTTAGGGTTCGGAACAATAGGTTATGAAGATGCATTGCGAGTTTCAAGTAATACTTTTTTTTATCAAATTGGCTATGGCGTAGGTGTAGATGAAATTTACAATGTTTCTAAAAAGCTTGGCTTTGCCGCACTATCTGGAATCGAAATTTCCGAACAAGAAAATGAAGGTTTAGTGGCAAGTAGTCAATGGGCTAAAAAAGGGAGAGGCTGGGGGGAACCAGGAAGAACGCCTTGGGTTCCAGAGGATATCGCTAGTATGTCTATCGGTCAATTTGTTGTCCAAGTTACCCCTATTCAAATAGCTCGTGCATATGCCGCAATCGCGAATGGTGGCTATTTAGTCACTCCTCATTTATCTAAAAAAGAAGATCAAATATTAATAAATCAAAAGCGTATAAAAATTGATATTGATCCAAATAATCTTCAGTTAGTGAAAAACGGATTAAGAAAAGTAGTTGAATCTGGAACAGGAGTCTCTATTAATTATGGTGTATCTAATCTTCCTCCAATTTCAGGCAAAACTGGTACTGCTGAAGATGGAGAAGGAGGTTCAGATCATGCATGGTTTGTTTGCTTTACTCCTTCTGATAAAAGTGAGTTGTTAATAGTTGCTTTTGCACAAAATACGCCTGGAGGAGGATCTGTTCATGCACTACCTATGGCTAGAGAAATTTTAAAAGTTTGGAATGAAAATAAATAAAATTAATTCGCCTAAATTTTTATAAAAATAATTTATATTTTCAATTTTTTCATTTGTGAAAGTCGTTGAATTATATCTTCTATTGTTTTTATATCCACTGGTTTACTAAATGAAGATAACATTTGTCTACCCAAGACTTGACTTCCTAAATGTACTAATTGAATTCGTAATGAGGTTAATAACTCTAATCCAACTCCACCAGAAAAAGTTGCAATTGCAATTGGCTGACCATTAAATAAATTTCTAAAATCATCTCCTGATACGGATAGCCATGCTATAAGATTAGAAAGAATTGGAGGTATCGAACCGTTATATTCAGGAGCACATATAATCCATTTTTCTGTAGCAAAAAGCTTTTCTTTTATTTCAATTATTTCGACAGGAATATTTTCTTTTGTATGAATTCGTGGATTGAATAAAGGTATATCAAAAGTAGTTAGATCCAAAATTTCAGAATTGAATTTTAGTTCATTACTTTTTTTTTGAAATTTTTTTGCAAGTTCTAGATTTTTTCCACAACTTGCTGAAATGATTATTAGATTTTTTGAATCAGGCATAAATAAAAATAATTTGGTTTAGTAGTTAGCTCCACTCTTACGGTGATGAACGGCAGTTAGACTATCGGATTTTAATATATTCCCGTGCAAAACCTCAGCATATATTACCCAATGATCTCCGCATTCCATTCTTTCTTTTACAGAGGCATCCAACCACGCTAATGACTTAGGAATTATTACTTGATCATTAGGTGTGAATTCAATATCTAAACCTTCAAATCGATCTTCCCCTGGTGAGAAAGGTTTTGTAAACCTTTTTAAAGGTTCCCTGAAATCTTTTTCGCAAAGAATATTTAAGGCGAAAGAGTCCCCTTTTTGAAGAAGTGATTCTACTGATCTATCTTTTGCTACTGAAATACTCAATCCAGGAGGAGAAAAACTTGCTTGGCTTACCCAAGATGCAAGCATAGCTCCTTTTACATTATTTTCATCTTTTCCTTTTGATGCAGTTAGAACACACAGTGAACCAAGTACTCTTCCTAAAGCTTGCAATGTTGGATCAGTTTTACTGGATATCATTCCGGTATCTGATTTTCTGATATTTTGTTTTGCTTTTTTTAAAATTTTTCTCCCAAAATGAGTACCAATTTCTTCTAGTTCTTTAATCTTTGGTTTATTAGGACTAAATTTTATTCTTATTGGATCAAAACTAAATTTAAATCCACCATCTTTTAATTTTGTCTCAAGCAAATCTATTGCTTCTCCGCTCCATCCAAAACTACCGAAGATGCCTACTGGTTTATCTCTATTACCCTCTGATAACAAAGTTCCTAGAGCACTTACTATTGGAGTTGGGGCATGTCCCCCTAAAGTAGGTGATCCGATTAGATATCCATCAGCTTTTTGAATAGATTTTATAAGTTCATCATTAGATGTAAATTCACAATTAATACTTTCAACTTCTACTGAAGTTCTATTTACACCTTTCGCTAATGCATCACCTATTGAGGCTGTATTGCCATAAGCACTAGCGTATATCAAGACGATTTTAGGATTGTTTGTTGAAAGATTTTCTCCCCATCTAATGTAGTCATTTAAAAAGCTTTTTAAGCTGTACTCAATTGCTGGACCGTGCAGTGGAGCAATAGTTTTAATGTCTAATTCAGAAATTTTTTCAGATATTGATACGATTTGATTAGACATTGGTGCCATAAGACAATCATAAAAATGTTTTCTATCAATTTCTGTACTCATTCTGTTGCTTTCTGACCATTCTTCAGAGGCTAAATGTGCAGAAAATATTTTTTCACTTAAAAGAATTTCTTGATTCTCTTCATATATGATTAATCCACCCGGCCACCGGGCAGTTGGTACAGGAATTAGTTTTAATGCAATATTTTCTAGTTCTAGATAAAGTTCTTTTCTTACGATGTTAATTTCAGGTAATTCTCGCTCAATAAAAGTTTTTGAATTTGGATTTTTTTGATTCCAAAGTTCACTAATAAGCTTAAAACCAGGATTCGAACATGTGAGAGTTAAGTTACTGAATTGGACACTGATTGACTTTATAGTTTCAATAATTTTAGGATTTACATGACCAGTAATTATGTTAATTTTGTTGAATTTGAACTCATCATGAAAATTTGAAATTACTTCATTAATTAATTTTGAATATTCTTTTTCAGGTGGATGAACAATGAAAAAATCATTATTACTTATGATTAAAAAGGTATTAAATGAAGTTCCTTTCTCAAGATTAAATTCGAGCTCAAACCTTTCTTTGTTTTGATCAAGAAATCTGATGCAAATAAAATTTTCAGTTATTTCATATATCGATAAGTTTTTATTTTCTAAAAGTGAACTTGTATTAATTACTGACATCTTTAAAGATTTATTTTTTAGTAGTGATTAGCAACTTTCCTATGATGAACGGCTGTTTTACAGGATAAATCAGAAACGCTCCCATTTTTAACTATACCGTAAATAATCCAATGATCTGGAGTTTCTAATCGTGAACTTACTTTACAATCTAAAAATGCGAGAGAATCAGAAAGTACTGGTCCACCATTTGCGATATTGTTCACTACATCTACATCAGCAAATCTATCTGCTCCAGGTGCAAATCTTTTTAAAAAATGTCTAAACATTTTTTGATAGTTATCTTCTCGTAAGATATTAACTACAAAACCTTCTCCAACTTGCATATAAGATTCAATAGCTCTATCTTTTGCTACTGCAACTGTAATGCCTGGCGGACTGAAACTTGCCTGACTGACCCAGCTTGCTACCATCGCGCTTTGTCTAAAAGTCGAACCTTCTCCCTGGCTAGCTGTAACTACATATAAACCCCCACTTAATCTCCCTAAAGCTTTATCCAGATTTGAATCAAGGCTTTTCATTGAAGCAATATTTTTCTTCTTATTAATTAATTGTCCCAAGTCGGTTCCAGCTTCTTCAAATTGTTGATAGATAATAGGATCTGGAATATTTTTAACTCTTAGAGGTGAAAAGGCTTCTTTTTGTCCTAATTCTCTCAACTTGCTTGCTAATGAGTCTATCGGTTCATCATTTCCTCCAAAAGCATCGTAAACTGCCGTAAATTGTTTAGGCTTTAATGCGGCAAAAAGAGTGCCAAAAGACTCTTTTAATTCATTATCAGACTTAACTGGCCAGGTTGGGATTACTACGGCTTTAGATTCTGAAATTAAACCTGTTAATTCCTGAGAATCTGAAGATCTTAAATCAATTAATTGAACCTGTGCATCTGCCTTACTTATTCCGTGAGATATAGCTTGACTTAATCGATCACAATATCCATAATCACTGATGTAGCAAACAGATACAAATTCATTGCCTTTACTCTTGTTACTACTCCACTCTGAATACTTTTCTTTCCAAAAATTTACTTGATTGTGAAGTAATGGCCCATGACCCACAGCTATAGTTTTAAGTCTAGGTAACTTATCTATTCGTTTGATAGCTTGTAGAACACTTCTTGCGTTCGGGCCCATAAGGCAATCGTAATAAAAACGAAAATCTTCATAAATTTCTTTTTGATCATTATCAAAAAATTCATCAGAGCAATAATGTAATCCAAAAGCATCGCATGTGTATAAAACATTCGTACCGTGATCGTAGGAGAAAATGGTATCTGGCCAATGTAAATTTGGCGCACTTATAAATTCAATATTATGATTTACTCCACTTGTGAGGTTAGTTCCAAGATCTAAATATTGTCCACTTTTTACTTCTAAACTTTTAAATGGAATATGTATTTGATCCTCAATAAATTTAAGCGCTAATTTTGAACCAACTACTATTATTTGTGGATTAAGAGTTAAAAGGTTTCCAATTAAACCTGAGTGGTCTGGCTCTGTATGACTTGTAATTAAATAATCAATTTCTTTGGGATTTACTTCTCTAAGTAATTGCTCAAACCATAGTTTTTCAAATTTAGCGTGGCTTGTATCAATTATTGCTAGTTTTTGGCCCTTAATGATAAAACTATTATAAGTAGTTCCATTTCTTAATCCAAATTCAATATCAAATCTACTTCGATCCCAGTCAAGAGATCTAATTGCAATTGTGTCATCTGCAAAAACTTTCTGTTGCACAGATAATTTTTGCTCAACTTTATTCATCTCTGAAGTACTTGTTTTTGCAGAAGTTATCATACTATTATTCTTTTGTATTATGACTTTAGTTAAATACAATATAAATCCGCGTGAATCTAAGTGTGGAATTACCGAATTTGTTTTTTAATCACTTCATTATTGATACTGTTATAAATGAAATCTCAAACTAAAAAAACTCCAATTACAGGTGATGAGATAAGAAAAGAATTTTTAAATTTTTACCATGAAAAATTACATAAAATTATTCCAAGTGCATCTTTAATTCCTGATGATCCTACAGTTATGCTCACTATTGCTGGAATGCTGCCTTTTAAGCCAGTTTTTTTAGGATTGAAAGAAAGGCCATCAAAAAGAGCCACATCTAGTCAAAAGTGTATAAGAACAAACGATATTGAAAATGTTGGAGTTACTGCTCGACATCATACCTTCTTCGAGATGCTTGGTAATTTTTCTTTTGGAGATTATTTTAAGAAAGAGGCTATTGAGTGGGCTTGGGAATTAGTTACTGATATTTATGGACTTTCTGCTGAGAATATTATAGTGAGCGTGTTTCATGAAGATGATGATTCGGTAAAGATTTGGAAAGAAGATATCGGGATTCATCCACAAAGGATAATTAAGCTTGGAGAAAAAGATAATTTCTGGTCTTCAGGGAAAACAGGTCCTTGCGGACCATGTTCAGAATTATATTATGACTTTAAACCAGAAAAAGGTCTTCAGAATATTGATTTAGAAGATGGTGATCGGTTTATAGAATTTTATAATCTTGTATTTATGCAATATAACCGTGACCCTGATGGTCAATTGACAGATTTGAAATACAAAAATATTGATACTGGAATGGGGCTTGAAAGAATGGCTCAAATATTGCAAAAGAAGAAGAATAATTACGAAACAGATTTGATTTTTCCAATTATTCAAAAAGCTTCTGAGATCTCCAAAATTGATTATTATTCTTCAGATGAAAGAACTAAAATCTCTTTAAAAATTATTGGAGATCATATAAGAGCAGTTATACATTTAATTTCTGATGGGGTAGTAGCAAGTAATCTTGGAAGGGGATACATTTTAAGAAGACTGATTCGAAGAATGGTTAGACATGGAAGATTGTTAGGCTTAAAAAATGAATTTTCATCGAAACTTGCAAGTGTAGGTATTAAATTAATGCAAGAGAATTATCCAGATTTAAAAAATAATTATGACCATATATTGAGTGAGATAAAAATTGAAGAAATAAGATTTAGAGAAACTCTTGATAGAGGAGAGAAATTACTAGATGAATTGATTTCATCTGGTCAGAAAATGATTACTGGGTTTAAAGCATTTGAACTTTATGATACTTATGGCTTTCCATTAGAACTAACAGAAGAAATTGCTCAAGAAAACAATATTGGTGTTGATGTTAAGGGTTTTGAAAAAGAAATGTCTGCACAAAAAGAAAGGGCCAAAGCTGCTTCTCAAATCATTGATTTGACATTAGAGGGTTCATTAGAACGCGAAATAGACTTATTTGATAACACTCTTTTTAATGGTTATGATTCACTCGATTCAGATGCAGAAATTAAGGGTATATTTTTGGAGTCAACCTTGGTTAAGCAAGCAAGTGAAGGACAGAAAGTTTTAATTGTCCTTGATCAGACTTCTTTCTATGGAGAATCTGGAGGTCAAGTTGGTGATATTGGAAAGATATTCTCGAATGATCTAGAAGTTTTAGTTGATAACGTCATACGCAAGAAAAACGTTTTTCTGCATTATGGAATAGTTAAAAAAGGAATATTAAGTCTGGGACAAAAAGTTAAAACTAAAGTAAATGATTTGGCTAGAGCTAAGGCTGCGGCAAATCATACTGCTACTCATTTACTACAATCTGCTCTCAAAGTAGTTGTTAATAAAAGCGTTGGACAAAAAGGCTCATTAGTCGCATTTAATAAATTACGATTTGATTTCAATTCTTCTCAACCTATTACAAAAGATCAAATTTTCAAAGTTGAGACTTTAGTTAATTCTTGGATTTTAGAAAATCATTCTCTTGATATTAAAAACATGGCCAAAAGTGAGGCTCTCGAGAGAGGCGCAGTGGCTATGTTTGGAGAGAAATATGATGATGTAGTAAGAGTTGTTGATGTGCCATGTGTTTCGATGGAACTATGCGGTGGTACACATGTAAAAACAACATCTGAATTAGGTTGTTTTAAAATAATTAGTGAAGAAGGAATTTCAGCGGGCGTAAGAAGAATCGAAGCATTGTCAGGGCAATCAGCCTTTGAATACTTTAGTGATAAAAATTCTCTCGTAAGTCAACTAAGTGATTTGTTAAAAGCAAATCCTAATCAACTCCTGGATAGGGTTAATTCTTTGCAATCAGAGTTGATTAATAAAAATAAAGAAATACAAAAAATGAAGGATGAAATTGCTTATTTTAAATACTCTTCGCTAGGTTCTTCTGCAAATAAAATTGGATCTTTTTCGCTGATTATTAGTCAACTTGATGGACTAGATGGAAATTCTCTACAATCTGCAGCATTAGATTTAACTTCTAAATTGGGAGATAAGTCGGTTGTGATTCTTGGAGGAATACCAGATAAGGAAAATAGAAAATTGTTATTTGTTGTCTCTTTTGGGGAAGACTTAGTTAAAAGAGGTATGCATGCAGGGAAATTAATTAATGATATTTCACGTATTTGCTCTGGGGGCGGGGGAGGTAAACCTAACTTTGCACAGGCAGGTGCCAAAGATATTGATAAATTAAATGATGCTTTGGAATATGCAAGAAAAGATTTGAGGACAAAACTCCTTAGTTATTCTGATAAGTAACTACTTTTTCTTAAACTGGTTTCTATTTGGTCAATTAACTTTCGTGCTTCTTGAATAGTCAAAGTTTTATTATTGATAGCAGATTCAGTATTGACTCTTATTGATTCAACTAAATCATCTGAACTGTAATCTAATAACTCTAAAATTTCTGATTTGCTATTTTCTTTAATAATGTTTTTAATCTTATAAGAATTATCATCATTTATATCAATATGAATAACATTTGTATTTCCAAATAAATTATGGAAATTTCCTAATGCTTCTTGATATGCTCCTGCCATAAAGATTCCTATTAGATAATCATTATTTTTTTCTGGAGGATGTAAATTTAAAAGTGATTTGATCTTTCCATTGTCAATAAAACTATTCAGCTTGCCATCAGAATCACAAGTTAAATCCGCAAAGTTTCCCTTACAAAAGGGCTCTTCTAAGTGTCTATGAATTGGAATAATTGGAAAAACTTGATTAATTGCCCAGGTATCAGGAATAGATTTAAAAACTGATAAATTTGCGTAATATGTTGATGCAAGCGTGTCGGTTATTTCAGATAAATCTGGATGGTTAATTTCATCACTCTCCAATTGATTTGCAATCTCTTTTGCACAAGCCCATGTAAGTTCTTCCGCATACGCACGTTCTTCTAAACAAATAAATCCCAATCTAAAAGCGACTAAGCAATCCTCTTTAAATTTTTTAGCGTCATTCCATAATTCTATTATTTCAGATAAATCTTCTTTTTTATATCTAAGATTTTTTAGCTGATTAAGGGTTTCTATCAGATTTGTGATGATTAATGATTGTTTTTTGTTATCGGATACTTTGACTTGGGAGTTGACATGGCTTGTCCCTAAAATATTGAAAATTAAAACTGAACAATGACTGATTATCGCTCTACCACTTTCTGAGATTATGATTGGATGTTGAATATTATTTACTTCACATGAATCTTTTACTGTTGCAATAACGTCATTTGCGTAGTTTTGAAGAGAATAATTTGTCGAAGTATTGGAGGACGTTTTAGTTCCATCGAAGTCTATTCCTAAGCCGCCTCCAACATCTATATATTTCATTGGTGCGCCTAACTTAGATAATTCAACAAATATTTGACTAGCTTCTTGTAATGCATCTTTAATTACTTTTATATCACTGATTTGGCTTCCAACATGGAAATGCAGCAACTTCATTTCATTTATTAGATTTGCTTCTTTGAGCTCTTTTATTGTTAGCATTATTTCTGGAATTGATAATCCAAATTTGGAATTATCTCCCACTGATTTACCCCACCTTCCACTACTCTTACTTGATAATTTTGATCTAATTCCAAGTATGGGGGTTGCTTTGAGATTTTTTACAGCTTCTATAATTCTTTGAACTTCATCTCTTTGCTCAATTACTATAATTGGCTGTTTACCAAGTTTTCTCGCTAATATTGCGCTCTCAATATACTTTTTATCTTTATATCCATTACAAATTAAAAGTGATTTTTGATTTTCAAGGATTGATAATCCAATTAATAATTCTGATTTACTTCCTACTTCTAAACCAAAATTCCAAGGATCCCCATATTCAATGATTTTTTCCAAGACATTTTTTTGCTGATTACATTTAATAGGAAAAACTCCTTGATAAATATTTTTGTAGTTATAAGTTTCTATAGCTTGGCAGAAGGCATTATTTAATTCCGTAATTCGGTCTTTTAAAATATCGTTGAATCTTATTATTAAGGGAGTATTGATTTCTCTACTTTTAAATTCCTTAACAAGTTTAAAAAGATCGACTTTTTTTTTGGATTTTCTATTTGGGCTTATCGATATATTGCCATCTGAATTAATTGAAAAATATTTTTCTCCCCATTGATCAATGCCATATGTAGAAATACTATCTTCTATAGTCCAATTTTTATTTAATTTTTTTGTATCAAAATCGGTCAATTTTAGTTTGGTGATTTATATAAGTTTTTGAAAATTACTCAAAACAATATCTTTTATTTTAATGATTACTTGCCAAGTTACCACCTAAAAGAAGAATATACATAGAGAGATTACTAATTAAATGATCAAAGAGAGAACGTTTCTTGCAATTAAACCAGATGGAGTTCAGAGAGGATATGTTTCGGAGATTATTGGAAGGTTTGAAAAAAAAGGCTTTAAATTGGTAGGTTTAAAACAATTAATTCCATCCAAGCAAATTGCTCAAGACCATTATGGGGTACATAGAGAGAGACCTTTCTTTAAGGATTTAGTCGACTTCATATCAAGTGGTCCTGTGGTTGCGATGATTTGGGAAGGAGAAGGGGTAATCCTAAGCGCAAGAAAACTAATTGGGGCTACAAAACCACTTGAGGCTGAACCTGGTACTATAAGAGGAGATTTAGCTATTGATATAGGTAGAAATATAATTCATGGTTCAGATGGAGAAGAAACTGCAAAATTTGAGATAAATTTATGGTTTGATGAAGATGAAATATGCGATTGGGAAACTTCTGATTCTGAATGGCGATCAGAAAATTAAAGAAATTTATATTTAAAATCTATTGAAACTAAATTTTTTAAGGAAAGTAGTTTCAATATTGTTGAGGGTTTTTTCTTGAATTAATTTGAACATAATATCGCTTGTAATTGCTGAAAAGAGCACTCCATTTCTGTAATGTCCAGTAGCCACATAAAGGTTGACGATTTGAGTTTTTCCAATTATTGGCTTTAAGTCAGGTGTACAAGGCCTGAATCCCCACCAATGTTCCATTTGTGGCCAGTTTAATGCTTCTGGTAATAAAGATTTAATACCCTCTTGAAGTTGATTTATGCCCTTTGGGGTATTTCCTTGATTAAATTCGGCCTTATCTTCAACGGTTGCTCCAACAACTATAAGACCATCGTCTCTAGGAACTAAGTAAGTATTAGGACCAAAAAGAACTCTTTTAATAGAATTTTCTGGACCTTGTATTGACAGCATTTGTCCCTTGACAGGAAAGATTGGTAAATTATTTAAAACTTTTTTACTCCAAGCACCGCAGCATAAAATTACTTTTTCCCCAAAAATATTTTTTATTTCTCCAGTAGCGTTTAAAACTTTTGCACCAAGAATTTTATTCTTTTCTAAAATTAATTCTTTTACATCTGCTCCTTCTTGGAACTTGACCCCATGCAAAGAACATGCACGCTCAAGAGCACGCATAAGTCTCCTTCTATTATCTATTTGGCCGTCTTGTTCAAAAAGTAATCCATGCTTCCAATTTGTATTGATTCCACTGATTTCTTTCTTTAGGTTTTTCTGATTTAAATATTTTCCATATTTATAAGTTTTGAATTTTTTCAATTTTTTTAAATTTTCAAACGGTACTATTATTCCACATTTTTTTAATCCACAATCAATGCCACTATCTTGTTCGATATTTTTAATCCATTCTGGAATTAAATTTTGACTGTGTTGCCCAAATATGAATAATTCATCTGTCAGTCCCTCAGCATGGGTGGCTAGCATTCCTGCCGCAACGAATCCAGCAGATTCGCTTCTGTTTTTACTTAAAACTTCAACTTTAAATTTTTTACGTGCAAATTCATAAGCAATAGATAAACCTATTAATCCTCCACCAATAATTAAAATTGTATTTTTAGTTTCTGATTCCATTTAATTATTTTTATAATTTAGATATGTTTTGATCCTCTTTTACCTTATATCCAATAAGATTAAGAGAGGAATATTTAATAATGAAAAATTTTGAACCTTGGGAAGCTGTTATCGGTTTAGAAACCCATGTCCAGCTTAATACTAAAAGTAAAATATTTACATCGGCATCAACTGCTTTTGGTGATGAACCTAATACTCATATTGATCCTGTTGTTTGTGGTTTACCAGGAACTCTCCCTGTTTTAAATAAGACTGTTTTAGAGTATGCAGTAAAAACTTCTTTAGCTTTAAATTTAAATGTGGCAGAGCATTGTAAATTTGATAGAAAACAATACTTTTACCCTGATTTACCTAAAAACTATCAAATCTCTCAATTCGATCAACCTTTAGCAGAAAATGGCTGGTTAGAAGTTGAAATAGCAGAAAAAGATAAAAAAACTTACTTAAAAAAAATAGGTATAGAAAGACTTCATATGGAAGAAGATGCTGGTAAATTAGTTCATGTAGGAAGCGATCGATTGGCTGGCTCTAAATATTCATTGGTTGATTACAACCGCGCAGGTATAGCACTTGTTGAGATCGTAAGTAAACCAGACATTAGGACAGGTAGAGAGGCATCAGAATATGCTTCAGAAATAAGAAGAACTGTTAGATACCTTGGTGTTTCAGATGGAAATATGCAGGAGGGTTCACTAAGGTGCGATGTAAACATTTCAGTTAGGAGAGGTCCTAATGCCCCTTTCGGGACCAAAGTTGAAATAAAGAATATGAATTCTTTCTCTGCTATTCAAAAGGCTTGTGAGTATGAAATAGAAAGACAAATTGATGCCTATGAGAATGGAGGTGAAATTTATCAAGAAACTAGACTATGGGACGAAGCTAAGCAATTAACAAAAAGTATGAGATTAAAGGAGGGAAGTAGTGATTATAGATATTTCCCAGATCCTGATCTTGGCCCGATTGAAATATCAAAAGAACAAAAAGATCAATGGCTTAATGAATTGCCTGAATTACCTTCTAAGAAAAGACAAAAATATGTCAAAGAATTAGGCTTATCTCCATATGATTCAAGGGTTATTTCGGATGAAGTCTTTATGGCAAACTTCTTTGAAGAGACCGTGGCAAACGGTGCCGATCCTAAACTTGCATCAAATTGGATAACAAGTGATATTGTTGGTTATTTGAAATCAAATAAACAAAGTTTTGCTGACTTAAAGCTAAGCCCTATTAACCTTGCAGAGATGATTAATATGATTTCTAAGAAAGTTATTAGTGGAAAAATAGCAAAAGAAATCTTACCAGAATTAATTCAAGATAATATTTCTCCACAAAAGATAGTTGAAGAAAAAGGCTTGGCTATGATATCTGATTCTGCAAGTATTTTGGTAATTATTGAAGAACTTATTATTGAATATCCTAAAGAAGTTAAATCTTTTAAAGAGGGAAAAACTAAACTACTTGGTTTTTTCGTAGGACAGCTTATGAAAAAAACTAAAGGTAAAGCAGATCCCAAACTTGCTAATAAACTCATTTCTGAAAAACTAAATAGTTAATTTCTAGACAAGTTTTTTTATTGTATTTATCCATACTTTTTTATCATCTGAATTATCTAATATTACATCAGAAAATTTAGATTTATCTTCAAAATTTAATTGAAGATTTATAATTTTCTCAGCCTCACCATCACTGATTTTATTTCTTTTCATAAGTCTTTTTTTTTGGATATCTTTTGGACATTTTACTAACCATATTTCAGTACAAAGATCCGTAAATTTTGCTTCAAATAGCAATGGGATAACTAAAAGTATAATTTTATTTTTATCAAATTGATTACATTCTTCTATCATTTCTTCCTTTATTAATGGATGGAGAAGATTTTCAATCCATGATCTATGTATAGAATTTTCAAAAATAATTTTTTTTAATAATGCTCTGTTTATTTCATTTCCTGAAGAATGCTGATCAACTATTTGAGGTCCAAAATAAGCGACAACTTTTTTATAGCAATTACTTTTCGGCTTGATTAGATCTTTTGAATATTGATCTGCATCCAATATTGGAATGTCTATATATTTTTTTATGTATTTGGCTATAGTAGATTTTCCACTTGCAATGCCTCCAGTAAGACCTATTCTTCGTTGTTTATTGTTTAATTTTGGGTGGATGCTCATAAATTTAATAAGAATCTATATTGCAGTGTTTTAATAGAAAGAATAGTTATTATGAATTTAATTTATAAAAAAGATTGATTCAGCTTGAGACTAATTGGTCATTTGTGAGCGATGGTGAAGAAAAACCTGATGGTTTTTCTTTCGCAGGGATTGCTGCGGGATTAAAGAATTCGAATAAGAAAGACTTGGCTTTAATATTAGCCCCAGAGAATAGCATTTGTAGTGGCTTGTTTACACAATCAATAGTTCGAGCATCCTGTGTAGATATTTGTGAACAAAGGATTAAAAAGTCTTCAGGTCTTATAAGAGCAATATTAATAAACTCTGGACAAGCAAATGCCTGTACAGGTGATTATGGTATTCAACATACTTTGTGTGCTACGAAGGAGGTCTCACAATTATTAGGAATAAATGAAGAAGAAGTTTTAATGTGCTCAACGGGTGTAATTGGTATACCCATTCAAATAAAAAATTTAATTGATAATTTACCTAAATTAGTCAAGGAGTTAAAAACAAATAGTTTTCAGAATGCTGCAGAAGCTATTTTAACTACTGATTTAGTTGACAAAAAAATAACTATAGAAACATTTATTGAAGGGAGAAAGGTAAAGATATCTGGTTTTGCAAAAGGATCAGGAATGATTTATCCAAATATGGCTACTATGTTGGCTTTTGTTACATGTGATGTTGGTGTTGATAAAGAACTTTGGGACAAGATGATTTCTATTGCTGTTAAAAAGTCTTTTAACGCTATTTCGGTGGATGGAGAGACAAGTACTAATGATGCCTTTATAGGAATAAATTCAGGGAAAAAAATTGATAAGAAATTTTTATCAAAGATTCAAACAGGTATCGATATTGTATGCCAAAGTTTGGCAAAAAATATCGCTAGAGATGGAGAAGGCGCAAATTGCTTGCTAGAGGTTTTGGTTGAGGGAGCAAAGAATAATTCAGATGCAATTAAGATAGCTAAATCTATATGTAATTCTTCACTGGTAAAAACTGCAATTCATGGTTGTGATCCAAATTGGGGCAGAATTATTTCAGCTGCTGGTAACTCTGGAATTGATTTTAAATTAGATGTCGTTGATTTATATATTGGAGACTTTCAGATTTTGGAAAAGGGTAAGTTAAATAAATATGATTCCAAAAAAGTTGCCAATTACATAAGTACAAAAATGAATGGTAAATATTTAGTTGAGGATATAGTACGTATAGCTCTTAATCTTAATTCTGGTTCAGAAAAAGGAACTGCTTGGGGTTGTGATTTGTCTAAAAAGTACGTTGAAATAAATAGCGAGTATACGACCTAACCCCAAATCCCCTCTGGCACAGTTGATTACAGAGATATCATAAAGCAGATACCACTAAAATACCACTAAATTTTCATCTATCAATATTTAAAGTTATTTTTTCTGAGGTCTCTATTTAGTGAATTGAAATCAGTTTTATTTGATGCCAAATCCTTTGACTGCACACTTCCTAGTGCGACTTTCTCTAATCTTTCTAATCTTGCTAAAAGTTGTTTGTTTGTTTCTTCAAGAGAAATAATTTGTGTCTCAAATTCTTTTTTCTCCTTCATACTAATAAGCGTAGGTTTTACTGGTTTGCCTAATTGCCAGATAAATCCTGCTCTAGCAGAAAACTGATCTTCAAAATCACCTGGATAATCTTGACCAGGCATTGTCATTGAAGCAGCGTAATTAATTGATAGTTTTTCATTAACTTTTGAAGCGCAACCTCCAGAAAAAGCAAAATCTCCTCCATGTGTTCCTGTTCCAAAACCACATGCAAGAGTTGTATCAGTAGGAACTGTTGGTAAACCTGTTAAAGCAGCACTCAATGCTCCAACATTATTGATTGATTGTTCTACATCTCTACCATTTATTAATAATTTAGTTCCATTTGTATAGTCAATAGGAATTGGATTTCCTGCAGCATCTTTTGCATAAACTTTTTGTCTACCATTCTCCTCTTTTGTAATCCAAGAGTTTTCACCTATATGAAGTTCATTCCCTACATATTTAACAAGACTTTTACCGGTTGACCCTCCCTGACTTATTCCATCATTATCAATTCTAAGTAATTCATCAGTTCCTTCTCCTCCCAATGAAACGAATTTCGTATCTGAGGAATCATCACAGTCACTGTCTGTTGAGTCACATTTTTTCTCAATAGTATCGTTTAATTTCTGTATCACACCCATATTGATTGGAGTTGCCCCGCTTGGTAATCCTGTTACATCAATGTATCCTTCAAATGCGTTTGTATCGATATCATATTTCCGATATCTTTTTCCTTGACCGCCCCCACGATCCCCTTCAAGAAAATAAATTTTTCCATTACGCTCATCAACAGTAAAGTCATTAGATGTGAAATTATTAGTACTCACATCTGGAAATATATCTTGTTTTAGTAAAGTTACTGCACCATTTGAAGAAAGTTTATATAAATTTGAAGTTGAATCTCCTCCATCATTTACTTTAGTAGGATCTTCAGCAACGAAGAATCCTAAATCAGTGGTATTTGTGGAAACTTCACCTGCTAATGAAGTAAAAGGCGATAAAAGTAATGTAGAAGTAAAAAGAGAACTAACAAGTTTTTTTGAAAAGTTTTTCATGAGACACAACTTTTTTAAAAAGTGATATTGACTTATTAATAATTTAAGTGTAAATACTTAATGATTTAACTATTGCTTAATATTTGTTATTTTTCCAGAAAAATAACTTTTTATGTTCTTACATAAGATATTTAATAATTATCAAATTGAGGCAGAAAAAAGTTAAATTAAATAGCAAGTTAATCTTTTAATTAATACTTAAAAAATAAATACTAAACTTAAAAAATATTTTTAATTGAAACTTTCCATACCGGTTTTATAACACCTATGTAGTGGTATCAATGGATTTCACTTGTAAAAAAAGTTTTGTACCACTAAGATACCACCAAATTTCCGAGTAAAAACCTTGTCATAGCAATGCTTTTCAAGGTTGGTTGAAATCAATAGCGAATACACTACTTAATTTTTAGCAGCTCAATTGGTAAATATTCGTTTATATAAAGAAAGAGGATTGAAATAGTTCCTATTACAGAACCAATAAAACTTCCAATAAAATAATTTAATATCTTGGGTTGTTTGATTTGTGAGTTTTCTCCATTTTCTATTTCAAAAGCAGGAGAATCAACTACTTTTAGGCGCTGATTAGTTGTTGGTTGTTTAAGTTGTTGGTGTCGGATGAGTGCTTCGAAATCAGGCATGGAATTTGAGATGCAATAGAACAATAGGCAGACCAGCCCGTCATTCGACGAGGATCTGATCTTCCTAAATCGTCTACAGCTTCAAATACTGCATTTCCAGAGGCTTCTGCTTTATCAAATGCTGAAAGTAAAGGAATAAATGTATCAAAAACGTGTAAACCGAAATTTTCTAACGCTCCCTTAGCTTGTTGAGCTGCTTTTTGTTGTCTAAAATCTACTTTTACAATTACAACTGCATGGTTAACTTTTAAAGTATTTAATAAGCTGGCTAATTCAACAGTTAATTCAACAGACCTCGCTTTTGCGGTTGTGGGTAGAATTACTAAATCTGATCCGTATGCAAGATGTTTAAGTTCTTCTGTATCACTGCTTGCTTGCCCATCTGTAATAACAATTTCCGAGGATCTTGAGGCTTTTGCGGCTGAACTAACTGGAAACACGGGAAATGGAAGGTTTCCTCTGGATGAGTAGGCTAATGCTGATCTGTTTTTATCAGCATCAACTATACATACCTTTTTGCCTTCAGAATGCCATACACTTGCAAGGTGAATACTTGTACAAGTTTTAGCAACCCCTCCTTTTTGACCGCAAACAGTAATAAACAATTTTTTACTAATATTTTCCTTACTTTGGAGAATAATTTCTTATTGTCAATAGGTAATTATTTGAAAAGTTTTAAAACTTATATTTCCTAAATACTCTTTTGTGGGATATAAAGTTTCGAGTAATCTTAAAAGTATGTTTAAAAACAGTAAGTGAAAAAAAGAATTGGATTAGGAACATGGTCTTGGGGAAATCAAGTTTTTTGGGACTATCAAATTAGTAATGATGATGATTTACGTGAGACTTATAAAGAAGCGTTAAAAAGAGGTTTTAACTTAATTGATAGTGCAGATTCTTATGGAACTGGAAAACTTAATGGAAGAAGTGAAGAACTTTTAGGAAAATTTTTATTAGATACTCCTACTTTTCAAAAAAAACGAATTCAAATAGCAACAAAGCTTGCTCCTTATCCATGGAGATTTGGGAATAAAGGCTTCACTAAACCGTTTCTCAAAAGTTTAGAAAGATTAAATAATAAATTAGATATAGTCCAAATACATTGGTCAACCGCAAAATATAATCCTTGGCAAGAATTACAATTATTAAATAATCTTTGCGATTTAATTGATCAAGGTTTTAATTTTCAAATTGGATTATCAAATATTGGACCCCAAAGATTAAAGAAAATAATTCAATACTTATCAAAAAGAGATAAAAAAGTTAAAAGTGTTCAAATTCAGTTTTCTTTATTGTCTCCAGATTTCCTAAAAAATATAAATGTAAAAAGAATTTGTGAAAATAATAATATTGATTTTTTAGCCTATAGTCCTTTATCTTTTGGAATACTATGTATAGATCCTGAAAAAGATGAAGATAAGCAAAATTCTTTTCTACGAAGTTTGATTTTTAAAAACTATAAAAAATCAAGCATTGAATTAAGGAGATGTCTTAAAAAAATTGCTGTTTCAAGATCAGTTTCACAAGCTCAAGTAGCAATCAATTGGTGTTGTTACCAAGGAGCCATACCTCTTGTAGGAATGAGAAAAAGGTCTCAAGTTATTGATATATCGAATGTTTTTAAATGGAACTTAAATCAAAAAGAATTTGGAATGCTTCAAGAAGCTTCTCAAAAGTGTTTGAAAAAGATGCCAAGTAATCCTTTTTCAAGCTTGTAAAAGAGAATAAAATAAATTTTATGCAGATATTTTTTTAAGATTTTTTATTTGATTATTGCTCCAAAGTTCTGCTGGAAAGTTCGAGCCTGTAAATCTTAAGACCTTAGGTTTTAAGTTTATTAATAAGTCATTGATGTTATTTTTTGTGCTCATTTGTATTGAGAATTTTTAATACGTTAAAATATTTTTTTCGTAATCTTTTCAGTATTTATACTCATAAAATTCAAAAAATAATTTCTAATACATTCTTTTGAAGTAAATTTTACAAATTAACAAATTATCTAATACCAAACTTGGTCAATTTAAAATGGTGGAGCCCTTCCAGGCTCCTTGGATCACTTGGTTGATAAGGCTGATATCACCCCATCTCCTTTGAGATCAAGCAGCAACTGGTGCTGTTTGACGGGAGAAACTAACGATTTTGTTAGCGTTTGTGTTTTTGCTCTAACCGAGCAGGCTTCAGTCATCTTCCTTACGCCCCGTCGAAACCATTACAACCCCAAAAGGAAATGGAGTTGAGCGGAATCGAACCGCTGTCCGAAACATCGGTTGAGATCACCTAGTCCAATTGGACATTTATATTCTGGCAGGCAAAATGAGTATTGAATAGTTATTTCATTAATTTTTTAAATATATATATGTATGTAATTGCATCATCACCTGAAGGTTTAGAAAAATATTTAGCAAGTGAAATTATTGATTTGGGTGGATTTAATATTAATACCTATAAAAGATCAGTTTCTTTTGAATGTGATTATGCCACTTTTTATAGAATTCATTTTTTTTCAAGAGTTGCGTTTCGTTTTTATAGAGAAGTTGCACGTTTTGCATGCTCCGACAGGCTTTCTTTATATGAGGGAGTTAGAGATTCATTTGACTGGTTAAAATGGTTACCTTCTGAAAAAACATTCAATGTTCAAGTAACCGGCAGAACTTCATCGTTAAGTCATTCTCATTTCACGGCTCTCGAGGTTAAAAATTCAATTACAGATCTCCAAAAATCTGTTTGGAATAAAAGATCTAATATTTCTTTAGATAATCCTGATTTGATAGTTCATTTACATTTAAATAATGATCGTGGGGTTCTCAGTCTGCAGAGCACTTTTGAAAGTCTTCATAAAAGAGGCTACAGACCTGCTATTGGAGATGCTCCCCTTAAAGAAAATTTAGCTTCTGGTTTATTAAAAATGACTGAATGGAAAGGAACTAAACCTTTGGTTGATCTTATGTGTGGTTCGGGAACCTTTTTAATAGAGGCTATTAATCAAATCCTTGAAGTTCCACTTAAATCTCAACAATTTTATCTTTTCGAAAATTGGCTCGATTTTAATAAAAATATTTATCTAGAAGAGAAAAGTAAGGCTCAGAAAAAAGTTATTGCCTTTGAGAAATTATCACAAATTATTGGTTGTGAGATTAATAAAGATGTTTTTGATCAAGCAAAAGTCAACATAAAACTAGCAGGACTTGAAAATTATATTCAATTACAAAATGATGATTTTAAAAATATTCAATTTAAATCTTCAGAAGGATTAGTTTTATGTAATCCACCTTATGGAAAAAAACTAGGTGATGAAAACGAATTAATTACTTTATATGAGGATATGGGTGAATTTTTGAAGAGAAATTTTTCTGGTTGGGAATTCTGGTTACTAAGTGGGAATCCAAAACTTACAAGATATTTAAAAATGAAATCTTCTTTAAAAATACCGGTAAGCAATGGAGGTATTGATTGTAGATGGATTAAATATTTAATAAGATAATTTATTTTTTTCCTAATACTGCTTTTGTTGTTTTCCCCAACCCCTCTATTGTCTGGGGTAGATAAGGTCCTTTAGCTAGTTTTCCTCCAAGCTTTAAGCTTAAACCTGCAAGAAATAAATCAACAAATATTATTAAAAGTAAATTATATTCTGTCGCCCAATTATTACTCTTACTAAGAGTGAGATAAAAAATAATATGAATACAAATTAAAACTAATAATAATAAAATTCCACCTATCGCAATAAATACTCCCCCACTTATTAATCTTCTCTTTTCTCTATCGACTTCTTGAAGTGCTATTCGGACATGCAAATCCATTACAGAACTCGCGATTGCAGAGATTCTTGAAGCTGTATTGGCAAAGTTTTTGTTTTTAGGTTTATCCATTTATTTATTTCTACTATTAATTAAACTACCTATAAATAATCCTATACCAGCAGCAATAGCAATAGATAAAATTGGTTTTTTTCTAATTGGGGTTTCTATTTTTGGCCTTAATGTACTGTTCAGTTCATCTAGTAACTCTTCTAATTGACTTTCGATTGGTGCTATTTTATCTGCAATTTCCCAATTATTTTCTTGAATTGAATCAATGATTTGAAATAATTGATTTTTAATACCACTAGCAGATGATCCAGTATGGCTTGCTATTACTTCAACTAAATCATCAATACTCCCTTTTGCAGTCTCAAGAGTTTGTTGTGCAATATTAGGCCATTTTTCTTGTATTAACGGTATCAAACTATCGATTTTTTCACGCAACCATTTTTCTGATATACCTTCTTCCTTTGGCAGTGCAGAATCATCAATTGTCTCTTTAACTTCTTTGGGAGGATGAAAAGCTTCCATTAATCCACCAGCATTTCTTTTAGAGTAGTTCGTATTTTCTTAATTTGAAACCCTTCTATTTAGATTTGTTTTTAATAAAAAATTATCGACATATAAAATTTTATTTACATTTCATTTATCTCCCCTGTTCTGTAATAAGGTTTTGTTAAGCTATTACTGACTTTATTAAATTAAGTTTTTTATTTCATCATGGATATCACATTTGCAGCAATTATTTTTGCATCCCGTACAATTCCAACTGATTTTGGATTGGTAGCAGCAGCTATTGCAGGAGCTGGAAGTTTGCTATTTATTGCTTTGAGATTTGTTCCTGATGCGGGTAACTAGGTTTTTCCTTTTTTAAGATGCGCTAACTTGTTAGCTCATCTTAATGATTGATTATTTATATAAAATAATTTATTGATGTACTAGATAATGAATCGATGGGTTTTACTCGAACATAAGATCCTAGGTAGTAAATTAATTGATATTCACTATGATTTTCTTGTTGAAGATCAATTAGATTGTTTAACTTGGAAATTTCACGAAATTCCATCACTAAATAAGGGTGTTGTTAAAATAGTAAAACAACCAAATCATAGATTGGTGTGGCTTTCTAGGGTTGAATATCAACTTTCTAATGATAGAGGTTTAGTAAAAAGAATTGATCATGGAATTTTCTCTTTTATTTCTCATAATCAAGACTCTCAAAAATTAAAAATTATATTGAATGGTAAATTGTTAAACGGTTTGTTCATAATTGATGGAAATTTTTGTCAATTAACGAAAAATAATTAATTTGTTTTTAGAAATAATCTTAATAATTCTCTTGAGATTTTTTGAAAAGTAGCTATTCTTACTTAGCTATTGTGACTTGCGATTGGTATACATCAATCAGGTCGAGTTTGAAAATTTTAAATCTTTTGGAGGAAGTGTAAAAATTCCTCTTGAAGAGGGTTTTACAGTGGTGACTGGTCCAAATGGATCTGGGAAAAGTAATATTTTGGATGGAATTTTATTCTGTTTAGGTTTGGCAAATAGTAGAGGTATGAGAGCAGAGAGATTACCAGATTTAATAAATAATTCTAAAGTAAAAGAAGGTAAATCTTCCGAAACATTTGTTTCCGTTAAATTCAATATTGAAGATTGGTCGCCAAGGGAAGATGTTCCACCTTTGGATTTAGAAGAAGATGATATCGCTCTTAAAAGAGATCAAAAAGAATGGATAGTTTCCAGAAAATTGCGGCTAATGCCTGGTGGATCATATGCATCGACTTATACCTCTGACGGACGCCAGTGCACTTTACAACAAATACAGAGAGTTCTTAGAGATATAAGTGTTGATCCAGAAGGCAGTAATGTTGTGATGCAGGGAGATGTCACAAGAATAGTATCAATGAATAATAAAGAGAGGAGAACACTTATTGATGAATTGGCAGGGGTAGCTCTTTTTGATAGCAGAATTGAACAAACGCATTCCAAACTTAATGATGTTTTTGAAAGACAAGAAAGATGCGAGATTCTAGAAAACGAACTGCAATCTAGTAAAGTAAAGCTTGAAAAAGAATGTGAAAAAGCAAAAAAATATAAAGAGTTGAAGGCAAAACTTTTTCATATAAAGGAGATTGAAAAAGTACTTTTATTCGATAAACAAGTTCAAAACATTGAATTAATTAAGAAAAAAGCTATTAACTTGGATAAGAGTAAGATTTTATTTAATCAACAAAAAGAATCTCTTGGTAAAGAAATACAAGTATTGCAAGATGCAATGCAAATCATGGTTACAGAATTAAAAGAGAAAGGAGAAGATAAATTAATCAAAGTAAATTCTGATATTGGGAGTATAAATTCTAATTTAAGGGAATTAGAAAGAATAGCAGTTGTCAATAAAGAGGAGGGCATTAAACTGCAAGATCAACGCGATAAAATTGCAATATTTAAAAAAAGTACGGAGCTAGAAAAGAATCAACAAGAGGACTTTAATGATAATTATCTAGAAAAATTGAACATCGAGATTCAAGATTTAACCTTAAAACACAAGCTATCTAGAAAAAAACTTTCTGATGCTGCAGGTGAATCAGGTGAATTTTCAAAGCAAAGTATAAAGCTCAATAATGAGTTGGAAAATATAAAATCTTTAGTACAACCTCTTGAAACTAGTAAAAGGAATATTGAAGAGGAAATTATACAAATTAATATTCAAAGAGAAGAAATAGTATCTCAAAATGATCTTTTAAAGTTAGAAAAACAAAAACTATCAGAATTTAATCAAAATAATGAAAAATCAACGGATATAAAAAATCGTAATTTGAGCAGTATTAGATCTGAGATTGATACTTTAAAAATTGAAATAGATTTGTTAAATAAAACTAAACTAAGGCTAAACAACGAACAATTAAGGCTTGAAAAAGATTTATCAAGATGTGAAAGCAGAAAAGAAGCTCTAAATGAAACGAGGGGATCATATGCATTAAGAATACTTTTAGAGGCAGGTTTAGAAGGTATACATGGATATGTTGCTCAATTAGGTGCCGTTAATGAAAAGCACAGGTATGCATTGGAAATTGCAGCTGGTAATAGACTTGGGCAAATAGTTGTTGATAGTGACACTATTGCTTCAAAAGCTATTGAAATTCTTAAAAAAAAGAAAGCAGGGAGATTAACCTTTCTTCCACTTAATAGAATTAAAACCTATAAAAAAAATTTCGCGCTTAAAAGATTTGAGAATTTTAAAGAGAATGGATTTTTAGATAAGGCTATTAATTTAATTGATTGTGATGAGGTTTATGATGATGTTTTTAAATACGTTTTTGGAGATACAGTAGTCTTTTCAGATTTAGAGTCAGCGAAATCATCTAAACAAAAAATTAGAATGGTTACTTTGAGTGGAGAACTTTTAGAAGTTAGTGGTGCAATTACGGGAGGTAGTAAAGTTAATAAAGATCTTGCTTATAGGTTCGGAACTAATAATGATATTGATGAGGCTCATCCCATAAAAGAAAGACTATCTATCATTGAAGAAGCTTTGAAGAAATCAGATAATGATATTTTAAATAAAACTAATAACTTTAATAAACTAAATTTTAATCAAAGGGAAATATTAGAGGATTACGTATCTTCTAATAAAGAAATTGAAGTAAATAATAATTCTTTGAAAGTTTCTATGAAAAGAATTGATGATAACAATTTGAGGCTTAATAAGCTTACGTCTCAAAATAATTTATTAAAAGATAAGTTGGATAATATTCAAAATGAAATAAAACCATTTAAAAAAAAGTTGGATGAATTGGAGATGATCCTTAAAAAGAATTATGAAGATAATCAAACATCCTCTTTAATGACTCATAATAATGATTTTGAAAAGTTAGATAAAAAACTTGAATTAATGAGTCAAGAGAAAGATGAATTATTAAATAAAAAGAATCAATTTGTTTTAAATCAAGAACGTATAAATAATCAATTAAATCTAATATCTCTACAAGAAAAGAATCTACAAGAATCAGTTAAAGAGCTTTCTAATGCTCATAATGAATGGATAAAGAAAAGAGATGATTATAAAAGTGAGCTTGTGAGTCTTGATGGTCAAAAATCATTGCTTGAAAAGGATCTCGGAATATTAAGAAGAAAAAGGGATGAGTTGAATTCATCTATTTCCAATAAAAGACAAGAAATAAATCAGTTGACTCTTAAGTTGGAATATCTTGAAAGAGACATAAGTTCTCTGAATGAAGAAATGCGTAGCGAAACTATCAAGTTAGAAAATTATAAAAAACAGCTACCTGATCCTTTGCCCAGCTTTGGAGAATATGAGACTATAACTCTTGATTTATTACAATCAGAGATCGTTGTGATTAATACGAAATTGGAAAGTTTAGAACCGGTAAATATGTTGGCTTTAGATGAACTCGAGGAATTGACAGAAAGATTAAATGATTTGATAGAAAGACTGGAAGTTTTATCTAATGAAAGATCGGAGTTGTTATTGAGAATAGAAACTGTTTCAACTATGCGACAAGAAGCATTTATGCAGGCATTCATAGAGGTTGATAAGCATTTTAGAGAGATCTTTGCCAATTTATCAGATGGAGATGGGTTCCTTCAGCTCGAAAATCCAGAAGCTCCTTTAGAGGGAGGTTTGACTTTAGTGGCTCATCCTAAAGGAAAAAATGTTAGAAGATTAGCTTCAATGTCGGGGGGTGAGAAATCATTAACGGCCCTAAGTTTTTTATTTGCTTTGCAAAAATATAAGCCTTCTCCCTTTTATGCATTAGATGAAGTAGATAGTTTTTTAGATGGTATTAACGTTGAAAGATTATCAAAATTAATAACAAGTCAGTCATCAAATGCTCAATTTATAGTCGTAAGCCATAGAAGACCTATGATAAGTGCATCTGAACGAACAATTGGTGTTGCTCAAGCAAGAGGTGCTAATACTCAAGTTGTTGGATTACCAAATGCTGCATAATCACACTTTTTTAAATTTTTACGTCAGAATATTAGAAAGATATTAATGAGTTTGTCGAACACATCCACAAATAATAATGGCCGCAATTCCGTACCTAGCGAACGTCTATGGTTAAGATCGGAACTTATGGGAACCCAAGTCATTACTACTGATACTGGTAGGAGATTAGGGGTTGTAGGTGAAGTAGTAGTTGATATTGATAGAAGAGAGGTGGTTGCTCTAGGTCTTAGAGATAATCCTCTCACAAGATTTTTGCCAGGTTTACCTAAATGGATGCCTCTTGAAAGTATAAAGCAGGTTGGTGATGTAATTTTAGTGGATTCTTTAGATTCTTTGAGCGACGGTTTTTCTCCTGAAAGATATGGGAAAGTTATAAATTGCCAGGTAATTACGGAATCTGGTCAGCTTCTTGGAAGAGTTCTTGGATTTTCTTTCGATATTGAGACGGGGGATTTAATTTCTCTTGTTATGGGTGCAGTAGGTGTTCCTCTTTTAGGTGAAGGTGTTTTAAGTACTTGGGAAATTCCTGTAGATGAGATAGTCAGCAGTGGTACTGACAGAATAATTGTTTATGAAGGCGCAGAGGAAAAACTAAATCAACTAAGTAGTGGATTACTCGAGAAACTTGGGGTTGGTGGTTCCTCGTGGGAAGAAAGGGAAGCAAATAGGTACACAGCAAATCTTGTTCCAGTGGAGAATCAGCTTTTGTCAGGTTCTGAATCAGAAGAACAAAATAATTTTATGGAAGAAATTAAAGAAGAAGAATTTATAGAAGAAGAAGAAGAAGAGTATGAAGAAGAACTTGAATATGTAGAAATTAAAACTGCAAGAGAAAAAATAAATAATAAAAAACAACTTTATTTGGATAATGACTCCTCTGAACAATTAAACAATCAAACTGATGAAGAAAATACGACAGAATTTGCTGTTAAAAGGTCATCTATGTCTAATCGGGCTTCAAAGAGACCTATTCAAAGGTCACAAGAACCTTTAGATATTGAACCTGTTGAAGAGAAAAAAATAGTTATAGAAAATCCTCAATCAGAATCCGTAGAAATTGATGATCCTTGGTAATTATTTAGTAATTAACTAAGTCTTTTGATCGAATTAAAAATTATGTAAGCTAATTTTTTAACTGCACCAGTTTCCCCTCGTTGTTTTGATAAATTATCTTTTTGCTTTTTTAAATATTTTTTATTTTTTATCAGAAATATAGCTTCATTAGCGATTTGTTTTGGTGAAATCTTGCCTATTCTTTCTGGGATAATTAACTTATTAGCTTTTATATTTGGCCAAGCAAAAAATTTTTTCTGCTTTAAGTGCCAATTTTTAATTAAAAAAGTGAAGAATTTATTGATAAAAGAAATTTTCCCAATTATTCCGAAGATACCGTCCCAAGCGTTCATTACATTCAAATGTTGAGTGGGTAGAATAACTATCATAGGTAAAGTAAGCGAAGCTAATTCTGCAGTATTTGCTCCAACTGTGGTAATTGCAAGATCACATTTTTTTAGTACTTCATAGCAAGGATGTTTATTTATTAAATAAATTTTAGTATTATTTTTGGTTTCAATAACATAATCAAAAACGGAACTTTTAATTTGTTTAATTTGTTTTATTTTGGAAGAATAATATTTTGTAATGGGATTTTTATTACTTTGAAAGAATAAATATTCGCTTGTACTTGTAGTTGGCGCTATGGGAATAATTAAATTAATATTTTTATTGTTTTTATGAATATGATCAGCCATTTCAAGAAAGAAAGGAATGCCTACTGTAAGCTTTGCTTTTTTAGAACCTGGTAGTAAAGCAATCCAATTTTTTTCTTCAAGATTTAAAGTAATTTCTTTTTTATTCGTAATGTCTGCCATTAAATCGCCAATAATTTTACATTTATATCTATATTTTGATGGAATGCTTTTCTTGACGTTTTTATTCATTGCTGCAATTACATTGTTCCAACGTGGCCATCTTGAAATCCATTCAGCATATGTGATGTTGATATAACCTAATCTTTTTGCTAACAAAACACTCCAAAATTGATCCCCTCCAAGAAAAATAACGATCCCTTTTTGAGGCCATTTTGCATATTGAGTAGGCCTGATTAATAATTTCCAAAAAGTATTTGCTTCTGTAACTAATTCAAATTTGTGCCATGATTTTGCAACTTCATATTCTTTACCAGTAGCATTTGGACACGGTACTAAAACTAATCTTATGGAGAAATTCAGTTTATCAATATTTTTCGAATCATTATTTATCTTATTTAAATAATCCACTACAGGCTTTACCCACGTTGATAATTCCCCAGGCCCATTAGAAATAATTACAACTGCAATTGATTTTTTTTTCATTGCAGTTAATCCAAAATACATTAAATGCGGACGGCGAGACTTGAACTCGCAAGGCCTAAGCCACACGCTCCTTAGACGTGCGCGTCTACCAATTCCGCCACGTCCGCAAAGGGTTTTCGAGCACCAGCGGGTGTCTAAACTATAAAAATATCATACATTATTGACTGAAATTAGGGGTGCAGTCGACGCATCCGCCATATAAAGTAAAGTTTTTAGTTTTAGAATTTAAACGCTGCTTCAACCCCTATCGCAGTCCAATCATAGAGATAAAATTCGACATCATCAGTAGTCGTTGTACTTGCATGATCAGTAGGCAATGTAATAGTAATTCCAGGCTTTATTTGTAGTGAATCGTTAATATTATGTGTGTAGTAAAACTCCACATAACTTCCTATTTCATCGCCCGCAATTTTATTTTCATTCAAGTCTGGGATTTTATAGAATGGATATGTTCTCCAAGACGCTGAAAGTACTCCATTTTCTATTTCGTGATCTACGCCAAATTGAAAATCAGCAATATGATCAATATCTAATCCTATAGCTTCGACATCAACTAAGTTAGTCGTAGCACTTAAGGTAGTTCTATTTGTAGGTCTCCAATAACCTCCAATCGAAGTATTTATATATCCTTCATCAAGTGGTCCTGTAATTCCTAATTCATTGCACGCATCTGTAACTAAATTATCAACAAGATTACATAGGGAATCTGATTTAGAGTATATAATTCCACCTCCGAAATTTGTGGCGTCATATCCTAAAGAAAGGGTTAATACATCTATCCCCTCTTTTGTTAAAAATCCAGAACGAGTTGAGGCACCAGTACCAATAATACTTCCAGATAGATTGAGCCCGTTATCGAATATTTTTGCTACTGCTATGCCAGAACCCGTACCTTGAGTTACATAGTAATTAGATTTAAGTCCAGAATAACCACCTAAGAAAAACTCATCTGAATATGTAGATGTAGTAGTTGGCATTAAGTCATCAACATCTAGTAATGTTCCTGTTGCAATTTGCCAACTTCCTAAAGGAAATTGATAATAAAGCGATGTAACTTTTAGAGTATCACCGCCAGAGTTGGAGCTATCAAGAACAAAATTAGCCCCTGAGAAATCAGAACCTCCATTTCCAGCTTCTATACCAATATATAAATTATCTTCACCGTTAATACTGGTATTAAGATCGATATCATAAGCGTAAGTTGCAGTAACTGCCTCAGTTCTGTCGCCTTGCTCGACAGCGCCCACTTGAAAAGAAGCAGAGCCCCTCATAGTGGTTGTTTCAGAAAAAGAACCAGCTTCAAAAGTAGTTAATTGTATTTCTGATCTATCTAAATCTTTTTTAGTTACTTCAATTTCTTTAACAGGATTGAATTGGTGAATACTTCGAACTGCCTTTGATGAAGAGTAACTAGAAACTTCTATTAAATTAGTTTCACCTGCTGTGATGGATAATGGAGATAATAAACCTAATGCTGCTGGAGCTACCAACAAATTTCTGAAAAGTTTCATTAAATTTCACACACAAAATTTTAATAAGCATATTTTTACAAAATTCTTTCTAGAAAACTAGCACTTGTCTTCCAATCAAATTAAAAAAAGAAGGTTATTTTCCTCATCCGCCGTACGTATTCAACTGTTGCAGATGTGGATGGTTGAGAAATAATAAAGGGACTGGCGTTTTAATCTAATCCCTGTATGGGTGCATTATTTTTACGCCTGCTCCTTAGACGTGCGCCTCTACTAATTCCGCCAAGTCAGCAAAGGGTTTTCGAGCGCAAGGGTGTTCTTGAACCACTAAAACAAAATACATTAATCGCATTAATTTGCGATAATATTTTACAAATCTGCTAGGTTTTAATTCTTAAAACATTGGTTTTTAATTAACTAAGTTTTAAATACTAAATAATGACTAATTTTTTCTATTGCATAAATAAATAATTATCCACATATAACGTTTTAGGTTGTATTGTTAACCAATGCATTCTTGAAATTCAAAAATTTTATTGAATACTCTTTAAAGTATTTTCAATTTAAATTAATTTTTATTTCTTTAATTTAATTTTGTAATGGTTGAAAAAGTTTTAATTGCTAATCGTGGAGAAATAGCTTTACGAATTATCAGAAGTTGTAGAGAGCTTGATATTGCAACTGTTGCTGTTTATAGCACTGTAGATAAAAAGGCTTTGCATGTGCAATTAGCAGATGAAGCAGTTTGCGTTGGGGATTCACTAAGTAACAAGAGTTATTTAAATATTCCAAATATCTTAGCTGCTGCTACATCAAGAGGAGTTGATGCTATTCATCCTGGTTATGGTTTTCTTGCGGAGAATGATAAATTTGCAGAAATGTGTAACGATCATGGCATAACTTTTATTGGTCCATCTCCCAATGCTATTAGATCAATGGGAGATAAATCTACTGCTAAAGAGACAATGGAGAGAGTCGGAGTACCAACTGTTCCAGGAAGCAAAGGTTTATTGTCGAATGTTGAGGAGGCCTACGAAATGGCACAAGAGATTGGATATCCCGTAATAATAAAAGCTACAGCTGGAGGAGGAGGTAGAGGAATGAGATTGGTTGAAAATAAGGCTAACTTAGAAAAAATGTTTAAAGCAGCTCAAGGAGAAGCAGAAGCGGCATTTGGAAATGATGGTTTATATATGGAGAAATTTATAAAAAAGCCAAGACATGTAGAAATTCAAATCCTTGCTGACAGGTCAGGTAATGTGGTTCATCTAGGAGAGAGAGATTGTTCTGTACAAAGGAGACACCAAAAATTATTAGAAGAGTCTCCCAGTCCAGCTATAAACCATTCTCTTAGAAAAAAAATGGGTAATGCAGCCATTGCTGCTGCAAAAAGTATTAGTTATGAAGGGGCGGGAACTGTTGAATTTTTAGTAGATGATGATAATAATTTTTACTTTATGGAGATGAATACCAGGATTCAAGTGGAACACCCCGTAACTGAAATGGTTACTGGTGTTGATCTAATCGCTGAACAAATCAAAATAGCTGGAGGTGACAATTTAGGATTTACTCAAGACGATATTCAATTAAACGGTCATGCTATTGAATGCAGAATTAATGCTGAAGACCCCTCACATAATTTTCGCCCATCGCCCGGCAAAATAACTGGATGGCTGCCTCCAGGAGGGCCTGGAGTAAGGGTTGATAGTCATGTTTATACTGGTTATGAAATACCCCCATTTTATGATTCACTTATAGGTAAATTAATAGTCTGGGGTAAAGATCGTAATACTGCTATTAAAAGAATGAATAGAGCTTTAAATGAATGTGCAGTAACAGGAATCCCAACAACAATTAACTTTCATTTATCTCTTCTCAATAAAAGAAAATTTATGGAAGGCAAAATTCATACAAAATACGTTGAGGAAGAATTATTACCTAACTATTAATGAAATATGATACCTTCTTAACTTATACTCTGTTGGATAGCTAATTTGATTAAACCTTGTTGACCAACTAATATTTCTCTTAGAAAACTTATTATTCCTATCCAAATTACTGGACTAACATCGACGCCTCCAATGGGAGGAATCAATTTTCTTGTAAAGTTTAAAATAGAACTTGTTGGGATTGCAATTAATAACCAAAAACCTTTATTTAAATCAACTTTTGGGTACCAAGTTAATATTAATCTTATTAAAAAGACTAAGGTTAGAAATGATAAAAGAATTCCTAGGGTAAGATCTAAAGCATGTAAATAATTTTGAGACAATGAAATAACAATTATTTAATCCATCTTAATAAATATCCCATAAGTTAGGATTTAATTCGTATTATAAATTCAGAATTTAATTTTAAAAAAGTGATTCAAATTTCAAATCTGATATTAGCGGCTGATGTTTCCCCAGAAGTGGCTGGTAGTTCTGGTTTTAATATGATAGCGAGTTTCTTCGCAGCAGCATTACTTATAGTTATTCCAGCAGCAGCTTTTTTGATCTTTGTTAGCCAAAAAGATTCACTTGAACGTACTTCAGCTACACGTAGACGCTAGTTTTTATAAAAGTTTTAAGTAAACTATATATAAAGGTGTTTTATTGCACCTTGAAAAAATAAGTTTTGGAGAAAAAAAGTGGTCAATGCTAGTCTAAATTGGGCGAGTATTGTAGGCATCGTACTAGCTGTATGTGGGGGCGGCCTATATTTTTTGAGGTCATTTAAACCTGCGCTGGCAAGAGATTATGATGTTTTCTTTGCGGCAATAGGTCTTTTATGTGGAGGAATATTATTTTTTCAAGGATGGAGATTAGATCCTATTTTGCAATTTGGGCAGTTTTTGTTAGCAGGAACGACGGTATTCTTTGCATATGAAAGTGTTCGATTAAGAGGTGTTGCAACTGACCAAGCAAGAAGATCTTCTTATTTTGAAGATGATCAGATTCCAGATATGCCTAGAAATTCTTCTAGAAATAGATTTAATGAGGATTATGATCAATTTGAAGATTCTGATAGACCTTCTAGAAGATTCAAACCTCAAGATGATGATTTAGAAGATGATTATATGGAAGGTAGATCGCAAAGGAGAAATATATCGAGAACTATCCCTGAGTCTGCAGTAAGCAGGAGGCGTCCTTCTTTGAGAGATTCTAATCGATTTGAGAATGATGAACCTAAGAGAAGAAGAAATCAGCCTGAAGATAATCGGATGAGAAACGAGGATAGAAGAGGAAGTTTTGGAGAAAGAAGATCATCAAGAAGTGAAATCAAAAGAGGCTCTCGGCCATTATCTAATCAAGAAGTTTCTAGAAAATCAAATAATACCTCTCTTAAGGATTCTTCTCCCTCCTCTAATAACACAACAAGATCATCTATAAGATCTCAGACTACAAGAGAAAAAGTAGAAGATGCATCATTTTCTTCCAATATAAATGAAGTAAAAAAGCCTCGTCAAACAAGAAGTACAGCTGCTAGTGCAAGATCAACCTCTAAAAATAAAACTGGAAGATATACTGTAGGCACAAAAAAAAATAAACCCAGAGATAACAGCTCTAGATTTGATGACTAATTAAAATATCCCAGCCCAATTAAGAAATGATTTTTGACTTATTAATTCAATTAAAATAATTGTTAAAAATCCAAGCATTGCAAATCTTCCATTTGTTATTTCTGAATAATTGCTCCATCCAAACTTATATCTATCTTCAATTTCAATTGATTGCTCATCAATATTAATTTCTTCAGAATTTGTTTTTTCTACATCCATAGTTTCCTCATTATTTTGTTCTTGATTTGAATTCATGATTTTAATCTAATTTTTAAAATTATACTTATCTGTAGTAAATAATTTCCAGTCTCCTTTTCCATTTAATTCTAAAATGTTCTCATGAAAATCCTTTAAACTAGGCCTATGTCCCACACTTATCAACGATAATTCTCTGTCTCTTAATAAATTATATAGTTTTTTTTCAGTTTTAATATCTAGTGCACTAGTAGCTTCATCTAACACAGCAAATCTCGGAGAATTGAGTAATAATCTGGCAAAGGCTAATCTTTGCTGCTCTCCTAATGAAAGTATTCTTGGCCAATCTTGTTTGACGTCAAGGTTGGGATATCTATCAACAATAGAATTTAAATTTACCTCATTAAGAACAGAAATTAAGTGGTCATCACTAAATTTGTCAACTTCTGTTGGATAACACAATTGTTCCCTTAAAGAACCCAATAGCATATAGGGTTTTTGAGGTATAAAAAGCAAATCACCTGTCTTTGGTTTTTTAATCGTTCCTTGATTGGGTTCCCATAATCCACTGATCATTCTTAATAAAGAGGTTTTGCCACAACCAGATGGGCCTACCACTAATAATGATTGATTTGTTTCTATACTCAGATTTAAGTTTTTGATAATAGCTTGATCAGATCCAGGCGGGAAAAGATCAGCATTGTTGATAAGGATAGAAGAATAATCAGAAATTATATTTTGATTGTCTATCGGCTTGGTTTGACTGATACTTTCAACTTTTGACTGAAAACCCTCTAATCTTCCAATTCCTGCTGTGAACTTTGCAAGTTCCTCTATTTGATTAACTATAAAAAATAACGAACCCTCTACCATCCCAAATGCAAAGCTTGCTTGAATAAATCGACCATAATCAATATCTCCTCTAAAGTAAGGAATTGCCATTATTAGATATGGAAAGAAGTTGCCAGCATAATTAATAGAACGTCTCATTACATCAATAATTACTCTCCAAATTATTAGTAAGTTAAAGTTTCTTACCACTTCTCCCAATCTTCTCTCTGTTTCACTTTTTTCTGGTTTTTCACCCGAATAAAAAGCTATTGATTCAGCATTATCTCTAATATGAACTAATCCATATCTAAAGTCTGCCTCATATCTAAGTTGATCGAAATCAATTTTTACAAGATTTTTTCCAGCAATTAATAAGATAGCAGTAGCAAATGCTGCGTATCCAAATAATGAAAAGGTTAATGTTGTACTAATGCTCCATAGTATTAGAATGTTCAGAGAAAAAGTAAGAAGTGCATCAAAAACTCCCAAAGTAAAGGATAAGCTTTGACCAGTAAAAGCTCTGGTATCATCTGTTATTCGTTGGTCAGGATTATCTACATCTGTTTGTTCTTCATCATTAGGATTTAGTTGGTAGTATGCTTTATTAGTCATGTAGTCTTTAACTAAGCTTTTTGAAAGCCAATCTCTCCAAATTATTCCTAATTTATAAGTAAAGAATATTTGAGAAACCCGAATTGGGAGCGCTACAGCAAAGCAACAAGCATAGATTCCTAAAATCCTATAAAATCCATCTTGTTGTTTCTCTACTAAAGCATTTGTTAAGTCTCTAGCAATAAATCCTATTCCTGCATTAATTCCATTTACTGCCAAAAGCATTAATACTATGACTGCTAGGAATAACCAATGTACCCATCTGCGATTCTTAAGTTGACGCCTTAAACTAAAAAAACTTCCTGAACCGATAAGAAATAATCCTGAAAACAATAATCCCCACCAGCCAGACCATATTGTATTAACAGTATTAACTACTCCTCCAAAATATTTATCAAGAAAAATAGGTTGAATGCTTTCAAAAAAACTAATTATGCCTGTAAGGCCTACAAGAACAATACCGCCTACGCAAAATAAAAGAGATATTAAAAGCCATATAAATTGAAAGCCATTACATTGATCAATCGGTAAGAAAAATGGTTGGGCTAATCTTCTTAACTTTTGTAGTTGATAAAATATTTTAGATTTATTTTGCACTACATTATTCATATTTTTTCTATATCTTTATAGTAGTAGATTATATCTTTATGAAGATGATTGACCAAATCCTATTAGAGAAAGTGCCCAATCAGGAAGGTTAAAATATGTTAATAATTTTAAATCAAATTCATGGACCTTAATAATCGACATATCCATAAGCCACCATATTAGAAAAGGTAAATTAAATAAAATCTGTAGTTGCCATTTGTAAGTTAATACTTTCCAAATTTTAGTTAAAACTAACTTCTGAGGTTCATCTAAACTCTCCCAATTTGAAGCAATTAGATCTAGTAAATTTTTAGATTTATTATTAAGGGATTCTGGAGAATTCATGTTTAATTTTTCTTATTTATAGCTAAAAAGAAACTCTTTTGAGAGTTTAACCAGGCGGCCAACTCATTTTTCTACCAGCTATGAAATGTATATGTAAATGAAATACGGTTTGTCCAGATTCTTCACCGGTATTGATAACAGTTCTCCAATTTTTTAATTTCTTAGATTTGGCAATATTTTTTCCTATTAAAAGAAGATGTCCTAATAAATCTTTATCTTCTTCCATACACTCGCATAAACTGACTAATGGTTTTTTAGGAATTACTAAAAAGTGAACTGGAGCTTGAGAGGCAATATCATTAAATGCTAAACAAAGCTCATCTTCATGAAGCTTTTCGCAGGGAATCTCACCATTTATTATTTTGCTAAAGATCGTAGTTTCAGCCATTGTTTTATTGAATAATTAAATCAGTTGATTGGTATTACATCTTTTTGATGAAATCCTTCTTTGATGAGTTCTTTATTCAAATCTTCTTTTGAAGTAACTCTATCAACAAATAAAACTCCATTGAGATGATCCATTTCATGTTGAATGCATCTTGCTAAGAGTCCATCAGCTTTCATTTTTCTTGGCCTGCCCATTTCATCTCTAAATCTTAATTTAATTGTTGATGGTCTTACAACGTTTAAATAAACTCCTGGGATACTTAGACAACCCTCTTCATATGAATTTAAAGTTGTTCCATAATCAGTAATTTCTGGATTTATTAAAATTAATGGTTCAGCAGCAGCATCTTCAAAATTTACATCAATTACAAGTAGCTCTTTCTTGATTCCTATTTGCGGAGCAGCAAGTCCAATTCCTTTGGCTGCATACATACTTTGAAGCATGTCTTTAGCTAAATTTCTTATGGAATTATCAACTTTACTTATTCTTTTAGCATTTTCTCTCAATACATCATCACCAAGTTTATATATTTCTAGTGATGGAGTTCCTGTTTGTTCTTTAGATACCTTTTCTGTAGGACTGTTTGCTTTTGACTTTCTTGCTAGTTGTGAGAAATTGTTTGCCACGGTAAAAAAAATTATTTACTCAACAGTTAAGCTATAAAAATATTAGCACTTTAAATACATCTTGAAATAAAATTTCTAAATGAATAATTCTAAGAATTTAAAAATTAAGCAAATAGATAAAAAAAATATATCTTTTAAAGAGTTATCTCTTATTAAGAATATAATCTTCTGGGTAGATATTATTCCTGGAGATCAAACACATAAAAATGCTATTTTTGCCAAGCCATTTAATGATAAAAATGCAATTCCACAGAAATTAACGGGCGATAATTTTTATATTAAAAGCAATTTTCATGGTTATGGGGGGAAATCATATCAATGTATAGAGGTGAATGATCAAATTTATTTGATATGGGTCGATCAACTTTCAAAAGCAATGTGGTTAAAAATTTTAAAAGTCCAAGAAAAAGTACCTAAAAAGGATAATGAATATCTGCTATGCGAAATGGAACCAAGACAACTGACTGAGTCAATAAAAACCAATTTTGATACTTCATTTGTTATTTCTAAAAACAATCTTTTATTCGGTTTATGTGAGATAAAACATAGAGATTATTTATTCTCATTAAATTTAAAAAAAACTAAACAAGAAATCCGCATAATAAAAAGATTTGATAATTTTGCGGGGAATTTATCTTCTAATATTTCAGCTGATTTATTTTCCTGGATAGAGTGGAATGCTGGCTCCATGCCTTGGGAAAGAAATGAGCTATTTTTTGCAATTATTGATAATAATGGAGAGATACAATACATAAAAAAATTTTCTAATAAATTTGTTAATGAAGAGAAAAATGTTTCTTTCTTTCAACCTTACTGGATAAGTGATACTACTTTAGTCTGTTCTGAAGATAGTTCAGGCTGGTGGAATTTATTATTTCTCGATTTAACTGATATTAAAAATATTATTCTAAAAAAAAGAATAATTAAACCTTTGACTGAGTATGGATCCCCTCAGTGGGTTTCTGGAATTTCATTTTTTTCTGGAAATATTGAAAATCTATTTTGTGTTGCAAAAAAAGATAATAGATGGGTACTAGAACATTATCAGAATTGTGAATGTATTAAAGAATTTAAATTACCATTTTGTTCAATAGGTGATTTAGATGTTTGTGATCGAAAATTAGTTATTAGAGGTAGTAGTTTTGGTTCTTTCGACGAATTATTTGAGTTTGATTTTGCAGAGAAAAGCCAAACTAAATTATTAAATGAGATATTCCTTGAGTCTATAAACGAATATTCAAGACCAGAATCTTTTTGGTTTAAAGGTTTTAATAATCAACCCACACATTCTTTTATTTATAAGCCTCTATTTGAAAGATTTATTAAGTCACCATTAATCGTTAAGGCACATAGTGGCCCTACTGCTTGCTTTGATGGGTCTTTCAATTCGGAAGTGCAGTATTGGACTTCGATAGGATTTACAGTTGCGGAAGTGAATTATGGTGGTTCCTCGGGTTTTGGAAGAGAGTACAGGGAGAGATTAAATTATAAATGGGGCATTCTTGATTCATATGATTGTAAAGTATTGGTACTTGATTTAATTAGGTTAAATATAGTTGATAGCACCAAAGTCGCAATTTTAGGCAATAGTGCTGGTGGTCTAACTGCAATTAATGCTTTATGTGAAGGTGATTTGTTTAAAGTAGCGATTTGTAAATATCCTGTTTTGGATTTAAACGATATGCATCAACAAACTCATAGATTTGAGAAAGGTTATTTAAATTCTCTTATAGGTAGATATTCAAAATTTCAAAATGAGTATCAACTTCGATCACCAATTTTTAAAATTAATCAATTAAAAAAACCAGTTTTATTATTTCATGGAAAAAAAGATTTAGTTATTTCATATAAAAAAACCCTGCAAATCAAAGAAAAACTTCTTAAAAATAATAAAAATTCAGAAGTCATAATTTATGAAAATGAAGGTCATGGTTTTAAAAATACTAATAATAAAAAACAAGTTCTTATTAAAACTCAGGAGTTTTTAGAGAAAACTTTAAATATTTAAGAATTTAGTTTTAAAAAACTAATAGTTTCCTTAAGTTTTTCGATAAAAGTATTTATATCTTCTTTGGTAGTTGTGAAATTCATACTAACTCTAGCTGTTGAATTTATTCCGATATGTCTATGCAGAGGTTGACAACAGTGATGTCCACTTCTTATACAAATACCTTTAGAATCAAGAATTTCAGCGATATCGTTCGAATGTATTTCTTTAACATAAAATGTTGCTAATGATGCCCTGTTAGGATCTATTCTCGGAGAAGGACCTATTATTTCAAGATCCTCTATTTGATTTAATTTTTTAAATAAATATTTTGTAATCTCCTTTTCATATTCACGGATTCGATCTAACCCTATATTGTTAATGTAATTAATCGCGGCAGCTAATCCTATTGCTTCAGCAATAGCTGGAGTACCAGCTTCAAATTTATGAGGGAGTTCAGCCCAAGTACTTTTCTCTTCAAAAACATCTTGAATCATCTCACCACCACCAAAAAAAGGAGGAATTTTTTCTAAAATTTCTTTTCTGGACCATAAGAAACCTATGCCTGTTGGACCACATAGTTTATGTCCTGAACCGGCTAAAAAATCTATACCTAGTTCATGAATATCTAACTTTTGATGGGCTAAACTTTGACAAGCATCAAGCAGAACTAAAGAACCCTTATCCTTAGCTAATTTAGTTATTTCTTTTATTGGATTACAGCACCCCAAAGTGTTGCTTATATGTAATAAGCTTACTATTTTTGTTTTCGTTGTTAATTTTGACTTGAAATCATTTATATCTAATTTTCCGTCTTGATCTATGCCCACAAATTTCAGTTTACATTTGTTTTTTGCAGCTACCATTTGCCAAGGAACAATATTACTGTGATGCTCCATTATTGATAGAAGAATTTCATCATTCTTTTTTAAAGTAAATTCTCCCCATGATCTGGCAACCAGATTTATAGCTTCAGTTGCATTTCTTGTAAAAATTATTTCCTTTGTTGAATAAGCATTAATATATTTTGCAATTAAAGATCTTGAATTTTCAAACTCTTCTGTTGCTTTTGCACTTAATTGATGAGCTCCTCTATGAACATTTGCATTGAAATTCTTATAGTATTCATCAATTTTTTTAAGAACTTGGATTGGTTTTTGGGTTGTTGCAGCATGATCTAGATAAATAATTGTATTTTTGCTTTTGAAACTATTTTCTAATAAAGGAAAGTCTTTTTTATCTATTAAAGGCAGGTTTTTTTTATCAATTCTCGGGAAATTTTTAATTGTTTCCATTAATTTTCTTTTAAAATTTTATCAAGCAAATCCCATCTCTCTTTTGAAATAGGAATACTTGAAATAATTTCTTGTATATAAGAACTTAATTGTAGTTTACTTGCTTCTGCTAACGTGAGTCCTCTTGATCTCATATAGAAAAGTTCTTCTTCGTTTAATTGTGAAATGGTTGCACCATGTTTGCATTTTACATCGTCAGCAATTATTTCTAATTGAGGTTTAGTGTCTATTTTTGCATGTCTCGATAAAAGTAGATTCCTACTTAATTGTGACGCATCGGTCTTTTGCGCAATTTTTGGAACAATGATGGAACCTTCAAAGACTGCATGTGATTTATCATCTGCCAAGGATTTATTAATTTGATCTAAAAATCCATTAGGACCGTTAAATTGAATTTTTGTATAAGTAGCTATTTGGTCATTATTTTTTGTTATTTGAATTCCTTTTAAATTTGTTTTAGCATTTCCATCTAATTGATTAATACGGATTTCAAATCTTGCATAATTAAATTTAAAATGAAGTGATCCTAGGCTGTACTCACTGTTGGTCTTTTGAATTACATTTAAAGAATTTAATAAATTAGATTTGCTTTCTCCATAGGAAACTACACCATGATTAACCGAAGTATTTTCTTCTAGACACAAATAAGTTGATTGAGATAGTGAGGAATTTTTGTTTCCGAGATTAATTTGTATTAGATCGACCTTAGTATTCTTTTCAAAGAATAAAATAAGTGTTTTAGCATTAAAAGAGTCGGGTGAGGAAGCACTAAATATCTCAAGAGGAGGAATTTTATTACCAGAAATATTTAAACCTAAGATGTTTTCTTTAGAACTTAAACAATGATTTAGTAAGTCACTCCAATGATCATTTTGATCAGAATTAGATATGTTTTTTTTTATATAGTCTACTATTTCGATCTCTTTTAATTTTTTTATTGAATAGTTTTCTTTTTCTAAATTAATTGAGTTATTCTCTCCGATAATCAGTCTAATTATATTTTGAGAGGCTTTTTTATATGGGAGATTAACTTTAGATTCTTTATTCTTACTTGAATGGTCTAAAAAACTTGAAAATTTAGATTTATTTGAAAGTCTCCAGTATTCACTTTTGATATTTGGTAATGGATTTGATTTTAATTTATCAAGACAAATTTTTTGTATTTCAGATGGATTACTAATTAATTCATTCTTTTTGATTTCTTCAATAATTTGCATTGATTTATTGCTCTTTTATAAAATTATCAGTCCATTCATATCCATTTTTTTCAAGTTCTAGGGCAAGATCACTGTCTCCAGTTTTTATTATTTGACCGTCTGCCATTACATGTACATAATCGGGCTGTATCTCGTCTAATAATCTCTGATAGTGAGTGATTAATATAATTCCGGTTTGTTCATTAGATATCTTCTTAATACCTGAGGCAACTATCCTAAGTGCATCAATATCTAAACCTGAGTCAGTTTCATCCAAAATTGCAATTTTTGGTTCTAATAATGCCATTTGTAATATTTCATTCCTTTTCTTTTCTCCACCTGAAAATCCTTGATTAATACTTCTCGATAAAAAAGCAGAATCCATTTTGACTAAGTCTAGTTTTTCTTTTACTAAGTCTTCAAAATCAAAAGTATCAAGTTCTTCTTTATTAAGAAATTTTCTTCTTGCATTTGTCGCAACTCTAAGAAATTCTAGATTACTTACTCCTGGAATTTCAATCGGATATTGAAAACCTAGAAAAATACCAGATTGAGCTCTCTCTTCTGGCTCTAAAGATTGAATATCGTTTCCAGTAAATTTTATTTCACCTTTAGTTATTTTGTATGATGGATGACCCGCAATGATCTTGGAAAGAGTACTTTTGCCACATCCATTTCTTCCCATGATTGCGTGAATTTCGCCAGGATTAACTGAAATGGTAACACCTTTTAAAATAGGAAGATTTTCTATAGATGCAAAAAGATTATTTACTTCTAATATTGGATCTAGTTCTTTCGTTTTGCTTTGCATCGCACTTTAGAGATTAATTGATTATCCAACGGAACCTTCTAATTTGAGGGCAAGGAGCTTATCTGCTTCAGCCGCAAATTCCATTGGTAGTTGATTGAATACATCTCTACAAAAGCCACTTACCATCATTGATACAGCCTCTTCAAATTCAATACCTCTGCTTTGTAAATAAAAAAGTTGATCTTCAGAAATTCTACATGTACTTGCTTCATGCTCAATTTCTGAATTTGGTTGTTGAGATTGAATATAAGGAAATGTATTCGCAGCAGCTTGATCGCCTATTAACATTGAATCACATTGACTATAGTTTCTTGATCCAGAAGCTTTTGAACCCATTTTCACTAGACCTCTGTAACTATTAACCGAATTACCAGCACTAATACCTTTACTAACTATTGTTGATTTAGTTCTTGGACCGATGTGAATCATTTTTGTACCTGTATCGGCTTGTTGAAGGTTATTAGTAAGAGCTACAGAATAAAATTCCCCTACCGATTCTTCTCCTAAAAGAAGACAGCTAGGATATTTCCATGTTATGGCAGATCCTGTTTCAACTTGGGACCAACTTATTTTACTTCTCTTACCTAAACATTTTCCCCTTTTGGTGACAAAATTAAAAATTCCTCCAACTCCCTCTTCGTTTCCAGCATACCAATTTTGTACTGTTGAATATTTAATTGAGGCATCGTCTAAGGCAATAAGTTCTACTACCGCCGCGTGCAAAGTATTGGTATCAAACATTGGAGCTGTACATCCTTCAAGATAGCTGACGGAGCTATATTCTTCTGCGATGATTAGAGTTCTTTCAAACTGACCAGAATCCCCACTATTGATCCTAAAATAGGATGAAAGATCCATCGGACATTTAACCCCTTTTGGGATGTAAACGAATGAACCATCACTAAAAACAGCAGAGTTTAATGCAGCAAAGTAATTATCATTTGCCGGTACTACAGAACCTAAATATTTTTCTATTAAATGTGAGTAATTTTTGACTGCTTCACTTATCGAACAAAATATTACTCCATGCTCGGCAAGTTCTTTTCTGAAGGTTGTTGCAATTGATACACTATCAAATACTGCATCAACTGCAACGTTTGTAAGTTTTTTTTGTTCAGTAAGAGGAATTCCTAATTTATCAAAAGTTTCTAGGAGCTTGGGATCAACTTCATCTAAGCTAGAGATTTTTTCTTTTTGTTTGGGTGCAGAATAGTAAATTATATCTTGATAATCAATCTTTTTGTAACCTAGATCTGCCCAGTTAGGCTCCTTCATTTTTTGCCATTTCCTAAAGGCATTAAGTCTAAAATTAAGAAGATATTCAGGCTCTCCTTTTTTTTCTGAAATTAATCGAATTGTATCTTCATTTAGCCCTTTGGAAATCTTTTCAGTTTCGATATCGGTAACGAAACCATATTTGTATGGTTCAGATACGACATCTTTAACTAAATTTTCACTTACCATAATTTCTATAAATTAATCTATTACAATTAGTTTTCTATACTTTAGCTATATATGTGCCCAATATTGAGTTTTTATCCTTAATTAAATCAAAAATTAATGTCTAATCAAACAAATTCTTTTCCAAGTCCGTTAAGCGATGAGATCGCGAAAAATATAGATCAACTGAATTTGCCCATAATCAAAAAGCACCATGTCAGATTGCTTGCTCACTGTCTTGAAATCTTCAAAGAAATAGGAAAAGATGAAAAATCCCTATTTGAAGAAGATGAACTCCTTAAAAAATGGTGTGAAAAAAAATCCCAAAAGTTCAATGATAAAAATTTCAATCAACTTTTTTATGAACAAATGTCTCTTGCTGCTAAAAAAATAAACTTTTTTTCTAAAAGTATTAAAAAAAATTTCAAAGAATTGGAACTTGACGATTTAATCAGTTTAGTTGAACAAAATCAGGAAAATTAATATGAAGTGATCCCGAAGAAAAAATATATTTTTGTTGAGTTCTTAACAATTCAAGGTAATAAAATTTAAAAAAATAGAAAATTAATTTACAAGTTATAGATTTCTAGATTTCTTAAAAATTCAATTATACCAGTTATTTATAAGAAAATTGTAAAATTTAGAAACTTGGAAGTAGTCAGAAGATCCTGACGACTGCCTCTAATGTCACCCAAACTGCAAAAAAAAAGAACATACTGATCCCATGCAATTTATGGAGTTTTAAAAGTGGTTGATGGGATCAAGAATAAAGAATATTTACTTAGTCTAACCCTCAGACAACTGCGACAAGAAGCTAGTAAATTATCTGTCCCTTTATACAGTAGAAAGACAAAAGCTGTACTCATTGATCTCATTCATAAATATCAACAAAATTCTTCTAAAACCTACAATAAAACCTTACCAAAAAACTCTTCTCCAAAAATCTCTAATCTTTCTTCTCAATCAGCAAAAGAAGAAGTTTATACAAAACTAGTATTTTTGCCTAGAGACCCTGAATGGGCATATGTATTTTGGCAAATTTCAGAAAGTGATAGAGATAAAGCTCAGTCTTTAGGTGCTAATAAATTATGTCTACGTTTATATGACGCTTCAGGTATTGGTGAAGGGAATCTAAATCAAGGTACTTTAAGAGAAATTGCTGTAGATAGTCATAGTACCGAATGGTATTTGCCCATTCCTCTAGCGGATAGGGATTATAAGGTTGAATTGGGTTACAAATATGGCTTTAAATGGATGTCATTAGCTTTTTCCTCTGTAAGTCATGTACCAGGTACACAACCTTCAGAGCAGATTTTAGATAAATTTGTTCCTTTTAACTTAGACACTCCTTCATCATCTGAGCCTCCTTCGATTTTGAAAAGCCCAAAGGTACAAGAAGCTAATGGTTTGCATGAGCGCTTATACCAAGCAGCAACAAGTTTTCCTACAAGAAGAAAAGTAGGTTCTGAAGAATTCATGGAAAACATGAATTCAAAAAATTTAAACTCAAATCTCACTGATTCTGGTGCAGGACAATGGTCTTCAGGCTTAAATGAATCTGGTAGTGGAATAGTTAAAAATAAATCTTTTTGGTTAGTTGCTGATTCGGAATTAATTGTTTATGGAGCAACAGATCCATCTGCCAAATTAACTATTGGTGAAGAAGAAGTTCCTTTGGCTGCAGATGGTACTTTTAGGCTTCAAGTTCCTTTTAGGGATGGCTCTCAAAAATACGAAATTAAAGCTGTTGATGCTTCTGGTGATCAAGAAAAAAGTATTACAATGAAATTCGATAGATTTACTCCTCTTGACGATACAAACGATAAAGATAATGCTGAGACAGAATGGTTTTAAATAAATAAATTAATGCTAAAAAAATTTGTTGCTCTTACCCCTTTATTTGGAGCTTTAACTTTCCCTTTGATAGTTCCTATTACAATTTCTAAATTTGGAGTCAATTATGGAATTCTAAGTGCATTAGTTGTTTCCTCCTTATGGTTTATCGCTATGTTAAGAACATCCGAAATGCCCCATTAATTTAGTTAGATTTTTCTAAGTTTTATAGAATTTATGCCTGAAGTTAATGTTATTAATATAATAAATCCTTTTCTAGATCAGAAACCAGGCACTTCTGGTTTAAGAAAAAGTACTTTGAAATTTCAAGAAGAGCATTACTTAGAAATATTTATAGAAGCAATTCTTAAATCACTTAAAAATCTCCGAGGGTCAACTTTAGTTGTCGGTGGGGATGGTAGATATGGGAATATCGAAGCAATCAAGAAGATTATCCAAATATGCGTAGCTCATAAAGTTGGAAAAATTATTATTCCAAAAAGTGGTTTATTATCTACGCCTGCAGCATCTCATTTGATTAGAAAAGAAGAGGCTCTTGGAGGAATTATTCTTTCGGCAAGTCATAATCCTGGTGGTATTGACGGGGATTTCGGAATTAAATTAAACACTGCTAATGGTGGGCCTGCTTCTGAGTCAATTACAAATCAAATATTCGAATATTCTCAATCACTTAAGAGTTACAAAATTAGCAATATTAAAATCCCAGACTTAGATAAATTTGGTGTATTCTCGTTTGGTGAAACTTCATTAGAAATAATTGATGGATTAAAGGATTATTCAAATTTAATGGAGAATATTTTTGATTTAGATCAAATAAGTGATTTTTTGAAAAAGGATTTCTCTTTAATTTTTGATGCAATGAATGCAGTTACTGGTCCATATGCAAAAAATATTTTTGTTGAAAAAATGGGTCTCATAGATGATTGTGTCATGAATGGAATACCCCTAGAGGATTTTGGAGGTTTACATCCTGATCCAAATCTTACTTATGCGTCTAAATTGGCTGATTTATTATTAGTTAAAAAAGCTTATAGTTTTGGGGCTGCATGTGATGGTGATGGTGATAGAAATATGATCTTAGGTCAGGGATGTTTTGTAAATCCGAGTGATAGTCTGGCAGTTATTACTGCTAATACAAATTGTGTGCCAGGATATAAAGATGGTATTGCTGGTGTTGCACGATCTATGCCTACGAGTTCAGCAGTAGACTTTGTTGCTAGTGCTTTAAATATTCCTTGTTTTGAGACACCAACTGGATGGAAATTTTTTGGAAATCTTTTAGACTCTAATTTAATCACTATTTGTGGAGAGGAAAGCTTTGGAACTGGTAGTAATCATGTCAGAGAAAAAGATGGCTTATGGGCGGTTTTATATTGGTTACAAATTTTAGCTGTAAAAAATTGTTCAGTTAGTGAATTAATTCAAAACCACTGGAAACAATATGGAAGAAATTATTATTCAAGGCATGATTATGAAGCTATTCCTTCTACTATTGCAAATCAAATATTCAATAATTTATCTTCTATGCTTCCAAGTTTAAAAAACAGTAGGTTTGCTGGAAATCTAGTAAAACAAGCAGATAACTTTGAATATTTAGATCCAGTAGATAATTCTATTAGTAAAAATCAAGGATTAAGAATCATACTCGAGGATAATTCCAGAGTAATCTTACGTTTGTCAGGTACTGGTACAAAAGGTTCAACTTTAAGATTATATTTCGAAAAATTTGCAAGTTCTCAAAATAATTTAGCTTTAAATCCTCAAATTGCTCTAAAAGCTTTAATTAATGATTTAGATCATTTATTAAATATTTCAAAACTTACTAAAATGGAAAAACCTACTGTTATTACATAATTTTTAAAGTGATTTATTTGTTAGATTAAAAAATATGGAGTCAGATAATTTATTTAGTAATAGTTATCGATTACAAAGTAACGCGCCATTAGCTGATAAATTAAGACCAAAAAACTTAGATGACTTTTTCGGTCAAGAATCTATCTTAGGAAATAATTCTTTATTGAGAAATTCAATCTTGAATGACAAGGTTGGTAATATTATTTTTTCTGGACCACCTGGTGTAGGTAAAACAACTTTAATTGAGATTATATCTTCTAATACTCGTTCCTCTTTAATTAAGTTGAATGCTGTTTTGTCTAGTATTAAGGAGTTAAGAACTGAGATTGCTAATGCGAAGGAAAGGTTAATTAGTACAAATAGGAAAACAATTTTATTTATTGATGAGGTACATAGATTCACCTCAGTCCAACAAGATGCTTTGTTGCCCTCAATTGAAAATGGCACCATTACTTTTATTGGTGCTACTACAGAAAACCCTTTCTTTGCAGTAAATAAAGCTCTAATTAGTAGATCTCGTATTTTCTCATTACATCCTCTAAATAAAAATGATTTGAAGAAAATAATTGAAAAAGTAATAAATTATTACTCTTGCCTTCAAGATTCCAAAGCTATTGAAATCAAAGAAGAGGCAATGAATCATTTAATAAAATTTTCTGGAGGGGATGCCAGGAATCTCATAAACGCTTTAGAGTTTAGTATAAGTATTACCAAGGAAAATAAAGAAAATATAGTTGTTATTGATCTTCCAATAGCTGAAGATTCAATCCAAAAGAAAAATATTGTATACGACAAAAATGGACAAAACCATTTTGATGTTATTAGTGCATTTATAAAATCTATTAGAGGTTCAGACCCAGATGCGACTTTATATTGGCTTGCCAATATGGTAGAAGCTGGTGAAGATCCAAATTTTATTTTTAGAAGACTTTTGATTTCTGCTTGTGAGGATATAGGTCTTGCAGATCCTAATGCAATAGTTGTTGTGCAATCATGTTGTGATGCTTTTGATCGAGTTGGTTTCCCTGAAGGATTATTTTTTCTTTCACAAGCTTCTTTATATTTAGCAATTTCTCCAAAAAGTAATAGTACCAAATCAGTTTTTAAAGCGGTAGAAGCAATTAAGGCTACTCGTTTATCTTTAGTTCCCAATCATCTGAAAAATAATGCTAGTAATTACTTAAATCCACATAATTATCAAGGGAAGTGGTTGCAACAAGAATATCTGCCAAAAGATTTAAAAGGAATGAAGTTTTGGAAACCAAAAGATTCTGGATGGGAAAAAAATAAATATGAGGATTTACAAAAAAAACAAAAAAGTTAGACCATTTTTGAGCTGCAAATAATATTAGGTATAAAGCGACAGGTATCTTTATAAGCTAAAGAGATAGTCCATTTATATAAATTAATTTGGGTAAATTTTAACTTCAGTTTCTTCTTTTTATGAAATAGGATTTTGTCATTCTCAGAATATTGCCATTCTTTTATGTCTTCAGCTAACTTGCCATGGTCCCATTTTATGGCGGCCTCAACTGCACACCATTGATTTAAGATGGTTTTTTTACATGATTCGTTCTTAGTATTTGAACTATTAGATTTGAAGAAATATTTTTTTGCTAATTTCGTATAATTGAAATCTCTATCAAGTCTCTCAATATCAATCCCAATTTTTTTTTCATGCCAAACTAATATAATTGCATCATCGCAATGACTAAAACTACAATACCCCATCCCTTTTGGTAATTCAGGAGGTTCTCCTGGATTTGCAATTAAGGGTACCTCTAATGGATTTAAATTGAACAGATTTCCCAAACATTGTCTTGTATAAGCTCTGCTTTCTAAAAAAATATTTGCTCTAGGTCTAGAAAGCTTTTTTGCGATTTCAAGTTCTTTCAGTGTTGCGACATCTTGTACACCTTTTATCTCATGAAACCAGATTTTTGGTATTTTATATTCATAGTTATTTAATAATGTCAATGGCTCTTAAGGTTGGTGATAAAGCACCAGAATTTAATTTAAAAGACTCTTTTGAAAAAGATGTATCTTTAAAAGATTTTAAAGGTAAAAGAATAATACTATATTTTTATCCAAAAGATAATACTCCAGGATGTACTAAGGAGGCTTGTAATTTTAAAGAAAATTGGGATTTACTTAAGGAAAATAACTTCGTAGTTCTGGGAATTAGTAAAGATAGCGCTGCTTCACATCAGAAATTCATTGAAAAATTTGACTTACCTTTTGTTCTTTTGACTGATCCTGAACCTTATAAAACATCTTCTGATTATGATAGTTATGGCCTTAAAAAATTTATGGGAAAGGAATATATGGGAATGATGAGAAATACTTTTTTAATTGATGTTGATGGTAAAGTCGAAAAAATTTACTTTAAGGTTAAAGCAGCTATTATGGCAGACCATATTATTTCAGATTTAGGATTAAGGTAAATATTCTAATGATTGAAGTGTGTGATCATACCTTGCATAACTAAATTAGGGGCGATAATAATTTCTTCTTTTTTTTGCTTTAATAGACTACCAATTAATTCAGAGTCGCCTCCGCACATAATCAAAATATCCTTAGTAGGGTTAAATGATAAATTAATCACACCCATTAGAGAGTTAGATACTCCTTTTAACATTGAATCTTCTGTATTAATTAAAAAATCTTGAAGAGGAATATCATATTTTTTAGGAGCTTCGAGATTCTTGGTGTATTTCTCCATAGATTTTAGCTGTGTCAGAAAACCAGGTGTTATTTGCCCACCGATAATAGAACCTTGTGCAGTTAACTTCGTAAGAGACATAGTTGTTCCAAAATCTGCTATTAATAATTCTTTTCTGGATGGGTTATCTATTATTCTTAAAGCTTCCAAACAACCAAGAGCTCTATCAACCCCAAAATGATTTGGAAGGTTTTTTAATTTAATATCTTGAGTTGAGATTCTATTTTCTTGCTTAAGACACAAATCTGGTAATTCCCCTACTGATGCCCAAATTAAATTATTTAAATTGATATTTTGAGGCATATTATTATTTTTTTGTGTGTGAAAAAACTTATACTTTGTTTGTAAATTTTCTGCCCAGTGAAGCCTGCTATTGCCAACTAAAAGGAAATTAATATCATCGATCATAGTCCTGAAAGAAAAATTTAATTTTCAGTATGGATTCCACATTCTTGCTTCATCCCGCCAAATCTTGTTGTCCTGCCCTCGTTATCAATACTTTCAGGAGAACTGGAATGCCAATCTCCAACAGTTGAATAACCTTTTGAGAAAAGTGGATGTGACGGTAATTGATTTTCTTTCATGTAATAAAAAATATCTTTGTTTTTCCAGTTGAGTAAGGGCCTTAAAGCAAGTCGTTTGCGTATTACGTCAACAAAATTCATTTTATTCCTATTATTCGTTTGTTCCGATCTCACACCGCTAGCCCAGCAGATTATGTCGTGTTTATCTAAAGCATTTTCTAAAGGTTTAATTTTTCTTATGTCATGGTATTTATCTAAATCACTAGATTTATTAGTTTCCCAAAGTTTTCCATAAAGGGATTCCATTCTTGCTGGAGATAGCTCACTTTGTAAAACCTCAATTTCTAAAGATAAATCATTAATTAGTCTCTCTGCATACTTATAAGTCTCTGAGGGTAAGTAACCTGTGTCTATCCAAAAAATTTTAATTTTTTTTTCTAGTGAGTATTTATGCACCATATGTAAAATAACTGATGACTGTATCCCAAAGCTTGTTGTAATAGCAAAGTGATTATCAAAGTTTTTATAACCCCATAATATTATTTCTTTGGGGGTCATATCTTTTAATTTTTTATTATGTTCTTCTAAATTAAGTTGAATACTTTCTAGCGTTTTCTCAATCATTATCAAAGGTAGTTAGGGATTAGAGGTTATTTCGCTCAGTTTGAATATTATTCGTTTAATTTAATAATACATTTAGGTTTAACAATATATCCTTCATGAAATCAATAAAAAAACCAATAGTAATAGTTGGCGCAGGCTTTGGAGGTATGACAGTTGCTTCAAACTTAAAAAGACTTAATCCTTCTTTGCCAATCCTAGTCGTTGATTCTGAAGCAAACTTTATATTTAAACCTTTAATGTATGAAGTTTTAAGCGAAGAATTATCAATTTGGGAGACTGCTCCTGAATTTTCAAATATATTTTCAAATTTAGGTATTACTTTTCTAAGAAATTGTTTAACTAAAATTAGATTTGATGAAAAGATTCTCGAATTTAGTGATGGTTTAAATATAGGTTATGAATGTTTGATTCTTTGTACAGGATCCTTATCTAGTAATTTTTCAGTGAAAGGCGTAGATGAAAATTGTTATTTTTTTAATAATTTAAATGATCTAAAAAAATTAAAGTCGTTTTTACAAAAATTTCAGAATGACAAAATTAAGAGAAACTTATTTGTAATTGGAGCTGGTCCTTCTGGGGTAGAGATCGCATGCAAAATTAATGATGTATATAAAAATAAATTTGATATAAGTATTGTTGAAAAGTCTAATGAAATTTTAGGTCGAAATAAGATTTTTAATCGAGAAGAAGCGGAGAAAGCTTTAGAAAGAAGAGAAATAAATGTTCTTTTAAATTCAACTGTTCAAGAAATTTCTGATCAAAAAATTAGTATTTTGGATGATTCTGAGATTAAAGACTTAGATCAAGATGTTGTGATCTGGACAGCTGGGGTCAAACCTAACCTTCCATACATTGATGAACAAGTCACACAAAAAGACGGAAGAATTCTCGTGAATGAAAATTTTCAGATAGATAATTATGTAAACTCTTTTGCTATTGGAGATATTGCAATCGTTAAAAGTATGGAGGATTTGCCTTTGACCGCTCAAGTTGCCATGCAACAAGGAAATCATCTTGCTAAAAATATCGAATTACTCTTTCAAGAAAAAGAGCTTTTACCTTTTGATTTTGAGGACAATGGTGAAATGATTAGTTTAGGAATTGGTGAAGCATCCATTTCTGCTTTAGGTGTAACTTTATCGGGTAAATTAGCATTTGAAGCAAGAAGATTGATTTATGCTTCAAAAATGCCTGATATTAGTAAAAGCTTAAAATCTACCGCTTCTTGGTTATTTCAAAAAAAATCTACTATAAATAACCTTATCAATAAAAAACCATAAACAAGTTTAAACTCTTGTGACCTATTGTTTATAGGTATATTGAGTTAAATAAGTTTGATATGAATCTGATTTCTTTTTTTAGTAATAATTTAGATGCACTAATAACAGTATTAGTTTTATTTCTGTCATTAATTTTATTTATAAGAAATACTATAGCTCCTGAATTAACTGGTTTATTATGCGTTGGAATATTTATTGTCACTGGAGTTCTAACCCCTGAAAAAGCCTTATCTGGATTTGGAAGCCCATCTTTAATCACTTTGATGGGTTTATTCGCAGTCTCATCTGCATTATTTAAAAGTGGTGCGTTAGACAGAGTAAGGGAACTTATATCTTCTGAAAATATTAAAACACCTAGAAAATTAATTTTACTTATAACTTTTTTAATAGCTCCAATATCTGGAATCGTTCCTAATACGCCAGTTGTAGCATCCCTTTTGCCTTTAATTGAAGGCTGGTGTGAACGACGAAATATTTCACCTTCCAAAGTCCTTTTACCTTTATCTTTTGCAACTCTATTAGGAGGAACACTTACATTATTAGGTAGCTCAGTAAATCTGCTAGTAAGTGATATTAGTCAGCAATTAGGCTATGGGTCTCTTGAATTATTTAGCTTGACTTCAATAGGGATTCCAGTTTGGTTAATAGGCACAACATATATGATCTTAGTCTCTGACGTTCTTTTGCCTGATAGAGGAAGAAATAAAGATTTTATTAAAAATGGTAATATGAATATCTATTTTACAGAAGTTACCATTCCTTCTTCCTCCGAATTAGTTGGCCAATCAGTAAGAAATAGTAGATTACAAAGAAGATTTGATGTTGATGTTCTTGAGTTGCAAAGAAACGGAAAAGTAATATTACCTCCTCTTGCAGATCGTAAATTTGAGCCTGAAGATAGATTGATAGTACGTGTTACGAGGGCGGATTTATTACGATTACAACAAGAACATACAATTTTGTTAGCTGAAAATAAGAGATCTATTGTCGGTACAAATCTTCTCTCTAATGAAGAAGGTACCAAAACTTTCGAGGCTTTGCTCCCTTCAGGATCAACTTTAGCAGGAGCAAGCTTGAGAGAACTTAGATTTAGGCAACGTCATAATGCCACAGTTTTAGCCCTCAGAAGAGGACAACAAACTGTTCAGGAAAGATTAGGTCAAGCCGTTTTAAGAGCAGGAGATGTTTTGTTACTTCAGGCACCTTTAGACTCAATAAGAGGTCTGCAAGCAAGTAACGACTTATTAATTTTAGATCAATTTGAAGATGATTTACCATTTTTAATTAGAAAACCAATTGCAATTGCAATTGCAATTGGTATGGTTCTCTTGCCTTCTCTAACTAGTATTCCATTAGTAGGGTCAGTTCTTTTAGCAGTTATAGCGATGGTTGCTTTTGGATGTTTGCGTCCTGCAGAAATACAAAGGTCAATTAGGTTAGATATTATTTTATTATTAGGTTCACTATCAAGCTTCAGTGTAGCTATGCAAGTCACTGGATTGGCAGATCTAATAGCCATAAATTTGGATTTTGTCCTAAGTGGAATGCCACTCTATTTTGCTTTAATAGTAATTTTTATATCTACTGTAATACTTACTCAATTTATAAGTAACGCTGCTTCTGTCGCGTTGATATTGCCTGTAGCTATTCAGTTTTCAAGCGTTCTAGGGATCTCACCAAATGCCCTGATAATGCTTGTATTGTTCGGTGCAAGTCAATCATTCTTAACTCCAATGGGTTATCAAACAAATTTAATGGTTTATGGACCTGGGAGATATAGATTTTTTGATATTGCAAAATATGGGGCGGGTTTAACACTTATAATGTCTTTGATTGTACCAGCTTTGATAATTTTAAATTTTAAATAAATAAAGTGAAAATAAAGAACGTTGTTTATAAATTAAAAGAAATATACAGAAAGTTATCTGTACCTCAATTCACAATTGTCACGGGTTTAATTATTATTATTTTTGGAACCTTAATTTTAAGTTCCCCATTATGTTCTTCAGCGGATGTGGGTCTTTGGGAAGCATTCTTTACGTCTACTTCTGCAATAACCGTTACTGGATTAACTATCATTGATATAGGGGTTGATTTAAATATTTTTGGGCAAATTTTCTTGGCTTTAATGCTTTTATCAGGTGGTTTAGGCTTAATGGCTATTACAACTTTCTTGCAAGGATTTGTTGTGAAAGGGACTCAGCTTAGAACTAGATTGGATAAAGGCAAGACTCTTGATGAATTTGGGGTTGGTGGAATTGGTAGAACTTTTCAAAGCATCGCTATTACTGCAACTTCTATTATTTCTTTTGGAGCAATAGTATTATATTTTTTTGGGTTTTTAGAAATTCAAAATAATTGGCAAAGATTATGGTCTGCAATTTTTCATAGCATTTCTGCATATAACAATGCAGGTTTTTCTTTATGGTCTAATAGCCTCCAAGATTATCGATCTAATTTTGTTGTTAATGTTGTATTTATTTTTTTAATTGTGATGGGAGGACTTGGTTGGAGAGTTATTGACGATATATGGAGTAATAGAAAAAATCTTTCATATAAAAAATTAAGTCTTCATTCTAGATTAGTAATTAGGACAAGTTTTTCCTTAATAATGTTTGGATCATTAGGTTTCTTCGTAACAGAGACATTATTAAATAGTCAATTTTTTAGCGATCTAAATTTCTTTGAGAAAATTTTATCATCTATTTTCGAGACTGTGAGTGCAAGAACAGCGGGATTTACAAATTTTCCAATATCTTTAAATTCAATATCAGATACTGGTCTCTTGCTACTAATGACGTTGATGTTTATTGGAGCTAGCACCGGTGGTACTGGTGGAGGAATCAAAACTACAACTTTTATTGCCTTAATGGCAGCAACTAGATCAACGTTAAGGGGACAAAAAGATGTAATTATTAGTAATAGATTAATTTCAGATAAGGTTATTTTGAAAGCAGTTGGAATAACTGTTGGCTCTTTACTTTTTGTTCTCTTGATGGCTATGTTATTAAGTACTACGAATACTTTTATTAAAAAAGAATCATTTACATTTCTGGAAATTCTTTTCACATGTATTTCTGCATTTGCAACTGTAGGTTTTGATATCGGTTTGACAGCAAAATTAAATCATTTTGGTCAATTTATTTTAATTATTGGTATGTTCGTGGGAAGACTTGGGATTCTTTTGCTTTTAAGTGCTCTGTGGCAAGCTCTATATAAGAGTAGAATAGAAAGACAAAAAAGAATTGGCTATCCGAAAGCTGATCTTTATGTTTAGCCTTTACTAATATTTATTATGGCTGATTGGTGGCAATGGTCTCAACAAAAAGAAGAGCAATCTCTAACTTTCGCAGTTGTAGGAGTTGGAAGATTTGGAACGGCTGTTTGTAGAGAACTTATAAGCAATGGTGTAGATGTTTTAGCTGCAGATGCTTCTGAGAAGGCTATTGATGATTTAAGACAATTAGAACCTTCTATTGAAGCCAGAGTAATAGATTGTACTGATGAGGAATCAATGAAGGAATCAGGTATCTTAGAGATGAATACAGTTGTGGTCGGTATTAGTGAGCCTATTGAAGCAAGTATTACTACTACTCTTATTGCTAAGGATAGTGAAGGAACAAAAGTAAAAAGAGTAATTGCAAGAGCCACAAGTGATTTGCATGAAAAGATGTTAAAAAGAGTAGGTGCTGATAAGGTCGTTTTCCCTTCTAGAATGCAAGGTGAAAGGTTAGGTTTAGAACTTGTTAGACCAAATCTAATTGAAAGATTAGAATTGGATAATCAAACTGGAATAGATGAATTAACAGTTCCAGAAGAATTTATTGGTAGATCTTTAAGAGATTTAAATTTAAGAAAAAATTATTTAGTTAACGTTCTTGCTGCTGGTCCTCCAGAACAATTAACAGTAAATCCTCCTGCGAAATATATTCTTGAGAGAGGAAATATTTTGGTAGTTATGGGGAAAACTTTAGATTTACAAAAATTACCTCAAAATTAATTATTTATTCTCGGATTTTTTCGTATATCTAATCCTTTGAGGAGCCCCTTTTAATCTTTTAATACTATGTCTTTCTAATGTATCCCGGAAATACTCGGTATTAATTGTAGTTTCTGATGTTTGTGATTTTGCTTCTCTTTTGAGACGATTTTTAATTCCTTGCTGAATTAATACCTTGGCCATATTGCTGACAGTTCTTGATTCATTCTCAGCTAAAATATTTAGTTGCTCACAAATCAATTCTGGAAGAACTACCTGTATTCTAGGGGATTTTGGCTTCCCATTAGTTGAGTTTTGGCGGGTTGCCATTAGTCAAACTGAATAACTGTTACTTATTAGTATACACAGTTAGTCAAGGGTAGTATCTTTGTGTATATTAATAGTAAGGATATAAGCCTTTGATTAATTTGTTCCTTGTGTAAATTATGAAAAATTCAAGAAATCTTGATTCTTCTCAAAGATCAACAATTGATAAAAAGAAAAAAAAATTAATACAGTCTGAGCCTTTAAGTAACGAGAATAGTGATGTATTAGTATCTGCAGTGATCAGTCCGTATTTGTTGACACATCTGCATCAAATTTTGCAACGTTCTGAATATTATGCTCAGAAAGATGGAAGAATATCTCATGCTGCTAATTTTGCAAAGCTTAGGAAAGTTCTATGTTTAGATGCAAGAAGTATGGCAGATGCCTCAGCCAAAGAAATAAAAGATACTGATCATGATTTTTCTATAAATAAAAATAATGAACAAAATGTAGCTTGAGGGAATAGTCTATAGATATCAATTAATAGAAACTAATGACTAGTAATGTTGAAAAACTCTACAATTTAATAGCCGATGATTCAAGAAAAAAACAAAGTTTATTTTTGATGGCTCTTAATAATCCAAAATCAGCTCTTGAAAAAATTTGCGAGATTGGTAGAGAAGTAGATATTCAGGTTACTAGAGAAGAGGTAATAGAGTATTTGTCGACTATTGATGACGAAGCAACTAAATTATGGTTGATCAAGGCTCGAGGAGGTCTTTAGCAAAAGATTTTGTGTAGTTCCTTCTTTTAATGTTGGGGTTATTCTTTTGTTGTAACCTCCACCACCAGCCAATGTCCAAAAAAACCAGTAACTTGGAATTGCCAATGCTGCAGCTATGAAAATTACCACGATTTGTTCTATTCTTTTCATATAACAATTTTATTCCACAAAAATTATTTTGGTAAAAAGTCTCTAAGTTTGTAAATTCAATTTTTTTAAAAGTGATTAGATTTGATAATGTAAGTAAAATTTACTCTACTGATGTTGTTCTAAAAAATATTAATTGGGAAATTAGGAAGGGAGAAAAGATAGGGTTAGTTGGTTCTAATGGAGCAGGTAAATCTACCCAGTTCAAAATCTTAATTGGAGAGGAGGATCAAACAAGTGGACTTGTTCATAAAGAAGGAAGTCCCAAAATTTCCCACTTAAAACAGGAATTGGATTGTAATTTAAATCGAACAGTCAGAGAAGAGTTAGAAAGTTCTTTTAAAGATATTCAAGTAGTTTCAAATAAACTTCTAGAGATTGAAAATGAAATGAAATTTTTAGAAATTAGTAAAGACTCTGAAAAACTTGATCATCTTGTAAATCAACTAGCCAAATTTCAAGAAAAGTTTGAAGTTTTAGGTGGCTATCAAATGCAGGCAGACGTAGAGAAGATACTGCCAAAACTAGGTTTTTCTCAGGATGATGCAGACAAATTGGTAGGTAATTTTTCTGGGGGTTGGCAAATGAAAGTTGCTCTTGGAAAAATTATTTTGCAAAAACCTGATTTACTTTTACTCGATGAGCCAACTAATCATTTAGATTTGGAAACAATTTTTTGGCTAGAGGAATATTTAATATCTCTAAAAATATCCATCATATTAATTAGTCATGATCGATATTTTTTAGATAAACTATGTAAAAAAATTATTTTTATAGAAAGAGGAATTTCTGAAACATATAATGGGAATTATTCTTTTTTTATTGAACAAAAGTCTTTAAATGAAGCAACTCAAATTAAAGCTTTTGAGTTGCAGCAAAAAGAGATTGAAACACAAAAAAAGTATATTGAAAGATTTCGAGCTAGTGCGACAAGGAGTACTCAAGCTAAAAGTAGGGAGAAGCAATTAAAAAAGATTGTAAAAATTGATGCACCTATTTCAAGACTAAAAAGTCCTTCTTTTAATTTTCCTGAGTGTCCGCGTTCTGGTAAATTAGTTCTTCAAATTAAGAATTTATCTCATAGTTTTGAAGAAAAAATACTATTATTTGATGTCAATTTAAAGGTTTCTGCAGGAGAAAAAATAGCAATTTTAGGTCCTAATGGATGTGGTAAATCTACTTTGTTTAAGTTGATTATGAAAAAAATAGAACCTGAAATAGGAGAAGTTAATTTAGGTAAACATAATATAATTACAAGTTATTATGAGCAAAATCAGGCTGCAGCACTTGCTGTTGAAAAACAGGTTATTGATTTAATATATTCAAAAGCACCAGATTGGTCTCAACAAAAAGTAAGGACATTCTTAGGAAGTTTTGGCTTTCATAATGATGCTGTTTTTAAACATGTTCAACAACTTAGTGGTGGCGAAAAAGCTAGATTAGCATTGGCTTTGATGATAATGAATCCAAGCAATTTTTTACTTCTTGATGAACCTACAAATCATTTAGATTTACAATCGAAAGAGAATTTGGAACTAGCAATAAATAATTATACTGGAACAGTATTTATTATTTCGCATGATAGATATTTTATTTCTAAAGTTGCAAATAGAATTATTGAAATTAAAGACTCGAAATTATTATCTTTTAATGGTAATTATGAATATTTTTTAGAGAAGAAAAGAAGTACAAAATAACTATTTATGTTTATCTTTTAAATATTTTATTCTTGTTTATTTTTTTAGTTTTGAAGAATAGCTTTTAGAAAACTTTACAATCCTCTAGGCAAGATCACTTATTTATCTTTACAGACTTCATAACTTTGATTAATGTAAGAATTACGAATTTGTTTTATCGAGAATACTTATGAAAAAGTATGATTTAAAAGAAAGTAAATATGTTACTTCTGATCCAGTAGAAAGTTATTTTGAGTGTATTTCTAGTTGTGATATTTCTGATGGTATTTGTATCTCTCAATGTGTAGAAATACTCAGAGATGATGAAGGTTAAAAAATTTTTTATTTTGTTAAATTAGTAATATCTATAGGTTTAACTTTTAATTTAATAATTTTATTTTTTCTTTTTAAGGTTATATTTATAAATTTATTAATTCCGTTGTTACTTATTTCATTGATAACATCTGAAGAATTATTAATATTTGTTTTCCCTACTTTTAGGATTATGTCATTAATAAAGATTCCGCTCTTTGCAGCAGGGCTATTTGGGACAACGTATCCTACTTTTACAATACTTTCATTCGTCTCAAAATAATTTTCGTCTATTAAGTTGATTCCAATCATGGGATGTATTACTTTTCCATTTTTTATTAGTTGTGAAGCGATATTTTTAGCTTTATTTATTGGGATTGCAAAACTTAAGCCTGCCCCAGGGCCTGATCTAATAAGAGTATTAATACCAATAACTTCTCCCTTACTATTTAATAATGGACCCCCAGAATTGCCAGGGTTTATTGCTGCATCTGTCTGAATTAATTCAAACTTTTTATCATATATTCCTAATTGTGAGACATTTCTATTTAAGTTACTAATTATTCCTAGGGTTACTGTATTTTCTAGTCCAAATGGATTACCAACAGCTATTGCCCAATCACCAACTTCAATTTTTGTTGAATCACCTAACTTTGCTTTTGGCCAAGGTCCTTTCCCTTCAAGCTTGATAATAGCTAAATCAGTAAGTAAATCTTGTCCTATTAACTTCCCTTTATATTTTTTTCCATTTGATAAACCAACTATCAACTTTTGTGATTTATTAACAACATGTGCATTAGTCATTACGAGACCATCTCCGAATATAAAGCCGCTTCCTTGGCTCTGTTCTATCCGTGGTTGATTTTCAGGAGGTAATTGTAAGCCGAAGAATCTTTCAAAATACGGATCTAAGAATATTCTTGAATCTCTAGAAAATTGTCTATTTTCAACAAATCGTTGAGTGTCAATAGTTACTACTGAAGCCCCTGTTTTCTTTACTGCTTTTGTTATGAAAGATATATTTGAAATTTTAGATTCTTCATTAAGATTTTGATTTACTATGGGCTGAGATATTACATTTGATTTATTAATTAGGCCAACTGTTAAAAAGGATAGGAAGAATAGTTTTTTAAAAGAGAATTTTATAAATTTTACTTTTGTGATTGTCTTTGAAAACATTGGTTTATAATTTATTATTTATGTTAGTGATAATTACACAAATCGCTAAAATTATTTGGTAAATAGAAGAATATCTTTCTTGAAATTAGCTAAATTTATTTTTTTCGAGCTATTATAGATTTTAAGTAATAATGAATTAATAAACTTAATGTCTTTCTTATTTCCAATAGTTTATTCAGCTGCTCTAACCTATTTAGTTTGGAAGGCTTTTAAAGTAATGTCAAACGGTTGGGGAGCACTTGATAAACAGCCAAATAGATCTTACAAAACAAATATCAAAGAAAAGAAATATACCATCCATCCTGAACTTCTTGATAAATCTGGAAATATAACTCAAGAAGAATTACTTACAGTAAGGTTTTCTAATGATACAGATTCAACTCTGGAAGAAAAGGGAACTACAACTGATTAAATTCATTAAGTAAATTTATAAGGATAAAAATTTGGAATTAAGAACAAAGATTGTCTCCGGAGTTATTAGATCACTCAAGTTACCGCCTAGGTTCCGTCTTAAAATGGTTAAAGAAGATCCTGTCAGACTAGAATTAAGTCTAACTCCTTCTTATGGAAAAAATCCAGTAATAGTTGGAATAGTTGAGTCTCTGGATTTAGTTGCTAGGAGAGATAGAGAGGGAAGAATGCCAAGAGATTTACAAGGAACTTGGGATTGGACTGTAAGACATGGGAAAGTAAGCACTGGTGGTTGGAACCCAATGCTTAAAGAAGCTCTCCAAACTATGTTTGAAACTGGCTTGCCTGCGATAATATATGAAGAATTAACTGGAGACGAGTACAAGCCAGTAGATGGAATAAGACATGTTAGATAAATCATGAATTTTTTACATAAATTCAACCTTCAAACGCTAAAATATAATTACTTTTGGATTAAATTATTATGAATGAGGATAATCAACCAAGATTTGGTTTTGTCAACTTTGCTGAAACTTGGAATGGCAGAATGGCCATGATGGGAATATTGATAGGTTTAGGTACAGAATTAATTACAGGACAAAGTATTCTAAGACAAATTGGGATTGGTTAATTTTTTCACAAGAAGTATTTTAAGAATCATCATTTGATTTCTTCTGCTTTTACTTCAATTGTAGTTTCACTAGGGTTTTGCAAACTTTCAGAGGTTTTTAAATTTGTATCTTTTAAATCTGCACCACAATTCATGCAGGTATTGTTAATTCCTAAAGTTATAGTGCCACATTGATTACAAGTATTTACTTTTGACTTTAAGGAATTAAAACTTATCAATAAAACAAAAAGTATTAAAAGAGCAATTAAAAATAAAAGTAATAAAATATTTCCTACAAGACTTAAAAAAAAGTTAAATCCAAAAAGGGCAATGAATATAAATAAAATTAAAGTATAAGTAACTAAATTTTTGTTCATTTTAGAAAAAGATACATTTCATTTTTTTAGGAATTAATTTTTTCTTTTCCTGCTTGTTAAAGACATACTAGCTATAACTACACTCCAACATTGTCCAAAATATAAAATAACTCCTAATAACCATACCCATAAAGTTAGTACTAAAAAACCTCCAATAAAACCATATGCTTGAAACCTTGCCCCAAGGGAAAGAATACTTTTACTAACTGCTAGATTAAGAGTAGTTAGTCCAATTCCAATCAGAATTGAACCAGGTATTAGTGGTTTTAAAGGAACTTTTCTACTCGGCAATAGTGCTTGAAGTAATAAAGCCATTAATGAAAATCCCACAAGTGGTAAAGCAAATTGACCAACTTGTAAGAGTGGTAATTTCATAATGAATTCAGAAACAAAATTACTAGAATTTGATATTTTTTCTAAAACATTAGTTGGAATCATTCTGAGATTTGCACTGATTTGATCTAATACCATTAAAAAACCTATAAAAAATACTATTAAGAAAGCTTCAATTCTGTTCCTAAGAAATCTTGATGCTTGCTCTTGCCAGGCAGAGTTTATTCTTCTTGAAGGTAGCTCGTCTTCCCAAAGCCTATCTGAACCTCTTTGAAGTGATAAGTAAGCGTTGCCAGCAGTAAATAGTAAAAACATAGCTCCTAAAATACCTGCTCCAAAGCCTTGGTCAATTAATTTAAATAATGTTGTTTCAACTAATTCAACAACCGATGGAGGTAAAATTTGAGCGGCAACAGATATTATTTGTTGATCTAAACCATCTTGTTTACCTAGAAACCAGGAAGCTATTGAAAGAGAAATAAGGAGTATTGGAAAGAATGACTGAAGTGTGTAATAAGCAAAAGCAGCGCTTAAATCAATACAATCTGATTTACTCCATCTTTCACAAGCTCCCCATAAACTTTTAATAATCCATGTTGTACTGCGCTGCATATTAATTCTCTTCAAATACTTATCCCAAAATCTTTTTTATTGTATCCAATAGGGATATTTTTCAAGTCTTTTATATATTTATGATGCAACTAATTATCCAATAATAAATTACCCCATGGTCTTAATACTTTCATTTTTTCTTTTGTTCTAGAGGCAATTAATGGGAAATTAGTATCTTGTAAATCTTGTTTTGCAGTTAAATGCATAGGGTTTATTTCTAACCATTCAATTGAACAATTTAGCTCCTCAAGTAATAGCCATGCTGCCGCAATGTCCCATATTTTAGGAGTCGATTCTATTGCTCCAAAAGTTTGTCCCATTGCAACGCTTGTTAAATTTAAACTGGATACACCAAGAAGTCTTATTTTCCCAGGAAATATAGAGCTAGGATTTTTTTGTAAAATTTTAATAGATCTACTGCATAAAGACACGCATTCACTTTTTTGATTATTATTAACCTCAATTTTCTTGTTGTTAAGCCAAACACCTTCTCCTTTGATGGCTACAAATTTTTTCTTTAATGTAGGAATGATTAAAAAAGAAGATTGAGGGGCTCCATCCACAAATCTTGCTACCGAAATAGACCAATATGGAATTCCTGCAGCAAAATTTGTCGTCCCATCAAGAGGATCTACTATCCAATAAGCATTTGTATCAGGAACTAACTTTCCTCCCTCTTCACTAAGAACCCCTTCATTCGGAGCAATTTTAGATAGAGCCTCTACTATAGTTTTATCGCTCCATAAATCACAACTTGTTATTAATGAACCATCTGACTTGTTGCTAGCACTGATGTTTCCAAAATCTTTTAATTGGCGATCACTAACCAATTCAAACAAAGATTCTAAATCTTTTAACTGAAGACTGGTTAAATTATTTTGATTCATATTCAGATATTGCAAATAGATTGAATGTCATTTTTGATAAGATTATTTTTCTCGTTACAAATATTACTTATTTCAAGAAAAGTAAATCTTACTAATTCATCTAAATTTAAATTGTAATTATAAATTGAATCAATTTTTTTTGAATTAGCATTACTTAACTCTTTTTGTCTTATAAGAACATCTTTTAGTGTAGATATTCCTACGTCATATCTTAATCTTGCTAATCTTAAGGATTCTTCTGTAGAAGAGATTTCTTTTAGAGATGAAAGAATTTTTTCTTCATTTAATTTTAAATTCAAATAGGCTTTACTGATATTTGTCTTTAAAACATTTTCAAGATTTTTATAGGAGTAATCCTCCGATTTTGCATCAGCTTTGCTTGATTTATATAAATTTTTATTTTGACCGCCGTCAAAAATATTCCAACCAAAATTTAAGCTTACAGTATTTGTATATGAAGATCCAGATTTTTCAGGGTCTATTTTGACTGACAATGAATCACCCTTAGAAAACGAACTAGTAAACGTATTACTTAGGTAAACATTTGGCTTGTAAACATTCAAATAATTCTTAGCTTGATTTTCTTTGATTGATTTTTTTAGATTAATATTTTTGAGGGAAAGGCTATTTACTAAACCCTCATTAATATTCTTGTTTAATTTATGGTTCCAGAAACCTATTAATTTTTGCTTTTGATTAATCTCGAAGTCCCCATTTATATTTAAGATTTCTTTTAGTGCAATTTTATTAATCTGATTCTGAATTTTTTTCTCATTTAGTGATTGCTTATCTCTAGATAATTGTGCTTCAGCTTCAAGAACCTCAAATTTTGTTCCTATCCCTGCATCAAATTTTGACTGAGCATCTTTCAAACTAGTAATTGATAAATCAAGAGATAATTTTTTGTTTTTAATATCCTGATAAGACTTTTGTAGTTTGTGATATCTAGATTTTGCCTCTTTTATTAGATCTTTCTTTTTAATCTCATAATTATTTTTAGCTATTTCGTAATTATTTCTAGCTATTTTAATTTCAGATCCCCTTAGAGGGTCTATTAAGTCTAACTTAATATTAAGGGATGGATTTGCTGAAAATTGCGAAGTTTTTGTAGTCGATGAACTACTGTTATAATTTTTGCCTGAAACATATTTAGGTAATCCACTGGCTTGCAAATCTAATGAGGGATATCTTTTAGCGATTTTGCTCGAAAGAGTAAACGTTGTTGAATTGACTAAACTTTCTAATGCTTTAAGTTCTTGATTATTCTTTAGAGTAATATTACCTATTTCTGAATAATTAAGGAATATTTGGTTTTCGTTTTCTTGAAGGATTTCTTCAATATTATTATTGACCTTGCTTAATAGTGCTTCTTGAGAATTAATATACAAACAAAAAGGCAAAACTAAAATTGGATGTATAAGTTTTCTAAGCATAATTAAGTATTTCTTTTGTTTTAGATAAACCTATTAGATTACTAATAATATCATTTGTATCATCAAGAACGTGAATATTAGTTTTCAGTTTATTTGAAACTTCAGTTATATTTTTGTCATCCAAAAACAAATCACTGTTAAGCTTTAACATTATTGATGGTATAAATATACTTTCTCCTAGATCCTTATGTTGTAGTCCAGTAATTAGATCTTCACCAGTTAAAAGCCCTGTTACAACTTGATCTTGCCCCCAGTAAACACTTGGCAAGCCATATAGATTAATTTTGAGGCCATCAATTTTATTAAGTTTTTTCACTGTTGGAAGCAGTGCTTCGTAAACTAATTTCCCAACAATCCAACTGACTTTTCTTTGTTTATCAATTTTTTCAGGAAGAGATTTTGTTTTAGTTTCCAATGTTTTAAGAAAACTTCGTATTGAACCAACTCCATTAGATTCTTGGGGCATATTTTCATATGTTTTATAGCTTGGTAATTTGAGACCAGCTATTAAGTACCATTCGTCGGCAAGCCAACAAAAGCGAGTTCCAATACTTTTTTGTAGAGAGGTTTGTATTTTTTCCACTTGTTGAATAATTTTTCTTGCATATTCTTTGCTTATCGCTATTAAGCCATCGTTTTCAGGCCTAAACTTTGTTAGACCTACTGGAACTATGGCTGTTGATAGTACCGTTTTAAAACTTTTTTTATAAAATTTCGCAAGATCGTAAATAGATTTTTCTAAGATTTTACCATCATTAATTTCGGGACATACAACTATTTGCGCGTGTATCTGGATTGAATTTTGTTCTAACCATTCAATTTGATCAAGAATTTGACTTGCTTTTTTATTTTTTAATAATTGTTCTCGGGTCTTTGGGTCAGTGGCATGTATTGAAATAAAAAGCGGTGATAGTTTTTGAGTCGATATTCTATTCCAATCATCTTTATTTAAATTGGTTAGCGTTAGATATGAACCATATAGAAAACTTAATCTATAGTCATCATCTTTTACGTAAAGACTTTTTCTTTTGCCATTTGGTTGTTGATCTATAAAGCAAAAAGGACACTTATTGTTACATTGTTTGATTGAGTCAAATAATGCATCTTTGAAATTAATTCCTAAATTTTCGTCTTGATCTTTTTCAATACTAATGTTGTGAATCTTCTTGTTTTTATCCAATACCGATATATCTAAAATTTCTTCACTAATTAGAATCTGATAATCAATTAAGTCTCTAGGTTTCTTACCATTAATACTAATAATTGAATCACCTGATTCAAAGCCTATTTCTTCAGCAATAGAATTACTTTCGATACTTTCAATTTCTGCTGGATTAATTTGGTAGTTAATATTCGGAATCAAAAGATCATTAGAATCCTCTTTATAATTAATTTCTTTCCACACAATTAAAGACCAATCTTTTATCTTTATATTTATTGTAAACTCATATAAGACTCGAAGTATATTAAATACTCTTAAAATATTAAATATGGTTAATTTATTTCAACTATTAAATTAATAAAATATGTCATCTGCATTTTTATTAAACTAGACCTAAATTAATTCAAAAATTTTAAAAGCCTTAATGCATTGGAAGAATTAATTACTAAAAATTTAGAAGTGAATGATAATTTGAAACCTAGATTTCATAGTGGATTCGATATTGTTAAAAGTACTTTTTTATCTAGACCAATTGCTTTAAGACTATGGTCATCTTTTTTTGTAATTTTGCCAATTTTTGTACAGGCACCATGGGTTAGATTTGCTCCTATTAGTGCTCTTTGCGCTACTTTTTTTATACTTGCTGCGGCTTTTTTATTGTCTAGAAAGGAGGGAGATAAATGGTTTATTGTAGGATCGTTATTATTAGGAGTCTCGGGAAGTTGGCTTGGAGGTTGTTTATTTTGGGGCTGGTTAAGTGCTTATCCTATTCTCCATATCCCAGTTGAAGCAGTGGCATTGCCTCTTGCAATTGTCGGATTGGGAACAAAATGGAAAATAGGTTCAAGTTTTTATATCTCGTCTTTATTTGGAACGGCTATTACAGATTTGACAATATTTTTGACAGGAATAATGGATCAATGGAAGGAGGTTATTATTGCGGATTCTGATAATGCTCCATTAATACTTCAGAAAACTTCCGAAAATCTTATTCAGTTTAAATCTTTGTCTATTATTATTGTGGCGGCATTAATACTCTGGTTAATATCAAAAGAAATTTTTAATTATGCTATATCTAATTCGATAAATGGGAAGGCTTTTTTAGTATCAAGTTATGTAATTCAAACTACCTTAATTGTTGATGGTATTTTTGTTGTGTTAGCAATTATTCAGCCAAAACTAAGTGGTTTGGTTTAATGTTAAGACCGCCATTTTCGCAAGAATCAATATCTATTGATAAGTGGGATGTGATTGTCATTGGTGCAGGAGCAGCTGGTTTAATGACTTGTTTGGAATTGCCAGAAAATTTAAATGTCCTTCTTTTAAATAGGAATACAAGTAAAAGATCATCTAGCAGATGGGCCCAAGGAGGGATTGCATCAGTAGTTAGACCTGAAGATTCTTTTGCTCTTCATGTTGAAGATACCCTAAAAGCTGGAGATGACTTGTGTGACTTATCTGCTGTTGAAATGCTTGTGAAAGAGGCTCCTGGTTGCGTAAATAGGTTACAAAATTTAGGTATGATTTTTGATCAGAGCTCAGATCAATTATCAACAACTTTAGAAGCTGCTCATTCTTGTAGAAGAGTTTTGCATGTTAAAGATAGAACAGGTAGAGCACTTGTAGAAGTCTTAGAGGATCATATCGAAAACAAGGAGAATATTTTGCATTGTAGAGGTGTGAGAGTAACAGAATTGCTTATTGAAAATGAAGTATGTAGGGGAGTTCAGGTATTAGATGGATCTAATTTATATTGGATTACTTCTAAAGCTGTTGTTTTAGCCACCGGCGGAGGGGGACACTTATTTACTAATACTACAAATCCTGCCCAATCTGCTGGGGAAGGAATTGCTCTTTCATGGAAAGCTGGAGCTGTAATAGAGGATTTAGAATTTATTCAATTTCATCCTACAGCATTAAAGTTTTATGGTTCTCCCTGCTTTCTAATCTCTGAAGCCCTTCGAGGCGAGGGAGCAGTTCTCGTTGATAAGAATGGTGAGAGCCCAGTAATGCATTTGGAAAATGGCGATCTAGCTACAAGAGATCAAGTTAGTAGAGCAATTATGAATAATATGCAAGAAAACGATGTTGATCATGTTGGTCTGGATTTAAGATTTATTGATCCAGAAAAAATTGTAGAAAGATTTCCTACGATTATAAGTAGATGTCAAGATTATGGAGTTAATCCTTTAAATGAGGTGATTCCTGTTGCGCCAGCAGCTCACTATTGGATGGGAGGTGTTCATACCGATTTAAATGCATCTTCTACAATGAAAGGATTATATGCCGTGGGAGAAGTAGCCTCTACAGGAGTGCATGGTGCAAATAGACTAGCTAGTAATTCGCTTATGGAATGCCTTGTATTTGCAAGAAAAATGTCTTCTATCGAGTTGAATGCTCCTTATAACTTAAGAGGATTAGATAGATATACTAAGGAAATTTTTATGGATAATCCAAAGGAAGATTTTATCTTAGGTGTTTCAGATAAAATTGATTGTTTGAGAAAATTATGCTGGTCTAATTTAGGTGTCTCCCGTAATAAAAAAAATATGACTGAACTTTTAAAAACTCTTCAATATGAGATAGATCAACTACAAAAAAATCCCTTACTTGAATGTCTTAATAAAATAGAAATTGATCAAAAATTGAAACTAAGTGAGCCAAATAGGAGAGGACTTAATTTATTGCTTGATTTGCATAATAGACAAATTACAACATTGCTATTGTTAAAAGCTTGTCTTTTTCGAGAGGAAAGTAGAGGAGGGCATTATAGGGATGATTTCCCAATTAAAGAAACATCTTGGAAATGCCATACTAGGCAGCAACTAAATCACGAAATAATTAAAAGGTTTATTAAAAATTAGAATCGCCCTCATATTCAGTCATTATTGCTAAATCATTTAAATCTTTGACTCCACTATATATTTCACCATTAATCTCCCATGATGGAAAGCCTTCAATCTGTTTTTCTCTGCAAAGTTTATATTGATTATCTTTACCGTCTTGTGCGCATTCTATAATCGATAACTCTTTAACTGCTTTTTTGCCAAATAGTTGTTTTTGATCATGGCAATGTGGGCACCAGTATGCGCTAAACATTTTAATATTATTATCACTTAAATATTTAGCAAACTTAATTTTCTGGGGTGAGCTAGTTGTAGTGATTGCAGGAGATACTTTTTCTATACTTTTAGAAATATCAATTGCATTAGAAGGGTCAACACTATTTGACCATATCAATCCCCCAATAAGAACTGTTAAAACAACAATAAATCCTCTGTAAAACATAGGCTCTCTACTTTCAAACTTTGCACCAATCATAGAGATAATAAAGATCGAAATAGATAAAATTGCCGAAAGAATACAAAAAAAACAATAAGCCTTGATTTTAAAGAACATAATATTTAGCAAAAGGATGCTAAACACAGAAGAAGCACAAGAGATTAAAAATATTGCCCACCATATAATCTTATTTAATTTTTCTTTAGGAGAAACTAAATTCAGTGATAAAAATATTGAAAATCCTAGTATTGAACCATAAGTAATAACTCCTGCTAATGAGAGAGGAATATTGTATTGACTATTCTCGAATAATGTACCCCAAGGGCTATTTAAAACTGTTTCGCAACCATTTTTGATTCCAGGACATGAAAGAGAGTTAAATAATCCCCAATTTTTCAAGGTAATAGAGCCTGTATCAACTAAGCCAATGGTGCTCAGAATAGCAATTATAATTTTTGGCCATTTCAGATCTTTTTTATTTTTACTTTTTAAAGTCTTAAGAACCATAAGTCTGTTATCTTTGTTATTTGCAGAATCTATCCTAATATTATCTTTGAACGAGACTTATAAACAGTTTCTTTGTTAATTATTTCTTATATTTATCTAAATTACGTGAAGCAAAATAATCAAAAGGTAAAGGATAAAAAAATTTCAAAGGTTGCTTTTAGTCACGTTGGCTGTGAGAAAAATCTTGTTGATACTGAACATATGCAAGGGTTATTAGATAAGGAGGGATATGAAGTAGGAAATGATATAGGAGATGCGAATGTGGTTGTAGTCAATACTTGTAGTTTTATAGAAACAGCTAGAGAAGAATCTATCAGGAAAATAATTGAATTTACTGATCAAGGTAAAGATGTAATAGTTGCTGGTTGTATGGCCCAGCATTTCAAAGAAGAACTTTTAGATGAAATACCTGAAATAAAAGCTTTAGTAGGAACTGGTGATTATCAAAAAATAGCTAAGGTTATCAATCGAGTAGAGAAAGGGGAAATTGTTAATGAAGTTTCAAAAATACCTGAATTTATTGCAGATGAAAAAATTCCACGCTTTGTAGATAAAAATAAATATGTTGCTTATCTTCGTATCGCTGAAGGGTGCGATTATAAGTGTGCATTTTGTATTATTCCTAAGTTAAGAGGGCCTCAACGCAGTAGAGATATAGAATCTATAGTTTCAGAAGCAAAAAATCTCGCAGCTCAAGGGATTCAAGAAATAATACTAATTAGTCAAATTACAACAAATTATGGTCAAGATATTTATGGTAAACCTTCTTTAGCAAGACTATTGAAAGAACTGTCTAAAGTTTCAGTTCCTTGGATACGAATTCATTATGCATATCCAACTGGTTTAACTGATGAAGTTATTAAAGCTTTTAAAGATTCAAATAATATTGTTCCCTATTTTGATTTACCTTTGCAACACAGTCATCCAGATGTTCTAAAGAGTATGAATAGACCTTGGCAGGCTTCTTTAAATGAATCAATATTGAGTCAAATAAGGGAGCAAATACCATCTGCTGTATTAAGAACAAGCTTAATTGTTGGTTTTCCAGGAGAAAATCAAAAACATTTTCAACATCTTTTAGATTTTTTGCATAGGCATGAGTTTGATCATGTTGGCGTTTTTATTTTTTCTCCGGAGGAAGGAACAAGTGCTTTCGATTTGCCAAATAGGGTACCTTCAGAAGTAGCTGATGCGAGAAAAGATAATATAATATCCATTCAACAAAATATTTCTAAGAAAAAAAATCAGTTATATGTGGGTACTACGCTTAAAGTATTAGTAGAAAATATAGCTGAAAATAAAAAATTGATAGGACGTTCCTTTAACTTCGCTCCTGAAATAGATGGCAATGTTATCTTATCTATTAAAAATAATGAAGATAAAAAAAATTATATCGGTAAATTTGTTGAAGCAAATATTTGTTTTGCGGATGAATATGATTTATATGGAGAGGTTATAAAAACTTTATAAATTTTTTTAAATTAATTTAACTGCTCTTAAAAGTTTATCTAATAAGAAAGCGGCTCCAAAACCAAAACCTAGAAATGCAAAATAGAAAATGATGTTCATTTATCTTTTATATTTTTATTTAATTTAGCACCTCATTAAGAATTAGAATTCTTTCGTTTAATTTCTTAATCTTGAATGTAGGGTAATTTTTTGTATAAGCATTCTTCTGCTTTTTGTAACTCTCGTCCTAAATATAAGGCATGATCAAATCTAGATATTAGATCATTACGCTTTTCTGTTATTGCTATTCCAATCTCTTTAGCGCTAATTCCTGTGAAGGTCTCATTACAAGTTTTGATTTCTTTTGAGTCACATTTAATAGGCTCATTAGTTTTTGGATCTATTGCATATCCTTCTTTATTAATAGTATTTAAATAATGTTCTAAGATGATTTGTTTTGTCTCCAAATCTATCTTTATAATAAAATATCCATTTGGGTCTAGCTCAATATATCTATTAGATAAATCATTATCTATATCTATTTTTTTTTCAAATATTTTAATAAAATCCATCTTCAAATTTTTAATAAAATTATATTATTAATATAAACAATTATCAGATCAAATAATTTCTATTTTATTTAAAAGGAATAGAATTATTTTCTAACTCAATTTCTTTCAAAGTTTGAAAATTAACTTCATTTAACCAAGGGGTAATTATATTTTTCATATTTTTGTTAAACCATTTGTGAAAACTTTTAGCACCTTTTGCATAAAACCCTCTTCTTCTTTTATGTTTACCTCCTGCTCCAGGATCAAAACTTTCAATGTTATTTTTTATTGCCCACTCAATAGGCTGGTAATAGCATAATTCAAAATGTAAGTTAAGTACTTCTTCTTGACTACCCCAATATCTACCCCATATATATTTTTCATTTTTTATACACATTGACATTGCAATCGTACTTTCAGGATCATTTCTTGATGCACTAAAAAACAATAGATTTCTTTTATTTTCAAGAATGTTTTCAAAAAATTCAGAGGTAAGATATTTGCTACCCCATACTCCCCATCTCAAACAATGCTGCTCGTAGAAATTATGCATTTTTTGAAGCATTTCTAGATTTATATTCTCCTCTGTATGAATTTTGATCTCGAGGTTTTGTTTTGTAATTGATTTTCTTTCTTTTTTAATGTTTTTTCTTTGATTAGAATTGAATCTGGATAAAAAATCATCAAATGTCTTTTCCCCATTATTCTTCCATTCACTACTTGTATTTATCCATTCCTGATATCCTAAGGATTGGAGATGTTTTCCCCAATCTTCTTTTACATATAAGAAATTGCAACTCAAGATATTATTTTTCAAAGCAAAGTCATCAATATGTTTTATTAATGAATTTGTAATCTCAATTTTATTTCTATTTTCTTTATATAAAAATTCATATCCATTAATAGGGCTGTAAGGGCTCATCCCAATGAGCTTAGGATAATAATTTAAATTTAAATCTTGAGCTAATTTTGCAAAGGATTGATCAAAAATAAATTCTCCATAACTATGATTTTTAAGAAAAAGTGGAGCTATTCCGCATATTTCTTCATTTTCATAAGCAACAAAATATAAAGGTTGCCATCCAGTTTGTCTTGAGACACTTTTCGATAATTCAAGGTTATAGAGCCAGTCCCATTCGTAAAATGGATTGTTGATTTCTTTTCTTAATTCATTCCATGTTTCTTTATTTATTTCTTGAATTGATAGTTTAATTTCAATTTTGTGCTTAATATGATTCATATTTTTTTTACTTTAATCATCTTTAGTTTTTCTTGTGTAATGAATATATATTTCATTTCTCTCTAATTCTTGAATCGATTTTATATTCCAAAATTGCTTTAAATTAAAAATTTTATTTGTTTGTTCAGCAGGTATCCATGTAAATTTCCCTCCAATAATTCTTGGGGCTATTGTAATTTTGATTTCATCAATCAAATCTTCTTTTATAAAAGAATTTATAAGATTTGCCCCACCAAGAAGTGCTAGACGATTGATTCCAGCTTTTTTAATACTTAACAAGGTTTTACTCCAGGAATTTTTGTAGAAAATTTCTTTATCAAAATCTTTAGTCTCTATTGCATCTTTTTTATTAGAGCTGATTAACCATCTTTTAATTGGTTGATTGAAATAATTCCAATCTTTTTTAAATTTTTTGCTGTTGGAGGCCACTATAGAAATAGGCTGATTTTTTGAAATTTTTATTTCGCCATTTTTACAATGATTTTTTACTAAATATGTACTTTGATGAGCTTTTAGAGTTCCCAATCCAAAAATGGTAGCGTCAACTATTGATAAGTTTTCATCTAACATTCTCCTATCTTCCTTACTTCCAAGATGAGATTCACCTCCACTTGGGAAGGCAATCCTTCCATCTAAACTAGAAGCGATAATCATCGCTATGCTTGGAGTATTCAAGCTTGAGCAACTAAAGAGTTAGTAAGATTTCTTTGCAAAGAATTTGGTACACTTTGTTCAACATAAATTTCTGCAGCATTATTTGGGCTCTCTTGAAGTTTTATCTTGTGCAGATTTGCTCCAATTTTTTTAATCGGAGATGAGAGAATATCAGCAATGTGTAGTGCAATATTTTCACATGTTGGGACGCAAGTTTTAAAATATTCGATATCTTTGTTTAAGAAAGTATGATCAAAAGGTTCAACTATAAGATCATCAATAATTGCTTGTAATGAAGGTAAATCACATATCATCCCAGTTCTTGGATCAATTTTTCCTCGGACAGTTACATCGAGAAAATAATTATGTCCATGTCCATTTATTCTGGCACATTTCCCATAAATCTTCTTGTTTTCATCAAGAGAAATCTCATCTTTTGCTAATCGGTGAGCAGCATTAAAATGACTTTGAATTGTTAATAAAGCTTCCATGTTTTTTCCGTAGTAATCTGCCCATAAAGTTGGGCTTTCATAAAGTCTTAAACTTGTAAGAGGTAGTTCATCTTTTAAACGATTCCAGATAACTTTAACTAAAGCCTCAGTCGTTGGAAGAATGCCTTCTTGACTATGAATATTAAATTCAGGCCATACGTCATTTAAAAAACGAAAATCTAATTGTCCAGTGACCTTATTCTTAATAGAATGTTTTACATCAGAAAGATTAAGGACCATTCCATCCGAGTCAAGTTTGCCCCCCATTGATACGATAAGTTCGTAATTATGGCCATGTCCTGGAGCTATACTACATTTCCCAAAAAGTGAGAAATTATCTTCTGAGCTTTTTTCAGGAAGCCAATAACGATGACTCGAACTAAAACAGGCACGTCGAGTTATGACGCATTCACGTCCCTGGCCATGTAATGGTTTGGTATGTGTAAAAGTCATAAATGTCTGTAATAATACTATCTTAAGGTTTTATATACTCTTTTGTCTGTATGGAAAAATCTATTATTGAGAAAACAAACAAAATAATTAAAGGAAGAAGTATATATTTGATAGGTATGATGGCTAGTGGTAAATCTAAAACTGGTCCAGTATTAGCCGAGTTATTGAGGTATAAGTATATTGACCTGGATAAATTAATAGAGAATATAGCAAAAAAAACAATTAATGAAATGTTCCAGGAAGATGGAGAAAAAGCATTCCGAGAACTAGAAACAAATTGCTTAAAAGAAACAATTAAAATCCCTTCTTTAATCGTTTCTACTGGTGGAGGAATTATTTCTAAACCAGAAAACTGGGGTGTTTTAAGGCAAGGAATTATTATTTGGATTGATACAAAGCAAGAGATTGCTCTTGAGAGGTTGAAAAAAGATATTGACAATAGACCTCTTTTACAGGGAAAAGATTTAAGTGATTTATATAACCAAATTTTTCAATCTAGAAAAAAATTATATTCTCAGGCTGACTTAAGAGTTGAGGTTAATAAAGAAGATGTTGATGAAGTTGCAAAACAAATAGTTTATGGAATTTACAAAAAAATTATAAATTAATCAGGTTCTACTCTCACAGCAAACCATTTAATAACGAATCCAAATTTTATTTCTAATTCATAAGTACTTTCTAACAATTCTTCGAGAAATTCCTCATTGGAATAATCTTTTTTTTGATATATAGTTGATGAATCAACCTTATGAAGCCAATTTTTTAACCATAATATTGCTTCTTTTTTAGTTACTATTTTTTCTTTTGAATCTGGCTCTAACAATACAAAATGGTCTTCAGATCTTATTAATGGATTAGACATGATTAAAAATTTTTTAGGATTAATTATTTTTCTAATTATTCAAGTAATTTCTTTAGATAATGCATTTGCTTTCAATGATCATAATGTAAAAGAATTTTTAGATGAAAGAGAAAATTTATGGCCAGAACTATACTTACCAAATTTTAAATTTTCAAATACTTCGAGAGATTTAATTTATCCTAATTGGTTTGAGGGTAATTGGCTTGTTACTTCTCAAGATTTAGAAGATGAGTCTCAAGCACCAGTGATTTACAAAGTAAATTTTTTCAAAAATAATTTAAATGAAGTTATTGGTAATCGATCAAAAAATTCTGAGTCAATTGGTAAAGCGATATTTGGTGATACTTTGATTAAAGTTGTTAATGATCCTAAATCAATTAATAAACAAATTACTTATTTAAAAGATGATTTATATATTGATTCAAGGATCACAGGAAGAAATCAAATTCAAGATGATGATATGTTTTTTGCTGACGAATTAGTTATTCAAACTCTTCATAAACCAGGAGCATCTAGGGTTAATCAGGTCGAGACAATTAGTAAATTTCAAAAATGTAATCGTCATAATTCCAATGCAGAGAATACTTTAAAACCTAATATCTGCGGTTTTCAATATATTGCTACATACGGTTCAAAAGTTGGAGATCCCTCAGTGCATGCAATTAAAACTAGTAAATTTAAATTATCGTTTGAATTTATTGAGAATTAGCACTAAAAAGATATTCTTCTATGTTGTTTCTCCAAATAAATATATTTTCTAAATAAGGATTATTTATGTATTCTTGACAACCTTCCCCTGAAAGAATTGGTCCCGATGATTTTGGAAATTTAAGAAGAGATAATTGTGCAGCAATTGCAATATCAGCTATTGATAAATTATCGCCTATTAAATATTTTTTATTAATTAGGGCTTTAGATAAAGCCTCTAATATTTTTTGCAGTTCTAAATTGTCTTTGGTAGAAAAAACTACATTAGAAATTTTACTAAGATTTTTAAACGGTAATTTATCAACTAAACCTTTTACTGAAGATGGTATTTCGTCTGGAAGTAAAGCAGTGCGTAGTTGTGGATTCTCTATTGCTGATTTAATCAGAGCTTTTCTACAAGTTGAAGCCATAGTAGTATCAGCCCAATCTTCTATTAATTTGCATTGTGCAAACAATAAAGGATCTTCTGGAAAAAGTGGATTATTATCATTTTTTTTATTTATATATTCGCAAATAATTGTAGAGTCACTAATAATTTGATCATTATCATCAACAATTATTGGGACTTGTTTTTGACCTGATATCTTAAAGATTTCAAATTGACCTAAGCCTGGTGTAACTTCTTCAACTCTATATTGCAATTTCTTAGCGTGAAGAGCCATTCTTGTCTTTAAGCAAAAAGCGCTATGTCTAAATTGATATAATGTAATCATGCTGTTTAATGTTTGTTAAAACTTAGCTAAAAAAGTAATCAAATTGTGGAGCTAATGGGCCAATTTTTCTCTAATGTTGCAAGATATCCTAAGTATTTAATTTCTATTATTGCTGGAGGATTAGTTGCATTACTAGAACCTTTATTTAAAAACAGATCAAATCCATTAACATTGGTCGGTTTAATTTCTTCAGTAATAAGTGCCTTCATAACATTTTATTTCGTACTAAAAGCAATGACTAATCCAATCAACTTATAACAATAATGCCTAATAATTATCGGATTGCAAAAGTTTCTTCTTTGTTGAAAAAAGAGATAACTCTTATTTTGCAGAATGATTTGGAAAATGATCTATTAAGGAGTAATTTCATTAATATTTCAAAAATAGATTTATCAGGAGATTTGCAATTTTGCAAGATTTACATAACTTCAACTGCTGAAGAAGCAATAAGAAAAGAAATTGTTGAAGAATTAAATCTTGCTAAGAGCTATATCAGGCATACTTTAGGTCAAAGAATAGAGATGAGACGAGTGCCAGAAATGACTTTTAAAGACGATACAGTATTAGAGAAAGGATTGTCAGTACTCAAGCTCCTTGCGGAATTAAAAAATAAAAAACATAATCAAGATTCAAAAGTTGAGGGAAATAATTAAAATGTCTGAGCTCTCTTTGAATCAAAAAAATATAATTATTACTCGATCAAAAGATAAGATATCTGATATAAAAAAGTTATTCACTGATAAAGGAGCTCAAATATTTGATTTTCCAGCAATTGATGTTGGATATCCCGATGATTTAAATCCTCTTGATGATGCCTTAAGCGAAATTAAAGATTTTCACTGGATTATTTTTACCAGTAGTAATGGAATACAATTTGTTGATGAGAGATTAAGAAATTTAAATACTTCATTAAAAGAATGTTCGAAGAAAATAAAAATTGCTGTAGTAGGGGAGAAAACTTCCTTAACTCTAAGCGATTTAGGTATTGAGGCTGATTTCGTCCCCCCAGAATTTGTAGCCGAAAGTTTAATTGAAAATTTTCCTGTATCAGGATATGGACTCAGAGTTTTTTTGCCAAGAGTTCAATCAGGAGGAAGGAATTTCATAGCTGATGAATTCAGGAATTCTGGTTCGCGTGTTGTAGAGGTTCCAGCCTATGAAACAAGATGTCCGGATTCAATTCCTATAGAAACAATAAATGCTATCTCTAACAGAAAAATTGATGCAATGGTTTTTTCAAGTGGTAAAACAGTATTAAATTCTTCTTTCTTGCTTGAAAAAGAATTTGGGGAAAAGTGGTTAACCTATCTAGAAAATGCAAAATTATTAACTATTGGACCTCAAACTTCAAAAATGTGTGGAAAAACTTTTGGCAGAGTTGATAGAGAGGCGGTTAAGTACACTTTTGAAGGATTATTAGATGCTGCAATTGATATTTTTAATTAGTTAATTCATTGTTATAATTTTTTTCTACTAAATCTCGAAATCTATCAATATTTGCTTGTAATTCATTAGTTACCATTTTACCCAAAATTTTTTCTTCCATAAATCGAGCAATCATTCTAGGTAATTCGTAGGTAACAGCTAAGTTTACTGATGTTAATTGGTCTCCTTTTGATTCAAAAATAACAGAACCCTGAGTTGGTAATCCTCCAATAGATTTCCATTTTAATTTATTTTTCTCAATCCTTTCTGTTATTTGTGCCTTCCATTTAAATTTGAATCCATTAGCAGCTAAAGTCCATTCAGTCAGATCAGGTAAAGTTGATGTCTCTTGATCAATTGTTTTTACCGATTCAATCCAGCTCATCCACAGAGACATGGAATCCAAATCACTCCAGGTGTTCCAAACGTTATCTAATGGCGCATTAACAATTGTAATTACGTCATGTTTAAGCCAAGTACCCATAGTTAGCTGACCGCAAGATTCTTTGCTAATTCAGCTTTCTTATCTAAAATTGCTGCTGCTGCTAGATGACCGCTCATAGTAGCCCCCTCCATTGAATCTATATAGTCTTGTTTTGTATAACTGCCTGCCATAAAGAAATTTGATATTGAAGTCTTTTGATCAGGTCTATATGGGTCCATACCTGGCGATTCTCTATAAAGTGATTGTGGAACTTGTACGACATTACTCCAAAGCAATTTTAGATTTTTCGAAGAAGGAAATAGGCGACGCACTTCAGAATCAATTTCTTTAGTGATTCTCTCTGTTGATCTACCCATCCAACGATCTCCAGGAGTCAAAACACATTGAAGTAAAGATCCCATTCCTTCCTTTCTATAATCTACGGGACTTGCTAAAGCTAAATCTGCGAAACAACTGAAAGATGCATCTGCTGAATATAAAAGATTATCTAAACCCGTAGGGTTTTTACTTTTGTTATCGTTTTTTAATTCGGTAACCCATCCATCATATCTTAATTGAATTGTCGCTACTGCAACAGCTCTGAGTTTTTTTAAACCCTCAAACTCCTTAAATTGATACCATTCTTTAGGAACTATTTTTTTAATTCCAGGAACATCACAAGCAGCGAGAAATGTATCAGCAAATATAGCCTTTGGGCCCTCAGGAGTGGATATTTTAAGTTGCGTGACCGAGTAGGAGGAAGATTCTTTTTCAAAAATAATTTCGTCCACCTTATGATTTAAGTGGATTTTGCATCCTTTTTTTGTTATGTAATCAACGATAGGTTTTGTAAGCCATTTATGAGGGGATCCTTTTAAAAGATTAAGTTTAGAGGCTTCAGTCTTAGATGCAAACATCATAAAAATAGTTAACATGCATCTTGCCGAAATATCTTGACAATTTATGAAACCTAATGCGTATGCAATTGGATCCCACATCCTTTCAAGACTTCTTAAGCTTCCGCCATGATTTAAAAACCATTCTTTAAAGCTAATTTTATCTAAGTCTCTTATTATCTTCATTGCACCCTCGTAATCTACTAATCCTCTAACTATCGGACTAGTTCCTAAAGCTAATGCATTTCTTAACTTATCTACCCAAGTCAATTGTTCTGTAGTGAAAAAAGCCTTTAGACCGTTAAAAGGGGCTCCTAAGGCAAATCTAAAATCCAAAGATTTTAAATCACCACCTTTATTTACAAATAAATGAGTATGTTCTTTCGGAAGCAAATTATCTAATGCTCCAACTTTTTTCATGAGTTTAAATAGATTTGCATAGTTATAAAAAAATACATGTAATCCCATCTCTATGTGGTTACCATCTTTATCTTCCCAACTTCCAACTTTTCCGCCCCAGAATGATCTGCTTTCGTAAATCTCTACTTCATGTCCTTCATCAACTAGGTTAACTGCCGCTGTTAAACCTGCCAAGCCAGAACCTACTATTGCTATTTTCACTTTTTTTATAGATTATAACAAATCAACTTTGTATATTGCTTGAAATATGCATGATGTGTCTATATTTTTTATAGTGTAGTTATACGTTTATGTGTATTTATGGAAAATGTAAAAATAGAAGAAAAAATAAAGACCTCAGATGACGGAAAGGGAATTTTAATAACCAATGATGCCATAGAGCAAATATCTTCTTTATTGAATAATCAGACTGATAAGAAAGCTCTCAGAGTTGGGGTAAGATCTGGAGGATGCAGTGGTATGAGTTATACGATGGATTTTATTGGTGGAGATGAAATAAATGCAGATGATAAAGTATATGATTATTCATTAAGTTCCGAACAAACCTTCAAAGTAATATGCGACCCAAAAAGTCTTCTATATATTTACGGCATGCAACTAGATTTCAGTAAAGATTTAATTGGTGGAGGTTTTAATTTCGTTAATCCTAATGCTTCACAAACTTGTGGCTGCGGAAGCTCTTTTGCAGTTTAGAAAAAAATATGACAGATGACATTAATCCAATTGAATCCGATTTCAATGCTGCCTTATCTAGATATCAAGATGGCCAAGAGTTAATACCAATTGCACAAGATTTTCAAAAAATCATTCAACAAATACCCAACCACTTTGCTGCTTGGACTTGTTTATCTTGGTTGCAGCTTCTATTGAAGAATAATGAAGAAGCATTAGCAGCAGCTAGAGAAGCGGTTCGCTTAAATCAGCAAGACCCGCAAGCAAGAATGAATTTGTCGTTAGCTCTATTGGCTACAAATAATAAAGGTGTTAGAGAGCATGTTCAATTAATTAAAAAAATGGCAATGATGATGCCTGATGTAAGGACAGAGTTAAAAGAGTCAGTTGAAGATGGATTTAATAGATATCCAAACTGGCCAGAATTAACCAAAATTAATAAATGGTTAGAATTTTAAATTGTCCAGAATTTTACTATTAAGTAATGGACATGGAGAAGATATATCTGGTAGTTTATTAGCCAAATATTTTGTAAAGAAAGGTGATCTTGTAGATGCACTACCTATTGTGGGTGATGGTGAAAATTACAAAAAAGTAAATATAAGAATAATTGGTAAAACCAAAAAATTTAGAACTGGTGGTATTGGTTATAATTCTTTTAGAGGAAGAATATTCGAAATATTTGGAGGACAAATAATTTACTTTTTTAAAAAATTATATTTGTCTTATAAATTAAGAAATAAATATGATTTTTATTTAGTCATTGGAGATATAGTTCCTGTTTTTTTTGCATGGTTTGCTAAAAAAGATTTTTTTACATATTTAGTAGCATACTCTAGTCACTATGAGGGAAAATTGAAACTACCTTGGCCTTGTAAGTTTTTTTTAATTTCAAAATATGCAAAAAAAATATATGCCAGGGATTTTCTAACAGCAGATGATTTAACTCAACAATTAAGAAAAAAAGTATCTTTTTTAGGTAATCCATTTATGGATAAGTTTTCTTCTTTTGAAAATAAATCGAAAATCGTTCCTTTTAATATTGGGTTATTTCCTGGAAGTAGATTTCCTGAACTTTTAGATAATTTGAAATTAATTTTAGAAGTTTTAGAGACAATGTCTAAGTTACAATATTTTGAGAATATCGCATTCAAGTTTGCCATAGTAAAAGCTCTTTCTATGGAAGAAATTAGGCAGATACTAAATCAACGAAAATGGATTTATATAGAAAAAAAAGGAAAAAATGATGGTCTAGAATTTACATATGGATTCATTACGATTAATTTGAACTGGAATTTGTTTGAAGAAATATTATTTGAAAGTAATTTCGTAATAAGTATGGCTGGAACTGCATCAGAGCAGGCAGTCGGTTTAGCAAAGCCAGTTATTCAAATTGAAGGCAATGGTCCGCAATTTACAAAATCTTTTGCAGAAGCTCAAAGACGATTACTTGGTAGATATGTTTTTTGTTCTACCCATTATATAAATAAGAAAGATCAAATAAATCAGACAATAAATCTAATCCTTAAAGTTATTTATCTGATAAAGCTAGACAAAAAGTTTTTGGTTTCTTGTCATGATAATGCAAATCTAAGAATCGGAGAGAGTAATTCATGCCTTAAGATAATTAATGATATAAAAGGGTTTCATGAAAAATGACTAAACAGAAATCTGAATCAAAGTTGAAAGTGATTGTTGATAATTTGTTATTGATAAATTTATTCGTTGTTATTTTTTTTGCAATATTTTTTATTTTTGCAGTAATTATGCAAATTAATGGAGTATTTATTTTCCTTAATATTTTTCAGAATCTTTGGAATCCACTCATCACACCTTTAATCACTATTTTAATTGTAAGTGCAGTAGTTAATGGAATTAATTCTTGGTGGAGGCGTAAATGGCTTTCTCAAGAAGAGGATATTTAAATTTATATATTTTTTCTTGTAATTTAATGCTGATCACTTTTTGGCCCTCTAGTACTAATTTTGCCCCATCACCTAATAATAATTTCAGTATTGATCCTGGCACTGGGAGTAGATCTGGTCTTTTGAGGCATCTACCTAAAGTTTTGGAGAAATACTTCATTAATACTGGCTCTGGTGCAACAGCGTTATATACCCCGGAAAATTGTTTATCTACTAATGCTTTAATTATTAATCCACATAAATCACTTCTATGAATCCAACTCATCCATTGATTCCCATCTCCGATTGGACCTCCCAGTCCAATTTTAAATACTGGAAGCATTTTTCCTAGTGCACCTCCTTCTGCTTCTAAGACTATTCCGATTCTGAAAATTACTAATCTTGAGAAAAATGGTTTTCCGTTCGCAACTTCCTCCCATTTATTGCAAAGGTCAGCTAAAAAATCGTTACCACTCTGACTATTTTCATTGAACTCTTGAGTTAAGCTTGTCCCATAAAACCCTATTGCCGAACCATTTACTATGACTTTTGGATTGATTCTGGATTTTTTCAGGGTTTCCATCAAAAACTTAGTTGTATTAATCCTGCTTTTTTTTATCTCTTCTTTTTGAACATCAGTCCATTTTTTATCTGCTATTGGTTCACCTATTAAATTAATTATTCCATCAGAATCTTTTAAATTGCTTAATAGATTTTCATTGCTCCAATTTTGTTTTTTTGAAAGATCTATTTTAAGAAATTTAAATTTATCTAGCGGAATATTTATCTTCAAATTATTAATATTTTTTCTACTGATAATGCAAAGTTCGTGGCCTTCTTTGAGTAAAGCTGGGACTAACTCTTTTCCCACAAAACCCGTACATCCAAGGAGTAGCAGACGCATATTTTTAATTATGTAATAAATCTAGACTATTTAAATTTTGTATCGATTGTAATTATTATGGTGTAATCAATTTAAAAAAAATTAATGAAAAAAGTTTTTGTATAATATATTTAGAAATCTATTAAATTAATAAATCTCATCATGACTGAGTCGATACCCAAGAAGCTCCTTAAGAAAGGAAGCTTAGTCTTTATAGATAAAAGTATTTATAATGAAAGTGTCGAAGCATTAGCTAGTGATCAAGATTTACCTAGTTATATATTTGAAGGTCCTGGGGAAATTCTAAGTATTAAAGAAGAATATGCTCAAGTAAGGTGGCGTCGTCCAGTACCAGATGTTTGGTTTAAATTAGACCAAATTAAAGAATATATAGTTTCAGAATAGTTATTCAAGAAATTATAGATTTTTTATCATAAGCCATTTTTGATTGTATTCTTTTTGCTTCTTTCATCATTTCTTTTCCATCAAATAAATAATCATCTACATATCCTTGTGTGTACTTATCCAGTTCCGATAAAGCATCTTTAACTTGAGAAAAACAATGATAAAGATCTAAACCTAAAGAGGATATTGAATTGGGCACAGATATTGACTTATAAAGCTTATCAACTTTTTCAATTTTTCTTTGGGAAACGGTAATGTAACTGCAAAAATTATCCATCAATTCTTCATCATATGGATCAGCAGATAGTTCTTTAATTTCTTGACTCAAAGGTTTGATTATTTGGGTAATAAATCTATTGGTAGGATTATAAATATTTTTAATCCAATTTTTAACTTCATTATCTTTTATTGTAGAACTATATTTTGTTGTATTAACTTTCTCTTCCCAATTTTCATTCCTGAAATTAGATGATTGTTTTAGTGAAAATAGGGTTTTATCATATTGTTCTTTTTTAAAAGGATCATTAAGAGTCTCCCATGCATCTTGTATTGCAAGAAACCTATCTTTTTCACCTCCTGCATCGGGGTGATGTTGTTTAACTAAGCGACGATAAGAAGATTTTATTTCACCTTGAGTTGCATTTTCCTTTACCTCTAATTCTTTATAAAGATTTTTGATCATATCTAAATACCCTTGCCTATAGATAACCGTCTTTTCTAGCTTTAATTACAGTATTTGATTCAAACATTGCTGTAGATAAGTATCTTTCACCAAAACTCGGAAGAATCACTATTAATCTTTGATTAATAAGCTCTTCCCTTTGACCTATTTTGATTGTTGCTGCCAAAGCAGCTCCGCTGCTAATTCCTGATAAAAGCCCCTCTAATCGAGCTAATAACCTCCCATAATAAAATGCTTCGTCATCATCTATCTTGAAAATTTCATCTATTAATTGAGTATCAAGTACCTTAGGAACGAAGCCTGCACCGATCCCCTGGATAGAATGAGAACCAGCTTTTTCTCCTGAAATTACAGCGCTTTTTGCGGGCTCTACTGCATATATTTTGCAATTTGGATTGACTTTTTTTAGAAATCGAGAACATCCAGTTATGGTTCCTCCAGTGCCAACTCCGGTAACTAATCCATCAATAGTTTGATTAGATTGGTCCCAAATTTCTTTAGCTGTGGTTCTTTCATGAATTTCTGGATTTGCAAGATTTTCAAACTGATTAAACTGAAAGCTATTTGGAATACTTGAAGATAATTCACTTGCTAAATCTAGAGCACCTTTCATTCCTTCTTTGCCTGGAGTGAGTTGTAATTCTGCCCCATATGCTCTTAGCATTGCCCTTCTCTCAATACTCATAGTATCTGGCATAGTTAATATCAATCTATAACCTTTAGCTGCTGCAACCATTGCTAAAGCAATTCCAGTATTTCCACTTGTAGCCTCAATTAATGTTGTTTTCCCCGGTGAAATTAAACCATCTTTTTCAGCTGAATTTAACATCGAATAAGCAATACGATCTTTGACAGATGCTGATGGATTAAAACTTTCAAGTTTCGCTATTATTTCTGGATGACAATTACAGTATTTTTTTATGCGATCTAATTTTACTAATGGTGTGTTGCCAACTAAAGAAGTAATATCACCTGCTATTTCCATGGAGAAAATTTCTACAAAATTAAATTTGTTCAATATTAGTTTAAATGTATTTATATGTCTTTTATAAAAAAATTTTAAATTGAACTTAATTTCAAAACAACTTCTTAGAAAAGATTGTTCTATAGTTTGTTTATAATATAAAATTTACAATTCTTTTATGTATTCTCTTGAAATAAGTCTAAGATATTCCCCCTTTCCCCTTTCAATTCAGAAGAAAGAGTATGAGGATATTAAAAGAATCTATGATGAAATCAAAGATTCTATGAATAGTGATAACCAAAACTCTTCTTTAATCGAATTAAGTTGTGAAAAAGTTCAGGATAAATTGATAACTGTTCTTGCTAAAGAAGTTATTTCTGTTCAGATATATGAAAAGTCAGCAGTTGCTGGTGGATCAAAAAGACCTGGATTTTCCTTAGATATTTAAAATGATCGAGATCGAGGATACTTTGCAAAATGGAGTACCTAATGTAACTTTCAAAAATGTCAGTTTTTCATGGCCAGGAAAAAATGAGCATGTAATAAATAATTGTAATTTTTCTATTAATAAAACTGGGTTATGGATGATTGTTGGTAAAAATGGAAGCGGAAAGAGTACCTTGCTTAAGTTAATTAATGGACTTCTAAAACCAAGCAATGGAGTCATAAATAAATTAGCGAACATTGGGATGGTTTTTCAGAATCCTGATCATCAAATATTAATGCCAAACTGTAGGAGTGAACTTCTTCTGAATATTAATCAAAATTTAAGTAGAAAAGATATTTCTAATAAAATTGATATTGCTCTAAACAAGGTTGGATTAGCTGGATTTGATAAAAGGTCGATTCATACATTAAGTGGCGGTCAAAAACAACGTTTAACTATTGCATCTTCATTGATAAGTGATAAGAATTTCATTCTTATGGATGAGCCCACAGCGCTATTAGATAGTTCTAGTCAATTAGCAGTTTTAAAAATAATTAAGGGCCTTACAAAGAATAAAAGAAACCCATTCACTGCTTTATGGATTACTCATCGTTTAGAGGAATTAAGTTATGCAGATGCAGTTGCAGAGATGAAGAATGGAAATTTATCAGATTGGCAGAAACCATTTAACTTTCAATATAATTAAGGTTTACCCCTTGTCATAAGGTACATGTAAGAGTTAAATTTTTATATGTTCCTCGGTAGCTCAGCGGTAGAGCGATCGACTGTTAATCGATTGGTCGCAGGTTCGAATCCCGCCCGGGGAGTTTATTTCTCCTTAATAAGAGGTATTGAGATCTTCGGGTCTCTTTTTTATTTGAAATACAACTAACTAAAGAGGAAAACTTTAAAAGCGCCTCATAACCCACTTCTAAAGAATTAATCATCCCACATGTCTTGTTTAATCTGTTCGATATTATTTTTTTCAAGCAATTCTAATCTATGCTCTTTTGAATCTTCTTCAAAATTTTGTAAGTTTTCGTTGTTTGCAAATTTTTGTTGAATCTCCAAAATTATAATCTCAAATTGATCACCATAAAATTTAGACATTTCCATCCATGCTTCCATTTCCTCCTCTTTTCCAATTGTGTCGTTTATCTGATGGCTAATTATTTCTAAAACAAATTCTTTTAACTCTCTATGGCTCATGCATTCAACTTTTTTTTGAATATAAAGTTCTTTGAGATGTTGTAACTGCTTTTTAGATAAATCGGTGTAAGTAATAGATTTCTTTTTCATTAATATTCAGTTTGTTTTTATAATTAAGTTAACAATTAGCATCTAAAAAAGATTTTCAGTCACAAATAATTTACATATTATTCTACGAAAAAAATCTAGTTTAAAAACAAAAGATTTAAATTGGTATGATAACAATCACCTGAATTTATTACTTTCATATATTTTAATATCCATGTTTTGATTAGAATTTATCTACCATTACTTGCCGATTTATATTGAATTATTAAGTAATTATTAAGCAAATCGAAAGAATTCATAAAATTTATATTTTCTTTTTAGTTGATATTTCCCTCTAATCCCTTGAAGTAATTAGTTTTTTTATTGTAATAACTTATATAAGTCTTTAAATTAGGTCTGCAATAAATGCAAAATGTTGAGAGAATCGTTATACAAAATCTTAATTTCAGTTTAATAATCGGTCAGATATGAAAATTTCAATCCTATTAATAGAAGATGATCGTGATATGCGTGAATTAGTATCTGGTCATCTTGAGCATTCTGGTTTTGATGTTCAAAAAGCTGAAGATGGTATTAAAGGTCAAGCTTTAGCTCTTCAATATTCTCCTGACTTAATTCTTCTAGATTTAATGTTACCTAGCGTTGATGGTTTGACATTATGCCAAAGACTGCGGAGAGATGAAAGAACTTCAAATATTCCCATATTAATGATTACAGCTTTGGGTGGACTTAAAGATAAAGTTACTGGATTTAATTCAGGTGCCGATGATTACATCACAAAACCATTTGATTTAGAGGAATTATACGTTCGTATTAAAGCTTTATTGAGAAGAACTAATAGAGCACAATTGAATTCAACTAATCAACAAGAAATTTTAAATTATGGACCTCTTACTCTTGTTCCGGAAAGATTTGAAGCTATTTGGTTCGAATCTGCCGTAAGACTTACCCATTTAGAATTTGAGCTACTTCACTGTTTGCTGCAAAGACATGGTCAAACAGTCTCTCCAGCACTGATATTAAAGGAAGTATGGGGTTATGAACCTGACGATGATATAGAGACAATTAGAGTTCATGTAAGACATTTAAGAACGAAATTAGAACCTGACCCTCGCAAGCCAAAATATATAAAAACTGTTTATGGAGCGGGATATTGCCTTGAGCTACCTGCGGTAGCTCAGGTTGATAATGGTATGCAAGAGTTTGCTGAATCTACAAATTAAAACTTAATCAAATGAGTAATTAAGTAAATTTACAAATCTTCAATTGATATTTTTAATAAAGTTACTTCCCATGCTAGTCGTGGTTGTATAAAACCTTTAAGATGTACCTTCAAATCTTCTAGTTTTTTGACTATGTTTTTGTTTCTAGTTTTTGCCCAACATTTTTGTTGTACAAAATTTATTAAAAACATTTGTTGATCAATATCTAGTTCTTCAGATATTAATTTTGTTATTTTTAGTATTTCTAAATTATCACTTAATGGAAAGTCCAGGTTTTCTTTAATTGCATTTGGTAATTGGTTCCAAATTTTTATATCTTTCAGTATTTTTCCTGGAGAGCCATTTGCTGAATTAATAAAATATTCTAAATCTATTTCTTTATAAATATCAAAAACTGTAGAATCTAAATTATTTCTTATGAAAATCTCAAGCTGTTTATATGAAAAAGATTTAAATCTTATAAGTTGACATCTTGAGATAATAGTATCCAAAAGTAAGTTTAACCTAGAAGTTAAAAGAATAAATATACCGTTAGAGGGCTCTTCTAGTGTTTTTAAAAGACAATTAGATGCTGCTTCATTCATAAGGTGAGCATCATCAATTAATACAATTTTTCCACCTGATTCAATGGATTTTTGACCTAAAAAAGTCTTTAAATTTCTAATTTGCTCTATCCTTATTGTTTCTTTATTATTTTTTGTAGGTTCAGCTTCTGAACGATTTATAAGATTACCTTTAAAAAAATAGGTAGGCTCAATTAATAAGAAATCAGGGTGGTTTTTATCTATGATTTTTTTTTCAATGTTTGAATTAGATGAATATTTATTAAAAATTTCCATAATAAATTTCATAGCGGTTTGTTTTTTTCCTATACCTTCCGGACCATAAAATATATAACCGTTGGAAAATGCTTTTCTCTTAAGTATGCTTTCTAGATTTTCATTAACTTCCTTATTAATTAAAAAATTCTTAGCTTTAAGATCAATCATTGTTTACTCGAGAAAACTTGTTTAGTAAGGTTTCTTTTATTTCATTAGTGATAGTATTTATATCCTGTGCAGCAGATATTGTTGTCCAATTTTTTTCTTTTGCAATCAACTTAAAACCTTCATTAACTTTTTCTAGGAATTTTATCCCTTCAGATTCCATCCTATCTGGAATAAACTTTTCCCTTCGTAATACACTTTCTTCTGCTGAAATTTCTAGAAAAATAGTCAGGTCTGGGTATTCTCCTCGACAAACAATAGATTCGATATTTTTGATAATCTCAAGATTTATATTTCTACCATAACCTTGATAAGCAAGTGTAGAGTCACAAAATCTATCGCTAAGTACCCAGTCTTGATTTTCTAAAGCAGGTGATATGGTTTTGGAAATATGTTCTGCTCTATCAGCAGAATAAAGCAATAATTCAGCCAGAGAAGAAGGTTTATTATCTTCATTATTATCAAGTATTAAATTTCTAATTTTTTTTCCTAATGAGCTTCCTCCAGGTTCTCTAGTTTTTACTAATTTTTGCTTTCCTCTCAAAAGACCACTAGTTGGGATCCATCTAGAAATTTCATCAATTTGGGTTGTTTTACCGCAACCATCAATTCCTTCAATAACAATAAATTTACCCCTCATTTATTCTAAAGATAAAGCATTTATTACAACGGTTATTGAACTAGTTGCCATCAATAATGCTGCGATTGATGGTGTAAGAAGAATGCCATATTTTGGAAATAGAATACCTCCTGCTATGGGAATTGCAATCAAGTTGTATCCAAAAGCCCAGAATAGATTTTGTTTAATTTTTCCTATTGTTCTTTTTGAAAGACTAAGTGCATAAGGTAATCCAGATAACTGATCTCCCATTAAAACAACATCTGCATTCGCTTTCGCAATCTGGGTACCTGAACCAACTGCTATTCCTAAATTTGAAGCTGCCAAAGCAGGTGCATCATTTATTCCATCTCCAATCATTGCAACTTTATTCCTCTTCTTTAAATTTTCAATTATTTTTAATTTCATTTCTGGAAGAAGATCCCATTTTATTTCTGCTTCTGGACTATCTAATTTTTTTGCCAACTCCACTACAGTTTCTTTTCTGTCACCGCTTAAAATTTTTATATTATAGTTGTCTTCTCTTAATTTTTGAACAGAACTAATAGAATCCTCTCTTAATAAATCACCTAATAAAATAAATCCGAGTAACTTCTTACTTATACATACTCCAATGACAGAATGGGATTTGTTTTCTTCATTTTCTAATATTTCTTTTGATTTGCTATCAATTATTACTCCTTTACTATTTAACCATTCAACACTTCCAATATTGATTTCCCCATCAATTGAATCAAGTTCTCCTGATATACCTCTACCAGATTCTGTATGGATGTTTTTAATTGTCAACAAGCTAAGGTTTTGTTTTTTGGCTTCATTAACTAATGCGCTAGCTATGGGATGTCGGCTTTGACTTTCTAAACTTGCAGATATTTTTAAAAGAAATAATTTATCAGCAGTATTTAAATAATCGATTATGAAAGGTTTACCTTTGGTCAATGTCCCCGTTTTATCAAAAATAATATGATTAATTTTTGATGCCATTTCTATTTTATCTCCGCCTTTAAATAAAACGCCTTTTTTTGCAGCTTTACCTGATGCAACAGTTATTACAGTGGGAGTAGCAAGACCTAAAGCGCAGGGGCAAGCTATTACTAAAACAGCAATTGAGAGTTGAATGGCTAAAGTTAAAAAATTTTCAGCATTACTACCTAATGAATTATGTAACGTATGGTTGGAGGTAGTTATCAAGTCATTATGATTATTTATTAACAAATCGGGCCAAATTTGTTTTGCACCTTTCCACCAAAAAAAGAAGCTTGAAGTTGCAATAAAAAGTACAAAGTATGTGAATTTCCCTGCAATCTGATCAGCGATTCTCTGAATTGGAGGCTTTTTAGATTGAACTGATTCAATAAGATTAACGAGTTTTGCTAGAGAAGTTTCCTCTCCCACTTTGATAACTTTTAGCCTTAAGGTGGAATTTAAATTTAATGAGCCATTAAGTAAATGTTCACCTGAGTTCACATCTATAGGTTTAGATTCCCCTGTAATATGAGAAACATCTACAGATGAATTTCCATTGATAACAATACAATCAGCTGGTACACGATCTCCAGCTAATAATTGAATTTCATCTCCTATTTTTAAAGAATGTACTCTGACTGATTTGACTTGATTTGCTTCTACATAAATATTTGCCATTTCTGGTTGGAGATCTAGTAATTCTCCAATTGAAGAACCCGTTTGATACTTTGCTCTTTCTTCTAAAAAACGTCCAATAAGAATAAACCCCAATAACATTACTGGTTCATTAAAAAAACAGGGAAAACCAGTCGAAGGAAATATTAATGATAATAGACTTGTTGTATAAGCACTACTTACTCCCAGAGCTACTAAAGAATCCATATCTGGTCGATTTTTAATAAGTGATTTGAATCCTTTGATTACAATTTCTCTTCCAGGAAAGAATAAAGCTAATGTAGCCAGTGCAGCATGAAAGAATAAATTTCCTAATATTGGTAAATTTAAAAAACCTCCTTCTGCTAAATGCCCTAACCCTGAAAACAATAAAAGTAAGAGTGAAAAATTAAGTTTTTTCCATTGATTAATCCATTTCTTTTTTTTTCCTAATTGAACTTTATTTACTTTTTTTGAAAAATCATTTATGTAAATCTTTGCGGGAAAACCGCTTTGCTTGAGGTTTTCTAAAACCTGATCAATGTTTGGAACTGTTTTATTAATTTCAAAATATGCACTTTCAGTAAGTAAGTTAACAGAAACATTTTGAATACCATCCGAATTTTTTAATATATTTTCTACCGTGTTAACACAACCCCCACATTTCATACCGGTAATATTTAATTGAATACTATTCATATTTTTGCGATGAAAGCATAGTAATACTCGTTTGTATTAATTACTATAGTAATTAATGTTATAGACTTTTTAAATAGTTGATACTTTATTGACTATTTTAACTTTATTTAAAAAAAAAGTGCCTAATAATCAAAACAGAGACAATTTTATAGATAAAGCTTTTACTGTAATTGCTGAATCTATTGTAAAAATTATGCCTATTGCTGATAAAGAAAAAAAAGCTTACATATATTACAGAGATGGATTAGCTGCTCAAAATAATGGCGATTATTCAGAAGCTCTGGATTACTATAATGAAAGTCTATTACTAGAAGAAAATAAAATTGATAGAGGAGAAACTTTAAAGAACATGGCAATAATTTATATGAGTAATGGTGAGGAAGATAGATCTATAGAAACTTATCAAAAGGCCTTAGAAGAAAATCCAAAACAGCCATCTTGTCTTAAGAATATAGGTCTAATTTATGAAAAAAGGGGAAGGTTTGCTGAACAGAATGGTGATTTAGATCAAAGAGATATGTGGTTCGACAAGGCTGCCCAAGTTTGGTCTAAGGCTGTAAGACTTTATCCTGGTGGATACTTAGATATTGAAAATTGGTTGAAAAATTCTGGAAGGAGCTCGATTGATATTTATCTCTAGATTTGTATAGATTTACTCGTTCAATGCATAATTAATAGCTTCATTTATATTTGAAATTTCTTTAATTTGTATGAATTTTTGAAAACTATCTTTAATTTCACTAGTAATTTTAGGTACTAAAATATTTTTAATACCAAGCCTAACAGCCTCATCAATTTTGGCTCTAATATTACTTGCCTGCCTTACCTGACCACTTAAACCTAATTCGCCAATAAATGCACAATTTATCAATGGTGGGATATTTTTTAAGCTTGATAAGATTGATATGGCAACTCCTAAATCTGAAGATGGGTCATTTATTTCAAAACCACCTCCTGTCGCTATATAACAGTCATACTCTGATAATTTAATCCCAACATGTTTTTCAATCACTGCTAATATTTGATGTAATCTGTTGATACTGATTCCAGTTGTTGTTCGTCTTGGGTTATTGTAGAAAGTCTTATTTACTAAAGCTTGAATATCAACTGCAAATGGTCTCGATCCTTCATTAGTGATAGTGGTTGTGACACCGGATATATTTTCTTTATTTGTGAATATTGAACTAGGGTTAATAACTTCTCTTAAACCATTTTCTAACATTTCAAAAATTCCAATTTCAAAAGTTGATCCAAATCTATTTTTTACACTTCTTAGTAATCTATGGGAGGCAATATTATCCCCCTCAAAATTGAGTACCACATCTACTAAGTGTTCTAAAGTTTTTGGGCCGGCAAGAGCTCCATCTTTTGTAACGTGACCTATTATCAAGAGCGCTATATTATTTTCTTTTGCAAGATTCTGAAGTTCAGATGAACAAGTCCTTACTTGGGAAACAGATCCTGGGGAACTTTCCATCTCATCATTATTAATAGCTTGGATACTATCAATAATCGCAAAACCAGGTTTTATTTTTTTAATCTCTTCGATAATTAAAGATAAATTAGTTTCTGCATAAATTTTCAAATCGAGGCTGCTTTGATTTAATCTTTCCCATCTTATTTTTACTTGTTCTAAAGATTCTTCTGCCGTGATGTATAAAACTTTATCATTAAGGGATATTTTACCAGCCGATTGAAGCACTATTGTACTTTTACCAATTCCTGGTTCTCCTCCAAGTAAAACTATAGATCCTGGAACTATTCCACCACCTAGCACTCTATCAAACTCTTTAAATCCACTCGTAAATCTTGATATGTTACCTATTTCTATCTCATTAAACAGCTTAGATTTTTTATTTTTATTAAAACTAGTTGTTTTAGATCTAGTGTTTTTTCTTTCTTCAACGATGGTATTCCATTCATTACAATTTACGCATCTGCCGAAGTATTGTGAAGTCTCAGATCCGCAATTTTGACAAATAAAAGTCGAAAATTTATTAGACATTTAATTTTTGATTAGATTGAGTAACTGAGATGTTTGGGATTTTGCCCCTCTACAAGTTAGATTGGGTAAAAGATAAATTCTCTTACTGATTAGCTAATAGAAACAAATGGCTGTATCTAGTCAAACAAAAGAAACAATACTTGTCGCAGATGACGAGGCAAGCATTAGAAGAATACTCGAGACTCGTCTCTCAATGATTGGTTACAAAGTTGTAACTGCTTGTGATGGTAAAGAAGCACTAAAATTGTTCAAAGATTACGATCCTGACTTGGTTGTACTTGATGTAATGATGCCAAAATTAGATGGATATGGAGTCTGTCAAGAATTAAGAAAAGACTCAGATGTACCTATCGTAATGCTTACCGCATTAGGTGATGTAGCAGATAGAATTACAGGATTAGAATTAGGCGCTGATGATTATGTGGTTAAACCCTTTAGTCCAAAAGAATTAGAAGCTAGGATTAGGTGTGTATTAAGACGAATAGATAAAGAGCAACTTCCTGGAATGCCAAATTCAGGTTTAATTTTGGTTACAGATATTAAAATTGATACAAATCGAAGACAAGTTTTTAAAAGTGATGAAAGAATCAGGTTAACAGGTATGGAATTTAGTCTTTTAGAACTTTTAGTCAGTCGATCAGGAGAACCATTTAGTCGAGGAGAGATTTTGAAAGAAGTTTGGGGCTACACACCTGAAAGACATGTAGATACGAGAGTAGTTGACGTTCATATATCTAGATTAAGATCGAAATTGGAAGCTGATCCTGCAAATCCTGAATTAATTCTTACAGCAAGGGGTACAGGATATCTGTTTCAGAGAATAGTTGATATATCTCCATTTGATGGTAAATAGATGGAAAAAGATTCCTCTATTAAAAAGTCTAGAGCTATAAGAAGATTAGTTATTTGGTATAAAAGAAATTCTGCTGTGACTTCAATAGTTGATACTGCTGCTAATTCTGCTGCAACTGCAAGTAATGTTGCGGGCAACGTGGTTTCTGGTGCTGGTTCTGTTGTAAGTACTGCAAGTAATGTTGCAAGTAATGTTGCGGGTAATGTAGCAGGCAATGTAGTTTCTAGTGCTGAGTCAGTTGTTAACACTGCTAGTAATGTAGTTTCAAGTGCTAGTTCAATTGCAAAAAATACATTGCAGCCATTAGTTTTTGACCCTTTAAAAAGGTTACAAAATAGTGATAATTTGATAAGTAAAGAAGAAGTACCAAATTCTGAGAGGATTTGGATCGCAGTTGATGGTATGGGGGGAGATTATGCACCTGTGCCCATTTTGGAAGGATGTCTCGATGCTATCAGTAGATTTCCTATAAATATAAAGTTTGTAGGCAAAATTGAAAAAGTTAGATATGAAGCAGAAAGAGTTGGTCTAATAGATTTGTTAGATAAAGAAATTGATAATAAGCGTCTTGAATTAATAGATAGTGGAGATCCTATAGGGATGAATGAAGAGGCAACAGCAGTACGAAAAAGAAAAGATGCGAGTATAAATGTTGCTATGGAATTGGTTAAAACTAATAAGGCAAAAGCTGTTTATTCGGCAGGTAACTCAGGGGCTCTTATGGCCTCTGCAATATTTAGGATAGGGAGATTAAAAGGAATCGAACGACCTGCAATAGGAGCGTTATTCCCAACTAGAGATCAAACTCGACCTGTATTAGTTCTTGATGTCGGAGCAAATACTGATTGTAAGCCCTCTTATCTTCATCAATTCGCACTCCTTGGTGATGTTTATGCTAAAGATGTTTTACAAATAGAAAAACCACGAATTGGATTATTAAATATTGGCGAAGAAGAATGTAAAGGGAATGATTTATCTATAAAAACATTTGAATTACTATCCAATGAAAAAAGTTTTAATTTTGGGGGTAATTGTGAAGGAAGAGATGTTTTATCTGGTGATTTTGATGTGGTTGTTTGCGATGGTTTTACAGGAAATATATTACTTAAATTTCTTGAGTCAGTTGGTGGGGTTCTATTAGATATTTTAAGATCCGAACTACCTAGAGGAAGAAGGGGAAAAGTTGGTTCAGCATTTTTAAAAAGTAATTTACTAAGAATTAAGAAAAGGTTAGATCATGCTGAACATGGAGGAGCATTATTGCTTGGGGTAAATGGGATTTGTGTAATTGGCCATGGTAGCAGTAAGTCTTTATCAGTAGTAAGTGCTCTGCGTTTGGCTCACTCTGCTGTAAATCATAATGTTATGGAAAATTTAAATCAACTTCAAAAGCTTCAAGTTTTAAAATCTTAAAACATATTTTGTCAGATTTATGTTTGACTTATATAAGTAATTAGATAACTCTTTTGGAAGGAATAAATTTAAATCAAATTGGAGTCTCATTTAAAGGAAGTGGAAGTTACGTACCAAATCAAATCCTGACGAATCAGGAAATTAGTAAGAAGGTAGAGACTAGTGATGAATGGATAAAATCTAGAACAGGTATTTCTCAGAGAAGAATTTCTGGATTATCAGAAAATGTTAGCGAAATGGGTTACAAGGCAGCATTGGGAGCAATTGAGATGGCTAGATGGGATATTGAAACAATTGATCTAATAATATTAGCTACATCAACTCCAAATGATCTATTTGGTTCTGCTCCTGAAATTCAGTCAAAACTAGGCGCAATTAATGCTGTTGCATTTGATTTGACAGCTGCTTGTAGTGGTTTCTTATTTGCTACAATTACAGCTACTCAATTTTTAAAAGCAGGTAGTTATAAAAGAGCTGTAGTAATAGGCTCAGATCAACTTTCAAGTTATGTAGATTGGAATGATAGAAGAAGTTGTATCTTATTCGGAGATGGAGCGGGTGCAATAGCAATCGAAGGAACAAATAAAATAGATAATTTAATTGGCTTTAGTATGAGGACGGATGGTCAAAGAGGTTCTTTCTTAAATCTTCCATCTCAAAATAATCAAGATCTAATTATTGATGATATTAATTTTTCAAGTGGGGGGTTTACCTCAATTAAGATGAATGGACAAGAAGTATATAAATTTGCGGTTAGAGAGGTACCATTAATTATTGAAAATTTATTTAAAAAAACAAATTTCAATTCTGAGAAAATTAATTGGCTTTTATTACATCAAGCAAATCAAAGAATATTAGATTCTGTTGGAGAAAGGCTAAATGTTTCATCAGAAAAGATTCTCAGTAATTTAAGTAACTATGGAAACACTTCAGCGGCAACAATTCCTTTAATGCTAGATGAGGCTATAAGAAATAAGAAAATTAAAGAAAATGATATTATTGCCACAAGTGGTTTTGGTGCTGGGTTAAGTTGGGGTGCAGCCCTTATTAGATGGGGTTAAAAAAAGTTTTATTATGACAGTTGCATGGGTATTCCCTGGTCAGGGTTCACAAAAAATTGGTATGGCAAATAAAATTATAGATTTGCCAAATGCAAAATATAGGTTTAATTACGCCTCTGAAGTATTCGAAAGAAATTTATTTGAAATTTGTGAATCAAATTCTGATAAGAAAAATCTTGCAGATGATTTAAATAATACAAAGAACACTCAAATTTGTCTTTTTCTGGTGGAATCAGTCTTATTAGACTCTTTAAAAGAAAATGGTTATAAACCAACATATATTGCTGGCCATAGTTTAGGTGAAATTACAGCTTTATACTGTGCTGATGTTTTATCTTTTGAAGATTGTGTAAAACTTATAAAAGTTAGATCTGGTTTAATGGCAGATGCCGCAAAGGGATCTATGGCAGCATTAATAAGTTTTGATAGAGATCAATTAGATCTACTGGTTGAAGAGATAGACGATCTTGTAATAGCGAACGACAATAGTTCTTCTCAAGTTGTTTTATCAGGAAGCGAAAAAGCTTTAGATAATATTTCAAAACGAATTACGGCAAAAAGATTCCTTAAATTAAATGTTTCGGGTGCTTTTCATTCACCATTTATGAAAGAATCATCATTTCAATTTTCAAAATATTTAGACACTCTAGAATTTAATCAGCCTTCTATGCCCGTTATAAGTAATTCTCATCCATCCCTATGTAATGATCCAAATGAGCTTAAGTTTAGGTTTAAAAATCAAATGTGTAACGGTGTTAGATGGCGTCAAACTATGGATTTAATGAAAGAAAATAGTATTATTCAAATGGTGGAAATTGGCCCATCTAATGTTCTTGGTGGTCTAGCTAAAAGGCATTTAAAGGATGTAAAAATTTCTCAAGTATCTTCTGCAGATCAAATTAAATATTGATTTAATGAAAAGTTATTTTTATCAAAAATTAATTTATAAATTGGTAAGTCAAATAATTATTTTACCGATTTATAAATTGATTTTTCGAGGCAAGTTAATTGGGAGAGAAAACATTCCTCCTAAAGGTGCTTTCATAATGGTATCTAATCACGGCTCCCTACTTGATCCTCCTTTACTAGGTCATGCTATTGGTCGGAATATATCTTTTATGGCTAAGTCAGAACTTTTTAGAATCCCCTTACTTGGGTTTATAATAAAATCATGTGGAGCTTATCCTGTAAAGAGAGGCATAGTAGATAAAACGACTATTAAAACTGCATGTGAAAAATTATTAAATAATAATAGTATTGGTATATTTATTGATGGTACTCGACAAAAAGATGGTCGTGTAAATAAGCCAAAACAAGGAGCAGCTCTTTTATCTTTTAAAAATCAAAAAATGTTATTACCAGTTGCAATTATTAATTCAAATAGATTAGTTAGATTTAAGTTTTTTATTCCATTTTTCACAAAAATAGTTATTAAAGTTGGGAAACCGATTTATCCCCCTAAAGGCGCATCAAAAGATGATTTAGGTAAAGTAACATATTATTTGCAGGAGTCTATAAATAATATGCTTGAATGAATGATCAGTTAATTGGGGATATTGGATATAATGGCAAAACTTTTTCCCAAGTATTAGAACTTGAATGTTGTGAATTTTTATTAGACAAATTCAAAAGTTCTTTTAAATCTTCTATGTCAGAATATTCGGCTTGATAAGAAGACTCTTTATCTGTTAATTCTTCAAAAATTTTTGGAATAATTTTTTCGTTGATAGTGATTTTTTTGCTTGGTTTTTCAGCAATGCATATTTCATATTTTCCTGCAATATATCCTCTTCTTTTTAATTTTTTGTAAATCCAAAATGAATTCTTATCGTAATAGATATTATTTTGCTTGGCAATTCTTTTTGCCATCAATTCAAAAGAACTAAAACTATCTAATGAGCAATTTATTTGCTGAGCGAGAGTTCTCGCTAATACTATTATTTGCCTAGATGCGTTAAAGTTTGATGGCCCAATACTGACAGATATTTTATTAATTCTTTTTAAATTTTCTTTGCTAATAAAATTTGAAAAATCAACTATTAAGTTGTTACATAAATCTTTCTCAAATTTTTTTGTAAAAAAGTTTTCAGATAAAGAGTTTTTATTTTCTCTGTAAGCGAAACCAAAAGAATCATCAGTACTATGAATTGCTAAGGTTAATTTATTATGGCTTGTTAATTCGTAAGGCATTTACCTTTAGATAGGTAACTCTAAACCTGGCCTACATTTAGACCACTTACCATATTCTTCTGAAAAACTTGAACAAGACTGAACATCCCAATCAGTTTTAAAATCGCCATTTAAATCTTTGATGATACTTACGTGAATGTAAGGTTTTTTTGGTTTAAAGTTAGGAATATCACAAATGTGCTCAACACCATGATTTTTTTCAACATCATGATATGTCATACATCTATCAACTAATTTACAGTTAATACAAATGCACATAATCAAGAAAGAAGATCTTAAAAATCATATTCTCATTGATCATACACTAATAATTAATGAAATAGAAAGAAGTATAAAATTTTATAATTGGGATTTTGTTTTATCTTCTTTACCTTCTGGATCTTGTTTAGTAGGTGGATATATAAGAGATTTAATTTTAGGAAGATTAAATTCTGTAATTGATGTTGATATTGTAGTTCCACAAAATGCTATTAATGTTGGTAAAAAAATTGCAGATAAATTTGAAGGTAAATTGATTATTCTTGATGAGGCGAGAGATGTAGTAAGAATTATTTTTAAACATATCTCAATTGATATCGCTTCTCAAATTTCTCCTTCAATTGATATCGATTTATTAAGTCGAGATTTTTCTATAAATGCCATTGCTTTTTCTTTTGAAGAAAAACTTCTCATTGATCCATCAAATGGAATTAAAGACCTAAAGCTTTCTTTTTTGAGAACTAATTCAAAGCAGAATATATTAGATGATCCTTTAAGAATTTTAAGGTGCTTTCGTTTTATTTCTGAATTGGATTTTAATGTTGATGTAGATTTAATAGATTTTATTAAAACTTACAAAAATCAATTAATACTTGTTGCTAATGAAAGAATTAATTATGAAATACAGCGAATAATAAGGGGGGAGGAAGCATCGCAGGCGATAATTTTAATAAATAAATTTAAAATTTTTGATTATATACAGTCACAAAAAAATTTGATATTTCTTGATTTAGATAAAATTAATTTTGAAGAATTTAACAAATTTGAAAAGGAAAAATTTTTACCCTTATTTTATCTTGTTCAAATTTTAGACGAATTTTCTTTGAAAAATTTAAAATTTAGCAAATCTGAAATTTCAAAAATTCGGCTATTAAGAAAATGGAATCTTTTATTGAAGATGCAAACTATTTATGAATTTAATGAAAGGGAAAGATTTGATTTACATCAAGAATTAGAAACTATTCTTCCATCTTTTATTCTTTTTTTGCCAGAATCATTTCATATAAATTGGCTCGCTAGATGGCGAGATAAAGATGATAAATTATTTCACCCTTCAAATTTAATAAAAGGGGACGTTTTAAAAAAATATTTAGAAATTCAAGATGGACCTATTCTAGGGAAGGTCATTAATTATCTTTCTATGGAACTTGCATATAATAGATTGAATAATTTTGATGAAGCTATATATAAAGGAAAGCAATGGATTCAACAAAATGCGCCAAAATGTGATTAAATACACATAGCTTAGTTTTTGTTTAAAGTTCAGACTTAAAATTATTTTTTAAAAATTTATGAGCATTCGTATTTACATTGGAAATTTACCACAAGTATTTAATCCAAAAGAATTTGATAGTTTTTTAAAAACAGTATCGGATTCTATTAGATTTAAAGCTGTTTTAGATAAAGAAACAAAAGAGTGTAGAGGATTTGGTTTTGCTACAACAAATAATGAACAAAATGCAAATTTAATAATCGAAAAGCTTAATGGTTTTGAATTTAATGGCTCCAAATTGAGAGTTGAACTTTCTGAAAAGAAAGATTCTTCCTCACATAAGAGAAATAATTTAGGCTCTAATAAAAATAAAAAGAGGAAAGATTTTAAGAAGATTGTTCATAGCGATGCACCTAATCTTGAAGCCCCAGATCCCAGATGGGCCGGGGAACTTTCAAAATTAAAAGATTTGTTAGCTAATCAGAAAGCGCCTGCTTAGCTATTTGATTCTTGAGATTAAATAAGATATTGGTATTTCAAACGCTTTTACTGAATTCTTTACAAAAGCTCTATTATTAAAGACATCATAATCTAATCTTTCAATAGAATCTAATATTCCTCTATAAAGGCGTAAAGATGTCCAGACAGGCCATCTTGCATCTGCAGATAACCACTTAATGCCATCTTCAGATTTTTTAAACCAATCCCTAGCTCTTATTAATTGAAAATTCATAAGCATCTTCCATTGATTATTTATTACTCCTTTTAATAACTCTTCTTCAGAATAATTAAATTTATTCATATCATCCTGGGGTAAATATATCCTACCTCTTTGTCTGTCTTCTCCAACATCTCTTAAAATGTTAGTAAGTTGATTTGCTATTCCTAGAGCTATAGCTGCTTCTGAGGAGTCAGGCATATTGCTCCATGGCGCTGATGTATAGGCACTATCTATGCCCATTACATTCTGAGTCATTAATCCCACTGTCCCTGCTACGCGATAACAGTAAAGCTGTAATTCAGAAAAACTTTTGTATCTAAATTTTTTAAGATCCATTCTCTGACCCTCAATCATATCTAAATATGGTTCTATTTTCTGTGGAAATTTTTCTATTGTATCGAAAAGAACAGCATCTAAGTCTGATTGTATTTTTCCTTTGAAAACATTTTTTGTGTTTTCTTCCCATTCATTTAAATTATCTGAAAGTTCCTCAGTTGTCTTAGTTGAAGCTTCAATGCTATCCATTATTTCATCAGTTCTTCTGCACCAAACGTAAATAGCCCAAATAGCTTTTCTTTTTTCGTAAGGTAATAAAAGTGTCCCTAAATAAAAAGTTTTAGCCCATTTTTGAGTTTCTTTTTGGCATATTTCATATGCTTTATTAAGTTGGGATAATGAATTTTTCAAAAAAGGTTTTATTCTTGAGGTTTAGTTTATTTTAGATGTTTCTAGTGAAACATTATTTGATGTTTTGGAATATTCTTTGTTGATAGATTCTGCGCATAATTTACCACTTAAAACAGCTCCCTCCATAGAAGCAAGATATTTTTGCATTGTATAATCACCTGCTAAAAAAAAGTTTTTTATTGGAGATCTTTGACTCGGTCTAAATTCTTGACATCCAGGGACTGCTTTATATACAGATCTTGGTGTTTTTACAACTTTAAACTTCCTTAGTTTAGTTTTCTCATCCCCAATAAAATGTGTTGGAAATAATTTTTTGAGTTCTTCCATTGTTGCATCGACTATATCTTGATCACTTCTGTTAATCCATTCTTTTGCAGGAGCAAAAACTAATTCGAGCATTGATCTATTTGGATCCTCATATTCCTTACAAGTGATACTCATATCTGCATAAACACTTAGAAGCGGAGATCTACTAAATAATAAGTGATCAATATCCGTTAATTTTTTATCAAACCATAAATGGATATTAATTACAGGTACTCCAATTAAACCATCTAGTTTTGAGAAGGCATCTATACCTTTCCATTGGTCCGGAATTATTAATTTAAAAAGATCTACAGGCATTGCACTAACATAGGCATCTGCTGTAATCACCTTTTTCTTTTCGTCTGAGTCTAGAGGGGCAATTGTAAAACTTTTAACAGTACTATCCTTATTCAAGTCTATTTTTCTCAGAGGACTATTCATATGAACCTCGCCTCCTCTCTGAGTTATGTAATCAACCATTGGTTGGCAAAGTCTTTCTGGTGGGGCTCCATCAAGGAAAGCCATTTTTGAACCATTTTTTTCTTGTAAAAATCTATTAAGTGCTGTTAATAAAACTGTTGATGAGATTTCATCAGGTCCAATAAAATTAAGCGCTTTACTCATAGCGATAAATACTTCATCATTAACTCTCTCAGGAATATTGTGTTCTTTTAACCATTCTGTCCATGATTTTGAATCACATTTATCAAGATATTTTTGTCCTCTTAACATTGCAGGAACTAAACCTAAGCCAAATAAAATCTTTTCATTCCATGAAAGCATGTCATTATTACTAAGAATTGCTGTTACTCCATTTGCAGGAGCAGGTATGTCAGGGAAATCAAATCTACTATAAGTACCAGGCTCAGAAGGTTGATTGAAAATCATTGAATGGCTTTTCCATTGAAGTCTGTCTTCAATGTCTAATTCTTTGAAAAGTTGAAGCATATTAGGATAAGCACCAAAAAATATGTGCAAACCTGTCTCATACCAATCTCCATCTTCGTCTTTCCAAGCAGCAACCTTACCGCCAAGTACATCTCTGGCTTCTAAAACAATGGGTATATGGCCATTGTCAACAAGATATTTAGCACAAGATAAACCTGCTAAACCTGCACCTGCAATTACAACACGCATTATAAAATCAAAAAATAATTTAACACTTACTAAGAAGCTATCCTAAAGTTAAGACATAATTGTTTTTTTTGTTGATTATTTTTCAGATTATGGAAAAAATGCTTTTAAAGTCAACCACTAGGCATGTAAGAATATTTACTGCTGATGTGGTTAATAACGATTTAATATTTGATTCTAATAAATTAACTCTCGACTTAGATCCTGATAATGAATTTATTTGGAATGAAGACTCTTTAAATAAAGTAAATCAAAAATTTACTGAACTTGTTCAAGAAAGAGCCGGAAAAAGTTTAGATGACTATGAACTTCGTAAAATAGGATCAGAAATTGAAGGTTTAATCAAATATTTGCTTCAAAATGGATTATTAAGCTATAACCCAGAATGTAGAGTTATGAATTATTCAATGGGTTTACCTAAGACAAAAGAAGTACTGTGAATAAATATCCTAATAGGGGTACAAGAAGAGACCCTGGCAAAAATTCTTATTCCTCAAGGGATGGTGATAATTATATGCAGCGCGGTAGAAGAATACCTCCTTCTAACTCTGGACAAAAAAATAATTTCAGCACCGGAACAATTGCTGTACTTGCTGGCGTTTTGATACTAGGGGTAGGTATAGGTAGTGCTATTACTAGTACAACTGATGGAGGGCAGGGTAATATAGCTAGTCAACAGCAATTAGACATGGCCGTTCCAGACCCTGAATTTTGTAGGCAATGGGGAGCAAGTGCTTTCGTGATTGATGTAGAAATGTATACAACACTTAATCCTTCAACTAGTTTTGTAACACAACCTGCACTGCAACCTGGTTGCGTTATTCGAAGGGAGAATTGGACAGTTTTACAAAAACAAGGAGCTATAAGTAATGAGGATGTTAGAGAATGTAAGCAAAGAATGAATACTTTTGCTTACATAGGGTCAATAAGAGATAAGCCTATTGTTAAGTGTGTTTATCAAACTGATGTAAATGAGAACAAATTCATTATCAAAGGTGACGGGCAAGCTGAAGATGGAGGGGTGGGAATCAATAAGGAAGCTATTCAATTTTAGATTTAGTTAAGTTGTCTTAATGGGCTTTCAGAGCTTGCAAATTGAGGCAATATATATTTTTTAAAAACTTCTGATGCTCTTGATGTGTATCTTGATGGATTTGTAATTAATTTTAACTCTCTTTTTACCTCTAAATCAGCTATTTGGGGCTTGTGAATTGACCCGCCTGCTAATTCTCTCTCAATTGAAACAACAGGTAAAAAAGAAACACCAAGACCAGATTGAACTGCATTTTTAATTGCTTCAAGAGAATTTAACTCCATTTCTATTTTTAATCTTTGAATATCAAGCCCAGAATCCTTTAAAAGTTTATCAACAACTTTTCTGGTTGTTGATTGAGAATCTAATGTGACGAAATTTAGTTTGTATAAATCTTCTTTCATCAGTTCTTTCTTGTTGGCAAGTGGGTGTTTTGGTGGCAATACAAGAGCTAATTCATCAGTTGCATATGGAATTACTTGTAACAAGTTTTCTAGATCTCCTGGTAATTGACCTCCAATTATTGCTAAATCAATTTGACCATTAGCAACGCTCCAACCTGTTCTTCTAGTGCTGTGAACCTGTAGTTGGACAGATACATCAGGATATTTTTGACGAAAAAGCCCAATCATTCTTGGCATTAAGTAGGTACCGGTAGTTTGACTAGCTCCAATTATGAGTGTTCCACCTTTTAAACTATTTAAGTCTTCAATAGCTTTGCAAGCCTCATCACATTGATTCAGGATTCTTTCGCAATATTCAAGTAATAGCTTACCTCCTTCAGTTAAAAGTGCTTTTCTACCACCTCTATCAAAAATTGTTATTTCAAGTTGTTTTTCTAAATTTTGAATTTGTAAACTGACAGCTGGTTGGGTCACATAAAGTAAATCAGCAGCCTTTTTAAAACTTCCTTGAGCTGCAATAGCTTTTAATATTCTTAATTGGTCAAGAGTAAAAGGTAATTCTGGCATTATTTTTATGCCTACAATTTCACTTCAATTCTAATACCTAAGGGTATTATTGTTAATGATAAATAACTTGTATTTTGAAATTATATGGAGACTCACAAAACTTCTTTGTTGATTTTGGGATTAATATTAATTTTTGCTGTTATTCATAGTGGAGGTGCTGCTTTAAGAAGTAGAGCAGAGGCTTTTATGGGAGCAAGATTATGGAGATTACTTTTTGTTTCTTTAAGTTTGCCATCTGCAGTTATTTTAATTAGTTATTTTTTAGCTCATAGATACGATGGCATTAGATTATGGAATTTTCAGGGTAATCACTTTGTATTTTTGTTGGTTTGGATTTTAACTGCTATCAGTTTCTTATTTCTATATCCTGCAACATATAATTTATTAGAAATTCCCTCAGTTTTAAAACCTCAAGTTAGGATATATGGAACTGGAATTATGCGAATAACAAGACATCCGCAAGCATTTGGCCAAATTATTTGGTGTTTAGCTCATACATTATGGATTGGGACATCTTTTACATTCATAACTTCGTTAGGGCTAATTTTGCATCATCTTTTTGCAATATGGCATGGTGATAAAAGATTAGAAATTAAATTTGGTGAAGAATTTTATAAGTATAAAGAAAGTACCTCAATAATCCCATTTGTCGCAATATTTGATGGTAGACAGCAAATTAAAGTAAAAGAATTTTTTAAATTATCACAAATTGGGATATTAATAGCAATTGCAATACTCTGGTGGTCTCATAAATATATAAATATTGCTGTTACAACATTTAATTCATCTTTTATGTCTAAAATTTTCAATTAGCAGTTTAGTATTAATGTATAAATATTATTAAATATGCCTCAAGCTTCAGAAATTGCCTGGTTGATTCCTGTCTTTCCACTTATTGGTGCAGTGTTTTCTGGTTTGGGTTTAATATGTGCGAATAAAAAAATCAATAATTCTAGAGAAATTGTTTCTATCAGTCTTTTGTCGTTCGTTGGAGTTTCTGCTGTAATTAGTTATAAAACATTAATTGAGCAAATCAATGGTTACCAATCAGTAGAAAAATTATTTGTTTGGGCAAGTGCTGGAGATTTTACAATCCCAATGGGATTCGTTCTCGACCCATTAGGCAGCGTAATGCTCACATTGGTAACCACTATTACTTTATTAGTCATGATTTATTCTCATGGTTATATGTCTCATGACAAAGGTTACGTAAGATTTTTTACATATCTAGCACTTTTCAGTAGTTCGATGATGGGATTAATTATTAGCCCGAACTTATTAGAAATATACGTTTTTTGGGAATTAGTAGGAATGTGTTCATACTTATTAGTTGGTTTCTGGTACGACAGAGATGGTGCAGCAAATGCTGCTCAAAAAGCTTTTGTCGTAAATAGAGTTGGAGACTTTGGCTTATTACTCGGAATTTTGGGTTTATTTTGGGCTACAAAAAGCTTTGACTTTAATGAAATTGCAATAGGAGTATCACAGTCAGTTTCAGAGAATTCATTGCCAGTCTGGGCTGCATTATTACTTTGTTTTTTAGTCTTCTTAGGACCTATGGCGAAATCTGCTCAATTTCCTCTTCATGTATGGTTACCAGACGCTATGGAAGGACCAACCCCTATCTCAGCGCTTATTCATGCAGCGACGATGGTTGCTGCTGGAATATTCTTAGTAGCAAGGCTCCAACCTCTATACTCTTTATTCCCTTCAATTCAATTTATTATTGCTTTGGTTGGCACTATTACATGTTTCCTAGGAGCGTCTATAGCCTTAACCCAGATGGATCTCAAAAAAGGTTTGGCATATAGTACGGTTTCTCAGCTCGGTTATATGATGCTTGCGATGGGTTGTGGTGCTCCCGTAGCAGGAATTTTTCACTTGATAACACATGCTTGTTTTAAAGCAATGTTGTTTTTAGGGTCTGGCTCAGTAATTCATGCTATGGAAGAAGTTGTTGGTCATCAACCTGTACTTGCCCAAGATATGAGGTTGATGGGAGGTTTAAGAAAAAAAATGCCCTTTACTTCTACGACTTTCTTAATAGGTTGCGTAGCAATAAGTGGTATTCCTCCATTAGCTGGATTTTGGAGTAAAGATGAAATATTGGGAAACGCCTTTATCTCATTTCCTGCTTTTTGGTTTGTGGGATTTTTAACAGCTGGAATGACCGCCTTTTATATGTTTAGACTTTATTTTTTAACTTTTGAAGGAGATTTTAGAGGTGAAGATAAGGATTTACAAAAAGAACTTTTATTAGCTTCTAAAATTAATATAGAAGAAGATCATCAAGAGGAAAATGGCTCACTACATGAGTCTCCTTGGTCTATGACATTCCCATTAGTTTTTCTAGCAGTACCTTCAGTAATAATTGGGTTTATGGGATTTCCTTGGGATAGTAAATTTGCAAATTTATTAGATCCCGAAGAAGCATTGATTGCTATAGAGTCCTTTGAATTAACAGAATTTTTGCCTCTAGCTATTGCATCTGTTTTCATTGCCTCAATTGGTATAACTATTGCTTATCAAGCTTATTTTGCTAAGAAAATAAACTTATCAATATTATTTGCACAAAGATTTCCATCTGTTAATAAGTTTTTATCAAATAAATGGTATTTGGACGATATTAATGAAAAACTTTTTGTGAAAGGTAGTAGAAAACTTGCAAAAGAAGTTTTAGAAGTTGATTCCAAAGTGGTAGATGGAGTGGTGAATCTTACTGGACTTGTAACATTGGGAAGTGGTGAGGGCTTAAAGTATTTTGAAACCGGTAGAGCTCAATTTTATGCTCTGATAGTTTTTGGAGGAGTGATTTTGTTGGTAGCAATATTTGGTTTCCAATCGCCCCAAGTAACTTAATAACAAATGTGTGTCTTCACTGTTCATGGGATGAAAAAATCTAGATAATTTCTAGAATTTGTTTAAGATCATTCTCTTATTCATTTGAGTAGCTATTTTTTTACGCATTTTGCACTACATACAATAGGAACATTGGGTGGAGGTATATCTAATTTCCCTTGGCTCTCAGTATCTATTCTTTTCCCTATTGGATGCGCATTTTTGATACCTTTTTTCCCCGATAAAGGAGAGGGTAAAGAAGTAAGATGGTTTGCTTTAAGTGTTGCTTTAATTACTTTTCTAGTAACAGTAGGATCTTACATAAACGGTTTTGATATAAATAATGAAGATGTTCAACTTAAAGAAAGTATAAATTGGCTTCCTAATCTAGGACTTACTTGGTCAGTCGGCGCTGATGGAATGTCAATGCCTCTTATATTATTAACTAGTTTTATAACGGCGCTAGCTGTCTTAGCTGCATGGCCTGTCAAGTTTAAGCCAAAATTATTTTTCTTTTTAATACTTATCATGGATGGAGGACAAATAGCTGTTTTTGCTGTTCAAGATATGCTCCTATTCTTTTTAAGTTGGGAACTCGAACTTCTGCCGGTTTATTTACTTTTAGCTATCTGGGGAGGAAAAAATAGACAATATGCAGCTACAAAATTCATTATCTATACAGCCGGGAGTTCTATCTTTATTCTTTTAGCTGCGTTGGCAATGGGTTTTTATGGAACTGAAGTTCCAAATTTTGAGTTTTCTCATTTAGCTAATCAAGATTTTGGCCAAAACTTTCAAATCCTTTGTTACATCGGTTTATTAATTGCTTTTGGTGTGAAACTCCCTATTGTTCCTTTACATACATGGCTACCTGATGCTCATGGAGAGGCTACAGCACCAGTTCATATGTTGTTGGCTGGAATTTTATTGAAGATGGGCGGATATGCACTTTTAAGATTTAATGCACAATTATTACCTATTGCACATGCTCAATTCGCTCCACTATTAATACTCCTTGGAGTAGTCAATATAATTTACGCTGCTTTAACATCATTTGCACAAAGAAATCTTAAAAGGAAAATTGCTTATAGTTCTATAAGTCATATGGGTTTTGTCTTAATTGGAATAGGAAGTTTTAGTAGTCTTGGGACAAGTGGAGCGATGTTGCAAATGGTTAGTCATGGACTAATTGGAGCAAGTTTATTTTTTCTTGTTGGAGCAACTTATGACAGAACAAAGACTCTAAAACTCGATGAAATGGGTGGAGTAGGCCAAAAAATGCGTATTATGTTTGCATTGTGGACTGCCTGCTCTCTTGCTTCTCTTGCCTTACCAGGTATGAGTGGATTTGTTTCTGAGTTAATGGTATTTACTGGATTTGTTACGGATGAAGTTTATACTTTGCCTTTTAGAGTAATAATGGCATCTTTAGCTGCAATAGGGGTGATACTTACTCCAATTTATTTACTGTCAATGTTACGTGAGATTTTCTTTGGTAAAGAAAATCCAAAGTTAACTGAAGATAAGAATTTAATTGATGCAGAGCCTAGAGAGATATATATTATAGCCTGTTTACTCTTACCAATAATAGGTATAGGTTTATATCCAAGATTAGTTACAGAAAGTTATTTGGCTACGATAAATAACTTGGTTGACAGAGATCTAAATGCTGTTAAAAGCACACCTAAGACAAATGTATTTGCGGGAAATAAATCAAATCAAATATTAAAAGCACCAACTATATAATTTTCTTAATATGTTTATTATTTTTTTGGCATAACAATTGATATAAAGATATCTTGAAATAGATTATATATAATTAAAGTAACTAATTCTCAATCTATTGATGGGTCACAGCTAGGGCCTAGATTACTCATAAAATTCCTTCAAGATGCAGCTGGAAGAGGTGATCTTGATCCATGGGATATTGATGTTATAAGTGTTATCGATAGTTTTTTAGAGCAGTTTAATCATAATTTGCAATATTCATCTAATAATCAAACTTCATATCAAAAAGACTTATCTGAGACAAGTGAAGCATTTTTTGCCGCCTCTGTATTAGTTAATTTAAAAGCTCAAGTTTTAGAATCTGATGTATTTCAAGAAGAAACATTAGGTTATGAAGAGGAAATTGGGATGGATAATCAAGAATGGATCAATGAAGGATTTGACATGCCAAAATATCCTGAAAAATATCTTAGAAGAAGATCTGTAGCTCAACCCGTTATTAAACGTACATCTACATTAGGAGAACTTGTTAGCCAATTGGAATCTATTGCAGAAATAATTGAAACGCAGGATCTTTTGCTTATGAAAAGGAAAAGAAATAAAAAATATTCTGATAAGGCTTTGATCTCTAAAGTTCAATCTTTAGCGCATCGTGAAAAGCTTCCTGAAACAACTAAAGCACTTGGCAAGTTTCTTGATGGATGGGAAAAGGCATTACAATGGACTGATTTTGAATATTTAGTTAATAAATGGCAGACAGTAGTCAAAAGTGATTTAGATAAAGATAGGCTGGGTGTATTTTGGGCTTTGTTATTTTTATCATCAGAAAATAAAATTGAATTAAAACAACAATATTCTCTCTATGGCCCAATACAAATTAAAAGGATTATTCAAGATGGAGAATTAGCTCAATTACCTATTGAAAATCTTGAGGTTTCAGAAAATTCTTCGACTGCTGCTTAGTAGTAAAAGAGTAATAAAGTATAATCTTTAGAAAAGAGGTATATAGAGCTGATGAAGGCAATGATACTTGCAGCAGGCAAAGGAACTCGCATTCAACCAATAACGCATATTATTCCTAAACCAATGATTCCTATTTTGCAAAAACCCGTGATGGAATTCCTTTTGGAACTTTTAAAAGAACATGGTTTTAAAGAAATAATGGTAAATGTTTCTCATCTTGCAGAGGAAATTGAAAACTATTTTAGGGACGGGCAAAGATTTGGTGTTGAGATAGCCTACAGCTTTGAAGGAAGAATTGAAGATGGAGAAATGATTGGTGATGCTTTAGGTTCGGCCGGAGGATTAAAAAAAATTCAAGATTTTCAAAACTTTTTTGATGAAACTTTTGTTGTATTGTGCGGGGACGCCTTAGTTGATTTAGATTTGACTGAAGCCGTTAAAAATCATAAGAAAAAAGGGGCGATAGCAAGCCTAATAACAAAAAAGGTTACTAGAGACCAGGTATCTAGTTATGGAGTTGTAGTATCTGATGAAAATGGGCGAATTCAAGCTTTTCAAGAAAAACCTGATGTAGATGATGCTTTGAGTGATTCAATTAATACTGGTATTTATCTTTTTGAGCCTGAGATTTTTAACTATATTCCATCAGGAGATAAATTTGATATAGGAGCTGATCTATTTCCTAAACTTGTAGAAATGGATTTGCCATTTTTTGCTTTGCCGATGGATTTTGAGTGGGTAGATATTGGAAAAGTTCCTGATTACTGGAGTGCGATTAGGAATGTTTTATTAGGTAAAGTAAGGCAAGTGGAAATCCCTGGAAAAGAAATTAAGCCTGGAGTCTTTACGGGTCTTAATGTTGCTGCAAATTGGGATAAAGTTAATATAAAAGGACCCGTTTATATTGGAGGGATGACAAGAATAGAAGATGGTGCAACTATTATTGGCCCCTCTATGATTGGACCAAGTTGTTGTATTTGTGAGGGTGCAACTATAGATAACTCTATAATCTTTGATTATTCAAAAATTGGGAAAGGAGTACAACTTGTCGATAAATTAGTATTTGGTAGATATTGTGTTGGAAAAAATGGAGACCATTTTGATTTGAAAGATGCTTCTTTGGATTGGTTAATAACAGACTCAAGAAGATTAGATTTAACAGAACCATCTCCTCAACAAAAAGCTATGGCAGAATTACTAGGAACTGATTTAATTAACATTCCAGATTGAGTCCAGCTTTTTCAAGTATCTCTGGGATAAGATGCTCTGATTTGACTGCCATAAGATGAATTCCATCTGCAATATTAATAAAATCTTTAGCTTGCTCTGAAGCAATTAATATTCCTTCTTTAAGTGGATTTTTTGCATCTTTGAGACGATTTAAAACATTTTCAGGAATATTCGCTCCAGGTACAAATTTATTTATGAAAAGAGCATTTTTATATGATTTTAAAAGAAATACACCTGCAATTACTGGTATCTCAAGTGGATTGCTGATTTCGTTACAAAAGTCTGCTAAACATTTTTTATCCATAACTATTTGAGTTTGTAAGAAATTTGCTCCTGCCTCCTTTTTTTTTATTGTTCTACTTTTTAAACTTCTTTTATTTCGACAACTTGGATCTACTGCAGCACCTGAAAAGATCCTAGTGCTTTTGTCTGGAAGTTGATTAAAAGTAGGGTCAATTCCTTGATTGAATGATTGAATTTGTTTTAATAATCGCACTGCCTCAAATTCATGAACTGCTTTTGTTTCTTGCTGATCACCAGCTTTGACAGAATCTCCTGTAATGCATAGGATATTTTTAATACCTAAGGCATTTGCTCCAAGAATATCTGATTGTAAAGCGATTTTATTACGATCTCTGCATGAGATTTGCATTATAGGTTCTATCCCATTTTCCAGTAGAAGTTTAGACATTGCTAAACTGCACATCCTCATTATTGCTCTACTTCCATCTGTAACATTAACCGCATGCACCTTATTTTTGAGAATTTGTGCTATTTTAAGAGATCTTATGGGGTCTCCTCCTCTTGGCGGCATTAATTCTGCTGTAATTACTTTTAGATTTTTTTCTAAAGTTTGCTGAAGTTTTGATTTCAATTGCTTTTTTTCCTTACTTGGTTAAGAAGTTTACTGTTACTGCTAAACTCAATTAATATATAAAAGGAACTGTTTAAATGCAAATGGTTGAAGAAGGTGTTAACGACATTGATATGATGGGTCTCTCATCTAGAGAGATGGAAATCATAGATTTAGTAGCTGATGGGCTTACAAATCAAGAAATTGCTGTAAAGCTTACTATTAGTAAAAGAACTGTTGATAATCATGTAAGTAATATGTTCACTAAAACAGGATCCAAAAATAGAGTAGCTCTTTTAAATTGGGCAATGGATCACGGAAAAATCTGTAGAGATGGGTTTAATTGTTGTTCTCTACCTGATTCAGATCAAGATTAATATTATTTTCTTTATAGACACTAGATATTGAATTCATTAAACAACAATGTGATGAATTGAGTTCAAAAAGTTCTGCATAATCAAGACATGCTTCTCTATCAAAGTTGACGCATCTTAGTATCCCATCTTTGTCATACAGACCATACATATCAAAAAAAAATACGCTGTATTACAAATATAAAGAAAATACAAAGGGAAAGAGAGTTTTTGGCTAATTTTTTTTAAATCTTTGTTTCCCATTTTGCAAAGGGATGTTTTGTCAGATTAAGATTGGTATATATTGTTAGGCCTGTAATTTCTTTTGCTAAAAAAGATGGAAGAATAACTTTCTCTTTTTCTTCAGTTAGCTCAATTTCGGCAATTTTTAAAGGAAAATTTTTTTCTTTAAAGCAATCTATAATCCAATCTTTTTGATTAACTTTTAAAAAAAATCTTTCTTTTTTAATTGTATTGGCAAGAGTTGCCATGATTTTTTCACCTTCACTATTTGGTATTGAGTATTCAAATTCGTAATTAGTAAAATTTTTAATATGTTTTTTAAGTGCAATTTTATATTTTTTGCCGTTAAATCTGATTCTTATTATCCAATCTTCTAAATCGTAGGAAAGATAGCCCTGCTCTATAAAAGTTTTATGAGTAATAAATTCCTTCCATTGATCATTTTTGATTAGAAATCGCCTTTCAATTTCTAATGACATCTAATTATTTTGATTATTTTTTAATGATAAATCTCCTTTCCAATCAAGCTTTTTGATTAATGTATTGTAATAGGAAATGCTTTTATTAAATTTAATCATTCTACAGGGCTTTGTTACTTTATTTATTTCACAATAATCATTTTCTTTTATAGTCATGCACTTTGATCCATCTTTCCATAGTTTTATTTCTCTTTTATTCTTTTGAACGGCTCTAATTATTACTTTACTTGTATCAGGAATAATAATTGGCCGGCTAGCTAAGCTCATAGGGCATATTGGATTTATTACGAAGGCATTTATTGAAGGGTGTACTATTGGACCTCCTGCTGCCATAGAGTATGCCGTAGAACCAGTTGAGGAAGAAATAATTAAACCATCACCTTTATATTCGTTTACTTTCTCACTATCTATTTCGATTTGAATTTGATTGGTTGGAGAAATATCTTCTTCAACAGATTTAAAATAAAAATCATTTAATGCATCATACCTTTTGAGTAATTTTCTTTCTCTGTGCTTTTCGTAACTATATACATCACAATGTAATCTGTTTCTGAAATCAGTTATGAATTCTTTTTTTTCTAAAATTTTGATAAATGATTTGTCAAACAAAAAATCCTTCTCTTGAGTCAAAAATCCTAAATTACCGCCAATATTAAAACTAAGTATAGGAATATCATAGTTAACTAATGCATTTGCAGATTTAAGAACAGTGCCATCACCACCAAGAACAATGACTAGATCAGGTAATGCAGCAAGGTTGCAAAAGTAACTTTCTAATTGATTGTTATCAAAATCACTTTCTATCCTTTTTGATTTAATATTTTTATCTTTGAGAGCTTTGGTACAGAATATGGATGCCTGTTTAGCGCTTGGGCTATTAGAGCGAAATATAATAAGCACCAATGAGAGGTTCACCTGATGCTTGTTACCACTTTAATAAATTAAAACTTTCCATATCCACAGTTACTCTATTTCTATAAAGAGATAACAATATAGCTAAACCTACAGCTGCTTCTGCTGCTGCAACTGTAATAACAAAAATTGTAAAAACCTGCCCTTGAATTAGATTATTGTCCACATAAGAAGAGAAGGCCATCAAATTTATATTAACGGCATTCAACATTAACTCTATACTCATAAGTACTCTAACTGCATTTCTACTATTTAATAATCCCCAAATACCAATACAAAATAACATTGAGGAAACTATTAAAAAAGCTTGAAGTGGGATGGATTCTAAATTCATATTAATTTTTTTTTATTAATAAAGGTTCATTTGGCTTCTCTATTAGTTCTTGATCTACCGGTAATCCTGTTGAAACATCTTTATTCATAACATCTCTTCTAGCCAAAACAATAGCTCCAATCATGGCCATTAAAAGTAATACAGATGCCACCTCAAAGGGGAGCAAATAATCACTAAATAAGTGTTCTCCAATTCTTATTGTAGATTCTTCGCCTATAGATGCACTAGGTTCTGCCAATCCCCAAGTATTGGATAAGTCAACTCTAATTAACAAACTTAGAAGAGTTAAGCAAATTGATGTTGAAATAATTTTTCTTGATTTAATATTTTCAATAGGCCTTAAATCTTCTTTTTTATTAACCAACATTATTGCAAAAATTATTAGTACATTAACTGCCCCTACATAAACTAAAACTTGAGCTGCAGCTACAAAACTCGCGTTTAATAGAAGATATAAGCCTGCAACACTCATGAAAACCCCACCGAGCAAAAATGCAGAGTAAACAATATTCTCAAGAAGGATTACTCCTAGTGCTCCAATTATTACAACTAAAGATAGTACTGAAAAACAAATTATTTGGGTTGTGAATGCTATAGACATTTATTATTTACAGTTATTTATTTGGTTTGATAGTAGGGTTTTTAATATCATTCAATTCTGGTTTCATCCAATCATAAACTTCTTCTGGTAGTTTACCAACTCTTACATCTGCAGGAGGAACTTCATGAGGATCCATAACTCCTTTAGGCAAATATGCAAGTTCTCTAAGAGGTTTTACAGAAGGATCAGTAGTAACGTTTGTTGGAAGTCTACCTAATGCTATATTGTCAAAATTTAAATTATGTCTATCGAATGTAGCTAATTCATATTCTTCAGTCATAGATAAGCAATTTGTAGGACAATATTCAACACAATTACCGCAAAAAATACAAACTCCAAAGTCTATAGAGTAATTTCTAAGTTCCTTTTTCTTAGTTTCTTTATTCATAATCCAGTCCACGACTGGTAGATTTATAGGACAAACGCGTACGCAAACCTCACAGGCTATACATTTGTCAAATTCATAATGGATTCTTCCTCTATATCTTTCAGAAGGAATTAACTTCTCATAAGGGTATTGAACAGTAACTGGTCTTCTACGAAGATGATCAAAAGTTACAGAAAATCCATCAAATAAATATTTACCAGCACTAAAGGCTTCTTTTATATAACTATTTACTTTTTGAAGAAAATCTTTCATTTAAAGAATTTACTTGGTTATTTCATTCTAGTGGATTTATTTAATGTTTAAGTATATGTACTTAAACATTATCCACCAAAAAATTGAGGGAAAGCTAATTTTAGTCCTGCTGTCACAAGTAGATTAGCAAGAGATATGGGTAGAAGGAATTTCCATCCTAAATCTAGTAGTTGATCTATTCTCACCCTTGGTGTTGTCCAGCGCAATAATATAGCAACAAAAACCAATAGATATGCTTTGAGAACAGTCATTATGATTCCTATAGAAGCTGTGAAAACTTGAATCACAGGAGCATCAATTGGAAGATTTAGAACTTTAGCAATTATCTCAACAGGAATAGGAAATCCCCATCCACCTAGATAAAGTATGGATACTAATAATGCAGATAGGATTAAATTTATATAACTGCCTAAATAGAATAAAGCAAATTTCATTCCAGCATATTCAGTTTGATAACCCGCTACTAATTCTTCCTCAGCTTCTGGTAAGTCGAATGGTAGCCTTTCGCATTCAGCAAGAGCACATATCCAGAAAATTATGAATCCAATAGGTTGCCTCCATATATTCCAACTTAATATTCCAGCTCCGCTTTGTTGATTAACAATATCAACAGTACTAAGGGAATTTGTCATTAAAACGATAGCTAGTACAGATAAAGCCAGAGGTATTTCATAGCTAATAGATTGGGCAGCTGCTCTTAATCCGCCTAATAATGAATATTTATTATTTGAGGCGTAGCCGCTCATAAGAAGTCCAATAGGTTGAATACTACTTAGAGCTATCCAAAGAAAAATTCCAATACCAACATTACTAATAAGTAAGTTTTGGCCAAAGGGAACAATTAACCAGGAGAGAATAACTGGTACCAATACCAATATTGGTCCAGCAGTGAATAGAATTGAATCTGCTTTTGCAGGAATAATATCTTCTTTTACAAGTAATTTCAGACCGTCTGCAATCGGTTGAAGTACTCCTAAAGCTCCTGCATATTCTGGACCTATTCTTTGTTGGGCAGCAGCAGATATTTTTCTTTCTAACCAAACTGTGACTAATACACCAACTACTGCTGATACTAAAACTAATAACATTGGTAAAGGTAGCCAGATTATGTGAGCAAGTTCACTTGAGAGGCCGAAGCCTTTTAAAATTTCATTAAAACTATATTCGAGATCTAATCCGGAGTTCAAAATTTTGTTGTTAGTTATTCTTTAGAGTAACTCTTCATAAACAATATGTGTGTTTTTTATGAAAAGCTGAAAATATTATTTTCGATTTTCTAAAGTAATCCAATCTCTTGGAGCCGAACCAGTATAAATTTGAGATGGTCTAAAAATTCTGTTTGCTCCTAATTGTTCTCTCCAATGAGCTAACCAACCTGCGACTCTTGATATTGCAAAAATAGGAGTAAATAAGTCTCGGGGAATACCAAGTTTTCTGTAAACAAGGCCAGAATAGAAATCAACGTTTGGAAAAATGCCTTTTCCTCCTAGCCTTGGAATAGCCTCTAACTCTAATTTTTTAGCAACTTCATACATTTCATCTTTTCCAAACCTAACAAAAAGCTCCTCTGCTAATTTCTGAAGAATAATTGCTCGAGGATCTTTAACTTTATACTCTCGATGTCCGAAACCCATTATTTTACTTTTTTTTCGAATCGCATCTTCTAAAAAAGAAGCAGCTTTTTCAGGAGTTTTAATATCTTCTAACATGGCAATTACATCTTCATTTGCTCCTCCATGAAGAGGACCAGCTAATGTTCCTACTGCAGAAGCAATTACCGCGTATGGGTCTGTAAGCGTACTAGCCGTAACACGTGCGCTAAATGTACTAGCATTTAAACTATGTTCTGCATGAAGAATTAGGCATCTATCAAAAACTTTTGCAGCTATGGGATCTTGTTCTTTTTCAGTCAACATATAAAGAAAATTTGATGAGTAAGATAAATCATCTCTTGGTTGAATGGGATCTTGTCCTTTTCTTATAAGTTGAAATGCAGCAATCATTGTTGGAATTTTTGCAATTAGTCTTATCACTGCGTTGTAGATATATTTGGGATCATCTATCGCTCTTCTTGAGTAGAAAAGACCAAGAGAGGCGGCACTGGACTGCAGAGCATCCATGGGATGCCCTGTGGCAGGGAAGCATTTCATCATATCTCTTACTCTGAAGCTTAATCTCCTATGCATCTGTACTTCTTGTTCAAAATCCCTTAGTTCTGTAGCTGAAGGTAATTCTCCCCAAATTAATAAAAAAGCAGTTTCTAAGAAACTACTTTTCTGCGCTAATTCTTCAATTGAATAGCCTCTATACAATAATTTTCCTTTTTGACCATCAATATCACATATTGATGAATTAGTTACTGGAACACCCTCTAATCCTGGTTTTAAAATTAGTTTATGAGTATCCAAAATTTTATGGAATATAAATCGTTTATAGGTCTAAGATAGTCAAATAATTTTTAGTTAACCACAAGATATCAATCAAATTTAATTATTAAATATTTTTAAATTAGATTCTGCATAATAAAAAGGAGCTTTTTCTGGAATAGATTGTTTGATTATTGCCTTAAATTCTATAATTGATAAATTAATTATATTTTTAAAAAAGCAATTAATGTTTTCTAAATTAGTGAAATTTTTAGTTTGAAATGAGTAAGGATTTCTGAGATTTAATTTTTTATTTAGAAAATATTTAGCATGACTATCACCTCTTAAACTAAAAAACTCATTTGAAATTAAATCTATATCTGCTTCATTTACCAAAGTATTACTAATAAAGTTTAGATTGTCAGTCTGAACTAAAAAAATCTTTTTATAATTAGACTGTTTTATGGTATTTTCTTCTTTTTTAAGTACATCTTTTGAGTATATTGTATAAATTTTATTGTTATTTTCTAAACTATTTTTATTAAAATCTTCTAATAATTTTATTCTTTCAATTGAAAAATTATTCTTATCGTAAATTAATAACCAATTATTATCAGAACTTAAGAATAGTATATTTTGTTTTAAATTATTATTTATTTCTTTAATAAAATCTTTTTCAAAACTATTTATTTCGATATTATCAAGATATTTATTAGAATCTAATAAATTATTATAAATCGCTATCTGATAGTTTTTTTTATCTAAAATATTTACATTATCCATGTTTTTATAAGATATAATATCTAAACTCTTGTCATTATTAAACAAATAAGATTTTAATATAAGATCTTTATCTTTAAAACTAAATAAAGTTACTAAATAGTCCTCTTTACTTAGAGGATAAATGTTGTTATTTAATAATTCATTTGTTTTAAAATTATTAGTGAAGAAGATATTATGTTCATTTTTAAAATTATTCAATAATCCTTTAAAAGATATATATTTTTCCTCGATATTTTTATCAATATTTATTGATTGTAATACATTCATTATTAGTTTTTTATTAGAAGAAGCAATAATATAATTATCATTAGTTCGATAAATATATTTTAAATAATTTAATTTATTTTCTCTAAATATTTTAATTAATTTATTAGGCTCATCAATTTTATTGGTAAGATTTAAAACATCGTCTATATCTTTTTTTTCCTTAATTTTAAAAATTATTAAAGTATCATCTATATCTTTTTCTTTATTATCATAGGTAGTTATTGCAAGTTCATTATTATAAACTTCTTCTAATTTGTTAGTACCTAAATCTATACCTAAGTAAGCTAATATACTATTTTTTATCAAAGCAATCTCATCTTGGTTTTTCTTTTCAAAGTTTGTCTTTATGGCGTTAGTGATTTCTGAACTTTTAGTATTTGAAACGAAGAATGTTTTATGATCTTTCGGTAAGTACTTTAAGATTTTCAATTCTGAAATATCATCTAGGCTTTCTTTATTTAAACTATAAGAAATTTCTTCAAATCCAAAAATACAACATAAGAATATTATTGTTATTATAGTTAATTGTTTAATATTCATTTTTATTTTTAACAATAAACATGTTCTTGCAACCTAACTTATAAAATTGTTAATAACAAATATTTAATTCTAACAATTGGCAAAATATCCAAAAACTATAAATGCTTTTGATCTTAATGAATGGTTTAATTCTGAAGATGAAAATCCTATTATTATTGATGTTAGAGAGGATTCAGAACTCGAAATTGCATGTTTTCCTAGGGAATTTTTACATTTACCAATAAGTAAAGTTTCGGCTGAGTATGTAAAAACAAAAATAAGTGATATAAAAGATAAAAAGTTCGTTGTTCTTTGTCATGCCGGTATCAGAAGTTATAATTTTGGACAATGGTCATTAGAAAATAACTTCGTAAACGAGATTTGGAATCTTGAAGAAGGTATAGATGGTTGGAGTAAGTATATTGATCAAACGATACCTAGATATTAGTTACTCATAGTTACTAAATATTCAAAGATGATGCGACAGTATTAACATCCTTATCTCCTCGACCAGAACAATTAATTACTATTTCAGTATCTTTATCCAAGGTGGGACATAATTTTTCTAACCATGCAAAGGCATGAGCTGTTTCGAGTGCAGGGATAATTCCTTCTAATTCACTCACTAGTTTCAAAGCATCTAAAGCTTCTTTGTCAGTAACAGATCCATATTCTGCTCTTCCTATATCTTTTAAATAACTATGTTCAGGACCTACCCCGGGATAATCAAGACCTGCGCTTATAGAATGCGCTTCTTGTACTTGACCATCCTTATCCTGTAAAAGAAGACTCATTGACCCATGTAAAATTCCTAGAGATCCTTTAGTAATAGTCGCGGCATGTTTTTCAGTATTGACTCCGCTTCCTGCTGCTTCCACTCCAATAAGTCGAACTGATTTTTCTTTTACGAAAGGATGAAAAAGACCCATTGCATTTGATCCTCCACCTACGCAGGCAAGTAAAATATCAGGTAAAGATCCAAATGATTCTAGACATTGTTTTTTAGCTTCTTCTCCTATAACTGCATGAAAATCTCTTACGATCATTGGGAATGGGTGTGGCCCTGCAACTGACCCCAAAATATAATGTGTTGTTTCTACATTTGATACCCAATCCCTGATTGCTTCACTAGTTGCGTCTTTGAGAGTTGCAGTCCCTGAAGTAACAACTTTAACTTCTGCGCCTAAAAGTTTCATCCGAAAGACATTTAATGATTGTCTTTTTATATCTTCTGCCCCCATGTAGATAATGCATTGCAAACCAAATCTCGCGCATACAGTAGCGGTAGCAACCCCGTGTTGCCCAGCCCCTGTTTCTGCAATTATTCTTTGTTTACCCATTCTTATCGCTAATAAAGCTTGCCCTAGAGCATTATTGATTTTGTGAGCTCCAGTATGATTTAGGTCTTCTCTTTTAAGCCATATCCGGCTGGTAGATGTTTTTGTTTGGTAATGATCAGTAAGTCTTTTAGCTTCATATAATGGAGTCTCTCTTCCTACATAAGTTTTCAGTAAATGATTTAATTCATTAACAAATTGTTTATCTTTCCATGCATTAGATGCTGCTTCTTCCAGTTCAAAAAGAGCTGGCATTAGTGTCTCGGGGACATATTGACCTCCATATTTTCCAAATCTCCCCTCTTTTGAAGGTTGATTTAAATCATCATTATTATTGTGATCCTGACGGGAAATTGTACTTACCAATTTTTTATAGTATAAGTATGAACTAACTATAGATTATATAAAAAATAATGGGAAAAAAGAATTGGATAGAATTTGAAAATCAGGAAAGTATTTATAAAGAAAACCCTAAAGAAGAGAATTTTAAAAAAATTTCAAAAATAAATATCTCAAAACAAAAAAAAGGTAAAAAAGGAAAAACTATTACTTTAATAAAAGGTTTAGCTTTTAGAAATGAAAGAGAAATTAAAGAATTGCTAAAAAAAATGAAAGTATTTTGTGGTACTGGAGGAACTTTGATAGGTGAAGATATTCAATTACAAGGAGATATGGTAGACAAATCAATTGAGTTTCTTCGCAAAGAAGGAATTCAAAAATTATGAGTCAAGAGTTAAGATAGTTTTCTACATACTGAAACATTAAAAAGATGAAAGAACTAAATCAGAAAAATTCAGGGAAAAATATAAAATGGCACAATTTAACTATTGATAGAAATAAGTTAGAAAGAATGAGAGGACATAAAGGAATGGTAATTTGGTTTACAGGATTATCTGGCTCTGGTAAAAGTACTTTAGCCAATGCTGTAAATGAGGTTTTACATTTTGATGGGTTATCAACGTATGTACTTGACGGAGATAATATCAGACATGGTTTATGTAAGGATCTTGGGTTTTCTGATGAAGATAGAGAAGAAAATATAAGAAGAATCGGTGAAGTAGCTAATTTATTTATGAATGCCGGAATCATAACCATTACAGCATTCGTCTCCCCTTTCATTAGTGATAGAGATAAGGTCAGAAAAATTATTGGATCCAAGGATTTTATTGAAGTATATTGCTCTGCAGATATTGATGTATGTGAGAGTAGAGATACTAAAGGTTTATATAAAAAGGCGCGTTTGGGAGAAATTAAAGAATTTACAGGAATATCTAGTCCATATGAGGCTCCTGCAAGTCCAGAAATAGTTGTTGATACAGGTTCCTTAGATTTAGATAATTCTGTTGAAAAAGTTATTAATTATCTTAGAGAACAGAATTTACTTGAAAGGACTTAATTATAAAAAAGTCTTTAGTTAGTTTTTAGGTAATTATCAGCCCCAAGAGCAGACAATTCACTATTTTTAGTTCTTACTTGTGTATGGAGATTATCTCTATATTTTTTCATTTTTACTCTTAAAGCTTCATTAAATAAACTAAGGATTTGAATTGCTAATAAACCAGCATTCTTTGCACCATTTATGGCCACTGTTGCCACAGGAACCCCAGCAGGCATTTGAACTATTGATAATAGGGAGTCAATTCCTTTCAGGGTTTTACTCTCCACCGGTACACCTATGACAGGAATGCATGTTAGCGAAGCTATCATTCCAGGCAGGTGAGCAGCTCCACCAGCTCCTGCGACAATAACTTTTATGTTTTCTGATTCTGCTTTTTTTGCATATTCCATCATTTCAATTGGTGTTCGATGCGCAGAAAGTATACAAACCTCAGTTTCTATTCCAAATTCACTCAATATATCTATTGCAGGTTTCAAAGTTTTTAGATCTGAATCACTTCCCATTACTACAGCAATTTTATAAATATTGCTTGAATTCAATTCTGACAAAATAACAAATCAATTCTTTTCTTATAATGACGAACAATTACTTGTGCGCTAGTTAGTTAGTATTAAAAAGACTAATTTTGTATGAATTGTTATGACATCTAATAAAAATCTTGAAAAAAGAGAAGTTAGGGAGTATTTCAATGGGACTGGTTTTGATCGATGGAGAAAAATTTACAGTAAATCAGAAGAAATCAATACAGTACAGAAAAATATTAGAAAAGGTCATCAAAAGACTGTTGATGATGTCGTTTCTTTTGTAAAAAATTACCCTGAATTAACAAGTAAGACTTTTTGTGATGCTGGTTGCGGTGTTGGAAGTTTAGCTATTCCTTTACTAAGACTTGGTATAAAAGATTTACAGGTAAGTGATATATCTTCTGAAATGATTAAAGAAACAAAGAAACGTATCAACGAATTAGGTCTAAGTCAAAGAAGAATTAAATTTTTAACGAGCGACCTTGAACAGTTAAACGGGTTATTTGACGTTGTCATTTGTTTAGATGTATTTATTCATTACCCGCAACCAGTAGCTGAGGAAATGGTCAGACACCTATGTGACTTGAGTAAAGAGAAACTAATAGTAAGTTTTGCTCCCTATACACCAATTTTGGCCGTATTAAAGAATATCGGAAAGTTGTTTCCTGGGCCAAGTAAAACTACTAGAGCTTATACATTAAGAGAGAAAGGGATCATTAATGCTGCTAATGAAAAAGGTTTTACTGTCGTTCAAAAGAAATTAAATCAAGCTCCATTTTATTTTTCCAAATTAATTGAATTTAAGAAAGTTAAATAAATTATTTTACTAGGTGATTTTCAAGTGCATAACGGACTAATTCGGTTCTGCTAGATGTACTTGTTTTAATAAAAAGCCTGCTTACATATTTTTCAACATTTCTAATAGAGGTTTCAAGTTGTCTAGCAATTTCTTTATTCATAAGGCCTTCTGCGACAAGTTGAAGTACGCTTGCTTCTCTTGGCGTAAAACTTGGAATATCTATAGAATTTTCCTTATTGAGTGGGTTCTGATCTGTAAGCATAGATTTTATCTCATTGATCTGTTTTGCCATTTTACTAACATCAATATCAGCAAATCGGGCTGCTTCTTTGAGTAGTCGCTCTTGTCTATTGATTACATTTTTAACTCTTGCAGATAATTCATCTGGATCAAAGGGTTTAGAAATATAATCATCAATACCTGCAAGATATCCTTGGGTTCTATCTAAAGTCATTCCTTTTGCAGTAAGAAAAATAACTGGAGTACCTCCTAGCTTTTCATCTTCTCTTATTTTTTCTAATAAAGCATAACCATTTGATCTCGGCATCATAATATCGCTAATAATTAGGTCTGGGAAAATTGTTTGAGCTTTTTCCCATCCATCCTCTCCGTCAACAGCAATAAAAATTTCAAATCCTTCATCTTCGAGAAATGTTTTTACAGCTGTTCTTAAACCAGGCTCATCATCTACCAATAAAATTTTTGATTTTCTAATTGATTCATTATTTATTTGATTCGTATCATTCATTTTTTAATTTTGAATTAAATTTTCTTTAGCCTGATAATAATTTTATATACTAAGTATGATGCTTTCAACTCCCATACTACTAGATTATCAATCCTCAACCCCTTGTTTGAAGGATGTTGTAAATTCTATGACACCTTATTGGAGTAAAATATTCTCTAATCCCTCTAGTAAATCAAATTTAGCAGGCATTAATGCAAGTGCCATATTAGAAGTCTCAAGAGAAAAAATACAAGAATATTTATTCCTAAAAAAAAAGAAAGTAATTTTTACTAGTGGAGCAACAGAATCTAATAATTTAGCTTTGCTAGGTTTTGCAAGGAAACATTATAAAGAAACCAAAAATTATGGTCATATTATTACTCTAAAAACTGAGCATAAAGCTGTATTAGAGCCACTAAATCAATTAAGAAAAGAGGGATTTCATGTTACTGAAATTAGTCCAGAAAAAGATGGTTTAGTTTCAGAAGAAAAATTTGTTAGCACTATCAGAGATGATACATTTTTGGTGAGTATCATGATGGCAAATAACGAAATAGGAGTAATTCAGCCTTTGAAGGAAATTTCAGAAATATGCAGTTCAAGGGATATAGTTCTTCATTCTGATTATGCACAATGTTTAGGTTTTCTGGAGTTTGATAGCCTTGACTCGGTAGCAAATATGTTAACAATAAGCTCCCATAAAATATATGGTCCTAAAGGGGTAGGAATACTTTTGATTGATAGAGATATTGAGCTGCAGCCTTTAGTTTTAGGAGGAGGTCAAGAATTTGGTTTAAGATCAGGAACATTGCCATTACCTTTGATAGTTGGATTTACTAAAGCAATAGAAATAGCTGTTTTAAATCAAAAAAAGAATATTCAGAAATTTCTTTTACATAGAGATAAGCTTTTGAAAGGATTATTAGGTAATAATTCTGGAGTGGAAATAAATGGGTCAATGAAAAAAAGATTACCTCATAATTTGAATCTGACAGTAATTGATGTTAATGGTTCAAAATTGCATAAAAGTTTGAAATCTAAAATAATCTGTTCTAGTGGTTCAGCGTGTAGTAATGGTGAGCCCTCGCACGTATTACTCGCTCTAGGAAGATCTTTTAAAGAAGCAGAGGCTTCATTAAGATTAAGTATTGGTTTGATGACTACTGCAGAAGATATAGAAAAATCAATTGAGATAATTACAGATTCTATTAAATTATTACGCTGAGATTTTAATTATTTTAATTGAGCAATTCTTAATTTTGCGCTTCGAGATCTTTTATTATTTTCAATTTCTTTTACATTTGGTGTAATTGGTTTCTTTGTGAGATTTTTTAATCTTTCATCACCCTTAAAAGAGTTTTTCACTAGGCGATCTTCTATTGAATGAAAGCTAATAATTGAAATTATTCCCCCAGGTAATAGCCAATCTGGAGAAATCTCTAAAAATCTATCTAGTGCTTCTATTTCTTTATTTACAGCAATTCTTAGTGCCTGGAATGTTCTAGTTGCAGGATGAATTTTTCGATATCTTTGTTTGGGTGGGAAACAACCAGCAATAGAATAGGCTAAATCTTTTGTACCCGAATATTTGCCTTTTTCTTTTAAATCTTTTTTGATTCTCCTAGAAATCTTTCGTGATAATCTTTCATCACCAAATTTAAAAATTAAATCAGCCAGATCTTTTTCACTTAAAGTCTCAATTAAGTTCTCTGCATTCATCTCAAGCAAAGGGTTCATTCTCATATCTAAAGGCCCATCTTTTTGAAAACTAAATCCTCTTTGTGGGTTATCTATTTGATTACTATTGACTCCAAGATCTGCTATAACAAAAGAAACTTTTTCTTTTGGCTCAAAGGTAGCAAAATTTGAGGAACGTATTTCAATCCTCGATTTAAATTCTTCAAGATTAATAAATGCTGACTTCCTTGCGAATGGATCTTGATCTAGTCCAATTATTTTTAAATCAGGATATTTTTTTAATAATTGATATGAGTGTCCACCACCACCTAAAGTTGCATCTATCGCTGTTAGTTTATTGTCTGATATTAATGGATATTGATCTACAGAAACTAAAATTTCATCTGTCATTACTGACTTATGATTGAATAAAGATGAATCAGAAAGGTCAGTTTGCATAACTTTCTACTAAGATTTAAATAGAGGTTAAATTATTAATGGCTCAACTAGAGACTAGAACAGAACCAATGGTGGTCAACTTTGGACCTCATCATCCATCTATGCATGGAGTTTTGAGGTTAGTTGTAACCCTTGATGGCGAGAATGTAATAGATTGTGAGCCCGTAATTGGATATTTGCATAGAGGAATGGAAAAGATAGCTGAAAACAGGACAAACGTCATGTACGTACCTTATGTAAGCAGAATGGATTATGCCGCCGGAATGTTTTATGAAGCAATTGTAGTAAATGCACCAGAAAGATTGGCGAATATTGTTGTACCCAAAAGAGCCAGTTATATAAGAGTTCTAATGTTGGAGCTTAATAGAATTGCGAATCATCTTTTATGGCTAGGTCCATTTTTAGCAGATGTAGGAGCTCAGACCCCATTCTTTTATATCTTTAGAGAAAGAGAAATGATTTATGACCTTTGGGAAGCTGCTACTGGACAAAGATTGATAAATAATAATTTTTTTAGAATAGGAGGTGTGGCTTGTGATTTGCCTTATGGATGGTTAGAAAAATGCATTGATTTTTGTGATTGGTTTGCTCCAAAGATCGATGAATATGAAAAATTAATTACAAATAATCCTATATTCAAAAAAAGAATTGAAGGTCTCGGAACCATAGAAAGAGATCAAGCAATTAATTGGTCACTTTCTGGACCAATGCTTAGGGCCTCTGGAGTCTCTTGGGATTTGAGAAAAGTCGATAGTTATGAATGTTATGACGATTTTGAATGGGAAATTGCTTCAGAAAAAGAAGGTGATTGTTATGCCAGATATCGAGTAAGAGTTCAAGAAATGAGACAATCATTAAAAATTATTCGTCAAGCCTGCGAAATGATTCCTGGAGGCCCAACAGAAAATTTAGAAGCTAAACGTATGACTACAGAGGATAAAAAAAGTGAAATATTTGGTATGGATTATCAATATGTAGCTAAGAAAGTTGCGCCAACTTTTAAGATTCCTAATGGAGAATTATATACAAGATTAGAATCTGGTAAAGGTGAAATAGGAGTTTTTATTCAAGGCAATAATGAAGTTACACCATGGAGATTTAAAATTAGAGCTGCTGATTTAAATAATCTTCAAATATTGCCTCATATTCTAAAGGGAGCAAAGATAGCTGATATTATGGCAATCCTTGGCTCAATAGACGTCATTATGGGTTCTGTAGACAGGTAAACCTTTTAATGAAACCTAAAAATTGGTTGATTTTAAAAAGGAAAGTAAGGTTTGGTGATTGTGACTCTGCAGGAGTGATACATTTTCACAACCTTTTAAGATGGTGTCATGAAAGTTGGGAAGAAAGTATAGACATATATGGTATTCCTCATCAGGATATTTTTCCAAATGCTAATTCCCATAAAAATCAGATTATATGTCCCATAGTTAATTGCGAAGCTAATTTTTTGTCACCTATTAAGATCGGCGATTTACTTGCAATTAAGATAATCCCCAAAAAAATTAATAGTCACTTATTTCAAGTTAATACATTTTTTTTAAAGGATGAAATTAATGTCGCTGAAGGAAAAATTATCCATTGTTCTTTAGATGTTAATTCAAAATTGAAAGTTAAATTACCTGATCAACTGGAGAGGTGGATAGAAGCTTCCAATATAAATACAGATTTAAAAGAGTGTTAATTATCATGAGTTACTATTTTTCAAATATGAAATTTGATTTTTCAATATAATTTGATTGATTCTTACCAATAATCCAGGTCTCAGGTCTCTCATGTTTTGGCCAATTTATAGAAAAGTTTTTTAATAGTTTTAATGAATATTCAATATCTTTTTTACAAGTTTCTTTTTTAAAATCAATGTTGATCTCAATTTTATTTCCCCATTCTTTATTAGGTATTTTTGAAATCATAAAATTTTCTATTGGAATTTGTTTATTTGAGATAAATTTACTTAATCGTAATTTAATTACTTCTGGAAAAACTATTTCACCTCCAGAATTAAAAGCATTATCTATTCTGCTAATAAATTTCAAATAATAAGAATCATTCAATTCTTGGATTTCTCCCAAATCACTGCTTTCCCACCAACCATTTTTATCTTTGAAATTTTTAGTTTTTGAAGGTTCAAGAAATTCAATTCCTATTCTTTCTGATTTGATTTGGATTAAACCCTTTTTACTAATTCTTAAATTTATATCACATAGTATTTCTCCAACATTATCTATCCCTTCTAAAAATTCTTTAGGTTTTAAGCTTGTAACCATGGCAGCAGTTTCAGTAGATCCGTAACAGGGTGCTAAATTTATTTTTTCTAGTCTGCACTTGCGAGAAGTTTCACTAGATATAGATGCACCACCAATCCAAATTAAATCAAAAATCTTTAACCAATTAATCCCATCTTTTTCAGATAAAAGTCTTTTTAATTGTGTTGGAACTAATGATGTTATAAGATGTTGATTTTCTTTTTTTATCTCATTAGTCAAGGCTAATAATTCCTCGGTTTTTTTAATTAATTTAGGAGAAATATTAATATGCTCACAACTCCATATTTTGCTTCTAAATAGTGGCATTAATCCACTTATATGATTCAAAGGTAAAGTATTAAAAATTAAACAGTTTTGTAATTTAAATCCTTGCTTTTCAAGCCAAATTCCAGATGCCTTAGCAGACGAATTAAGATTTTCTAAACTATGTATGCATTTTTTAGGCTTTCCACTACTGCCACTACTATTTAAGATAATTGCAGGTCCTGTTATATCAATAGTCTTTAATATTTCGTCAGTTTTATAAGATTTATTTTTTATATAGGTAATTTTTTTATCTTTAATATTTTCAAGAATTTTTTTTATAGATTCTTTTTCATTATTTTCAACTTCAATAATATGAATTTTATTTTTCATAATTGATCCCATATCTTTTGAGCATCATTTAGGAAAAGAAAAGAATTAGGATTTTTTTTCAAAGCTAATCCAGGAACTTTGGGAGTTAGTCCCAATAGCTGTAGAGAGGATAAATGAAAAAGCCATCTTCTGCCTATTCCTGTCTCAAAAGAAGTGCTTAAGGATCTAAAACCTTTTTTATCTTTTAACTCTTTTAAAAGATGCATAGGATTTCTCTCTTGAGAAGGTCTTCGAATTTGCCAACCATCCCATTCATTAATCAAATATGGATATTCTAATAGTGATTCATCTAAAGCAATTGGCATCTTTTTATTAAGTTCTCTTAAACCCTCTATATCATCTTTAGAAAGAGGCTGTTCTAGCCAATCTATATTTTCAATATCTTTCAAAATATCAACCCATCTATTAGCTATTTCTCTTTTCCAAGAACCATTCGCATCAATTCTTAATTTTATATTACTTCTTAAATGATTTAGTATCTCTTTTAGAGTTTTTTCTTCGGAGGAATTATCTTGTATGCCTACTTTCCATTTAATAGTCAGAGATTTCTCATTCAAAAGTTTATTGCTTTTTAATATTATTAATTCTTTAAGAGCGTTATGAGGATCTAAAAGTATAGCTGTTTGATCAATTTCATTAAAGTAATAATTTTCCTTAAAATTTATTTTTCTTTCAATTTCAGCTAATGCAGAGTTTATAGCTGATTGAATGCAAGGGTGAAAATTCTTTATTAAATCAGATAAAGTTTTTGAATTTACGTATTTGGGAACCTGATTTAATTGTATTTGACATGCATCTAAATCTTTTTTTCTTAGAGGATTTACTTCTCCAAAACCAACTCCCTTTTCCATATTTTTTAATTTAATTATCCACCCAGATTTATATTCATATGTTGTATTTGAATTATCCACTTTCGAAGATAATTTAAAGAAAAACGATTTTTTTTTAAAAGTTAAGTTCATTTATAAAGCAGGTAATCTATTATAAATCCTGCTATTAATCCAATTCCATTTAGCGTTTGAAATTTGATAGCAATAAATTTACAATTTTTTATTACTTCAGGTTTGTTATATGAATATTTCAATAAAGTTATAAGCTTTAATGATTGAGGAAAACTTATAAGAAAAAGAACACAAAGTATCGGAATAAATCCATTAATTATTATAAAAAGTTGGAAAACATAAATTATAAAAACTGTCCAAGGAATAATCTTAGCTCCTTTTTTCGCTCCTAGTCTAACTAAAGGTGAATTTTTACCATGTTCTTTATCTTCTTTGATCTGATGAAAATGAGAGCAAAATAGTACTAGTGTGGTTGCCAATGAAGATCCTGAACCAAGTAATAATGACTCTTTCCAAGGAATAGAAATCATGTATATATCTGAGGGATTTAATGCTATTAAAGCAGCGGCGTAAGCTAAGGGGCCAAAAGCTAACCAACATAATGGTTCTCCTAAACCCTGGTAGCCTAAACGGAAAGGCGGTCCTTGATATAAATATCCTAAGAAGCAGCAAGCGCCGACTAATAGCATTACATTTATGCTGGTCGTAATTGAAATGATGGCAATTACAAATAATCCAATCAATAGAGATGCATAAGCGGTAATTGAAACTATTGTTTTACTTTGTACAAGATTTACAATGGAATGAAATTTAAATTCATCAATTCCTGTTTCTGAATCAAATAAATCATTAGTTAGATTTTCCCAAATTAGTATTAATATTGCAGCGATTGTGAATGCAATTAAATTAGATATTTTGATATTTTCGAAAGAGTTTAGCGTATAAGCTCCTGAAATAAAAACTGGTAAAATTGCTACTGAATAAAGAGGCCATTTTATTGCTTGTTTCCATAAACTTTTATTTCTTTCATTCATTATTAATGCAGGTAAGAAAAACTATAATTATTAAATATAGTTTATAAATTGAGTTACATTTTTTACTTTAATGCATGATTTTTAGTTATTTTCAATAAGTGATGAAAAATAATTTAAACTTTTCAGATTTGTTAAAAGGTGTTTTTACCAATTTCGATAAGAAAGGGGTAAATTCCGGATTAGTAAGTATTTGTATTGAGATACCTTCTGTTGATTTATTTGATGTATATGAATTTTTTATTGATAAGTATTCTTTTTCTTCTTTTTTGGAAGAGGATAATAAAATGTCATATGTAGCTCTTGAGAAATGTAAATATATAACTTTAGAAGGGCCTAAAAAATTTAAAGTAGCGAAAGAATTTAGCTCAGAAAACTTTAATAATCTAATAAATTTGACTGATGAATCGAATACCTCTGCGCTTTCAAAAATAATTTATTTTTTTTCTTTTTCAGAGAATCTAAAGAAAAAATATTGTTTGTTTGACGTCCCTAGTTTAGAGGCTATTTTACCTAAAATATTGATTATTAAAAATAAAAGGGATTGTTGGTTAAGAATAAATGCTCATGTAGAGGGTAAATCTTCTTTGAGGACATTAATTGAAGAACTATGGTCAATAAGGGATCAGATCCTAAATTCAAAAAATAAAAAAAGTAAAAATAGTTTTGATTATCCTTCGATCAATTATTTTTTGAACTCTTTAGAATTATCAAATAATAATCTGAAGAAATTAATAAATAAGGGAATTCAATTAGTAGAGGAAGGTAACCTTGACAAGATCGTTTTAGCTTCAAGAGTCAAAATAGGTTTTAAAAATAAATTTAATTTAATAAATATTTTGAAAAAATTAAAAACTAATCAACCAAATACTTGTAGATATGTTTGGAGGAGAAATAGCAAAGATATTGTATTTGGAGCATCGCCAGAAAAACTATTTTCATTTATGAAGCCTGATTTGGTTTTAGAGGCTATTGCTGGAACAGTATCAAGTGATTTAAATCCAGATTCTCTTATAGAAAGCTCTAAGGATATAAGAGAGCATAATTATGTACTTGAGTATTTAATTAAATCTTTGGAAGTTTTAAAGATTAATAACTATACAAAAAGTTCTTTAAAGGTAACTTCTTTTGGAGATATTTCTCATTTACAAACTTTGGTATATTCCAAGATTCATAATATATGCCCTTTTGACTTGCTTAGAGTTTTGCATCCATCTCCAGCAGTTTGTGGATCTCCTAAAAAGGAAGCAATGAAATGGATAAATATACTTGAATCATTTTCTAGAGGAAATTATGCTTCGCCAATAGGATGGGTAGATTCTGAAGGAAATTCAGAATTCAGAGTAGCTATAAGAGGAGCACGTTATATTGACCAAAATCTAGAATTTACGGCTGGTTCAGGATTAGTAAAAGGTTCTATCTCTAAAAAAGAAATTGAGGAGATTCAACTTAAATTTAAATCTTTAGTGAACCAAATATTTCTTGCCAAAAGAACTAAATAATTTTTAATAATTTTTCAATTACTTGATCTGAAACTCTTTTATTAGATAAAGTTTCTATTTCTCTTAATCCTGTTGGACTTGTTACATTAATTTCACTAAGCATCCCATTTATTACATCTATACCAACAAAGAATAAACCTTCATCTTTGAAATGTTGAGATAACTCAGTACAAATCTTTTTTTCTTTAACTGTAAGGTTTGTTTTTTCTGCTTTACCTCCCATAGCTAAATTACTTCTAAAGTCCCCCCCTTGAGGAATTCTATTAATTGATCCAATTGGCTCACCGTTAACAATAATTATTCTTTTATCACCTTCTTTGACTTCGGGAATGAATTTTTGCATCATTACTGGTAATTCTTCTTGGGATGTTATTAATTCAATCATTGCTTTAATACCTGGAGAATCCTTAGTTAGACGAATAACGCCTTGTCCTCCTTTCCCTCCAAGTGGTTTTACGACAACATCATGATTAATTTGTGCAAAATTAATAAGATCTTTTACTTTACTTGCAACTATTGTTGGTGCCATCAAATGGCTGTACCTCAATGCGCCTAATTTTTCGTTCCAAGCACGCAATGAGGAAGGCTTATTTATGACTTTTACTCCTTTTCTTTCGGCCACTTCCAAAAGATGAGTCGCATATAAATATCCCTCATTTACTGGGGGATCTTTTCTCATCCAAATACAATTAAATTCAGCAAGAGGGATACATTTATTTTCTTGAAAAGAAACCCATGGACAAACTTCAGCTCTCCAAGAAGATGCCCATACTTCGTCTCCTCTTGCCTCTAGATCTTGAGGAGTACAAGTCCATACTTCTATCTTTTTCTTAGAAGAAGCTTGCATTAATGCTGCAGATGAATCTTTTAATGGATTTATATTTTTTATTGGGTCTACTACAAATAGAAATCTCATATTATCTAATTCAGTAATAAGTCTAGTTTGTCCTCTTTTTCTAATTCATAAAGTTCGTCACAACCACCAATACTTTTATCATCAATAAAAATTTGAGGCACTGTTCTTTTACCATTAGCTCTCTCCATCATGAGTTCTCTTGCATTATCATCTCCATCTATTTTATGTTCAGTAAAACTTATATTTTTTTTTTCAAGTAAAGATTTCGCCCGTATGCAGAATGGGCAAAATCGCCAAGTATAAATTTCAACTTTAGACATTTTTTTAAAATATTATTTACTTTATACTATTAAATAAAAGTGCTTGTTAGATTATAAATAACAATTAAATTCTATTTTGATAGATATAACAGAATTTAAAAAAGATCTTTCAGAGTTAACCAAGCGCCTGGGCAATGCTCAGGATTGTCTTTGACGTTCCAAATTTAGTTGCTAAGAGAAAAGAGTTAGAGCAAATTGCTGCTCAACCAGAATTCTGGGGTAATCAGGCAGATGCAAAAAAACATATGCTCAACCTTGATGATGTTATAGATCAACTTCAATTGTTAGATAAATGGAAAATGTTCATTTCTGATGCTGAAGCTTCTCTTGAGCTTTATTCCTTAGAGCCTGAAGAAGAAATGATTGTTGAATCACATCAAGGATTAGTAACTTTAAGAGAGAATTTAGATAAGTGGGAATTCCAAAGATTATTATGTGGTGAATATGATAAAGAAGCTGCTATAGTCTCTATTAATGCTGGTGCAGGCGGCACTGATGCACAAGATTGGGTAGAAATTCTATTAAGAATGTATTCAAGATGGGTAGATAATAATGGAATGAGCTTAGAAATTACTGATTTATCTGATGGAGAAGAAGCAGGTATTAAAAGCGTTACTTTTGAAGTTAATGGTAAATATGCTTATGGTTATCTTCAAAATGAAAAAGGTACTCATAGATTAGTAAGAATTTCACCGTTTAATGCTAATGGTAAAAGACAAACTAGTTTCGCTGGAGTTGAGGTAATGCCAAAATTAGATCAAAGTATTTCATTAGAGATTCCTGATAAAGATTTAGAAATTACAACTAGTAGATCAGGCGGAGCTGGAGGACAAAACGTTAATAAAGTAGAAACAGCAGTAAGGATTGTACATTTGCCTTCAGGAATCGCTGTAAGATGTACTCAAGAGAGATCTCAATTACAAAATAAGGAGAAAGCAATGTTATTGCTTAAAGCTAAATTATTAGTAATAGCTAAAGAACAAAAAGCTTCTGAAATATCTGATATTAAAGGTGATATTGTTGAGGCTGCATGGGGTAATCAAATTAGAAATTATGTTTTTCATCCCTATCAAATGGTTAAGGATTTAAGAACAATGAAAGAGACTAATGATTTAGATGCAGTTCTTAATGGTGGATTAGATCAATTTATTCATGAATTATTGCGCATGAATATTTCTTCTAAAGAGTCTATTCAATAAATTTATGGCAAATAAAAACGATAATTTAGAAAAAAAAGTTTCTCCTCCTAGCTTTATAAAACTAGCTATGAGAAATATGGTAAGGAAGGGTTCTAAAAGTATTTCTCATTTTTCAATTACTTTTTTAATTTTGATCGGAGTTTTAATTTTAATAGCTACTTTAGGAAAGCCTAATATGCCTGTTTAATGAAAGTATGTATAAAAAAGATTTATATGACTTACAAATAGATTTAGTCTTTAAATGTAATGATTTTTCTAACTTATCAGATCATTTTCTAAATAAGCCAGATAATCTTATTCTCAAATATAGTTTTTGGGAAGAAGTATTATTGTGTTGGATTAAAATAATTCTAGATGAAAAAGATACTTATTTTCCAAATTTTATTTTAGACAAAAAAAGTTTTTCGTTAAGTTTGCAGATTATTGATGATAAAGAAATTTCTTCTATTAATCAAAAGTGGATGAATAAATCTGGTTCAACTGATGTTTTATCTTTCCCAATTATTTCTGATGAAGATACAACTAAAGATTTAAATTTTATTGAATTAGGAGATTTATTTATATCCTTAGAAACGGCTTTTAAACAATCGTTTGAGTTTAATCATTCTATTAAAAAAGAAATGCTATGGTTAGCCAGTCATGGATTATTACATCTTTTGGGATGGGAACATAATGATGATTATGAATTAGATAATATGTTAAATTTTCAAGAATATTTAATTTCAAAATTAGATTGAAATATTTTATTAATAAACTATAAATGAAGAGTAAAGCAAAACTTTTAAAAAGTAGGAGAAGGTCATATAGGACATCTAAAAATGTTTTAATAAGTTTTAGATATGCTTTTAATGGTATTAAATATACATTTAAAAATTCTAGAAATTTTAAAATTCAAGTTGTTTTTGCTCTTTTTAGTTTAACCATAGGTTCTATTCTTCAACTTGATAAAAGCGATTATTTAATTATACTAGTGACTGTTTTTTCTGTATTGACTTTAGAAATAATAAATACATCAATCGAATCTTTAGTTGATCTAGTGATTAAAAAAAAGTTTAGTAATCTTGCTAAAATTGCAAAGGACTGTTCAGCAGGTGCTGTATTATTAGCTTCAATTAATTCTGTTATTATTGGTCTATGTTTATTTATTCCTAAAATAAAGTTATTATTTTTAAATTGAAAAAGATATGTTTCTAGTTATTGATAATTACGATAGTTTTACGTATAACCTAGTTCAATACTTAGGAGAGCTTTCAGCAGATCATCATATAACAAAAGAATTACTAGTAAAAAGAAATGATGAAATTACTTTAGAAGAGATAAGTCATATTAATCCCGATGGTATTTTATTGTCTCCTGGTCCAGGGAATCCAGATCAGTCAGGTATTTGTCTGCCAATTCTCCAAAACTTATCAAAGGAAATTCCAATATTAGGTGTCTGTTTAGGTCATCAAGCATTAGCTCAAGCCTATGGCGGTAAAGTAATAGTTGGTAAAGAATTAATGCATGGAAAGACCTCAAAAATTATTCACAATAAAAAAGGATTATTCCAAGATATTGATAGCCCATTTTTGGCTACTAGATATCATAGTCTTATAGTAGATGCAGAATCTCTTCCCTCTTGTTTTGAAATAACTGCAACTTTAGAGGATTCAACAATTATGGCAATTTCACATAAAGAATATAAAAATTTACATGGTGTTCAGTTTCATCCAGAAAGTGTTCTAACACAATTTGGACATAAATTAATTAGTAATTTTTTAAATATGGCTCAAAATAAGTAAAATATAAATATATAAATTTTCTATGAGTTTTATCAAAATAAAAAAATTTTTCCTTTTTACATTATTTTTATTTTTAATACCCTCATCCGCCATGGCAGGTGATTTGTTATTAAACAGTTTAGGTCATGGTAGTTTTTTAATTAAAGGAAGAAAAAAATCAGTTCTTATAAATCCTTTTAAGGCTATTGGTTGTGCAAGTGATTTAAATGAGCCAAAAGGAATAAATGCTGATTTTATTTTAGCTAGTTCAAAACTAGCTGATGAAGGATACAATCCAAATGATCAATTGATGTTTGTAGAACCTGGAGTTTATAAATTCGAAGATATATTATTAAATGGAATTGAGGTTCCTCATGACAGAATTGGGGGAAGAAGGTTTGGGATGGCTACGGTCTGGAGTTGGGAGCAGAATAATTTAAAAATAGTCCATATGGGTGGAGCTGCTGGTGAAATGGATATAAATAGTGAAATTATTTTGTCCCGTCCAGATATTTTATTTATTTCAATAGGAGGAGGATTTAAATCTTATAACGGAATCGAGGCCTCAGATATAGTAAAAAAATTAAAACCCTCAATTGTTGTTCCTGTTCATTTTGTGAGAGGCAAAAATATTAGTGATAATTGTGATTTTTCTAATGCTGACTTTTTTCTTGAAAATATGCAAGATTTTAAAGTCAAATATCTTGGTAAAAGCTTTGAAATAAATTCAAAAAGAATTGATAAAAATACTATTTATATTTTCAAAGATTAATTATTAAGATCTAATTTTTTATAGGTACTCCAGAAAATACTCATTTGTTCTTGAGTTCCTATACTTACCCTTATAGAATTCTCAATATCTTTTTTGTTTTTCATCTCTCTTATTAAGATACCCTTTTCTCTCATTTGTCTTGTCAAAATTTCTGGATTTTTTTTTGGCCAAATTAAAAAATAATTTCCGCCACCAAAATGTTTCCTAATTGCTACAGATTCAAATTTTTTCTCAATTAATACTCTCGCTTTTTTTACTTCAGAAACATAATTATCTATATAAGATTTATCATTTAGAGCAGCTAATGCAGCAGTAACAGCAAAACTGTTCACATCATAAGGTCCTGTCACTTTATTGATATATTTCATTATGTTTTTATGTCCGAATGCAAAGCCAATTCTCAAACCAGCTAAACCAGCAGTCTTTGATAGGGATTGAATAACAACTATATTTTTAATTTTTTTAAAATCTATTACTGGAAGAAGACTATCGCCGTAAAATTTCTCATAAAGTTCATCTACGACAATTAATGATTTTTTATTCAGATTTGCTAAATTTATTATTTCTTTAGCACTTAAAACAGTACCAGTAGGGTTATTTGGATTACAAATAAATATTAATTTAGGGTTATGTTTAATAATTTTTTCTTTAAATCTCTTTATTGGGAAAAGAAAGTTTTCTCCTTCGTAGGTACAAGTTATTTTTCTCATACCTTGTATTTCAGAACAAGGAGAATAATAACCAAATGTAGGGTTTGTGGTCAGGAATATTTCATCCCTGTCGCCAAAACAATTAAATATCGCATTTATTGCAGCATCAGCTCCATTAAACAAACCTATCTCTTCAGAGTCAAATTGCCTTGATTCATAATAGTGATTCGATACAAATTTTTTTAATAAGTTATATTCTGGATAGATTGAAATTTGATTTAAATTAATATCTTTGATAGCTTCATATACTTTTTTACTGGGACCTAAAGTATTTTCATTAAAATCTAAACGCAATAAATTTCTTCTGTTTTCTAAAGGTGCAGAATAAGATTGCATATTTATTATTTCCTTTCTTGGGAGTGGTGAAAGATTATTTATTTGATCAAATTCATTCATTACATTCTATCTAAGGTTTCAATTCCAAGAAGCTCTAAACTTAATTTTAAAGTCTTTTCAGTTAAAGCACATAATGTGAGTCTTGAAATCTTTGTATCCATTTCTCCCTTAAGAATAGGAACTTGATCGTAAAATCTATTAAAAGTCTTACATAATTCAAACAGATAATTACATAATCTATTTGGCATTAAGTCTTTTTCTATCGAAATAATAACTTCATCAAATTTAAGTAATTTCCTTATAAGCTTCCACTCTAAATCATGGCTATATGAAATAGATTCTAAATTTAACCCCTCTTCAGTCATATTACTTTTTCTATTAATTCCTGAAATTCTTACAAGTGTATACAAAAGATAAGGCGCCGTATTTCCATTAAGAGAAAGCATCTTTTCAAAACTAAATTGATAATTTGTGATTCTATTTTGGCTTAAATCGGCATATTTTACTGCTCCGATTCCAATAACTTTTGAAGTATTTAAAATAAAATCATCATTTTCAAAACGACTTTCGTTCTCTAATCTTTTTAATAGATCTTCTTTTGCTCTATTAATTGACTCTGATAATAAATCTTTTAGTTTTATGGTATCTCCTTCTCTTGTTTTAAGTTTCTTTCCATCAATACCTTGTACTAGCCCGAAGGGAACATGATTTACTTCGCAATCTTTTGGGATCCAATTAGCTCTTTTAGCAACTTGAAAAACTCCTGCAAAATGATTGGATTGACCATGATCTGTTACATAAATAATTCTGGCTGCATTATCTCCATATGGTTCCTTATTAAATCTATATCTTAGAGCGGCAAGATCAGTAGTTGCATAATTGAACCCACCGTCTTTTTTTTGAATAATAAGTGGTAATGGATTCCCTTCTTTATTAGTCATGCCATCAAGAAAAACACATTTTGCACCTTGATCTTCTACTAATATTCTCTTGTAATTTAAATCCTCAACTATTGATTTTAAAAAAGGATTATAAAAAGATTCTCCTCTTTCTTTAATTTTTATGTTCAATGTTTTATAGATTTGATCAAACTCTTTTCTTGATTGATTACATAATAATTTCCATGCTTCAATTGATTTTTTATCTCCACTTTGTAATTGAACTACCTCTTCTCTTGATCTCTTTTGGAATTCTGTTTCATTATCAAATCTTTTTTTTGAAGCTTTATAGAATTCAACCAAATCACTAATTTTGATTCTATCTATTTCTTTAAGATCGCTTGAATATAAATCTTTAAGCTGAGTAATAAGCATTCCAAATTGTGTACCCCAATCTCCAATGTGATTTAGTCTTAAAACGATATATCCTCTAAATTCCAAAATTTTTGAGATCGAATCTCCTATAATTGTTGATCTTAGATGACCCACATGCATTTCTTTAGCAATATTAGGACTTGAAAAATCTACGATAACTTTTTTTTGGGAATGACTATTATTTTTATGGGATAAAGGAACACCAGCTCTAGGGCATTTTTTATTAGATTTTATTTCTTCAATCAAAACATTATTTTTTAATTTTATATTTATAAAACCTGGTCCCGCAATTTCTAAATCTTCACATAAATTAGAAATCTTTTTATTTTCTTTGAGGTTCTCAATAAATGCAATAGCAATTTCTCTAGGGTTACTTTTATAAATCTTAGATAAAACCAGACATACATTACATTGATAATCACCAAACTCCTCTTTAGATGCTTGATTAATTAAATTTTTACGAATTTTTTCAAATTCTTCTTTCTTTTCATTTTTTATAAGACTTTCTAGAAGAGTTTCTTCAAAGCTTTTAGTTAATTCTTTAAAAATTACCTGCATGAATTATTAGAATGCTATTCGAGTCATTTAATTAATATAACGCATACTAAAATCAATCCAATTACTTTTAGTAATTGAAGAACTTGTTGAAATTAAATCAACTCCATCAATTAAATACTTACTAATGTTTATTGGATTAATTCCAGATACCTCTATGATTAAATCATTCCTAATTGTTTTATTAGTGTTATTTTTTGATAAGTCTCTTAATTCTTTAATACCTTTTTTAAGTAATTCAGGATTAAATTCATCTAACAAAATACTATCTGCACCTGCTAAAACTGCATCTTTTGCTTGCTGCATATCTTCTGCTTCAATAATAATATGAGTTGTAAAGGGACTATTTAATCTAATTTTTTCAACTGCATTTTTCAAGTTATCAGTCCATGCAATGTGGTTTTCTTTAATCATTGCAGCATCATATAATCCCATTCTATGATTAATACCACCACCACATTTAAAAGCATACTTTTCAAATATTCTTAAACCAGGAGTAGTTTTTCTTGTATCTGCTAAATTTATATTTGTACCTTTCAGAACATCTACAATATTTTTTGTATAAGTTGAGATTCCCGATAAATGCATTGAGATATTGAGACTTATTCTTTCACTTGCCAAGAGACTTCTTGAAGGGCCATTTAGTTCAAGAAGCTTTTGATCCTTCAAAAATTTTTCACCATCATTAATAAAAAAATTGCACTCTATTTTTTCGTCAATTTTTTTAAAAATTTCTTTTATTATTCCAACACCACAAAATATTCCTTCCTCTTTTGCTATCCAATAGGCTTTTCCTATTTTTTTGGTAATCGCAGAAGATGTTAGATCACCTTTACCGATATCTTCTTCAATCCAACCATCAATAACTCTAGAAATATTTGGAGAGTATAAATCCACTAAATTTGAATAAGATAAAAATTTTATTTTAACTTTTAAAGTTTACTTTATACCTTAATGTATTTTAATAAAAATTTATTTACCTATACAAAATTTGGAAAAAATATTATTTAGTAGATCTTCAGTTAATTCTTGACCTGTAATTCTCGATAAGTTTTTTATTCCATCTCTAACTTCAATTGATAATAAATCGAAGGGTAATTGATTAGCAATTATTGGATCAGTATCATTTAAATTTTTTAGGCAATCAGTTAGGTTTGATATTTGTCTTTCATTTAAAAAAATATCTATATTTTCAAATTCTTTTGATCCACATTTTTTAACTATCTTTTCGACTAGTTCTTTTTCGCCTTCATCATTTTTAATACTCATTAAAACAGAGTTCGATAAATTTTTTTTATTTACTTTTTTTGAATCAATTAAATCTTTTTTATTCCCCAAGATTGTAATTAATTTTTCTTGTGGAATTTTGCTTATAATTTTCTCATCATCCTTATTTAATCCTTCTTCAAGACTATATAAATAGATTATATAGTCTGAGTTTTGAATCATTTCAAAGCTTTTTTCAATTCCAATATTTTCTATATATTCATCTGTTTCTCTAATGCCAGCTGTATCTATTATTTTTATTGGTATATCTTTTATAGTCAAATTCACTTCAATTGTATCTCTAGTTGTTCCTGGAATATTAGTAACTATTGCTTTTTCTTTTTTTGAGAGAAGATTTAAAAGAGAACTTTTCCCAACATTAGTTTTGCCAATAAGAGCAATTGATATTCCATTATGAATATGCCCCCCCCTTTTTGAATTTTCTATAAGGATTTCTATTTTTTCTTTTATAATTTTAATATTTCTAGAAAAATCATCATAATTGAATTCTGAAAAATCCTCGTCAAAGTCTACTCTTGCTTCTATTTCTGATAATTGCTCGATTAAATCATTTTTAATAATATCAATCTTTTTCTTTATTTCTCCCTTTACTCCATTAAAAGCTATTTCGGCTGATTTAAGATTTTTTGCATTAATCAATTGATTAATTGATTCTGCTTGAGTTAAATCTATTTTGCCATTAAGAAATGCTCTTTGACTAAATTCTCCTGGATTTGCAATCCTTACTCCAGTATTATTTGATAACAATGTCTCCATCACTTTATTTACAACAATTACTCCTCCATGACAGTGCAATTCAACAATATCTTCTCCAGTGAAACTATTAGGAGAATGCATAACTGTAATTAAAATTTCATCTATAAATTTATTTTCTAAATTATCTTTTATAAAGCCATGAAAAACTCTGTGAGACTCCCAAGCATATTTAGATTTTGTTTCTACAATATTTTTACAGGAATTTATTGCTTCTTCTCCTGATACTCTTATAACTGCAATTCCTCCTTTACCTAGACTTATAGCCGAAGCTATAGCTGCTATTGTATCCTCAGTATCGATAATTGATTCCATCTCTCACTATGCTGTGGATAATTAAGTAAGCTTATCAAAGAAAACTTTTTTGATTGTGATTTCAGAATGAAGTTGATAAAGAATCTTCAATATAAAAAAATTCTATCATTATTTTTGAAACAAGATGGTACTCCCTTTTTTAATGCAAAGGGAGTAGCTGTTGGTATCTTTTGTGGATGCTTTCCTTTCTTTGGTTTTCAAACTTTATTAGGATTATTTTTAGCAAGAGTTGCAAAAGGAAATCTTTTTCTTGCTGCAATTGGTACTTGGATAAGTAATCCTTTTACTTATGTGCCTCTATATTTTTTCAATTATAAAGTTGGGTCATTCTTGCTAAAAAATTCTACAGATATTGTTTTTGATAAAAATTTAATGATTGAAGAATTATGGGAACAAGGGAGTGTTTTTTCATTAAGATTAATTTTGGGTTCAGCATTAGTTGGATTTTTATTAGCTTCTATTTCTGGCATAATTGTTTTTTTGCTATATAAGAAAAATAAAAAAAAGAACATTTTATAATTCTTTTAAGTTGTAATTAACTTATTCCTACCCTTGCAATATCTAATACATCAGCCATTGATTTAATTTGATCAATAGTTTTGTGGAGTTGGCTATAACTTTCTAGACCAACACATAAATTAATTATTGCAGGTTTACCAAAAGCGGTCTTTACATTTGCATCACTAACATTTATTCCTTTATCAGATAATCTCATAAGTATATCTTTTAGGACCCCTACTCTATCTATAACCTCTATTCTTAATTGAATTGGGAACTTATTGTCAAGAACTTTATTCTCTTGGTTCCATGCAACAGGTAATCTTCTCTCTATTGGTATTGGGAGAACGTTCTCACAATCTCTTCTATGAATAGTGATTCCATGATTACCTAGAGAGACAGTTCCAATTATTTCCTCCCCAGGAAGTGGACTGCAGCATTTTCCTATTCTATAATCAAGGCCTTCTACTCCAGTGATTGGTGATTTATTAGTTGCATGAGATTTGGATGCTATTGAATTATTTTTATTTATAAGAGATTCTGCTAATTCAGTATTAGATTCATTTTTAATTTCTTCTGTTTGTATTTTAATTTCTTCTCTTAATCTATTCAATACTTGATGTAAAGTTAAACCCCCAAATCCTAATGATGCTAGTAGATCTTCCGTAGTCTTTAAATTACATCGATGTGCAACTTTTTTCATGGCATCACTTGAAATTAATGATTCAAATCCATTGCGACCTATTTCTTTTTCAAGCAGATCTTTTCCTCTTTTAATAGTTTCATCTCTATGGCTTTTTTTATACCACTGCCGAATTCTATTTTTTGCGGTTGGAGTAACTACAAAATTCAACCAATCTAAACTTGGAGTTGAATTATTATTAGTCAAGATTTCGATAAAGTCCCCATTTTGCAATGATGTAGATAGAGGAGATAATTTTTCATTTATTCTTATCCCATTACAATGGTTGCCTATTTCTGAATGTATTCTGTAAGCAAAATCGATTGCAGTAGATCCCTTCCTTAAGCCAACAACATCTCCTTTTGGTGTGATCACAAATACTTCTTCATCGAATAAATCTTCTTTTATAGATGCTAGATAATCATTATGATCTTTCTCAGTACCTTCTTGTTGCCAATCTACTAATTGTCTAAGCCAATTAAATCTTTCTGCATTACTTGATGCAGGTGAACCACCTTCTTTATATTGCCAATGTGCAGCTATTCCGAATTCTGCAACTTGATGCATTGAACTCGTTCTTATTTGAACCTCAATAGGCCTATGTCTGCCGATCACAGAGGTATGCAAGGACTGGTATCCATTTGGTTTTGGTAAACCTATATAATCTTTAAATCTTCCAGGAATTGGCCTAAAAGTATCATGAACGACTGCTAAAGCTTTATAACAGCTATCTGAATTGCTAACAATAATTCTTAGAGCAGCAACGTCATAAATCTCGCTAAATTGTTTTTGTTGTCTTTCCATTTTGCTCCAAATACCATAGAGATGTTTTGGTCTTCCCGTAATTTCAAAATTTCCTAAACCTGAAGAGACTAAGTTTTCCTTCATCAAATTTAAGGTAACGTTTAACCTTTTTTCTCTATCACTTCTTTTTACGGCAATTTGATCTTTTAAATTTTTATATTCCTCTGGTTCAAGAAATTTAAATGCTAGATCTTCTAATTCCCATTTAAATCTATTTATTCCTAACCTATTTGCTAAAGGGGCATATATTTCTCTTGTTTCTCTTGCAATTCTCTCTTTTCTCTCTTCATTAAGCCATTGAATTGTTCTCATATTATGTAGTCGATCTGCAAGTTTAACTAAAACAACTCTTATGTCGCTTGCCATAGCTAAGAACATTTTTCTAAGATTTTCAGCCTGTGCTTCAGTTCTATTATTAAAGTGAATACCTCCTAATTTAGTTACACCTTCTACAAGTACTTTTACCTCTAAGCCAAAATTAACTTCTATCTCTGATAGAGCAATTCCGGTGTCTTCAACAACATCATGTAATAGTCCGGCAGCTACAACTGATGAACTTGCACCTATTTCTTTAAGCAGATCTGCAACAGCTATGGGATGAATTATATATGGCTCTCCACTTGCCCGAAGTTGTCCTTTATGAGCTTCATAAGCAAGTTTGAAAGCTTTTACTATAAGATCATGATTAGAATTATTTTTTTTATTTGATACTTCATAGTTTTGAATAATCTCAAGAAGCCAATTAGGAATATTTATCTCATACTTCAAAGATTCACTTTCATAATTTTTATTTTCAGGCAAAATGATTGTTGAAACTTTAATTTCATTTTTTTCTTTTGAATTCGCAGTCGCCTCAGTCATATAATATTCCTTTAAATTTATTTTATTTAGGACTAGAGAAATTTGCTACAAAATTATGAAAATAAATAAAAGCAAAATTTTTGAAATAAGGAATCTAAATGTCAAATATGGTCCTTATCAGAAATCTACCATAAAAAATTTTAAATTAGATCTATTTAAAGGAGATCACTTAGCAATAATAGGTCCTTCTGGATGTGGTAAAACAACATTTGCAAAAACAATTGTAAATATGCTTCCTGAAGCTTCAATTACTCAAGGATTTATAAAAATATCTGGAGAAGATCTAACTAAAATTGATAAAAAACAAATTCAATTATTTAGAAGAAATAATTTTGGATTTATTTATCAAGATTCCATAAAAAAACTTAATCCTTTAATGACAGTTGGAGATCATTTAAAAGAATTGTTAAAAACACATTTTCAAAACTATCCCCCTTTAATTATTAAAGATTTAGTTGAAGAAAATTTTAGAAAAGTAGGAATAGATATTGAAAGATTGGATTCATTTCCTCATCAATTTAGTGGGGGAATGAGACAAAGAGTTTCAATTGCAATGGCTTTAGCTTTGAAACCTAAAATATTAATTGCAGATGAACCTTCAACCAGTCTGGACTCTAAGACTAGTTTTGAAGTAATGGATCAAATTCTTTGTTTATGTGAGGAATCTGGAACCACTTTGATTTTGATTAGTCATGACATTAATCTTGCAGCAAAGTGGTGTAAAAAAGTCGTGATAATGGATCAAGGATCAATTCAGGAGCAAGGAAATATAAAGGAAGTTTTTAAATCGCCTAAATCAAAAATTGGAGAGAAATTGGTAAATGCAGCAAATATATCTTTGAAGCCAAGAAAAATAATTACCTCTATAAATGATGTTGTTTTAGAGGTTAATAATTTAAGACATTGGTATAAATTAAATTCTTCAATTTTCCGGCCCAAATGGAATAAGGCTTTAAAAGAAGTCAGTTTTAAATTGTATCGAAATGAAGTCCTTGGAATTGTTGGATCTTCTGGGTGTGGAAAAAGTACTTTATGTAGATCTTTAATAGGACTCTTGAAGGTTAGAGGAGGTGAAATAAAAGTTTATGAAAGAAATTCAGAATTACATAAAAAAAAGTCTAATAATCTTAAAAATATACAAATAATTTTCCAAGATCCTTTTTCAAGTTTGAATCCAAAAATGAAAATCAAAAATATTTTGAAGGATATATTTTTAATTCAAAAAATATCTAATAATTATCAAATTAAAAATGAGATTAAACTAATTTTAAAAAATTTAAATCTACCTTCAGATCCTGAATTCTTAAACTCCTACCCCAATCAATTGTCTGGTGGTCAATTACAAAGAATTTCAATTGCAAGATCATTATTATTGAAACCAAAAATCCTCATCTGCGATGAAAGTGTAAATATGTTAGATGCTTATGTAAAAGTTGAGATACTTGATTTACTTAGAAAGATACAAGAAAAAATGGATTTTAGTATAATTTTTATTACTCATGATTTAGGAATTGCAAAGAAATTTTGTAATAGATTATTAGTTATGAATTATGGACAGATTATTGAAGAAGGCGATTCAGCTACAGTTTTTTCTAGTCCTAAGAATAATGTTACAAAAGCTTTAGTAAATAGCTCCCTAAACCTTAATTGATTTTTTTAAGACTCTCAATAATTTCTGAAATTCTTGGGGTAATTCTGCTTCAAATTTCATTTCTTCCCCATTTATAGGATGAAAAAGTCCTAGCTCTACAGCATGTAAAGCCTGACCATCTAATTTGCAAGGAAGCTTTTTACATCTTCCATATAAAGGATCGCCTAGAATGGGATGATTGATATGTGCACAATGAACTCTTATCTGATGAGTTCTTCCAGTATCTAGTTTGAAGCTCATTAATGAATAATTACCTAATCTTTCTAATAATTTCCAATAAGTACATGCATATCTCCCGGAATTTTCATCAACTACCGCATACTTCAATCTATTTAGTTTATCTCTACCTATATGCCCAACAATTTTACCTTTTGAAGTATTTGGGACTCCATGAATTACCGCAATATAGTTTCTTGAAGCGATTTTTTCTTTTATTTGTATTTGAAGGTTGACAAGTGATTCTTGGCTTTTTGCTACAACCATACAGCCAGAGGTGTCCTTATCTAATCTATGAACTATCCCAGGTCTTAACTTGCCATTTATTCCTGGTAAATCTTTGCAGTGAAAGAGTAGTCCATTGACTAAGGTGCCTGATTTATGTCCTGGAGCTGGATGGACTATGAGTCCTGATTGTTTATTAATTACAATAATGTGTTCATCTTCAAAAAGGATATTTAAGTTCATCTTTTCTGGCTTTAAATATATGAGAGGTTCTGGAGGAGGCATCCAAATTTGTATATTATCTCCTGTTTTTAGTGGGGTTTTAGCTTTTGCAGTTTTGTAGTTAACAAGAACTAATCCCGCATTTATAAAATGTTGTATTCTTGCTCTACTCTGTTCAGGCCTCTTGCTTACTAGCCACCTATCGAGTCGCATAGGAAGGGACATTTCATAAGTAATTTCTATTAATTCACCTTCTCCTACTCCAAAAGAGTTTTTATTACTTGAGATCATATTGGCACTTCCAAAGCAATCTTTCCTAGCATTTGATTGCGATAATCTTCTAATAATTTGTGAGCCATTCTTCTTTTATCACCTGAGGTATGTTTCAAGGCTACAAGATCAATCCATTCATGAGGGCTATCAAAGTTCTTTAATATATCAACTCCATATCTATCAGATATCTTTGAAAGTGAAATATTCGCATTTTTATCTTCTTTTAATTTGAAAATTATTTTTACAAATTCAATAGCAACACTTTCTATTTCATATGCAGCCTCTCCTATATCATCACAAAGTGCAAGATTCAGAGCCGATTTTTGATTCTCTAAATTAGGGGGTATAACACCGGGGGCATCAAGCAAATCTATCCCACTGTCTAATCTGATCCATCTAAGATTACGTGTTACGCCCGCTTTCCTAGCGCTTTCAACAACTTTTTTATTGGCGATTCTATTTATTAATGCAGATTTTCCTACATTAGGAAAACCGAGGGTAAGTGCTCTGATCGGCCTAACCTTCATTCCTCTAGATAACCTTCTATTATCAATTGATAATCGGGATTCCTTAGCAGATTTACAAATTTCTTTAATTCCTTTACCATTTTTTGCATCACACCAAAGAGGATATATATTATCTTTTTTAAACCACTTGTTCCAATTAGTTATAGTTTCTGTAGTTATCATATCCGCACGATTTATTACAAGGATATGTTTTTTGTTTCTAATCCATTGATTAAGATGAGGATGACCTGTTGATAAAGGGATTCTTGCATCTCTAACTTCTATAACTAAGTCTACTCTATTTATAACTTCAGTTAGCTTTTTTTCGGCTTTAGCAATATGGCCTGGGTACCATTGAATTTTGGGTATTTCCAATTGATTAAATCCAACAAGTTGTACGAGTAAACCTTTTGATTCTTATTAATTTCAAAAGTAATTACATTTAATATTAATGTAAATATTAAATATTTTTTATTTTTATAAATTTTATATTTATACCTAATTTTTAAAATTTATTAAGGCATAAGTAACACTTAGTACTTTTTAACCCAATAAGCTCAAATTAACGTTAGGGTTTCATGGTAAAAATAGGATGTTTTAATGTCGAAGTTGTCTCTTTCCAGTCTTGATAAGTCTAAATTAGAAGGAAAAAAAGTTCTTGTAAGGGTTGATTTTAATGTCCCATTAAATGATAGTGGTCAGATTACTGATGATACTAGAATAAGAGCAGCAATTCCTACGATAAAATATCTTATAAATAATTCTGCAAAAGTTATATTAGCTGCTCATTTTGGAAGACCTAAAGGGAAAGTTAATGAGAAAATGAGATTAACCCCAGTTGCTGCCAGATTAAGCGATATATTGGAACAAAAAGTTAATCTAACTGAAAGCTGTATTGGTGAAGATGCTCTAGCTAAATCTAATAGTTTAAATAACGGCGATGTTTTATTACTAGAAAATGTTCGATTTTATGAAGAAGAAGAAAAAAACGATTTAGATTTCGCTAAAAATTTAGCTTCTCATGCAGATATGTATGTTAACGATGCTTTTGGAGCTGCGCATAGAGCTCATGCTTCAACTCAAGGAGTTACACAATTTCTAGAGCCAGCTGTTGCAGGATTTTTGTTAGAAAAAGAGTTGAAATATTTACAGGGCGCAATTGATGCTCCAAAACGTCCTCTTGCAGCAATAGTAGGAGGTTCTAAAGTAAGTAGCAAAATTGGAGTTTTAGATTCTCTTTTAGATAAGTGTGACAAAATTATTATTGGGGGAGGCATGATTTTTACTTTTTACAAGGCCAGAGGATTAGATGTTGGGAAGAGTCTTGTTGAGGAAGATAAACTTGAACTAGCAAGAAATTTAGAGGCAAAAGCAAAAACTAAAGGGGTAGAGCTTCTATTACCATCTGATGTATTACTTGCAAATGAGTTTTCTCCTGATGCAGAAAGTAAAGTGTCTGAAATAGATTCAATAAGTGGTGATTGGATGGGTCTAGACATTGGGCCACAATCAATCAAGGTTTTTCAAAATGCTCTTGCTGAATGCAAAACAATTATTTGGAATGGCCCAATGGGTGTTTTTGAATTTGATAAATTTGCTGAAGGCACAAATGCAATAGCAACAACCCTTGCAGATTTAAGTTCTTTCTCTGAGGTTTGTACAATTATTGGAGGGGGAGATTCTGTCGCTGCAGTGGAAAAAGCTGGTTTGGCTGAAAAAATGTCACATATATCTACTGGTGGAGGGGCTAGTCTAGAACTTTTAGAAGGTAAAACTTTACCTGGAGTAGCAGCTTTAAAAGACGCTTAAATTATATTTTTTCAACAATTTCAACGCTTTTAGTAAAAGAAATAGTTCCCTGTGGATGAGCGATAATACCTGACCATATTTGTCTAGCTGGTTTGGATGATGCTCTAGTCGTTTTAAAAATGCCTCCAGAGGCTAAAGGTTCAATATTGATTTCTTGTTTTAAATAAGAATCATCCTGATGCGATATTATTCCTCCAGCTATAATTACATCACCAAGTGGTTCATTTAGAATAATATCAATATCATATTTTGTACCAGTAAGAACTTTCTCAGGAATTTTAAAAATAATATCTATTTTGTTTTGATCATTTCTAATAGTAGTTAATAAATTTTTTATATTTCCATTATTTATTTTGTCGTTTTGAATGGAAAACAGATACTTAAAATTAGATTCAAGAAAGTATATTTCCCCATTAACTATTTTATTTCCATTAACTTTGATATTAAATATTTTTTCTTTAGAGTTTTCTCCGCTTAATCTTTTAATTTGCCATGTCGAATTAGGGAAATCTTTGATTATTTCCTTAAATTGTTCTTGAATTTTAAAGTTTTCATCTTCTTTAAAAATGTTTTTTATCAATTTTAGGTTTCGAGTATTTAATGCATTTTCAAGATTTTTTCTTATATCAACGTTTGTATTTTGGGCGATTGCTAATTTTGGGGAAATGAGATAAATAAATATATATATAAATAATCCTAATTTTGAAAAAAACTTTAAATTAAACATTTTCATAATTTTATCTTACTTATTAAATTTTTAATGTCTAAAAAAAGAAATAATTTATTAATAGCGGCAAGTGGAACAGGAGGCCATATCTTTCCTGCTTTAGCAGTATCTAAAAAGGTTGAAAAAGATTGGGATATTCATTGGCTAGGAGTTACAAAAAGACTAGATTCTGAATTTGTACCTAGAAAATATAATCTTTTGACTTTGAATTTGGAGACACCAAAAAAAAATATTTTTAGAGTATTTCAATATCTAAAAATTTTATTTTCAATTTTTAATATTATTAAAATCCTTAAAGAAAAAAAAATTAATTTAGTATTTACTACTGGTGGATATATTTCAGCTCCGACAATTCTCGCAGCAAAATTGCTAAAAATACCTGTTATCCTCCATGAATCAAATTTAATACCGGGCACGGTTACAAAATATTTTGGTTTTCTATGTGAATTTGTTCTTCTGGGTTTTAAAGATACAAATTTTTATTTAAAAAATTGCAGAACAATTTTCACTGGAACTCCTCTTAGGGAGCAGTTTTATGAAACTAATCCTTTACCAAAATGGGTTCCTAGAGGAAAGGGTCCTCTTCTGATTGTTATGGGAGGAAGTCAAGGTGCAAAGAAGATTAATGAAATTTTCTATGAATCTATTGATTTTTTAATAAAACAAAATTTTCGTATAGTGCATATTACTGGTGAAAATAATCCTAAAAATTTGGTAAAATCAAAATCTAACAATTATGTTCAAAAGAAATTTACTAATCAAATTGCATCTTTGATGCAAAACTGTGAACTCGTTATATCAAGATCTGGAGCAGGAACAATAAATGAACTCATACAAACTGGAAAACCATCAATTTTAATTCCATACCCTAATTCAAAAAATAATCACCAAGAAAAAAATGCAATGATTCTCTCTTCAATAGGGGGTGCAATTTTAATGAATCAAAATCAAATATCAAAGTTATTTTTTGAAGAGACTTTGACAAGGATTTTAAAATTTGAATTAAAAAAAGGAAAACCTAAATATGAAATTTTAGATTCAATGAAAGAAAATATAAAAAATCTTGATACCTTAAAATCTACAAATGAGATTAAAAAATTAATAAGCTATTTTTTAAAAGAATTTTGAATTTCTCTACATAAAATTTTATTATTTTTTCTAGTCTGTAAACTTATTCTTGCCCATTTTTCATTAAGAAATCTAAATGAGTTGCATTCTCTAATTAATATACCTTTTTTTTCTAAATAATGAATATTTGAAGACAAGGAGAATTTACTTTCTATTAAAAAAAAGTTAGTTGAAGAGTTATGTACTTTAAGATTTTTTATTTTCGATAATTCATTAGAAACCCAATTTTTCTCAGTATTTACCCAGTCATGAATCTTTGATGTCCATTCCTCATAAAGAATTTTATTACTTAATAGTTCTATTCCAGCTTTTATAGCAAATGAATTTAATGGCCAAGGGTCTCTTTTTATATTCCATTTCTTAAGTTTTTCAGATGAGCCAATAATATAACCTAATCTTAAACCTGCAATATTAAAGAGTTTGGTCAAACTCCTAATAACTAACAAATTATCATATATTTTAGTGAGCGGAATTAAAGATTCTTTCTCACCATTAGGTGTAATGGCTAAGAAAGCTTCATCACAAATAACTAGTTTATATTTTTTTAGAATAATTTCTAAAGATTTTTTATCCCATAATTGACCCGTAGGGTTATGTGGGTTGGTTATCCAAAGAACATCACAAATTGGTTTAATTGGAAAGGGTTGGGGGAAACTATTACTCCAATTCTTTGGCAACTCCGAATAATCGAAGCTAGCGTTCCAGCAATTTAGTGATCTTTCATAATCTACGAAGCCTGGACTTGGTATACAACTTAATCCAGATTTGGAAGCTTCATAACCTGCCCAAGTTATTAATTCAGAAGCCCCATTACCTGGCAATATATTATCGGGATTTATTTGATGAAATTCTCCAATTATTTTCCTCAAACTATTTAGATTTCTTTCAGGATAATATCGAAATCCTAGAGTTTTAATTTCTGAAATTAAAACATCTAATATCAGCTTTGGGGGTTCGAAAGGTACTAGTGAGGCACTTGAATCAATTATTTTAGATGGTAATAAATTTAATTTTTTTGCTTTAGTTAATATATTTCCTCCATGCTTGAAGTTTATATTTTTCATATCTTGATCATTCAAATTATTGGTATTGAATTTATTCATTAATTATTTTAGGTTTTATTCAATCCATTCTAAGTTTGATCCAATAGCTTCTTTCACATTTGATAATTGGTGAATATTAATTTGCTTTATGATTCCGTTAAGAATATTTGGGACTAATTGTGGACCGTTATATATCCATCCAGTATATATTTGCACTAAAGATGCTCCAGAACATATGCGTTCCCAAGCAGATTCTGGACTATCAATTCCACCTACTCCAATTAAATTAATATTTTTATCAATATTATGTATATGACTAATTATTTGATTTGCTTTTCGTTGAAGTGGTTTGCCACTTAATCCTCCATTTTCCTCAGAAAGTAATAGCCCTGTTTGTTTTATCTTTCTTTGTTCAAGACCTAATCTATCTAGACTAGTATTAGTAGCAATTATTCCATCAATATTTTCGTCAATTATTAATTGGCATATATCTTCAATATCTTTATAACTTAAATCTGGTGCGATTTTCACAAATAAAGGAGGACAATTACCTAAATTTTTGACTTCTCTAAGCAGTTCTTTAAGAAGTATAGGATCTTGTAACTTTCTAAGTCCTTGAGTATTTGGTGAACTTACATTTATAACTGCGTAATCACAATAAGGAATCAAAAGTTTTAAAGAAGTTAAATAATCTTCTGTAGCTTTGGATAAGCTTGTAATTTTAGATTTCCCAAAATTTATGCCCAAACAATTATTTTTTCTATGTTTTTTTAAATCAACATTTTGCTTTAAAAAGTTTTTAACAAGATTTTCGGCACCATTATTATTAAATCCCATTCTATTTAATGCTGCCTGCTCCTTAGCTAATCTAAATAATCTTGGTTTAGGATTACCAGATTGAGCGAATTTAGTAACTGTACCAATTTCAGCAAAACCAAATCCAAAATCCTTCCAAATATTTGCAGCATTTCCATTTTTATCAAAACCTGCTGCTAAACCAACTGGATTACAAAAATCTATCCCACATATTTTTTGATGTAATCTTTTATCAACAACACAAAATTCTTGATTCAAACTTTTTATAATTCTTGAAATTAAGGGCCAATTTCTGTTTTTTGAACTAAAAGTGAGAAGACTTAAGGAGAAGTTTGTAAGGTACTCTGCATCTATTCCGACGTCTTTTTTAAGGATAGGAGTTACCAGGTTCTTATAAATATTATTAAACATCCCTTTCTGATCAATCATAAAATATTAAAGATTAAGTATTAATATTCTCTATTATCCAATATTTTTGATTTTTAGGAATCAATCTCCAATTACGCCATTCAAACAATTCATATTTTTGAATGAGTACATAACTTTCTTCTCCAAGTAATTCATTCAATTCACTAGAATTTAAAAAATATTTTTTTTCAGCAAATTTTTCAAGTAATTCATTTTTGGAAAATAATTTTTGAATTTTACTAGGTTCTTTTTTATTTGAAAAGTCTATTGCTTTAAATGATTTTTTGACTTCACCAACTAGAGGTATTCCTTTGCTATAACTTGTAGCAATTAAATCTACTCTCTCATTCTGTTTATCCCCACTATGACCTTTTACGAATTCCATCACTAGGCCTTTAATTCTTAAATCATCTATTTTTTGCCATAAATCCAAATTTTGAACAGATTTACCTGCACTTGTTTTCCATCCATTTCTCTTCCAATTGATGATCCATTTTGTATATCCCTCAATAACATATTTACTATCTGTTCTTAATTTAAAGTTTTCTTTTAATTGAAAAGTTTTTAACTTTTCGAGTGTTTTAATAGCTGCAGTGAGTTCCATCCTATTGTTAGTGGTATTTTCTTCTGAACCACCTATTTCTATTTCACTATTATCATTAAATATTATTAATCCTCCCCATCCACCTGGACCGGGATTTCCACTGCAAGCACCATCTGTTGCAGCTTCAATTGCAATATTTTGTTGACTATTCATGATTTTAAAGCCGATATTAGATATATCGGCTAGAAAAATTTCTTCTCTATTTTAGTGTAACTTTACCGCCAGCTTCTTCAATCTCTTTCTTTAAAGTTTCAGCATCTGCTTTCGCAATACCTTCTTTAACTGTCTTTGGCGCGGATTCAACAAGTGCTTTTGCATCGCCTAGACCAAGACCAGTAGCATTTCTTACAACTTTAAGGACTTTGATTTTAGCCGCTGCGTCGAAGCTTTCTAGAATTACATCGAATTCAGTTTTCTCTTCAGCTGCTTCGCCGCCTCCATCTCCACCACCAGCTCCTGGAGCTGCCATTACTACACCAGCGGATGCAGCTGCGGAGACACCAAATGCCTCTTCAATTTGTTTAACAAGCTCAGATGCTTCTAAAAGTGAGAGAGATTTCAATGATTCGAGAATTTCTTCAGTTTTTGCAGTCATTTTCTTAATAGATAATTAATTTTGAAGTTTAAGATTCTGATTTTTCAGAATGTTGTTTAAGTGATCTAGCAAGTCCAGAAGGCACTTCATTGATAGAAATAGCAATTTTTGTAGCAACACCATTTAATGCGCCGGCAATTTTTGCCATTAATACCTCTCTCGAAGGAAGACTTGCGATTTCTTTTATTTCAGATTCGCTGAGAAGTCTACCCTCGAATAAAGCTCCTTTGGTTTCGGATTTTTTTGTCTCTTTCTGAAAAGATTGAATTGCTTTTACAGCGCCTCCAACATCTTCTTTGATTAAAACAAAAGCATTAGTCCCTGTTAGTAAGGATTCAAGATCAGACCAATTACTATTACCATCAATTGCTTTACGCATTAATGAGTTTTTAGTAACTTTGCAAATGCCATTATTTGTTTGCAATCTTGATCGCAAATCAGACATCTCCTTGATAGTTAAACCTTTATAGTCAAGAACTACAGCCATTTCCGAATCATCTAACAGAGATTTTATTTCTGTGACGATTTTTTGCTTATTCTCTATTGTTCGGCCCATTGTTGTTTTTGGATCGTAATTTAGGAAGAGCAGGAAATGCGGTAAAGTCCATTTCTGAAAGAGGCCGCACTTATTAGATCCAAAAAGAAAATAATTAAGACGAAACCTCGGCAGGATTTAAAGATTTAGCCGGAACTAAATCAACCTACTTTCTTTGGCCGTATTATTGCCTTAAAATTATACTACAGAGCGTTAACTTTCAGGTTGATAATCTTGCAAGGCATTTATGTCGACTTGAACTGAAGGTCCCATAGTTGAAGTTACATAAAAACTTCTCCAATACTTACCCTTCGCACCACTAGGTTTGTTTTTATCAATAGATTCTTGTAATGTCTTTAAGTTTTCAAATAAGGCATTTTCGGTAAAGCTAGCTTTACCAAAGCGAACATGCACAATGCCAGCTTTATCTGCTCTAAATTCTAGTTTACCCGCTTTAAATTCTTTTATTGCACTAGCTATATCACCAGTTACAGTACCCGCTTTTGGATTTGGCATTAACCCCCTTGGACCTAAAACTCTTCCAAGTTTTGCTACTTTTGGCATCATATCAGGAGTAGCAATAAGCAAATCAAAATCCATATTGCCTTTATTAATGCTTTCTACAAGATCTTCTTCTCCAAAAAGATCTGCTCCTGCAGATTTGGCTTTTGCTACATTCTCACCACTTGTTATAACAGCGATTTTAATACTTTGGCCAGTTCCATTTGGTAGACCTACGGTTGTTCTTAGCTGTTGATCTGTATATTTAGGATCAATTCCCAACCGAATATGGGCTTCAATAGTCTCATCAAATTTTGCATTTGCATTTTCCTTGACAATGCCTAAGGCTTCAAGGGGAGCATACGTGCGATCTTCTATCTTTGTTGATAGAGCTGTCATTCTTTTGGATAGTTTTTTCATAATATATTTGGGTTCAAACGGTTAAATAATTAACCTCCCCTAAAAAGTGAATGTTTGAGATTGAATTTATTCTGTAATAGAAACGCCCATGTTTCTAGCCGTTCCCTCAATTACCTTCATAGCTGATTCAATACTCGTACAGTTTAAATCAGGAAGCTTTGTTTTGGCTATCTCCTCTAATTGAGATTTACTTATATTACCCACAGATCCTTTGGAAGACTCACCAGCTCCTTTTTCTATTCCAGCGGCTTTAGTTATTAAGACTGAAGCAGGCGGAGTTTTAGTTATAAAGGTAAAGCTTCTATCTTCAAAAACGGAAATTTCAACGGGAATAACAAAACCGGCTTTATCTTGTGTTCTTGCATTATATTCTTTGCAAAATGCCATGATATTTACACCGTGTTGACCTAAAGCTGGACCCACTGGTGGGGCTGGATTTGCTTTGCCAGCTTGAAGTGCTAGTTTGATAACCGCAACAATTTTTTTTGCCATTGTATTTTTGAATTTAAACTGAGGTTAAAATGTTTTACTCGATAAACAGAAATAATAATTAATTTTGTTTATTGATTTGGGAGAATTCTAATTCTACAGGAGTTTCGCGCCCAAATATTGAAAGTAATGCTTTTAATTTATTTCTTTCACCAGAAACTTCTATAACTTCACCCTGGAAATCTTTAAAAGGTCCACTGGTAACGATAATTCTATCTTTTTCCTCAAGATCTAATTTTATTACAGCTTTCTTCTCCGAGGCGCGCTTAAATATTCTATTTACCTCTTGCCTGGATAAAGGTCGAGGTTTAATATGTCCTCGTGATCTACCGCTGCCTCTTCCATCTTCCGCTCCAACAAAATTAATAACATTGGGAGTACTTTTTACAGCCATCATTGTATCTTCATCCAGAATCATCCTAACCAATACGTAACCAGGGAAAACTTTTTCCTCTGTAGTTTGTCTGGAACCATCTTTCTTAAGTTTGATACCTGGAGTTTGAGGGATTTCAATCTCTATAATTCGATTATTAACACCTAAAGTTACTGACCTTTGCTCGAGAGTGGCTTTTACTTTCTTTTCACAGCTTGATGCAACTTGAACCGCATACCATCTAGCAACACTAGTATTAGCCTTTTGAGAACTAAGATTTGTTGTTAATTCATTACTCATTTTTCTTTCTTTGGAAACTGGATAAATGATTTTTAAAAATTATAGGATTGAATCTATATTTAAAAATTTTTAATTTAACGGAAAATTTGTGATGCAGCCCATCCATAAAACCTACTTACAGATGCAATTGCTGCAGCCGAAAAGGATACCATAATGATAACAGCAATAGATTCGCTAAATAACTGTTGTTTGTTAGGCCACACAACTAGTTTGAGTTCATCGAATGTAGAAGTAAAAAAATTCTTCTTTTTCTTCGGCTCTTTTATTTCAGAAGGCTCTTTTTGAAGAGGTTCTTGATTAGTAGGACTTGTCACAAAATTTTAATTTAGTTTAAGCTTAAAAAACTTAAAATTATTTTAGCTCATCGTTTTACTCATCAGCTAGGTTTAAATAAAATCTCATCTTTTTTTGAAGGGCTAATTTTTACAGATATATTTTTTTTATTTTTAAAATTATCTTCTAATAGTTTTGATGCTAATGGATTTTCTATTTGTCTTCTAAGTTCTCTTCCTAATGGCCTAGCACCATATTCAGGCTGGTAGGAATCATTAGCAATCTTTTGTATAACTCTTTTATCAATATTAATTTTTATCCCCTGTTCAAGTAATAATTTTTTTAAATCTTCTATTTGTAAAAGAATTATTTTTTGTAGTTGATCAATTGATAGGGTATCAAACTTTACTATTTCATCGATTCTGTTTAAAAATTCGGGTCTAAAAATAGAGGATAATGATTTATTAATAGAATCTTGTAAGGTTTGTTTTCTTAGTTCGGAATTTTCTTTTTGATTTGGAACTATTTTTGAATCTTCTAATATTATTTTTCCAGCTAAATTGCTAGTCATTATTATAACTGTATTTTTAAAGTCAACAGTTCTTCCTTGAGAATCCGTTAATCTTCCTTCATCTAAAACTTGTAGGAGGATATTGAAAACTTCTGAATGCGCTTTTTCGATCTCATCAAGGAGAATTACAGAATAAGGTTTTCTCCTAACTGCTTCAGTTAATTGCCCTCCCTCTTCGTAGCCAACATAACCTGGAGGAGCTCCTAAAAGTCTTGCGACAGCATTTTTCTCCATATATTCACTCATATCAAGCCTTAATAAAGCTTCTTCTTCATCAAATAATGATGATGCCAAAGATTTTGCTAATTCTGTCTTGCCAACTCCTGTCGGACCCATAAATAAGAATGATCCAATTGGTCTTTTAGGATTCTTCATTCCAACTCTCGCTCTTCGTATCGCAGAAGAAACAGCTTCAATAGCTTTTTCTTGTCCAATAACTTTTTCACTTATTTCTAACTCCAAGTTAACTAATTTTTTTCGTTCATTAGAAACTACTTTGGCAATAGGAATCCCAGTTATTTTTGAAATAACATCGGCAATATCATCAGGTTCAACTTGATATTTAAAATTATATTTCCTATTTCTTTGAAGTTTCTGGCAACTTATCTCAACATTTTTTATTTCACTTTCAATTTCATTTAGTTCTGATTCTAGATTATTAAGACTATCAAAATTATCTATTTCGTCACTATGAATGTTTAATTCTTCGATTTTCAGAATTAGCCTATTCTCTTCTTTTAACAAAAAAGTTAATTGTTCAATTTTTTTTCGATCATTATCCCAATCATTAGTAATTTCATACAATTTCTTTATAGATAATTCTTTGCTTACTAATAATTGTTCTCTTTCTTCAATATTTTCGGGTAGGATATTTTTCAACTTAAGTTCAATAGTATCGATATTTTTTTCTTGATCGATAATTGTTTTGGGTTTTATATTAGATTCAATTTTTAATTGAGCTGCTGCTTCATCTATTAAATCTATTGCTTTATCTGGAAGACACTTATCGCTTATATATCTATCTGCAAGTCTCGCAGAACAATTAATTGCTTCTTCTGTAATTCTAATACCATGATGTAATTCATATTTCTTTTTTATACCTTGTAAAATTTTTGCACTTAACTCAACTGATGGTTCATTAACTAATATCTTTTGAAAACAATTATTTAGAGACTGATCTTTTTCAATACTTTCGCGAAATTTTTCAGGTGTTGTTGTTCCTATACATCTCAGCTCACCTTCGGTAAGTAAAGGTTTTAAAATGTTGCTTATATCTGTTGTAGTTCTATCAGAAGTGATTATTGTATGGATTTCATCAATAAATAAAATAATGCCTTGATTAGAGTCTTTGATTTCATTAAGTATTAAGCTTAGTCTTTCCTCTAATTGACCTCTAAACTTTGTTCCAGAAACTAATGCTCCCAAGTCAAGAGAAATAATTTTTAAGTTTTTTAACAAATCAGGAACTTTTTTTTCTGCTATCAATTGAGCAAGTAATTTAGCAATAGAAGTTTTGCCAACGCCTGGATGACCAATGAGGATTGGATTATTTTTGCTTCGTCTAGATAAAACTCTCATTAAGTTATTAATCTCATCCCCACGTCCTATTACTGGATCTAGCAAACCTTTCTCGGCAGATTCTGTTAAATCTTTTCCGTAAAGAGACAGTGCATTCTCTTCGATTTTTTGCTTGGTTTTAGTTATAAGATTACTTTTCGGTGAAGGGATGTTGGCTTTTGATTCCTTTATTACCTCCTCCTTATCACTTTCATCAATAGATTTATTGATTAAAGTCTTATCTTCATAAGAAATATCTTTTTTATTTTCTGTGTAATTTTTTCTTTGAATAATATTTGGGGAAAATTTTAATTCTTCTTCTAATTGTTCTACTGAAAGGTACCCCTCTTGAAAAACATAATTACCTATTCTTGAATCATTACCTAAAGCAATTAACAAATGAGGAATCTCTATTAATTTAGAACCCCACTGTGTTTTGATTTGATTTGCATTGTCTAATAAAATTTCGAGCTCTTCACCAATAGTAAAAATATCTGAATCATTTATTGGGGTTTCTTCTAAAAATTCTTCAGTTATGTCTAGAACTATATTTTGATCTACTGATAACTTTTCTATAAATGAAAAAAATTCACTTGAGGTAAACAAAGTATGAATAATATGTTCAATATTAAATTCACTATGGTCCCATTTTTTTGCAGTTTCTTCTCCCAATAAAAGAAGATTCCAACTTATATCACTAAAAAGATCTGGATTTGAGGTAAGAGTTTCTCTCATAAACTATATACAATTTATGCTTGATAATTTATTTTTATTTTAATTAAGAATAGCTTAATGATCATTTAGAACTTCGTATAATTATAGGATATAATTAAAAAAAATTTCATATAATAATTAGATTTTTTAGTTTGGTTGGAGAATTTTCATGATTACTAGATAATTAGTAAGTGGTTTAAGCACTTGTTTTGAAATCAAAAAAAATTATTTGATTATCTTCTTTATATTTCAGATATTAGCCAAATACTTCAGCTATTTATAGGATTTAAATAGTATTAATTAAATTGTGAAAGAAACTATTGATTTCCTTATTGACACTATTGAGGCTAGGCAAGTGCTTGATTCAAGAGGGAACCCCACTGTAGAGGCTGAAGTATTTTTGGAATGTGGTGCTATTGGCAGAGCAATAGTTCCTAGCGGAGCGAGTACTGGTGCTCATGAAGCACATGAATTAAGAGATGGTGGGAAAAAATATATGGGGAAAGGTGTCTTAAACGCGGTTAACAAAATTCATGAGACCATTTCTCCTGCTTTATGTGGATTATCAGCTTTAGATCAAACAAGTATTGATAACTTAATGATTGAAATTGATGGAACCCCTAATAAATCTAGTTTGGGCGCTAACTCAATTCTTGCAGTGAGTCTAGCCAACGCTAGAGCTGCATCAAATGCTTTAGATATGCCGTTATACAGATATCTTGGAGATCCATTATCCAATCTTCTCCCTGTACCACTGATGAATGTAATTAATGGTGGAGCTCATGCACCTAATGGTCTTGATTGCCAAGAATTTATGCTTGTCCCTCATGGGGTGAAAACTTTTAGTGAATCATTAAGAATGGGAACTGAAATATTTCATTCACTCAAATCTTTACTTGCTAAAAAAGGTTTATCTACCGCTGTTGGAGACGAAGGTGGTTTTGCTCCAGAATTATCATCAAGTGAAGCAGCAGGAGATTTACTTTTAGAGGCTATTCAGAAAGCAGGATTTATTCCTGGTGAACAGGTGTCATTAGCATTAGACGTAGCTAGCACTGAATTTTATAAAGATGGATTTTATAAATATGAAGGTAAAAGTTTAACTAGCTCTCAAATGATTTCTTATCTTTCAAATTTAGTTTCAAATTATCCAATAGTTTCTATAGAGGATGGACTAGCAGAAGATGATTGGGAGGGTTGGTCAGACTTAAATAAAGAGATTGGAAATAAAGTGCAGTTAGTAGGTGATGATTTATTTGTTACTAATACTGAAAGGTTAAGAAAAGGAATATTAGAAAAATCCGCAAATTCAATATTAATAAAGGTAAATCAAATTGGCACATTAACAGAAACTCTGGAAGCTATGGATCTAGCTAAAAGTGCAGGTTTCACAAGTGTTATCAGTCATAGAAGCGGCGAGACAGAAGATACAACGATTGCCGATTTATCAGTGGCAACGAGAGCTGGGCAAATTAAAACTGGATCTTTGAGCAGAAGTGAAAGAATTGCTAAATACAATAGGCTCTTAAGGATTGAGGAAGAATTGGGGGATCAAGCTAGATTTGCTGGTGATTTAGGATTAGGTCCAAAAAATATATAGTTTTTATTGCTTCAGCTTTTCTATTCTTGAACCTTTTCTCATGCTTAATTGACACTTAATCCAATCAATACTTATTGGTGCTGCAAAAATTAAAGGTAAGACCGCAAAATTATTTTGGTTATTAGTTACTAGTAAAGCTGATGATATGGTTAAGCTTCCTATAAGAATAGAATGACCTAATGATTTTTGCGCAGTAAACATTTTCTTAAATTGCCTATCAGATTCGCCCATCCTTATTTGAAGTTGTAAATCACCCTGTTCTAATCTCTCTAAACTCTCATCAATTCTTTTTGGTATACCTACAGCCTTTGAACCTAACTCTCCTACTTGCCTACCAAATTGGTTAATTAAATCATTAGGTGTTTGATTGTTAGAAGTCATTAAATCAATTAGATAAGGCTTAGTTATTGATACAAGGTTAAACCCTGGATCTAACATTCTACCAACACCTTCAAAAGTTGATAGTGCTCTCATTACAAATATTAAATCAACTGGAAGCTGAAAAGGAGTTTCATAAACAAGTTCGTATAAGTCCCCAGATAGTTTTTCAATGATATTTGGGCTGAATGGTGGAGTTAAAGCTTCTTTCAGCATTAATCTAACTAATCTTCTAACTGGACCTACATCTATATCTTTAGAAATCAAGCCCGCTTGCTGGAGTTGAGTTACTAGTGATGATGCATCTCTTAATGCTGCAGATTGAACCATAGATCCTAAGCTTGCTTGTAGACTATTTGAAATATTGCCCATCATCCCAAAATCATAAAAGATTAATTTGCCTGAATTTGAAACGGCTAAGTTACCTGGATGAGGATCAGCATGAAAAAAACCATAATTTACCAGCTGTTTTAAATAGCTAACTGCACCTATTTCTGCAATCTTTGATAAGTCAATATTCTTAGATTTTAAATTTTCAACATCACTTATTTTTGTACCTTCTAAATAACTTAAACAAAGAACTTTTTCAGTGCTCAAGTTCCAAATTACCTCAGGAACTTCCACATTTTCATCATCAAGAAATTGTTGCCTAAATCTTGCGGCATATTGAGCTTCACATTTGAAATCTAGTTCTTTCATAAGAACTTTTCTACACTCTTTTGCTATTGCAACCCAATTCCTTCCTCGACTCCAGTTCTTATTTTTTTGAATTATGAAAGCAATTTGTTGCATTATATTCAAATCGATTGTGAACAAATTCTTCAGATTAGGTCTTTGAACTTTAAATACAACTTCTTTCCCATCTTTTAAAGTTGCTTTATGAACCTGAGCTAAAGAAGCTGATCCAATTGGAGTAGAAGTAATTTGGTTGATTTCTGAGAACTTATGTCCTAATTCTTTTTGGATAATTTCTTCAACTTTCGTATATGAGAACTGAGGAACTTGATCTTGTAACTTTGATAATTCTTGTATCCAAGTATTCGGAATTAAATCAGGCCTCGCAGATAATAGCTGACCAATTTTGATAAAAGCAGAACCAAGTTCAATTAATTGATTAGTAAACCACTTAGCTCTTTTTATTTGAATTTTATTTTTTTTATCTCTATTAGTTCGAAAAATTTTAAATATTAAATTGTCTAGCCATAAATTAACCAAAAGTGAAATAAGTATTCTCCAAATAAGAAATCCTCTTTTGATTTTCTTTATTCGATTTTTTAATTTATGATTACTCATTGAATTGTATTATTCATTTTTCTATTAAAGTGATCAATTTTTACTTTAATATCTTCTATTTCTTTTAGAACTGCACTTAAGTGCGGATCTTCATTAGATTCTGAAGTATCAGAATTTCTACTCTTACTTACTTCATTTTCCATTCTTGCAGCTTCTTCAATAATTGCATCTTTTAGCGTGTCAAATTCTTTTTTAATTTTTTCTGGTGCATCTTGAGCAATATTTGAAGCTTCTTCGATTTTTTCTACGACTATTTTGTTTAATTTTTCAGTTACCTTTTTAATAGCTGCTTTTAAAAGATAATCAGAATTCGTCATAAATAATATTTAAAGCCTTAAAGCAATTCACAACTTTAATTTATTTAATCATAGATCAATTGAGAACAAATCTGTTAATTGATTTCCTTTTTAATTTATCTATTCTTATTTTTCCTATGTAAGTTTGTATCTATATTATGCTTTTTTCTTTTTTATCTCCTAACTTATATTTATGTAAAAAGGTTAGAAATTTTAATAGTATATTTTTCTACCCAAAAACTCATCTAATTATTGATTACAAGGAGTTTTATTAAATTGGAAATTATTGAGACAGATGTTGCTATTATTGGAGGTGGTCCAGCTGGATGTACCTGTGCATTATATACATCTCGTTCTAACTTAAACACTGTCATAATAGATAAAAATCCATCAGTTGGAGCTTTAGCAATAACTCACCAAATTGCAAATTATCCAGGAGTTCCTGTAGATATCAGTGGCGAAAAATTGCTTACATTAATGAGAGAACAAGCTGTTCAATATGGAACTGACTATAGAAGAGCTCAAGTTTTTGGTATTGATGTGGCAGAAGATTGGAAGACTGTTTATACACCAGAAGGAACTTTTAAAGCTAAAGCACTTGTACTTGCAAGTGGAGCTATGGGAAGACCTGCTTCTTTTAAAGGAGAAGCGGATTTCTTAGGAAAGGGTGTAAGTTATTGTGCTACATGTGATGGTGCTTTTTATAAAAATAGAGAAGTTGCAGTTGTTGGTGCTAATAAAGAAGCAATTGAGGAAGCTACTGTTCTTACTAAATTTGCTTCAACGGTACATTGGATTACATCCAGTGATCCAAAATCAGATAATGAGGAAGCTATGGAATTAATGGATAGCTCTAATATTAAACACTGGAGTAGAACGAGATTATTAGAAATAAAAGGGAATGATATGGGAGTTAATGGGGTTGTTGTTAAGAATAAACAAGAAGAAGGGCCTATTAATCTTGATTTAGATGGAGTCTTTGTATACATGAGTGGTTCGAAGCCAATCACTGATTTTTTAGGAGATCAAATTGCTTTAAAGGAAGATGGAGGAGTCATTGTTGATGATTTTATGTCTACCAATTCTGATGGTGTCTGGGCTATTGGTGATATAAGAAATACACCTTTTAAGCAGGCGGTTGTCGCAGCATCAGATGGATGCATAGCAGCCATGTCTATTGACCGCTACCTAAATAGTAGAAAAAATATAAGAGTAGATTGGATACACTCTTAAAGAGTTTATAAAATAATTAATTTCATAAAGGCGTCGCTTCTGAGATATAAGCTACTCCACCGTAATAACTTAGATCAGACTTAATATTGTCACGCATTTGATCAATTAATTCTTGCTCACAGAAAACTATTACATGAGCATTTGAGCCTAACCCAGTAAATTCCATATCTTCAGTAACAACTCTTTCTGGACCTCTCCCAGTTGCATGTTTCATTACTGTATATCCTGGGACATTAGCTTTCTCTAATGTATTGATAATTGCATCAAGCTCTCTTTCACTAAAAATTAAATCTAATCTTTTCATTTTTTACAATGGGGCAAGTGGGATGATTTTATTTACTAAACTCATATAGATTGGGATGCCTAGAACTATATTGAACGGAAAAGTTAAACCTAATGTCGTAGATATATAGTAACTTGATCGTGCTTCTGGGACAGTCATCCTCATTGCTGCCGGTACAGCTAAATAGGAGGCACTTGCACATAAAACCACAAATAAAAGTGCATTTCCAGGTCCTAGAGATAAAAATCTTGCAACGAAAACACCTATAAAAGCATTAAATAATGGCATGAAGATTGCAAATCCAATTAAATATGAACCCGCATTCTTCAACCTTGGTAATCTTTGAGCTGCAACTATTCCCATGTCTAATAGGAAAAAACATTCTGCTCCATAAAAAAGTTGTCCAGTAAAAGGTTCCATTTTTGAAATGGCTGATGGATTACTGAAAGCCGTAAGAAAACCAACAATTAAACTTGATAGTAATAAATAAACTGATCCATTTAAAAGAGATTCATGCAATATGGAGCTAAGATGCATTTTTCTTGAATTGGGTCTGTTTTTAGGAGCCGCAAATTTTACTAGTAATAAGCCTACAATTATTGCTGGAGACTCCATTAAAGCTAAAGCCCCAACCATGAATCCATCGAAGTCTATACTTTGACTCTCTAAGAAACTTTCTGCTGAGATAAAAGTTACAGCACTGATAGATCCATATGCAGCTGCGATAGCTGCTGAGTTAAAAACATCAAACTTGTATCTTAAGATGAAGAATCCAATCAGTGGAATTATTAACGACATCATTATCGCTGCACCTAATGTTGGTAAAACCTGATCAGTAAAACCACTTTTCTGTATTTCAATTCCTCCTTTAAAACCAATTGCTAAAAGTAAGTATAAAGAAAAAAGTTTAGGTAAAGGAGCAGGTATTTCTAGGTCAGATTTAAAAAATATAGAAATTGCTCCAATTAAGAAAAATAGTACAGGAGGAGCTAATACATTTTGTAATATGGGATTTATTTCCATAAATTATTAGGCTAATTCATTTAAAGCAGCTTCTAAAGCTTCTTTCCTTGTCTCAATTATTCCATCAACCCCAAATTTGGATAATCTTTCTTTAACTTTTTCATTAGCTCCTGCTACAAATGCTTTTCTAGAATTATTTTTAGCTTCTTGCATCATATCTTCAATTGCAAGTGTAGCTGTCACTCCAACTCTAGGGACATCAGTGATATCTAAGATTAAAATTTTATAGTTTCTTACTAACATCATTCTCTCAGTAATACCTTTTGCTGCACCAAAACTTAGTGGGCCTTTTAGTCTAAATAACATTACCTCTCCAGAACATCTATCAAGAAGAGCTTTTTCATCAGAGGGTAAAAGATTTTTACTTTGCTCATTATCTTTAGATAAAGGATTATCCTGATCCATTCCTTCTAATTGCGTTTCAGTAATTGAATCAATAGTTAGCATATTTGCAATAAATACTCCAACTAATACTGCCCATATTAAATCCCAAAAAACTGTCATTAGTAATACACCATACATAACAACTGCAGTTTTAAGAGATAATTTGTGAGCTCTTCTCAAGAATCCCCAGTCAATAATATCCAAACCTACTTTGATAAGAATCCCTGCTAAAAGAGCTGTAGGTATTTGCTCTGCTAATGGTCCAGCACCTACTAAAACTATTAATAGAACTACTGAATGAACCATTCCTGAAATAGGAGTAGAGCCACCAGATTTAACATTTATAACAGTTCTCATTGTAGCCCCAGCTCCAGGTAAACCTGAAAATAGTCCAGCTATAGCATTTCCTATTCCCTGGCCAATTAATTCTCTATCAGAATTATGTCTTGTTTGAGAAATATTATCTGCAACTAGAGAGGTGAGTAAAGAGTCAATAGCTCCAAGAACTGCCAGAACCAAGCCAGCTTTGAAAATGATAGGAAAGTATTGATTAAAGCTTGGAAAGCTTAGAGATGGCACTCCTCTAGGGATTTCACCAATTCTGTCTAATGCACCATCGCCAAAAATTAATATTGATAGTGGTGTGACTATTAATAAGGCTAGAAGAGGGGAGGGTACCCATTGGCTAATTTTTCTAGGTGTTAGAAATACTATGCCTAGTGTCATTATTGCTACACCAATAGCAGCTCCATTCGGTTGGAAATTAGAAAAAACAGTTGATAAAGACTCGACTACGCCTCCTCGGGTACTTATTCCTAATAGTGGACCAATCTGAAGAGCAATTATTATCACTCCTATGCCAGACATAAATCCGGAGACCACAGAATATGGAACAAGAGTTATATATTTACCAAGCTTTAAAATTCCAAACAATATTTGTAATAATCCTCCAATTACTACTGCAGCCATTACTAAAGGTAAAATTTGACCTGCTGAAAGATCTCTAGGTACACCAACAGCTGCTAAACCTGCTACAACTCCTGCCACTGTTACGCTCATTGGACCAGTTGGACCACTAACTTGAGCGGGGGTACCCCCAAATAAAGCAGCTAAAAAGCCAACAACAACTGCTCCATATAAACCGTAAATTGCACCCCCAGGTCCTAAGGCTGCGTTTCCAAACGCAAGTGCAAGAGGTAAAGCTACTACTGCAGCTGTTATTCCTCCTAAAATATCACCCCTTATATTCTTAAGATTAAATCCATTAATTATTTCCAAAGAAAATCTCCTTAAATAAATACATTAACTAAAAGATATTATCTCTTTATGTCCAAAATTTGTTAAAAAATTAAATTTGTGAAAAATATATCAACAACTTTTAAAAAATTTTTTTAAGTTCATTAGGTTAATTTTCCTGAACAAAAAAGGATTTTGGTTATTTTTTATGGAAGTCAAGAGACTATCGTATTAGTTAAATAATTACTTTATAACTTCAAAATATTCAAATGAATTTGATCATTCGCCCAAGAAGATTAAGAAGGACAGACGCAATAAGAGAGATGGTAAGAGAAAATCATCTGCATCCTGAAGATTTTATATATCCATTGTTTATTCATGAAAAGGATTTCCAAGAAGAAATATCTGCAATGCCTGGTATTTATAGATGGGACATGAATGGATTAATTAAAGAAGTTTCTAGAGCCTGGGAATTAGGTATTAGATGTATTGTACTTTTTCCAAAAATTGACGATAGTTTAAAAACAGAAGATGGATCAGAATGTTTTAATGAAGCCGGTTTAATACCAAAGGCTATTCGAATGTTAAAAAAAGAGATACCTGAGATGGCAATTATGACTGATGTTGCCTTAGATCCCTATTCATGTGATGGACATGATGGCTTGGTTGATGACAATGGAAAAATATTGAATGATGAAACCATTGAGATTCTTAAAAAACAGGCTATTACCCAAGCAAGAGCGGGGGCAGATTTTATTGGTCCAAGTGACATGATGGATGGGAGAGTTGGAGCTATAAGAACTGCTTTGGATATTGAGGGATTTAGCGATGTGGGAATTATTAGCTATACCGCAAAATTTTCATCTGCTTATTATGGACCTTTTAGAACAGCTTTAGATTCTGCCCCGAAAGAGAACAATAGGAAAATAATTCCAAATAATAAATCAACATATCAAATGGATCCTGCTAACTCGAAGGAGGCTTTAATTGAATCGGCATTAGATCAATATGAGGGGGCAGATATTTTGATGGTAAAACCTGGTGTCTCTTATCTAGACATAGTTTATCGGCTGAGTACTTTTTCGAATAAACCAATAGCTGCTTATAACGTGAGTGGAGAATATTCAATGGTAAAGGCTGCTGCTATGAAAAATTGGATTAATGAAAAGGATATTGTTTTAGAAACATTGCTTAGTTTCAAAAGAGCAGGGGCAAAATTAATACTCACCTATCATGCTTGTGATGCATCAAAATGGTTGAATGAGAAATAAAAACTCATTAAAATTAAAAAATTTGTTTATTCTTAAATAAATATTATTCATTATTTTGCTTTTAAAAGGTTCAAAAGGTGTCCAAAGAATCGGACATATTGCACTTAGGGTAGAAAATCTCGATAGAGCTAAGTCTTTTTATATGGACTTAGGTATGAAATTAATTTGGGATGATAAAGATTGGTGCTATCTAGAGGCTGCTGGTAAAGGAAAAGATGGACTTGCTTTATTGGGGTCTAGTTATAAAGCAGCTGGTCCACATTTTGCTTTTCATTTTGAAGAAAAAAAGGAAGTGGAAAATATTTATTCAGATTTAAAAAAATCTGGAGTGAAAGTTGCACCTATTCATGAACATCGAGATGGAACAGCATCTTTTTATATGCAAGATACCGAAGGAAATTGGCTTGAGATGCTTTATGTTCCTGCAGGTGGGATTAAATCAAATATTTGATTCTTTCAATTGAATGATAGAGAAAAGTTATTATAAAAATTCATCCGCTCATAGATCACTTTCAGAAGAATCTATAAAACTTTTAGAGTGGGACAATTTAAAAATTCAGCTCTCCTCTTTTGCCTCTACAAAAATGGGAGAAAATGCGATATTAGAGTTTGACATTCCTACTGATTATGAAATTTCCAGAAGATTATTGCAAGAAACTATCGAAATAAATGAGTTAGAAAAGAACCTAGATAAATCGATTAGTTTTTCAGGTGTATTTGACATAAGTAAAAATATTGAGATTTGTTCAAAAGGAGGAGTTATTAGTTCTTCTGAATTATTAGAAATAGCTGAAACAATATCTGCGGCAAAAGATTTAAAAAAAATACTTTTAGATTTTGAGCAAAGACCTTTTATCTCTTCTTTTTTAAGTCGTTTAATTGATCATAATCAGATTGAGAAAATTTTAAAAATTGGTATTGAATCAAATGGTAGAATTTCTGATCGAGCAAGTCAGAAATTAGCAAAACTTAGGCAAGAATTATTATCTAAGAAATCAGAAAGAAGGATATTAGTAGATAAATTTATTCAAAAAAATACTAATTATATTCAAGATAATATTATTGGTGATAGATATGGAAGACCTGTTTTAGCTATTAAAGTACAATTTGCTGAGAAATTTAAAGGTATAATTCATGATTCCTCTGCATCAGGGAATACCATATATTTGGAGCCAGAATCTATAGTATTTAAGGGTAATAAAATTGCTTCTATGGAAGCGAGAGTAGCAGGAGAAGAATTTAAATTATTAAAAGAATGGTCGCAAATTATTCGTGATAATAATAAAAGCCTTATTGATATGTCAGAGATTCTATTGAAAACTGAGCATGCTCTAACACGTTCAAGATATTCAAATTGGATTGGAGGTTGTGCTCCGATTATTGAAAATAGTCCAATAGTTAATTTAATAGGTTTTTCGCACCCTCTTTTGATTTGGGAAAATAAAAAAAAAGAAGCTCCCAAACCAGTATCTATAGATTTTCATATAAATAGAAATACTAAAGTAGTAGCTATAACGGGGCCGAATACTGGAGGTAAAACTGTCGCTCTAAAAGGTCTTGGGATAGCATTATTGATGGCTAGATCAGGATTATTTATTCCATCAATAAAAAATCCAATAATCCCTTTTTGTCCAAATATATTTGTGGATATTGGTGATGATCAATCATTAGAGGGGAATTTATCTACTTTCAGTGGCCATATTTTGCGTATTAGAAATATTCTAGAATCTCTTAATAATAAAAAAGGTTTATCAGTTGTTTTATTAGATGAAATAGGATCTGGGACAGATCCTTCTGAAGGTACTGCTCTTGCAATTGCGTTACTGAAAGCATTCGCAACCTTATCTGATATAACTCTAGCTACAACTCATTATGGTGATATAAAAGCTTTGAAATATAGTGATAATAGATTCGAAAATGTTTCAGTTGCTTTTGACGAAGAATCTCTCAAGCCAAAGTACACCCTAAATTGGGGAATACCTGGAAGAAGCAATGCCTTATCAATTTCAAGGAGAATTGGGATTGATGAAAAAATACTTAATGAAGCTGCTAATTATTTAAAACCGAAAGAAGTTGAAAATATAAATAATATTATTAAAGGGCTGGAAGATGAGAGGATAAAGCAACAAAATTCGGCAGAAGAGGCTGCTGAACTTATAGCTAGAACAGAAATATTACATGATGAAATAAAGAATAATTATGAATTTCAAAAAATTAATGCTGAAAAAATTCAAGAAAGTGAAAGACAAAAATTATCAAAACATATTAGAGCAGCTAAAAAAGAGGTTATTAGTCTGATTAAGAAATTAAAAGACCAAAATGCAAATGGAGAAGACTCTAGATTAATTGGAATTAGGCTTAAAGAGATTGAGACGGAACATTTAACTCAAACAAATATCAATAAAGAAATTTCTTGGAGTCCTAAAATAGGAGATTTTATAAAAATTAAAAGTTTAAATAGTACTGGTCAAATAGTAGATATAGATCAAAAAGCGAGATCTTTCGAGGTTATATGCGGATCATTTAGAAGTACATTATTAATTAATGAATTTGAAGGTCTTAATGGGGAAAAACCCAATTTCAACAACTCTAAAATTCAAATAAATTCTGTAAGAGAAGATTTTTCTTTTTCTAAAATTAGAACAAGTAAAAATACCATAGACGTTAGAGGTATGAGAGTTCATGAAGCAGAAATAATAATTGAGGAAAAAATTAGAAAGTTTCATGGCCCGCTTTGGATAGTTCATGGAATTGGCACTGGAAAATTAAAAAAAGGTCTACGTATTTGGTTATCTGGTTTGCATTATGTTGATAAAGTTGAAGATGCAGCAATCAATGAAGGAGGTAGTGGTTGCAGTATTGCGTGGATAAAATAAACTTTGTAAGTATTTATAAAAAATCATTAAAAAATTTTTAAGTGCAATTTATTGATCAAGCAAATATTATTCTCAAAGCTGGTAAAGGCGGTAATGGAATCGTCTCATTTAGAAGAGAAAAATTTGTTCCAGCCGGTGGACCTTCAGGAGGTAATGGAGGAAAGGGTGGTTCAATAATCATTATTGCTGATAATAATCTTCAAACACTTTTAGATTTTAAATTTAATAGAGAAATATTTGCAAAAGATGGTTTCAAGGGAGGTCCAAACAAAAGATCTGGAGCTTCAGGAGAAAATACAATCCTAAAAGTTCCCTGTGGCACAGAAATTAGAGATTTTAATACTGGTATTATCCTAGGGGATTTAACTGAGGATAAGCAAAGCTTAACTATTGCTCATGGAGGGAGAGGCGGACATGGGAATGCTTATTATTTAAGTAATCAAAATAGGGCTCCTGAATCTTTCACTGAGGGAAAAGAAGGAGAGATATGGGAGGTGCAATTAGAATTAAAACTTCTTGCTGAAGTAGGTATTATAGGTCTTCCTAATGCTGGGAAGAGTACCTTAATTTCTGTTTTATCATCAGCAAGACCTAAAATCGCAAATTACCCTTTTACAACTTTGATACCTAATTTAGGTGTAGTAAGAAAAGCTGATGGGAATGGGTGCCTTTTTGCCGATATCCCTGGTTTAATATCTGGGGCTGCTGAAGGAGTAGGATTGGGACATGATTTTTTAAGACATATACAAAGAACTAAAATACTTATTCATTTGATTGATTCAATTGCTGAAAATCCTATTCATGATTTCGAGATAATTGAGAAAGAATTAAAACGATATGGAAGTGGTCTTTTAAATAAAGAAAGAATAGTTGTACTTAATAAGATGGAACTTGTAGATGAAAATTATTTGCAAACAATTACAAAAAAGTTAGAAAATTTATCTAAGAAAAAAGTTTTAGTTATTTCTTCATCTTTACGAAAAGGTTTATCACCACTACTCTCTGAGGTTTGGAAGCGAATTTAATTTATTGAAAATATTATTTTATTGATTAAATTACTTGATTTAATTTAGGAAATTAGCCATAAATTAGATATTGCCTTTAATAAACTTATGAATTTTTATAGTTGCTTTGATCAACAAGGACAAATAATTGCCAGGTGCCAGACTATCCAAGATATTCAAGTTTTAAAGAAAATGGGAAGACCGATAGTAGAAGTAAAAGAAATGAAGAATGAAGAATCTGTTGTCTGTTCATTAACTGGAAGTCCATCTGATTTCAATATGGATTATTAATAAAAGATAAAAGATAAAAATAAAAAAAGGAAAGGGGCTATTAAAGCCCCTTTTATTTTTTACATTTTTAAAGTTAAAAATTAATCGTCATAAACTAAACATTCAGGTTCGTCTGGATTTGCATCGCAGAATAACTCTAATGCATTCGGATCATGCTTATCTTCAGGATGATGATCTTTATATCCTTCGAGATCTTTTAATTCTTCAGTTAAATGTCTGACCTTTGGAAGATTTCCCTCTTCTTTTGCAGAGGCGATTTCCGATTGATCTTTTTGAATGTGTTCGTCAATGGATTTCATTTTCAGTTTTTCATACTAAAGTAGATATCTATAACATAGTTAATTTGAATTGATTTTGCATCATGTATTTATAAAGTTCGTGTTCATTACAACATGAAATTTTTGAATCAATAATTATTTGAAAATAAATCTACTTTGGAAGTGATTGCATTATTTCCTTTAAAGTAGGTAAAACTGGGATGATTTGATTGGGATTTAAAGGGAATAATGCTTTGTAATAATCTTTTTTCCATTCAGAGTCAAAACATGTTTCAGAAACCTTTGTTAATTTAAAAAATCTTAATCTCCATTTAATAATATTTTTAAAATCTGAAATTTCTTTTGCAGTACATTTAAAAAGTTGCTTATAAATTAATTCCCAACGAATAATTGTTGGAAATAAATAGATATCCGCATAAGTTAAATCTTCTCCACAAATCCAATTACCACAATTCTTCTCAAGCTTTTTTTCTATTTTAGTTAAAGTTTCAAAAAGGTTCTTACTTGCTTTTTCATAAGAGATCTGATTTCTGGCAAATCCGCATTTATAAACCCCATTGTTAATGTCCGAATGAATTATTTCTAGTAAATCTTGATCACATTTACTTATTTGAAGTGTTTTTTGAGAGGAGTCTCCTTTTATTGAGTTCAGAAACCTTACTATTTCAGAACTTTCATTAGATAAAATATCAATCTGTTCATTTTGAAAATTAAATAATAATGGTAGCGTCGACCTGAAAAGATTACGCTTTTGCGCTTTTTTATAAAATTGATGAAGAGTCTCGCATCCCTCAAACTTTTCATTGAAAATCCATTGTCCACTATTTATATCTGCTTCTAAAAAAATAACTTTGACTTTCTTTGATAAGTTTTTCAGCTTGTAAATGAGTAAAGTTCTATGGCACCACGGACAAGAATTCCCTACTAATAAGTAAGTATTTTCATTATTGACTTTAAATTCATAATTTTTTTTTATTAGTATTCCTCTCGGCCTTCTATAATTTCCTTGTAAATCTGAAGGTGCGAAACCATTCATTAATTTTGTCCAAAACCAAAACCAGAATTTTTGCGAAAAGTTAATGAGGTACTTATTTTGCATAAACTTAGAAATTTAATTTTTAAATGATCTTGAAAAAAATACTAATTGTTTCTGGTACTCATGGAAATGAAATAAATCCAGTATGGGCAATCAATCAATTCAATAAACAGTTTAAAACTATTGATAAAAATATTGAATATAAATTCATCATAGGAAACCCTCTTGCTTATGAAAGAGGTTGTAGATATATAAATAATGACTTAAATAGATCTTTTACTTCAACTCAAGATAATAGTATTTATGAAAATAATAGGGCAAAATTTTTAGTTGATAAGTTTGGATTCAATGGTTCAGAACCTTGTGATGTTGCTATTGACTTGCACACCACTACGGCAAATATGGGAACAAGTATTGTTATTTATGGAAGAAGAATAAAAGATTTTTGTTTAGCAGCGCTACTTCAGCATAAATTTGGCTTACCAATTTATTTGCATGAAAAAGATTTAAAACAAACTGGATTTCTCGTAGAAGCATGGCCATGTGGATTAGTCCTTGAAATAGGACCTGTTGCGCAAAATTTTTATGACCCAATAATTATAAATAGATTTCTTATAATTATTAGTTCTTTGAGAGATGAGTTAAACAAGTTAAAAAATAATCAAATAAGACTCCCGAAAGATTTAGTTGTCCATATTCATAAAGGAAGTATTGATTATCCAAGAGACAAAAATGGAAATATCAATGCTTTAATTCATCCTGAGAGAATCAATCAAGATTGGAAGCCTATAAAAAAGGACGATCCGTTATTTATGGATATGGAGGGTAAAACTAAAACTTATACAGATGAAGATACTATTTGGCCTGTCTTTATTGGTGAGGTCGCTTATAAAGAAAAGAATATTGCAATGAGTTTTACAAAAAAAGAAGTAGTAAGTGTCACAGATAAAATGTATGAGGAATTTTTTAGTTAGGTTTTATATGATACGTAATTTCCCTTTTTTACATAAGAATAATTTATCTAAGGTATAAGATTTTTTTTCACATTATTGATGATTTTGGACTATATTTATCAAAGCGAAAATTAATTTTTCGTTTTTAATTACACGTCTCACTTAGAGACATACTTTACGAACTCATGACAACTATTCAGCAGCAACGTACTTCGTTGCTTAAAGGCTGGCCACAGTTTTGTGAGTGGGTAACATCAACTAACAACAGAATTTATGTTGGTTGGTTCGGCGTCTTAATGATTCCATGCCTACTTGCAGCCGCGGCTTGTTTCATCGTTGCTTTCATCGCAGCACCTCCAGTAGACATCGACGGAATTAGAGAACCAGTTGCTGGTTCATTCCTATATGGAAACAACATCATCTCAGGTGCAGTTGTTCCTTCTTCAAATGCTATTGGTCTACACTTCTACCCAATTTGGGAAGCAGCTACTGTAGATGAGTGGTTATACAACGGTGGTCCTTACCAGCTAGTAATATTCCACTTCCTTATTGGTATCTCAGCATACATGGGACGTCAGTGGGAGCTTTCATACCGTTTAGGTATGCGTCCTTGGATCTGTGTTGCATACTCTGCACCAGTTTCAGCAGCTTTCGCAGTATTCCTTGTATACCCATTCGGTCAAGGTTCATTCTCTGACGGAATGCCTTTAGGTATCTCTGGAACATTCAACTTCATGTTTGTTTTCCAGGCAGAGCACAACATTCTTATGCACCCATTCCACATGGCTGGTGTTGCAGGTATGTTCGGAGGATCTTTATTCTCAGCAATGCACGGTTCACTTGTTACTTCATCTCTAATCAGAGAAACAACTGAGACAGAATCTCAGAACTATGGTTACAAGTTCGGACAAGAAGAAGAAACATATAACATCGTTGCAGCTCATGGCTACTTCGGTCGTTTATTCTTCCAATATGCTTCATTCAACAACAGCAGAAGTCTTCACTTCTTCCTAGCTGTATTCCCAGTTGTATGTGTTTGGTTAACTTCAATGGGAATCTGCACAATGGCATTCAACCTTAACGGTTTCAACTTCAACCAATCAGTTGTAGATGCAAACGGTAAGATTGTTCCTACATGGGGTGACGTTCTTAACAGAGCTAACCTAGGTATGGAAGTAATGCACGAGCGTAACGCTCACAACTTCCCACTTGATCTAGCAGCAGCTGAGTCTACAACAGTAGCTCTTACAGCTCCAGCTATCGGTTAAGCTTAAAGTTCTAAATTTAAAGCCTCCTTTTTTAAGGGGGCTTTTTTTTGTCTATTTATATAATTTGGTATTTCTGATACATCTTTTTATGTCAATTTCAGATTATTTTATGTTCATGATTCAGTTTTATTTTTCGATAGTAATATTAATAGTGTTAACTTTTTTTGCAATGCTTTTAGATACTCCAGAATTAGGCTCTCTTATTCAAACTTTTTAAATGATTAAAGAAATACATTAACTTTTGCTTTTGCAAATCAATCTATTTTCAATCTGTTTTTTACAAATTTATTACTGGTTGGTTATCTAGAACAATCTAATTAACTAACCTGGTGGAGTATCAACTTTTGTTAAACTCTCTTGAATAAATTAGCTATAAGTTAAAAATGATTATTATTTTTTTGTTAGTAAATATGCTGGTTTTTCACTTTTTTAAGAATTATCTTATTAATTTTTAGGTTTTTTAATAAGCATTGTTTATAAAATAGATAAGATTTTCTTATAAATCTATTAAGTTATTAATAATGTTCAATTTAATAAATTTTCCGTCTTAAATTCTCTCACTACAAAAATTAGTTCCCTCAAAAGCCCCTAGTTCCAGTCTTCTATATTTTGCTTTCGATAAAGAAAATACTTCCTTTGATCTTTTTCCTTTGAATAGCCACTCTATTATTACCAAGCTTATGCCTCAATAAAAAAGAAAATATTAAGATAAAAAGGCATATTTCACCTCAAAATGAGAAAAATGCTTAATCTGTCATAATTATTTCCGACACATTATTGATGATTTTGGACTATATTTATCAAAGCGAAAATTAATTTTTCGTTTTTAATTACACGTCTCACTTAGAGACATACTTTACGAACTCATGACAACTATTCAGCAGCAACGTACTTCGTTGCTTAAAGGCTGGCCACAGTTTTGTGAGTGGGTAACATCAACTAACAACAGAATTTATGTTGGTTGGTTCGGCGTCTTAATGATTCCATGCCTACTTGCAGCCGCGGCTTGTTTCATCGTTGCTTTCATCGCAGCACCTCCAGTAGACATCGACGGAATTAGAGAACCAGTTGCTGGTTCATTCCTATATGGAAACAACATCATCTCAGGTGCAGTTGTTCCTTCTTCAAATGCTATTGGTCTACACTTCTACCCAATTTGGGAAGCAGCTACTGTAGATGAGTGGTTATACAACGGTGGTCCTTACCAGCTAGTAATATTCCACTTCCTTATTGGTATCTCAGCATACATGGGACGTCAGTGGGAGCTTTCATACCGTTTAGGTATGCGTCCTTGGATCTGTGTTGCATACTCTGCACCAGTTTCAGCAGCTTTCGCAGTATTCCTTGTATACCCATTCGGTCAAGGTTCATTCTCTGACGGAATGCCTTTAGGTATCTCTGGAACATTCAACTTCATGTTTGTTTTCCAGGCAGAGCACAACATTCTTATGCACCCATTCCACATGGCTGGTGTTGCAGGTATGTTCGGAGGATCTTTATTCTCAGCAATGCACGGTTCACTTGTTACTTCATCTCTAATCAGAGAAACAACTGAGACAGAATCTCAGAACTATGGTTACAAGTTCGGACAAGAAGAAGAAACATATAACATCGTTGCAGCTCATGGCTACTTCGGTCGTTTAATCTTCCAATATGCTTCATTCAACAACAGCAGAAGTCTTCACTTCTTCCTAGCTGTATTCCCAGTTGTATGTGTTTGGTTAACTTCAATGGGAATCTGCACAATGGCATTCAACCTTAACGGTTTCAACTTCAACCAATCAGTTGTAGATGCAAACGGTAAGATTGTTCCTACATGGGGTGACGTTCTTAACAGAGCTAACCTAGGTATGGAAGTAATGCACGAGCGTAACGCTCACAACTTCCCACTTGATCTAGCAGCAGCTGAGTCTACAACAGTAGCTCTTACAGCTCCAGCTATCGGTTAAGCTTAAAGTTCTAAATTTAAAGCCTCCTTTTTTAAGGGGGCTTTTTTTTGTTTAATTCTCAATTGAGTTCTTATAATAGTTAATAGAACTTTAATAATTTGATATTTCAATGGGTAGCAGTTTTGGAAAAATTTTTCGTGTCACTACTTTTGGAGAATCTCATGGCGGTGCTGTTGGAGTTATTCTTGATGGATGTCCTCCAAAGTTAAAAATAAATATTGATCTTATACAAAATGAATTAGACAGGCGAAGACCTGGTCAGAGCAAAATTACAACTCCAAGAAATGAAGATGATAAATTAGAGATTTTAAGTGGCTTAAAGGAGGGTATAACACTAGGAACCCCTATTGCAATGTTGGTTCGAAATAAAGATCAAAGACCAGGTGATTATAGTAATTTAGAGCAAGTATTCAGGCCATCTCACGCAGATGGCACATATCATTTGAAGTACGGAATACAGGCTGGTTCTGGAGGAGGTAGAGCCTCAGCTAGAGAAACTATAGGAAGAGTTGCTGCAGGTGCTATCGCAAAACAATTATTAAACAACTTGTTTAATACTGAAATTCTTTCTTGGGTAAAACGTATACATGATATTGACTCTCAGGTAAATAAAAATAAACTTACTCTAAGTAAAATAGATTCAAATATTGTTAGATGCCCAGATGATAAGGTGGCTGCAAAAATGATTAAAAGAATAAAAGAATTGCAGCAAGATGGTGATTCTTGTGGAGGTGTTATTGAATGTTTAGTGAAAAATGTTCCATCAGGATTAGGTATGCCTGTCTTTGATAAATTGGAAGCTGATCTTGCAAAGGCTTTGATGTCATTACCTGCTACTAAGGGTTTTGAAATAGGTTCAGGTTTCTTGGGTACTTATTTAAGAGGAAGTGAACATAATGATTCGTTTATTGAGTCTGATGATATTAGTAAGCTTAAAACAATATCAAATAATTCAGGAGGCATACAGGGAGGAATAAGTAATGGTGAGAATATTGAGATGAAAATAGCTTTTAAACCAACAGCAACTATTGGAAAGGAGCAGAAAACCGTTAATGCTGATGGGAAAGAAGTACTAATGAAGGCTAAAGGCAGACATGATCCTTGTGTTTTACCGAGAGCAGTTCCCATGGTTGATGCAATGGTAGCTCTCGTTCTGGCAGATCATTTGCTTCTCAATCAAGCACAATGTTCAATTATTAAATAGGAATAAATATTTAATTTGATCTTCTTCTGAGCCATTCATATATCTTTGGATCTATTTTATTATTTTTAAAACCCCTATCCCCAATTACGATAGCTTTATATCCTAAAGATTTATATTGCGGTATATCTGATATAGATAGTCCTCCTGCCGCAATAAAATCTATATTTTTATATTGAGATATATTTATTAAATCAATATTGTCTTTAACAGGGTAAATTTTAATAATTTTACAATTTAAATCTATTGCTTGTTTAAGATCTTTTAAATGTTTGATTCCAGGAATTAATAAATGATTTTTTGAATTTGAATAATTTAAAAGGTCTCTATTCCAACCTTTCATCATTGAATAATTTAAACCTATTTTTATAGAGTCATCTATCGATTTCTTATTTCTTATAGAAGCAGAACCTAAATTAAGTTTTGGGAACTTTAATCTTAAATTTGAAACATAATTTAGCCAGTTTTCATTATTAGACCAACTGATTTCTATATTTATGAAACCTGCTTTTATTAAAAGCTCTATTTCTAGTTCAATTAAATCTCTTTCAATAGTATTTGTATAAATATTTTTAGTAGGTTTTATTAATAAAAAAAAAGATTCTGAATTTAGTCTTTTAGAGAAAGAATCTTTTTTTTTTTAATGGAGATATTAAATTTTTTTAAATCAGATATAGTTAGCAACTTTAACCTCAGAGCGATTAAGTAAATCTTGGATATCTTCGGTATCAATTGTTTCTCTCTCAATGAGCATTGAAGCCATTTCATCAAGAACACTTCTGTTATCTGAAAGGACTTTTGTTGCTCTTTTATATGCTGTATCAACAAGCTCTGAAACTTCTACGTCAATTGTTGCTGCAGTATCTTCAGAGAAGTCTCTTGTGGCGCTCATGTCTCTCCCGAGGAACATTCCCCCTTGTGATTGACCCAAAGCCACTGGACCTATTTTATCGCTCATTCCAAATTTGGTTATCATTTGTCTTGCAACATTAGCCACTTGCTGTAAATCGTTAGAAGCTCCTGTAGTAACTTCCTCTTCTCCATATACTATTTCCTCAGCAACTCTTCCACCAAGAGCTACGGCCATTTGATTTTGTAGGTAAGAACGTGAGTAAAGACCGGACTCCATTCTTTCTTCACTAGGAGTAAAGAAGGTTAGTCCTCCTGCTTGACCCCTAGGAATTATAGAAACTTTTGCTACAGCGTCATAATCAGGCATGCAAGCGCCAACTAAAGCATGACCTGCCTCGTGATATGCCACAAGTTCTTTCTTTTTATCACTTATAACTCTGTCTTTCTTTTCTGGACCTGCCATAACTCTTTCGATAGCATCACCTACTTCATCATTACTAACAGTATCTAGATCTTTTCTTGCAGCAAGGATAGCTGCTTCGTTTAAGAGATTAGCTAAATCAGCGCCCGTAAATCCAGGTGTTCTTCTTGCAACCTTATCAAGGTCTACATCCTTTGAGAGAGTTTTATCCTTGGCATGAACATTTAAAATTTGTAATCTTCCAGCGTAATCAGGCCTGTCTACAGTTACTTGCCTATCAAATCTACCTGGTCTCATTAATGCTGAGTCTAAAACATCTGGTCTGTTAGTTGCCGCAACAATAATTATGCCAGAATTACCTTCAAAACCATCCATTTCAGTTAAAAGTTGGTTTAAAGTTTGTTCTCTCTCGTCATTTCCACCTCCCATGCCAGCACCTCTTTGTCTTCCAACAGCATCTATTTCATCGATAAATACAATGCAGGGTGCGTTTTTTTTGGCTTGCTCAAATAAGTCTCTAACCCTACTTGCACCAACTCCAACAAACATTTCAACAAATTCAGATCCAGAGATGGAGAAAAAAGGGACACCTGCTTCTCCCGCAACTGCCTTGGCTAAAAGAGTTTTTCCTGTTCCTGGTGGTCCCACTAAAAGAACACCTTTAGGAATTTTTGCACCTACTGCAGTAAATCTGTCAGGACTTTTAAGAAAATCTACAACCTCTGTTAACTCTAATTTTGCTCCTTCAACACCAGCAACATCTGAAAAAGTTACTTGAGTAGAAGGTTCCATTTGAAGTCTAGCTTTGCTTTTTCCAAAACTCATTGCCGGATTACCACCACCACCACCGCTTCCATTTTGTGATCTTCTAAATAGGAAAAACAAACCTCCTATTAATAAAACCGGAAAAATTAAACTACTTATAGCTTGCTGCCAAGGATTAGCTAATTTTGTAGGTGTAACTGCTATATCTACATCGTTCTCGGTTAGGATTTTTAGCAAATCTTTATCCGGAGCCAGATTAACTTCAGATCTACTGCCATCGTTTTCAACAACTTGTGCAGTTCCACTATCTGGAGATAATAAAACTCTACTGACTTCTTTATCTTGAACAGCTTCTATAAAATCGCTATATCTAAGAGTTTTGGTTGAATTCTCAGTGTTAGGTTTATCAAAAACAGAAGTGCCTATAAAAATCACTGTAATTACTGCTAGAACGTAAAGTCCTACGTTTCTCCAACGTTTGTTCACGATAAAAAATCTCTATTAAATCTATAATACTAATAATAAATCAATATTAAGACTTTCTAAGTACATCTACTACACTTTTAAATGCAAACCATTCTGGAATTGAATCTCCATTCCTCAGCTTTTTTCTGAATTCTGTACCACTTAGTTTCATTATTTGATATTTTTTCTCTTTTGCTTCTTCGGCAGTTATATAACCTTTTTCTATTGTGTAGACCAAATTTTTTGAAGGTACAGTTTTCATCAATAATTCTTCTGCGCATTCATTCGCAAAATTCTGGGCATCATAAGGTCCATAAAAATCTTCACCAGTTGATGATGATTTACATCCAGCCATATCCCTACCAATTATAAAATGAGTACATCCATAATTCCTTCTTATAATCATGTGTTGCAGAGCTTCTCTAGGTCCTGCCATATGCATTGAGTATGGCAAAAAAGCCCATTTTATTTTCATATTAGAAATTTCTTCTTCTAATTTCTTATAGGTTAAATATCGGACTTTCCCTGGAATATCATCCTGTTGTGTTGGCCCGCAGGTTGGATGAACCAAAACAACTGAATTCGAGGAAACATTTTCCGATTGTAAGGCGTTAGTAAATAATTCATAATGAGCTCTATGAATTGGATTTCTACATTGAAAAGCAACTACATCAAAATTAGCAGGTAATAAATCTCTCACTTCTTTTGGCGTTTTACAAGGAAAATCTCTATTTGGGAGCTCCAAGCCATAAACTTTGCCACCTATGTAGTATCGGCCTCTTTCATTGAAAATCATCTTTACTGCAGGATGATCCAAGGAATTAGTCCCGTAACACAACTCTGCCTCTTCGGCTTTATCTGGCTCCCATTTTGAACTTACTTTTAAAAGGGCTAATTTTTGTTTTTTATAAGTTAGTAATATTGTTTCACCCTCCTTGATTTGTACATTATTAGTATCAAAGACAATCGGCAAACCAAAGAGTAAACCCTTTGTGTCTCGATGGCTTTTAATTACAGATTTATACTCTTCTTTATCCATAAATCCCTCTAGAGGAGAAAATCCGCCAACCATTAAAAGTTCTACATCACAAGCATTTCTATCACTACATTCGTGCTCATAAGAAACTTGAGAAAGGAGCTTTAATTTTAGTTCTTCATCCTTAATAATTAATTCTTTTAGTTCACCTCCATAAGCAGGTATTAAACCTTTTGAATCTCTTTTAGATTCTTGTTGTGAATTCATTTGATGATTTGTATAAGATAAATTAAAAAAAAGAGGGCTTGCTTAAACCCTCTTTTTTTATCTTTATTTGGAATTAAGCTTTTCTTCCGTAAAGCTCACCAATTATTTTTACATCAAGAGGTTCTTTTGAGCCCATATCAGTATCTGAAGGTTGGATCGCTACAAATGTACCTGCAAATTCATCTGTATCAGAATCTACATTTTCAATCGATAGTGTTACTACTCCAGTACCATTTACATCAACTTTGATATTTTCTTTAGCAAGTTCTTCATCATCTCCCCCTAGGGCAACTAAACCTTGAGCGTATTCAACACCAGTATTTTTGGCTCTTGCTTTAGGATCTAAAAAATCTCCTGTTCTATAGTTAGGTGTAAATGTAGCACCACTGACTTCTGTCCCAGGCTCGATTGAGGAAGGTAGATCAGCTGTTAAATCTTTTGCAGAAAATGCGAATGGAACCTCTAAACCTCCAGGAGTAAGAACAGTAATTAATTGAAAATCAATACCACCTTTTTCAGTAAATGTTCCGGAGTCTATATCTCCATATACCTCTGTAACTGTAGTGTTATTCCTAGGGCTAATAATTTTTGTTGCAACAAATTCTGCTTCTTTTCTTTTTGACCCCGGAACTTTTACATAAACTTCCGTTGGATGCATGCATATCCCTTTAAGGGAATCACCATTTCCTAAAGATATTGATCCAACTAAGGAGGAATCTAAGGAAGGACAATCGTTAGCTTTGCCTGTGTTTACAACATCTGTAAATTGGGCATTTCCTCTCTCGGAGAAGGCATATGTTTTATCTGTGACAAAAGCAAAAGTTAAACAAAAAGAAATAACTAAAGCTAAGAAAGAACGAATTCTCATAATTAAATTTCAATAAAGTTCTGTGACTGCTGGTAAGGGATTACTTAAAAATGTTCAGTACGGATAATACAAGGTAAAGAACCACAAAAGAAAGTTTTTTAGATCCTCGAAATAACTCGTAGCTTTTTTATTTTTAAAACTTGAAGTATTTTAAGGTATCAGACTATTTTTAATGATTAAGATTACAAAAAAATACAAATATAAATGCTATGGATTATTTATTAGTAGAAATAATTTCATTTATTAATTTATTAGCTAACTCAATTTTTGATGTTTTTTCTAGATAATTTTCCATATTTTTTTTATCAAAAAGCCAACCTTCATTTTTTGCTAGTGGACCAAATCCTTGGTCTTCGATGTCTATAGGATTTGCAAATAGTAAATCACAACCCTTAAGCATTATTTTCTCTTTAATGGTTTTTTTTGCACTTTTAAAAGAACCTGTAAATGCACAAAATCCAACAAAAATTTGATTTTCTTTTTTTACTTTACTTATCTCTTTTAAAATATCTGGAACATATTCGATATTTTCATTTAAAAAATCCTCAAATTTGCTTTTTGGGATTTTTTTTGAAGTATCTCCTGATATTTTGAAATCTGCTACTGCAGCATTCATAATAAAATAATCGCATTTCGAAATTTCTTTTTCAATTGCCTGAATTAAATCATTACTATTATCTATTTCGTACGTATTAATCCCTTCGGTTATATCTAGTTTATTTTTTAAGGGACCATGGATATATTTGACTTTTGCACCCCTAAATCTTGCTACTTGAGCAAGCATTAATCCCATAGTTCCCGAACTATTGTTAGTTATCTTTCTTGCTGCATCTATTTTTTCTGAAGTACAACCTCCTGTAATTAAAAATTCTTTATTTAATAAGTCTCTGTAATAGGGCTTTTTATTTTGTAGGAGTAAAAACTTTAGAGCTAGTTGTATTAAATCATTTGGGGGTATCTTGCCAACTCCAATTTCGTCACAAGCTAGAATCCCTTCACTAGGTTTAAGGATTAGAACATTTGGATACTCTTTCAAGTATATATAATTTCTTTGAACAGCTTTATTACTCCACATCTTTGAATTCATTGCTGGAGCAACAATAATAGGCTTATTATTCGCAATTAAAATACTCGAGATCAATCCATCAGCATTACCTGTAACCCACTTTGAAAGTGTTGTTGCAGTCATAGGAGCCATTATCAAAACATCAGCCCAATCGCATAAATCTATATGTAAAGGTCTTGAATGAAGAAATGACCATTGGTCCTTTTCTAATATGCAAGTATTCCTACTTAAGATAGAAAGTGAAAGTGGCTGAATTAGTTTTTCAGCATTTTCAGAAACAACGCACTTTATCTCATAATTTTCCTTAACTAGTTGACTTACTAGTAAAGGGATTCTTACTGCAGCAATACTTCCAGTAATTAATAAAAGAACCTTAATTCTTAACTCTTTAGATTTAGTGTTCATCAAATTGTTCCTGTTCAAGAAGATGAATAAAATCGGATGTTAATTTATACGTTTTAGTTGCACAAGTCCTTACCAAATTCCAATTTCTAAATACATTAAATGGTTTAACGTAATTTTTCTCTCCTAAAGTTTTGGCAAGTTCAAAAGTTCCTTCTTCATAAGATGAATATAAAGGCTTTTCAAATATTTTGTTATCGGATTTGAATAACATTTTTATCCTTGTCAATGTATTTTTAATAATATAACCTCAAGGAAATTGATATTCACAAAATATTCCTCACTTTCAAAATTTTCAAAAATAATAAATCTATTTTAATTTTATATATTATAATTTTAGACACAAATTGTTTATTCTCCTTAAGAAAAAAAATTATTTAAACTAAGAATGACTAAATATCAATTATGTCACAAACAAAAAAAGAGCAAATAGTAAGTCATTTGCGTTATTTAAGGCAGGAATTAAGAGAAATGCATTTAGGAATTCAAGATGATGGACTATTTCCTGAACCTGGAGAAATAAGAGGAATTCTTGCCCAAATGGAGGCTTTACTTGAATTAATTGAAGGTAATCCTAAAGTTAAATAAAATCATGAATAGATCCAGCACTTAGTTATAATTAAGAATGTTTTTAAAACCCCAAAAGACTAAATTTCAACGATTAGTTATTGAAACTTTTGACATATTAAGCCAATGGGCAGTAAATCCATGGCGTAGATATTCTTTAGCTTTAACAGTTGTTTTGACTGGTTACTTTTTCGGGAGTTCGTTAGGAATGATTAGTGCAGTCGTTGAATTAATTGACCCAGTAGGTGCTTTTTTATCAGTTTTTTTTATTGAAATTTTGATAAAATTTAGACGAAGATTACGTTTTGATAAAAGAAAAAAAACATTATTATTAATACTTGATTCTTTAAGATTAGGTCTATTTTATGGTTTTTTTACTGAAAGTCTAAAATTGCTTTAAATTTAATTTTTGAATTTACTTAATAGATAAAGTAAAGCCATTCTTGTAGGAATACCATTTGAAACTTGATCATTTATTAAGCAATTTGGATATTCATCAACTATTCTACTGCTGATTTCAATGCCACGATTAATAGGCCCTGGGTGCAAAATAGGAATATCTTTACAATTCAAGGATAGTTTTTCTGGAGTCAAACAATAATTCTCACTATACGATTTAATGCTGCTTAGTAAATTCTCTATCATTCTTTCTTTCTGTAATCTTAAAACAATTACTGCATCTGCATATTTAATGGATTCTTCTAATGAACTCGAAATTGTAATAGAACCTCTTGAAGAAATTGGGTCTCTTAATTGATTTGGGGGAGAACTACTTACAAAATCAGTAAATTCTTCAGGAATAAGTGTTGGTGGACCACACAAAATTATGTTCGCACCAAATGCTGTCAGTGCCCAAAGATTTGATCTGGCAACTCTAGAGTGAACTACATCACCAACTATTAATATTTTTTTAGAATTTAATATCTCTGGTTTCAGTAATTTTGGAGAAAAGAATTTTATTAACGTATAAAGATCTAGTAATCCTTGACTAGGATGGCTATGTAAACCATCACCAGCATTAAGAACCGAAGTTTTTGATTTAGATGCATCGAGTTTTTTGGAAATTTCTAAAGGGACATGGCTAGATGAATGTCTAATGACTAAAATATCAGTCCCCATGGCAGCATATGTTAGTGCAGTATCTATGAGAGTTTCTCCTTTACTTAGAGAACTTGAAGAGGGAGAAAAGCTTTGTAAATCTGCAGAAAGCCTTTTGGCAGCAAGCTCAAAACTATTGCGAGTTCTAGTGCTAGCCTCAAAAAATATTGATGTTATTAACTTTCCTTGTAAAGCAGGTATTTTTTTTGTCCCAGCATTATTAAGAGATTTAAATCTTTCAGTTAACTCAAAAACTGATTTGTAATCATCTATTGAGAAATTTGAAAGTGTGAGGATATGTTTGTGAGGCCAATTTCCCATTATGTTACACCAAACAAATTATCAGTTGAATTTGTTAAATTAGGATTCCTATCACCTTTTTCCCTTTTACTAATACTTCTGCTCCTTTTAAGATACCAACGCCATTTTATATTTTTTGCTTTAGAAATGCCAATTCTTGTTGTTTGAATTAAATCTTTTTTCTCTAAATATGAATTTCCTTTGCTGATCCACAAACATTTATTATTAAGAATTTCGAGAGAATTCAATTTATTATCTACTTCAAATGTTTTGGTTACTAATCCTGGGCCAGAAGCTGACCTTTCGTTTTTATTTGATATAAAAACCGCCCTTATTAAAACACCACTTGCAAAATTATCTTTATCAGTAACGATATTCAAGCAATGATGAATTCCGTAAGATCTGTAAATATAAAATCTTCCTGGCTCACCAAACAATACTTTATTAGAAGGAGTTTTTTTATTATATCCATGGCAAGCCTCTTCTTCTTGTGAATAAGCTTCAGTCTCAACTATCATTCCTTTTATTAGGCCTTTATCAATTCTATTTCTAAATAGGTAACATCCAATTAAGTCAGGTGCTACAAGCTTGGAATGCCGGTAAAAAAAATTTTTTTTAAAAGGTTGTTGATCTATTTTTAAATACTTATCTAAGCTTATTTTTAACGGTGAAATACAATTAAGTCTAGCTTTTGAAGCATAAAAAAATTTTTTCTCTTGTTATGAGATTTATAAATATATAGTTATCAATTTTGTTTAATTCATAAAAGGCTTAAGTAATGTTTGTGAAAATCCTTTAATATCTATAATGAAATTGATTTTTAATAATTGAAAGCAGATGAAACGAATTAGTAGTGATGAAGTTAAAAAAGTAGCACAATTAGCAAGACTTGAACTAAACGAGAGTGAGATTCATCAGCATGCAGAACAGTTAGAAAAAATTTTGGAGTATATTAAACAATTAGAGAAAATTAATACCGAGGATATTCCATCCACAACTAGAGCTATAGAAGTGGCCAATGTATTGAGAAAAGATGAAAAGAAAAATTATGAAAATTCTGAGGAAATTTTAGATTTGGCACCTTCTAGAGAAAATAAATTTTTTAAAGTGCCAAAAATTATTAATGAATAGCTAGTTACCACCGATATAAGTTTTATTAACTATCTTTAGTAAAATTTTTCTTATTTTAAAACCTGGGAATGAATTTATTATTTTTCTAAGTTTACCTTTTTTACTTTTGTGACTTCTTATCCCTATAAGTAGATCATAAATAAAATTAAAAGTATCACCTTTAGTTTCAAAAATACCTACTCTTTGGGGTGAACCTTTGATGTCTAATAAAGGTTTGGTTTTTTCGTAAGCTATTTTATATTCAAACCAGGGGATTGAAGGCCATAGGTGATGGATTAAATGATAATTTTGACCCATTATGAGAATATTCAAAAATCTACCTGGATAAACTCTTGAGTTTATCCATTTATTTTTTGAGCGAAATGGCCTATGAGGGAGATAATCAAAGAAAATACCTAAAGTGACTCCAACCATTAATGCAGGACCAAACCATAAATTATAAATTAAGTTCATAAAGTCAAATTTTAAGCCAGCTAAAATGATTGTTATAAATATCGATCTCTCTACCCCCCACTGTAGTAATTCATATTTTCTCCAGAGTTTTCTCTGAAAGAAAAATATTTCATGATAAAAAAATCTTGGAGCAATAAGCCAAATTGGCCCAAAAGTACTCACAATATGGTCTGGATCATTTTTAGGATCATTTACATGAACATGATGTTGTAGGTGGACTCTGGTGAAAACTGGGAAACTGAAGCCTAAGAGAATAGCTGATCCATGCCCCATTGCTTGGTTTATCCAGGGCACAGGATGCGCAGCCTTATGACATGCATCATGTATAACGGTTCCTTCAATATGAAGAGCAAGAAATGCCGTGGCAACAAGAAGAGGTAGGGGCCAAACTCCTCGGTACCATTGCCATATACTCAGAAAAGCGAGAAAATAACCACCAAAAAAAAGACCTAATGTGGGATTCCAAAAATTAGGAGGATCGACATAATTTTTGATCTCCCTGTTCCAGCTAAATGTCTTGGAGGAATTAGTTTGAATATTTTTATTTTGACTAGTTAAATTTGAAATTGTTTCTTAAATTCTATAAGTAATATAACCAATAATTCATAGTGATTGCATAACAATACCAAACATTTTTAAATCTTTCTAAAATCATTGAGCCTTGTATTATGTGTCAAATTAAGGATCTTAAGTAAAAAATATTTTAAAAATATACCTTGCTAAACTAAAATTTTAATTAAGCGGTCGTGGCGGAATTGGTAGACGCGCGAGTTTTAGGTACTCGTATCTTCGGGTGTGGGAGTTCAAGTCTCCCCGACCGCATTTTTAAGGGAAAATTAATATAAAGCAATTAAATTAGTTAACTATTTCCATATTTACTATAATTTAGATATAAATAAAAAATTTTTTGACAATTTATTTAGGCTGTTTATATTTATTCTTTGGAATTATATTTTTGTTAATGCCTTTAATATATATTGAATTAGGCAGACCAAGAGATTTTATAAAAGGTGGTTTAAACCTAATAATTGGGATGTTATTAATTTATAAAAAAAATAGTTTTAATAACTTATATTCTTCACTTATTACTGTCATCACTGCATTACTGATCTTTTATATAGTAGAAATATTTTCTATAAGGTGGAATCAATTAACTGATCAAGAGAAAAATAAATTAAAAACTTTAGAGGAATTGAAAAAAAATATTTCAATTTTTTTAAAGGCTATTTCTTTTGCAAGGCACGATTTTTTAAATTCGAACAATATTTTAAATTTTGGAAGAAAAAATGAAAATTTAAATAAAAAAAAGTGGGTTAGGAATGATGAAAATGATAATATAGTTAATTCAAATAAAAATAATTTACTGACTTTAGAGATGCCAAAAAAAGCAACAAACCAATCTACAGAAGATACAATTAATGAGGGTAAATAATTAAATAAATTAATTGATTACAAATAAATTTTATAAATTCGAATGAAATCACAACATAACAAAGAAAAAAAATCTGGCTTTTCCTATAAAGAAACTTTGAATTTACTCAAGACTGATTTTTCGATGCGAGCTAATTCAGTAATTAGGGAACCAGAGATTCATGAATTCTGGTCAAGAAATAAGATTGATTTGGAGTTGGGTTCATCTAACTCAGGTAAAAATTTCACTTTGCATGATGGCCCCCCTTATGCGAATGGTTCCCTCCATATGGGACATGCCTTAAATAAAGTTTTAAAGGATATTATTAATAAATACAAAACCTTAAAAGGTTTCAAAGTTCATTTTGTACCTGGTTGGGATTGCCATGGGTTACCAATTGAGTTAAAGGTTCTACAAAGTTTAAAATCCAATGAAAGAAGAAATTTAGATTCTTTAGGTTTAAGAAAAAAAGCAAAAGATTATGCAAAGATTCAAATTAACAATCAACTAGAGGGCTTTAAGAGATGGGGTATTTGGGGAGACTGGGATAATCCCTATTTGACCCTTAAAAAAAATTATGAGTCTGCGCAGATTGGTGTTTTTGGAAAGATGTTCTTAAATGGCTACATATATAGAGGTTTAAAACCTGTTCACTGGAGTCCAAGTTCTAAAACAGCACTTGCAGAAGCAGAATTAGAATATCCTGAGGAGCATTTTTCAAAAAGTATTTATGTTTCTTTAAATATTACTAAATTATCAGATGCAGTTCTTCTTAAATGTGAAGAAAAAGATCTGAGAAACAAATTACTTTCTAGTTTAAATAAATTATTTATAGCTATATGGACTACTACTCCATGGACAATTCCTGGTAATGAAGCAGTAGCTATCAACCCTAGAATAAATTATGTTTTCGCCTCGGATCAAAAAGGTAATATATATCTTTTTGCTAGAGATTTAATCTCTGAAATTTGTAAAAAGCTAGATAGAGAATTTAATGTTTTATTAGATGTAAAAGGCTCATTACTAGAAGGTATTGAGTATCAGCATCCTACAAAAAATAAGGTTTGTCATATTGTAATTGGAGGTGATTATGTAACCACTGAATCTGGGACAGGAATTGTACATACTGCCCCAGGTCATGGCATGGATGATTTTAATGTTGGGCAAAAATATCAATTACCCATAACTTGTATTGTCGATGAAAAAGGTAATTTAAATAAGCATGCTGAAAAGTTTTTCGGATTAAATGTTTTAAAAGATGCTAATGATTTGATTATTGAAGATTTGGAGAAAAATAATTTACTCCTTTTAAAAGAAAAATATAAACACAGATATCCTTATGATTGGAGAACTAAAAAACCTACAATTTTCAGAGCAACTGAACAATGGTTTGCATCAGTAGAGGGATTTAGATCTTCAGCTTTGAAATCAATAGAAGATGTTGAATGGATGCCAAATACAGGTAAAAAAAGAATTTATTCGATGGTTGTTGGAAGAGGTGATTGGTGTATTTCTAGACAAAGGTCGTGGGGAGTGCCAATACCCGTCTTCTATGAAAAAGAAGGGAAAGAAATACTAATTAATACTGAAACTATTAACCATATAAAAAGTTTATTTGAGGAATATGGAGCAGATGTATGGTGGGAATGGGATGAGAAGAAACTATTGCCAGAAAAATATAGAAATGAATCTGATCGTTGGAAAAAAGGTCTAGATACTATGGATGTCTGGTTTGATTCAGGTTCTAGTTGGGCTGCAGTTTGTGAGCAAAGGGAAGAATTACAATATCCAGCCGATTTGTATTTAGAGGGATCTGATCAACATAGAGGTTGGTTTCAATCATCTTTGCTAACTTCTGTAGCAGTAAATAATAAGCCGCCATATAAGACAGTTCTAACTCATGGATTTGCTTTAGATGAGAATGGAAGAAAAATGAGTAAATCCTTGGGTAACGTTGTTGATCCTAATATTATTATTAATGGTGGTCCTAACCAAAAAATCCAACCTGCCTATGGAGCAGATGTCCTTAGGCTTTGGGTTAGTTCTGTTGATTACTCAGTTGATGTCCCAATTGGATCGAATATTTTAAAACAACTTTCAGATGTTTATAGAAAAGTAAGAAATACAGCTAGATATCTCTTAGGTAATATTCATGATTATGATCCTGCGTTAGAGGAAATTGATATTGATCAGTTGCCGTTATTAGATCAATGGATGTTAAATAGACTAGTTGAAGTCTCAGATCAAGTAACAATTGCATATGAAAATTATGAATTTTCAAAGTTTTTTCAAATATTGCAAAGTTTTTGTGTTGTGGATTTATCTAATTTTTATTTAGATATCGCAAAAGATAGATTGTATGTAAGTGCTAAAACTCAATTCAGGAGAAGATCTTGTCAGTTTGTGATGTCCAAAATTGTAGAAAATTTAGCTGTCATTATTTCTCCAGTACTTTGTCATATGGCTGAAGATATTTGGCAAAATATCCCATATTCAACTATTGAAAAATCAGTATTTGAAAGAGGATGGCCAAAACTACCTGAGTCATGGCTTAATCCCGAACTTAATGAACATATTTTTAATTTAAGAAAATTGCGAGTAGAAATTAATAAAGCAATAGAAGGTTGTAGAACCCAACAAATGATTGGAGCTGCTCTTGAAACTCAGGTTAATTACCTCCCTGAGAATGAGTTTTTTAAAAATTCGCTTTCTTGGCTTGATAAATTTGGCAATAAAGAAGTAGATTTATACAGTGATTGGTTGATAGTTTCTGATTTTAATATAGTTGATAATTTATCTAAGGATTGTTTAAGTATCGATAATAATGAACTTGGAAAGATTCAGATTCTTAAAGCTAAAGGTTTTAAATGTGATAGATGTTGGCATTACCAAAATATTATAGTTAAAGGGATTGAAAACACTAAATTATGCGAAAGATGTGCAAATATTATTAATTTATAAATAGTTTATTTAGATCAATTTCAGTATGGTGAGTTTTAGATCTACTGAACCCTATATGAATTTTTATTTCTAACAATTCTTTAGAATATTTCCTTGATAAGTAACCTTCTATTTTAAAAGACTATTTAAATTCTTAAAACTAATTTGTTCTAAGTTTTTGATTAAGTCAATCCCTGCCATTATGAGAAAAACCAGAATTCCGACCACTTTTTGGGAATTTAATTATCGCCCATTGTAATAAACCTAATGTATATATTAATAAGGCAAATAATCCTAAAAATTTTGCAACTGGTTGAGAAAAGCTAGCTCCAAATAAAAAATTAAATAAATTTTTTAAAATCAAGTAGAAATTTGTTGAAGGTTTAAGCCAGATTTTACATTCAGCAGAATTAATAAAAGAAATACAATTAATATTATTTAAACTTTGAATTAAAAAACTTAAAGATATAAAAGTTATAGACCATCGCCAAATTTTCGTAGTTGTAGTTAATGCATGAGATATCCTATATTCATTTAACTCGTCATTAATATCATTCCAAAACCATATTGAGATTGTCATTATTAATGTCGAAATATTTGTAATTAATAGAGCGAAATTGTACTCACCAATTAGGAGGATAAGACTTATTAAGAATAGAATTGATATTTTCCAATAATTAGATAAAAGTTTTGTAATGGCTTTACTTTTGTTTTTTATAGACCAACAAAATAGAGTTAAAGGAAGACCAACTATAAAGACTAATGAAAGTTGAAAAGATAGATAAATGGAAAGCTGATTTAGACTGTTCAAAACTTTTTCTTTTAACACACATAATTATTAAACCTTACCCACCTGCTTCTTAACTTATTATTGTCATAGTTATGAATAATATGCATCATATTAATTTCTACTAAGAAATAATTAAATAATGTTTATGAGACAGCATGTCAATCCACTCAGTAAAAATTTCTTTGAAATAGATCCAATACCTCCGTTGAACCAAGTTTTTGAAAACCCAAAATTGCCTCTCCATTTAGATATAGGTTGCGCTTCAGGTGATTTTTTATTCGAATTATCACTAAAAAATAAAAATTGGAACTATATAGGAATTGAAATTAGAGAAAAATTAGTTTTAAACGCTAATTTAAAAATGAAAAGCAGAGAAAATAAAAATTTATATTTTTCATTTGGTAATGCTAATAATATTTTTAATCAATCTAATAATAAATCGATTATTAATTTTATAAATAGTATTTCATTTAATTTTCCTGATCCATGGTTTAAAAAGAAACATCATAAAAGACGTGTAATTCAACCTAAATTAATAAATTTACTCTCAAATTCAATGAAAAGAGGATCTTTAATCTTTATTAAAACAGATGTAAAAGATCTTTTTGATCATATGGAACTCACAATATCCGAAAGTATAAAGTTTAAAAAAATTCCATATCAAGATATTAAATCTTATGAAAGTTTTAATCCTAATAGAGTTCAAACCAATAGAGAAAAATATGTAATATTAAATCAACTTAAAATTTATGAAAGTATTTATAAGAAAATTTAATTCATAAAGTTTTAGATATTTTATAGATTTTTGTACTAATTTCGGTCGTGATTTTTGTTGATAATGAATCTACTTCTTTCTGATTTCGTGCTTCAACCAATATACGTAAAACAGGTTCCGTTCCACTAGGACGTATGTAAACTCTACAATTATCCTTTTTAATATTTGAAAAACTTTCTATAGTGTCATTTATGAATTCCTCATATGATTTATCAATATTTTTAAAGTTAAAATTTAATACTACATTAGTTAGCTTTTGAGGATATGGTGAGAAGCTACTATTAAGCCAAGATCTTAAACTGATATTTTTTTTCTTGCAGTATTTTGAGATTTGAATTGCAGTTAATATTCCATCCCCACAAAAGTTATTAATTTTTGAAAGTATGTGACCTGATTGTTCCCCTCCTAATAAGGCCTTTTTTTTCTTTATTGCTTCAAATATGAATTTATCTCCAACTTCAGTTCTATGTAAAATTCCCCCAATTTTATTCCAAGTATTTTCAAAACCCAAATTTGCCATTTTTGTAGAGATGATTGTGTTATTTATAAGCAATTTTTCTTTTAAAAGTTCTCTTCCCCATAGAAAGAGTATGTGATCCCCATCTAGTATATTGCCTTCTGAATCAACCCCAATAACCCTATCAGCATCTCCATCGAAGCTAAATCCCATATCAGCATTGTTCTCTTTAATGGCTTTAATTATTGGATCCAAGCATGTAGAGCCACAATTTAAATTTATTTTAAAACCATCTTGCTCATTATGAATGACTTTTACATTAGCTCCTAGTTTCTTAAAAATACTTTCTGCGCAGGTAGTTGCAGATCCGTAACATGTGTCTAAAATTATTTTCATTCCATCTAAGGTCTCATCCCCCATAGTATTAATAAGTCCTTCTGTATAGATATTAAAAAGTTTATTATTTCCCCTTATAGATGTTTTTTTATAAGTAGATAATTTAAGCTTGTTTGCTGTCTTTAAAATAAGTTCTATTTGATTTTCAAATGTCTTTTTAATTTTTTCTCCATTATTATCAAAAATTTTAATACCATTATATTCAGGGGGATTATGGCTTGCCGATATCATAATCCCACTACTAAATTTTTCTTTTTTTATTAAGAAAGGGATAGCTGGTGTAGGACAGATTCCTAAGTATATAAATTCTTTTCCTGCTGCATTAATTCCTCTTGATATAGCCTCTAGAAGAATATATCCACTTACTCTTGTATCTCTTCCTAATAGTATTGGATTATTGGTTTTCGTTAAAACTCCTAAGGCATATCCAACCTTATATGCTAAGGAATATGTTAATTCTTTAGCAAATATTCCCCTAATTCCATCAGTCCCAAATATAGATTGCATATTATTATTATTTCTATAATTATAAATATTTTTTAACTGTATTTATTTTATCAGTTGATTAAAAGTAAAAAGAATAATATTCTCTTTAATTAAACTATCTATATAAAATATAGAAAAGTTAATTTTTAGATAATGCAATCTGGCAATAAAGAATCCTTTTTAAATTCCTTCCAAAAATCGATACTAATATTATTTTTTGCTCTAATTATTTGCTCTGCGCTTGTATTAAAAAATTTTATATTTCAACCCACTTTTCTTCTTAAGAAATTTGGACAATCATCTATTGATCCTGAAATAGCTTTTACAAATAATAAGCCTACTTTTCTTGAGTTTTATGCAGATTGGTGCGAAGTTTGTAAGGAAATGGCTCCAAAAGTTGATGAAATTAAAAATAAATATGAAAAAGATATTAATTTTGTTTTTTTAAATGTAGATAATCCAAAATGGGAAAAATACATAAGAAATTTTAATGTTAATGGAATTCCACAAATAAATATTTTAGATAAAGATTCAAATTTAGAATTCACGTTTATTGGAAAACAGGAAGAAGAAACTATAAAAGAATCTCTCGATAATTTATACGATAAATTTAGAAGTGATTCACAAATTCTAAATTCAGAATTCTCAATAATCAAAGACAATAAAAATTATCAATCCTCTCCGAGAAGTCACGGATAAATTTATTTCCAATTCAATGCTTCAGATACAGATGGAAAATATTTAATAAATACTTTCTTACAGTCTTCAGCTATTTCCATATGTTCTTTTTGTGTTCCTTCTTTTGATCTTAGCTGTATATAGTGAATCCAAGACCTACAGGAACCAGTCATATAGATTCTTGTTGGGGTAGCTAAGGGCATAATAAATCTTGCGCATTCCTTTGCAATCCCTTCATCTAGCATTTCTTCGTATAGTTTATTTGCCTCTTGAAAGTGTTTTGAAATTTTTTCTGAAAATTTTATTTTAAGTTCATCCGTTATGTCATCAATGCTATTTTGACGATTCTTTTTATCTTGCCTTCTTAAGTTTGGGATAGGAATTTCATTTCCTAGTAAGCTAGTTTCAGCATATCTTTGTGAGAATTCTTGAAAAGTAAATGATCTATGTCTAAGAATTTGAGCCGCAATACCTCTATTAGTTTCGATTTTCAATGTCATGCATGATTGTTCAAAAACTGACCAGTGCTCATGCTGTATGCAATATCTTAATAATCCGGCGAATTTATCATTAGCCTGATTCGAAGGATTAGAAACTCTGGCGATATACGCCATTGTTTTTTCTGCCTCTGGAGTTAATGAAATTAGCTCAACTTTACTCATATTAAATTTTGGCTAAAGTGACCTGTTCTGGTTGATTTTGATATTTACCTTTCCTATCTTCATATGTTGTAGAGCAAGGATCACCCTCAAAAAACAATAGTTGACAAATACCTTCATTTGCATAAATCCTACAATCTGCACCTGAACTGTTGCTGAATTCTAATGTAAGATGCCCCTCCCAACCTGCCTCGGCTGGAGTTGTATTCACTATAATTCCGAGACGAGCATAAGTACTTTTACCTATGCAAATCACAGTAATATTTTCTGGTACTTTCATTTTCTCTAAAGCAACTCCTAGGCCGTAAGAATGAGCAGGTAAAATAAAAAATTCACCATCTTTATCTTCATGAAGAATCGTTTTTTCTAAATTATCAGGATTAAACTTCTTTGGATTCATGACTGTTCCCGGGACATGCTTAAATATTAAAAACTCTTTAGAAGATAGTCTTAAATCATAGCCATATGAAGAACATCCATAACTTAGAACCGCATTTTTTTTATTATTAGGATCTAAATGTCTGACTAAATTTGATTGAAAAGGATTTATCATTCCTTCAGAAGCTTTTTGGTTTATCCAGAGATCATTTTTGAGCATAATTTCTATGAGCGAAGTTCTGTAATTTGGTCAGCCATTAATAAGAAATTTTTTGGAATGGATGTACCAGTAAGGATTACATCTCCTGATATAAATCGGTTTTCAAGTGTTGAAATCAAATCATCTTTACTAATAATATTCATCTCGACAGCTAGAAAAACTTCATCAAGAATAATTTGATCATATTCTCCAGAAAGTAATTCTTTTTTACAAAAATCCCATAATTCTTTTATTGAATTATTAATAGATTTAGAAATATTATGATTTATGTTTTCTGACTCATATTGATCATAAGAATTAGCAGATCTTATCCAGGTAAGATTACCGCAAAGCTTTTGAGCATTGAAAATCCCTTGTTTTACACCTCCCTTCATTAATTGAACTAAAAGTACTTTTCTTCCTAAAGCTGCATTTCTTAGTGAATCCCTGATAATGGATGAATAACTTCCTCGGTATGAAGATTGATAAATCTGAATTTGACCATTTTGATTTATCTTTCTTAATTTAAATTCTTTATTTTTATTTATGTTTACAACTTCATGATTGCTTTTTAGATAACTATTTGACGAACTGGCTACCATTATTTTGAATTAACTTTTCTAGATTCAGTATAGTTTGTATTTTAGAACACTGCATGTAGTGTAATTTTCCTTAAAGTAGTTTCTTAGAATAAAGAATTGTTTTTTATAATAATTTTCAAAAAAAAATATAAGAATTGAAAAATGTTACTGTTGATACAAGTTATTTCTTGCTGTCTTCTTAAATTTTTTAATAGTAAAGATATTTATGTTGCCTGCTTCTAGAGGATTTAGCCGTTTAACTCCGCAACCTTCCGGACAAAATACTGTTAATACTATTGGTGAACGTTTTCCGATTAATAGAACATTAATGGAAGTCATAAAAGGTCTTGAAGGGGCTAGCACAGAAATGGTTGAGAGATCGAAAACAATATTTTTCCCTGGAGATCCTGCTGAAAGAGTTTATTTAATAAGAAGAGGAGCAGTTAGGTTATCAAGAGTTTATGAATCAGGAGAAGAAATTACTGTGGCATTGTTAAGGGAAAATAGCCTTTTTGGAGTTTTATCTCTCCTAACAGGACATAGATCTGATCGTTTTTATCATGCGATTGCTTTTACAAGAGTTGAAATGATTACAGCTCCTGCAAATTCTGTTTTGAGAGCAATTGAAGCAGATGCATCCGTTGGTCTTTTACTCTTGCAAGGCCTTTCCAGCAGGATTCTACAAACAGAAACAATGATAGAAACTCTTACACATAGAGATATGTCATCTCGCCTAGTAAGTTTTCTGATGGTTTTGTGTCGAGATTTTGGAGTGGCAAGTGAAAAGGGTATTACTATTGATTTGAGGCTTTCTCATCAAGCTATAGCAGAGGCAATAGGTTCTACAAGAGTTACCATTACAAGATTATTAGGAGATTTGAAAGATTCAGGATTATTAACTATTGAAAGAAAGAAGATTACAGTTTTTGATCCAATAGCACTTTCAAAAAGATTTAATTGATATTTAATCAATTAATTCTCTATTATGATGAGTAAGTAAATATTTAAATACAGTAAGTATATTGTGTCTGGTTGGCTTTTCATAATTTTCTTATTACTCCTTGGAGGTTTAATTTCAACTTTAGGTGACTTATTAGGTTCTAAGATAGGTAAAGCTAGATTTAGCATTTTAAAGTTAAGGCCGAAAAAAACTGCAATTTTAATTACAATTTTGACAGGCAGCCTGATAAGTGCCTCATCTTTGTTCTTAATGATATTAGTAAATAGACAGTTGAGAGTAGGGTTATTTAGGTTAGGAGATTTACAGAAAAAACTTCAAGAAAGTAAACAAGTATTGATACCTTTAGAAAAAGAAAGAGAAAAACTAGAAAATAAAATAAAAGCTAAAGAGACTGAATTTAAGCAATTAGAAAGGAATATAATTGCATTAAGGAGTGGGAAATTTGTAATAAGAAGTGGGCAATCTTTAATTATTTCAGAGATAAGTTCTTCTAATCTGAAAGACATTAAATCTAAAATAGAAAAAATTATTATCAATGCCAATAGATATACTCATAAGTTAGTTAAACCAAAAAATAAAGAAGTTATAAATTTATTGTTATTAAGAAAAAATCATATCGAAGAAATGCAAAATACTATTTTAAAAGGAGGTAATTGGGTAATTAATATAAAATCTGTGAGGAATGTTTTAACAGGAGAAAATTTTGTGTATGCTTTTCCCGAAATAACAGAAAATAAGATAATAGTTAGAAAAGGTGAAAAAATAACAAAAATTGACTTCAAACAAGAAGATTTTAATAAAAAAGATTTTGGCGATAAGGTAAATTTTTTACTATCTTCTAGTTTGGCCGAAATTAAGAGAAGAGGTTCACTTGTAAATGAAATTAAATTGCGAGGCGACTCATTAAAAGAATTAAGAGACTTCTTAAATAAAAATAATAAAACTAATTTTGAATTAGAAGCAGTTTCTTTGATTAATAGTAAGACAGCTCAACCAGTGATTGTTGAACTAAATGTAAATTATCCAGAATCTTAGATGTCTAGAGTTATAACTATTGATCCAGGAATATCGAAATGTGGAGTGATAATAGCTGATATCAAAGAAAAAAAAGTTTATGAAGCAGTAGTTATTAAAAGTCATCTACTTTTGAAATATGTTAAAAAAAAATATCAGAGCGGAAAAAACTTTCAGTTGTTAATTGGCAATGGAACAAGTAGTAAAAATTACATAAAATGTTTATATCAGTTTGAGCCTGATTTGATTATTGCTGAAGAAAAAAATTCAACTTATAGGGCTAAACAAAGATATTTTGAAATTTTTCCTTTAATAGGCATAAAATGTTTTTTGCCAAGAGAGATATTTATTTTGAATAAAAATTTAGATGCATTAGCTGCGTTAATTATTATGGAAGATTATTTCAAAATTAAATTTGATGTAAGTGAAAAACTTAAGACTAAAACTTGGCTGAAATAATGAATTTATATTCATTTCCTGCTTCAAGTTCATAATCTTTCTTTAGAAAGAATCTTAATAATGAATCTTCAATTAATGCTCTGCCTAAAGGTGGGTTTACAAACAAAACTCCTCTTCCAAATGACCATGTGAAAGACCACTTGAAATCGCTTGCTTCAACAATTCCTTTCACTTCTTTTTTTGTGAAACAGTATTCTTTTACACTTACATGTGCAGTTGTCTCAGGCTTTGCTTTCATTTACAAATTCTCTTCTCTATGAAAGGAATTTAATTCACTAATAATATAATCTTCATTTTTATCATTTAGTTCTATGAGTGATTCGATTAATTTTTTATAAACTCTATCCAAAGTTAAACTTTCTTTTGAAGATATATTACCTAAGACATGGGAAATAGTATTGAGGGTTTTGTTTCTTTCATTAACTGGTGGGGACCCTATACCTATTTTTATTCTATTAAAATTTTCAGTCTGCAATTTCTTAATGATATCTTTAAGTCCATTGTGTCCTCCAGAACTTCCTTTTTTCCTAAATCTAATTTTGCCCAGAGGCAGATCAATGTCATCAACTATTATAAAAAGACGATCCAAATCTATCTTATACCAGTCCACTATCGCCCTTACAGCATTTCCACTATGATTCATAAAAGTGTTTGGCATAAATAATCTATAAGTATAATTATTTATTTTGAATTCTGAATACCAACTTTTAAGCTTATTTTTCAAAGTAAATTTAGAATCGTATTTTTCCGAAAAATATTCAAGTAGTAAAAATCCAAGGTTGTGTCGATTTTTGATATATTCTTTACCAGGATTGCCCAAACCAATTATAAATTTCTCATTGTTATTCATAATTGTAATTTCATCTTTAAATTTTTATAAATTATAAAATAAAAACTCAACAAGATTTTCTAATGTGCATGAGAACACAAATTTAAAGAAAGATTTTTATGTTATTACTAATAAAATTATAGATTTTTACCTATTTAAAAATTATTTAAACAATCAAAATGAATTACTTTATAAAAAATAATTAAAAAGTTTAGTTTCCATTCCAATCAACTGAGAATCCTTGAAGTAGTAAGGATTGATTGTATATTTGCAAAAGGATAACAAGAAAAACTAATAAAAGTAAACCTATGACGGTCATAATAGGAACGGCCCCCCAACCAGGAACAACTTTTCCTTGTCCTGAATTTCCAATAGCTTTCAAAAGATTTCCTAATGCAGTTTTTTGGCCCATAGTAATTTCTCTAAATCGAATATATTTCGTTATTGTATAAGAATGAATACATAAATTGTTCACAAATTTACTAAAATTGATGCAAACTTTATCATCTGCTCCCGATCCTGCTGTATCCGTGGCAGTATCAATCCTAGCCGTATTATTAGCTTTAACAGGTTTTGGACTATGGACAGCTTTCGGTCCAAAAGCGGCAAAACTAACAGATCCTTGGGATGATCATGATGATTAAGATATTTTTAATCCAATAATAAAATTTAAAAGTATTTCAAAACTTACCAAAAATACAAAAAGTAAACCTTTTCACATAATTTAAATATAAATTTAATAGGATATAAATCTGTTAGCAATTGCAATTCCATGCTCGCCTTAAAAATTTCAGTTTACACAATCGTTTTTTTCTTCGTAGGAATCTTTCTATTTGGTTTTTTAGCTAGTGATCCTACAAGAACACCAAATAGAAAAGATTTAGAGAGTCCACAAGATTAATTACCATCATTTTGAAGTCTAGAAATCTTGTAAAAGTCATATTTTTCGTTTCTGCATTAATTAACTTATCCCCTACCGGGAAAGCAACAGAACTTTTTGCTAATGAGACGAGAAATTCTTCTCAATCAAAGAGTGTCAATTGGGTTAAAAAAGTTGTTCCTGAATATACAAATTATTCCCAAAATATATCTTTTCAAAAATATATAGATAATTATTCAAGTGATTCTAAAGATAAGAAATTACAAACTAGTAGTAATGCATCCACCTTACTTTCAGCTAACTCTCTTGATATCAAAAACGAGTTAGAGATACAATCTGATATACAATCTGAGGAGAATAATATTTTAAAGGCAGAGGGTAATGTTCTCGTTCTTTATAGAGGAAATATTCTTAAAACAGATAACCTAGTATATGATAAGACCCAAAAAACTATATTTGCTAAGGGAAATATTTCCCTTAGTATAGGTGAACAACTATTCAAGATGAATAGGTTTCAATATGATTTTAATAATGAAAAAGGTTATTTGTATGAGGTAAAAGGATTAATTAAAACAGATAATCTTTTTGATGACTTGTTTTCTAATTTTAAAACCTCAAATATTAAAAATATTGAAATTTTAAAAGAGATAAAAAAAGATAAAGTTTTGAATACACCTAATAAGATTGAAAAATGGTTTTTTTTTACAGATAAAATTGAAATCGATGGTAAGAAATGGAAAAGTGACAAAGCTATATTTTCTAATGATTTAATTGAATTAAAGCAAGTTAAGATAGAGATAAATTCAATTGAAGCGACTTCTAGAAAAGAAGAATTAAGATTTAAATCTTCTTTAAATCGGTTGATATTAGATGAGAAAGTTTCAATACCCTTTTGGGTTGGCGATAGAACATTAACCAATAAATTAAGTTATTCAAATAAATGGAACTTTGGATTTGATAATACTGATAAAGATGGATTTTTCATTGGTAGAAAACTTAATTCAATAAATTTATTTGATGAATTTATTGTTGATTTAGAACCACAATTTTTACTTCAACGATCACTTAAAGGTAATACCAAAAGTTTTGTGAAGAAGGGAGATTCCATAACTGGAGATAAAGTAAAAAGAGAAACATTATTGAAAGATTATTTTGCTCTAAATTCTCAAATCAAAGGAAAAATTAATAATTGGAAATTGGAAACAAATCAGCAAATTAGCTCTTTTGATTCTGAAAAATTTTCAAAAGCTCTAAGATTTAAATCTAATTTAAGTAAAGATATTTCTTTTTTTAATTCATTATGGAATAAAAGTTTTTATGGTATTTATAGAGAAAGGGTGTGGAATGGTTCCATAGGTGAAACTGAAATTTATTTGGGATATGGTTCTAAATTAAAAAAACAAAATACTTGGGAAGTTAATGGAATTAGGAAAACCGAGATACTATCTTTTGGATTTGCAAATATTAAAGCAGAAGCCTTAAATAGTAAAAACTTGGTTACTAGTACAAAGGGTAATTTCTTTTATTTGTTAGATCAAAAATTCCCAATAATTGTTAATGAACCTTCGAATATATTTGTTGATAGTTCTTATAAATACATTCCTAAGCCTATCAAGAGTGGACTAAGTCTTCAGACTAAATTAGAATTACTATATTCTTTTTATGATAGTGGAAATAATCAACAATATGTCTCTTTAGGGGCTGGTCCAGAAATCGTTTATGGGAATTTCAAAAAAAAATTTTTTGACTATACCAAGATAAGTGTATTACCAATTTATAAAATAAATAGTGGAGATAGTCCCTTTAAGTTCGATCAAATGTCTGATAAATTCACCTTAGATATTACATATGATCAGCAATTATACGGCCCTCTTATTCTGAAAAGTTCTGCAATTCTAAATTTAGATAGTAATTCAAAAGATTATGGTGATTTGATAAATTCTAAGATCTCATTAAATTGGAAAAAAAGATCTTATGAATTTGGAATCTTTTATCAACCCCATAATGAGGCCGGTGGAATTTCTTTTACCTTATTTGGTTTCAAATAGCGTAACTAATTATTAAATTTTATATAAGGTAAATCATTTAATTTTTTTTCAATTAAATCCTTATTTTCAAGTAATTTTGAAGTGGCATCCCATTCTCCAGATAAGAACATTTTTTTTGAAGTTTCTTTTATTTCGAGATTAAATTTCAAATCTTCTGCTTTTGCAGTGGATTTAAAAAGATCAATCTCTAAGAATAAATTTTGAATATCCTGATATTTCTGGATTTCTTTTATTGATTTCTTTGGAAGAGTAAAGCATGGAATTCCAATTGCAATACAGTTACTATAAAAAATATCCGCAAAACTTTCTCCAATTATGGCTTTTATTCCCCATCTCATCAATGCTTGAGGAGCATGCTCTCTGCTTGAACCGCATCCAAAATTACTATTAACAACAAGTATTGAGGCCCCTTTATTAATCTCTAAATCAAAGGGGTGATTTCCTTTAAGGGTTTTACGATCATCATCAAAAACATATTTACCCAAGGAGTCAAAATCAATACATTTAAGAAATCGAGCAGGAATTATTCTATCGGTATCGATATCATCTCCAACTAATGAGATGCATTTCCCATTTATTTGAGAAAAATTCCCTATCGGCGGTTTGAATTTGGAACTCATTTGTTAATAAAATCTCTTACGTCACTAACTTTTCCTGTAATTGATGCAGCGGCAACCATTGCTGGACTCATTAGAAGCGTTCTTCCATTTGGAGAACCTTGTCTACCTTTGAAATTTCTATTGCTAGAGCTGGCACTTACTTGATTTCCAATGAGTTTGTCTGAATTCATTGCTAAACACATTGAGCAACCAGGCTCTCTCCACTGAAAACCTGCTTTTATAAATATTTTATCAAGACCTTCCTCTTTTGCTTCTTTCGCAACCTTCTCTGAGCCAGGAACTACAAAAGCTTTTATATTTTTTGCTACTTTATTATGCTCCAATACTTTTGCGGCAACTCTTAGATCACTTATTCTTCCATTTGTACAACTCCCAATAAAACAAACATCAATTGGAGTATTTTTAATTGATTGTCCCGGTTTGAAACCCATATATTCATATGCCTCTTCAGCAATAAATTGGTCGTTTGGATTTATCTCATTTAATGAAGGAATTTTTTGATTTACGCCGATACTTTGCCCAGGTGTAATACCCCAGGTAATAGTGGGTTCTACTTTAGAAGCATCTAACTTGAATACATCATCATAAATACAATTATCACTACTTTCTAATGATTTCCACCATTTAACGGCCTTCCCCCAATTTTCATTTTGAGGCGAGCATAATTTATTTTTCATATAACTAAAGGTTTTTTCATCAGGATTTATATAACCGCATCTTGCTCCTCCTTCAATGGACATATTGCATATAGTCATCCTCTCTTCCATTGATAATGCACTTATGGCAGGACCTGCAAATTCATAGGCATAACCTACTCCTGCTTTCACTCCGAGTTGATTAATTATATGTAGTACTAAATCCTTAGCATAAATTCCATTTGATAATTTATTTTCACACCAAATTTGTCTGACTTTGAGCTTATTCATAGCTATGGTTTGACTAGCAAGTACATCTCTTACTTGGCTAGTACCAATACCAAAGGCAATTGAACCAAAGGCTCCGTGAGTTGATGTATGAGAATCTCCACAAGCAATAGTCATACCTGGTTGGGTCAAACCAAGTTCAGGAGCTACTACATGAACTATTCCTTGATTACCACTTCCAATATTAAAAAATTTAATTTTGTGCTCGATACAGTTCTTTTCTAGAGTGTCGATCATTTGTTCTGCCAGATCATCTTTGAAAGGCCTGGTTTGATTATCTGTTGGAACTATATGGTCAACTGTAGCTACAGTTCTTTGAGGAAATTTTACCTTTAAATTTTTATCTTTTAAAGCTCCGAATGCTTGCGGGCTAGTAACTTCATGAATAAGGTGAAGACCGATTAAGATTTGATCGGAACCACCAGGAAGATTTGCAACTTTGTGTAAATCCCAGACTTTATCAAATAAGGTATCTTGACTCAATTTGCAAAAAAGTTACTTACTACTAGATAATAAGATTAATCTAAGGCTGTTTAAACACACGTTTACACTTAGTCTTTGAATTTCAATTCTATTTCTTGTTGAGCTAAATATTTTCTTAATATTGGTTATATGACCATTCGGTCCTGCAATTGAGATATAAACTAATCCAACAGGTTTCTCTTTATTACCTCCACTTGGACCGGCAATGCCACTAATTGCGATACACCAATCTGAATTTAGTTTTTCTTTTGCATTAATTGCCATAGTTTCAGCCACCTCTTCAGAAACAGCACCAAACTTTTTTATTAGATTTTCTGGAACATTTAATAATGATTGTTTAAGGTTATTATTGTACGAAATAATACTGCCTTTAAATACTTGTGATGAGCCCGGTATTGATGTGATTGAAGAGGAGAGAAGACCTCCTGAACAGGATTCTGCAAAAACCAAAGATTCTTTTCTTTTTATTAATTCCTTTATTAATACGCTTGATAAATTATCATCGTTTTCACCAAAAATAAATTTGGAAAACTCTTTTTTCAATTTTTCTTTAACGGGGTTAATTATATTTCTTGCTTCTAATTCATTTTTAGCTCTTGCTGTTAGTCTGAGCTTAACTTCTCCCAAATTCGCGTATGGGGCGACAGTAGGGTTTTTTAGTTTTAGAAGATTATCAATCTTTTCTGAAATAGTAGACTCTCCTATACCAGAAAATTTAAGAGTATTTGAGAAAAATATATACCCATCTGAAAAATTATTTTTAATATAATTGACTGCAGTTTCTTTCCACATTTCTTTCATTTCACTTGGCACTCCTGGAAAAGTAAGGATGGTAAATCCCTCAATTGGTTTCCATATCATGCCAGGAGCAGTGCCTCTAGGATTATTAATAATCTGAGCATCTTTTGGAAAAAAACATTGTTTTTTTAAACTAGATTTGTTGTAAGTTGAGCCTGAAATTGAAAGCTTTGTTTTAATTTGATCCCATAAATATTCTCTTTCAGAAAGAGTTGCATTAAAAGATTTAGCTATTGCCTCAGTAGTTAAGTCATCTGGAGTAGGGCCAAGACCACCTGTAGTAATTAATAAATTACTTCTTGAAGATATTTCTTTAATTAGGGTAGTAATTCTTTCAGAATTATCTCCAATAGTTGACTGTCTAAAATGATTTAGTCCTAAAGTTGATAACTCCTCAGAAATCCATTGAGCGTTAGTATTTACAATATTTCCTAAAAGTAACTCAGTTCCTATAGAAAGAATTTCAACCCCTTTACAGTTAGGATCATTTGATTGATGCTTCAAGTTTGAATTCATAAAGAGGGAAACGATTACATAAAGTTAATACCCTTTCCTTGCATTTTTTTTCTATTGATAAATCATCTGGATTGAGTAATCTATCAGAAATAATTTCACCAACTTCAACAAAAGCATCATCATTAAAACCTCTAGTAGTTAAAGCTGCAGTTCCCAATCTCAACCCACTTGTTACAAAAGGTGATTCAGGATCAAACGGGACAGTATTTTTATTTGCTGTTATGTTAACTTCACTTACAAGTAAGTCAGCAACTTTTCCAGTCATATTAATACTTCTTAAGTCAAGCAATACAATATGATTATCAGTACCTCCACTAACAATATCTATTCCTCTTTTAATTAAAGTTGAAGACAGAACTTTTGCATTATTTATAACCTGTTTTGAGTAACTAATAAAGTTGGGCTGTAAAGCTTCTCCAAAGGCAACAGCTTTAGCTGCGATAATATGTTCTAAAGGCCCACCCTGAGTTCCAGGGAACACAGATTTATCAAATTTCTTTCCAAATTCCTTATCTTTACATAAAATTAATCCTCCTCTTGGACCTCTCAAGGTCTTATGTGTTGTGGTAGTTACCACATCACAATACGGAATTGGATTAGGGTGGAGTTTGGTTGCAACTAGTCCTGCAATATGAGCAATATCAGCCATTAAAAAAGCTCCAACTTCATCAGCAATTCTTCTGAACGACTCGAAATCAATTTTTCTTGGATAAGCAGAATATCCACAAATAATTAGTTTTGGTTTTGTAGCTAATGCAATATCTCTAATTTCATTAAAATTCAATTTATTAGTTTCTTTATCAACTCCGTAGTGAACAGCATTGAACCACTTTCCGCTCATATTAACTGGGGATCCGTGGGTTAAATGTCCTCCATGCGATAGGTCCATTCCTAATATTGTGTCACCAGGTTTAAGTAAACTTAGAAAAACAGCTGCATTTGCTTGTGCTCCACTATGGGGTTGAACATTCGCCCAGTCTGCATCAAAAAGTTGTTTTGCTCTTTCGATTGCTAGTTCTTCTATCTCATCTACAAATTCACAACCACCGTAATATCTTTTTTGTGGAAGACCTTCAGCGTATTTATTTGTTAAAACCGAACCCTGAGCCTGCATTACAGCCATTGATGCAAAATTCTCACTAGCTATCAATTCAAGATGCGTTTCTTGCCTATTTTTTTCGGAATTAATTAAGTTAGATATGATTGGATCGCTTTCTTTAAGATTTTGAAGAATATTCATTAAAATAAAGGGAACTTTTAGTTAAATATAGACGATATTTTGAAAGAAAATGTAAAAAAAATATTTCATAATTTTTAACGCGCCTGGAGAGATTCGAACTCCCGACACCCTGATCCGTAGTCAGGTGCTCTAATCCACTGAGCTACAGGCGCATATTTATGTAATATCTCTGGTCCTGGGTCTCTTAGTCAACTAGATTTCAGTTAAACTATCTAATATTAACAATCTAAATTTATAATTATGCCGATTAAATGGTATGGCAATGGTGATTCAGAAGACCCCATTTACAAACATTTTTCCAGAATAGTAAATTTTGTAATTCATTGCATGGTATTTACTGCAGTCGTAAGTGGAACTTGGCTTTTTAAAGAGATTAAACATGACTTAGTTTTTTTTAATAATTTTGCAATTGCATGGGCAGTCATTCTCTCATCGCATTTACTTTTTGTATTTATAAAAAAACCTAAGGATTATAAAAAACAATCAACTTAAGTTTTTATTATGAATTCTCAGATGCAAATCAGTGATCTAGAAAATATTATTTCAGAAAAAATTTTTATAAAAATAGAAAAATGGAATCTGTATCTTGGAGATGCTGGTTTAGCCAGAAATCTTGCTTTGGAATGTATTAGCAATTTAGATAAAGGTAGCCAGCAGGCTGCAAAATTAGGCTTAGAAGCTATTAAGGTAAAAATTGGAGATGGAAATCAAACAATTCTTTTGTCTAAGTTGATAACTGCATCACAAATTTGTGATTTAGAGGAAATTCTAGATAATTTATGATTCTTAATCATATTTTGATTAGTGGATTTAATTTATTAACCCCGAATAACTTGGTTATCGAAAAATAAATAATCAAAAAAGCCAATAATCCTATAACTAATATAAATATCTCCCACAAGTTCGAATTTAATACATTTATATCCTTGATAACTGAATAACAAATTGTGCTTGTAATAGAACAGGCTAATGAAATAAGAACAATTTTTTTTAATAAAATAATTTTAGGGATTTTGATTCCATAAGTATTAAAGTTTGTAGTAAGAAAAATACAAATAATTAAATTAACTATTCCTGAAGAAAGGATTATACCCATAACACCAAAATTATAGGGAGATAAGTTTCCATAATTAATAGTTGGAGCTCCTACTAGAAACCAATCGAAAAAAACATTTAGTATTATTCCAGCGAAAGATAATTTAAAGGGTAACTTTGGATTCTCAATTGCATAATAAGCTCTAACTAATAAATCTCTGTAGAGATAAAAGGGAATTCCAACAGCATAGGCAATTAAAATATTTTTTACTAAAAATACGGCTTCGGAATTAAAAGCCCCTCTTTGAAAAACAAATTGTACTATCTGGTTATTAAATGTGATAAAAAAACCAGTCAAAAAAATAGTTGTAAAAAAACAATATTCTATTCCTGAAATTAAACTTTTTTCTAAGTTTCTATTCTCTTGCTTACTGTTGAATTTTGAAAACTTTGGAAGTAGTGGCAAGATCAAAGCATTTGATAAAACTCCAAGTGGAGCTTGTATAAGAAAATTGCCGTAGGCTAATCCCGATGCGGCACCTTGAAAGCTTGAAGCAAAAAACATATCAACAAAAACATTAATTTGACCTAAACCTGATGAAATTGTTGCAGGAGCGATTAATTTGAAGATTCTTTTCTCTTCATTTTTAAATAAATGCCAAGCCGAATTAAATCTAAATAAGCCGATCTTATTGATTTCCCAGCACTGAACAGCAAATTGTATACAAGTACCTGTTAAGGTCGCTTTGGCTAGTAATCCTGAATAAAACAAATAATTAGAATTTGTATTTTGATGACTAAAGATCCAACTGGCTGAAATAAAAAAAATTGTTGTCAGACTTGTTAAAGCGGGACTTATGCTTGATATAAAAAATTTATTTCTTGAATTTAAAGCTCCAAAACTCAACCCAATAAAAGCAGAAAGAGGAATACAAGGAGTTAGGATTTTTAATTGATAAGTAGCGATAGATTTAACTTCATCACTTAAATTTGGGGCTGTAAAGTTTATTAGAAAACCTGAATTAAAATATACAACTACTCCTAGAATAAAAAATAATAAAGTTAGTTTAATACTTACTTTTGTTAATACGAGGCCCCCCTCTCTCCTCTTAAGTGGAGTTAGCACTGCTACAACTGCATTATGTAATGGGCCATTAATTCCACCAATAATAATAAGTAAAAAACCTGGGATTATGTAGGCGTAGTTATAGGCATCGTATGTTATTCCAATTCCAAAGGCTGCAGCGATAAATATTTGTCGTATAAAACCCGCAACTTTACTTAGAGATGTGGCAAACGAAATTGAAGCCACATTATTTTTAAAATATGAATGCATTTGATATTGAGTTAAATCTTTTCAAGAAGATTTAGATTCCATTATATTTTGTTTCTAATCTAGTTCACACTTTATGAATGATCGAATAATTGAATTTGAACCATTAATTGAAGGTATTTTAATTAAAAGATATAAAAGATTTCTCGCTGATATTCAGATTGAAAATGGAGAAATAGTTACTGCCCATTGTGCTAATACAGGCCCGATGAAGGGTCTTTTAAACGAAGGAGCTAAAGTAAGAATTAGCTTTTCTTCATCAACTACAAGAAAGCTACCTTGGACTTGGGAACAAGTAAAAGTAATAGGAAGTGATAACAAAGAGGTTTGGGTTGGGATAAATACATTATTTGCAAATAAACTGATTAGAAAAGTTATTGAACAAAACCTATTCAAAGATAAACTCGGGGAGATAGCTGAAATCAAGTCTGAAGTACCTTATGGCAAAGATAAAAAAAGTAGAATTGATTTTCTTTTGACTCCAAAATCTTCAAATCCTGATAATCGTAACATTTATGTTGAGGTTAAAAATACTACTTGGACAAAAAACAATGTAGCTCTTTTTCCTGATACGGAGACGAAAAGAGGACAAAAACATTTAATAGAATTAAAAGGCTTGATTCCTGAAAGTAAAAGTGTTTTAGTTCCTTGCATTACAAGAAAAGATATAGATTATTTTGCCCCTGGAGATGAATCAGATCCATTGTATGGAGTGCTTTTTAGAGAATCAATTAGTGCAGGTATGTTATTAATGCCATGCTGTTTTGAGTTCCATTCAGATCATGTAGCTTGGAAAGGATTTAAACCCTTAAAATTAAATTAATTTTTGGGATTTTTAAGTTGATTTAGAAAAAAATACCTTAATTTAACAAAGATTTTTTGGAACGCAACAATTAAATTGGTATAAACGACTACTAGACATACATAAGTTTTCTGAGCAAAATTATATATGAAAGGAAACAGGACCTCCTGTTTTTTTGCAGACTAATTTTTTATTTATGACCACTGCTTTGCAAACGCCTCAAAGGCGCTCTAGGTCCAAGCTTCAAGATGCAAGTCTTGTTAATGGACCTATGCTCCTTTTGAGGAGTATTCGTGGGTTCAGTTCAAACCGCTCAATGTTGTGGCTTGCAACTGTCCCTCTAGCTTTGTTTGGTTTAGGTATTTTTAATCTTTCAGCTCACGCAGCTGATTTACCTGAGTTGAATGCAGCTTTTCTAGCTAACAATTTATGGCTTTTGATCGCTACTATTTTAGTGATCTTCATGAACGCCGGTTTCGCTATGGTTGAAGCGGGTATGTGTCGGTCTAAAAACGCCGTCAACATTCTTGCTAAAAACCTTTTCGTATTTGCTTTAGCTGTAACCTCTTATTGGTTTATTGGCTACTCATTAATGTACGGAGGAAGTGTTGCTGACGGATGGCTATATTTTGGAGGCTTATTTTTTGATCCCACAGTAACAGCCGATATGGTTACTGATGCTGGATTAGTTCCAACAGTTGATTTCTTATTCCAGTCTGCTTTCGCAGGTACTGCAGCAACTATCGTTTCTGGTCTTGTTGCTGAAAGAGTTAAATTTGGTGAATTTGTTGTTTTTGCGATTGTATTAACAGCATTTATTTATCCAATTGCTGGTAGCTGGAAATGGAATGGTGGTTGGCTTGATTCTCTTGGTTTCGTTGACTTTGCAGGTTCTTCAATTGTTCACTCAGTTGGAGCATGGGCAGGTTTAGTGGGAGCTATGCTTCTAGGACCAAGAATCGGTAAATACTCCGATGGAAAGCCACAGGCTATGCCTGGTCACAATATGGCTATTGCTACTTTAGGTGCTCTAATTCTATGGATAGGTTGGTATGGATTTAATCCTGGTTCTCAACTTGCTATGGATCAATGGGTTCCATATGTTGCTGTAACGACTACTCTTGCAGCTGCTGCTGGTGCTATTGGAGCGACTATTGTTTCTACTTTAACTTCCGGAAAGCCAGATCTTACTATGATCATTAACGGTATTCTTGCTGGTTTAGTAAGTATTACTGCAGGTTGTGGTGACATGACTCTTGCGGGAGCTTGGTTCGCTGGACTAGTTGGCGGTATTATCGTTGTATTCTCTGTTGCAGCACTTGATGCAGCTGAAATTGACGATCCTGTTGGTGCATTCTCTGTTCACGGAGTTTGTGGTGTATGGGGTACCCTAGTTATTGGTCTTTGGGGAACTGCAGTTCAAGGAGATGGAGCAGGTATGGGATTGTTCAATGGTGGTGGTATTAATCTACTTCTTGTTCAAGCTCTTGGTGCCGCAGCTTATGCTATCTGGACACTAGTTACTTGTTGGATCGCTTGGTCTATCATCGGAGGATTATTCGGAGGAATCCGTGTATCTGAAGAAGAAGAGACTCAAGGTTTAGATATTTCAGAGCATGGTATGGAATCATATCCAGACTTTGCATCTGCTAAATAAACTAAATTTAAGTAAATTAAAGAAATCTGACTTATGTCAGGTTTCTTTTTTTTGCAATAAATTATTAAAAATGTTGTAATATCAAAAATATGGACACTCAAGCTTTTAGAAGATCTCTTCATCATTCGGACAGATATAACCGAAGAGGTTTTGACTCTCCTACTAAAAGAGCCCAAGCTTTAGAAGAAGCTTACCAAAGTGATTTAATCACCTCAATTAGAAATAATAGTTTTACATACAAAAAAGGGAGATTAAATATAAAATTAGCCCAGGCATTTGGTTTTTGTTGGGGAGTTGAAAGAGCTGTTGCAATGGCCTATGAAACTAGAAGACATTATCCTAATGAGAATATTTGGATAACAAACGAAATAATTCATAATCCCTCAGTTAATGATCATTTAAGAAAAATGAATGTTAAATTCATTTCAGCAAAAAATGGCATTAAGGATTTTTCTTTGGTTTCAGATGGAGATGTGGTTATCTTGCCAGCTTTTGGTGCTACTGTTCAAGAAATGAAACTTCTTCATGAAAAAGGCTGTCATATTATTGATACAACGTGCCCTTGGGTTTCAAAGGTGTGGCATACGGTAGAAAAACATAAAAAACATACTTTTACATCTATTATTCACGGCAAATTTAAGCATGAAGAAACTCTTGCTACTAGTTCATTTGCGGATAAATATCTTGTAGTACTTAATCTTGAGGAGGCAAATTATGTCTCAGAATATATTCTTGGTAGAGGCAATAAAAATCATTTTCTTAATAAATTTGCTCAGGCTTTTTCTAATGGATTTGATCCAGATAAAGATTTAGATAGAGTTGGAGTTGCTAATCAAACAACGATGTTAAAAAGCGAAACAGAGGAGATAGGAAAAGTTTTTGAAAAAACAATGCTTTATAAATTTGGTCCAGAAAAGTTAAATAGTCACTTTTTAGCTTTCAATACTATTTGTGATGCTACAGAAGAAAGACAAGATGCGATGTTTTCATTGGTTGATGAAGATTTAGATATCCTTGTGGTAATTGGTGGATACAATTCTTCAAATACAACTCACTTGCAAGAGATAGCTATAAATAAAAATATTTCTTCTTTTCATATTGATACACCTGAAAGGATTTCAGTTAAGGAAAATTCTATTCATCATAAACCACTTAAATCTGAAATGGTTTTGAAAAAGAATTTCATTCCTGAGGGAGAAATTAAAGTAGGTATTACTTCTGGAGCTTCTACTCCAGATAAGATAGTCGCTGATGTTATTGAAAAGTTAATTGCTATTACTAAGTAAATATTAATTTTTCTGCATAATTTTTAACTTTATTAAATACATATCACCAAAAGATCCTCGTTATTATCTAGAATAACCAAAAGTAATTTGGAAGTATGGAAGACACAACACAATCTAATCGAGATCAAACAGCTAAAATGAATGCTTCAAAGGCTCCTCAAAAGGTGGAAGTCGTTGTGGCTAATCCCTCTACGAATTCAGAGGTCAATATATTAGGTGAATTATCTATATTTATTTTAAGGATTGGTTTTAGTGTTTTGATGATTCATCATGGCTTGGAAAAGCTTCAAGATCCTCAAGGCTTTGGAGAATTTGTTGTAGGTAAATATTTCCCATTCTTGCCAGGAGATCCTGTCCTCTGGACGTATGGAGCTGCTATTACTCAATTAGTTTGCCCATTAGGATTAGCATTAGGAATTTTTGCAAGACTTAGCTCTCTAGGACTTTTCTCTACGATGGCATTTGCTGTTTATTTTCACCTTTTAGATACAGGTTTAGAGGGGTTTCCATTAGCAGTAGTTGAAGGTCATAATTATGCTTTTGAACTTTCATTCATATACGGAGCTATCTCTCTTTATTTCTTATGTGCAGGACCAGGAAGATTAGCACTTCTTCGTAAGACAAATAAAATCACTTATTATCCAAAATCAAATTGATTTAGTGCAGAAAATGCCTCTTCTTAGTAAATACCATAGAAATCCCTTTTAGATTACACATTTCAATACTTTCTTCATCCCTTATACTTCCCCCTGGTTGAATAATTGAACTTATTCCATATTCATTAGCAAGCTCTACTGTATCTGCAAATGGAAAGAAACCATCGCTTGCTAAAACGCCTCCGTAACCATTCTCTTTGGCAGCTTGCAAAGCTATTTTTGAAGCCCCAACCCTGTTCATTTGTCCAGCTCCTATGCCAAGAGTTTGTTGATCTTTTGCAATCACAATGGCATTTGATTTAACGTGTTTGCAAATTTTCCAGGCAAAACTCAAATCTAAATAATCTTGAGTACTTGGAATTTTTTTAGTAACTGGAATCCAACTTTCAGTTTTTTCTTCACTATTATCAGTATCTTGAACGAGTAATCCTCCCATTATTGATTTAGTAGAAGTTTGGTTCTTTTTTGGGATTTGATCTTTTGAAAATTTTAAAATTCTTAAATTCTTTTTGATTTTTAAAATTTCTAAAGCCTCTGCATCAAAAGAAGGAGCTACTACACATTCTAAGAAAATATCTTTGAGTTTAATTGCGGTTTCACTATCTACATTTGAATTAAAAGCAACTATTCCTCCAAATGCACTAACTGAGTCACATTTCAAAGCATTCAAAAATGCTTGAGAGGCTCGATTACTGATAGATGCGCCACAAGGATTATTGTGTTTTAAAATTACAGATGCAAACGTGTCTGTTGTAGGTTCATCTTTTTCTTCATAGCCAAATTCTAAAACTGTTGAAAGTGCCGACTCAAGATCCAATAGATTGTTATAACTTAACTCTTTCCCTTGTAACTGTTCTGCTGAGTTCCATCCAATATTATTTAAACCATACCAAAAAGCTTTTTGATGAGGATTCTCCCCATATCTTAAGGTTTTGATTAGTGGATAAGATTCAATATATATGGAAGATTGTAAACCTCTTTCTTTTCTTATCCAATTAGATATCGCAGTGTCATAGTCAGCTGTATGTTGAAAAGCTTCAAGTGCTAATTTTGCTTTATATGTTTCTTTTAACTCCCCTTTTTTACTCTCTTCAAGAAATTCTTGATATTGACTAGGATCGACTAAAACTGAAACGTCTTTATGATTTTTAGCCGCAGAACGAATCATTGATGGTCCTCCGATGTCAATATTTTCAATAGCATCTTCCCATTTAGATCCCTTCTCAACAGTTTTCTTAAAAGGATATAAATTGACAACTACTAATTCAATAAGTTCAAGATCGTAGGCTTCTATATCTTTTTTATGTTCCTCATCTGTTCTTTTAGCTAATATTCCTCCGTGAATTTTCGGATGTAAAGTTTTAACTCTTCCTCCAAGTATTTCTGGAGAATTAGTAAAATCTGCGACTTTAATAACTGGAATTTTTGCCTCCATTAGATGTTTAGCAGTGCCTCCACTTGATAGAATTTTATAATTAAATTTTTCTACCAATTCTTTACAAAATGGGATTATATTTTTTTTATCAGAGACACTTACAAGGGCTAATGGTGACATTATTGAAAAGTTTACTTACTTAAGAATATAAACATGAAATATGATATTGATCATGAATTTGTCGGGATTAGTTCTCAAACCGCAACTCATAGAATAATTTTGCTACATGGCTGGGGAGCCGATGCAGATGACCTTTTAACACTTGGAAAGGAGATTATAGAAAAAATAAATCTTGATTTTGAGGTAATTTCTTTGAGGGCTTCTGGATTACATCCAAGTGGTCAGGGAAGACAGTGGTATCAACTATACCCTCATGATTGGGAGGGGGCTGAGGTTGAAGTAAATAAACTTTTAGGTACATTAAAAAAATTTGATAATGATCAGATTTCAATAGGAAAAACAATTTTGTTGGGTTTTTCTCAGGGTGCAGCTATGGCAATTGATGCAGGATCTAAATTAAAATTAGGTCTAATTGTTGCTTGTAGTGGTTATCCCCACCCAAACTGGGCTCCAGGAGAAAAATACCCACCATTAATTGTTAGTCATGGTTTGTTTGATGACGTGGTGCCTATAGATGCTTCAAGAATTATTCATGAAACGGTAAAAAATAAGTCTTCTAAATTTTGCGAATTAATAGAATTTAATGGATCCCATCAAATTGATCCAAATTTAATTGATTTTATAAGTTCAAATATAAATAATATTTTTTAAACGAAAGCATATTCGTATTCTTCAATCTCTTCCCAATCATCTGCAGTAAGTTCTAGACCCTCAAATATTTTTTCTTCACCAATTCCCTCAACTACGACTTTTAGAGATGGAAATAGAAAATGATTTTCTTCAGCATATTGGGCGCTAAATAAACCTTTTTCACCCCAAAAAAACCTATCAGTGGTATGTTCATTTCTTCGAACATTGAAAACTGAAGGGGCACACAAAGCATTTTCAGCTATAAATCTTCTTGCAGCTGTAACTGGTTTATGTTTGCCAGTTTCGATATGATAAATAGGTACATGTGCCATTACTCTTTGGCCAGCCAACCTTCTTCTGCTGATTCTTTTTCTCTTTTTTGACATTGATTGGTACTCCTAGAATTATTAATGAGATTAGTCTTATTAATTGTTACTAATCTTATATCTGTGATTTTGAATTCACTTAAATTACATAGAGGACCCATCAACCCCTGATGTAGCTTAAAATATGATTAAATGTTCATATTTAAGGCTGGCTAAAGTCAGACCTCTTTATATATCTTAATACTTTTTTCATATTTTACAAGTCCTTTTTCAGATTTTTTTTAATTTCACTGATTATGAAGCTCTCAAAAAAATTTGAAGAATTAATCATAAAACAGCTAGAGAGCTTTGGTTGCTCAATGGGAGTGACTCATTTGGTTATGTATCTTGCTTCAACGGAGCAAGGAACTAAAGCATCTTTTGAAATGATTGGTCAATGGCCACAAATTGATAGGCTTCTGATATCAGTAGAAGATGATCCTTCCCTAAAAGTTTCTTCTCCTAATAGAAGATGGTACCCGCTTCAAGAAAACGATATCCTACTTGGTGTTCTTAGGGTAGAAACTGATTTTAAAGAAGGGTATTGGCCAGGATCTCTTGACTCTAGATTAAAAGCACTTTCACTATCTTTAGCTAAATGCGTTTCTATCGAATTAGAACGTCAAAATAAAAATGAAGAAATTAATTATTTAAAAAATCAGGTCAATGTCATAATCCATCAATTGAGGAATCCATTGGCTGCTCTTAGGACATATGCAAAATTACTAATAAAAAGACTTGGTTCAGATGATGACTCTATTGAAATAGTCGAACGAATGATAACAGAGCAAAAACAAATTAATAATTATATGGACTCTTTTGCGCAATTAAATTCAGCTATTCAACTTCCTCTAGAAATTGGAGAGGAAAGATTATTATTACCACCAAATTTAGATAACAAAAAGCTTATAACTGTTCAGAGTTTATTGAGGCCAATTTTGGAAAGGGGCCAAGCTAATGCGAAGTTAGAGAATAGAGATTGGACGGAACCTTCTCTTTGGCCAGATTGGACTTTAGCGCCATTAAAGGTTAAATATGCTGTAATTGCTGAAATTGTGGCTAATCTATTAGAAAATGCGTTTAAATACGCCCAAAAAGATGCTGAGATTGGACTCACCATTATGAGTAAAGGTCTGTGCATATTTGATGATGGTAAAAAAATAACCAAAATTGAAAATGAGAAAATTTTTCAAAAAGGCTTTCGAGGATCTGCGGCTAAGAAGAAGGATGGTACTGGTGTTGGACTTTTTTTAGCGAGGAAATTAGCAAAACAAATTGGAGGAGAGTTAAGATTGCTTGAAAACTCCTCAATTAATGATGTAAAGGAATTAAAAAGTCTTAAGAAGAAGAATATTTTCTATTTAGAACTTCCTATAAAAGAATTGCATTCATAAATAACATTGTAGTTTCGACTAGTACAACACTCGCACCGCAGGCATCTCCATTGAAGCCTCCAATTTTATTCCCAAGTATGTTTGGAATAGAGTAACTAAAAAAAATACCAATTAAAATTAGAAATAAAAATTTAATTAATATTGCTTGGGATGTAATTGAAACAAATTGGTATGCGATGAAAATTAATAGAAAAAAAATGGAAATCAAAGATTCTTTTTTAAATCCATTCCAAAACTTTTTGTGACTAATAGATTTTTTCTTGTAACTCATATATTTAAACTTTTCTATAAAAAATAAATTTGAAAATCTTCCCCAAAATAAGCATATTGGCAAAGCAATAATTATTTGGTTTTGAATTTTGAGTATACAAGCAATCTGAATTAAAGTTATAAAAAATAAAGATTGGACGCCAAAGGATCCAACTTTACTGTCTTTCATAGCTTTTAAACGTTTCTTTTTACCCGCAAAAATACCATCGAAAGTATCCATTAAACCATCGATGTGTAGACCTCCTGTAATTAAATATCCTGAAGCTAAACAGATTAAAGTAGATGCATAAATAGACCAAGAGTTTACGCTTAAAAAAACAAAAATATAACTCTGTATTGTTCCAATAAAAAATCCCAAAGGCGGCGCAAATTGTGCAATATTTTTAAATTCGGGATTAATTAAAGGTATCTTTGGAAATGTCGTATAGAAAATCCAAGATCCGGCCAAATTTTTTATTAAATATTTTTTGATGAGATAAAAATAGATTCAATATTTAATAATAGGGTAGATTAATAAAAAAGGATCAAAACATTTTATAAATTATCGTGTTTGAATTTGAAATTAAATCGAATTGTAGTAATACAGAGGCAAGAACTGGTATATTTTATACCCCAAATGGTCAGGTAAAAACTCCAAGATTTATGCCTGTGGGTACTTTGGCAACGGTTAAAGGAATCTCATCTAAGCAGTTAATCTCTACAGGATCAGAAATGATTCTTTCGAATACCTTCCATCTTCATCTGCAACCTGGAGAAAAACTAGTTAAAGAATCTGGTGGAATACATAAGTTTATGAATTGGAATAAGCCTATTCTTACTGATTCAGGTGGATATCAAGTTTTTAGTTTGGCCAAATTAAATAATATTTCTGATAAAGGTGTGGAATTTAAAAATCCAAGAGATGGTAGTCATGTATTTTTATCACCTGAAAAAGTAATGCAGATTCAAATGGATCTTGGTTCTGATGTTGCTATGGCTTTTGATCATTGTCCTCCGCACACAGCTAACGAAAATGATGTTGAGGACTCTTTACAAAGAACTCATTCATGGTTGCAAAAATGTGTTGAGACTCATCAGAAATCAAATCAAGCATTATTTGGAATAGTTCAAGGTGGTAAGTATCCAAGATTAAGAGAACATAGCGCAAAATTTACAAGTTCTTTTGATCTCCCTGGGATAGCGGTTGGAGGTGTCAGTGTTGGAGAGGCAGTCGAAGAAATACATAGTGTAATTAATTACGTCCCAAAATTCTTACCAATAAATAAACCAAGATATTTAATGGGAATTGGCTCTCTAAGAGAAATTTCTTTAGCTGTTGCAAAAGGATTCGATATATTTGACTGTGTTTTGCCTACAAGACTGGGAAGACATGGGACTGCATTTTTTAATGATGAAAGATTGAATTTGCGAAATGCTCGATTTAAAAATGATTTTTCTCCAATAGATAAAACTTGTAAATGTGAAACTTGTAAATCTTATTCTCGCGCATACTTGCATCATCTAGTTAGAAATGATGAAATATTAGGCCTAACGCTTATAAGCCTACATAATATTTCTCATCTAATACGATTTACAAATGCAATTTCTAAAGCAATTAAAGATAATTGTTTTACAATAGATTTCGCTCCTTGGAAAAGATCCTCTATTGCTCACCATACATGGTAACGTCTTAAGATAATTAATTAATTTTTTAAGAAGGTGCTCACTCTATTAAATACATTCGCTGAATTGCCTGAGGCATATAAGGCTTTCGCTCCAACCGTTGACGTTCTTCCTTTAATACCTTTATTTTTCTTTTTATTAGTTTTTGTTTGGCAAGCTGCAGTAGGGTTTAAATAAAATCTATTTATGATTCAGAAGGGTATTTCAAGGGATATTGCATCACCAGAGTTTTCTACTGCACATTCAATGAAATCTGCAATCTTTAACGCTCTTGAGGCTTGTTCTCCGTCCACTTCTGGTAACTCTTTACCTTGCACGCACTTAAGAAAATGTTCTAATTCTGCATATAAAGGTTCGATAGAGGTTGTGCTTACTTCTTCAACATAACCATCATTTCGATAAACTAATTCTCCATGCTCTGCTGTATAGGATTCATGAGCTTTTCTATGTATTTGTAGAGAATGATTTAAGAAGTCTGTTTCAACTAGACCATTTTGGCAATGTGCGCTTAAATTCCTAATTTTTTTATGACTCATTTTGCTGGCAGTTAAGCTTGCAATAATATTATTCTTGAAAACCAAAGTAGCATTTACATAATCTATTAAGCCATCACTATTTCTTCCTCCGACGGCGGCTAATTTCTGTATCTTTGAATTAACTAATTCAAGCACTAGATCAATATCATGAATCATTAAATCCATAACTACTGATACATCATTTGCTCTGTCAGCATGAGGACTGTGCCTTCTTGCTTCTAAAACAACAATATCTTCATTTTGAACTATTTTATTTAACTCTCTAAAAGCAGGGTTAAATCTTTCAATATGTCCAACTTGTAGAAGACAGTTACTAATTTTAGAGGCATTTATTAAAGATTTAGCCTCTAGCTCAGTAGCTGCAATAGGTTTTTCAATAAGAACATTAACACCTGCCTTAAGACAATCTAGGCCTACTTTGTGATGGAGAAGTGTAGGGACAGCAATACAAATTGCATCAACTTTAGATATAAGATCATGATAATCTTTAAACCACTCACATTGAAATTGCTCTACTGCTAATTTACCTCTGCTTTCGTCTGGATCGGCAACTCCAACTAAATCTGCATCTCTTAGCAAACTAAGCACTCGAGCATGATGCCATCCCATATTTCCTATACCGATTACTCCAACCTTTACTGAGGATGAGGTTGGTTTCATATCTTATAGTCCATGTATATTAAGTTATTATCCTTCATTGGATGTCAATTTTAACTTTTTGGCAGAAATATTTTTACACGATCTATTTTGGGACCTGACATTGAAATTATTTCAAATTTAATATTTTTAAATTCTAAACTATCTCCGATTTTTGGGACCATTTGAAATTTTTCAAGAAGAAATCCTGCGAGTGTATGATAATCAGCTCCTTCTGGAATAAAACATCCCAACTTTTTGTTGATTTCTATTATTTCTGCTTTACCAGCAATCGACCACTTCTTAGAGAAATTATCCAACATTTTCATATCAGAATATACTCTGCTATTTAGCATTTCTTCCCCAACAATTTCACCAGTAAGATCAGCTGCAGTGATAAGTCCCTCAGTCCCACCATGTTCATCAACAACCAGTAAAAATGGATTATAGTCTCTAACGATAGGTAATATTTCTGCTAATGAGCATGTCTCTATTACTTTTGTTACTGGCAAAAGGAAAGGTTCTAATAATGTATTTGCTCCCATTTCGCTTTTAGAAATTGGTTTTGCTAAATAACGTAAATCTAAAACTCCTAAAACATCATCAAGAGACTCACCAATTACAAAAAAACGCGCATGCCTTGTTTTATCAACCTGTTTCATAAGTTCAGCAAAAGTAATATTTTTTGGCAAAGTTACCATTTCAGATCTTGGAATCATTACTTCTTTGACTTGAGTATCTTTTAAAGCAAAAACACCTTCTAAGATGTTTTTCTCATCAGGCTTTAATCCTGTGACATTATCTGTTTCTATTAATGTTTCTAATTCACCTGCCGATAATACTGAATTTAATGAATCCCATTTGTTGTTTAGATTAAATAATCTTAAACAAGCACTTGCAAAAAATTCAATTACAGAAACAATAGGTTGCATTCCTTTTCGAACTGCATCAAAAATTGTAGTTAATCTCAAAGCGGCTGACTCTGGATTATTAATTACTAATGCTTTAGGAATAAGACCTGATATAAGGGTGACTATAAGTACAATAAATAAAAATAATAAGAGATCATATATTCGATTTGAAAATTTATTTATGTTCCAAAAATCATTAGCCAAACCTTTACTTAACCAACCAACAGCTATAAGAGAAATTGTCACGCCAAATTGAGATGCTATTAAAGAAGATCTGAATCTTTTTTGAATTTTTAAAATTGAAAATGCTCCTTTTCTTTTCTCTTCTATCAGTCTTAAAACTTTACTTGGCCTTATTAATAAAAACGAAAGTTCACTAGCAGCAAAAAAAGCTGGAAATATCAAAAGTAAGAATAGTAAAGTTATTTTCATTCAATAACAAATTAGTGATGGGGGTGGCGAGGATCGAACTCGCCTAAGCCAAATTATGAGTTTGGTGCATTCACCAGATTGCTACACCCCCAGATTTTCTGCAGTAATGATTAATTACATTCGATTTACATACAATATAAAAATAATATTTCAAAAAGCACCAACTTAGTAAGTTTTTGTGAGATTTCTTTTTTTTCTCCTAATCTTGAAATATAAGCTTAACTTCTATTAATGAACAATTTCTCGCAGAAGAATAAATTAAATAAGAAGAATTTGTTAAAACTTTTAATTGAAAAGTCTTATAAGAAAGGAAACTTTACTTTGGCATCTGGCAAAAAAAGTGCTCATTATTTAAATTGTAAACCTGTATCTTTAAATGGCACAGGGTTGAAATTAATTAGTAATTTGTTTTTGGAATTAATGGATCCAAGTTCAAAAGCTGTGGCTGGGTTGACTTTAGGAGCCGATCCTTTAGTTAGTGGTTTAATCGTAACAGCTGCTTCTCAAGGGTTATTAATAGATGCTTTAATCATCAGAAAAGAAATTAAAGAATATGGAACAAAGGCTGGGTTAGAGGGGCCTACATTAAAAGAAGGAACTGAAGTAACTGTCTTAGAAGATGTTGTGACTACTGCTGGATCAGCTATTAAAGCAATTAATAAGTTACGAGAAAATAATCTTTTAGTTAAAGAAGTTTTGTCTATTGTCGATAGAAGAGAAGGAGGATATGAGGCCTTAAAAGAACAAAATATACAATTAAAAAGCTTATTTTCAATAGAAGACTTTCTATAAATAATGTCAAAAATTAAAGAAAATAAAGAAAAATTTTGGCTTGAAAAATTTGATTCCTTTTCTGTTACTGGAAAAGATAGTAAAAGATTCTTAAATGGAATAACTACAGGAAATATTGTTGATTTAAATAACAAGGTTTTAAAATCTTGCTGGTTATCCCCAAATGGAATTTTAAAATCATTACTTGAAATTAATTGTTCGGAAAATGAATTAAAAGTAATTGTCTTAGTAGGAAATACTAGTGAGATTAGAAAATACTTTAATGACATTATTTTTCCGTCTGACGATGTTTCATTAAGTGATACTTTTTCAATAAATAGACTTCAGCAAGTTGATGATATGAATTCTTGGAGAATCACTCAACCTATTTATTTAAAAAATGAAGATAAAAAATATGATTTTTATAAAAAAAATCCAAATTCAATGAATACTAATGACTTGCAATTGTGGAAGATTAATCAGGCTATACCATCTTTAAATAGTGAAATAAATGGGAAAAATAATCCACTTGAATTAGGATTAACAGATCTTATAGACTTCAATAAAGGTTGTTATTTGGGTCAAGAAACAATGTCAAAAATCAAGAATGTTTCTTCTTTAAAGCAGGAGATCAGAGTTTGGACGGCTAAAGATAAAGATTTGAATTTAGAATCTGATAGTAAGAGTATTTACAATAATCATAATAAAGAAAAATCGGTTGGTTATATTACTAGCATTTATGTATTAGAGTCTCGAATAATAAAAGGCCTAGCAATGATAAAGAGAAAATATTTAGATAATGGAAATCCATTTTTCTCTGATAATTTTGGCCAAATTTCATTAGAAAAATCTGTAGGTTCAACTTTTCTTTAATTAACATTTTCATGTTTTTTGATTAACCACTTCGCGATTTGAAGTGTAGCCAAACAGTCATCTCGATTATATTTAATTATTTTTTTTAGGAAAATATCATTTAAAGTACTTTTATATTGGATCCACCAATATAAAGCTTTTGATCCACTTACATTTTCTTGCTCCCATTTGAATCCAATCCAATTGGCAACTGTTTTTAAACTATAGTTTCTAATAGGTAATATCCACGATCCTCTTACAATTAAGTGTAAGTCTATAAATCTGGAATTTAGGATTTCTATTTCTTTTACATCGAGATCTAATTGCCTAGCTAAATTTAAAATTGCAATTTTCTCAGTCTCTCCATAATGTAAAACTGGCCAGTATTTTTGAGAAAAAAGTTTTTGAATAATTTCTTGATTAGATTTTTTAGTATTGTTTTTAAGGTTTAATATTGGATCATAAAAATCATCTTCAATATTTTCAAACAAACTATTTACTTTTAAAAATCCATATAAAAAATCATGTTTATCATCTGGATTTGACTCAATATCAAAAATAAAGAATCCCGAATCTTTATTTTTTAAAAGATAAGATAAGTTTTTATTTTTCAAAATTCGAATTGGTATTCCTGATAAATATGCTTTTGATTGCTTTATAAACTTTGAAGCTTTTTCAAATCTTTGCTCCTTAAATTGAAAAAGTTTTTTTCCTAAATCGATTTTCTTTGTAGCAGCTAGTTCTTTAATATTAGATATCCCATTTTTTTGGAGAAACAAGGCTGTTTTAGAACCAATACCATCAATATCAGTTAGATATCCATTATCTTTTGCTTCTGTATCGCAAAACTTTTGCCATGAACATATCGTACATTTTTTCCTGTCTTCAGTAATATCTGGAATAGATCTTTTTAGATATTCATTTAAGTTTAAAAAGGTATGTATTACTTTTTTTCTTAAGCGTGGATTTAAATCAATTTTTTCAATATTAATTTGATTTGAAAAATTTGAAATTACCAATCCTTTTTCAATTTTTGCTTCTTGAAAGGGTTCTAATAACATCGAAGAAAAAGCTAAATCGAATAGATGCTCTTTTGTTGTTCTATGGCCTAACTTATATACAACAGGTATATATTTATATTCGCCCCATTTGCTATGACCACCTACTTTTTTAAGTAATTGAGGTTGCATTTCAGTATTTATATTATTGATTACTTTAGATCTTGCTTTTAATCCGATTACTCCAGTTGAACCCCTCTTACAGGCTTTTTCCCCAGAATATAAATCTCCATCACTTAGTTTGTAAAAGGTTTTGTATCGTTTAATTATTTCTATAGATTGATGTGGTGACCAAATTCTTTGAGACTTATTGCCCTGGTAATCTAGCCAAGCTTTTCTTTTGCATCTTATAAAACTTTTTAAATAAAGATTATTCAAATTTTTTTGCAAAGGCAGTTTAAATTTTTACTTCTATAAATTAATATAGATAATTATTGGAAATTAAGGAACTATTTTACTTTGTCTTCAAATGAACTAGATGAAATAAAATTCGGAACCGATGGCTGGCGAGGAATAATTGGTTTTGATTTCAATCTATCAAATCTCTCAAGAGTTGTAGTCGCTTCTTGTCAGGAATTATATTATCAATACTTCGAAGAAACTAATTCTAAAAAAATTCTTATAGGTTACGATCGTAGATTCATGGCAAATGAGTTCGCAAAAGAGATAGCATCTTTTGTTAAAGGGTGTGGTTTTGAACCCATTCTTTCTACTAGTTATGTACCCACGCCTTCCTGTAGCTTATATGCCAAAAAATTTATGTTTTTAGGTTGTTTAGTTATTACTGCAAGTCATAATCCTTATAATTGGCTGGGTTTAAAGATTAAAAGTTTTAAAGGATGTTCTGTGGATGAATCTTTTACAAAGGAAGTTGAAAAAAGGTTACTTCTGGGAAACTCAATTGAAAGATTGGAAGGTACATATGAAAAAGTTGATATCAAGAAGTTTCATTTAGATCAAATTAAATCTAATTTTAATATTGATTTTATTGCTAATAATTTAAAGAAAATGAATTTGCATATTTTTGTTGACTCTATGCATGGTTCAGCAGCAAATTGCCTTAGTCAGATCTTTGAAGGTTATGATACAAAAATTTTTACTGAAATTAGAGCAGATTATGATCCTTTATTTGGAGGAAATCCTCCAGAGCCACTGCTAAAATATTTAGATAATTTAACTGAAACATTAACAAAAACTTCTAAAAATGGTATTAAAACGCTAGGCATAATTTTTGATGGGGATGGCGATAGGATTGCTGTAATTGATGAAAAAGGAAGATTTTGTAGTACTCAAGTTTTATTACCTTTCTTTATTAGTTATTTGGGAGAAAAGAATAAGAATTTATATCCAGTACTTAAAACTGTTAGTGGTTCAGACATAATTAGTAATATCGCAAAAAATCAAGATAGAGAGGTTTTTGAACTACCGGTTGGTTTTAAATATATCGCAAAAAAAATGATTAAAGAAAAAATATTTATTGGAGGAGAGGAATCAGGAGGGGTAGGTTTTGGAGACTTTATGCCGGAGAGAGATGCTTTATATGCAGCTATGATTTTACTAAATGGAATCGCAGAAAAATCAAAATATTTATATGAAACTTTAGATCAAATTCAAGAAAATTTTGGTCCAAGTTTTTATAGAAGAATTGATGTTAAATTTCCAAATCAATCTGAAAAAGAAATTCTTGAAAAATATATTAAAAATAATATTCCTTCAAAAATATGTGGCTATAGTATAAAAAGTGTATCAAATATCGACGGCATAAAATTGAGAATGGATAATAATTTTTGGCTATTATTTAGGTTCTCAGGAACAGAGCCTCTTTTAAGATTGTATTGCGAGGCAAAATCTGAAAATGATGTAAATGAGGTTTTGGAATGGAGTCAAAAATACATAAATAAAGTAAAAAATATAAAATGAAAAAATTATATTTAGCAAGTAAAAACCAAGGTAAAATTGAAGAATATAAAAAATTACTATTAAATGTAAATTGCCAATTATTGCTTCAACCAGAATCAATAGAAGTTGAGGAGAATGGGATAACATTTAGGGAGAATGCAATCAAAAAAGCAAGTGAAGTTTCTAAAAAGACAAGAAACTATGCCATTGCAGATGATTCAGGAATATGTATTGATGCTTTAGACGGTAGGCCAGGAATTTACTCATCAAGATACGCAGAAAATGATCAAAAAAGAATAGAAAGAGTTTTACATGAACTTGATGGAGAAAAAAATAGAGGTGCTTTCTTTATTGCAAATGTTTGTGTTTGCTCTCCTACTGGAGATGTGATATTAGAATCAGAAGCTAAATGTTTTGGGAACATTATTCTAAGCCCTAGAGGAAATAGTGGTTTTGGTTATGATCCTATTTTTGAGGAGTTATCAAGTAAATTAACGTTCGCTGAGATGAATAATGAATTAAAAGATTTATGTAGTCATCGTGGTAAAGCAGTTAAAAAAATCATTCCTCAATTGTCAAATATAATTGCCTGATTAATTATTAACCCAAGATCCATGTAAGCCATGCGGAATGGATATTGGAAGTTCATAAATAGCTAATTCTTTTAAGTCTTTAGAATCTAGTATCACAAGATCACTTCCTCTCCTACTACCATTCCATAATAAAATAAATAAGTAACCCTCATCTTCTTTGTTTGATGATTGAGATGGAACCATTATTGGTTCACTAACGAATCCACTAGGTGCAGCTGACCAAGAAATTTCCTCTTTGGTGATCAAATTTATTTTTTTAATAGCTTGTAAAGGAGCATTCCCTATTTTCTTATCTGTACAAGCCATCCATGAGTAAGATGCCTTTAATCCTAAAAATTTAGGGTTAACAGTAGCGAATTCGCAACATTGTGAACTTAAAGTTTCAAGCTTAGAGGTTTTCAACTTTAAGTCGATAATAGATCTTTTTAAATTACCCTCTGGATACTTATCAAAGTCAATATCCCTAAAATTTTCATCGGGCCCAACAGAAGGAAAATCATCATAAAAAATACTATCTAAAATTATGTTTGAATCTTTTTCGTATGCATTAACATGATGAAATACAAATCCATCTGGGGCATCTATAGTTATAGGTGGTTGCCCCTTAAATAAACCACTTTCTCTTGGGATTATAAAAAATTTAGCTTTTTTATTAGGATTTGATTTCAAACATTGAGCGGCTCCTTTTTGGCCCATTACAAATGGTAAAGGATTAAAGTCAATAGCGTTTTGTAAAAATATCGCCCAATTGGTTGTAATGGCAAAATCATGAAGGAATGCAAATCCATTAAATGTATCTTTTCTGTCTATTATCAGGTCACCAGCATTTTCACCAGCATTTGAAAATTCCATTAATCTAATAGTACTTTTTGGACCAGTTTGAACTCCAAAAGTTACCAACATTTCAGATGAAATATTTGAATTGAAATCGGCTTTTGGATGAGCACTAAATGCTTCGTTGCTCTTTAAAACTCCACCTAAAGTTGTTAGCCCAATAGTATCAAGATTGTTAGGATCTAAAGCATGTGGACCCGCTGCTTCCCATAGTGCAAGCACTTCATTTCCTAATTTTATAACGTGTGTATTAGCAATATTTTTGAATTTTAAATCTAAAGCATTATTTAAAATTCCTCCACTTTTTTGAGTGCCAAAAACTCCTCTATATATGAATTTGTTAATCTTTTTTTCTTCTAAAAAACCTTTTGTTTGGACAAATTTATTTGTTAATGATGGTTTTCCATTCTCGAATTTAATTGCTGTAATCATTCCATCTCCATCAAAGGGATGATGAACCCATTGGCCTCCTCTTTCTAATATCCCTGGCCCGTTTCTGAATAGAGTTCCATTCAATTCCTCAATATCCCCCCCTTTACTTGTATTTAATGGTTCATTTGTTAATTCTTTTTCAACATTTTTGTATGCACTAGCCCAGTCTTCTTTATTAAAAGCTGGTTTATCATTAATTTGTTTTTCTTGAATATAAGTCACTTTAAAATATTAACTTCACTTATTTTCGCCAAAAATATATGAAATTGTGGCTATTTCAGAAAAGTACTGAATTTAATTATCTAATCACTTTCTAACATTCCTTTACTACTTGGAATAGTTCCAGATCTTCTGATATCTATTTCAGAAGCCATTCGCATTGCTCTCGAAAAGGCTTTAAAACATGCCTCAACTATATGATGAGAATTTGTACCTTGTATTTGATTGATATGAAGAGTGATTCCACTATTATTTACAAAAGCTATAAAAAATTCTCTTACTAATTCAGTATCATAATTCCCTATTCTTGGTGCTTTTAATTTGAGATCATAAGACAAATGAGGCCTCCCTGAACAATCTAATGTTACTTGAACTAAAGCCTCATCTAAAGGAGCAAAAAAATGCCCAAATCTGTTTATACCTTTTCTTTCTCCTAAGGCTTTAGTAAAAGCTTTCCCAAGAGCAATGCCAACATCCTCATTTGTATGATGATCATCAATATGTGTATCTCCAATAGCTCTTATTTTTAAATCAAATAATCCATGACTAGATATTTGATGCAACATATGATCTAAAAAAGGTATGCCAGTATCAATTTCAGAAATCCCATTGCCATCTATATTTAGAAAAATACTAATATCTGTTTCATTTGTTTTTCTCTTAATTTCAGCTTGTCTTGAGGATGACATTTTATTTGTTTAAATTGTAATTTACATTCCATTAATGCAATAACCTGCATCAACATAAATAGTTTGGCCTGATATGCCACTTGAAAGATCACTTAAAAGAAAAGCAGCTGTATTTCCTACTTCTGTTTGAGTAACTGTTCTTCGTAGCGGAGCTTTTTCTTCAACATTATGGATCATATCCAAAATGCCACCTATTGCAGAACTCGCAAGTGTTCTAATTGGACCAGCACTTATCGCATTTACTCTTACTTGCTTTTCAGGGCCCAGTTCTGCAGAAAGGTATCTTACTGAAGCCTCCAAAGCTGCCTTTGCTACGCCCATTACATTATAGTTAGGTATAGCTCTCTCAGAGCCTAAATAAGTTAAAGAAACTACCCCAGCGCCATCGCTGAAAAGTGGCTTTGCTGCCTTACATAGAGGTGCTAAAGAATAAGCACTAATATTCAAAGCTCTATCAAAGCCTTCGGATGAAGTTGCACTATAGTCTCCAATTAATTCGTCACGACCTGCGAATGCAAGACAATGAACTAACCCATCAATTTGTCCCCAATTGTTTTTAATATTTTCAAAAATTTCTTCAATTTGAGAAGGATTTTGAACATCAAGTGGGAGGAATAATGATGGCTCTAAATCTTTGGTTAATTCTCTTACTTTTGATTCAAACCTTCCTTTTTCATCAGGTAAATAAGTAATTCCTAGTTCAGCCCCAGCTTTTGAAAGTTGCTGAGCTATTCCCCATGCTATTGAACGATTGTTGGCAATTCCAGTAACTAGAATTTTTTTGCCAGTTAAATTTAGAAGCATTTTATTTCTTATTTATATAATTGTCCTACAAAAAGTACACTTCTTTGCGAATTACTGCAAAATATACAATAAATTTCAACTATATGGAATATTTTTTAAGTATGGTTAAAACAAATTCAATGTTTTTGGAATTAGGGACTCAATTACCTTCTTTCGAAATGATGAATACCAATTCATCTAATCAAGAAAACTATAATTTAACCAAACTAGATGATAGGCATTTACTTTTAATGTTTATTTGTGCCCATTGCCCTTTTGTGAAATATATCGAAAATTATATTTCAGTTTTAAGTAGTGATATTGAGGATAAAGTTCAAACTATCGCAGTTTCAAGTAATGATATTGTTACTCATCCTTCAGATTCTCCAGATTGTTTAAGAAATCAAGCTCAATTACAAGGCTGGAGTTTTCCTTATCTTTATGATGAAAGTCAAGTTTTTGCAAAAGAGTTAAAGGCTGCATGTACTCCTGATTTTTATCTTTTTTCTAATACTGGAAATAGAAAATTTGACCTTTTTTATCATGGCCAACTTGATAGTAGTAGACCTAGTAATGATATTTCTATCACTGGTGAAGATTTACATGCCGCTGTTAAAGGCTTAAATAAAAATAGTAATTATCCTCATCCTCAACAACCATCGCTTGGATGCAATATAAAATGGACTCCAGGTAAAGAGCCTGATTGGTTTAAATGAATTAAATATAATATTTATCCCAGAGAAAAACCTTTAAAGCTAATATAATAAATATGCTAATACCTCCATTTACATTAGAACGACAGTTCCAAGAAATCGGCTCTGATATTGAGGAGGCGGTTATGAAAGTTCTTAAAGGTGGACAATATATAGGTGGTCAAGAGATTGCTGAATTTGAAGAGAATTTTGCATCTCTTGTTGGGGTAAATCATGCTGTTGGGTGTAATAGTGGGACTGATGCATTAATACTTGCTTTACGTGCTTTAGATATTGGGAAAGGAGATGAAGTAATTACTTCTTCTTTCAGCTTTTTCGCAACTGCTGAAGCTATAAGTGCAGTAGGCGCTAATCCAGTTTTGGTTGATATTAATCCAAATGATTATTTAATTAATATTGATTTAATTGAAGGAGAAATCAACTCTAATACTAAAGCTATTATGCCAGTCCATTTATTTGGTAATGCTGTAAATATGAATTCAATAAAAGCATTAGCTGAAAAATATAATCTAAAAATAATTGAGGATTGCGCGCAGGCAACTTGTACTATGTGGGGAAATTCTAAAGTAGGAAGTATTGGAGATATAGGATGCTTTAGCTTTTTCCCAACTAAAAATTTAGGCGCTGCTGGAGATGGAGGGGCAGTTACAACTTCAGACCAAAATATTGCAAAAAAGGTCAGAGAGTTGGCAGTTCATGGAAGTCCTAAAAGGTATCACCATACTCAAATAGGTTTTAATAGTAGGCTGGATACTCTACAAGCAGCGGTTTTAAATATCAAAATAAAATCTGTATCAAAATGGATTAGTAATCGTAAAAAAATAGCTAATAATTATCTTGATTTATTAGAAAAAAATAGTTTTATTCATTTACCCAAAATTGATTCTGAAAACGTTTCTCATTCTTGGAATCAATTTGTGATCAAATTAAAAAATTATAATTACGATATAAATAAAGATTATTCAGAATTATTTGAAACTGATGTCAACAAAAATAATTCTTTAAGAAATTTATTGAAACTAAGACTTTCCGAGAAAGGAATTAATTCTATTATTTATTATCCAATACCAATACATGCACAAATAGCCTACAAAAATAAAAATTTTTCTAGAGAAAAACTTATTAATACAGAAAGAGTTTGTACTGAAGTACTTAGTCTACCAATGTATCCAGAAATTTCTTACGAAGAGCAAGTTTATGTGGCAGAAAATTTAAATATTATTTTAAAAAGTTGTATTAATGAACTTCAGATTTGTGCGTAAAGTTCCTTAAAAAGTCTTTGCTGAATATTGTGATTAACTAAAGCCCCTGAATAATTATTTTTTTCCAAATCAGATATCTCACCATTAAGAATATCTGTATTAGAAACCTTAGATAATTCAGGAATCCAGAATTTAATATATTTGCAAATAGGATCAAATTTTTTTGTTTGAGTATAAGGATTAAAAATTCTTAAAGGTTTTGGATCCATACCACTACTCGCACTCCATTGCCAGCCTCCATTATTTGCCGCTAAGTCACCATCAACCAATACATTCATAAATTTTTCTTCACCCATTTGCCAATTGCAAATAAGATCTTTTACTAGAAATGAAGCCACTATCATTCGACACCTATTATGCATCCAACCAGAACTATTAAGTTGTCTCATTGCTGCATCAATAATAGGAACTCCAGTCTGCCCATCGCTCCATCGAGTAAACCATTCATGATTATTTTGCCAAGGGAAAAGGTCCCATTTTTTTCTATAGGGCCCTTTCTCTAATTCTGGAAAATTAAATAAGCAATGTTGATAGAATTCTCTCCAAACTAATTCTTTCTGCCAAGTTTCTATTGATAGTCGATTGTGTTTATTTATATTTATTAAGTAAGAAGATAATGTTGCATCCCAGACTTTTCGTATACTTATAGTCCCAAATCTCAATGAAGCGCTAAGGAAAGATGTTCCATTTTGAGATGGAAAGTCTCTTGAAGATTCGTAAGATCCAATTTTATCTTGGTAAATAAATTGATCTAATAATTTTTCTGCAGCGAGCTCTCCTGGTTTGCAAGGACATAATTCAACTCCAGCAAAATTTATATTTTTATGAAATCGATCTAATATTAATCTTGATATATCAATTTTCTTTTTTTCTTTAATCCCTATCTCTAAATCTTTTAGATCACCAATATTATTAAAATTTTTTTTCACATTTACAAAATTAATTTTCGACTTTAAATTCTTGTAAAAAGGACCATAAACTGAATATGGTTTGTTAACTCCAGTGAAAATTTGAGAAGGCTCTATTAATAGATGATCCCATAGTTCTATAAACTCAATATTAAATTTTTTTAAATTATCTTTTATTTTTAAATCCCGATTAATTTCATAAGGTTCTATCGCTTTATTCCAAACAACAAACTTAGCATCAATTAATTTAGCTAATTTAGGTATCAGAATTAAGGGATCACCCTCATCTATAATCAATCGACTTCCAAGATTTTTCCAGTTTTTACTTAATTCTTCGAGTGAATTCCCAAGAAACCATGCTCTGGATTTCGCATTGAAGTCGTAAGAATAATTTTGATCTAAAATATAGGTTGAAGTAATAGCATTTGATAAAGAAAATGCTTTTTTCAAAGCATTATTATCATTTATTCGAAGATCTTTTCGATGCCAAAAAAGTATTCTGGGGTTATTCATTTAATTCCCAAAAATTGCTTTGCCCTAAACCAAGCGGTTACGGTTTTTGCATCCAGAATTTCATTACCACTACAAATCAAATTATCCAAACTTTCAGGTTCCATAAGTAAAACTTCTATATCTTCATCTATATCTCCTTTTACTTGATTGTTTAATTTGCTTAAATCGCGTGCAAGAAATAAATGAATTACTTCATCTGAATATCCAGGAGCATTAACGAGAGCACCTAGTTCATCCCACTTTTCTGCTTTATATCCAGCCTCTTCCTGAATTTCTCTTTTGATTGAGGTTATTGGGGTCTCTCCTATTTCTAAAGTACCTGCTGGAAACTCAAGTAAATATCTTGATACAGCAAATCTATATTGGCGAAGAAGTATAACTTTATTTTCCTTTGTTATGGGTACAGCTAATGCAGCGTTTGGGAATATTATTTGTCCGTATTCATCTTCATGTCCATTGGGTAGTTCAATTCTATTTATTTCAAAACTAAATTTTTTTGTTCTTAATTCAGATATTTTTTGTTTAAAAATGGCTTTTTTGAAGTATTTTTTATCTTCCATAATTTAAATAAAAATACCCTAACAATTATTTTAGAATTTTGTAAATTAATAAATAAGCCATCTTGGTTCTTCTATTTTTTTTACTGTTTGTGTTCTGCTTAGGACCTCAGACAAAGGAGATATTACAAAATTACGATTCATAAATCTTGGGTGTGGCAATATTAATTCTTCATCCTTGAAGCAAAAATCTTCCCACCATAAAATATCTAAATCTAAACATCTAGATAGCCATTTCATATTATTGGGTGTCTTTTTTCTCCCAAAATTTCTTTCCATATTTTTCAATTCTCTTAGGAGTAATTTTGCGTTGTTTGTTGTTAGGTTTGGAAAAAAATTACTTTTTACTATAAGAAGAGTATTTAAATAATTTGGTTGATCATCCTTAACTCCATGAGGACTTGTTTCATATATTGAGGACCAATAAAAAATTGCTTTTGATGATTCAATTTCATTCTCAAAAGATTTAGATTGATTTATCCAATTCTTGATAAGGTTCTCTATTTTGGGTTTGCAAATTATTAATGATTCGATAGGTTTACCATAATTACTATCAATATTTGCTCCTACAGATATACATAGTCCATTTTTGATATTAAGATTTGATAATTCCACTACAAAAAACTAAGTTATTGGATAAATTCTATATCAGGGATTTTTAAAGTGATTTTGGAACAAAAGTTAAAAGGGAAAGAAGACATAAAGGATTTAATGCAAAAGAGGGATTCGTTTAGAGCATTCCCATTAGCTGCAATTACAGGTCACAGCTTATTAAAATTATCTTTACTTTTAGCAGCTGTCGATCCTAGCTTAGGAGGAGTAATCATTGCAGGTGGTAGAGGTACTGGTAAGTCGGTATTGGCAAGAGGTTTGCATTCCTTAATCCCACCGATTGAAATAATAGATAATGAATTAATACTCGAGAAATTAACTGATAATAAGATTTCTTTCAGACCTATAAGTAGAAATTTAGATCCAACTAAACCTGAGGAATGGGATAAAAATATTAAACAATTAATAGCGAAAATTATCGGTATTGATTACCTTAGTCAAATTGAAAGTATTCCAAGCAAGGTTGTACAGGCTCCATTTATTCAAGTTCCAATTGGAATTACGGAAGACAGACTCGTTGGATCTATAGATGTTTCTGCTTCATTGAATACAGGCGAGCAAGTTTTTCAGCCCGGAGTTTTAGCAGAGGCTCATAGGGGTGTTTTGTATGTTGATGATATTAATTTATTGGATGACGGGATTGTAAATTTAATTCTTGAAGCTACTGGTAGAGAACAAAATAATATTGAAAGAGATGGATTAAGTCTTTCTCATCCTTGCAGATCACTTTTGATTGCAACTTATAATCCTGAAGAAGGGGCTTTAAGAGATCATGTATTAGATAGATTTGCAATTGTTCTTTCTGCGGATCAATCGATAGATAATAACCAAAGAGTTGAAATAACAAAATCTGTATTGTCTCATGCTGAAAACAATATCAAGTTTTCAGAAAAATGGTCTGAAGAATCTGATAATTTGTCCACCCAGTTAATTTTGGCTAGGCAATGGTTAAAGGATGTAAAAATTACTAAAGAACAAATAACTTATTTAGTAAATGAAGCCCTTAGAGGTGGAGTCGAAGGACATAGATCTGAGTTGTTTGCAGTAAAAGTTGCCAAAGCAAATGCAGCCCTTAGAGGTGATGAGAATGTTAATTCTGATGATTTAAAGGTTGCAGTAAGGTTAGTAATTCTTCCAAGAGCTACGCAAATACCACCTCAGGATGATGATATTCAACCACCACCTCCTGAGGATCAAAGCCCACCCCCACCTCAGTCAAATAATGAAGATTCTGAACCTGAATCTAACGAAAATGAGGATAATCAAGAAGAAGAACAAGATAATTCTGATGGGGAAGAAGATTCTACTCCTGATATTCCAGAAGAATTTATTCTTGATCCTGAATCATGCATGGTAGATCCTGATTTATTGCTTTTTTCATCAGCAAAATCTAAAGCAGGAAATACTGGAAGTAGATCAGTAATTTTAAGTCAAAGCAGAGGTAGATATGTCAGACCTTTAATTCCAAGAGGTAAAGTAAAGAGAATTGCTGTTGATGCAACTCTAAGAGCAGCTGCTCCATATCAGAAATCTAGAAGATTAAAGAATCCTAATAAAACTATAATTATTGAAGAAAATGACTTTAGGGCAAAGCTACTTCAAAAAAAGGCAGGAGCTTTGGTTATTTTTTTAGTTGATGCTAGTGGTTCTATGGCACTTAATAGAATGCAAAGTGCTAAAGGTGCTGTCATAAGACTTTTGACTGAGGCTTATGAAAATAGAGATGAAGTAGCTCTCATACCATTTAGAGGCAATCAAGCAGAGGTTCTTTTGCCGCCAACAAGATCTATTACTGCAGCAAAAAGAAGGTTAGAGACTATGCCATGTGGAGGTGGGTCTCCTTTGGCTCATGGGTTAACTCAATCAGCAAAAGTAGCAAAAAATGCTCTTTCTACAGGAGATATAGGTCAGGTCATTGTTGTTGGAATAACTGATGGGAGGGGAAATGTCCCTTTAGGTACATCATTAGGTCAAGCAGAAGTTAATGAAAACGATAACGTGGATTTGAAACAAGAAGTATTAGATATTGCCGCTAAATACCCCATGTTAGGAATAAAGTTATTAATTATTGATACAGAAAGGAAATTTATAGCTAGTGGTTTTGGAAAAGAACTTGCAGAAGCTGCACAAGGGAAATATGTTCAATTGCCTAAAGCTACTGATAAGACAATTGCCGCCATGGCCTTAAATGCAATTAATGAATTTTAAATTTTTTATGGGTAAATCTCATTAAGGAATTTTGATAGCCCAATTGTTAAATCTCTAATAGATTTAGTTAATTCTTTATCTTTCATTAATTGTACAAAATCATCACTCATAGTATCAAATTTGCCTGATATTGATTCGGCCGCTTCGATTGTTAATTTAATATCTTTAAGAGTTTCTTCGTCATTAATAGTAGACAAAATATTGTTTAAATGACCTGCTGCAATGGTTACCTCTTCTATGAGAGGTTTAACTCTAATTATTTCTTGCTTTGATAAATAAATTAGTTCATCAAGATTTTCTTGCGTTTTATCAAATTGGTCTATTGAATTAACTACATTTTCAATTAAATTTTCTTGATTTGATTCTTTAAGTAGTTGATTTATCCTGTTAGTGATATTTGAAAGGCTCGATAGTTGCTTTCCAGTAATAGTGTCTCCTTGGCAAATAATTAATTTACTATCACATTTGTCTGATATGGCTTTTGGAGTATTCTTTGGAATTGTTTTTTCACTAGTTTCTAATGCAACTTGAACATCTCCCCCTAAAAATGAATTCGTAACAACTCGTGCGAATGCAGGTTTGGGAAGAATAATGTCTAGATTATTTAAAACAATTTTTGCTTTGATTGATTCATTAGTAAAAAGAATATCCTCAATTGAACCTACTAAGATCCCTCTGTAAGTTACTGGAGATTTTTTTGATAGACCACTTGCGTTGTTAAATTCTGCAAAAAGATACCAATTTTTCGAAGATAGCTTTACACCTCTTAACCAGAATGAAAAAAATGTAAATACTAATAAACCTCCTAACAAGGAAAATCCTACTATCGAATCTCTTAAGCTTCTACGCATGGTTTTTAAATGTCTTTTGGTTGCATTGGTCCTGCAAGGTTCCCATTTCTAAATTGAAAAACATAAGGATCATTACTCTTTTTAAATTCATCAATTGAACCAGCCCATCTGAATTTACCTCCATATAGCATAACAACTTTTTCTGAAGTCCTTTCTATAGTACTAAGAACATGACTCACAACAATAGATGATCCATTGGCTTTATTATTTGTATTATTTATCAAGTCTTCAATTCTTGAAGAAGCAATAGGGTCAAGACCAGCAGTAGGTTCATCAAAAAGTAATAATGGTTGACTTTTTTTATCTAAATCTTGATCTGTAATCAATGCTCTTGCAAAACTTACTCTTTTTTGCATACCGCCACTTAATTCATTTGGTAGCTTTTTCTCAACATTAAATAATCCTACTTCTTCCAAACATTCTCTTACAATTTCTTTAATAAATTTCTTGGATAAATTTTTATTCTTTTGAAGTAGGAAGCCTACATTTTCTTCGATAGTTAAAGATCCTAATAAAGCAGGATTCTGAAAAACTAATCTTACATCTGGAGGGTTAGTTTGATCTAATCTTAAGTAAGTTTGTTTATGTCCAAATATACTTAATTCACCCGCAGTGGGTAAAAGCAAACCTGCCAAGATTTTTAATATAGTTGATTTCCCTGAGCCTGAAGGGCCAACAATAGCTAATTTTTCTCCCTCATAAAGTTTTAAATTGATTTTATTTAGTACATTCAGTTCTCCCCAACTAATTGAGAGATTAGTGGTTTCTACGACATTCTTTGTTTTTTTCAAAATGTATATAGAGCAATTTGTCTTTAAATACATATTGCCTACTTTTTAAAAATAAAAAAGGATGTATGTATTTGATTTATAATTAATTTATATATTTAGATTTTAAGAAATTTAAGAGGATTTTGATGCAGAAGAAGAAAAAAAGAATAAAGAGAACTTTATCTTATTTCAAAAAGTCAAATTTGGGTTTGATAAATAAAATTATAAGAATTCTTAGTTGGTTATTGCCAGGGTTAGTAATCAAAAGATGGATGATAACTTCTGCTATTGGATTATTAACTTCTTTATTAGGGATTGCAATCTGGACTAATTTAAGACCTCTTTATTGGTTAATAGAAGTCTTTTTCTCGATAATGAACGTAATAACAAAAATTTTGCCTATTTCAGTTTTGGGACCATTAATACTTTTGTTTGGGCTTCTCTTGATTGGTATTGGGCAAAACAGAAGTATTAATTCTATACAAAAAGCTCTTGTTCCAGAAAAAAATACATTTTTAGTAGATGCACTAAGAGTTAAAAGTAAATTAAATAGAGGCCCAAATATTGTTGCTATTGGAGGAGGAACAGGCTTGTCAACATTATTGAAAGGCCTAAAAAACTACAGCAGTAATATAACTGCAATAGTTACAGTTTCAGATGATGGAGGTAGTAGCGGAGTTTTAAGAAAACAATTAGGAGTTCAACCACCTGGAGATATCAGAAATTGTTTGGCAGCCTTATCAAATGAAGAACCAATATTAACAAGATTATTTCAATACAGATTTTCTGGAGGTAGTGGATTAGAGGGACATAGTTTTGGCAATTTATTCTTATCTGCTTTAACAACAATTACGGGGAGTTTAGAAAAGGCGGTTCAGGCTTCCAGTAAAGTTTTGGCAGTACAAGGACAAGTATTGCCAGCAACAAATACAGATGTAATGCTTTGGGCAGAACTTGAAGACGGTGAGAAAATATTTGGTGAAAGTAAAATAAGTCAATCAAAAAAGGTGATTTCCAGGATTGGTTATCTGCCCGAAAATCCATCGGCTCTTCCTAGTGCTCTTGAATCTATTAAAGAAGCAGACCTAATAATACTTGGTCCAGGAAGTCTTTATACTTCTTTGCTACCTAATTTACTAGTCCCTGAAATTGTAGATGCTCTTCTGAAAAGTAATGCTCCCAAAATCTACATAAGTAATTTGATGACTCAACCAGGGGAAACGGATAATCTTGACGTATATCAACACATCAAAGCAATAGAAAAGCAATTATCAAATTTTGGTGTAAAAAATCGAATATTTAATGCAATACTTTCTCAAATTCAATTTGAAAAGTCACCGCTTGTTGATTATTACCAAAGTAGAGGTGCCATGCCAGTGATTTGTAATAAAGAAGAATTAATTGCAGAAGGATATTACGTCTTGCAAGCTCCCCTTTATTCAAGAAAGATAACTCCAACACTTAGGCATGACCCCCGAAGACTTGCAAGGGCAGTAATGTTTATTAATAAAAAATTGAAGAAATTAAATTAATAAACTTGTCTAATAAGCATCTTGTAATTCGTAGAAGTCAGGTTGTATATAATCTTTTCTTAATGGCCAGCCTCTCCAGTCTTCTGGCATTAAAAGTCTTGTTGGATTTGGATGATCAGCAAAATTGATTCCAAACATGTCATAGGTTTCCCTTTCTTGCCAATCACTACCCTTGAAAATTTTATAGAGGCTAGGTATAGATAAATCTGAGTCTCTATTTAAAAACACTTTTACTCTAATTTCTTTAATCTCTTTTATATCTTGAATATCTCCAAGTGAGATTAGATGGTAAAAACTTACGAGACATTTGCCTGGCCCTTCATCATAACCTCCTTGACACTGTAGGTAGTTAAAGCCATACCCTTTTAAAGTAGATATTGCTTCGTACAAATTTTCTGGTTTTACTGAAAGTATCTCAACACCTATATGATCATTCCCTAAAGATTCGTTTGTAATTCCATCTTCAGAAAGCTGATTACTTATTATTCCATTTTGTTTTACAATTTTTTCTGAAGATTCAGGTGAACTATTATTTTCCATTATTTTATTTCTTCATCTATAGAATTTGTTTCATATATATTTTCACTACTTTCTTCTATCTGATCAAGATTAGAGGATTCAATTGACTTTTCAGATTTTTTATTTAAATACTCACCAGTATTTTCTGAAAAAACAAGATTCATTTCATGACCTACAGTTAGATATCTATGAGTTTGTTCAGCTTTACTCCTCTCAAGAATACTCTCATTAGCAACTTTTTTTCTTAATTTTATAACAGCATCAAAAATAGCTTCTGGTCTAGGAGGACATCCAGGAAGGTACAAATCAACTGGGATTAATTTATCAACTCCTCTAACTGCTGTTGTTGAATCTGCACTAAACATTCCACCAGTTATGGTACAAGCTCCCATGGCAATGACATATTTTGGTTCTGGCATTTGCTCATATAATCTTACTAATGCTGGTGCCATTTTCATTGTGACTGTTCCAGCAACAATTAGTAAGTCTGCTTGTCTTGGAGAACTTCTAGGTACCAAGCCAAATCTATCAAAATCAAACCTAGACCCTATAAGTGCGGCAAATTCTATAAAACAGCATGCAGTACCGTATAAAAGTGGCCATAGACTACTTAATCTAGCCCAGTTATGAAGATCATCTAAACTTGTCATTATAATATTTTCGCTCAAGTCAGTTGTGACTTGTGGCGCACCTAGAGGATTACAAGTTTCTTCTCTAAGTTCTCTTATTGCTTTTGGTGAAAGTGAATTGTTCAAATTTTTAACTCCATTCTAAAGCTCCTTTTCTCCAAGCGTAAGCAAGAGCAACTACTAATATTGTAATAAATATTAGAGCCTCAATAAATGCTAGTAAGCCTAGTCGATTGAATGCAACCGCCCAAGGATAAAGAAATACTGTTTCTACATCGAATATAACGAATACTAATGCAAACATGTAATATCTAATATTGAACTGTATCCAAGCTCCCCCAATAGGCTCCATCCCTGATTCGTAGGTAAGTTTTCTCTCGCCGGTTCTTCCTTTGGGAGAAACTATTAGGTTAGTAACTAAAGCTAAAATAGGTACTGCCGCTGCAATTATTAAAAAACCTAAAAAATATTCGTAGCCGGGTAATAAAAACATTTAAAAAAATTGTTGGAAAATTCGCTTAATTCAGCAAAATCTTTTAGAGTCTCTAAAGTTAGATACTAAATCGTGAGTGAAAACATTCAACCATCTTCTGAGGAAAACCAAATAGTTGAGGATTTAACAGATAAAGAATCTTCTGAAAAACTTTTAGAAGTTAAAGATAAAGAACTAGTTACTAATTTAGAACAAAATAGATTCGAATGTAGAAATTGTGGATACATTTATGATCCTATAGAAGGAAACAAGAAACTTAATATACCTAAAAATACTCCTTTCTCGGCAATAGATGGAAATACTTTTGCTTGTCCAGTCTGTAGGGCAGGCAAAAATTTATATAAAGATATTGGTCCTAGAGAAAAGCCTAGTGGTTTTGAAGAGAATTTAACTTACGGCTTTGGATTCAATAGTTTGCCACCTGGTCAGAAAAATATTTTAATATTTGGTGGTTTAGCATTTGCAGCTGCTTGTTTCCTTTCTTTGTACTCTTTGCATTAAAATATATCCATGAAAAAATTTTTAACTAGCATTCCAAATCTTCTTTTAACATTTACACTTTGCTTTGTTTTAAGTAGTTGCTCATCAACAGGTGTAAAAATGAGCGAGAGTAGTCCCTGGGAAACAATTCAGTTTGAAGATCAGTCAAATGTATTAGATATAGATTTCATAGATAATAATCATGGATTTTTAGTTGGATCAAATAGGCTAATTATGGAATCTAATGATGGAGGTAAATCATGGGAAAAAAGATCGTTAGATATTGCTGCAGAGGAGAATTTCCGTTTACTTGATATAGATTTTAGAGGTTCTGAGGGGTGGTTGATAGGACAACCTTCTTTAGTTATGCATACTATTGATGAAGGCAAAAACTGGACTAGGTTATCCCTTGGTAAGTTACCTGGCCAGCCTTTTTTAGTTTCAACTATTGATGATGGGGTAGCTGAATTGGCAACAACTTCAGCTGCTATTTATGTAACCTCAAATAGTGGTGAAACATGGGAAGCAAAAGTATCAGACCCTTCAGAGCAGGGGGGCATCAGAGATTTAAGAAGAACATCTAATGGAGATTATGTAAGTGTAAGTAGTCTTGGTAATTTTTTCTCTACTCTTGAAAATGAAAGTGATACATGGATAGCTCATCAAAGAGCGAGTAGCAAGAGAGTTCAAAGTATAGGATTTAATCCAAACGGTAATTTATGGATGTTATCTCGAGGAGCTGAAATAAGATTTAATGATGATAGTGATGATTTAGAAAGTTGGACTAAACCAATAGTTCCAATTCTAAATGGCTATAATTATTTGGACATGGGTTGGGATCCTGAAGGAAATATCTGGGCTGGCGGCGGTAATGGAACTTTGATTGTTAGTAAAGATGATGGTAAAACATGGGATTCTGATCCTGTCGCTTCAAATCTGCCAACTAACTACATCAAGATTCAATTCTTAGAAAAAGATGAATTAGATGCTAAAAAAGGCTTTATTCTGGGAGAAAGGGGTTATATCCTGAGGTGGAACGGTTAATTTCCATTAAATACAAAAATAAAAAAATCCTTAATTTTGTTGCAATTTAACAACTGTCTGTAACCAAGCTGTAAATTTCTTCACAAACTTAGGATTTTTCCTTGTAAGATCATAATGTTAATAATTGTGATTATGGCCGCAGGTTCAACGGGTGAACGCCCATTCTTTGAAATAATCACCAGTATCAGATACTGGATTATTCATGCAGTAACACTCCCAGCTATTTTTATAGCGGGCTTTCTATTTGTCTATACAGGTTTAGCCTATGATGCTTTTGGAACTCCACGTCCGGATAGTTATTTCCAGGCCTCTGAATCAAAAGCACCTGTTGTAACGCAAAGATATGATGCTAAATCTCAATTAGATTTAAGAACAAAATAATTATGTCAAATTCTCAAGCTCCAATGCAGGCTGTTGAAGTCCGCGTTTATCCGATCTTTACTATTCGTTGGCTCGCAGTTCATGCGTTGGCGATTCCTTCAGTCTTCTTCTTAGGTGCTATAGCAGCTATGCAATTTTTAAGATAAATTTATTAATTATGCAAGTAAACGAAAATCCGAATAAAGTTCCAGTAGAACTTAATCGTACAAGCCTTTATTTAGGTTTATTAGCAGTATTTGTTTTAGGAATTTTATTTTCCAGTTACTTTTTCAACTAAATTAAAATTATGAGTAAATTAAAAGGCCCTGATGGCAGAATTCCCGATAGATTACCTGATGGTAGACCAGCAGTGGCATGGGAAAGAAGATGGACAGAAGGAACACTTCCTCTTTGGTTAGTTGCTACGGCAGGAGGAATAGCTGTTATTTTCGTCTTAGGTATATTTTTCTATGGTTCATACCAAGGAGTAGGTGCAGGTTAAGCCCTTTATTCCTTTTTAACTATTTAGTATCTAGTTCCAATAACTATCTGTGAATATCTTTAGTTTTTCTTTTGTAAAACTAGGGATATTTTCTTTTTGAGTTATTAAACCATCCTTTAAAGAACAATGGGATTTGCTTTGAGGTCTCTTTATATCGATAACTTTAGCGATTTCAAAGACAATTTTGTTAGCAACTTCAGTATTTGCTCTGAGATTTTTCAAAACCATGTCTACTGATACTTCCTGATGAGTTTGATGCCAGCAATCATAATCAGTAACCATAGAAAGAGAAGAATAAGCGATCTCAGCTTCTTTGGCTAATCTTGCTTCAGTGTGATTAGTCATACCTATAATTGAACAACCCCAACTTCTATATAAATTAGATTCTGCTCTGGTAGAGAAGGCGGGCCCCTCCATTGCTAAATATGTTCCTCCTCTATGTAATTGTCTTCCTCCCGGGATATTTTCTTCGCTAACATTACATAAAATTCCTGACAAGTTCATACAGAAAGGATCCCCCATAGTTACATGAGCTACGGCTCCTTCATTAAAAAATGTTGCTGGTCTTTTATGAGTTCGATCAATAAATTGATCTGGGATAACAATATCAAGGGGCCTGATTTGTTCTTGAAGGGAGCCAACTGCTGATGGAGCGATTATCCACCTCACACCAATTGATCGGAGAGCCCAAATGTTAGCTTTGTATGGTATTTCTGTAGGATTCAGTTTATGTGTTCTACCGTGTCTCGCTATAAAAGCTATTTCTAAATTACCAGTTTTAAAAAGCCTAATTGAATCAGAAGGTTTACCATAAGGTGTATTGACCTCAATTTCTTCATGACATTCTATTTTGTCAATTGAATAGAAACCACTCCCACCAATTACTCCTAATCTTGATTCGTTAATGGGTAATAAATGCTGTTTATACATTGTAATGAAATGACTATTAATCATCTAGTACTAATTGGAGGCGGACATACAAATGTTCTTTTGATGAGAAAATGGTTGATGTACCCGAAATTAATGCCAGAAATCCCTATCTCAATTATATCCAGAGATACTAAGTTAGTTTATTCGGCTATGTTCCCTTCTGTTATTTCTAAATCAATTTCTTTAGATGAAAGCTTAATCGATATTAGATCTTTGGCTAAAAAGTCAAGAGTAGCTTTCATAAAAGGAGAGGTAATAAATATTGATTTTCAGTTAAAAAAAATTTTTTTAAAAAATAGACCATCAATTTGTTACTCAAAATTAGTCCTTAATTATGGAAGTCAAACCAAAATTTCAGGAGAATTTGAAGATTTAGTTAATAATCAAATTGCTTTCCCAATTAAACCTTTTTTTAAGGCTTATGAGTTAATTAAAAACGAAGATAAAAATGATTCTGAAACTGAAAAATCTTTTGTAATTGTAGGAAGTGGACTCGCAGCAATTGAAGTTGTTTTCGCCTTGAGAAAAAGATGGAAAAAAAGATCTTTAAAAATTCTATGCAAATTAAATAAAGTAGATGATAAAATTTTAAAAACTTTTTACAGATCGAATATAGAAGTAGTTGACAAACTTCCTGTTGACTATGGAAAGATTCTCTTATGTACAGGAAATTCATCACCATATTGGGTCCAAAAATATAATTCAGAATTGGATTCAAAAGGACGATTTTTTACAGATCAGAAATTAAGGTTGAAAAATTTTTTCGGAACTTTTGCAACTGGTGATTGCGCAGTCATAAAAAACTCTAATAGACCTTCTTCTGGAATATTTGCAGTAAAAGTGTTAAATGTATTGGCAGCTAATATTCAGAAGGAAATAAAAGGTGAATCATTAAAAAAATGGTCTCCTCAAAAATTTGGATTGCAAATAGTAAATTCTTATCCTAGGAAGCTTCCGAGAGCTTTTGCTTTTTATGGTGATATTGTTATTGGGCCTTCTTTTCTGATTTGGTACCTTAAAAATAAAATTGATGAAGGTTTCATAAAGAAATTTCGTATTTTAGATTCGAATATGAATCAAAAAGTCAAAGAAGGTGGGATGGAAGAATGTAGAGGATGTGCCGCTAAAATTCCTCAAAGTATTTTAAATAAATCTTTGCGAAATGCTCAACTTGAAAATTTTGCAACTTCTCCTGAGGATTCTGTTGAAATTTATAAAAATAATCAAGATATTATTCTTCAAAGTGTTGATGGATTTCCGGCGTTGATAAGCGATCCTTGGCTAAATGCAAAAATTACTGTATTGCATGCATGTTCAGATTTATGGGCTTGCGGAGTAAAACTTTCATCTGTACAGGCCTTAGTATCTCTTCCAAAAGTAGGAAAAGATTTTCAAAGCTATCTTTTTTCTCATTGTCTAAAAGGGATAAAAACAACAGTTGAAGAACAAGGGGGTAAGTTAATTGGAGGGCATACTTTTGAGTCAAGAAGTTTTGTTGATAAACCTTATTCTTTGGGAATCGATATTTCTTTAACTGTTCAGGGAGTTTTGAAAAATGGAGCAAAACCATGGTTAAAATCCGGTATGAAAAAAGGAGATATTATCCTAATGTCAAGACCTCTAGGCGTGGGAGTTTTTTTTGCTGCTCAAATGCAAAATATTAATTTGAAAGATAGTTCAGAGGAGATAATGAGAAATTTAGTTACAAGTCAGCAACCATTAATTGAAAAAATTTATTTGCTTCAAGATAAGTTTGGAGAAACATTTATAAATGCAGCTACTGATGTAACTGGCTACGGACTTATAGGTCACCTTAAAGAGATGATCGATTCATCTAATTTATTAAGGAAAGATAATAAGCTTAAGCCTATTAGGGTTTTATTAGATTTATTTGCATTTAAAGCTTATCCAGGAGTATTTGATTTAATACACAAAGGAATCAAAAGTTCTCTATTCGAATCAAATAAAGAAATATTTGATCAAATTATTGCAGAAAAAAGTAATAAAAGAATTATCGCATTTTCAAAAAAAAATAAAGTTAATAGTCACAGCTTTAAAGAAAAAATCTCATTACTATTAGATCCACAAACTTGTGGGCCGCTTCTGATATGTTGTGATCCTAAGTATGAAAAATTTTTAAAGGCTGAATGGTATAAGGTCGGAGAAGTAATAAATTGATAGTTATTTCTTTTTGATCTTATCGATCTCTATATATCTCAACCTTTTAATTTCATCCCCCATTTCTTTCCCCGATTGCCATCCTTCACTTTTTAAAAATTCCCCACTTTTTTTTGACTTAATAAATTTATAAACAAATAGCCATTTAAAAAAAGATTTCCAAAATAAACCCCCATTGCAAATTAATAATTTCACTGTCTCTTCATCTAAATTTTTTGTTTCAATAAATTCAGTCCATTGAGAGGGAGTTAAATAGAGAAATTTTTCTTTTTCATTATCTAATTGATTTGTGATATTTAAGAAATCTTTAAGAATCTTCTTTTCCTTGCTATTAATAAAAAATCTTTGACAAGTAAGCTCTAAATTTTCTGAATTTTTTAATAAGTAGAGAATATAATTACCTTTTAGTTTTTTAATCCACTTTAAACCCCTTAAAAATTTATTATTAATACTAATATTTTTATTTAAAATAGAAATAATTTCCCAATCGTTTAATAAAGAAAGTATTTTTGCGAGATTATCGTATTTGTATATTTCTGCCAATTCCATCCTGATTCTTATACTTATTCCAGGAGGAAATTTAGATTTAACATCATCTTTCATAATATCCCAGGGCCATCTTTGGATAATCTTTTGCGATTGTTGAAGTGATTTATTTGAAATTTTAAAATCTAATCTTGAAGCATATCTTGCGCATCTTATTAATCTACTAGGGTCATCTTGAATACTATTTTCATGCAGCAAATGCAATTCTTTTTCTTGTATATGTTTTATACCATCAAAGAAATCATAAATTTCTTGCTTTGAGAATTCAAAAGCTATTGCATTTATACTAAAGTCTCTCCTTTTTAAATCCTCTTTAATATTTGCATGTTTTACGATTGGATTTAATCCTGGAGCCTCATATCTCTCTTTTCTTGCAGAAGCTATATCAATTTTTAAATCATTGATATTTAGTTCTACAGTGTCGTATATTTCAAATTCTTTTATCAAACAAAGTTCAACATTTGAGATATTTTTTTTTATGAATTTTGCTAAATCAACAGAAGATCCTTCTGTAACTATATCAATATCAAGTGGATTGAAAAAAGTCTTTTTATGAATTTTAGTGATTAATAAATCTCTAATATAGCCACCTACAATTGCAACTTTAACATTATTATTTAATTCAATATACTGAGTAATTATATTAAATAAATTAAAAGGAATTTTTAATATTGCTGAATTTATATGAGCAGAAATATCATTCATGTAAATTTCAGTTTATTGCTCTTATTGGAGCTAATCTTGGGTCTAAAATTTTGCTCCCTTTATCACCAAACTTTACTGCTAAGGATATTTTTTCGCCACTGCCAAAAATATGTATAATTTCACCTTTGCCAAATTTAGAGTGAATTACTTTATCTCCAATCAACCAACTTTTTCCTTTACTGGGTCCTGAATATAATTTTCTTACTGCATTTATAGGTCTATTAATAAATTCATTTGAATCGTTTCTATCAACTCTTGTTAAACGGCCAAGATGACGATCTCTTCTGATAGAAGCACCACCTGATTGAGGCAATTCCCCGTCAATTAGTTCCTCTGGTATTTCTGACAGAAATATTGAAGGAATTGTTGCTTCTCGCATGCCTCCCCACAATCTTCTCTCTCTTGCATGTGATAAGAAAACTCTCTCTTTAGCTCTTGTTATACCTACATAGCATAATCTTCTTTCTTCTTCTAAAAGAGAAGGAGTATCAATTGACCTGTGACTTGGAAATAAACCTTGTTCTAGTCCAGTTATAAATACATTTTGAAATTCTAATCCTTTACTGTTATGGAGAGTCATTAAAGTGACAGAGTTAGGATGATTTTTTTTTGTATCATTATCTGTTGTTAAAGCTGCTGTTGACAAAAATCCCTCTACATCTGGGTTCTCGGTCTCTTCTTCAAATTGAGTAGCAGCATTTATTAATTCCTGAAGATTATTTCTTCTATCTTCAGATTCCTCTGAACCACTTGTTAATAAATCACTTAAGTAACCGCTTTTTTCTAGAATTAATTGAAGAATTTGAGCAGGCCCCGAGTTCTCTATATAGCAAAGCAGGTCATTCATAAGCTCTGTGAATTTATTAATGCCCTTTGATGATCTGCCTATAGTCTCATCTAAGCTTTGTTTGTCATTTATGACCTCCCATAAAGGAATGTTCAACTTATTTGATAGCTCATTAAGCTTTTGAATAGTTGTTTTTCCTATCCCCCTTCTCGGGACATTTATGATTCTTAAAAGGCTTACATTATCTGAAGAATTTACTAAGACTTTTAAATAGGCGACAGCATCTTTTACTTCTCTTCTGTCATAAAAACGTAATCCGCCAAAGATTGTATATGGAATTCTCCACCTTACAAGAGATTCTTCTAATACTCTAGACTGAGCCCTAGTTCTATAGAGGATTGCAAAATTTTTCCAGATTGGTTGATTATTGTAATTATTTAGAGACCTTAATTTTGTTGTTATTGCCTCAGCTTCAGATATCTCATCATCGCAGCTAAGCAACTTTAAAAGTTCTCCTTCCTCCCTGGTAGGCATTAAAACTTTATCAATTCTTTCAGTATTATTTTCAATCAAAGAGTTTGCAGCGGTAAGAATATTTGATGAAGATCTATAGTTTTCTTCTAATTTAACCAGAGAGGCTTTCTGATCATTATTAGATGAATTTTTAAAGTCTTCTTGAAATCCAATTAATATTCTGAAATCTGCCGCCCTAAAACTATAGATACTTTGATCCGCATCTCCGACAACAAAAATTGATCTATCATTCCATTCGCAAAATTTGTTTGGTTCAGTATTACCAGCCGTAATTAATTTAATCAGTTCATATTGTGTCCTATTTGTATCTTGATATTCATCAACTAATACATGCTGGAATCTTTTATGCCAGTAATCCCTAACTAAATCATTTTGCCTTAATAAAAACACAGGAAGTAGTAGAAGATCATCAAAGTCTAAAGCATTATTTTTGGAGAGAGATATCCTATATCTTCTGTAAGCATCTGCAATTATTTTATCAAAATGATTATCAGCTTTTTCTTCAAGTTCATTAGCTGTAAAACATTGATTTTTTGCGTTACTAATAGCTCTCTTAATTTTCTTAGGATCAAATCTTTTTGGATCAAGACTCATATCTTGACCAACAATTTCTTTTATTAGGGTCTGAGAATCTGTCTCGTCATAAATAGAAAATTGCCGTGTCCAGGTTAGACCTTCAGGATCTTGATATTTTTCTATATCGTATCTTAAAAGTCTTGAAAATAATGCATGAAAAGTTCCTATCCATAGGTCCCTCAGTCTCTCTTGATCAATATTTGTTCTTAATTGATTCTGATCAAATTCCTTAAGGGTTGACCAAGGCTGTCCAAATTGATTCAAAGCTATTTGTTGAGCAAGTAGTACTTGAAGTCTTGCTTTCATTTCTTTAGCAGCTTTATTTGTAAAAGTTACTGCGAGAATGTTATAAGGATCTACAGAGTTATTCTCAATTAAATTAGCAATTCTATGAGTAAGAGCCTTGGTTTTCCCACTACCTGCGCCTGCTACAACTAGCAGTGGCCCATTAATATGATTTACTGCTTTTAGTTGTGCATTATTTAATGATTTAAAAAGGAAGTTGTTAGTTTGATGCACTTTTTATAGGTTGTATTATTAAAAATTTTTACCTTATTTTAATTTGAAGATTGAGGGTTAGTCTCTAATTCTTTTAATGCTTTTTTTAGGTTTATTAGTTCATTATTATTATTGATAATTTCTTCGAACTTATTCTGAGGCATTTTTAATTTAACACTTCTCTCAAGAATTTCTTTTTCTAATCTTTTTTTATAGGAAGAAACAAGTTTTTTTGATAATTTTAATTCTTGTTTATCCAAAATTTTAAAGATTAATAGTTCTATCTTAGCGAAAATTTTTTTTAATTTACAGTATTTTGGATATCACTTCGAAATGTGGTTTTGATTAAGAACCATTTCGTTTATTTTAAGAGTTAATTATTTTAATTTGCTCTGATCTATTATAAATAAATAGAAATTTCAAGTTTTTAAATTTAAGAATGGCAGTTTCAAATAGTAATCAAATTTTATCAAATGATAGAGATTTAGAAAATATAAGTAATAAAAATATTGAAGACATAAAAGAATTTATTAATACTGCAAACTCAAGATTAGATGCAATAAATTCAATAACAAATAATTCTCACGCAATTGCCGCTGATGCTGTAACTGCAATGATTTGTGAAAATCAAGATTCAGTTAATACAAAAATATCTATAGATACCACCAATAAGATGTCTGTTTGTCTAAGAGATGGAGAAATAATTTTAAGGATTGTTTCTTACCTTTTAATTTCTGATGACGAATCAGTTTTATCTAAAAACTGTTTAAAGGATCTTAAAAATACTTATTTGGCCCTTGGTGTACCTCTGAAAAATGCCATCCGAGTTTTTGAACTGATGAGAGATGCAACTATTTCTGATTTATATTCTACTGTAAATACTATGAAAGGAGAAAAAGAATTTCTTCCTGATTTAATTTCTAATACAGAGTTTCAATTTGAAAGAATAATCAATCTTTTAAGATAGACATATTTCTTATCTCTGATGTGTGTGAGGTTTGTATTACGGTATTGTTTTCATTATTCCTAATTACTGAATATCTGGATCTAATATGATTTGATAAAAAACAAATTCTCTCTTCAGAAGCTGTTGAACTGTATATAGTTTTAATATTTAAGTTCTCATTTTCATCAATCAAATATTCTGATGATGAAATCACGGATTCAGTATATCCCTTATTACGTAGAATAATTCCCTTATTATTATCCGTTGGTAAAAATAATAATATAGTTTTATCTTGTTCAATTTTTTGATCAATCTCCCAATCACTTATTGCCTTCCAACTTATTGATAATGCAATAAAAGAAGGTTTAGAGATATAATTATATTTTTCTAAAAGTCCTAATACATTTTTATTATTGCTTTCTAGCTCTTTTATTTCTATTTTGCTAGTGGAATTTTCAACTTCCTGAAAAGCCAAAGAGTGAGTGCTTCGTATGGATTTCCACTCTCCTAAACTTTTTTGAATAAATTGATTAATTGTTATTAGATTCTTCGTCAAGTTTATCTTCTACCGAATGATTGGTAGCTTTTTGAATCATCCTTACCATAGAATCTACCATTAGTCTTTTTGCAGAAGTCACTTTTAATCCCGAAGGTGTAGTTGATATTTGTTCTCCAGGACGATCGTATGATGTAGGTCTAAATGGAGTCATCTAAAAATTTTTAAAATCAACAGAATTATATTCTTACATGAATAGTCATTTTAATGTTGTTGTTTGCGAAAATGTTATATCTTTTATGGATGGTTTTAGAATTATAAATTCTTGCCTTATTTTGGAATTTTTCTTTTTGCTAAACCTGAAATAGTTGCTAAAGCAAACATGCCTAAAAGCGCTATTCCCAGGAATAAACCAGCTCCCTGACTGACCCCAGCTCCTACAGCAACAAGAATTGAATCACTGATTAAAAGACTTATTAGTAAAGCTGGGGTGAATATTTTCCACCGAGTACCTCCAATGCCGATTGCATAGCTGAGAAAATCAAAAAGTCCAGTCATAAGAAGACCTGTCATTAGGAAGAAATTTTCTTCTAATTGGTTTTGATTAAAACTTTCAATTCTTTTCATTGCTTTTGAACCTACTAAACCACGTACAGGGCCACGACCAAAATATCTTGCTATGAAGAAAGCTGCTTGGCAAAAAACGATATCAGAAAAGACAATTGTTATGTAACCCTTTTGGAATCCTAATAAGGAGCCAGCCAAAAGTGAATAGGCCGAACTTGGTAGAGCAGGTAAAATTATACTTACTCCTCTAAGAACAAATATTCCAAAAGGTGCCCATATTCCCATACTCTCTACCTTGTTCCTTAGAGGTTCGATGCCATAGTTTTGTATGAAATAAATTAATACAATAAATATTGTTATAAAAAAAACTACCGAGAGGAATTTTTGAATTTTATTCATTATTTTCAGAAAATTCTTTAAGAGCTAACTTTTTAAATTAAAATTTGATTCTATAATAAAAACACTAATCAATAAAATTTTTTACAAAGTTTTTATTCTTATTTTTTTCAATATAGATTTTAAGCAAACTTTATTAGTAAATTCTGATCAAAATTGAAAATCAATAAGGTATAGTTGTTAACTTTAAAATTCAATTTATTGATTTCTCATATTAGATTATTTTATGATTCAAGCCAATAATAAATTTTCATCAATAGTTGTTTTTAATGTTTTTTCTTTGGTTCTTTATATCATTTTCTCTTTTTGCATTTCAATAAAACAATCATATGCTTTTTCTCATGAATGGGTTGGAGTCCCAATTAGTGAATACGGTGAACAATTATGGGATAGAAAGAGTATTAAAAGGAATGAAGATGGTTCTATTAGAGTATTGAGCAAATTTATTCCAAAAACTAAAAGTGAAATAACACAAGACATTTTATATACAATGGACATAAACTGTTTTGAGAAATCTTTTAGAGATGTTAATGTTTTCACAGATGAGAAAAATAGTCGTTTAAATAACCTTGCTGATTGGCAAGATCCAAATGGAGACAAACTAATCTTGGGTGTAATTGGTCAAGTATGTAGAGTTGATAACTAAAAATTAAAATTTTTAAATATTCATAAAAAAAACCCGTCAAAGACAGGTTTATAAAGGTGCCAGGACCCAGATTTGAACTGGGGACACGGCGATTTTCAGTCGCCTGCTCTACCAACTGAGCTATCCCGGCTCTAACTTATACACTCTAAATTAAGATGTGTAGTTTGTGAAACCTATTTCATTAAATTTTTATATCTTGATTCAAGATTTAATGAATGAAATGTATTATTTTGCATTAATTGCTAATAAAGCAGTCCCAAATGAAGTCGTTTTTTTACATGAAATTATTGGGATATTAATAATCCGTTCTCTAATTGCTCTCCATTGAGGATTTTTTGAACCTCCACCAGTAGTAATAATTCTTTTTGGAAGTGAACCAGTCAGCTCATATAGTTTTTCCCAACCTTTTAATTCAATTCTTGCTAACCCCTCGAACAATGCATGTAAAAAAAGTGAGTCGCTTACAGGCCTAGGGCTAAGAATTGGCTCCAAAAAAGGGTTATTAACAGGAAATCTTTCACCCCTACTATTGAGTGGCAAAAGATTTAGGGAAGTTTTTATTGAAGGATTTATTTGTCTGCTAAGTTCTTTTATTTCTAAATCAGAAAAAAATTGAGATAAAATTCCACAGCCAGCGTTTGATGCCCCTCCACATATCCAGTTATCACTTACTCGATGGGTTGTAATTCCCTTTTCTTTGATCGGGGTCTTATTAATTTTTTTTACTACGATTGTGGTTCCTAAAACTGTTAAGCCTTCTTCATTTCCCAATCCTGCAGCTAAAAAAGCTGCATTTGAATCAGTTGTCCCCGAGACTAATAATATTTTCTTATTTAATTTGAATCTTTCGGCTAAGTCAGTATCGATTTGACCCAAGATTTTTCCACTTTTAATTATTAAAGGTAAGCATTTTTGCCATGAAGTTTTGAGATAACTTTTTGGCCAAGATTCTTTTATTAGATTCCAACCAAGTTTAATATTATTGCCTTCTTCTCCATATGTCCAATCTTTCAAAAACCAGCCAGTTATCAAGTCAGATTGATGTCTTAAAATAATATTTTCCCCAAATTTATCTATTAGTTTTAATGCTTTAGCTAAACTACTGTACGGGGTTTGTAAATGATCTTCTCCAACCGTTATGGATTCAATAAGTATTTTGTTTTCATTACATGCTTGGTCGTAAGGTATAGCTTCCCCTAACGGGTCCCCTCTTAAAGTACAAGCCGTTAAAGTTCCAGAAGTACCGGATATTGCTAAATTAACAATATTTTTTTTAATATCTAGAGGTAAATTATCTAGAAGTTTTTCACAAGAATTAATCCAAGAGTTGGGATTTTTAAAGCCATATTGATATGGAACTGAATTCGTATATTTTAATTCCTTTTTCAAATTAATTATGGATATTCTTGCGCCACTAGTCCCAAAATCTAAGCCCCCAAAAAAATTATCTGGCATGAATAATTATAAAAGTATTTTTGAGGCCTCTACTAGTTGGGCTGATTTTTCTTCAACTCGTTCCCAAGGAAGATTTAGATCATTTCTACCAAAGTGTCCATAAGATGCAGTTTTTCTGAAAAATTCCCCACCCATTTTTTTGGGAAGATTTCTTAAATCAAACTCTTTTATTATTGCTGCAGGCCTTAAATCAAAGTTGTTTTTAATAAGTTCTTTCAAATTATCTTGAGAAATAACACCAGTACCAAATGTTTCAACAAGAATTGAAATTGGTTTGGCAACTCCAATGGCATAACTTAATTGTACTTCTGCTTTTTTTGCTAATTTTGCTTTAACAATACTTTTAGCGACATAACGTGCAGCATATGCAGCTGATCTGTCAACTTTAGTAGGATCTTTACCAGAGAATGCCCCCCCTCCATGCCTTGCATATCCTCCATAAGTATCTACAATGATTTTTCTACCAGTAAGTCCTGCATCTCCTTGAGGTCCCCCTACTACAAATTTACCTGTAGGGTTTACCAGAAATCTGGTCTTTTGACTTGATGGTTTGATTTCTAAATCTTCTGTTGCTGGCATTACAACATTTATCCATAAATCTTCTTTTATCTTTTGACGAATTTCTTCTTCATTTGTAATTCCATCAATCTCAGCCGTATGCTGAGTTGAAATTAAAATTGTATTTATTGAAACTGGGACCCCTTTTTTGTAATCAATACTTACTTGAGTTTTTCCATCAGGTAGAAGATAATCAAGAACTTTTTCATGTCTTACTTTTGCAAGTTGTATTGCTAATCTGTGAGCCAAGCTAATTGGTAATGGCATTAATTCAGGTGTTTCATCACATGCATAGCCAAACATTATCCCCTGATCACCAGCCCCAGTATTATTTTCCAAGTCCTCATTCATATCATCTGCTTCATTTACTCCTTGGGAAATATCAGGTGATTGCTCGTCAAGAGCTACTAAAACGGCGCAGCTATTTGAGTCAAAACCTCCAGCTTTTGAACTTTCATATCCAATTTCTTTGATTACTTTTCTGACAAGTTTTATATAATCAAGCTTTGCTCTAGAAGTTATTTCACCTGTAAGTAAGCAAAGGCCTGTGTTGACTACTGTTTCGCAGGCCACTCTACTTTCAGGGTCTTCAGCCAATAAAGCATCTAAAACAGCGTCACTGATTTGATCACATATCTTGTCTGGATGACCTTCCGTTACAGATTCAGAAGTAAAAATAAAATCACTCATTTATTAATAATTTAGGAATAAACTAATCCTAAATTAAATCGTAAATATTAATCAATAGTTATTAACTTGAAATTACAATAATTTTTCTAATCTAGAATTAATTTTGTATATTAGTTTTTAATAAATTAAAAATAAGAGTTTACACGCTTTCTGCAATCTCGACTGTCTGCTCCTCATTCTCATCAGTTTGCTCAAGTAACATTTGCTTATATTTTGCAGCCATTTCTTCAGCTTTATTAAAAACTTTTTGTGGATCAGTTAGCATATCGCCTGGTTCGGGTTCTAGAGCTTTGGTTGATAAAGAGATTCTACCTCTCTCGGAATCTAAGTCTATAATCATTACTTTCATCTGATCATTAACATTTAAAACATTATGAGGTGTTTCAATATGTTCATGACTAATTTCAGAAATATGTAGAAGACCGCTCACACCACCTATATCAATAAAAGCGCCATAAGGTTTAATTCCCTTTACTGAACCTACAACAACTTCTCCAACTTCAAGTCTATTCATTTTTTTCTCAACTAAAGCTCTTCTATGACTTAAAACTAATCTATTTCTTTCTTCATCCACCTCAAGAAATTTTAAAGGTAAATATTCTCCTTCCAAATCTTCTTTTATTTTTCTAGCACTAATATGAGATCCAGGGATAAAGCCTCTCAAGCCCTCAACTCTGACTAGAGCCCCACCCCTGTTTGTGGCAAAAACCTCGGAATATATAGTTGCATCTTCTTTTTGTAATTGTCTCACTCTTTCCCATGCTCTTTGATATTCTATCCTCCTAATAGATAAAGCTAATTGCCCATCTTCATTCTCCTCACTCATTATAAAAAATTCTCTACTTTCTGAAGGTTGTAAAACATCACTTAGTCCTTCAACTCTATTTATAGAAACTTCTTGCATAGGCATAAAAGCTGCAGTTTTAGCTCCTATATCTATCATTGCTCCTTTGGGCTCTAAAGCAAAAACTGTACCTTTTACAAGATCGCCTGGTTTAAAATTATAGTCATACTTTCCTAATAATGATGCAAATTCTTCTTGAGTAAATCCTGCTGTATCCAAATCACTATTTCTTCTGCTTGAAGAAGAATCTGCAGAGGGAATATCTTTATGGTCAAATGATAAATCTTCCTCTTTTGGAGTCTCTGAATTATTTTCTTCTAGGGTTGAATTTTCAATTTCTTTTTCGTCTGAAATTTCTTTTACGATTTGGGAAGGATTTTCGATCATTTGTTAAAACGCAGACCACCTAAGATGGTTAGAAAGGAACGCTTTTAGCCTGCAAACTAAAGAGCAAATTATTTGTAAGTTATATTCTACACTTTAGTAGGCTAAATTTATAAAATTGAAGCTAATTCATTTTTTGAACTACCTTTTAGGGACTCAAGAGTGGAGACAAAGTCTTTTACCCCATTAAATTCCCTGTAGACTGATGCATATCTTATATAAGCAACTTCGTTTTCTTTCCTTAAGCCTTTAAGAATTAATTCTCCAATTTGAGAAGATTTAATATCTTTATTTGAGTCTTGTATGATTTGCGATTCAATTGAGTCAACAAAATTGATAATCGATTCTCTCGAAAATGTTGTTTTTTCGCATGCTCTAGATATTCCAGTAACTAATTTATCTTTATTAAATAATTCTCGGCTCCCATCTTTTTTAAGAACAGAAATTGGCATTGTTTCAACTCTTTCATATGTGGTAAATCTAAAGCTGCAATTTAAACACTCTCTTCTTCTTCTGACACTTTTTCCAGTATCAGCAGATCTTGATTCTAAAACTCTACTATCTGTATTTTGGCAGGTGGGGCACTGCATATAGTGAATTAATACTATCTTCAACTCTAATAGTAGATTAATATCACGATAATGAAAAGTGGCAAAAAAAAACCCCCCTATTTATAAGAGGGTTTTTTTTACTTTATTTTCTGTCAAATTTAGGTGGATCTCTAAAAGCGACTGCAAAAAATAGAGTAACAACTGCGAGAGTTAAGATAAGAACGTAAGCAAAAGCTTCCATGAGAAAAAATAATAAAGTTTAAATTAAATCCTTCCTGGGATTCGTCTAGTGGTTTCGTCTCCAAGTTTCTTAAAGAGACCAAATTCAACTTGATCACCTATCTCAGAGTCAATACCAGCAAAGGAATCTTTGTAAAGTGTTCTTGAAGCATGCCACCAATGACCAAATAAGAATAATAATCCGAAACATAAATGTGCATAAGTAAACCAAGCTCTTGGGGAACTTCGGAATACACCATCAGATTTATAAGTTTCTCTATCAAACTTGAATGCTTCACCAAGTTGTGCTTTCCTAGCTAATCTTTTAACTACAGCAGGATCTGTGAATGTTTGACCATTAAGATCACCTCCATAAATAGTCGCTGTGATGCCAGTTTGTTCAAATGAATACTTTGCTTCAGCTCTTCTAAATGGGATGTCAGCTCTCACATTCCCTTCCTTATCTTCCAAAATAACTGGGAAGTTTTCAAAGAAGTTTGGAATTCTTCTAACTTCTAAATCATTGCCCTCTTTATCAGTAAAGGCAATATGCCCTTGCCAACCTGTTGGTAAACCATCTCCATTTACAAGAGCACCAACCCTAAACAATCCTCCTTTCGCAGGGCTGTTTCCTACATAATCGTAGAATGCAAGCTTTTCTGGAATTGAAGCATATGCTTCTTCCTTAGTTGCTCCATTATCAATAGCTGTTTGAACTCTCCTGTTTATTTCAGTTTTGAAGTAACCAGAGTCCCATTGATATCTTGTTGGTCCAAACAATTCAATAGGAGTGGTGGCAGAGCCATACCACATTGTTCCTGCAACAACAAAAGATACAAATAAAACGGCAGCAAGAGCACTAGCTAATACTCCCTCCAAACTTCCAAGCTTAAGGGCTCTATAAAGCCTTTCTCCAGGTCTATTTGTGATGTGAAATATTCCACCAATAATACCCAAAAGGCCAGCTGCAATATGATTCGCAACTATTCCACCAGGATTAAAGGGATTAAATCCATCTGCTCCCCAAGATGGTGCGACCTGTTCGACATGACCAGTTAAACCATAGGGATCTGAAATCCAAATGCCGACGTTCGCGCAATGAAAAGCTCCAAATCCAAAGCAAGTAATACCTGATAAAAGAAGATGAATCCCAAATATTCTAGGGAGATCAAGAGCAGGTTCCCCAGTTCTTTCATCTTCCCATAGATCTAAATCCCAATATGTCCAATGCCAGATTGAAGCGAGCATTAAAAGTCCACTAAAAACAATGTGAGCGGCTGCAACACCTTCGAAGCTCCAGAATCCTGGATCCACCCCAGTAGCACCAGTTATATCCCATCCGTTCCAACTACTTGTGATCCCTAATCTCGCCATGAATGGCATGACATACATTCCCTGTCTCCACATTGGATTGAGAACAGCGTCTGAAGGATCAAAAATGGCTAATTCATATAAAGCCATAGAACCGGCCCAGCCGGCTAATAATGCAGTATGCATGAGATGCACAGCAAGTAGTCGACCGGGGTCGTTGATAACTACTGTGTGAACTCTATACCAAGGCAATCCCATCGGTTAAATTCTTGTGACAATGCTGAATGAACAGCTAAACATCATGATAGTAAGGGTTTTTTGGGCATTGAGAGAGTTTTGTAAATAAATTAATTTCCTTAGTAAAACTGCTCAGATAAACTTGTATCACTTTAGTTTGAGGGAATTTTTAGCAAAAATATGTTAATATTTTGGTCACAATTCTCAAAGTAAAGCGCCAAAATAGATAAAAATAACAAAAAAAATGGCAATTATCAGATTCATCCGTGAAGGAATAGATATCGAATGCAAACCTGGAGAAAATCTGAGAGAGTTAGTAATCAGAGAGAAATTACAACTTTATGGATTAAAGGGCATACTTGGAAATTGCGGTGGTGTTGGGCAATGCAGTACTTGTTTCGTTTCTGTTGAAGGGGGAGCGAAAAACTCGCTAAGTCCTTTAACTTCTGTCGAGGAAGAAAAACTCAATAATAGACCTGATAACTGGAGACTTGCCTGTCAAACTCTCATCAATTCATCTGCGGTAATACTTACTAAGCCTCAATCTCCTCCATCAAATTTGAAAGATTTGAAAAAATCTGCTGAAAGCAAAAAATTACCTAGATAAATTGTTTAAGACTGTTAATGAGTTAGTCGACTTTTTGGTTTTTTTCACTTAATTCCTAATTGAATGTCTATAGTCTTATTATTATTAAATTTGTCTTTTTAAATGGAAACAACAAATTTTGGTTTCGTAGCAAGTCTTCTATTTGTAGGAATACCAACTATTTTCCTTATTGGTTTATTTATTTCAACCCAAGATGGAGAAAAATCAAGCTTTTATTCAGATTCTAGCAAAGGTAAACTTGGCCCAAAACGCTAAATTAACTGCTTAATGTTTCTTATTTCTGCTGAAAAATTTTCATTGTGGAAAAAAAAACAAATATCAAAAGGAGGGGATAACCATTCTCTCAATCTTTTGCTTGAATCATTAGGTGGATTATCAAATATAGAATTAAATTTACTTAAAATAAATTCAGAAAAAAATTTAAATTTAAAAGTAAATTTAGACTTGATTGAGTCTTTTTGGGATAAACACCTTAATACCTCTATACCTATACAATATTTAAGTGGAATTTCTTTTTGGAGGAATCTAAAATTAGAAGTTTCAAATAGAGTTCTTATCCCGCGACCAGAGACAGAACTTATTATTGATATTATTTCGGGCATATTCAAAAATAAGGAAGAAAAAATAACCTTTGTAGATCTAGGAACTGGTTCGGGTGCGATTAGCATAGCTTTAGCACTTGAGAATCCAAACTGGAATGGAATTGCAACTGATATAGATAAAAATGCTATTAAAATTGCATCGAGGAATTTTGCAACTTACTCTAATCAATCAAATTTGAAATTTTATAATGGAAATTGGTGGAATCCTCTTAAAAATTTCAAAGGTGAAATTGATTTTGCGGTATCAAATCCTCCGTATATTCCCCAAGAAACTTATGAAGTATTACCAAAAGAGGTAAAGAGTTTTGAGCCTAAACTTGCTCTTTTGGGAGGGAAAGAAGGCCTAGATCATATAAATGAAATAGTTCAAAATGCCCCCCATTACTTAAAAGACAAAGGGTGGTTATTGATTGAGAATCATTTTGATCAAGGTGAGAAAGTTAAAAAATTATTTCTTGAAAATAAATTTACTTCTGTAAAAGTTTTAAAAGATTTTTCTGGGATTGGAAGATTTACAATAGGAAGATATAAATAAATTATTAGTTAATAATTTTAATGAATGTCATAGATCAAAAATTAGCTTTAGAAAAACTAAATAGTGGTTTCCCTGTAGTTTTTCAGACAGACACTTTACCGGCAATTGGATGCTTACCAAAGTTTTCAGAAATAATTTATGAGATAAAAAAAAGAGATATCAGAAAACCTTTAATTTTAATGGGAGCTGAAAAATTTCAATTTGATGATTATGTTGATGAATCGGCATTAGATGATTACAAATATATTGCATCTTCTTATTGGCCAGGACCCTTAACAATCATTGTTCCGATTTCTGAAAAAAGAAGATCATTTTCAACTAGTAGTAACTATACAATTGGTTTACGAATACCAAATTCAAAAATGGCTAAACTACTCTTAAAGAAAAGTGGTCCATTACTAACATCAAGTGCAAACATATCAGGTATGCCTACAGCTACTAATGCAAAAGAAATTTCGATTAGTTTGCCGAATGTAAATATTTTAGGACCCGTTCCCTGGGAAAATTGCAGTGGTAATGCAAGTACAATAATTTCTTGGGCGAATCATGGGAAATGGAAAATAATAAGAGAAGGTGATATCTCAATTACAGGTATAAATTAATGCTTCTTCTTATTTTTTTTATCTTGTTGACACAAACTTTTTCTTATTGGATTTTCGAACCTTTAACAGCATTTTTAACTCATCTATTGGAGATAAGATTTTTGCCAACTTTTCTTTTATTCATTTTTATTTTTCTATTTTGGACAAAAAAAGAGGAATCAAATATAGAACTTTGAAAATGCCGGCTAACAGATTTGAACTGATGACCTTCGCTTTACAAAAGCGCTGCTCTACCGCTGAGCTAAGCCGGCATAAATTTTATTTTACATACAGCTAGGTGTTATTTGATAATTTATTAATTTTGATTTTAAAATTTATTTCTTTTTCTGTGTGTCTTCATTTTTTTTAAATTCAATTTCTCCAGTAAGAGTTCTTTTTATAGGAAGATTCGCAACTAACGCTGTCATTCTATCTTCGGTTTCTAGACTTACAGCTACTTCCTCAAAATCAATCTCAACATATTTAGCAACAACATCAAGTATTTCTTTTCTCATCTTATCCAAAAGATCTGTTGTCAATGAACTCATGTCAACTCTGTCATGAGCTAAAACTAATTGCAATCTTTCTCTAGCAGTATTGGCACTAGCCGTTTCTCTGCCTAGCAATTTGTTTATTAGGTCCCTGAGAGTCATCATTTTTAAAAAATCTTTGTTTGCATTAATCTCATGAATTTATCTTTAAGGCTTTTCCCTTCATTTTTTGGATCGATAATTGGAATATCTTTTCCTGCAAGCCTTTGAGATACATTTAAATAGCATTTTTTAGCAGGAGATTTACTATCAGAAAGAGTGAGGGGTTCCCCTCTGTTTGTACTTATTATTACTTGTTCATCCTCTAAAACAATACCCAGCAATGGTAATGAAAGAATACTTTGAACATCTTCTATCGAGAGCATTTCTTGATTAGCCATCATATTGGGGCGAACTCTATTAATTACTAACTGTATTGGCTTTATATCAGAAGTATTTAAAATTCCTATAACTCTATCTGCATCACGAACTGCAGATAATTCTGGGTTTGTAACCACTATGGCTTCTTTGCATGCTGAAAGAGCATTTTTAAAACCATCTTCAACTCCTGCAGGACAATCTACTAAAACGTAATCAAACTTCTCACTAAGTAATTTACTGATTTGTTTCATATCTTCAGGCTTCATCCAGTCAAGCATCCTAGGATCACCAGCTGGTAATAGAGCTAAATTCGGCTCCTTTTTATGTCTAACTAATGCTTGATCAAGACGACAATTCTTGTCTAAAACATCTTGCGCTGTATAAATAATACGATTCTCCAAACCTAATAGAAGATCTAGATTCCTCAATCCAAAATCAGCATCTAACACAGCTGTTGTAGCTCCACTATTTGCTAGGGCAATACCAAGGTTTGCCGTTAGGGTAGTTTTACCAACCCCACCTTTGCCGGAACAGATCAAAATAGTGCGAGTATTTTTCGACACAGAAAATGAATAATTTCACAAATAATAAGCTAGTTTTAAAAAATTGAAATTTTGTAAAAGTTAAGTAATACTTAAATTTATTTCTTATAAATAAATTTATTTCAAAATATTTATTTGCTACAAGTTTTTATTAAGAAGGTAAGGTTTGATAATTATTTTATTGTCTTCCAAAATTGCAATTTCGGGATATTGATCTTTTGGCTTTTCTTTTGGACCTATAGCTACAATCTCGCAGATTCTTAGTTGTAGAGGATTTAGATAAAGAGAGGCAATAGAAGCATTTTTATTTCCATTTTTTCCTGCGAAAGCGATACCAAATAATTTCCCCCATACATAAACGTTATTATTTGCGGAAATAATAGCTCCGGGATTTACGTCACCAATAATAAAAAGATCACCATTTGAAGATATTCGATCCCCTGATCTAATCGTGCCTTTGTGAAGTATGTCCTTTTTTAGATAGGAAGGATCTAATGGTAATTGATTTTCAAGGTCTTTGATTTTTAAAAAAGTTGAGTTGATTTTTAAAGACTTTCCACTTAAGACTGTTTCTCTATTATTTGAATAAATATTTGAAAGCTTAATCAAATGTTTTTCAAGGATAAGTTTTAATTTTGCTAATTCGTATGAATTAATTTTTTCATTTTCTGTAATTAGATTTGCTGTAGCTGGGGCCTCTTTAGTAATTAAATTGTCGAAAAATTTTTGATCAATCTCAAAATTTTTGAAAGAAAATGATTTTATAAATTTATTAGCAATACCTCTTAAAATTAATTTCATTTATACGTTAGCTCTTTCTATTGCAATCTGATCCTCTATCTCTTTTCTAAGCTCTCCTGGATAAATAATTAGTGAAGTATCCTTTGAAGACATTAGAGTATTTATTAAATCTGATTGATTTTCCAATAGGTTCTGATATGTACCATCCCATATTTTTAAAGAATTATCAGACTTAAAACCTTTAAAAGATCTTTCTTTAATTCCGCAAAATATCTCTGAATCATAATTATTTAATTTACATTTTTTTCTGGCAAAAGCTAAGATTTCTAGTCTTTTTAATTTTGTGAGAAAACTTATATCTGATGCTTTTAGTAAGTTTCTATCAATAAACATCTTACAAAGAGTCTTTAAAGGTTCAAAAGATTCTTCTTTCCATTTCATTAAATGGAAATAAAATACAATATCATCATTCGCAAGGAAGTCCTTAACCTCAAGTTGGTTTGGAAAAAATATCCATCTGCGCATGCTTTCATCTATCCATAAGTCCTTTTTTACGGAATCATTTTTGATAATTTGAATAATTTTTTCTAAAATCCAAGTAGAAATTTCATTGATTCTGTGGTTATAAATAGTTCTATACATCATGTTCCTTAGAACTAAAAAATGTTCTATAGCTATTACTCCTTTTGGTTTGATTGCGATATTCCCATCAGGAGAAAAAGTAAGAGCTGAAATAATTCTTTCTAAGTCTACTAATCCATATTTTGTTCCAGTGTTATAACTATCACGAAGCAAATAATCAAGTCGATCACAATCTATTTCACTACTAATTAATGTTTTTAAAGGTCTTGAGAATAGGTTTTTAGTTGTAAATAAGTCTCCAATTTGATTAGGTAATTCGGTTCCGAAATTCTTAAGAATCGAAGAGATAGGTGAATAATTCTTAACTAAATTTTTAGACCATAACTCATGATCATGAGCAAATATAACCTCACTTGTATGACTTAAGGGACCATGGCCTAAATCATGTAAAAGAGCAGCACCAAAAAGTATGAATTTATTTTGGCTAAAATCAGGATTTATTTCTACTAGTTTTCTATAAATCTTTCTCGCGACGCAAAATACACCAATTGAGTGTGTGAATCTGCTTGATTCTGCTCCGTGAAAAAGAAGAGAGGCTGCACCTAATTGTTTTATCCTTCTCAATCTCTGAAATGCCAAAGTATCAATTAGCTGCATAATCATTAATTCTTCTGGTTTGTCTGAATCAATGATTATTTCTTTATGAATTGGATCATGAAAAATTCTTTTATTGTTCATAACTAAAAAATTATCTATTAAAAAAAAATCTTTTTTTAATTTTCAATGTCTTTGTTTTCTAATTTATTTACTTTATCTTCGACATCATTTTCATCAAATAAAGCGTTTAGGAATATCTCTGCATTTTTTACCCATTTATCCTCAGAATTGCCGTATTCCCTAGCCTCGGGTAGGCCTAAAATTTTATCAGGAGTTATGCCCTTACCCTGAATATTATTACCCTGAGGTGTTAAATAACTGGCAACAGTAATAGCGATACCACTGTCTTCACCTAAACTTTTCAAAGACTGAATAAGTCCTTTCCCATAAGTTTGTTCACCCATTAAAGTTGATCTCTTATTATCTTGCAGGGATCCTGCCAGGATTTCACTTGCGCTTGCAGTACCTTTGTTTACTAAAGTAACCATCGGGCCATCAAAGGAAGTATTTTTCTGAGAAATTATTGCATCTTTAATGCCATTTCTATCTTTTGTTTCTACGATTGGTTTTTCGCTTAGAAACGAGTCTGCTACTGCTATTCCAGAACTTACTAACCCGCCAGAGTTGTTTCTTAAATCAAGTATTACCCCCTCAACTTCTTTATCTTTGAGTTCCTGAAGAGCCTCTTCAATTTTTTTTGGAACACTTTCGCTAAATTGAGTTATTCTTAAATATCCAATTGTATGAGAGTCATCTCTCAATCTCTTTGTTCTTACTGGTCTAAGGTCAACTGATCTTCTTTCTAAATCAATTTCTTTAGTCTCATCAGACATGGACTTAATTTGAACAAGAACCTTTGTTCCAGATTCCCCCCTAAGTTTTGATGCGGTATTTGCCAGCCCTAAGTCGGAACAAGATATTCCATCAACCTTATCTATTTTATCTCCACTAATTATCCCTGCTTCTTCGGCAGGAGATCCTGCTAATGTCGAAATAACTTTGATTTCTTTAGTTATTTCATCTTCTCCTAATTGAAGTCCTACGCCATTTATTTCACTTCCAAAATTGCTTGTTTTCAGAAGTTCATAATCTTTTGGCTTTAATATTCTTGTAAAAGGATCTTCAAGAGGTTTCAACATATCTTCAATTGCAGAATAAGCCTCATCACTTGTTTCAATTTGTTTCTGTAATGTTTTTTGTCTAATCCTCTTCCACTGGATTTCATCAAGCCTTTCTGGATCATAATATCCCTCATTTACTAACGTCCAAGCGTCAAGTACAAATTGCTTGCTATCACTAAGCGCATTGACGCTTGGAATATATAAAAAATTGGTAGATAAAATACAGATCATTATGATTATGATCCATTTTTTGAATATTAAAAATTTGTTAAAAGATGAATTCATTGGGTTAAGTGTTAACACCAAGTAAGTGAATTTTAAGTAAGCTCTTTATATCAAAGCTATTTTTTTTGGATGTCTGATTCCTCTTCCGTTTATGACTGGTTTCAAGAGAGACTTGAAATTCAAGACATAACTGACGACGTAACTTCCAAGTACGTACCCCCTCACGTAAATATATTTTACTGTTTAGGAGGCATAACTTTAGTATGCTTCTTAATTCAATTTGCAACAGGTTTTGCAATGACTTTTTATTATAAGCCGACTGTTACCCAAGCTTATAATTCTGTTAGCTATTTAATGACTGATGTAAGTTTTGGCTGGTTAATTAGATCTGTTCATAGATGGAGTGCTTCTATGATGGTATTAATGTTAATTCTACATGTATTTAGGGTATATCTTACTGGAGGATTTAAAAGACCAAGAGAATTAACATGGGTAACGGGGGTTGTCATGGCAGTTATAACAGTTGCTTTCGGAGTTACTGGATATTCACTTCCATGGGACCAAGTTGGATACTGGGCAGTTAAAATAGTTTCAGGTGTTCCTGCAGCAATACCGATTATTGGTGATTTTATGGTTGAACTTCTTCGAGGAGGAGAAAGTGTTGGTCAATCTACTCTAACTAGATTTTATAGCCTCCATACTTTTGTTCTACCTTGGTCTTTAGCTGTATTTATGCTTATGCATTTTTTAATGATTCGTAAACAAGGTATTTCAGGTCCGTTATAAACCCTTATAATCCTAAAAACTGAACATTTTGAATTATTTTATATGTCTACTTTAAAAAAACCTGATTTATCTGATCCGAAATTAAGAGCTAAGTTAGCTAAAGGTATGGGCCATAATTATTATGGTGAGCCTGCTTGGCCAAACGATCTTTTGTATATTTTCCCCGTTGTAATACTTGGAACTATTGCTTGTGTAGTTGGTCTTGCTGTCTTAGATCCTGCGATGTTGGGAGACAAAGCTAATCCATTTGCTACCCCTCTAGAAATTTTGCCTGAGTGGTATCTCTATCCCGTATTTCAAATTCTGAGGGTTGTTCCTAATAAGCTACTTGGTATCGCTCTTCAAACATTAATTCCTCTTGGATTAATGATCCTACCCTTTATTGAAAATGTAAACAAATTCTCTAATCCTTTTAGGAGACCAGTTGCGATGTCAGTCTTTCTTTTTGGAACCTTTTTAACTATTTATTTAGGAATTGGTGCTTGCTTACCTATTGATAAATCTCTTACTTTGGGATTATTTTAAAGTTCTTCAAAGATTAAACATGTCTAAATCATCATTATCTTCTCTTAGAAAGTGATGCATCAATAAAAATCCAACTATTGTCCATGTCTGATAGGTTCTTGACTGCTGTCCAACCCATGTACCAGTAGGTCCGTCAAAATATTCTGCCCACTCTTGTTTTGGTAATTGATTAAGTTGACACCAATATGATTCTTCTATTAAAGATCTCATCTCTTCCATTAAAATCACATCTTCAGTAGGAAATTTTTTTTGATGTAAAAGAACAGAAGCTCCAAAATACCAAAGTAAACTTGGCCAATGACCTCCGTTATGATAACTCCAAGGCCAGTTTTTAGGATCTGACCCTGTTTTATTTTGCCACTCCTCTACATCCATGTGAGGGTGACATATTCTCATCGGCATTTGTGCCATAAGATGTTGTCTGTTGTGAAGCACTAGTCTAAAAAGTGCTCTTTGTTCTTCAGATGGGAGGACTCCAAACATGCATGCTAAAGAATTCCCTAAGCTATAAAATCTAAAGTCAGGTCTACCAGTCCTAATATTGCCTATTAAATATCCACCTCTGTTCTCTAACCAGTCCTGTAGCCATGAAGGGACTACCTGAGGTTGAACATTAAATTCATTAAAATGTTGGTCATCACCGTATTGTTCTGTTGGCCTTCTTCTTAAAATTTGCATTGTTTGGCTTGTAACCCAGTAATGCTTTAAAAGAAAACTTCTTAAATCCTCAACCCATTGACTAGTAAGAATAAGTCTCTGTTCTAATAATCTACTAACGTGATCTTCACGGCTTAATTCCATTAGATTTATACAACTTTTTAAACATCCATGAAGTAAAACCTCCACTTCCAAAGGTGCGCCCCAGACATCCATTGGTCTATCAATCATAAATGCACAGTCTGGAACGAAAAGAACAGGTGTCCCCTCAAATGTTGGATGTAAAACTAAATCTAGTAAAAGTTGAATCCCTCTCTGCACACTTTGGCTTTTACCAAATGAATGGTCACCACTCTTGTTGACATAAAACCAGCATAATATTGGCCACCATAAACTCGCATCAGCAGAAGTAATTCTTCCTATGGATCTCTGGCCATAGTCGCCAATTAATTTTCCTTTCTCTTCGACAAAACTTGTGGGGAATACACCCCTTGTTTGATAATTAGTACTTTGCAGCTCAAGACATACCTTTAAAAACTTTTTTACAATATCGTACCTTTTTTGGGTAATGAGATAAATCATTACTGGAACATTATCTCTTAGAAAAATTTCACCATAATTTAACTTGAGATTTTTTGTAGGGTGTTCTAGTGCCGCAACACTGCCAACCAACTCCCCTGAAATTTCAACTAAGGTCTTTTCAAAGTGCTTTTTTGCATTTGTTACAATTTTGTCTTCATCTGAACTTGGACGAACTCTTAAATTTTTTTGACTAAATCTTTCTGCCATTTCAGTTGAATCCCTTTAATTAAGCCTAGTTCTTTAAGTGGACTTTGAACAAAATAAAAATTAATAAAAAAATTTTGTATAAAAGGTTGCAAAACTACAGTCGGATGGTTTAGTATTTTCTTCTGGGCAAAAATATTTTTTTTGCATTATTCAAACAATTATCTTAAATCTAATTTTTGGTAAATGAATGAATTGTATGGAGATTTGATTTCTATCATTATCTTTAGCCAGTAGAAGGGTTTTCCTTCGAATTGGGTTATTCATTTATTGATTAACTCTGCACCTAGAAAATTTAAAACTTAGGAACTGATGCTTTTATTGCGTCAAGAATTTATCGAATTTATTTTTGGTAATTTTGAGATGTATTTGCAATAAAGGTGTGAGGTCCCGTCAAGAATATATAAATTGTTTTCAATTGCTAACTTTTTAGTCTTTTGAAAACCAACGGATCTGAGATCTTGGAAAGTCACTTTGAAATATTTTTAATGTGCACTCAAAGTAATCCTTAATTATCTAAGGAGGCTGAACCTAAATTACTTAAGTCAATCTTATGTTTATTTGGAGAACGCAATTCATATTGAGTAGATTTTGTCTACAAAAGGATTTGAACACAACGGAGAGTTTGATCCTGGCTCAGGATGAACGCTGGCGGCGTGCTTAACACATGCAAGTCGAACGAACCTTCGGGTTAGTGGCGGACGGGTGAGTAACGCGTGAGAATCTGCCCTCAGGAGGGGGATAACGGTTGGAAACGACCGCTAATACCCCATATGCCGATAGGTGAAATGAATTTCGCCTGAGGATGAGCTCGCGTCTGATTAGCTTGTTGGTGAGGTAATGGCTCACCAAGGCTTCGATCAGTAGCTGGTCTGAGAGGATGATCAGCCACACTGGGACTGAGACACGGCCCAGACTCCTACGGGAGGCAGCAGTGGGGAATTTTCCGCAATGGGCGAAAGCCTGACGGAGCAACGCCGCGTGAGGGACGAAGGCCTCTGGGCTGTAAACCTCTTTTCTCAAGGAAGAAGATATGACGGTACTTGAGGAATAAGCCACGGCTAATTCCGTGCCAGCAGCCGCGGTAATACGGGAGTGGCAAGCGTTATCCGGAATTATTGGGCGTAAAGCGTCCGCAGGCGGCCTTTCAAGTCTGCTGTTAAAGCGTGGAGCTTAACTCCATTATGGCAGTGGAAACTGATCGGCTTGAGTATGGTAGGGGCAGAGGGAATTCCCGGTGTAGCGGTGAAATGCGTAGATATCGGGAAGAACACCAGTGGCGAAGGCGCTCTGCTGGGCCATTACTGACGCTCATGGACGAAAGCCAGGGGAGCGAAAGGGATTAGATACCCCTGTAGTCCTGGCCGTAAACGATGAACACTAGGTGTCGGGGGAATCGACCCCTTCGGTGTCGTAGCTAACGCGTTAAGTGTTCCGCCTGGGGAGTACGCACGCAAGTGTGAAACTCAAAGGAATTGACGGGGGCCCGCACAAGCGGTGGAGTATGTGGTTTAATTCGATGCAACGCGAAGAACCTTACCAGGGTTTGACATCCTGAGAACCTCTTAGAAATTTGAGGGTGCCTTCGGGAATTCAGTGACAGGTGGTGCATGGCTGTCGTCAGCTCGTGTCGTGAGATGTTGGGTTAAGTCCCGCAACGAGCGCAACCCACGTTTTTAGTTGCCAGCATTTAGTTGGGCACTCTAGAAAGACCGCCGGTGATAAACCGGAGGAAGGTGTGGATGACGTCAAGTCATCATGCCCCTTACACCCTGGGCTACACACGTACTACAATGCTACGGACAAAGGGCAGCAAACTCGCGAGAGCTAGCAAATCCCATAAACCGTGGCTCAGTTCAGATCGTAGGCTGCAACTCGCCTACGTGAAGTAGGAATCGCTAGTAATCGCAGGTCAGCATACTGCGGTGAATACGTTCCCGGGCCTTGTACACACCGCCCGTCACACCATGGAAGTTGGCCATGCCCGAAGTCGTTACTCCAACCCTTGTGGAGGAGGACGCCGAAGGTGGGGCTAATGACTGGGGTGAAGTCGTAACAAGGTAGCCGTACCGGAAGGTGCGGCTGGATCACCTCCTAACAGGGAGACAACAAAATGTAAATATTAATTTTGTCACCTTAGGTCGATCGGTATCTCAGATTCTTATTTTTTAAGAATTTCAGTTTCTAAGTTTTTTCTAGGTCACACCCATCACTTTTTCCTGGGCCATTAGCTCAGGTGGTTAGAGCGCACCCCTGATAAGGGTGAGGTCCCTGGTTCAAGTCCAGGATGGCCCATATCTCTATGTTGGGGGTATAGCTCAGTTGGTAGAGCGCCTGCTTTGCAAGCAGGATGTCAGCGGTTCGAGTCCGCTTACCTCCACTGAATACCACCTCTTACATATATTAAAAGAGGGAAATTGTTTTGAGTCGTGTCCTATTTTGCTCTGAGCGAATCTAGCTTCCTATTTTATTTAATAAATAAGATGCTGGACTCATTGAATTTTTTTCATTGTTTTCAGAGAACCTTGACAACTGCATAGATTATTTTTGAAGACAATAAGCATCTTTAATGATGCAGATTTATTATTTGTGCGAATGCATTAAATAACAATTCTATTAAGCTGATGCTTCAATTATTGAAGTTATTGGTCAAGCTACAAAGGGCTCACGGAGGATACCTAGGCACACAGAGGCGATGAAGGACGTGGTTACCTGCGATAAGTCTCGGGGAGTTGGAAGCACACTTTGATCCGGGAATTTCCGAATGGGGCAACCCCTTGAACGACCAACTGAATATATAGGTTGGTGCGAGCTAACCCAGCGAACTGAAACATCTTAGTAGCTGGAGGAAGAGAAAGTAAATAACGACTCCCTCAGTAGCGGCGAGCGAACGGGGAATAGCCCAAACCGATAGTCTTGACTATCGGGGTTGTGGGACAGCAATATGGATCAACAATTCTAGAAGAAACGTTTGAATGGCGTGCCATAGAGGGTGAAAGCCCCGTAATTGAAAGATGAGTTGACCTAGCTGTATCCCGAGTAGCACGGAGCACGTGGAATTCCGTGTGAATCTGCGAGGACCACCTCGTAAGGCTAAGTACTACTGTGTGACCGATAGTGAAACAGTACCGCGAGGGAAAGGTGAAAAGAACCCCGGGAGGGGAGTGAAATAGAACATGAAACCGTGAGCTTACAAGCAATGGGAGCCCGACTAATCGGGTGACCGTGTGCCTGTTGAAGAATGAGCCGGCGACTTATAGGCACTGGCGGGTTAAACCGGAAATGGTGGAGCCACAGCGAAAGCGAGTCTTAATAGGGCGTTTGTCAGTGTTTATAGACCCGAACCCTGGTGATCTAACCATGGCCAGGATGAAGCTTGGGTGATACCAAGTGGAGGTCCGAACCGACTGAAGTTGAAAATTCAGCGGATGAGCTGTGGTTAGGGGTGAAATGCCAATCGAACCAGGAGCTAGCTGGTTCTCCCCGAAATACGTTGAGGCGTAGCGTCTAGTGCTCCAGCAGGGGGGTAAAGCAACCATTTCGGTGCGGGCTGCGAAAGCGGTACCAAATCGATATGAACTCTGAATACCCTGTGTGTAACTAGGCAGTCAGACTGTGGGGGATAAGCTCCATAGTCAAGAGGGAAACAGCCCAGACCGCCAGCTAAGGTCCCAAAATTAACGCTAAGTGATAAAGGAGGTGGGATTGCCCAGACAACCAGGAGGTTTGCCTAGAAGCAGCCATCCTCAAAGGAGTGCGTAATAGCTCACTGGTCGAGCGATCCTGCGCCGAAAATGAATGGGGCTAAGCGTTATACCGAAGCTGCGGATAAATTTATTTATGGTAGGGGAGCGTTCTATGTTGGGTGAAGCGTTAGCGTAAGCGGACGTGGACAGCATAGAAGTGAGAATGTCGGCTTGAGTAGCGAAAACATGGGTGAGAATCCCATGCCCCGAAACCCTAAGGGTTCCTCCGGCAGGCTCGTCCGCGGAGGGTTAGTCTGGACCTAAGGCGAGGCCGAAAGGCGTAGTCGATGGATAACAGGTCAATATTCCTGTACCAGTTATGTTTTGGGAAGGGGGACGGAGAAGGCTAGCCAGGCCAGATGTTGGTTACTGGTTCAAGCGTTCAAGGCTTTGAGAGATGGAGAAAACATCTTGAGCTGAGGCGTGAGTACGAGCTGCTACGGCAGCGAAGTTGGTGATGTCATGCTTCCAAGAAAAGCCCTATACCCGTTAAGACATAAATGCCAGTACCCGAAACCGACACAGGTGGGGTGGTAGAGAATACCGAGGGGCGCGAGATAACTCTCTCTAAGGAACTCGGCAAAATGGCCCCGTAACTTCGGGAGAAGGGGTGCCAGCGAGAGCTGGTCGCAGTGAAGAGGCGCAAGCGACTGTTTACCAAAAACACAGGTCTCCGCTAAGTCGCAAGACGATGTATGGGGGCTGACACCTGCCCAGTGCCGGAAGGTTAAGGAAGCTGGTTAGCTTTTAGCAAAGCTAGCGACTGAAGCCCCGGTGAACGGCGGCCGTAACTATAACGGTCCTAAGGTAGCGAAATTCCTTGTCGGGTAAGTTCCGACCCGCACGAAAGGTGTAACGATTTGCGCGCTGTCTCGGAGAGAGGCTCGGCGAAATAGAATTGTCTGTGAAGATGCGGACTACATACACCCGGACAGAAAGACCCTATGAAGCTTTACTGTAGTTTGATATTGTGCTCGGGCTCTAATTGCGCAGAATAGGTGGGAGACGTTGAAATAGTACTTGTGGGTATTATTGAGTCATCGGTGAGATACCACTCTATTAGAGCTAGGGTTCTAACGCTTACCCGTTATCCGGGAAGCGGACAGTATCTGATGGGCAGTTTGACTGGGGCGGTCGCCTCCTAAAAGGTAACGGAGGCGCACAAAGGTTCCCTCAGGCTGGTTGGAAATCAGTCGTTGAGTGCAAAAGCAGAAGGGAGCTTGACTGTGAGACCTACAAGTCGAACAGGGACGAAAGTCGGTTTTAGTGATCCGACGGTTCTGCGTGGAAGGGCCGTCGCTCAACGGATAAAAGTTACTCTAGGGATAACAGGCTGATCTCCCCCAAGAGTTCACATCGACGGGGAGGTTTGGCACCTCGATGTCGGCTCATCGCAACCTGGGGCTGAAGTCGGTCCCAAGGGTTGGGCTGTTCGCCCATTAAAGCGGTACGCGAGCTGGGTTCAGAACGTCGTGAGACAGTTCGGTCCATATCCGGTGTATGCGCAGGAATATTGAGAGGATTTCTCCCTAGTACGAGAGGACCGGGAGGAACGCACCTCTGGTGTGCCAGTTATCGTGCCAACGGTAAACGCTGGGTAGCCATGTGCGGAGTGGATAACCGCTGAAAGCATCTAAGTGGGAAGCCCACCTCAAGATGAGTATTGCCATGGCTTAAGCCAGTAAGGTCACGGGAAGAACACCCGTTGATAGGCTCTACGTGGAAGCTTGGTAACAAGTGCAGCGGAGGAGTACTAATAGACCGAGGGCTTGACCAAATAAACTTAATTTATTGTCTTTAATTTATATTTTCTATGCAGTTCTCAAGGTTCACACTATCCTGGTGTTCATGGCGATGTGGAACCACTCCGATCCATCTCGAACTCGGTTGTGAAACGCATCAGCGGCGAAAATATTTAGGGGGTAGCCCCTTGAGAAAATAGCTCAATGCCAGGTAAAATATTTTAAAGGGTTTACTTTTATTAAAGTAAACCCTTTTTTACTTCTGACATTTACGGCACCAATGTGTACTTCTTCCTGAAATCTTTTTTCTTTCAATTAAATTTTTGCATTGACGACATTTTTTACCAGTTCTTCTATAAACATTAGTTTGTAATCCAAAATTGCCATTTTCACCTTCTAAGTCTCTAAAGTCACTAAAGGTTGTCCCCCCTGCACCAATACTTTTTTTTAAAACTTCGACGATAGCTCTAATAAGTCTTTTTATTTCATTTTTTTTAATTGTTCTAGCCTCTCTAAAAGGCGATATGCCTGCAGAGTATAGACTCTCATCTGCATATATATTCCCTATCCCAGCAATTATTGTTTGATCTAATAAGATAGATTTTATGGATCTTGATTTGTTTGAAATTATATTTTTTAGATAATTGACATTAAAATTTTCAGAAAAGGGCTCAGGTCCCAATGTTCCTAATCCCTTAATAATATTATTAGGCGATAATCCGTCTCTAACCCACCACATTTGACCAAAACTCCTTACATCAATATATCTAAGTTCATTATTATCGTTATCAAACAGCCTTATTCTGGTATGTTTACAAGGATCAGTAAGAGTATTATTAAAAGTGAAATAACCAGTCATCCTTAAATGAACGATTAGAACACCATTTTCTACAAATGATAATTCATTTGCATCATTATTATTACTAATAGTTTTCTTTAATTCCGCGATTAAATATTTTCCTCTTCTATCCCATTTATATATAAGTGAGTTTAGAAGACCTTCAATAAAGTCTCTTTTATCGATCGGATACGCAACAGTTGACTCTCTACAGATTTCAACTCTTTTGATAATAAAATTCTTGAGTTTTTGTTCTAAACCTCTTCTAACCGTCTCAACTTCTGGTAACTCAGGCAAGTTTCTAGGTTTTCTCTAATTCACTTTCTGCAAAATTATTAGTATTTGCTCCTCCTTCAGTTCCACTTATTCCCCCATAATTCACTTTTTCAAATCTCACTACACAGTTATACTTGATTCCAGTTGTATCGACTGAAGCAACTTTGCCAATTTCGTTGTACCAGTATGACTCTGGTCTTTTAATTCTTACAAGATCTCCTCTTGAAATTGCCATTAATTTAAATTTAACTAGTAAAACAATACCTCAAAAGGGATATCTAACCAAAAACTATTCACAGATATTAATCAAATTAATTAACAGAAATCATTTATAAGATCTTTTTCAAATTTTTCTTTAGCCGGAATCCAACCCCTCCATTTTCTTCCAGGAATTCTTACATCTAAATCTTTTGTTGAACACTTTACAGAGATAATAACTTTTTTGTTATTTTGATTTAGGGCGTTTAGAAATTTTCTACCACTTCCTTCTTCTAATTCGGTTTGTTGAATTGTTAAAGGACCATATTTTTTACTCTCTTTACTTATAAATTGATTAATGTTTTCTTCTTTAAGTGAAGTATTAACTTCTTGATTATTGATATTCTTTTCACTTAAAAATAATTTCGAACCAACTTCTAATGAATCTGGATTCTTGAGATTATTAATTTTAATAAGTTCTTTAAAGTTTAAACCATATTTAGTAGAAATTTCTGTAAGACTCTCCCCTTTTTGGACGAGATGATAGCTATTATTTATATCCTTATTAGGTTTATTTTCTTGACTAGAATCATAAATTTTTAGATTTTGTCCTACATATATATAATTTTCATCTTTTAAATTATTTAATTTAATAATGAAATCTTTTTTTATTGAATAAAGATTTGAGATACTTGTAATCGTATCGCCCACTTGAACTATATGAGTTTTTTTAAAGTCTGATATTTCATTATTAGATGATTCTACCTTCGTAGTATTTTCAATTTGATTATTTGATGAATCAATAATTTCTTCAGCCTTTATAAAATTAGTATTGAAAAAATTAATAATGAAGGCAAATAAAATAAACGTTAATTTCATTAATTTATCTATTTTCTTAAAGATAATCTCTGTATTTAAAATCGCTAGACTTTTGAAACCAAACTAATTAATTTAAATCTTAAAAATAAATTTTATAATTTTCATTACTTTGTCATAAGGTGGGTATCTCAAATTCAAATCAAATAAAAAGCCTTTGTAAGTTATGGATTTTTGATTTGAAAAGTTCTTAAATCCTTCTTCTCCATGAAATTTACCCATTCCACTTTTTCCAACCCCTCCAAATGGTAAATTTGGAATAAGTACAGGCAACATAACATCGTTAATACAAACGGTGCCAGAGCTTGTAACTTTAGAAATATGATCATGGATTTTTTTGTTTCCTCCAAAAATATATATTGCTAAGGGCTTTGAAGCTTGATTAATTTTTTTTAATGCTGAATCTTTATTGTCAATCCCAATAACTGGAAGAAGGGAGCTAAATAATTCTTTTTGAATAATATTTTTATCTTGTAATTTTACTTTTAAAATTGTGGGTGATATCTTCATTCTTTTTTTACTACAAGTTCCTCCAAACAAAATACGTTTCTCCTTTTTATATCTTTTGAGAAGTTCTGAAGTCATGGAAAATTGGTTTTTTTGCAATTTGGATAAGTTTTTTGAGATTATTGGATCTTCTCCATAAAAAATATTTATAAATTTTTTTAACTCTTCAACTAATTGATTTTCAATTTCTTTCTCTACAAATATATGATTAGGCGCCATACATGATTGGCCTGAATTGAAAAATTTGCCCCATACAATTCTTTTTGCTGCAATTTCTAAATTTGCATTTTTGAAAATAATTACTGGATTTGTTCCACTAAGTTCCAAAGTTAATGGAGTTAAGTTTGTTGAAGCTGATTTCATAATAGATTTTCCCGTTTCAGTACTTCCTGTAAAAAAAATATGATCGAAATTTTGTTCTACCAGTTTTATTGACTCTTTATAGTCTCCCTCAATCGTTAACAAAATATCTTTTTGGAAATATTTATCAGTTAATTTTTTGATTAGTTTAGATGTAGAAGAACATTTTTCTGATGGTTTTATTACAGCAGTATTTCCCGAAGAAAAAATATTTACGAGGGGCTTTAAGAGATACAATAAAGGATAATTATATGGCCCTAAAATCAGAACACAACCTAGTGGTTCGTAGATTACTTTTGAGAATGATGGGAAAAGATATATTGGCGTTTTTACCTTTTTTGGTCGCATCCATAATCTAAGATTCTTCTTTATTAAGGAAATTTCTTCTTTAATTAAGAGTATTTCTGAAAGAGCTTCAAGTTCTGATTTACCTAGATCAAGGAAAAGAGCTTTGATTATTTCTTTTTTATTCTCATCTAAAAGTTGAGAAATCTTGCTAATCTGCTGGATCCTCCAACTTATACTCTCTGTTTGACCAGTAATTACTTTATTTTTTAATTTCTCAATATTTGATTTATACGATTTATCTAAAATATTCATCTAGAAAATTTTTTATATGATAGTTAATATATCAGATTAATAATATTAAATATCGATAAATTATTTAAACAAATAAGGCCTTATTATTTTTATAAATAATATCAATATTAAATCATATTTTGAAAATAATAAGAAAAGAAGCACAATTTATTATTCCTTCTTTTTTATGTTTTTTATTATTTATATTTATAAATTTTAAGCGCTTTTTCTTGGTTTCAGACCTTTCCTATTGGTCGAGTTATCTTATTAATCAACCTTATAGGATATTAAGCTATAGTTTTGTTCATAAAGATTTTAATCATTTATTATCTAATTTATTTGGAATAATTGTAGTTAGATATTGTTTTATAAATTTGAACTTAAAGAATATTTTTCTTTTCCTTTATCTAATTATTTTATTAATACCAATTCAGACTTTTTTTTTATTTATACTAGATAATTTTATATTTTATAATCCTAATCATTTGTTGGTTGGTTTTAGTGGAATTATATTTGGTACATTTTCCTTTATATTGCTTTCCTCTCTTTATGGTAAAGAATATATTTTAAATATTTTTATTGGCTTGAAAAAGAACAGTGAAATTTATAAATTAATGACCGTTTTTTTGTCTTTGGGGATTGTTTATTCTTTTTTACCAAGCATAAGCTTATCTGGACATATCGCAGGAATATTGAGTGGCTTTATTATTTTTATTCTTTGAAGCGAGAATATATTTTTCCTTAGTAATGATTAAATTAACTACATCTAAATCTTAAACATCTTATTTAATTTAGTTAATATATTATTAATGAATAAAAATTTTTCAATCAGACTAATATCTAATAATGAGATCCAGAAAGTTACTGATTGGGCTAGGTTAGAGGGATTTGCTCCTGGATTTGATGACATCTCAATTTATAAAAATACCGATAAAAAAGGGATATGGGTTGGATGTCTTGATGACGATCCTATAGGTTCTATAGCTTGTGTTAAATATAATTCTTCTTATGGATTTATAGGATTATTCATCGTAAAAAAAGAATTCCGAAATATGGGTTATGGAGTGAGATTATGGAAACATGCATTAGATTATTTGAAAAATGTTGGTTGTATTGGTTTAGAAGCAGCTCCAAACAGATTAGATGATTATCAAAGGTGGGGTTTTAAAAAATCTTCCATAACAAATAGATGGAAATTAGAAGGCATTCAAGATTTACCAAATGGGAATTTTTATAAAGATGATAATAATACTTTTAGTGTTGTTCCAGGTAACCAAATTCCCCCTGAAGCTGTTTTAATATACGATTCGCAACGAGAACCTAGTCCTAGGCCTCACTTCTTGAACGATTGGCTGAAGAATTCTTTTGGAAATGTTAGTGCGCTTGTTGATAATAATGGCATGTGCCATGGCTTTGGGAGGATAAGACCTTGTATGCTTCAAGATAATAATAAAGGTTGGCGAATTGGCCCTCTTTTGGCTGATACTCCTCCTTTGGCAGAATTGCTTATTAGAAAATTAGTTAGGAATCTAGAAGCTCAAATCTTCTTGGACTGTTCGAATCTCAATCCTTATGCAAATTATCTTTTATCTAGTATGGGTTTTAAAGAAATTTCACAAACTTATAGAATGTATAAAGGAATTCAACCTTCATGCCCAATGAATCAGGTATACGGGCTTGCTTGTTTAGAGTTGGGCTAGTCATTTTTCTAATACGGAATATTTTTTCTTACTTCTATTTATCTTTCATAACTAGAAACTTTATAGAGTTATTGCTTTATTAGATTTTGAGAAGGTTAATTTTCAGCTGTTTTTAATATCCTTTCTACAGTATCTGCATTGATTATTATGATCTCTCCATTATCAATGTCTGCCACTTGAAACAACGTCCATGAATTTGGATTTCTTGCTCCTCCTATACAGTTAATAACTTGCCCAATCCAATATTTATGACGATCGTTTTGTGTATTTCCTGGAGGCTTTTCATTTTTAATTACTACATGATCTCCAGGCTTAACGAAAAGAAATTCATAAGTTTCCGAAGAGGCCATAGTGTACTATTCTTAATAGTACAAATATACTATAAAGTCTGTATTTTTGGTTTTACTTTATGAGTAGTATTTATTCTCCTAATCATGTAAAAATATAATTTATAAATAAAAAAGTCAAACTATTTAAATTAGAAATAATTACGAAACTATTCAAATTTTTAAATGACTTTGAGATTAAAAAATATAACTAAAAAGAATTAAAGTATCTGATCTTTTAAATTAAAATAGATTTAAGTTGATCAAGGATATCAGTACGACTAGATACTAATTTTGTAAATAATAAATAAACTAACCCACCCATAGCAATTCTTCCATTTAATTTTTCTAACTGTTTGAGTTTCTTAAACAATTTTTTTTTTATTCTTTTTAAAATTTAATCGCTTATATTAAAAAAAAAGTAGCGGTTGTTTCTAAAAATTATTTTATTTGACCAACCTAGGTATATTAGTTTTCGTTAAAAATTTATTTCAATAGTGGAGGAGATTAAAGCCACCCTTCTTTCATTTTTAAATAAAGTTGTTCTGTTTCCGCAGAATAAATATTACTGTCTTGATATGATTGCTGCTGCTGCTGTTGTTGTTGCTGAGTAGAATCAATTTCTTGAGTTTTTACTTCGCTCATTTGACCATTAAAAATTAGATGTGTTTATTCTCTCATATTTAAAGCTTTTTTTGTTTGTTTGAATTCTTAAATTTTATTTAAATTTATTTTAATCTAATGTGTTGCCTTTTATTCGCAGAGAAATCATTTGACAGCAGTAGTTTTGGAGTATAGAAATTGAACCTCCCAATATACTATTCCAAGAAAAATTGCACTGGCAAGAAGAATTTCAGAAATTGTAAGCATGGCTTTGTCGTTAGTATTTTAATTTTCGTATCAACTGACACAGAAATCAATAGGTACTATATACATAAAAATTTTTATATAAATCTTAAGTGGTTAAATTAGGTCTTTGAATATTATAAAATTAAAATATATTTAAAATTCTTTCGTGGAAAATTCCATAAACATTTCTATCTTGATCCCCTTGATACCAATGGGTATGGCTTTACTTATATTAAGTCTGCTAGTAAGTTTCAATAGAACAATAAATAGACTTACTAAGCCAGTTAGCGCTCTTGCAGTCTTTTCTTTATTAAGTTCTGCTCTGATAAGTGCATTCTTATATTTTAAAAAAATTGAAGGCGAAGTATTTTTATCTGATTATCTAAAGTTCTTTGGAAGTACAAATTTAATACTCCACCTGAATTCTTTAACTGAAAAAATCGTAATATTTTTTGCCGTAATAATCGCAATTGTAATTGGAGTGCTCTTTTATAGATTGCCTAGGCGAAAAGGCTATGTCTCATTGATAATCGGAATTAGCTTGATTTCTTCCTCGATAATGTTTGCAGTATTTTTTCTTAATTTTTCAGTCTTAATTTAGGATTGAGTTATCATCGCTAAGGCTTCATTAAGTTCTTCAACGTGATTAAGTTCGTCTTGCGCAATTTCTTTTATCTTTTGATCTTCAGGGTGATCTATTAGGTACTTTGTATAGGTATTAAATGCATGCTCTTCAATTTTGATATTTACGTCATAAGCATTTCTTGGAGAACAGAAATAATAAAAAACCATGATCCAGTAATAGACAAGTACAAGGTGCCTTGCTAAAAACCTGTCAATCCAAAACTTATCTCCTCCTCTTTTCTCCATTTCTTTTAGATGCTCCGTCTCATTAATGGCTTGGTAAAAATGTTCTTTCATCAAAAACATTGTGATGTCATTTTTTAATCCAAGTGATTCTTTGAAATGAAGAACAGAAAGAAAAGCAAAATAAGGAGACCTTGCAATAACTTCTAATACCCAAAATCTCTGCAAATGCCTATCTGAATAAACAAAATCAAGGATCTTAACCGTATTGTTTAGAATAAATGAATTCAAATTTTTCATAAATACTTCAATCTCTATTAATAAGTATAATTACTTAAATACTAGGCGTTTAAACTTTTAACTAATAATTAATATTTTTAAAGTTTAAGCAAATCAAAATTAAGTATTGAAAAAAAAATTTTTTAATGCATATTTTAAATAGCTAAATTTTTTAAATGACTTCAACAGAAAAGATTGCCAATGCTAAAAAAAGAATTAATGAGTTAGAAAGACTAATTAAATATTGGGATAATTCAAATGCACAAAATATCAAGAAAATTGATTTTGAAGTTAATAATGAAAAGATAGCTGCTTAATTTATTAGCTTGAAATAAACTACGCTAGTTTTCTTATATATTTAGTACATTACTTACGTGTTGAATATTCATATCATTCATTTTGATTGATTAGAGCAATTAAACCTATTTTCAAAATTCAAAATTACAAATAATCTAGTTAAATATTAGATTATTTTATGAATACATTTACTAACAAATACTTGTTCCCTATAAAGTTACTCCCTTGGATTTTTTGGGGTTTCATATCAGTTTTGGCTATTTATTTATTCTCTAATGCATGGATAAGTTAGAGATTTTATGATTTACTAGCTCCTTTTAATCCAGTCAGGTGAACCTCCAAACCAGTCAGAAATGTCATCTTTATTTGGATTGAAATGATTCTCTCTTTCTAATCCATCAATTCCTAACGATTGAATTAGTCCATTCATACTATCTTCGCTTTGTCTTCCATGTCTTCTGATACTATTTGCTTTTTTTAACCAAAGAGATATTGTCGAGCTGTGTTTTGCATATTTTTCAACGTATATTCTTTCTTTTAACGAAACTTCTTTATCTAAGGATATTCTTCTAACTATTTCCTGGATTTTTAATCTTTTTTGAGTACTTAAAAGCATTAGATAATTAATAACTTAATTTTTTTATAGGAGCTTTATGGCAAAATAACTTGTCAATATTAATTTCAAGAAATTTCTCTATCTAAAGGGGTTTTTAAGGGTATTGGTTATGAATTGCTTAAATTAAGGATTAATTTGTCTTTGATGATACCAAGAAATATATAAAAATCTTATGGGATAATTGAAAAAGATAAATAATTTTAATCTTATTTTATCAAATTAAAGACTTACAAGATTGATCAGTTGCATAATGGTAGTTTTGTACTATTATTAGTACAGATGTATTACAAGAAATGAAAATTTTATCTTCTTCCCCCTACGCTACATTTAATCCAAAAGAGTGGAACTCATTTTCAAGAGCTAATTGTAGATTCTCTAGTACTCCAATAAAAATTAAAAAAAAGTTTTTTAGTAACTTTAAAAATGTAAAATCTACTAAAAATATACAAGAAAATAATAAGCTTCCAAAACAAATACAACTTGCCTTCTAGTAATAAAAAATTTCAACTAATATTCAGTTTTACGAAAAATATTTTAAGAATCCCTATTCTTTGTTAGATTAATAGAAATACAAAAAGGTTTTAAATTTGTCTGTAGATCGCGAACTTTTGAAAGAAGTTACTCAAGAACTTTGGAATACGGTTAAAAAGCTAAGGCCAGAAATAGATAGGGAAACTCGCCTTCAACTAGTTTTAAAAGCTTTATTAACTATTGGGGATTTACCAGATCAACTACAAGCAGCAATGGTAGTAGGGGTTTGTGCCGAAATGGATAAAAGCGATATTGAAAATGCTGACGGTAATTCCAATACTAAAGAAGAGAGTAATTCTACTTCCGTTGATACTTCTACTGGAAGAAAAGTTTTTAGAAGAAGTTCTGCAAAATAAAAGCTTCTTCTAAAAAGAAATTAGCCTTTAACTTTTTTTGATTCGTTTTTAGAGATTTTTAGAAATAGAAAATATGAAATTACTAGTAAAAGTGGTACAAAGATAGAATGCAAAGTCATCATCAACTCTGTTTGACTCATTCCTATTAGATTTGAATCATTTGGTAGCTGCTCTGACCAAGTACCAGCTAAGTGCCAAGCCTGGGGAATAGATAAGAAAAACATATAAAAACTATAAGTAAAAGTTATATTCAAATAAAGAATATCATCCGTAAAAAAAATTACTTTTTTTCTTCTTATTTCTTAACTAAAGATATTTTTCAGACTTTGTCGAATGCTTTAAAGATCTATGGTTTTAAGAAGCTTTTTATATTCCTTCTTCCCCATGATTTTTTCAGCCGCATATGCTCCACTTGCTGAGACGGCAGGTATACCAATTCCAGGGAAAGTACTTGCTCCACAAGTAAGCAAATTTTTAACAGATGTTTTACATCCAGGGAATAGTCCTTGAGCAGCCGATAATGCTGGGCCGTAGCTACCACAATAAGTATTGGTATACTTTTTATGCGTTAAAGGAGTGCCAAGCAATTTTATCTCAATTCTATTATCTATATCAGGTATTATTTTTCTCAAAGATTTGAGAAATATTGAACATCTTTCCTCTTTAAGTTCTTTGTAAGCTAACTCATTAGATTTTAAATTCTTCCAAATTTCCCATGGTTCATTGGCTGGAGTATACCCATGCAGGACGTGTTTACCTTTTGGTGCCATACTCTTATCTAATACAGAAGGAATTGAGAAAACTGCTACATTTCTTTCTGCAGTAATTCCTCTCTCCCAGTTATCAACGTGTATTGCATGAATTGGTAAATTTTGTAGACCAGAGGCATCAAAACCTAAATGAATATGAAGAAAAGAACCGCATTTATTAATATCTTTAGCCTTTGGGCTCCATTTTTTTTGGAATTCTTGTGGAATTAATTTTCTGGAAGTCCAAGCATCAGTATTCATTACGACAAAGTTCGAAATAAAATTGGAACCATTTTCTAAAGTTACACCTGAGGCAATATTTTTACTAAAATTTACAGCTTCTACTTTAGAAGAAAGAATTAGTTCACCGCCATTTCTTTTGAAAGCATCAACTAGTGCCTTTACTATACTTTCACTTCCTCCCTTTGGATATTCTAAATACGATTCAGGTTTAAACCATTCATCAAATAATGTAGCCATCGCAGCAGAATTTGTATCATGCATTGGCATCCCACTTATTAAAAAACTAAGCAAATCAACCCAGTTTCTAAGGAAAGGATCATTTAGGTGACTGTCGACAATATCCCCAAAACCACCATTTAGCTTTGGTAATGATTTTATATTAGGTAAGAATTTAGATGCTAATTTTATAATCTCTAAAAAATTAATTGTTTCAGGTGAACTGGAGAGGAGCGGGATTTCACTTACTATTCGACTAAGAGGTCTTATCCCTGATACAAATGAATCCCACTCATTAACAGACTTTTCACCTCTTAATAATCTTATTCTTTCTTTAAATGGTTCTTGTCCTACTTCCAAATTGAATTCGCCTTCAGGGACATTGACATGCCATCCTTGATATTTAATAAGTTCAACCTTTTCGTCAAGTAATCTAAGTATTTGCCCTAAAGGATTGGTCGTAGGCCATTTTCCGATACCACTCCATAATGAAGGACCAGATTCAAACTTATAACCTCTCATATTAAAGCTATGCGCGACACCTCCTGGTTTAGAATGAGCTTCAGCTATTAGAACTTTTTTACCTGCTAGTGCTAATAAAGAACCGCAACATAAACCTCCAATTCCACTACCTATAATTATTACGTCGTATTTATTCATCAAAAATTAAACCCTAAGAATAAATCTTAAAGCTTAAACAAAAGTATTTGTTGTTGTTGTGATACTAAGAACAACTGCAAGGAAAAATATATAAGGGACAGCCTTAAGTGGAATATGGCCTTGTCTTTTAGAAATGAAATCCATTTTTCAAATTAAGTTATGTAAAGATAATAGTTGAAATTTGTTACGAATGTGTGTCTGTACTCTACTTTCTTAGAAATATTTTGAAATAAAGAAGAAATTTTATTTTATTTTTTTTTAAAACCTTTTTATGATGAATAAAAAATAATATTTAAAATGACTCTAGAGACAAAAAAATTACCACAATACACAGAAATAAAAAATTTAGAGAGTATTTCTAAAAAAGATGGAAGTGGTATTGAATATGAAGATTTAATAGGAACTTGGAAATTTAATTCTGTATGGAAGAAAGGCTCAAAAGAAATAGATAATATATCTAGTTCCATTCTTCAAGTATTATCAGCAAAATTACAATTAAAGAAAACTAATTCTCAAAATAATATAGTTGATTACGAGATAAAAAATTCAGTTAGTTTTGGGATATTATCGATTATTTTCTGTGGGCAAGCATCATTAAAAGGTCCGAGGCCTCTATTGCCCTTTTTCTTCGAGAACTTACTAATAAATCTTGGAAATTTTATCTTAGTTAATAAACCTTTAAAAAAACCAGAAGAAAAGCAAATGCCTTTTTTCTCTTTAATAGCTATCAGTAAAGAAAAAAATTGGATGTGTGCTAGAGGAAGAGGAGGAGGACTCGCAATTTGGATTAAGTCTTGAACTTTTAGTGATATTCACCAGGATGATCAACTTTTCTGACGGTAACTTTATCCACTTTTTGGCCATTAAATCTTAAAAGATCATCACCAGAGAAACTATATCCAAGTCTTTGAGCAATAAGTGCTACATCATCTGCAGTTGCAGAAGAAGTAACCTCTTTTCTTAAATTATCTTCTGACTGCATTTGTTTTAAAAATTTTCTAATTTCAGAGAAACTCATTTTAACTTTTATGCATAATTTTATATTAAAGCCTTAGAAAAAAATTAAATTGTTTTTTGCAAAGACCAATAAAACTAAATAAACACTATATTAAATGTATGACTTACTTATTTTTATATGTAGTTGGGATAGTCTTGATATGGTGGATATATCGTGTCGGTTGGGTTGAGGCTTTGAAAACAGTAATTAAAGTTTTAGTTCCTTCAATTCTTATAATTTTATTTAATATTAAAGCAGGAAGATTACTTTTCAAAAATCCTTTAGTTGGATTATTGAGTGCTTTACCAACTTCAATTTTTATTTATAGGGGTTCCCTTCCAGTCGTGGCATCTATTAATAACTGGATTGATACCAAAAGAAGCAAATATGAAGAATCCAAAGACGTAATTGATACCGATTCAATTCCTCTAGATGATTAATATTTTAAGCTATTCAAATCCCAGAAATAATTCTTTGTGTACTACGAGAACATCAAATAAAGATGTTCCATGGGAAGGACTTATTGGAATATTATCTACATTTAATGCCTCTGCACAAATTAGATGACCATCCCATCTTGTATTATGTTCACTCATTCGGATTGACCAATCAATTACTTTTTTAAAGTGCTCAGGCATCTCAGATCCAATTTTCCTGCATATTTGGCAAAGATTTGTAAGAAGGGGAGGTTTGGATGGCCTTTTTAAATCTTTAACAAGACTTGGTTGTGTAAATACACTGGTGTATCTGATGTAGTCAATTAATTCATAATCTTCATCTGTAAGTGCTGCTTTATTCAATGCTATTTCAAATTCTTCTATAGGGGTAATTGGCCTTTTAATTATCTCATTTTTCATTATCTCATTTTTCATTATTATCTGATTCTGATAAATCCTTTTCCTCTGGTTCTTTAGTAACTTGATCGAGATTATTGGTAAATTTTTTCTGAGGAGATTTTGGTAAATTTTCGCTCTCTGGCTCATTAATTACTTGATCTATCTCGTTTTGAAATTCATTCGATGCTTTTTTTAAGCTTTTTAATGTTTTGCCAAGTTGTTTTCCTAATTCTGGTAATTTCTTGGGACCAAAAATTAATAGAGCTAGAATTAAAATTACTGTTACTTCTGGTAAACCTACCCCAAAGATATTCATGATAGAAGTCTATTTAATTCATTATTAAAATCTATTATTAATATAATCTAATGATTTGAAAATATCATTTTATAAACTCGCTTTGTTACTCTTCAAAGAAGTTTATAAAAAATAATTGTAATTATTACTCCCTTAAAAAAAACTAACCAAAGTAGTTGGTAATCATTTAATTTTAATTTTTCTTGGTACCACTTAATAAGTATTTTGTGTCTTTTAATTATTCTTTTTATTAATTTCAAAATCTATTTTTTAGATAAGACTAACTTTATATAAAACTGTATAGGATGGAAATGATAAATTAATAAATTTTGATTATCAGTAAGTACAAATTTTTTAAATAAGTAATCACATTTAATCCAAATTATTTTTGGCTTTCTTATTCTTTTAAAAATTGGCTTTGCATAAATCAAACTAAATTACAAAAATGTAATTAACTTTTTTTAAATATAATGAAAATCTTATTATCAGCTTTTTTCTTATTTGCCTTTATACCTCCATCAAAGGCAGTTACTACAAAAATGTTTAAAGTATTGGATACTTGTGCTAGATATCGTCTTGGAGAGATTGATGCTAAACAAGCTATAGAAAAACTAAAATTAAAATCTAAGAATTCTTCCGAAATCGACTTAAAAAATATTGTAAGTAATTACTGTTCTGTATTTACCCCAAATGAAAATATAAAATTCTAAAAATTATTTTTAGAGATCTTAAATTTTTTTATTCCAACTATAATTTTTTAATTTTTCTTTTATTTCATTTACTCTCTTATTGTTAGTGATTTTTAAATTAAAAAGTATTCCCAAAAAAAGAATGAGAAATAAAAAACTATATATGGCAAATTCCATAAGAATAGATATATTCAACAACATTAGTAAATTAGAGGAATCTTTTAGTATCTTTTAGAACAATGTTTGAAAAATTTATCTAAAACTTTGTTGTTTTTGGTCACAGAAAAATAATTATTGCTTCTAAGATGGAGTTTTATATAAACTGTTTTGCAGATTGGAGATAAAGTACCACAATTTTCTTTACTAGATCAGAATGGCACTAAAAGGTCAAATAATGGATTAAAAACTCCCTTAGTTTTGTTTTTCTATCCAAAGGACGACACCCCGGGATGCACTATAGAGGTTTGCGGATTTAGAGACAAGTATGACCTTTTTAAAGTCCTTGGTGCTCAAGTTTGGGGGGTAAGTAATGGTAGTTCTTCAAGCCACTTGGCATTTGCTAACAAAAATAAATTACAATATCCTTTGTTATGTGATAAAAATGATTCACTAAGAAAAGCTTTCAAGGTACCCAAAGTACTTGGTTTATTAGATGGAAGAGTTACCTATGTTATTGATAGAAATGGGTTTATTAAACATATCTTTCGAGATTTGTTGAATGGGCCAGAACATATAAAAGAGGCAATAAGAGTCTTAAAGGAAATTCAAAATCAGTAAATTAATTATTCAAACCCTTAGAAATTAATATCTTTTCTTATAGGATGTTTTCTATTAATAAATCAAACTTTATGAAAAAAATAGGGATGCAAGCAGTTGATGAAGCAATTGAAAATGGTATTGACCTAGATGGGACACCAATCCCCTCAAAAATGCTTGAGCTTTACAACAGGATTATGAACGAAGAAAACAAAAGAGAAAGAAGCGGAGTTAAAAAGTCAATGAGAAATAGATGTGTAAAAACAGGTTCCAAGCATTTTGATAAAGAAACTCTAGATCAATTATTAATTGATTCTGGTTGGGAAGGCCTCAAAGAAAAAGAAATTTTATTTTTCTACAGTAATTAAAGTTTATTTAAACCATCCTTTTTTAATCGGAGTTTTTTCTTCTTCTTTTTTAATAGAAGCTATTTTGACAGCTTTCTTAAAAGCTAAGTTAGCTTCTACTACTGTTATTGTTGATATAAGAAATAAGCCTGATATACCTATTAATTGTTCTGTTTGACTTGGTTCTTTATCTCCTTGCAAAATTATTCCTATAACAAACCATGCAGTCACTACTCCAGTAGTAATGAAATATGGTAACCATCTTCTCTGATATAGATAACCAGTTCCAACTCCTGGTAAGAAATTAAGTAGTGATGCGACCCATCCGCTTGAAGAAGCTAATACTTGATCTTTTGATAATTTATCCATTTAACTAAGTGTTAATTAAATGAGAATTTATGTAAGCAAAAGATATAACTGCACAAACTACCCAACTAAAAGGCAAAAACATTCTTATTTTTTCTTGCTTATCTTTCATTCCTTTATTATGGAAAAGATTTTATGAATTCGTGGTTTAAAAAATTTATAAATTAATTGAGAAAAAAGACGGCTAAAAATAACCGTCTTTTAAGAAATAATTTTTTTGAAAAAAAACTATGCTTTTCCTTTAGTTCCGGAAAGTAATTTAAGCTCATTCTTGACTTCTTTTTCCCTTTCTTCAAGATGTTTTAATTGAGATTTAAAAGCATCTTCAAGTCTTTTTCTTTGGGTTGTGATTTCATCAAGTTCTTCTTGATGATGGTTTTTCTTTAGTTCTTTCATCTCAGTATCAGAAATAACAAATACTGGACGATATGAAGGAGTTTCAAAAAGAAGATCAAACATTGAATACATAGTGACCTTTGAATTAAGTACAAGTCAAATATCTTACAAATATTTGAATCTTGTAAGGATACAAACCGAAAAAAATTATACGGCAAATACACCGAATTTCGGTTTACCTAACTAAACCGGCCAGTATTTACCGATCTATTTTTTATCGCTAATGTAATGTACAGGTATATTCGGACATGAGCTGAGGATGTTTTAGAAGTAAAAATGGATTTAATTATTACTTCCAGATTAGTAATTCCTTCAAGAGAATTAAAATGGCGTTTTTCTAGATCATCTGGCCCGGGAGGTCAAAAAGTAAATAAAACTAATACTAGAGTAGAAATTATTTTTAATATCAAAGAATCAAAAGTCTTAAATGATTATCAAAAAAAAGTTTTAACGAAAAAATTGAAAACTAAATTAGTCAATAACTGTATATGTCTAGCCGTCCAGGAGGAAAGGAATCAATTACTTAATAGACAAATAGCTATAAAAAGAATTAGCTCAGAAATTAGAAATTCATTAAACAATTCATCCAAAATTAGAAAAGCTACAAAACCATCTAAAGCTTCTCAAAATAGAAGGCTTGACTCCAAAAAAAAACGGGGAGAACTAAAAAAGAATCGACAGATAAAGTATTAAATTATTTAAATTAATTTTGGTGAAAATATTTTCTAACTATCAATGTCTAAATTGGATTATTTTATGGATATCTTTGATTTGACTTCTTTTCATTAAACTTCCAAATAAATGAAAAAAGAATATGATTTTTGGTTAATTGACTCTAACTCAGTTGGAGTAATTCGTTTTTATAAAAATAACCAAAATAAAGAGGATTTGATCGAATTTATGTTTATTGAAGAGGGCATCGTCATGGGTATTCATGGAGAAAATCCTCCTTTAATGAAAACAAGAAAAGAAATGAAGATCCAAGATGCAAGATTATTTTGGAAAAAATTAATAAATGAAGGATGGGAAAAAACCAATCCTAAATGGTAAATATATTTTCCTTTTAAAATAATTTCAAATTTAGAAAAATAAATTTATTTCTCAAAAACGAATTTTTTAAATTTTAAAATGTTTTCCAATATCAGTTACTAAATTTAAAAAACTAAATTATGAATATATTTTATTTATAAATTTATACGCTTATAAAAGTTCCTTTAGGATATAACTCTGAAATTCTATTCTTTTGTATAATTTTTCTTTTCTTAAGGTCATTTTCATATCTATTTAACATCATCAAATAATTAGTAGATCCAAACAAAAACAAAAAAATAATGAATTGAAATCCTGCCTCTAAGTTCATAATTTTATATTTAAACTTTATTTAAATTTGACAACTTTTTTATAAAAAGCCATCAGTATTTATATCTATTTAAAAGAAAAATTAATATCTCTATAAAATTAAAGGATTTTTTATAGGAATATATAAGTTAATTTATTAATTTTCAATAGCAATTTGTTTTGACAATGCTTAGCATTTAAAAAAAACAAATTTGAATAATAATTTATCAGAACAAGCTTTTAATCAACTCCTTTTGCAAATTGTGGGTAAAAAATTAATAGATAGTCTTAATATGATTGATTCAGATTCAAAATCAAAGATTGAAAAATGCATAGCTATCACTAATGAAGAATATTCTTATGCATTATCATTACAGGCTGATTGTGTTCCAGATTCTAAAAGAATGATAATTCAAGCTCAAAAAAAATTAGAAAGTCTCAACTCATTGTTGACTTTAGCGAAAATAATATAAATTTTAAAACGATTCCTATTTACTTTATAAATTTGAATATCTGATTCTTAAATTTTAAAAAGTAAAAAATGCAGGAAATTAGTAATAATGAAATACCATAGGAACCACCTAATGGATTTGTATTAGGCGCGCCATAACCAACTAACCAGACAGGCGCTTCTTTAGATATATTTATTAAACCATTATTTAAAACAAACCAAATACCGACAAGTCCACCATGTAGACCAATAGCTCCCCACAATGATCCCTCATCTTTTAATCTTATAATCGAACAAAGGATTCCTAAAATGAATAAACCTAGAAGAATGCCTAATGTATTCCAAAATGGCATTTTGAATCCAATATGAACAAGGCTAAAAACTATAGATTGGCTAATTAAGGCAACTTTTATTCCAAATTGAAGTTTTAAGTCTTCTAAAAGCCATCCCCTAAAAATTATTTCTTCAGCAACTCCAATGCCAAAAGTAAGTAAAATCCCATTTAATATTATTTCTGAGGACAATCCTCCTGAAAAAGTAATGTAATTACTTTTGAGTAATGGTATCAAAATTAAAATTAGTAATATTAAAGCAAAAATAATCCCTTGAGAAAAAGATAAGATATTATTCAATAAAGTTTTATTATTTATACCAAGTGTTTCCCAACTATTTCTTATTTGCCATCGAAAATTAAACCATGCAGGCATTAAGGCAATAAATAATAAAAATGTAAATATTGTTCCTATTAATGATAAAGCTTCTTTGCTTAAATTTAAAAATAAAAATGACTGTGAGAATATCCAACCTATTAAGTAAAGAAATGGGATAAAAATTATAGTTATAAAAATGTTAGTTTTATTAAGAAAAATACTGTTTGTTTGGTTTTTGCTTTTCTTGTTTTGATTATGCATAATTTTTTATTTAATAAATTAATCAAGCTAAAGTTTTCTTATCGATTCATCTATATTTTTTGACGAGCCTGCCTTTCCAGTTAAGACCCTAAAAATTTGTTGTAACAAATTCGACTTTTTATTTTTATTATGAATTACTTTTTTAGATAGGTGTGATAAATCTCTATAAAATTTCCTGGTAATTTTATCTTCTTCTTCGCTAGGCCAAAGTAAATTAGAACCTTCTTCATATTCTTCCTGGTATCTTTTTTTATTCATTTTTTTTCATATCTAAACAATGTAAATTCTACTTATTGCCAATACTTAAAAGTATTCTTTACTTAGTTTGTATATTTATTTAAATGTAATGGAACTTAATTTCAAGACTTTAATGTTTACAGCATTATCTCCAATACTCATTGTTGCAGCAATCCTTGTAGTGTATTTATTTCATTAATTTCAATTTTGTTATCTAGAAATTTCAAATTTAAATAATTTTAAGGGTGAATAATCCCTGTTTTTTCTAAAACAAAGGATAAAATTGCTATGGCAGCCATAACTGTAAGGATCTTGTTCTTATTGATGAAATCCATATAAGATATAGATAATTAATAACTAGTGCTATTTTTAAAAGTTAAGCGTATTTGGTTTTATATTCAATTATTTAAAAAAAAAAACATATTTCATTAATAAAAATTTTCATAAATAACGATACTAAACTGTAAATTATATTTAAATTTAGTTTAAAGATTATTTTTATGGATAAAAAAGGAGCAAAAGGCTATTGGATATCAACAGCAAAAATAATTAATCAGGAATTATTTGATGAGTATGTAAATAAAGTTGCTCCATGGCTAAAAGAAGTTGGTGGGGAAGTATTTGCAAAAGATACAGAACCATTAGGAAAGGAACGAACTGAGGATTCTAATTTAGCTGTTATTTGTGAATTTCCCTCCATGAGGGCTGCAGTTGAAGCTTTTGAATCTGAAGAATATAGAGAACTTTCAAAGTTAAGAAGAAAAGCAACTGAGAATTCTACCTTTACAATAATGGAAGGTTTAGATGAAGCTGCAAAATTAAGAAGAGCGATGGGGAAATAATTTGTTATTCATAATTTCTGTGATTTCTATATATAGTGATTAATAAGAGAATATTTATAAGAAATTTATGAAACACAGCTATGTTGGAAATTTAATACCCTCTATAAACTCCTATCAGAAAATTATTGATCAATATGAAAGAGGTTTAAAAAAAGGAGAATTTTATGAGGAGCAAATTGGAGAAGATTTAATTTATCCAGATTGGTAAAAATGCTTACAACAAAAATTACTTATGCTCTATCAGATTGGATTAGAGAGTGGCGAAAATGTAGAAAAAAAAATCCATCTCTTGATGATTGTATAAAGTTTACAGAATGGAAAATAGAAAATTATGAATTAACAGATAGTGATCGTATGATAATTGAGAGTATTTTACTTTATGAAACTGAAGAAAGTTGAAAATTTTATAAATCTAATTTTTCATATAAATTTCTCCCCTTCCAAGTCCATCCATTTCCAGTAATTGTTCTATAAATAGATAAAAAACTTATATAAATTACAATAAATCCGCCTATGCTATTGAGGTACCAGTAATTATTAGGGATATCAAATTTATTCTTAAATATTAGCCTTTTTAATCCATAACTAATAATAGATATAAAAGAAATTAGAAAAGATAGTAAATATATCTTTGTATTATCAGTAAAATTAATTTTTATTAGTGATATCAGAAATAAAATCAAAGGAAATGAATATAAGAAAAATACAAATATTGATGCACTTAGTGATTTTAAAATATTTTTTTCAAGGCCTAGGAACCAGTTTTTACTCCATCCTTCTATTAATGAATTTAAATTTCTATACATATTAAGAGAGATATCGTTAATTGCTATAGAAAAATTTAAATTTAAATTATTTGATTTTATTTTTTCGGCTAATGCTAAATCTTCAACTACTTCATTATATGTTTCTAGATGTCCGCCAATTAGATCATAAGATTTTTTTTTAAATAGCATAAATGGACCTGCGGCAAAAGAATCTTTATTTGACGAATCATTAGTTTTAAAGATTGGGAAACCTAGCATAAGAAGACTAGTCATTATTGGTTGGACCATCCACTCCGCTAAGCAATTACAATTTATTTTTGGAGCTAAAGATAGTAAATCAATATCATCTGTACAAGATTTTAATAATGCATTAAAAATACAATTTTTACCAATTATGACGTCCGCATCTATAAATAAAATCCAATCAGTGGTTAATTGTTTTGAACCTTTATAGCAAGCCCAATTTTTCCCAACCCAATTTTTGTCACTTGGTCTATCCCCAGACGAAATAATTTCTATATCATCATTTTTTTGAAAATATTCATCTTTACATTTTATAGCCGCATGATATGTATCATCAGTACTTGAATCATCAACAACTAAAATTTTAAAAGTTTGGCTAGGTTTTTTTATTTCACTTAATGCTTTTAGGCAATTGACAATATTTATCTCTTCATTATAAGCCGGTATTAAAATTGATAAGCTCTCATTAAGTGGCTTTGAATAAACAGAATTTTTTAAAAAAGGTGCTTTATTAAAAATATATATTTCATAAAATAATGAAAATAATATTAGAACAAAAGATAAAAAACCTAAATACAAGAGAATGCTATTTGTATTTAAAATCATTTCCTGGGTCTTATACTTAGGATCTCTAGATACTTTTTTAATATTAAAAGTATGGCTTTAAAATCTACTTGAATAACATAGAACAAACAAAGCATTAGAATTCTCGTATAAATCGATAAAAAAGTAAATCAGCATATTTACCGATTTACTTGAAATAGAGATAGGAGTAATTTATGAATGTTGAGTTAGGAGGCAATCTAAATGATTGATAGTCCGCCTGAAATTTAGCAAATTTACTAATATAGGAAGTGTATTCCTGACAATGGGATTAATCGAAAAATAAAGTTCAATCAATTAGTCTGATAAGACTTCGCTTTATAATTACCAGCGACAAAAAAGAACTAAATTTATCGAGAAGTATCCCCTAATCCAACTATTTAAAGCTCATGAATAAATGAACTTTATAATATGTTTTAAAAATCCTGAAAGTAGGAAATAAGAAATTTAAAAGAGGCCTGTTATAACTGGCCTCTTTTTTACTGATTTATATAATTTTAAATTTTTATTATTAGTTAATATTAAATTTCAATTTGAAATAAATTATATTTATAGAATGAAAGAGAAAAATTTATTCCCCTCCATCGAGCCAAGAGAAAAGGGTTTTTTACAGGTAAGTAAAATTCATTCTATCTATTGGGAAAGATCTGGAAATCCAAAAGGTAAAAAGATATTAGTAATTCATGGTGGTCCTGGAGGAGGAAGTCAGCCAAGATATAGGCGATATTTTAATCCTGAAAAATTTGATATTGTTCAATTTGATCAAAGAGGCTGCGGTTCTTCAAGACCTTTTTCAGAATTAAGAGAAAATACAACAGGCGACCTAGTAGATGATATTGAAAAATTAAGAGTAAATTTGAAAATAGATTCTTGGCATTTGTTTGGGGGTTCATGGGGCTCTACTCTGGCTTTAATTTATTCAATTAAAAATCCATCAAGAGTCTTAAGTATGACCTTAAGAGGAATATTTTTATGTAGAAAATTTGAACTCTTATGGTTTTATCAATATGGCGCAAGTGAGATATTCCCTGAAGAGTTTGAAAAATATATTGCAGTAATTCCTAAGGATGAAAGGGTTGATTTGATAGCTTCTTTTTATAAATATCTTACCTCCCCAGATATTGAACTTAGATCAAAAGCAGCTACTGCATGGACAAATTGGGAACTTTCTACAAGCCATCTTATAAAAAGAGATATTGATGTTGGTAAAAGTAAAACTAATTCCTTTTCGGATGCTTTTGCTAGAATAGAATGTCATTATTTTATAAATAAGATCTTCTTAGAAGAAAATTTTATTTTGAAAAATATAAATATTATAGAATCCATACCAACTAAAATAATTCAAGGCAGATATGACGTAGTTTGTCCTGTAAGGAGTGCTTGGGACCTTAGTAGAAAATTAATAAATTCAGAGTTAATTATCGTAGATGAAGCTGGTCATTCAATGAGCGAAAAAGGCATCACATTAAAATTATTAGATTCAGTTCAAAGATTAGAAAGTTTTTAGGCAAATTTTATATAAATAAATTTATCAAGCGTTATAGACCATTATCTTCGATATTTTTAGCAATACTTCTTAGTAACTCAACGATATCAGAGTCATCACATTCTGTATCCTCTTTCAGCAGAATACATTCATCTCTAATGCTTACATTAGTACTCCACCAAATTCCGGAACTATTAGTATCGTCCCATTCAAATCTATCGGACATTACTACTACGAGTTCACTTTGATTTCTTCTTTAATATCTTCTTTGATTTCTTCCTTTACTTCTTCTGGCCATTCAATATCAAATGTTGAATACTCTTCGGTTGCAAATCCTTCAGGATGGCGCTTACAAATTTTTCTTCTTCTAACAAAAACGTGGTCAACTCTTTTTTCTTCGTCCGGTGTAACTGTCCTTTCAATTTCTATAACTTCGGTAAATTCTGTTGATTTAAGCTCAATTGTAGGTTTCTTCATGCTTACAATAAATAACCTTTATACATTAAAGGTTGATACTAATGATCGTGGATTTCTAGTTGTAACTTATTTAACTTAAATTCTTTCTAAAAATAAATTTTTTGACAGATTTTAAGGTTTTAATTTTTTGAATAAATTAAATTTATAATTCAAGATTTAATTCATATTGAAGATCACCTTTTGGTTTTATATTGATTTTTTTAGGATGATTTTTTTTCTTAATTAATGATGTTCTTCTAGATCCGTGTTTTAAATATACTTCTTTTGAAATATCCCAATAACCATCTATTTGAGTTATTTCTTGAATCTTTTTTCTGGCAATCTTGGTTGTTTTTGAGAGGTCGATTATTGGTTTTGCATATTCAGAATTTGAATACTCAGTTGAATTGAAATTTTCCATCAACCAAGGTTCATGTATAAAGTTATCAGGATAATGTTTTATCTCCGGTACCCATTTTCTAATAAAATTCCCTTTTGGATCATGATCTTTCCCTTGCTTAATAGGATTATAAATTCTATTTATATTTATAGAGGTTGTACCAGATTGCATTTGGCATTGATTCCAATGAATTCCAGGCTCATAGTCAATAAATTTGCATGCCAATACTGAACCAGAATCTTGCCATGGTATCCATAAGTTATAGCTTGCAAAAGACATCAACATTGCACGCATTCTGAAATTAAGCCAGCCATTAAAATTCAAAGATCTCATACAGGCATCTAAGAAAGGAAAACCAGTTTTACCTTCACTCCATAATTGGAGTAAATCATTATCTTTTTTTCTGATTTTCTGGAAATATGGATGAAATTCTTTAAATTCTAATTCTGGTTCACTTTCAAGTTTTTGAATAAAGTGACAATGCCAAGTTAATCTACTTTTTAGCATTTTAGAATTAGTATTTTTCATTAAATTAGCTTTATAAAAAATCTCTTTTAAAGATATACAGCCCCAACTTAAATAAGGAGAAAGTCTTGAACAGCTATAAAATGATTTCTCGGGGCTTGAAATGTCTTTTGAGTAAGAATTTAATTTCTTACTGAAAAAATATTCCATTCTTTTTAGACCATTTTCCCTCCCACCCTTTAATCTTCCTTCACATAAATCATCTTTAAAGCAAAAGAAATTATCTGGTGGTATTGCTCCAGTATCAATTTCTATAGGATTAATATTTGAAGGCTCTAATAACAATTTTTTCTCCATATTTTTTTTCCATTTTTTTGACCAATTATTTCTATCTAAATTTCCTCTAAAAACAGAAAATTGTAAATATTCCTTCCAAATTATTTTTTTCATTGAAGCCCATTTTCTAACTTCTTTATCTCTTTTATATGTAAAATAGTCACCAGTTTCTTGATGGCTATAAATACCCTTTATATTGAATTTATTAGATATCTCATCAAAAATTTCAATAACTTTGCCTGTTCTAATTATTAAAGGTTGTCCAATATTTGCAAGTGAATTTCTTAAATCTATAAGACTCTCCTTGCAAAATTGCCACTGCCTATCTGAATAAGTTTTTTGTCTCCATAGTTCTTTTTCAACTATATAAATAGGTAATATATCCCAATCTTTTAAAGATTCAATTAGAGCTTCATTATCTTTTACTCTTAAATCTCTTTTAAACCATAGTATATTTATATCTTTCATCTATGAAATTTATTTTAATTATAAAAAAATAAACTTTAATTAGTTACCAAATAAAAAATTTATTCTTTTTGGAATATTTTTAAAAACTCTTTACTTTCCATACCTAAAAAACTTTTTTCCTTTATAGATTCAATTACTTTTGTATAGTATCTATATTTAATTTGATACTCACTCATTAAAAGAATTATACGTCAATTTTTTATATAAATTCTCCTAACTATCTCTTCATATTTTTTTTGTCGGTTTTTTCTAGTTCCTCTTTATTAATTAAATATTTTTTTCGATCCACTCAAAAACATCTTTAGCTTCCCGTTTATTTTGCCGTTAGTTATCCATCTTTTTATATAAATTTCATCTCCATCTTCTAATTCAAAACATTTTTCAGGTGTAGGCAGCGTGTAATTATTAAATTTATCAGTATAGTCTTCGATTAGTTTCATTCAATTAATCTTTATTTTTAAGTTCGAGTTCTCGCATAAACATAAATGCACCAAATGAAAAAGCAAGTGAGATTAAAAAAGTTAGAGGAAAATAAATGCCCCATAATTTTAATTTTAATCTTTTCCCCTCTGCAAAATAAAATATAAATATTGATATGAGATGAACTCCTGTATCAGCTGATATAAATCCATAAGTAGGAGTTATCCATGCGTCATCAAAAAATGTGGTTCCTATATCTATTACAGAACCTTGAATATTCCCATTCCTTACTTAGTTAATAAATTGAATAATAAAATGGTCAAATTAATCCTGCTAGTGAAGTCACTCCATAAATAGTAAGTCTAATTTTTGACCATATAGCTTTACCTTTTTAGTATATTTATAGCTAATATTGAAGAATAATTGATGTATAAATTCATTCTAATAATAAGTCTTTTTTAATAATAAATATTCAAAATATACATAATAATGTTCCTATTCTTTTTTTTATTTGTTTTAAATTTTCTATATTTGGGTCGAATTACTCACATCTTAAATTATGCTTATCAGCTATAAATAGGTTATAAACAAAAAATAATTTATGACCCAGATTTTTTTTATTGATATCACGCTTGCTGGTTTTGGGGTATTTATTTATTTCTTTGGTCTTAAAAAATTATTATTTAATCACCCAAGAACTTCTCAAGACTAATAATAAATGATAAAAATTAGTAAGGGAATGCCAATTGAAATAGGGATTAAACATCTTTCTTTATTAAAAGAAAAAGGATTAATAACAGAAGAAATATTTTCTGATGCTGAAGAACTACTGATTAAGAGTGAAATAGATATTCCTTCTAAATAATTAAATTTATACAAAATTCTTATTAATTGAAATTCTAATTTACTTTTTAGATAAATAAAATCTTATCTGACTAAACTTAAAATAAAAATTAAAAAAAATAATGTTAATCACAAAAAAATTATGGGAAAATAACTCCGATCTAGCTTCGCTTAGCTTGAAAACTAAATTTGTTCAAGGGATCAGAAATGGAAACTTACCTAGAAATATTTTTAAAGAGTATCTAGCTCAAGATTATTTTTTTTTAGAGAGCTTTGCTAAGGCTTATGGCTTAGCTGTTTCTAAATCAAAAGATAAAAGTGAAATTAAGTCTTTAAGCCAACTCTTAGTAGGCGTGTCTGATGAATTAATTCTTCATGAGACTTATGCAAAAGAATGGGAAATTGATTTGTCTACTAACTATATAAAACCTGCTACAAAGAACTACACTGATTTCCTTTATGATGTTTCCTTAAAACTAAGTTCAGTTGAAATAATGTTTGCAATGACTCCTTGCATGCGTTTATATTCTTGGATAGGAAAAAGCTTATTGGATATGATTTCAAATAATCCTTATAAAGAATGGATACTTACTTACTCTAATGAAAGTTTTGATAGTTTAGCAAAATCACTTGAAAAAATAATTGATAATTACCAAGAACCATATGACATTAATCAGGCAAATAATTTATATAAAAAAGCCATGGAACTGGAATTAGATTTTTTTAATGCCTATTCAAATTTTTAATAAATTTAAGGAAGTTTTTTCATTTAAAAAATTATTATGTATTCTAATATTGCTCTTTCTATAGGCGGTAGTGACTCAGGCGGAGGTGCAGGGATTCAAGCAGATTTAAGAACTTTTATGGCGCTTAAAGTCCATGGATGTTCTGTGATTACATGTATTACTGCTCAAAATAGTGTAGAAGTGAAATGTGTAGAAGCTGTAAACAATGATACTTTAACAAGCCAGATTGATACCTTATTTTCAGATTTTGATATCAAATCTTTAAAAACTGGAATGTTGCTAAACGATAGTATTATTAATGCAACTGCCTTAAAACTGAAATCTTTTTCTATTCCAAAGATTATTGACCCAGTAATGGTAAGTAGAACTGGTTCTAAATTACTTGAGGATTCTGCAATTAATGCTTATAAAAAGTTACTTTTACCAATTGCTGATTTAGTAACTCCAAATATTTTTGAAGCAAATCTTTTGTCAAATTTGGACATTAAAAATGAGGCAGATATAGAGCAATCTGCAAAAAGTATTATTAAACTCGGTGCTAAAGCAGTTTTAATCAAAGGTGGTGGATTGAAGGATATGAAAGGTAGGGACTTTTATCTTGATGTCAATGGAGGGAAAAAGTGGTTCATAAATAAATTTATTAATACTCAAAATACGCATGGTAGTGGATGTACTTTAAGTGCTGCAATATGTGGTTATCAAGCATTAGGATTTGAACTTATAGATTCAATTCAAAAATCAAAATTATTTATTGAAAGATCCTTGAAGAACTCTTATCAAATCGGATCAGGACCAGGCCCACTTGGACATTACCAATAACTCTGAAAGAATTGACTAAATAAAAAATAAAAATTAAAAAATAAATTATTAAAATCTTTTATTTTAAAAATCTTATTAAAACCACCATTTTTTATTTTTATTTTTTAAAAATAAAATTTCTTCTGTTTCCCACCCACCTTCTAACCACTCAAGATGTTCCAGCAATAAAGATTCGCTTTCTCCCTTTGTTAAATGGCCTAGTCTATTTGCAATTCCATCAAATCTTACTTTCATTAACTCTTCGATTTTGATGTTATTCACAATTAAAACAGATAATTTTTATCTAAATAAACTTGATTGATTGTTAATGTCAATGAAATTATTCTTTTTTTATATTTTTAAATATGAAATTTGTATTAAATACAACTATTTTGTAGTGATAGTAATTAAGACTTATTCTCATAGATTGTATTTCTAGGTACTTTAAAAAATAAATCAGAAATTTTTTATGAAAAACCAAGAAAAAACAACCTCAAAAACAGTTGTTAATGTCGGTTATTGTGAGAGCACTTCTGAGTGGCTTAGTAGGATAATGACTGAACTCGCAGATGAAAGTAAGAATTTTGTGGATCTATCAGTTTTGTGCGCATAAATTCAATTATTTAAAGTCAATCGCGTAAGGCCTATTTAAGTCTTTTTTGTATTAGATAAACTTATATAAGTTATTTGAAAGGCATATGGTTATGACTTTTTATCGGTATATCTGGTGACAATAAATATATTTCAAAATAATTTATTTTATTAGAAAATCATTTCTTCTAATGCGGCCTATCTCAAAGAAACTTTATAAGAAATTAGTTAAAGCTTCCAAAAAATGAATAAATTACTTCTTTACTTTTCAGCTCTATATTTTGGAGCAAATATCGGAAAATCTTTTGCTAGTGACAGCTTTACATACTACTTAATGATTTCTAATTAATCTATCTTTTCTTGGGCATTTTTTAAGCTTTAGTTTTTGACTCTAAAATATAAAAGTAATCTTAAAAAAAAACTCAAAGTGTATTTAAATAAAAGTAGTTCTGAAATTATAAATGAATTTAAATTATCTCCTCACCCTGAAGGCGGATGGTTTAGAGAAATCATACGAAGTGAAAATCATGTAACTAGAAATGATGGTCAAAAAAGAAGTAATATAACTAGCATTTATTATCTACTTTGTAAAAGTGAGAGAAGTAAATGGCATCGAGTAAATTCTTCCGATGAGATATGGATTTATCTTCAAGGGGCACCACTTAATTTATATTTTCTTGATGATAATAAAGAATTAAGAAATATTAGATTAGATTTAAATAATCCTATTGAAATGATCCCCTCTGGATATTGGCAGGCTGCTAGCAGTAGCGGAGAATTTACACTCACAAGTTGTTGTGTTGGCCCCGGGTTTGATTTTAATGATTTTCAAATGCTAAGAAATATAGATCCTTCTCTAAGACCAGCCAAGGCTATTGAAGAACTAATTTAATTTTTAAATTTTTTTTATAATATGATTGAAATGAATCATGATCTTATTAATACAATCGGCATAAAGCAGATAGCAAGAGAAGAAGCCCATCTTTACCAGGTGAGTGATGTTCAAGGATTAATTGATACTCTTGATAAGGATATTCCTGAATGGTCTGATTTTGATTGTTGGGAAAATATACGAGTTCAGCAATGGATTTTTGAGAGAGCTATGGATATTTATAAAGGTAAGAAAATTGATATTAAATGTAGTTGTTGTGAATACAATTACATAAGTCAAAGAGACTTAGTAAAAAGTTCAAATAAAAAATGTTACGGGATAAAAAGTGCTTATATGATCGAAAAGGTTTTCTATGAAATTACATTAGCTGAAGCTAGAAGAGAAAGTGATGGTACATATTCAGCATAGAGTTGTTAAAAATTAACCTTTCTAAGATGAATAAGTGAAACTAAGCTATTAGTTCATAGACTTTATGAAGATTATGGATAATTTTGATGATGATCTTTCTTCAAAACAAAAAGAATTTGTAGAGCCTACAGAGAAAACTACAAATAAAGATTTATTTGAAAAAAGATGAATTTAAAGAGGTAACTCCAAAAATTGTTCATCTTAATTCACTTATTACAAAAAATATTTATCTTTTTACAAAAGATCCAAACTATAAATTGTTTGCCTTGCTAATGGCTAATGGTTCAGCTATTTATATTTTCATTATTTGTTTTGGTGGCGACATTAATGAAAAATAATCTTGCCCCCTATATTAATTCTCTTTAAAGATTTAGACTTAGTTATATTTCTTATTTTTTTATTCATTAATTATTATTTTGAATTGGTGATATAATTAAATCATTCCACTTATGGATCTATAATTACATGTAGTCACTTTTGATATTATAATTGAAGAATATATATAGGTATGAAAAAGATATGACCCAAGCAAAATTGGAGGGTTTATTAAAGATAGATAACGAATCATATAACCTTTTACGAGTCCTCACAATGTTCATGAAGTTAGATAATTCTCAGGACGTTCCTCTTCAGGCAATGGCAGTATTTTGGTACGTAGCAACCTATCAAAATTGTACTAAGAAGGATATTGAAAAATACTTCGATATGAGTAAAGCTAGTGCTTCAAGGATGACGGACTATATAAGTCGATATCATAGGCTAGGTAAGGCAGGCTTAGGTCTAGTTTCTAAAGAACAAGATCCAAAAGATAAAAGAAGAACACTTTTGAAACTTACAAGGAAAGGTAAAGATCTAATTGAAAAGTCTTTTAATACTCTCTATGAGGATATGAAAAGTTTTGAAGCTGAATTTGAAGAATGAATACTTGCAACTCTTTTGATTCCTTAGCTATTGGAAACTTTTAAAAAACATTTAAACTGGCTCTGAAACACAAATAGCAGGTTATCCGTTTCTTAATAGAAAATAACAACTTATTAGTTACTCCATAGACTTTCTAAGAAGTTAGAATTTAATAATTCATTAATTCATTATCACCAGCAAAAACAGCAATGGAGGAATATAGAGAAAAGTTAGAGAAGATTTACCAACAATTAAATGAAGAAGAAGATCCCCTTTTAAAAAAATGGTATCAATCACTTATTCCTAAGGCGATATTATTATTTCCTGTAGTTGCTTTTAGTTTTACATTTTTAAAAGTAAATACTGATAAATCAATATTAGATTTACTCTCTTTTGCTGCAGTTGGTAGTTTATTAGTTTTTGGAGGTATTTTTTTGAATTATTTCTTATCTAAACGAAGATAATGGAAGCATTTAGTCAAATAAAAATCTTAAATATTAAAAAATTGATTTAGCTCTATTAGCTCTGCGGATTGTTTTTTTTAAAATATGATTTTTTATGGAAAGGTCAGAAATCGCATAGAGAGTTAAAAAGAAAACTGCTTTTGCAAAAATTGATATTTGCATAATAAAAATAAACCTATTTACATAGAACCAAATCGCTAAATATAAGCAAGTCCTTAAAGACCTCAAAATCGTGAAGGAATAATTAATTAACAGTCCAATAAGAAAAAGAGGTTATTTACTTTTCTCCGATAATCTTTTTATTTGTAGAATATCTTTATTAGAAATTATTAACAAAATTATTTTTAGTAATTAATACTCTAGATATTTGAGGCCTTTCCCCAGTAATGTAATAATATCAGAAACTCCTCACACACTAATTTCTGATAATCAAGCACCCTTATCTCTAAATTAGGGTGTTTTTTATTGACAGAAAAACAGAAAGTCATAACTGGCACATGTGACAATTAGATTGCTTTTCTCATCCCCTTCCAGTTTAGGAGAGTGTATGGCATATTAAAAAGGTGTGTAGGAGTGGTTTTACTAAAAAAGTGGAAACAAGGAAACACTTAATTTAGTTAAACCAAGAAAAGACCTCTATTAGGGGTCTTTTTTTATGCTTCAAAATAGATTGAATATTAAATTATTTTATTTGTGAAAATTATTAGAGGAGCCAATGGTTAAATTCTGAGTTGAAATCTTATAGAACTTCTCATGTACTGAATCACTAAATTCATTTTCATTTGAATAATTCATTAGGTCCAGCGGTTCAATATTTTCGTCGAACCATTCGTCATATTCAATATTATTAGGTTCAGCAAAATAAGTCATATTTAATTAATAGCTATCAAAAAATATGTAAACGGTACATGCTATACAAAATTAAAGATTAATTGCTAAAAAGGAAATTGAAAAATCTAAATTCAGAGACAAATTAAGTGCTTCCTTAATTATTGGTTTTAAATTAGTAATTACACAATTATTTTTTATATGGCTCATTATCACGTTCATGGATTAATTCCTGATGGAATCTCTCAAGCTGAAGGTTACAAAATGTTTGAGCAATATATTGCTTCCGGTGCACCAATGGATAACTTTGAAGGATTTGAATTGATAAGTAGACTACATGCCCCTGAAACCGGAGAAGTTTTTGTGACTTTCAAAGCTGATAATCACTTGGCAATATCTGAACATTTCGGAGTATGGAGAGCAAAATTTGGCCTCGAATGGAATATAACTGCTGTTTTAAATGATGAAGAAGTCATTCAAAGAAATAAGCAGGTTGCGGATGCTGTTGCTGCGATGGGATAATTTAATTGATTGACAGTCGATCTATATAAGAGGGTTATAACCCTCTTTTTTTAATAGCAAAGAACACTATCAGCTTTAATTGATTCTTCAATTAGTACATCTGGCATAGCAAACTCTGCTTTATATCCATTTAGAAGCTTCTCATCGTAACCTCTTGATTTGGCTGACTTTCCTGAGACATATATGGTAACTTTTGAATTCTTTAAATTTTCAAGATGTTCGTATAAATCTCCAGTACCTTGACCAACTATTTCTCCAGCTTTTTTGCAATTTAATATATCTACTCCGTCTCCTGCCAGAAAAAGAGTTACTTTATGATCGTTTTTTTCTGCATTAAGTGCAACAAGTAAACCTAAAGTTATTTTATTTTGGGATTCTAAACCGCTATAAATATGAACAAGCACTGTATTATCGGTAATGATAGACATTTAACTCTCCCTTGAATTAAGTTATTTAATTTTAAAAAAATCTATCTTTATTAGCTTCATTTTTTATGAAACCCTTACCACTGGCAAAGCTAATTATTAGTAATTGAAATTCAATCTGAATTGAAGGGCAATTAGCTTCTTTTTTTCTTAATATTCAATTACAAAGTATTCAAATTCATGAGATCTCTTTTATTCTTACCTTTACTTTTTGGTTTCTCAGGACCAGCTATTGCAGATTCAGAAGTATATAAAATAGACGTATCAGCAGAGAGTTATCGTAACTATATTCTTAGTGGAACTGATAGGAATGGGTCTGTAAGTGGGGAAGATCCTACAGTTACACTGAATAAAGGAGATACAATTATTTTTGATGTTGATGCATCTCGTCATCCATTCTATATAAAAGCTGAATTTTCTCGTGGAGGTGGTGATCAGGTAACTACAGGGAGAATTTCTGGGACTCCAGGAACGCAAAATGGAAAACTATCATGGAATACCACGGGCGTATCAGCAGGTAAATACTTTTATGTTTGTTCTCCGCATGCATCTTTTGGAATGGGCGGGACAATTATTGTTAAATAAATAAATGAAACGCTTACTACTTACTCCTATATTCAAACGTTTTAAAAAGAGTGCTTTTTTCTCATCACTTAATCAGAATACTTGTCCTGTTTATGATGCTGAAGAAATAAAAAAACAAGAACAAAAAGAAGCTATTAATAAGTTATATTCATAAAAAAAGGGCGTTAAGTACGCCCTTTCTAAAAGCTAGATCATCCCCATCACCCAGCCTTTCTAAAATAATAGCACTACATATGGTGTTTGACTGTAATATTTCTTACTTTAGGTGGGGTTGTTTGTTTCTATTTTATTTGCCATGATAGAAATCCCCATCACTTAGACTCGCAAGGGTCTTTTTTTATGTCTAGTTTTGGATCAGATACTCCATTTATGCTTCTTGCAAAATTAAAGATTAAGGAAGATAAAGTTGCCGAATATTTAGAAATTGCTGACAAGACAGATAAGGCTGTTGAAGCAAACGAGCCAGGTATGCTTCATCATACTTTTGATCAAGATCCAGACGAACCACTTCGTTTTGTATGGTCAGAAGTTTATAAAAACGATGATGCTTTACTTGCTCATTTAGCTAATCCAGCAGTAGGAGTATATCTTGAAGCTCATGCTGAGCTAGGGACTGATTTTTCTGTTGAATTTTACGGAACTGTGGGGGATAAAGTGATTGAAGCTATGCAAGGAACTGGGGTTCCTTTTAAAGTCTTCAAAACACAATTCGGTTATAGCAGGGTTTAAGGTTAGTGAAATAACTAAATAGCTATTACGCCGCTGTTTCTATCTGATCTGTAACTGCAACGAACTCTTCATCAGTAAGGACAGGTGTGACTTCTATTTCATTTCCAAAGCCAGCACTCCAAGGTTGACAACACTGCCAAATGTTTGAATGGTCAGAAGCTTGAACTATTGCCCAACCATTAGCTCCCTGAGGATTTAAAACTCTATTTAAAACTTTGAATCCTTCGAAACTGTCATAGGGAGATCACTCTTTTACATAATCAGTAAATGTTTTGGTTGCTTTCATTGAAGCTTCCATTGATGGGAACTGCCATTGAACTATGTATGTTTGCATAAAGCTTTTATTGATTAGTTAACTAATTATGAACAATATCTATTAAAAGGAAATTGAAAGTTAAATAACGAATACCAAAATACAGACAGCTATGTTTAACAGCAAGCTTAAAGTTTGAGAATTAAATTTCATCTCTAATTTGCATGACTAAAGGATCAAAAAGAATCTTAGTCCTAGTGGCAACCACAAACATAGAAGAAGCATTAGTAATAAAGAAATAGCATGGACATTTGGAATGTACTGCTCTTTAAAAATTTGTGTCTTCATAATCTATCTGGCTTTCCTAAGTTTGATTTCTCTTCTGACAAGTAAACCTAAAACTACAACACACATATTCATTAGAAAAACATCTAATGGCATTAAATAAAAAAGTATCTACTTAATTAATAGCAAGAATATTGGTATATGAATCAAGAAAGAATCACTAAAATACTTAGACTACTTATTCAGATTCTTTATGAAGTCTCTGATAGAAACCTACTCTTCTCCAATAATCTTCATATATGAGGTTTCTTTTTTGATAATCTAATGCGTTCATATTCTTGTCGAGTATGGCAAAAGGAGAATTAGTAAATTTCATAGTAAATCCTAAAATAATTGTTTATTAAATATCTATTAGATATGAGATTTTTATCTCGAATAACTAGATCCTCTATAAGTAAGCTTTATTGTCTTCTCTTCTTGGCTCTTGCAATATACAAATGACTTGCCATTAAAATACATGTTTACCATGATGCAGCTCCTGACTTGCTCAAGTCCCCGTCCTTTGGCTTGAGTCGTACTGCGGTCTATCTAGTGGTAGATCGGACGATTTGGTAGCTGTAGCTACACTTTATTTATAGAGTATTTGTACTCAATTGTCAATATATTTAGGTAAATTCAATATTTGGAGATCAAGCAGATTCGGTTAATTTGTTCTTCATATCTTCAATTTTATTAATTAATTCATCTAACCATTCTGTATTATTTTCTGTTCTTTCTTTAAAATATGAAATTTTTGATTGATTCATTTCATGTGTCTCGAAATCTCCGCTCATAAAATTTTTCCTTTTCTAAAGTTTTTATGTGATTAGTGAATTAATCAGCATCAATAATTAAATAGATAATTAGATAGAAATCCTGTCGATCATCAATACATCTTGGGTTTGGATTGTATCTCTCTTACTTTCATCCTCAGAATCTTTATAAGAATCGATTTCAGCTTGAACTCTTCTCTTATAAACTCCTTTGATGTAATCCAGTTCTTTTCTCTCTTTATTTAAAATTGAGAATGGTGAGGTTTTTAAGTTCATTAATAGCTCCTTTAAAATAATTTTTGATCAACACCAGTTTTTATCAGATTCAATAAAAATATCTATAGTTTGCTGATTTCTGGTTTCTTCCTCTAGAAGTTCTTCTTCTGATCTTTTTTGAATCTCAGAGTCATAAACTTCTTTTTTTGTTGGTGTGGTAGACATTTTCTCATGACAACTACAAATATGTTCTAACTAAATAGACGAGTCATACGATTAATAAAGATGTTCGGTTTGAGGTACTCCAATATACGGATAAAGGATCAACAATTAAATTTCAAAATGGTTAAAATAGAATATATTTCCAAACAGACAAGATAAAAATATTTAATATTCACTAGGTATCTTGATAAATATTAATTCGCAGGTTTAATAATCATTAGGATTGAAATTTTATCAATATTTTTTCATTCGTAACCAATATTGTTTTTAGAGTGTGTTATGTAAATAATCAAATTTAAAACAAAATTTGGAGGTAAATCTAATGGTTTTAAAAGTAGTAAAACCATTCCTTGAGTTACGTTAAAACCTTTATTTTCCAATTAGCTAGGAAGTTGGTGTGTAGGTGGTGCATGAAATTTTCTCTTTTTTCTTTTTGATCTCTTGTAAATAACAAAAAGACCTAATCCTAATAAAGGAAATAATAAACCCTCTACAAATAAATGAAAGTTAATCATAATCGTTACCCCTATGTAACCGTTATGGAATTATTTAGCCCAAAGTAACACTTTAATTATTATCGGTCTATCACTTAGGTCTTATGACTCAATTTTATGAGAGCTTTTCCCTTTAAGAATCATCAATAAGGGCAAACCTAAAATCATCAGCCCCCCATCTATCAATAAAAAAGTATTCAAACTATTTTATTTATTCCATCTAAGTGGTATTCCTTTTTTTACGGTGTCTTTTTTCATATCATCCATCTCTTCCCTGATTTTGTTGTAAAAGGCTAGCTCTTCAGGATCCTTAGAACCAAGTCCATATTTCATTGTTGCAGCAAGATATATTCTGTGCTTTCGATATGAAGATAATGCCATAAACGACCCTAATTTCTAAATCATATCTAACTTCGTTGTACGTTGTTTGTATCTACCTTACCAAGAGATGTCAATTATTTTAATGATAAAAAATTATGCTCTAATTTCTGCTCTAATTCGTCTATATTAAGTGATCTTAAAATTATTTAATTTTTTTAATTCTTTAAAGCTAATGATAGTAAGGTCTCGAGGTATGCCCTCGTCGGGACTTGAACCCGAGACCTCTCCCTTACCAAGGGAGTGCTCTACCGCTGAGCTACAAGGGCTGAAAAAAAGTGGGCCGAGTGGACCAGATAGGATCGCCTGCAGCACAGTAATTCCGAAGTGTGCAAGATAAATTTAAATGGACTATCTGTTGCTGTCAAATAAGTTCTAGGGAGTGCTGTAATCATTATTCAGTCCATTTTTTTATTTGTGAATCCATATTTTTTACATTGTTCACTATGAATTTAAAGTAGGAAAAGCTGAAAAACCGTGGCCGAATAACTAAATTCAAGGTTATAGATATAAGCAATATACTTTACAACCCCTTACAGTTGACTCAGAAGGGGACTTTTTTTTGAGATGATTGGTAAATTATCAAAAGCAACTAAACAATTAATTCCCTGATGGAAATTCATAGAAAGACATTACTAAATCTTATAAAAGAAAGAGCATACAAGAAAGGTAAATTCACCTTATCTTCTGGTAAAGAATCAGAGCATTACATTAACTGTAAACCTGTTAGTTTATCTTGTGAGGGAAATGCACTTATATCCCATTTGATGTTTGAACATATAGAAGATAAATCTGTAGCAGTTGGGGGACTTACGCTGGGTGCTGATCCTTTAGTTTGTGGTATCGCACAGAAAGCATACTACTCAAATAAACATATTGATGCTTTGATCGTAAGAAAGAATCCCAAAGGATATGGAACAAAAGAAGTTATTGAAGGTAACAAGCCACCTGAAGGATCTATCGTTACAGTATTGGAAGATGTAACTACAACTGGAAGTAGTGCAATCAAAGCAGTAAATGTTTTGCGTGATGCAGGTTACATTGTGAATCGTGTTGTTGCAATCGTTGATAGAATAGAGGATCACAATGTATGGAAAAATAACAAGATAGAATTTATTTCTCTATACAAATTAGAGGATATTATTGAATGAACTGTTGGCACTTTGCACCTCTAATAATTATTGACATTCGGTCTAAAATTGGAGGGATAAAACCCTCCTTTTTTTTATGAACACACTCATCATTTCAACTTTTAGCTGTACATTTGAGGAATTTAAAAATGATGTTACTAATTTATTTCTTGAAGAAATGTGCAAAGAATTTGTGACTGATTATGAGTTTGTAAAAGTCAATGATCATAAATCTCATTTATTAATGAACTGTACTGACTTAGAAAAATTAGGTGCAGAGATGGAATCGCCTTTTGCAAAGGAATGGGATAAAAAAAATAATTGTAAGGATACCGTATATGCAATTGAGCTTGTTGAATGATGTGATCATTGACGGTTGATCTAAAGTAGATAGTGTATAAAAGCGCTTTTTTTATGTCCTCTTCAATGAAAGATTTCTTGGATAAATTTTTTGATTTATGTAGAGAATATCAAGAAGAAATTCCACCTCAAAAGATGGCTGAAGTTTTAAGAGATTACGCAGATAGGTTAGATGGATAATGTTAAATACAGATGAAGCAACTGCATTAGCCAATTGGATACAAAACTGGAAAAAAACTTATAAGGAAAATCCAAAGTTAAATGAATGTATTACATGGTTTGAATGGAAATACCAAGATAGAGAACTTACTTCAAGTGATAAGAGTTCAATCGCAACTATTTTGAGATATAACTCGGAAGAATAATTATGTATTGAATAGCTATTACTTATGGAGTTGTTAGTTTGTTATTACTTGGTGGCTTTGTGTATTTAACCTTCAAAATGACCTCTAAAAAATGATTGGAAGTTTGCCTAAATTAATTGCTCTTCTTATGGTCTTGCTACTTGTAGGTAGTACTTTTGTTGGTGGGATTATTTACTTTATAAAATGAAAAAGTGTGATTGATGTAATAAGGAAGATGTGATCCATTACAGAGTAAAATCTATAAATTATAAAAGTTGGATTTTTTGCTGCAAGCAATGTTGGGATATTGTTTCAAAAGAAAGCCAATATTCTTATGGTGGAACAAGAAAATCAAAATAAATGGAATTTTTTACTGAAATTTGGAATAGTCAACCAGCTACAGTTATTGGTGTAGGAACAGCAACTTTAATATTATTGGGAATTTATATATTTTTACTCAATACATATAAGTAATGATTGAAGAAGGAGAAATAATTGAAATTCCAGTAGAAAATCCTACTTATTTCACTAAGACAAAGCAAAAAGAAATAGGGATTATTGTTTTTAGTTCTCTTACTGTAGTTTTATTATTATTGGCTATAACTGTTAGGAATAAGCCTGAAAATGTTTCCAGAAGAAAAGAATTAAAAGAAGCAGAGAATGAAAGAAATCAAGAAGCCAGAGAAAATTATATAAAGGATTTAATGGCTGATCCTTATTTAAATATAGTTACAGAAGATTTTTTTGAGGTACATAAAGAAAGATTAAAGGAGCATAGAATCTCAATATATCAAGGGGTTACATATTATTTAGGTAAAAAAGGAGGTCTTTATTATCGGAGCTCCAAAGGTACAAGAATTTATATCTAATTTTTAAGTATTTAATCCTGTTGAAACTAATAAATACTTTATCTAGAATTCTAAAAATTATAAATTTGGGGAAATTTATGAGTGGAGATTATGAGACATTAGAAATCAATCAACCTAAGATTTCTTATTTTAATAAAAGATCGGAAGATAATACTTTATGGCTAGATGAAATGATTAATAAAATTGAAGAAATGAAAAACAACATTAGCGAAGCTGCTTAGAAATTAAAAATTTAAAAAAACATTTGCATAATTTCTTACCTTTGGTAATTTTAGTGAGCTTTAATAAGTTCAAATGCAAGATCAAAGTATTGAAAAGATAGCAGCAGTTGCAGTAAACATAACTAGGGTGCTGGTAATAATTTATCTAGGCTTAGTAGAGGTATTTAAAATAGGCAAATCACTTAGAAAGATTTTAGTTACTGATAATTCTCAAAAATGGGCTTCACAAGCTTATTCAATTCTAAAAAGACGACAAGCTAAACAAAAATTAGCGGGAGTTTAGAAAATTAGTTATTTAGTTTTAGTTGTTTCGGTATTAATACCGATATACAGAAAATATTATTCGTAGTAATTTCTAGTTAATTAAATGGAGGGATCAGAAATGATTGATAGTCCACCAGAGAATTTAATTAGATTGGTTTAAACAGCCAAATCCTACTAAATAAAAATAAGCTAAGTATTCCTATAGGAGGTTGTTTTCATTTAAAGGCTGAGTTCAACCTCTTTTTTTGATGCAGGCTTTTATCATTGACAGTCGATCTAAAATAAGGGGTAATTAGTTCTTTTTTATGTCTCTTGAAACTACTGTTTTCACTTTCAAAATAAGTGTCCCTTTTGAAGAATGGGCTGCGGTTTATGACAGCGAAGAAAATATACAAATGAATAAAGAACGTGGAATTATTTGCCTATATAAAGGTTTAATGAAAGATGATCCAACCAATGTAATTCTTATTGAGCAGGGTGAAGAAGGGAAATCAAAAGCTATGTTTGAAGATCCAGCAGTGAAACCATTAATTGAGAGTGCAGGTCATATTTATGATTCAACCGTAATATCCAGTTACTTCTAAGTGAAACGCTTATTGCTCGCATCGCTTTTATTAGGTTTTATTTCTCCAGTAATGGCTAAAGAAATTTGTACCCTTACAAGTGAAGTAGAACCAGATGTAACTATAACTTTGCAAAACTCTGGTTCTTCTTATGGTGTAGGGACTCTTAATTATAAAAACAAACCTTCATTAGGTTTCGATGTAGGTATCTGGAATGGATATGGAGGTCAGTATTACACTGCAAGATCATATTCACCTGAATTATTAAAAGAAGAAAAAACCTTTCAAGAAAGAACAAAAAATACAAAAGAGATTAGAACAGGACATTTTATGAATTTTGTGGGAAATCAATTAGGAAGAGCAACTAAAATAATGGATAGAAAATCTGGAAAATTAAGAGCATTAATGCCTTCACTTTCACAAGGTTATTATTATTCGATTCCTTTTACAGAAGAGGGACAATATGGGAGACAGAAATTATCAAAAGAGATGAAAACTATTATTGACGCTACAGAGGGATTTTTTGTTGATTCAGGAGGATGCAGAAAATTCTTTCCTTATGGATGGGATTAGATGAGAGGATATTTTTCATTCTCCGCACTTCTATGCAGTAGAAGAGGACCATTTATATAGTCATTGATCGCCTCTCCAAGGGTGATGGGGATATCTAGGAAAACCTTTTTTGTTCTCTCTTCAACCGCATTCTCCCAGGATTGGGCCAGATCCCTGGAAAGAAATGTTCTGGATCTCGGACCGACATAATTCTTCCTTCTTATTAGGACCTGCCAGCCGCTGCCGCTTCTTCTGATTGTTGCCATTTCGGTGTCATCGTATGTGTGATGCACCTCCAGATATCTACCTTTAAAACAGAAAAGTAGACCCGCAATCGGACGTCCACTTCTGATGAATTCTTTTTAGCGATAGTGATAATCTCTTTGATACCAAGTTATCCAACGAGTGCCCTCGTCGGGACTTGAACCCGAGACCTCTCCCTTACCAAGGGAGTGCTCTACCGCTGAGCTACAAGGGCTGAAAAAAAGTGGGCCGGGTTGGATTTGAACCAACGTAGGCAGAGCCAGCGGATTTACAGTCCGCCCCCTTTAACCACTCGGGCACCGACCCCTACTATTTGAACTTATCAGTTAATGGTCACTTTGTGTGAAAATGTTTTGGTTTTTTTGTTTCTTTCTAGATAGCATTTAAATGAAAAGACTTAATAACTGATGAATATTTTATTGATAAATGGGCCAAACCTTAATTTGTTGGGTATTAGAGAACCTGAAATATATGGAAATAAAACCTTGAATGATATTGAAAAAGATTTAAACAAAGTTGCTAACGAAAAAAGTATTAATCTTGAATGCTTTCAAAGTAATCATGAAGGCGAAATCGTTGATAAAATCCAATCCTCGGTAAGTAGAATCAGTGGAATCCTTATTAATGCCGGTGCTTTTACTCATACTTCAATTTCTATAAGAGATGCTTTAATTGGATCAAAAATCCCATTTGTAGAACTACACATATCAAATATCTTTAGCAGGGAAGAATTTCGAAAAGAATCTTTTCTTACAGACAAAGCAATAGGAATAATTAGTGGATTTGGTATTACAAGTTATTTTCTTGCTCTTGAGGGAATAATTGAATTTTTAAGTAGTAATAAGTAAATGCTAGTAGATTTTAAAAGGCCCTCTTCTAATATTAAATATTTATCCTCATTATCCTCAGAAAGTTGGCTAGAGCAAGCTTTATCGAATCCAATAGAGATACTTATTGATCATGCTCATTGTGAAAGAAAAGCTGCTGGAGTTGCAATTCAATTAATGTTTAGATATCCATCTGAACCCGACCTGGCAGAAGTTTTGAGCCCCATAGCAAGGGAAGAGTTAGAGCATTTTGAAAAAATACTTGTTTTACTAAAGGATCTTGGTCATTCGCTTAAAGCTCTTAAGCCTCCCCCATATGGAGCTGAATTGGCTAAATGTGTCAGAAAAGTGGAACCATATAGAATGTTAGATAGTTTCTTAATAGCAGGACTTATTGAAGCAAGAAGTCATGAAAGATTAAGTTTACTAGCATTGAATTCTGAGCACAAATCTTTCAAGTTGCTTTATGAGTCTTTACTTGAAAGTGAAGCAAGACATTTTGGAATTTATTGGAAACTAGCTCAGACTAAATTCTCTAAAAATGAAACTAACAAAAGATTAGAGGAATTATCTAATATTGAATCGGAGATCTTATCCCAAACGTTTGCTTTGCCAAGAATTCATAGTTAATTGAATTTTGTTATTCATTTATGGGAATTAGAAAAACTCTAAAAAATCTGCTTGGTTTTAAAAGTGATCTTGCATCATTAACAGTAGTTGGTGTTGGTCCTGGAGATAGTTCTTTACTAACTATTGCTGCAATAGAGGCAATTAAAAAAGCAAAACTTATAGTTTTCCCAATTTCAAGTGATGATAGAAAGAGTGCATCTGCGGAAATAGTCAAAAAATATATCAAATTCAAGAAAAAAATACCTATTATTTTCCCAATGGCAAGACAAGAATTTGATCCAGATCAAATCTGGTCTAGTGCTGTGGATATAATTGTTAAATCTGTTAGAAACAATAAATCTGTTGCTTTACTTTGTCTTGGAGATCCTTCACTTTATGCAAGTTCCTCAAATATTCTGAGAATAATAAATAATAATTATCCTGAAATAATCACAAGGACAATACCAGGGATATCATCTATCTCAGCAGCAGCAGCTTTAAGTAATTTTGATTTGGTAAAGAAAGGTGAGACTTTGATATTAAAAGAATGTCCTTCTTCTAAACCTGAAATAATAACTCTAATAATTCAGACTAAAGCGAATAAAACAGTTTTAGTACTTATGAAAGTTGGGAAAAGATGGGGGTCAGTTAAAGAAGTTTTAAAAAAAGAGAAAATCATTAATAAAGCTTTAATCGCTTTAAATGTAGGGATGCCTGATCAAATTATCCAACATGCTTCAAAATATAATGTGGAGACAATGCCTTATTTTTCTTTAATTTTGATAAGACCTAATTAATGAATAAGGACAAATTTCTAAGAAATGATTTTCAATGGTCTATAAGTAGGCAAATATTGTCTTTAATACTTGAAGATAAAGTAAGTGATATTTTTGTATGTGAATTAGTATGGGAAAGACTTTTTTATATCAATGAACCTTCTATGGATGGATGGATTTCAAGTTCCTTAACTCCATCATATTGGTCAGAAAAATTTTCAAAAGCTCCTCAAATTATTTCAGAACGATCAGCTTCGGTTCATTTGACACGATCTATACCGAAAGATCACAAACAAAATTTAAAAAAAATTCTTAATTTTAAAGGTTATAAAATTAACGAACTTTATCCTAGAAGAACAAGAAGAGCAACTGCTGTCAATTGGCTGATCTATTGGTCTATTGACTCGAGTTCTTCTTTAGATGATTTTTCTAAGTTACCTAAAATATCTTCCCCATCTCCTAATCCAGCAAAAGGTCATTTTGGAGATCCTGAAATCAAATAAATACTCCTGGATAGAGTAAAAGATAGTATTGAGGGTATAGTTGTAATAGATCTAATTTTCTTAGGGGAATAATTGACTCTTCCATCAATAGCAATAATCGGAAGACCTAATGTTGGGAAGTCTACTTTGGTTAATAGGTTATGCCAAAGTAATGACGCAATTGTATTCGATAAACCTGGAGTTACTAGAGATAGAACTTATCAAAATGCTTCTTGGGGGGGGAGGGAATTTCAAGTGGTTGATACGGGAGGATTAGTTTTTGAAGATGATAGTGAATTCCTCCCCGAGATTCGTACTCAAGTATTTTTAGCATTAGAAGAGGCTTCTCTCGCTTTATTTGTAGTTGATGGAAATCAAGGTGTAACTGACGGTGATTTATCCATAGCAAAATGGCTAAGGAATTCAGCTTGTAAGACAATTGTTGCAGTAAATAAATGTGAATCTACATCCTTGGGAGTTTCTTTGGCCTCTGAGTTCTGGAAATTGGGTTTAGGTGAACCTTATCCTGTCTCTGCTATTCATGGCTCTGGAACAGGGGATCTATTAGACCTTGTTATTGATGGATTCCCTAAAGATTTAAATATTGAAGATAAAGAAGATAAAATAATGATGTCAATTATTGGGAGACCAAATGTTGGTAAATCCAGTTTGTTAAATGCTATTTGCGGAGAAAAAAGAGCAATAGTTAGTGATATAAGTGGGACTACAACTGATTCAATAGATACTCTTATTAAGAAAGATTCCCATCTATGGAAAATAGTCGATACCGCAGGAATAAGAAGAAAAAAAAATGTAAAATATGGAACTGAGTTTTTTGGAATTAATAGAGCTTTTAAATCTATCGATAGAAGTGATGTTTGCGTCCTGGTTATAGATGCCATAGATGGTGTGACTGATCAAGATCAGAAATTAGCAGGACGAATAGAAGAACAAGGTAGAGCATGTGTCATTGTAGTAAATAAATGGGATCTTGTAGAGAAAAATAATTCCACAATCTATGAAGTAGAAAAAGAACTTAGATCAAAACTATATTTTTTGCATTGGTCAAAAATGATTTTCATTTCAGCTTTGACTGGTCAAAGAGTTCAAAATATTTTTGAGCATGCTCTTAGTGCTGTAACCCAACATAGAAGGAGAGTCACAACTTCAGTCGTTAATGAAGTTCTTAAGGAAGCTCTTGGATGGAAAAGTCCACCAACAAAGAGAAGCGGAAAACAAGGAAGACTTTACTATGGGACTCAAGTAAAAAACCAGCCTCCAACTTTTACTCTTTTTGTAAATGACCCTAAATTATTTGGAATTACATATAGAAGATATATTGAAAAACAAATAAGATTAAATCTTGGGTTTGAAGGGTCTCCAATAATTTTACTTTGGAGAGGAAAACAGCAAAGAGACCTTGAAAAGGAGACTTCAAAAAAGAATATTAATATTATTCAAAAAGATTAATGAATTTTCTTACTAAATTTCCTATTGGACAATATGTTGATGGTAATAGAAGTTGGTTAAGAATTGTCGACAGTAGATTAAAGATAATTGCAGTATTTATTTTTCTAATTACTCCAATCTGGGCAGGCCCATTATGGAGACTAAGTTTAGTTATTTGTTTGATATCTATTACTTTTATCAGTTTGTTACCCTTTAGAGTTTGGTGGCGATCACTCCTCTTCCTTATAGGATTATCATTAATAATTGGATTATTATCATTAATTGCATTTTCTGATATTCAATCTCTTGATAGTTCTTTAAGAGATCCGAATGAATTGAACTTGATTCTAGAAAGTCAGGAAACTTGGAATATTTTAGAAATTCCATCTAAGAAAATAGGATTTATAACTCTTGGGCCCTTTAACCTATCTAGGAAAGCTTTTGAGTTAGGAATAAAAACTTCAACATTAATATTTACTGTTATTCATAGTGTGAATTTGATGCTGCTAACAACATTACAGGAGGATATAGCCTGGGCCTTAAGTTGGTTTATGATCCCTTTGAGAAAAGTTGGGTTGCCTATTGATAAATGGCTTTTTCAATTACTGTTAGCATTACGCTTTATTCCTTTAGTTCAAGAAGAATTGCAAAACATAATTAAATCAGTATCAGTTAGATCAATAAATCTTAGAAGTTTGGGTTTTAAGAAATCTATTAATGTTTTATTAACAATGGTTGAAAGACTTTTTTTAAATATATTCTTAAGAATTGATCAAGGAGCAGATTCGTTACTTTCTAAAAAAGAAATAACAATAAAAACTAATAGATATAAAGCTTTTGATAAAAAAAATTCCCTAACTTTTATTTTTAATTCATTATCGATTTGTTTTATATGCATAGCAATTTTTCTTAGAAAACAGTATGGTGCATGGTAAATAAATAAATTTTTAGTTTGAGTTCAGAGCGTTATTTAAATCACCCAACATTTGGAATGTTATATCAAGTCTCTCTAGGAAGTGAGGGTAAAGATATTTATGCGACTTTGTATGCACAAAAAATGTTTTTTTTAGTTGAAGTTAAACAACGAGAAGTGTTTTTTGAAGTTATACCTTATTTAGATGCTAGAAATCAGTCTGAATTAAACCTGCAAAGAGCAAGAAGACAAGGATCAGAAGATTTCACAAAATGGGAAAATTTATTTAGACAAACTTTTTTATAAAATTTGGAAATTTCAAATTACTTGCAAATTAAAAAACAATTACCTCTTAATGTAAATTTACTTGCTGTGAGTAAGGGGTTTAGTAGTAAAGAAATCAAAATTATAAATAATCTAGGACAAAACGATTTTGGGGAAAGTAGATTTCAAGAGGCTATTGAGAAGAAACTCTTATTAGATGATTTAAAAAATATAAAATGGCATTTCATTGGAAGAGTGCAGACTAATAAAATAAGAAAAATAGTACAAAATTTTGAATATATTCATTCTGTAGACTCATATGAAAAATTATTAAAGATTTCTAATGTTTCATTTGAAGAGAAGAGAAATCCAATAGTAATGTTGCAAGTCAAATTAAGTGATGATCCAAATAAAGGAGGTTTTAATCCTAAAGTATTGTTAGAAAAATGGGACCAGATTAAGGGATTTAAAAGTATCAAAATTAAAGGCCTAATGACAATCAATCCAAAGGGTTTGAGTTCAATAGATAATATTAAACTATTTAAAAAATGCCGGTTACTTGCAGATTCACTTAAACTTAAGGATTGTTCAATGGGAATGTCAGGAGACTGGGAGGAAGCTGTTAAAGCAGGTTCTACTTGGTTGCGATTAGGGTCAATAATTTTTGGTAATAGAATATATTAGTCGTTAATTAATTATATTTTATAAAAATCTTGTTTTTAAACTTGCAGTAAACTATAAGTAACGTTATTTAAGTATAGGTAGTTTATTCATTAATAAAAGATGGATATATTACTAAAGGTTTTTTGACCTTAGTTATCAATTTCAAGAGGATTTAAAAGGTGTCACTTATTTCTCGATTAAAGGCAGTTGTAGCAGGGGATGATTATCTGGATGATGATTTTGATGAGTTGGATTATGCATCAGAGGATGAATTTAATCGAAATAATGATTTTAAACAAAATCAAAAAAACTCGAATGCACTTTCAAATTCAAATCCATTTGAATTTATGAATAATAATAGGACATCAAATGTGGTTGGAATGCCTGGCATTGCTAATTCATCTTCTGAGGTAAGCTTGATGGAGCCTAGAAGTTTTGATGAAATGCCTCAAGCAATACAGGCATTAAGAGAAAGAAAAACTGTAATTCTAAATTTGACTATGATGGATCCTGACCAAGCACAAAGAGCAGTTGATTTTGTTGCAGGAGGTACATATGCAATAGATGGTCATCAAGAAAGAGTTGGGGAAAGCATTTTTCTTTTTGCTCCTAGTTGTGTAAATGTAACTAGTTCTTTCCCAGAGGAAGCTTCTCCTTCTAATGTTTCAAGCAAAAAGACATCTTATAATTTTGAAACTAACACAACTCCAGAGCCAGCTTGGGGAGAATCTAAATTATCGGCTTACAGTTAATTAATTTGTGACTAGTAAAATCGCAGTCATTGGGTTTGGAAATATTGCAAGAGCTATTATTACTCCGCTATTTGATAAAAATTTACTAAATCCAAAGGATGTTTATTGTTTAGTAAATACAAAAAAAAGTTTAGAAAATATTAGAAAAAACTATAAGTATGATATTAATATTTTTCAGGCAAACTCCAAAGGTTCAGAAATTATATGGGATTGCAAAGTTAAACTTCTCTCTGTAAAGCCTCAGCAACTTAAAAATATAATTGAATTAAAAAAAAATAAAAATAATTTATTGGTTTCTATTTTAGCTGGTGTATCTTTAGAAAAACTTATTAAAAAATTTCCAAATCATAAATGCGTTAGGGTAGTAACTAATATTCCAATAACAATTGGTAAAGGTTTAACTGGAATATCCTGGGGAGATGAAATAACAAAAGATCAAAAGCAATTTATAAAAAGATTATTTGAAAACTCTAGTAAAATTTATGAATTTCCTGAAGATTTACTCGATATTTTTTTATCAGTAACATCTTCTGGACCAGCTATAATTGCCTTGATTATTGAAGCTTTAAGTGACGGAGGTTTAAGCGGCGGATTGCAAAAAAGACTTTCTGAAGAACTAGTTGTAGAGATGATTCTAGGCACTGTTAGTTTAATAAAAGAAACTAATTTAACAACTGCTGAGCTTAAGAATATGGTAACTTCTCCTGGGGGCACAACCATATCAGCACTAAGGGTTTTAGAAAATAAGAGTTTAAGGTCTGCTCTTATAGAAGCAGTAGTTTCGGCCAGTAATCGTAGTAAAGAATTTCGTTAAGGGTTAGATATTTTTATAGTATTTAAGTAAAGTTTTTCCAGAGCTTCAATATTTTTTTTAATTGTATATCTTTCAATTACTCTTTCACGTGCTTTTTCCCCTAGAGCCTTTGTGAATGAAGGATGATCTACCAAAATTGGAATTATAGTTTTTAATTGAGTGACAACATTTTCAGTAGAGATCACAATGCCTGCTCCATTATCTAAAACCTCACCATCAGCTCCAGCATCAGTTGCTACACAAGCTGTACCAGTGGACATTGCCTCTAAGAGTGATAAGGATAGTCCCTCTATTAAACTCGGTAAAAAAAATACCTCTGCGATTTGCATAATTGCTACCCTGGTTTCTAAATCAGTTTCTGATCCCCACCAAATTAATTTATCTTTTCCTAGGTTAGAAAAACTATTTTCCAGTGTAGGCTTCATTGGTCCGTCTCCAACAATTACTAGTTTGCAATTATTAGTTTTTGTTTGACGCCAGGATTTTAAAAGAGCCTCAATATTTTTTTCATTGGCAATCCTTCCCATATATATAAATATTCTTCCATTCCCTAGTTTACTTTTTACTAAATTATATTTTTTACTTTTTACTTTCACAGGTTGCCAAATACTTTCATCAACTCCATTTGGAATAATTATTTGCTTTTCTTTACTAACGCCTAGGTTCTCTAAAAGTGATTTTTGAGGTTCTGAAAAAACAATTATTTTATGAAATTTAGCGAGAGAGGGCGCATAAAGTTGATAAGTTAGTTGTTGAGTACTTGCAGTTAAGTTCCTATTATTTTTATCAAATGCGGGATGAAATGTCCCTACAAGTGGGCGGTTTATTTGTTTGCAAAGTTCAGGCAATCTAAAGTCGAGAGGAGATAAAGTTAGACTTGCATGAACTATATCTGGCTTTAATCTCTCTAATGAATGCCTTAGTTCTTTTTCTGCTCTTGGAGAGGGGATCGTATAAACTTGTGATTTAATTAAGTAAGGAAGACTGACCTCAGGATCGTTTGCTAAAAATAAGGATTTAGATTCTTTTACATTAGAGGGATTATCAAAATGTATAAAACTTACTTTATGGCTTCTCACTTTTAATTGTTCAGTAGTTAAATTTCCATAACTTACATTTCCACAAAAGGGAGATTTTTTACCTAGCCAGGCAACATGAACCACATCAAATTAATCAACTATTTATAAAGTTAACAGTCAAAGTTACAATCATCGAGATCTTTTAATTTAATAACAATTTACCCCTTAATTATCTATAAAATTCTCTTAACATTTTTAGTGACGATAATTCTTTTTCTAATTGAGCAGAGATCCAATTTTCAACAATTGATAATATCTTAAGCCAAACTTTTTTAGGTCCTAATAATTCTCCATTTGATTTGATTGGTAATTCTGCGAAAAGAAGTCTTTGTAAAAGAGCAATTTCAGAAGCATTCACTTTTAAAACACTATCTACATCTTCTACTGTAGAAAATCCCTCATTTGGTAAATAGGAACATTGCCAATCCCAGTTACCTAAGGGTGGAATGATAGGCTCGCCCGTTTTACAGCAAAAATTTACAGGAATATTTATCCCTCCAATTGCTAATAAATGAATTAAAGATTGAATACTCATTGAAAGCATTTTGAAGTCCTCTTCACTTTCAAGGTTATATTCATAAATTCGATCTAAATGAATAAGTACGCTAGACAAGTAATCTTTTTGCTTGTCATTGTTTCCAACTAATAAAAAGGTTAATTCAGTTATTGCTTGGGCTGCAGCAAGACATTCTATATTTTTCCCCAATCCGTTGTAGCTTTTGAGAATTTTAATTTGACGAACAGACTTAAGACTTCTTTTCCCAAAGATCTGAAAACTTAAATATGTTAAAGGAGTAGCTGCAGCAAGACTACTTTTTGGACGCCTGGCGCCTGGAGCTGCAAGCCTAATAATACCTTGTTCATCTGTTAAAACAGTTATTAATCTTCCACTCTCACCTAGCGGACTAGCTTTAATACAAAGACCTTTTATTCTACTTTCGCCTGACATTTAAATAAGTCTAATTTCTTTAAAAATCTCATTAAAATTTGAAGTTCCAATACAATCTATACCTGAATCAAATAAATCAACAACTTGGGTTAGTGTTTTTATGCTTCCTACCACTTTTATAGAATTCTGGTTGCCAATAAATTTTAATATTTCAACTATATCAACTTTAGAAATAGCAGGTCCAAAACCATCTCCAAATTGAAAATTTGTTATTCCTAATTCAAGAGAAATTTCTATGGCTTTTTCAAAAAGTTCTTTATCTAATTTTGTTTTGTTTATGATTATTGTGACTGGTAATTCTGAAGCATTAATACTCTCAATTTCACTGGCAAAACTATTTAAATCATTTTTAGATAGTTTTAGAAAATTAGGGATGTATTCTATTCCGCTTGCACCATTATCTTTTGCATAGCAAACAAATTCATCAATAAAATCAAGTGGTAAATCAGCTAATGGATAAGAAATTAGAGTATTTATATTTACTTTATGATTGTTTAATGCATCTTTTATAGGACTTAAAAAGTTAAGAGATGTAGAAACATTTCTAATATTATATTTTTGAATTAAATCGCAGTTGACATTTAATTCTTCCAAAGATAAATACGGATTAATTAATATTGCATGTATCTTTTCATTTAATTCGTAATCGATATTAAACATTTTTAGTATTATTTAGACTGGATTAATCCATAACCGCCATGATTCCTTTTATAAATAACTTGTAGTTCATTATTTACTTTATTTCTAAATACATAAAATTCATGATCAATAAAATCTAATTGTTTTCTAGCCTCTTCCAAAGAGATAGGAATCATTTCAAAATATTTTTTTTTAATAGATGGTTCAGGTAGTCTCACCTCTCTTTCCTCGTTGAATATATCTTTATCTATAGAATCTGATTCTTCAATCGCATTGGAATAAGAATTTTTATTCTTTACAAGATTATTATGTAATTTTTTATTATGCCTCTCTTTATATTTCCGTAGTTTTCTACAAAGTTTATTTGAAACCAAATCAATGCTTGAATAAAGATTTTCTGTTTTTTCTTCAGCTCTGATAATAGTTCCATTAGCAAAAATTGTAACTTCAGCTGTTTGGAATGAAACCCTTGGATTCTTTTCGATTGAAAGGTGTATATCTACTTCTTTAACGATATCCTTATAGTGATGCGTTGCTTTTTCTATTTTTGCCTCAGTATATTCTTTTAAAGGTCCTGTAAGTTCGAGATTCTTTCCATGGATTAAAATTTTCATAATAAATCTAAAAATATTTTCATATTTCCTAAATCTACATAACTATGATTAATAGAACATCAATAATTAAACAACCTGATAAAATTTCATTTTTTTATGATGTATATAAATTACAAAAAGAATATCAAGACTCATTAATTTCAGGTAAATCAAATATGAATTTTATTTGGTTAGGCGAGCATCAACTTTGTTATACAGTCGGAAGAGGTTCCAATATGGATAACTTGCTTTTCTCAGCAGATGAACAAGATGTATTTAAAATTGATAGAGGTGGTGAGGTTACATGCCATATGCCAGGACAGTTAGTTACTTATTTAGTTTTAGATTTGAGTAATTTTAATAAAGATTTAAATTGGTATTTAAGAAAAATTGAAAAAATAATTATTAAAACTCTAAGGAGTTTTAATATTAATTGCTCTACTAAAGATGGATTTACAGGTGTGTGGATAGGAGAAAGGAAAATTGCTTCAATCGGTATTGGATGCAAACGGTGGGTAACGATTCATGGCTTCTCAATAAACGTTAACTGCAAATTAGAAAATTTTAATAAGATTGTTCCTTGCGGTATTGAGGGCTGCCAAATGGTAAATATGTCTGATTACAATAAAAATGTAGATATAAAAGAAGTTAAGAAAATTGTTAAAAAAATCATTCATGAAGAGTTTAATTTTAATTTTGTATCAGAATAGAAACTTAAAAGATTTGGAAATTTCATAAATATGGAAGAATTAGCATATTGGCCTGCAGCAAAATCTCTTTCACAAAATGAAAAATTTACAAGTAAAAGGAAAGATATAAATAATCTTGATCATGTTGATCAAATATGGGAATACTTAAAATTAAAATGTGGGAATACAGTAGCTATTAATGATTTGAGAGGAAAGAATAAAGAAAAAATTTCCTATTCTGAGTTAGCTAATTTAATCACTAAAGTCTCTAATTCTTTTAAAAATTATGGAGTAGTTAAAGGTGATGTTGTCACATTTATATCTGAAAACTCACCAAGATGGTTAATAGCTGATCAAGGGTTGATGCGATTAGGAGCTATTAATGCTGTAAGAGGTATTAATTCACCTTCAGTAGAATTAGATTACATAATTGAGCATTCTAATTCTGTTGGTCTAATTGTTCAATCTAAGGAAGTTTGGTTGAAATTAAATAAAAAAAATGAATTAAAAAAAAGATTTAAATTTATAATTAATCTGGAAGATGAACAATTTGAAGATTTAATAAATTGGCCTGAATTTATAAAAGCAGGAGAAAAAAATCTTTTAAAAAATAATAGTTTCGAAAAATATAATCATCATAGTAACGATATTGCCAGCATTCTCTATACATCAGGGACAACAGGCAAACCAAAAGGTGTTCCCTTGACACATGCAAACTTTTTACATCAAATCATTAATCTGGCCCATATCGCCGATCCAGAACCCGGAACTGCTGTCTTGAGTGTGTTACCTATCTGGCATTCGTATGAAAGAAGTGCTGAATATTTCTTTTTTTCATGCGGGTGTACTCAATTTTATACAAATCCAAAATTCCTGAAAGATGATATTAAACAAGTTAAGCCAGTTGTTATGGCTACTGTTCCTAGGCTATGGGAGGCTATTCATGATGGCTTTTTCTTGGCTTTAAAAAAAATGCCTCCTAAAAAACAAAAAATCATAAAGGTTTTGATAAAGAATAGTTCTATTTTTAAAAGAAATTTAAGAAAGATCAGAAATTTAGAAATTAATCAAGTAAGTTCTTTAGCAAAAATATCTTTGACAATATCTATAATAGGAAGATTTTTGATACATAAGATATCTTCTACTTTTTTATGGCCAAGTATTTTGAAACAATTATGTGGAGAAAAACTTAAATTTCCAATCAATGGTGGGGGTGCTTTACCTGAGCACGTAGATTTGTTTTTTGAATCTTTAGGTATAGATGTTCTAGTCGGTTATGGATTAACAGAAACTAGTCCAGTACTAACTTGTAGAAGAAGAGAACTTAATGTAAGGGGATCTTCTGGACAGCCATTGGCATTTACTGAAATTAAAATAATGAATGAAGAAAAAGATAAGATTTTGAAATTTAAAGAGATAGGCAAGATTCTTGTTAAAGGACCTCAAGTTATGAAAGGTTATTTGAATAATATTTCAGCTACTAAAGATGTTTTATCAAGAGATGGTTGGTTTGATACTGGAGATTTGGGTTTTCTTATTCCAAATGGATCTTTGGTTATAACAGGGCGAGCCAAGGATACGATAGTTCTTTCTAGTGGTGAAAATATAGAGCCAAGTCCCCTTGAAACTGAGATTCTTAGTTCTGAATTTATTAATCAAGTTCAACTAGTAGGTCAAGACAAAAAGTGTTTAACAGCACTTGTCGCTCCAAACATAGAATTAGTAGAAAATAAATTCTTTGAAAATGATATTTCTAAATTAAATACGAATAAAAAAATTGGTTTGTTTTTTAAGTCGCAGATAAATAATTTGTTAAAAAACAGATTAGGAGCAAGATTTGAGGAACAGGTATTAGATTGCTATTTTGTTGATGCTTTTACTTTAGAAAATGGTTTATTGACTCAAACTCTTAAGCAGAAAAGAAGAGAAATAGTTGATTTATATTCATCACAAATAGAAGAAATGTATAAAAAATAAATTAAAAAAGAAAAATCTCTTTGATATCTCTATATTGAGAGGGTAAATTAATTTTTTATGGAAACCAAAAACTCTATATCCATCAAACGTTCAATAGCAATAAAAGCTATTGTTACCCCTACTTGGAAAGAAGATGCTGAGAAGGAATTAAGTAATGCGATTTCCGCAGTTGACCAACAGTTATCACAACTTGAACAAGAAGGTCAACAAATAGTTAGTAATATAAGATCCCAGTCAGTAAATCCATTAGATCCTAGAGTTCAAGAGCAAGTTGGCCAAGTTCAGCAACAAGTTGGCGCAAAAAGAAACGAACTAGAAGAGCAAAAAAGAAATCTATTGCAACAACAAAGTCAAGTTCGTGATTTAAAAATGGATGAAATTGTTGATCAAGGACAGGTTGATAGCTTTTGTGATGTTTCCGTTGGGGATAATCTTATTAAGAAGATGCAAGTTTCAATAATAGTTAAAGATGGGATAATTCAATCGATTAATAATAACGAATAAATTTAAAGGTTTAAATTCCTTTTGAATGTAAATCATAGTTTCTTTGGCGCTATTTTTTTGTAAAATATAAACATACCGATCTTTAGGAGTTTTGTAAGTTCTTAAAGCTAGTAAAACCTTAAAAAATCTATCTGATGTCTCACGAAATATTTATGCCAGCTCTTAGTTCTACTATGACTGAAGGCAAAATTGTTGAATGGTTAAAGAATCCTGGAGATAAAGTTGAAAGAGGAGAATCTGTTTTAGTTGTTGAATCAGATAAAGCTGATATGGATGTTGAATCTTTTCAAGATGGATATCTTGCTGCAGTACTAATGCCAGCTGGTAGTACTGCTCCAGTTGGTGAAACCATCGGACTTATTGTAGAGAATCAGGATGAGATAGCTTCTATACAAGAACAAAATAAAGGTAAACAGACTGAAGTATCCAGTGATGGTCAACTCGATTTACCAAATAACAAACCTGAAATAAAAGAAGAAAAGCAAAAAGAGGTGCCTCAAAATAATGAGCAGGAAGTCGAGATTAAAAGGGAAAAAGTGCTAATTACCTCTAATGAGATTCAATTTAACGCCTCTACTAGTAATAATAATTCTTCAAGAGTAATAGCATCTCCAAGGGCAAAAAAACTTGCTTCTACAATGGGAGTTGAATTAGCAAAAGTGCAGGGATCAGGACCTCATGGAAGGATTCAGGCTGATGATGTACTGAAGGCAAATGGCCAACCTGTGTCTATTCCATGGATAGGAGAGGGAAGTTCTCCCGCTAGTATTTCCAGTCCTCATGTTCAAGCTGAAAGGAAGTCAGAGATATTAGGGAATAGTTTTGGAAACCCCGGTGAAACTGTTCAATTTAATACTCTTCAAAAAGCTGTAAATAAGAATATGGAATCAAGTTTAAATGTTCCATGTTTTAGAGTTGGTTATTCAATTAATACTGATAAATTGGACAATTTTTACAAGAAAGTAAAGCAAAATGGAGTTACTATGACTGCGTTGTTAGTCAAGGCAGTTGCAAAGACACTTAAAAAACATCCCCAAGTTAATTCAAGCTTTTCAGAAAACGGAATTTCTTATCCAGAAAATATAAATATTGCTGTGGCTGTTGCTATGGAAGATGGAGGGTTGATAACTCCAGTATTAAAAGAACCTTGTAACACTGATTTATTTGAATTATCAAGAGAGTGGAAAGATCTTGTGAAAAGATCTAGAGCAAAACAATTAGAACCAGATGAATACTCAACAGGAACATTTACTTTGTCAAATTTAGGAATGTTTGGTGTTGACAGGTTTGATGCAATACTTCCACCAGGTACAGGTGCGATTTTAGCCATAGCATCATCGAAGCCAACAGTTGTTGCTAATAATGATGGCTCAATATCTGTTAAAAAAATAATGCAAGTAAATTTAACCGCTGATCATAGAGTAATTTATGGTGCTGATGGTGCATCATTCTTAAAAGACTTGTCTTCTCTCATTGAAAACGAGCCAGAAACACTTGTAGCCTAAATTTAATTGAATTTTGAAATTAATAATGATGAAATAGATCATAAGCTAGAAGCTTATGATTATATTCTTGATGAAACATTAATTGCTAATAAACCTTCTAAAGTAAGGCATGAATCTAGATTAATGATAGTTAGAGATAGTTCATTAGAAGAAGACTTTACAACAAATAAATATACAAAGAATCTCTTAGACGAACTTAGAAATGGTGATTTGGTAGTTGTAAATGATACGAAGGTGATGAAAGCAAGGTTAAAGGTTGAATTAGAAAATGGGAGATTAGTCGAATTATTAGTTTTGGAGAAAGCAGATCAATCTACTTGGCTATGTTTAGCAAGGCCTGCTAAAAAGTTAAAAATAAATAGTCAATTAAATTTAAAATCATCCTTGGCAAAAGATATAAAATTGCATATTTCTGGAATTGATAAAGAAACTGGAGGAAGATTTATCAAGTTTCCAGAAAATATAAATGATCTAATCTCAATGAATAATCTCCTTGATATATATGGAGAAATACCCCTCCCTCCATATATAAAAAGCGCCGAAGAAGAATCTTTTCATGAAAACAATTATCAAACTGAGTATGCAAGTAATCCTGGAGCAGTTGCTGCGCCAACAGCAGGATTACATTTAAGTAAAAGTCTTATTTCAAAATTAAAAAAAAAAGGTATATTAGTTATGCCAATTACTTTGCATGTAGGTTATGGAACATTTAAGCCAATTGATCAAGAAGATTTATCTAATTTAAAACTTCACAAAGAGTGGGTCAGTGTTAGTAGGAAAGTGGTGGAAGAAATAAAAAGAGTAAAAAAAACGGACAGAAGAGTTATAGCTATTGGAACTACATGCGTAAGAGCTCTTGAAAGTTGTTATTCGTATGAAATGGAAGACCTAATTCCTATAGCTAAGTATGTTGATTTAGTAATTAAGCCAGGCTATAAATTCAAAGCAGTTGATGGATTATTAACTAATTTTCATCTTCCAAAGAGTTCATTATTACTCCTAGTAAGCGCAATGATCGGTAGAGAAAGATTACTAAATCTGTATAAAAACGCCATAAAAGAAAAATTTAGATTTTTCTCTTACGGCGATGCTATGTACATTTCCCCAGATTCATTTCTGGTGAACAAATAAATTTAAGCTTTAACTGGCTCCTCAATTATTCCACTTGGAACTTCAGTAAACATAATTGATGATAAATACCTCTCAGCTAAATCTGGCAAAACAACCACTATAGTTTTTCCTGCATATTCATCTTGCTCAGCTAATCTAACAGCAGCAGCAGCAGCAGCCCCGCAAGATATTCCTACGAGAAGACCTTCTTCTTTTGCCAATCTAAGAGCCATCTCGATTGATTCATCATTCGTAACCTGTTCAACTTTATCAACAATTGATAAATCAAGGTTTTTAGGAATAAATCCTGCTCCTATACCTTGTATTTTGTGTGGTCCAGATTTAACTTCTTCACCATTCATTGTCTGCGTAATAACAGGGCTATGTGATGGTTCTACTGCTACAGAAATAATATTCTTGCCCTTCTCTTGTTTGATGTATCTTGAAACTCCTGTAATTGTTCCACCTGTTCCAACTCCAGCAACAAAAACATCAATCTCACCATCGCAATCGTCCCAAATTTCAGGCCCAGTTGTTTTGAAATGAATTTCTGGGTTTGCTGGATTATCAAACTGACCCGGCATGAAGTATTGAGAGGGATTACTTTCTGCGATCTCTTTAGCTTTGGCTATTGCTCCTGGCATACCTTTAGAAGCCTCTGTTAAAACAATTTCGGCGCCTAATACTGCCATCACTCTTCTCCTTTCAATAGACATAGATTCCGGCATTGTAAGGATTAGTTTGTAACCTCTTGCTGAAGCAGTAAAAGCTAGGGCAATTCCAGTATTTCCAGATGTAGGTTCAACAATGGTTTTGTCTTTTGTAAGTTTTCCGCTTTTCTCCGCATCCCATATCATGTTTGCACCAATCCTACATTTAACACTATAAGCAGGATTTCTTCCTTCGATTTTTGCTAATACAGTAGCTTTTGCGTTTTTAGTAACTGATTTTAATTTTACTAATGGAGTGTTTCCAATAGCGAAACTGTTGTCCTCATAAATTTTTGCCATTTATATTATTGAGAAAATATACATTAATATTAACTATTTTTTTGAAAAAGAGTATATGATTTTTTATACGGTAAATACTAGGTATTTAAAAATTATTTAATGCTTCAGAAAAGATTCTCCATAAGTGATCTTTATCTTCTAGTCCAACAGATACTCTAATAAGGTGCGAAGGAATGTTAAAACTTTCAACCCAATCTAATTCGTCATAATGAGCTAATAAAACATAAGGACATACAAGGGTAAATTTTGTACCTAAACTAGGACCTTTTGATATTTGAAGAGAATCATAAAACTTTTTAGCTTTCTCAAGACCTCCTTTTAATTCAAACGATAATAAGCAACCATATCCCCCATCAGGAGTAAGTATAGAATTGAAATTAGGACAATTTTCGGGATGGAAAATATTTTTGATCTCTTTACAGGTTTCTAATCTTTTTTTTAATTCTAAACATGCTTTATTTTGCTCAAAAACTCTTTGTTTTACATCTCTACTAGCTTTTTCGAGTGAAACCATATCGCCATCAGAAAGCATTGGAAGGTTGATTTCATTTAAAGCATTTCTAAACTGATCAATCCATCTGCTTTTTGGATTTAGTATTAGTGACCCAGCAAGAATATCCCCGCTACCTGAAAAGATTTTTGTTAGTGAAGTGAAAACGATATCTGCATGTTCTAAAGAATTTATATTTAAATTTGAACCAATAGTATCGTCAACTATCACAGGTATATTTAATTTATTAGCTATTTTTGAAATTTTTTTTATGTTCACACATTTGAGCATTGGATTACTTGGTAATTCAATAATCAAGGCTGCTGGATTTATTTTTATCATTTCTAATTCAATATCCTTGCAATTTTCTTCTGTTATTAACTTGGCTCCATGAAAGATATTCATTGGTAATTTAAGTACATCTACATATGGAAAACCAATTTGAAGTGTAGGTCTATCTGGAAATAATTTATATATTATTTCTAATGATGTGTATAAAGCTGACATGCCAGATGAGGTCAAGTGAACATCATTAGAGTTTGTTTTTGTAAACTTAGAAATTCTATCTTTTATTCTTTGACAACTTTCTATCGCTAAAGACTTTGAAGGGCAATCCTCTAGGCCCAATTCAATTGCAGCCGCTCTTGAAGATATACCGAGACCGGTATGTTGCCAAAAAGATCTTGCATATTTGCTCGCTGATTCTCTAGTAATTAAAAAAGCTAAATTATGCCTTCTTTCGATATATATAGATCCTTTAGAAGTATTTCTATCACAGTACTTTTTTGCTTTTAAGGCTATTTTTTCATTTGGATAGGGCCAGATACTTGTATCATTTAAGTGACTTTCTTTTTTTACCTTTTCACATAATCTTTTTACTAAAGGATTAAGTCCAAAACGAGGATAGATTGACTTTAATAATTCCATGCATTTTGGATTTTTTTCCTCATAATTAATTACATCTTTCCAAGTTGGTAAAGCTACAGAAACAGCATGTTCATTATCAGGAATCGAATATCCCAACTCTAAACTTCTCCATATTGGATTTTTTAGTAAATTTCTCACTTTTAGAATTTATTTAAGGCAAATAAGATATCTGAAATTAAATCATTTGTATCTTCACAACCTACCGACAATCTTATAAGTGAATCATCAATACCTAGAAGGGTTTTTGTTTTGTCATCAACAGATGCATGAGTCATTGTTGCTGGGTGGCAAATTAAACTTTCAACGCCTCCAAGACTCTCTGCTAATGAGAAATATCTGAGTGATTTACAAAATTTAAAAGTGTCCGATTTGTTTAAATTCAATTTAAGGGTGATCATTGAACCACCAGATTTCATTTGTGATTTTGCTAAATTAAATTGTGGATGTTTTTGATTAAAGGGATAAAAAACTTTACTAATTATTCTGTGATTTTCAATTTTCTTAGAAATTATCTCTGCACTTTTTGTTTGTTGTTCGATTCTTAGAGGGAGAGTTTTTACTCCTCTTGTAATTAACCATGTATCAAAAGGCGAGGGTTGAAGTCCTAAAGCTTTTTGAGAGAAAAGCATCTTACTATTCCATTCCTCATTATTCGTTAGGACTGCTCCACCAAGTGCATCACTATGGCCATTTATAAATTTTGTTGTACTTATAAGAGATAGTGTTGCGCCTAGTTCTAGAGGTTTTTGAATGAGAGCTGTAGAAAAGGTGTTATCTAGAACTACAGGTATTTTGTACTTATTAGCTTCATCACAAATAAGTTTAATATCAAGTACTTTCAAAAGAGGATTTGTTGGACTTTCAAGCCAAATTAAAGTTGGATGAAAGTCTTTAATTTCTTTAAAATTTTCTTTATTTGTAAAATCTGTATATAAAACTTCTATTCCAAATTTTTTGAAAATCTTATCGAACATTCTTATTGTACAACCATATAGATTTGACTCGCAGAGTATTTTATCGCCTGATTTTAATGAAGATGTAATTGCAGTTACTGCACTTATGCCAGATCCAAAAATTGTACAATATTTGGATTCTTCTATGGATTTAAGTATATTTTCTAGAATTTTAAAGTTTGGATTACCTGATCTGGTGTAATCGAAATTGCCCTTATTACCATGTTTAAATGTTGAGGTAGAAAAAATTGGTGGCATGACACATCCAGTCTCTTCAGAAAATGTTTCTCCATGATGAATTGATAAGGTTTTAACACCTGGCTTTTTGATGATATTTTTCTTATTTCCCATTGTTTTCAAAATAAGAATTTATTAAACCTCTCAACAATAAGGTGAGTGATTTAATAATTTGAAGAAAAGGATTTTTATACTTTTCTTGAATAGTATTCAACAACTAATAACTCGTTTATTTCAAGTGCGACCCATTCTCTATCACACTTTCCGTTGATTTTGCCTGTTAACTTAGGTTTGTCTAACTCTATATGAGGTGGGACATTAGCTAAACCAGGAAATTCAATATTACCTTCTACAAGTTTTTTACTCGCTTTGTTTTCTTTAATGCTAATTACATCTCCTGGTTTACATTGGTAACCTGCAATATCAAGAACTTTTCCATTAATGGTTACATGCCCATGATTTACTAATTGTCTTGAACCTGGGATTGTTCCACCAAAACCTAATCTAAAACAAACATTATCTAATCTGTTTTCTAAAAGTCTAAGGAGATTGGTTCCTGTAGAGCCTTCTTGAGCTCTAGCTTTTTTAACGTAACGAACTAGTTGCCTTTCAGAAACTCCATAGTTGAATCTAAGTTTCTGCTTTTCTTCTAGACGAATTGCGTATTCTGATCGCTTGCGACGGGCTTGGCCGTGCTGACCTGGAGGATTTGACTTCTTTGAAGCTTTCCTAGTGAGACCTGGTAGTTCTCCCAAGCGACGCGTAACCCTTAATCTTGGGCCGCGGTATCTTGACATAATTTTAAATTAAAATTGAGATTTGCAATAAATTGGATAATTGATTAAATTCAACTAAACTAATTACTACTGGACTCTTATTTTACATCATTAAAGTGATTAAAAGCGTCAACAAACTACTTACATCTATATTTCTTTTGATGATTTCCTTCTATCAAAAGTGGTTCTCGCCTTTTTTTGGACCAAGATGCAGATTTATACCAAGTTGTAGTTCTTATGGATACGAGGCTATTAAAAGGCACGGCCCTTGGAGAGGTGGATGGTTGACCTTGAGAAGATTAAGCAAATGTCATCCGTTAACCCCATGCGGTTGTGATCCTGTTCCTGATTAAGTGAATGAAAATACTCATTTTTGTTAGGAAAGGTTGTTGCCTTTGTGAGACATTAAAAAATAAACTAATAAAAATAAATCTTAAAGAAATAAAACCTAAATTAGAAATTAATGAAATTGACATAGATAGGTTTGATTTGTACCAAGATAAATATAAAAAATTTGATAATGAAGTTCCTGTTGTCGCTATTAAAGAAAGTAAGTCTCAAAAAATTATTGAGTTACCTAGGATCTCTCCAAGATTGAAGGATGATCAACTAAAAAAATGGCTAGAAAAAAATATAAAGATTGCTTTGAATAACAATTAATTGGAAGATGAGATCAATAAAATTACATAAACTTCTATCTTTGGTAAAAATTGTACCAACATCTTTGTTGATAAATCCAGAAATAACTAATATATCTTTTAATTCCAAAGAAGTTGAGAAAGGAACTTTGTTTTTGGGATTGCCAGGATTAAATGTCGATGGAGGGAAATATTGGAAAGAGGCTATTGAAAATGGTGCAGAGGCAGCCATTATTGGTTTCAAAGCCAAAGAACTAACTGAAACTATTGATCATAAAAAAGTTCTTGTTATAGAAGAGCCTTTAGGGGATCTTTTTTGTGGTCGAATAGTATCTGAGTTTTGGAAAAGACCTTCAAGTAAACTTAAACTTATTGGTGTGACAGGTACTAATGGGAAAACAACAATAACCTTTATATTAGAATATCTTCTTAATAAATTAGGAAAAAAGACAGCTTTATTTGGAACATTATTTAATAGGTGGCCAGGATATTCAGAGGTCTCTTCACATACAACTGATTTTGCGGATAAACTTCAAAAGAAATTAAATGCTGCAGTTGAAGCCGACTCTGAGTTTGCAATATTAGAAGTAAGTTCCCATGCTATTGCTCAAAATAGGATATCAGGTTGTGAATTTAAGGCAGCTATTTTTACAAATTTATCTCAAGATCATCTTGATTATCATTCCGATATGGAATCGTATTTTAAGACAAAACAAAGATTATTTTTCCCGCCTTACTTATCAGTAAAAAATGGAATAGCTGTTTTAAATTGCGATGACCTTTGGATCTCTAAATTGCCAACTCATCTAAAAAAAAGATCGTCTGTAGTTACTACAAAAAAGATTAAGAGCGAATTTAAAAATGAAGAATTATTTTATGTAACAGATAAAAATTTCACTGGAAATGGTTCCTCATGCATCTTTCATACCCCTGAAGAAAAAATAAACCTTTTTGTGCCACTAGTTGGAGAGTTTAATTTAATGAATGCAGTTCAAGCAATAACAATTTTGTATAAACTTAATTTCTCTTTAAAAGATTTATCAAGATCAATAAAATCTTTTCCAGGTACTCCTGGGAGAATGGAGAAAATTGATATTGATAATAATGATGTTTCAGCATTACTTCCAACTGTAATCGTTGATTATGCCCATACACCTGATGGATTAAAGAAAGTTTTGAAATCAATTAAAAAACTTTGTGAAGGAAAACTTATAACTGTTTTTGGATGTGGTGGAGATAGAGATAGTGGGAAAAGACCTTTAATGGGATCAATAGCTGAAGAGTTTTCTGATTACGTTTTCATAACATCAGATAATCCAAGATCAGAAGACCCTGGAAAAATAGTAAGTGAGATTTTAAAGGGTATTGAAAAAAGAGATCAAATAAAAATTGAAATTAATAGGTTTATAGCAATAAAAGAATCTATTGAATTTGCAAAAAAAGAAGATATTGTTTTAATCGCAGGTAAAGGACATGAGGACTATCAAATTCTAAATGATAGAATTATTGATTTTGATGATAGAAAAATTGCTTACAAATTTTTAGAAGAAAAAAGTCAATCTAAATAAAATTTCTTAAGCAAATAAGAGAGATATTTGCACAAATAATTAGAAAAGTTTCTTAGAATCAATAAAAATTTATTCTTAAAAAATGAAAGGTTTAGCCTTGGTTGTAGGCTCTGGTGGAATTGGTACCCAACTAGCTACGGATCTGAGCAAAAGTGAAAAAGAATTGGATGTTGTTTTGTGTGGAAGAAAAAGTCAATTTAATTCTTTTTGGGAATTAGACATAGAGGATTCTCAATCACTTTTGCAGTTTAAAAGTAAAATTTCGAATCATTCTTCGGAATTAAGATTAGTAGTTAACGCTACTGGAAGACTTCATAGTGAGACTCTTAAGCCAGAAAAAAGATTACAACATATTGATAAAAAAAATATGATGGAAAGTTTTTCAATAAATGCCTTTTCTCCTATTTTATTAGCTAAAGCTATTGAAGAATTTATACCAAAAGATAGTGATTTTAATTTTGCGAGTATAAGTGCAAGAGTTGGTAGTATTGGAGATAATCAAACTGGAGGTTGGTATTCATATAGAGCCGCAAAATCTGCACAAAATCAGTTTTTTAAATCTTTAAGTATTGAGTGGGCTAGACGTTTTCCAAAAGCTACTATTACATTGCTTCATCCAGGAACAGTTGATACTGATTTATCTAGACCTTTTCATAAATTTGTTCCAGAACATAAATTATTTAGTACGGAAAAATCATCCCAATTCTTGATCAATATTATTAAAAATCAATCACCAGCTTCTACCGGAAAATTTATTGCATGGGATAGCTCAGAAATTCCTTGGTAATTTTTTTATTTCTTCAGAAAGAAAATTAATTTCATCATCCGTTGTCATCTGATGCACGCATGCTCTAAACCATTTTGGGTCTTCTAAAACTCTAATCCAAATTTTCTTTTCTCCAAGTTTCTTAACAAATCTGACCTTATCTTCAATATTTTCGATATTAAAACTAACTATCCCATTTAAGTATTTTTTTTCTAAAACTAAATCAATTTCGTTAAATTGATTTAAATTATCCCAAAGTTTTTCACTTAATCTTTTGATGTTTTTGCTTTTTTCTTTTTCAGGGCATTCTTTATCCAAAAGATCTAAAGAAGTCCGTAGACCTGCAAGTAAAGGAATACAAGAGGTAGCTACTTCAAACTTCCTCGCATCTTCATGAAAAAGGTTATCTGACGGCTCATAAATTCCTTGTTCTTTTTTTAATGATTTCCAACCAATTATTGTTGGATCTGTTTCATGAATAAATCTATCTGAGAGATAAATAGCTCCCAGTCCTTCAGGACCACAAGCCCATTTATGAGAAGTTATGGAATATAAATCAGAATAAAAAACTTCATCTTCAATTTTTATATGACCAAAGGTTTGAGCTCCATCAACAAGTAGATAAGAATTTTCTCTATTATTTTTTAATTCGATTGAAATTTGTTTTAAAGGAATTTTATATCCAAAGTTCCACAAAATATGTGAAATAATTAGAATCTTAGTCTTACTATTTAGATTTTTTGAAATCTCTAAAATTATATTTTCGTCGTTTAGATTTTTAATTTTTTGGATTGATAAAATTTTGAATATTAATTTATTTCTTCTGCAAAATTCTCTACTTGCAGCTACTACTCCAGGATGTTCACAGTCACTTATTAATAATTCTTCTCCCTCTTCTACTTTTATACCCCAAAAAGGCAAAATCATTCCGGAAGAAATATTCTCAGTTAAAGCCACATTTTTTGATTTAACACCTAATTTTTGCGCAATAATTCTTTTTGTGCTCAATATTTCTTTAGAAATAAAAGGCCACATATCATTTGTAAATGGTCCTAAATCTTGAATGATTTCCCAAGTTTTAACAATTGCTTCTAAAGAAGATTTTGGTAATGGTCCTTGACCTCCATAATTGAAGTAATATTTATTTTTTAATGCGGGTATTTGATCTCTTAAATTAATTGTCATCCAAATTTTAAAATTAAATTTCTTGAAAAGGGCTAAATATTTCCTACTAAAGTAACTGTTCTAAATTCAATATCTTCAATAACTTTCCAAGGTTCATTACTTCTCTCCGCAAATTCTAAGTTTTTAAAACCTAGATCTTTAAAATCACTCAGGAATTCTGGCTCATACCATGCTCCACTAATACATCCTGTCCATAGATTATGATCATTTTGCAATCTTAAAGGAACTTTTTTACTTGAGACAATATCGCTTATGGCTATTCTTCCATTATCTTTAAGAACTCTTTTTATATTTCTTAAAAGATTTTTTCTAGATTCAGGATTTACTAAATTTAAAACACAATTACTTAAAATGATATCAACTGATTTGTCTCCGATTAATGGATTTAAATCTTTATCTAATTCATCAAGATTTTCAATTGATCCTCCAAGAAATTCTGTGTTGATGAAACCTATCTTTTCTGAAAACTTTTTGGAAGCATATCTTGATAATTTAAGCATATCAGGATTTTGATCAACCCCAATTACTTTCCCCTCTTCCCCAACAATTTGAGAACAAATAAAGGCATTTTTGCCGCTTCCACTACCAAGATCTAAAACAACATCATTTTTCTTTACATATTTTGTTGGATCACCACATCCATAATCTCTCTCAATAACTTCTTCAGGAATTGCTTCAAGTAAAACAGGATTAAAACCAACAGGTGTGCAAAGACAACTCTCTTTTTCTAATGCAGCAGAACCATACCTTTCTTGAATAGCATTTTTATGATCAAGACCTTTTGAATTTTTATTTAACTCATCAGTATTGCAGCAATCACTAGACATTAAAATTTTTCTGATTCTTAATTAATATAGCCAAAAAAAAAACCCTATTTAGGGGTTTTTTCTTTTTTGAATTAAATTATTTAGTGTAGTTAGCACCTCTGTAATTTAATTCTGCTTTTTCATTACTTGAAGAAGCGTCATCCATTCTATTGGTGTATACGTTTCTTCGGTAGGTAAGTTCAACAGGTTGCTTTTTAGCAGCCTTTTTATTTTGAACGTAGTTTTTACCTCTGTAAGTTAAAGTAGTCATGTTTCGATGTGACAAAACGGCCATCCCCCGTTCCTTGGTATGACTCGAACTGCGCCTTCTAAAGAAGGTGAACGAAATGTAGCAATAGCTACTTTTTTATTATAAACGTATTTTTGTATTGCTGTCCAGATATTACGGATAGAAATAATTTTTTAATTTTTTTTTAATTATTATCTTAAGTAAATTTTGGTGTGATTTATATCTAAAAGGGATTAGGTTTATATTTAATTTCCGCTTTACTAATTAATTTAAATTTATGACAGGGTTTTTATATTTTTTGGGAAATACTTTGAGATGGCCCGCTTTAAAACCAAAAGAATTTTTTTCTTTACATGCATACTTTACTATTATTTATTTGATAACTTTTACATTAAGTAAGAATGAAGTTAATCAGTCAAATTTAGTATTTACATTAGGAATTTTAGCTCCTCTTTTAATAGCTATAGGTCAAGGACTTCCTGTAAATTGCTTAGATTTTAAATCATCATTAACTAAGGAATTAAGCAAAGAGTCTTAAAAAAGATTTTCAAAAAATAGCTTATAAAACTTGGACTACTTCACTAATTTCAGGAATCATTTCTTTTAGCTTTCTTTCTATCCCCATTTTTAATGTCATGGTACTGCTTGGGCAGCTTCCACATGCTCCTTGAAGTCTTACTTTAACAATGGGACCATCAATTTCTGCTATTTCTACATTACCTCCATCTGATATTAAGAAAGGTCTTAGTTCATCTAAAACTGTTTCTACATTTTCATTTGTAAGTGGTAATGTTTCAGTACTCATAATTTTAAATTAACTTTATAATAAGACTAGAAAGAAATGCGATTAATTGCAAAAAAAATAATTTTTCTGTTGTGACTTCTAAAAGCATCTTAAATAAAAATAATAGTTATGATGCGATATTGGTAGGGGCAGGAATAATGAGCGGAACACTTGCCTTATTAATTACAGAAATTTTACCTACAATAAAAATATTAATTATAGAAAAGTTAAATAAACCAGGTAGTGAAAGTACTGGTGCATTTAATAATGCAGGAACTGGTCATGCTGCAAATTGCGAATTAAATTACACCCCCGTAGATGAAAATGGAGATTTACAAATAGATAAAGCCCTTTCTATAAATCGTTCCTTTGAAAATTCAATGTCTTTATGGGCCTCATTGTACTCGAAAGGGAAGATAGATATTAAAAAATTTTTAAAATTTATTCCTCATATAAGCTTTGTCACAGGGACTGAAAATATTTCTTTTTTAAAAAAAAGATTTATAGCAATGTCTAAATATCCAGAGTTCGCAGACATGGAATTTTCATCATCTTTTAATCAAATAAAATCATGGGCACCACTTATTACTACTAGTAGAGATCCATTAGATAAAGTAGCAGCTACTCGAATAAAAAGAGGAACTGATATCAATTTTCAAGCTTTAACAAGAGAATATCTAACTTATATTTCTAAGAATAAGAATGTTGAAATTTGTTATAATACAGAATTAATAGATTTAAAGAAAACAGATAAAAAACAATGGAAATTAAAAGTTCGTTCACTTGGTAAAATCGTTTCCCTGAACACTTCATACGTTTTCCTTGGAGCTGGTGGCAAAACAATAAACTTTTTGCAAAAATCTAAAATTCCCGAAGCTAAAATATATGGTGGTTTTCCTGTTAGTGGAAAATGGCTTATTTGTGAGGAAAAGTCTTTAACGGAAAAACATAATGCAAAAGTATATGGGAAAGCAGATATAGGATCACCTCCAATGTCAGTGCCGCATTTAGATACAAGATGGATTGAAGGCAAAAAATTTCTTCTCTATGGCCCTTTTGCTGGTTTCACGACTAAATTCTTAAAAAAAGGCTCTTATTTAGATTTATTTAGTTCAATTAAAAAAAGTAATTTATTTTCTATGTTTGATGTTGGGATTAAGAATAACGAATTAATTAATTATCTTTTTTCACAATCTCTTAAGAGTCATAATTCTAGAGTTGAAAATTTAAGGAATATGATGCCATCAGCTGAGCCTTCGAATTGGTATTTAGAGAATGCTGGGCAAAGAGTTCAAATAATCAAAAAAACTAAAGATGGAGGTTCTTTGCAATTTGGCACGGAAATTGTCAACTCGGGAGATGGTTCACTTTCTGCTTTATTAGGTGCTTCTCCTGGAGCTAGTACAGCAGTTTCAATAATGATTGAGGTTTTAAAAAAATCTTGCCTTTTTAATGCTGATAAATTTGAGCTTGAGAATAAATTAAGTAATCTTCTTTATGAATCTGAAATAAAAAATGAAAGAGATAATAATTTTTTAGAAATTATTAAAAAAAGAAATAATTCTATTCTAGGTTTCCATCCATAATCTTAATTAGCTATTATGGATTAAGAGAAAAAATATAGGAATCGTTCTTTAATATATATGACTGATATATCTGTTTCAAAAATAAGAAATTTTTGCATAATAGCTCATATTGATCATGGTAAATCTACTCTCGCTGATAGGTTGCTTCAAGATACTGGTACTGTGAAGCAAAGGGATATGCAAGATCAGTTTTTGGACAGTATGGATCTTGAAAGAGAAAGGGGTATAACAATCAAATTACAGGCTGCAAGAATGAAATATAAAGCAAAAGATTCGCAAGAATATATTTTAAATTTAATTGACACGCCAGGACATGTTGATTTTTCTTATGAAGTAAGTAGATCTTTGCAGGCTTGTGAAGGTGCTTTATTAGTTGTTGATGCAAGTCAAGGTGTAGAGGCTCAAACTTTAGCCAATGTTTATCTTGCCCTTGAAAATAATTTAGAAATAATTCCTGTCTTAAATAAAGTTGATTTACCTGGTGCTGATGCTGAAAAAATAAAGCAAGAAATTGAAGAGATTATTGGATTAGACACATCTAATGCAATAAATTGTTCTGCTAAAACTGGAGAAGGAATAGAAGATATATTAGAAGCAGTTGTGAGTAGAATTCCTCATCCTCAAAATGAAGTTAAATCTCTTACTAAGGCGCTTATCTTTGACTCTTATTATGACCCCTATAGAGGTGTAATTGTTTACTTCAGAGTGATAGCTGGGTCAATCAATAAAAAGGACAAGATCTTACTTATGGCAAGTAAGAAAAACTATGAGTTAGATGAAATTGGAATAATGGCTCCTGATGAGAAGCAAGTTAATGAACTTCATGCGGGAGAAGTTGGTTATCTGGCTGCATCTATTAAGTCAGTAGCTGATGCAAGAGTGGGAGATACAATCACACTATTTAATTCTCCTGCTAAAGATCCTCTTCCTGGATATAAAACAGCTAATCCTATGGTGTTTTGTGGATTGTTCCCAACTGATGCTGATCAATATCCAGATTTAAGAGAGTCTTTAGAAAAACTGCAATTATCTGATGCAGCGCTTAAATACGAACCCGAGACAAGTAGTGCTATGGGATTCGGCTTTAGATGTGGATTTTTAGGACTTCTTCATATGGAAATTGTTCAGGAAAGATTGGAGAGGGAATATGATTTGGATTTGATAGTAACAGCACCTTCAGTTATATATAAAGTTAATTTGAACGATCAGGAAGAAATATTAATTGATAATCCTTCTACAATCCCAGATCCTCAATCAAGAGAATCAATAGAAGAACCCTATGTAAAAATGGAAATTTATTCTCCCAATGAATTTAACGGGACACTAATGGGTTTATGCCAAGAAAGAAGAGGTATTTTTATTGACATGAAATATATCACTACAGATAGAGTGACTTTGATTTACGAAATACCATTAGCAGAAGTCGTTACTGATTTTTTTGATCAAATGAAAAGTAGAACTCAAGGATATGCATCAATGGAATACCATTTGATTGGATATAGAAAAAATGATCTTGTTAGGTTAGATGTTCTTATAAATTCTGAAAGAGCTGATCCTTTAACTTCTATTGTTCATAAAGATAAGGCCTATGGAATTGGTAGGGGCTTAGTAGAGAAATTAAAGGAGCTTATACCAAAACAACAATTTAAAATACCAATTCAGGCTTCAATAGGTAGTCGTATTATTGCAAGCGAAAGTATTAGTGCATTAAGAAAAGATGTCCTTTCTAAGTGCTACGGGGGAGATATCTCTAGAAAAAAGAAACTTTTGAAGAAGCAAGCTAAAGGGAAAAAGAGGATGAAGGCAATGGGTAAAGTTGATGTACCTCAAGAAGCTTTTATGGCAGTTCTGAAATTAAATCAGTAATTAATTTCAATTTAAAAACTAAAAGCTATTTAATCTTTGAAACAATAGGTATATTTTAGTTGATTCGAATAATCATAAATTTGTGAATTCAAACTCATCAAATCAAGTTGCTCAGAACATTAGAAGGACTGGATTTTTAATTGTACTTTCATATCTTTTAATAGTATTAATCATGAAAATATTAGAGGCTAATAACTTTTTTGGTTATTCTTTATCATCATTTAGTAATGATATTTTTGCACCACCTTCCTTAAAGCATTTATGTGGTACTGATAGATTAGGAAGAGATGTTTGTTTAAGAACTTTACAAGGTTCATCTATAGCTATTGAAGTTGTATTCCTTGCAATTTTCTTTGCTTTAATTTTAGGCCTTCCATTAGGGTTGTTGAGTGGATATTTTGGAGGGATCCTTGATAAATTCTTATCACTTGTAATGGATACTATTTTTTCAATTCCTGTTATTTTGCTCTCAGTAGTAGTAGCTTTTGTACTTGGTAAAGGGATTATTAATGCCTCTATAGCCCTATGTATAGTTTATTCTCCTCAATATTTTAGACTAATCAGAAATCAAACAATGTTAATAAAATCAGAGACATATGTTGAAGCTGCAAGGGTTTCGGGGGCTGATGTTAAAACTATAATTTTTAAATATATACTTCCAAATGTGATAACTCCTTTACCTATTCTCCTTACTTTAAATGCTGCGGATGCTGTTTTGGTATTAGGAAGTTTGGGATTTTTAGGGTTAGGAGTTCCTGCAAATGTTCCAGAATGGGGAAGTGATCTTAATCTTGCGCTTGCGGCAATACCAACTGGGATTTGGTGGACTGCATTATTCCCAGGATTAGCAATGTTTTTTTTAGTCTTAGGTCTTTCTTTTATAGGAGAAGAACTAGAAAATATTTTTGAGAATTGAAAAGTTAATTTTGATATTTTTTAGTTATTAGCAACTTCATTAATTTCTCCATACTGATTTATCTTTGGATATTTATTTCCAGACTTTCTGTATATAGAAGCTAACTCAGGATAACTCCATTCAAATAATGTTTTTTCGTATTCTTCTGCACTTAAACCTTCTCCTTTAAGAGGAAGTAAACTCTTACTTTCTCTTTGTCGAATAGCTTCAAAAAGTAAAATAGAAGCTGCTACTGAAACATTCAAAGATTGGACCATTCCTGACATTGGAATGAAGATTGATTCATCAACTTTTGAAATTAGTTGATCACTTAACCCCCACTTTTCTGCTCCTAAAACAAAACAAGTATTTTCTGAATAGTCAAAATTCCTGTAATCAGTTGATCTCTCATTTAGTGTTGTTCCGTATAATTTAAAACCTTTCTTTTTTAGTTCAGATACTGCAGAAATCGTTGTCTCATGATTATTCAATTTGACCCATTTTTGACTCCCTTGAGCTGTACTGTTAAAAGTTTTAACTTTGTCTTTTTCACAAATAAAATTTGCTTCAAAAACACCTGCCGCATCACATGTTCTTAATATCGCAGATAAATTGTGTGGCTTATTTACTGCCTCTACTAGAACCGTTAAGTTTTTCATTCTGCAATTTAAAACATTTTTTATTCGCTCAAATCTTCTTGGCAAAATTGACATCTTAAAAATGTTTAAAGTTGATTTAATTATATTCGTTCCAAAAATATAATTTAAAATATAAATTTTTTAAAGTTTTAAATAATTACTTTTATATTACTTCAAATTCAATCTATGGATTAATTAATCGGTTATTTAGTTTATACTGTTCTAGTAATTTAGACGAGATTAAATGGCTTACATTGAATGGGATTATACGGTTATAACTAGTATGGTAGAAGCCCAGGGCTGGACGTTACCAGAGCATGAATCAAAAGAATGGAAACAATTTAACGATGAACTTGGAGAGAAGATGAGAGGAGTTGGAATTGTGTTCGAAAAATATTGTAAATTCGCTCCAGATATTGGAGAAGGGGTTCATCTTTTAGATGATTAAAAATTTAAACCATTGATGTATCCCTTAATCAATGGTTATTAATTTATACATTAGGAAAATTTTGATTGAATTAGAGAAAGAAATTATTAAGGCTTTATAAAGCTTCTTTTGAAACTCTATAAGTAACGTTAATAAAAATCTTTAAAAAGCTTTTAATTATTAATTGTCCACAAAAAAGTTATTTAAATTTTATATTTAAGTAAAAAGGTAAGATGCAAAATAAATTAATCTTTTTATTCGATGGTGGTTGCCCATTATGTCTTAGAGAAACTAATTTCTTAAAAAGCAAAGACGAGTTAAATAAAATTGACTTTGTTGATATAAATAATATTAATTATAATCCTGTTCTTTTTAAGAACATCTCATATGCAGAAGCAATGTCAAATCTTCATGGGATTTTAGAAAATGGAAATATTATCAAAGGGCTAGACGTATTAGCATATTCATATGAATTAATAGGGTTAGGGTGGGTTTACTATCCTTTGAAAATTGAATTCCTTGCGCCGGTTTTGAGGTTATTTTATAAATATTGGGCAAAATACAGACTTAAAATTACTGGCAGAAGGAATATTGATAAACTCTGTACTTCTGAATGTAAGCAGTAAAATGGAGATTATTGATATAGACAGATTAATCGAGATGTGTTGGGAAGATAGAACTCCTTTTGAAGCTATTGAGTATCAATTTGGTTTAAAAGAGGAAGATGCTATTAAAATAATGAGAAATAATCTTAAGCCAAAATCATTTAAAGTCTGGAGAAAAAGAGTTTCTGGAAGAAAAACAAAACATATGGAACTTAAAGATTCAACTAGATTTAAATCTACTCATAAAAGAAAATTATAAATTTTGAAAATCTTACCAAGCAAAATATGTCCTGTTTGCAACAGGCCATTTAATTGGCGCAAAAAATGGAAGGATTGTTGGGAGGAAGTCAAATACTGTTCTAATAAATGCAGAAATAGGAAGTCATTAATATGAATGAGATATCTATCATATTTCCAAATCAACTTTTTAGAGAAAGCCCACTCTTGAAATTAAATTGTGAAATTTTGATGATAGAAGATTCATTATTTTTTGGTAATGATAAATTTCAAAAGTCAATTAATCACAAAAACAAATTAATTTTCCATAAAGCCTCAATGCTTGCCTATAAAAAATATCTGGAAAATTCAGGTCATAAAATTCTTTATAGCGAGAATAGAAATAATCTTTCCACGGTTGAGTATTTATCAAAATATATGCAAGGAAAATATCAAAAGATAAATATTATTAATCCTCATGATTTTTTAATTATGAAGAGGATAAATAGATTTGTTGAAGCTAACAATCTCAAATTACAAGTTTTCAAATCCCCAATGTTTGTTACTAATGAAGACGTACGAGAAGCTTTTAAATCTAATACCAAAAAAGCCTTGATGGGAAGATTTTATGAGAATCAAAGAAGAAGTCAAAATATATTATTAAATCCTGATGGCTCACCTCAAGGAGGTAAATGGAGTTTTGATGAATTAAATAGAAAAAAATTACCCAAGAAAGTAAATATTCCTGAAATCCCAAAATTACCAAAAAATCAGTTTGTAATTCAGGCTGAAAAGATAATTTCTAATCTAGAGATAGAGTTTATAGGTGAAAGTAATCATTTTATATATCCAACTTCTTTCGAAGAAGCTGATAGTTGGCTTCATGATTTTTTTGAAAATAGATTTTCTTTATTTGGCGATTATGAAGATGCAATTAGTAAGGAAAAAGTTTTTTTATGGCATAGTTTACTTTCCCCTCTTTTAAATAGCGGTTTATTGACTGCCAAAGAAGTTATAAATAAGGCATTAACTTATGGTGAAAAAAATAAAGTTCCTATTAACTCTCTAGAAGGTTTTATTCGTCAAATAGTTGGATGGAGAGAATTCATTTGCTTAGTTTATGAAAAATATGGTACAAAAATGCGTACTACTAATTTTTGGAATTTTGATAATAAGCCTATGCCTGAGTGTTTCTATAAGGGAACCACAGGAATCGATCCAGTAGATATCGTAATAAATAATATTATTAAATACGGTTATTGCCATCATATTGAGAGGCTTATGATAATAGGTAACTTTATGCTTTTATGTCGTATACATCCTGATCATGTTTATAAATGGTTTATGGAAATGTTTATAGATTCTTACGATTGGGTAATGGTCCCTAATGTTTATGGAATGAGTCAGTTTAGTGATGGAGGGATCTTTTCAACAAAACCTTATATTTCTAGCTCAAATTATGTGAAAAAAATGTCTGATTATAAATGTGGCCCTTGGTGTTCAATCTGGGATGGTTTGTTTTGGAAATTTATAAAAGATAATGAAACTTATTTTAGAAAACAATATAGACTTGCAATGTTAACGAGAAATTTAGATAAAATGAGTGACGAAAAGCTAAATAGTCATTTAAGAATAGGTGAGGAATTTATTAATAATCTTTATTAAAACAAATACTAAATTTATAGCTAATTTTAAAACTTAAGAGAATCTAATGATATTAATAAATATTTAAAACACATGTTAGATTGATAGATATATAGATCATTAATTAATCTAAAATAATTTATCTAGGTGTAATTTTTACTATTTTGCTTCCTTTTTTTAATTTTGATTGAATAATAAACTTGTACTTGAAATTAAGTGCTCAAAAAGAATTATTTCCTTTCAAAGCTAGATATGTTATTTATTTAGAAAAAATAAATGAAGACTTACTTTTAATCTCTTTAAATTTTTGTCCTAATTGTAAATGAAAAAAAATAAAAAAAATAGATTATTTTCAAGAGAAAAAGTCCATTCTCTTAACATCTACATATTTTTGGGATTCAATTTAACCTTAGTAAGTGTTCTTGGTTTTATTTGGTTTAATACTTCAATTAATAGCTAAGAACAATATTCATAATTAATAGTATATTTAGCATATATTACTAAACAAGATTTTATAAATTGATTAAAGGGTACCTTCAAAGAAAAGCATCTTGGGAAATTCTATTAAAAGTAAGTTCAGGAATTCATTCAGATCATGCTCTAGAAAAGGTACTAAAAAATTATGAGTTCAATTCATTAGATATAGCATTCATAACGGAATTATCTTTTGGATGTATTAGATATAGAAAATTTCTTGACATTTGGATAGACCATACATCAAAACTTTCTCATATAAAGCAACCACCAAAACTAAGATGGCTTTTACATATAGGTTTATATCAATTATTAAAAATGGATAAAATACCATGTTCTGCAGCTATTTTTTCAACTGTAGAAGTTGCAAAGAAAACTGATTTAAAAGGTTTGGCTGGAACTGTAAACGCAATATTACGAAATACCGTTAGATATATAGAAAAAGAAAATATCCCCAAAATATCCTCAGATGAAATAGAGAGATTGTCTTCTCTTGAGTCATTACCAATATGGCTTGTAAAAGAAATTGTTAATTGGGTAGGAATAAAAGAAGCTAGAAATATCGCCAAGGCATTTAATAAAAAACCTTCAATTGATTTGCGAATTAACTCTCTGAAAACTGATTTAAATAAATTTTTGAATCAACTTGCCGAATGTAATATTAATGCTACTGCAATAAGTCAATTAAAAAACGGGATCGCCTTAAATTCTAATCCAAGGTCTATTAAAAAACTCCCTGGCTATAGCGATGGGCTGTGGGTAGTCCAAGATAGATCTTCTCAATGGGTCGCTCCTCTTTTAAATCCAATGAAAGGGGAAAAGATTCTAGATGCCTGCTCTGCACCAGGAAGTAAAACAACTCATTTAGCTCAGTTAGCTAATGATGATGCTGAAATCTTAGCTGTTGATAGATCAGAAAAAAGATTGAAAATACTTCAATCAAATTTGGAAAGATTAAATATAAAAAGTGTTAAAACTTTGAAAGCTGATGCAACTAATTTAGTTGATATTAAGCCAAATCTTATCTCTTATTTTGATAAGATCTTAATTGATGCTCCATGTTCAGGGATTGGGACCTTAGCAAGAAACCCTGATTCAAGATGGTCTTTAAGTAAGGATAAAATAAATCAATTAATTCTTTTACAGGAAAGATTATTAGAAAGCGTTTTACCTCTTTTAAAAAGAAATGGAACTTTAGTTTATTCAACTTGTACAATATGTCCTGAAGAAAATAATTTTCTAATTAAAAGATTTTTGACAAAAAATAAGGAAATTAAATTAGATAGTGAAAAACAAATCTTACCGAGATTTGATGAACCAGGAGATGGGTTTTATGCAGCAAAAATTTCTTATAAATAAAAAATAAAGTATTTTATTATTAAATCTCTAAATCATATATTTTACTTATGAACTTTTTCCAAAAATAAGCTGCATTACCGCTAGATAACTTAGATTCTTTGTTTTCATCAAAACCTATCCAAACTCCTGTAGTAAGATTATTAATTGAACCAATAAACCAAAGATCCCTGTTCCCGTCTGAAGTTCCTGTCTTTCCATATACTCTTTCTCCTTTAATTGAGGCTGCTATCGAAGTTCCTTCCGAAACTGATTTTTCAAGTAGATTATTTAGGCTTTTGTTTACTTCGGAATCTAATATCTTCTCATGTATAAATTTATTTTCCCAAACTAATTCATAATTATTTGATTCTATTTTTTCAAGAATGCTTGGCTTATATAGATTTCCATTGCTATTCAAAGCTGCATAGGCATTTGTAATATTTAGGAGGCTATCTCCATAAGATCCGATAGCTAATGGTAGAAATTCTTCAAACTGTTGTTTATAACCCAGGCCAAATAAATTAGCTAGATTTATAATTTTTTTCAGACCTATATTACTAGAAATTTTTAGAGGAACTATATTTGAGGAAGTTTTAAAAGAATCTATTAAAGATATCTTACCTCGATAAATTTCAGAAAAATTTTTGGGACAATAATCTTTCCAGCACTTAGGTAAATCTTCGAATTTATCATTTAATTTTATACCTTCTTTTAACGCTGCCGTATATGGAATAATTTTAAAAGTTGAACCTAAAGGCCTTATGGCTGAGGTAACCCTATTAAATTCGTTTATTGTTGGTTTCTTACCGGTTATCATTGTTCTAATTAGACCGCTATTGGATTCTATTGATAACAATGCTGTCTCAATATTTTTAGGCCCTATAGAGCTAGAAATTTTTTGTCCTATTTCCTGCCAATCTTTGTTGATGCTCGATTTTATCCTTAAAAATTTGTACTTTTTATGATTTTTGATTTTGTTATTTGTTTCCTTGAGGATGAAATTTACTAATAAATTATCTTTATAATCTTTATTATTTATTGAATAATTTAATTTAACTTTTTCCTTTAGAGCTTCATTTCTCTCATCTAAAGATATGTAGCCATCAATATACATATCTTTTAAAATTTTATTTCTTTTTTTAATAGCTAAATTGATATTTTCATAAGGCGAATAAATTGAGGGAGCAGGGGCTAATCCAGCTAATAAGGCAACCTCAGATAATGATAATTCCGTTATGAGTTTTCCAAAATAAACTTGGGAGGCTTCATTAATTCCATAAGCTCCTGATCCTAAGTAAATATTATTTAAATATAATTTTAAAATTTGATTTTTACTGAATTTCAAATCTAATACTAAGGAAATTATTATTTCTTTAATTTTTCTTTGAAAACTTAAATCATTATTTAAGAAAATTAATCTCGCTACTTGCTGAGTAATAGTGCTTCCACCCTCTTTAAAGTATCCGCTCTGAACATTACTAATAAAGGCTCTTGATAAACCTATTAAGTCAATTCCATTATGGTTAAAAAATCTTTTATCCTCACCAGAGATAAAAGAATACTTTACAAAAAATGGTATCGCATTTGTATTATCAAGAACATCAAATTTTCGACTTAATTTTCTTAACGTTTTATTATCAGAAGAAAATATTTCATAAGAATAGGGTATTGATTTTGAAGTATTTATTTTAAGTGGGTCAAAATTTAAAGTAATCCTAATTAAATTAAGTATGGGGAAAAATATGACAAAGGAAATAAATATTGAGGAGCTAAAAATAAAATATTTATATTTTATTCCATTCACTTTAAGCTACTAAAAAACTATGTCCTATTGCTAGAGCGGTTACTAACATTCCAGTTATAAGGAATGGCTGCGCGCTTGCCTGGTATTTGACATCAAATTTTAACGGGTCCCTTAGTAACCACATATCTTGAAATGTAATTTGAGGAATTACCAGTAAAACTAAAATTACTGATGCTAAATGTTGTCCAATAACAATTAATACGATAACCATTGCTAATTGAAAAATATCAATGAGACCAGCACTTATTCGACTAGCTTTTTTAATTCCAAATATTACAGGTAAGGAATTCAATCCTAGTTTTGAATCCCCTTCAACACTTTTAAAATCATTTATAACTGCTATTCCAAGCCCAGAAAGACTATAAGCAAGAGTTAGTAATGCAGTAACAATAGTTAATTTCCCAAATAAGGCTTGTCCCGCCCACCATGGGAGAGCTATATATGAGGCTCCTAAAGCATAATTTCCTAGCCAGCCATTTTGCTTCAATTTTAAAGGAGGAGCAGAATAGATATAACTTACTAAAGACCCACCTAAAGCTAGAAGAAAGACAGAGGGAAAACTATGTTTTGCATATAAATCTAATAAAAAAGAAACTACTAGACCAGCAATAAGTAATACCCAAATTTGTATTTTTACTTCCTTAATCGAAATCTTTCCAGAAGGGATTGGTCTATTAGGTTCATTAATAGCGTCAATTTCTCTATCAAAAAAATCATTAATAGTTTGGGTATAACCTGCTAGAAGTGGTCCGCTCATGAGCATGCATGCTAGTGAGGCTAAAACGTTACTTATTGTCCACTGAAAGTTTCCGCTTGCGGCAGCTCCACAGATTACCCCCCATATCAATGGGATCCATGTGATTGGCTTCATTAATTGTATGCGTAGTTTCCAAATACTTGAAGTCTCTGAAGCCCCTTTAATTCCTAATAATTGTTTTGGATCATTCACTTTTAATATTTAACCTTTCTCAATTTCTTCAGGGAAAAACCAATTTTCTTCACCATTTTGCAATCTAACAGTAATGCCAATACTTCTCCCATCGGTCATTTTATATCCTGTTGTTAAAACTCTTGGGTTTGAGGATATTTGATCAATTAGCTTTGCAGGCAATCTATCTTTAACCTTGTTAATGTTAATTTTAACTTTACTACCAATTTTGGGTAATAATTTAGTTTCAGCCATAAGAGGTAAAATGGAAGCTATTATGCAAGATTAACAGTCTTTGGTCAATTTTTTTTAAAATGGTAGCTCTTCGTTTAATTCCTTGTTTAGATGTAGCAAATGGAAGGGTCGTTAAAGGTGTTAATTTTGTAAACCTTAGAGACTCTGGTGACCCTGTCGAATTAGCGTGTAAATATTCAGAAGCAGGAGCTGATGAATTAGTATTTTTAGATATAAGAGCTAGTGTGGAAAATAGAAAAACATTAGTTGATCTTGTCTCTAGAACTGCGAAATCAGTTAAAATCCCCTTTACTGTTGGTGGTGGAATAGATTCGATCATATCAATTAATGATCTTTTAAGAGCGGGAGCAGATAAAGTAAGTTTAAATTCTTCTGCAGTTAAAAATCCAGACATAATTTCCAAAAGCTCTGCAAATTTCGGAACACAATGTATTGTTATTGCTATTGATGCAAGAAAAAAAACTAATAAATCTAATGAATGGGAAGTCTATGTTAAGGGTGGACGTGAGAATACTGGTTTAGATGTAGTAAGTTGGGCAAAAAAAGTTGAGAAATTAGGTGCTGGAGAAATTTTATTAACTTCAATGGATGGTGATGGAACACAAAATGGATACGATTTATTGTTGACTCAAACGGTTGCAAATGCAGTTAATATTCCTGTTATCGCTTCTGGGGGGGCAGGCTGTGTAGAAGATATTTATGATGTTTTTACTGAAGGCAAAGCCTCGGCAGCACTTTTAGCATCTTTACTTCATGACAAAAAACTTACTATAGATGAAATAAAATCTTTTCTTATTGAAAAGAAACTACCAATTAGACCTAATTAAAAAAATAATTTATTATTTATTAAAAACATTTAAATATGCGATATAAAAAAACTAATGAGGTTCAAACTATTTTTAACAAAATTTCTTGTAGTTATGACTTTTTAAATAGTTTACTCAGTTTAGGATTACACAAATATTGGAAAAAGGAATTAGTTGATTTATTAAAACCAATTGATGGAGAGAATTGGGCTGATTTGTGTTGTGGAACTGGGGATTTATCATTTTTAATTTTTAAAAAAGTTTGGCCCAATGGGAGTGTTACTGGAATAGATAGTGCAAGGGAAATTTTAAATATTGCAATGGAAAGGTCGAAATTGATTGAAAATAAATTTATCTCTTGGGAGATGCAAGATATCTTAGAAATAGATGAAGATTTAAAAAATTATGATGGAATTTGTATATCTTATGGTTTAAGAAATTTAGTCAATGTAGAGGAAGGACTAAAAAAAGTTTTTAATCTTTTAAGTGATACGGGTAGAGCTGGGTTTCTTGACTTTAATCATTCTAAATTTAATTCTAAAGCTGATTTGTTTCAAAAAATATATTTAAGATTTGTTGTGGTCCCAATTTCAAAAATTTTTAGATTAAGTAAAGAATATTCTTATATTGAAAAAAGTATAAAAAATTTTCCAAAGGGAAACGAACTTATGCTAATTGCAAAAGGAGTAGGGTTTAAGAAAGTTGAATATAGGACTATTTTTTTCAATCAAATGGGAATATTAATATTAGAAAAATAAAATTCATCTTAATTATTTTTTCTCCAACAAAAAGTACATTTTCCCCATCTTGATATCTCACCTTCTGGTGCAGGACTATTGCATATTTTGCAAATAACCATATTGTCATTCTTTATTCTGCTCGGATGATTTTCCCAGACTGTTTTTGCATTAATCTCTTTTTTATCTAAGCTTTTGACTTCATAATTTTGAATTATCTTTATTTCATTTAAATTTATTCCAAATCCGCTAATACTCTCCTTTAATCTATGTTTGTTATAAATTAGTGCCTGCCTCCATTGTGGATGATTTACAGCAATAATAAGAGTCTTTTGTTCGATTTTTAAGGGCTTACATGCTTTAGATAATTCCAGACCAATTAACTTTTCCCAATTCTCATTTAGTTTGGATAGTTTATCTAGGTCTTTCCATGATTTTTTGAAATTATCAATACAATTTCGCATTGATGATGGATATCTTTTATTCAATATTGGTAAATATCTTTTATTCAATTGATATAATTAAAGTTATAAGGGTTAAGATAATTTAATCTTGTCAAGATTGCCTGTTTTTTATATTAAGGATTTGTGAAAGTTTTAGGATCAGTAGCTAAGACCACATATTACTACAAAAAAATCCAGGGAGTTTGTCCTAATTGGAAACTTCAATACAAATTAAAATGTAAAAGTACTGAATACGAACTAACAAATTGGCTCCAAGATTCTCCAATCAAAAGATATAAACCAAGAGCAATAGTAGCTAAAGAACAATTTTTAGGAACAGGTCAGAATTCAAGACGATGGATTTCTCCTAAAGGAGGCATTTGGCTAAGTGCGGCTTATCCAATTTTTACCTCAAAATTTTCAAGTGAGATATTTAGTCTTTCATTCGCAATTAAGTTATGTGAAATGTTGAATAAGGAATCTATAAAAGTCGATTTAAAATGGCCAAATGATATTTTTTTTAATTCAAAAAAATTAATTGGATTTTTACCCAGAGTGATAACAAGAGGGAAAGAAATTATCTATTTAAGGATAGGTATCGGCATGAATTTTTTAAATAAAACTCCATTAGAGGGCATTGCTTTATCTGAAATACTTAATACTAAAAATATATGTGAACATGTTTGGACTGCAAAAATCCTTAAAACTATTCATGAGTCAGTCGAATGTAATGATAGAAAAGAATATATTATTAAAAACGCAAATAAATATCTTACAAAAAAACATTTACCTAGAGGATATAACTCAAATGATTGGTTAATAAAAGAGGTAGATGATAATGGGAATTTGAGAATTTATAATGGAATCCAGGAGAAAATATTAACGAGGTTTTAAATTTATTTAACTTTTAATTCAATTATTTTCCCATCTTTAAACTTTGCTATTTTCTTTGCCCGACTTGCAACTTCATCTTCGTGCGTAACTAAAACTATAGTTATACCTGATTCATGAAGTTTATCAAAAAGGTCTAAAACATCTTCTGTCGTCTTTGAATCTAAAGCGCCAGTGGGTTCATCGGCTAATAAAATTGCAGGATTATTGATAATTGCTCTTGCAATAGCTACACGTTGTTGTTGACCTCCTGACAATTGATTAGGACGATTATTTACTCTCTCAGAAAGTCCAACTTTGTCTAATGCATTTTTTGCTCTTTTTTCTCTTTCTATAGGATCTACCCCTGCATAAATCATCGGTAAAAGAACATTTTCTAGTGCTGTAGCGTCTGCGAGAAGGTGGAATTGTTGGAAAACAAATCCTAATTTTTGGTTTCTTAACTCAGCTAATTCATCATCAGATAAATTTTCAACAGGAGTTCCATTTAATTTATAAACGCCTTGAGATGGTCTGTCTAGACAGCCAATAATGTTCATTGCAGTACTTTTACCTGAACCACTTGCGCCCATAACTGCCAAATAGTCCCCTTTATAAATTTCTAAATTCACATTATCTAAGGCTTTTACAATAAGTTCATCTTTGCCATACATTTTTGATACTTTTTCTAAGGTCGCAACTTTTTTAGTCATTTATTAATTCTCTTCTAAAGAACATTATTTGTTATCGCTAATATATCTTGTAAAAAAGGAGTTTCTGATACTGCTGAATTAGCTAATTTGAAAAGAGGGTTAGAAAGTATTCCGCCTAAAGCTGTAATAGCTATGCAAGTATATAGTGCAATTCTAAGTGGAGGTAATCCAATGATGTTCCAGTTGATCTCAGGATAAGATTTAACTATTTCAGAAGCTTCTTGTGGTTCTTTTACTACCATCATTTTTATAACCGAGATGTAGTAATAAATTGAAATTACTGAAGTTATTAATCCGACAACTACCAAAAGGTATTGATGGTTAGCCCAACCTGCAAAAAACAAATATATTTTCCCGAAAAAACCCAACATAGGCGGAAGCCCACCAAGAGAAAGAAGACATAGGCTCAGTCCCAAAGTAATTAAAGGATCTTTTTGATAAAGGCCTGAATAATCTGTAATTCTATCTGATCCAGTTCGGAGTGAAAAAAGTATTACACATGAAAAAGCCCCTAGATTCATAAATAAATATGCAGCTAAATATAAAACAGCTGATGAAAGACCATCTTGTGTTCCAGATACTATGCCAATCATTACAAATCCAGCTTGACCAATGGAACTGTAAGCCAACATTCTTTTCATTGAGGTTTGGGCCAATGCCACAATATTTCCTAGGGCCATACTCAAGATGGCTAAAATTGTAAAAAGTAGTTTCCATTGTTCATCGAAAGAAGAAAAAGTAGTGCTTAAAATTCTTATTGCAAAAGCAAATCCGGCAGTCTTAGATCCTACAGATAAAAAAGCTACTACAGGTGTTGGGGATCCCTCATAAACATCAGGTGTCCATTGATGAAAAGGAACTGCAGCAATCTTAAAAGCAACAGTTGATAAGACAAATACTAGTGATAAGGATGTAATAAATGATGGTTTATTTATTATCTCTACCCCGATGGTTGATAAGTTTGTGGAACCACTAAGACCATAAAGGAATGAGGATCCATATAAATAAACAGCGGCAGCAGCTGATCCAACTAGGAGATATTTTAAAGCGGCCTCTGAACTTCTAGGGTCTCTCTTGAGATAACCAGAAAGACAATAACTAGCTACTGATAAAGTCTCTAAAGATATAAATACACTTACGAGGTCCGTAGATCCACACAAAAGCATAGCTCCTAAAGTTGCTGATAAGACTATTGCAGCGAATTCCCCAATTGGACTTCCACTTTGCTCTGTGTAACGCCAACTAATAAGTAAGGAAATTAGAGTTGATAGTGCAATAATTGATCTAAATGCAATAGCTAAATTATCTGAATTAAAAGAGCCTAGGAATGAACTATTTACAGGGTTACTCCACTGTAAAGCGAGACTTATAAGAGAACTGCCTAATGAAATGTAACAAATAACTGGTGCCCACCTTGAGGCAGTTTTTTCGCCAGCAAGATCCACAAGAAGAGTTCCAACAATACCAAGCAAAATGAAAGCTTCTGGAATAATTGCTTGAGCATTTAAATTAATTGTAAAGATTTCGTTCTGCACTTAATTAAATTGAATGTTTGATTGTAAGGATGTAAGAGTTAAACTTACTTGATTATAATTTGTGGGGATAAGTTTTGAAATCTTCGAGCAACATTGCTTAAAGGGTTTCAATACATCATAATATGCCCTAATTGATTAAAAAAACACTAATTTTATCGAAATAGACCTTGGATCACACACTTGTTATTGTTGAAAGTCCCACAAAGGCAAAAACTATTAGAAAGTTTTTGCCTTCTAATTATGAAGTTTTAGCTTCCATGGGACATGTAAGAGATCTTCCAAAAGGAGCAGCTGAAATTCCTGCATCAGTTAAAAAAGAAAAATGGTCAAGGATAGGTGTAAACACTACAGAAGATTTTGAACCACTTTATATTGTCCCAAAGGAAAAGAAGAAGGTTGTTAAAGATTTAAAAAATGCTTTAAAAGATGCTACTCAATTGTTACTAGCAACTGATGAAGATAGGGAAGGAGAGAGTATAAGTTGGCACTTAATGCAAATTCTTAAACCAAAAATCCCAACTAGGCGAATGGTTTTTCATGAAATCACTAAAAAGGCAATTAATAAGGCACTTGATGAGACAAGAGAAATTGATATGGAATTAGTCCAGGCTCAAGAAACGAGAAGAATTCTTGATAGGCTTTTTGGATATGAACTTTCTCCATTACTATGGAAAAAAGTAGCTCCCAGACTATCTGCTGGTCGTGTTCAGTCTGTTTCAGTAAGATTGCTTGTTAAGAAGGAAAGAGAAAGGAGAGCGTTTAAAAAAGCCTCTTACTGGGGATTAAAAGCCTCTTTGCTTAAAGATAATATTTCTTTTGAATCTAAGTTATTTAGTCTAGATGACCAAAAAATCTCCAATGGTTCTGATTTTGATGAAAAGACAGGTAACTTAAAAAAAGGTAATAAATCTTTAATTTTGACCGAAGACAGGGCAAAGAGTCTTCTCAAAAATTTATCCAAGGAAAAGTGGAAAGTCTTAAAAGTAGAAAAAAAACCTACAATTAGGAAGCCTGTTCCACCCTTTACTACTAGTACTTTGCAGCAGGAAGCTAATCGAAAACTTCGACTATCTGCAAGAGAAACAATGAGATGTGCTCAAGGCTTATATGAGAAAGGTTTCATTACATATATGAGAACTGATTCAGTACATCTTTCTGAACAAGCGATTAGAGCGGCGAGAGAATGTGTAAATTCAAAATATGGGAAAGAATATTTATCAAGCTCAGCTCGTCAATTTAATTCAAATGCTAGGAATGCACAAGAAGCACATGAAGCTATCAGGCCGGCTGGAGAAGTATTTAAAACTCCAAATGATACAGACTTGTCAGGAAGAGATCTCTCTTTATATGAATTAATTTGGAAAAGAACTGTTGCCAGTCAAATGGCGGAAGCAAAATTAACAATGATTAATGCTGAAATAGAAGTTGGGGAAGGATTATTTAAGTCAAGCGGAAAAAGTATTGATTTTGCAGGTTTTTTTAGAGCTTATGTAGAAGGTAGTGATGATCCAAGCGCATCACTAGAACAGCAAGAAGTCATTCTTCCTGATTTAACTCAAGGGTCTGTTCTAGAAGTTGATAGCAAAGAGGCTACTTATCATGAAACCAAATCACCAGCTAGATATACTGAGGCTGCATTAGTCAAAGTTTTAGAAAAAGAGGGAATAGGAAGACCTTCTACTTATGCAAGTATTATTGGAACAATTGTAGATAGGGGCTATGCAAATATTTCTTCAAATTCCTTGTCGCCTACATTTACAGCTTTTGCTGTTACGGCATTATTAGAGGAACACTTTCCTGATCTTGTTGATACTACATTTACGGCAAAAATGGAATCTTCATTGGACGAAATTTCTTCAGGTAATCTTGAGTGGCTTCCATATTTAGAAACTTTTTATAAAGGTAAAAATGGTCTTGAGGTAAAAGTTCAGAAAACTGAGGGTGATATTGATGGGAAAGCATACAGACAAGTTGATTTTGATGACTTACCTTGCGTAGTCAGAATTGGTTCTAATGGCCCATGGCTTGAAGGGGTAAAAATAGATGAATCAGGAAATGAAATACAGGCAAAAGGTAATCTTCCTATGGATATTACTCCTGGAGATTTAGATAAAAAGAAAGTTGATCAAATTCTTAGTGGCCCCTCAGATCTTGGAACTGATCCAAAAACTGGAGAGCAAGTATTTTTAAGATTCGGCCCTTATGGACCTTACGTTCAATTAGGAAATACTGAAGAAGACAAAGCGAAGCCAAGAAGGGCCTCTTTACCAAAAGAGTTAAAAACTGATGACTTAACTTTATCGGAAGCTCTAGAACTTTTAAGCTTACCTAAATTGTTAGGAGAACATCCAGAAGGTGGAATTGTTGAGGCAGATAGGGGAAGATTTGGTCCATATATTAAATGGATAAAAAATGAAGATGAGTCTGAAAATAGATCTTTAAAAAAAGAAGATGATGTGTTTAAGGTTGATCTTAAGCGCGCATTAGAAATCCTCGCGATGCCAAAATTAGGTAGAGGAGGACAAGAAGTAATAAAGGATTTCGGAAAACCTAAAGAATTAAAAGATAAAATTCAGATTTTAAATGGAAGATATGGACTATATATAAAGTGTGGAAAAACAAACGTTTCTTTACCTAAAGATACTGATTTAGAAAAATTTACACTTGATAATGCTTTGGTTTTATTAGAAGAGAAAATGAAAGATAAAAAGAGCTCTGGTTTCAAAAAAAATAAAGTAATTAGTAAAAAGACCTCAAAGAATAAAAAAAGTAAAAAATAAATATGGGTTTTATAAAAAATAAATTATTTATTTTTATTATCTTAATTTTATTACAATCTTGTTCTGGAGGAAGAATTGGAAATTTTTTTGAGTCTAGTTTTAAAAATATTGAAGAGAAAAAAATAAAAGAAGATGTCAAAAATAATTTAAAGAATAAGATTGTTATTAATTCTGGGGGAATTGTAGAAAAAAACAAGAATATTGAAGAGAAAAAAATAAAAGAAGATATTAAAAATAATCTAAAAAATAAAGTTGTTATTAAATCTGGGGGAATTGCGGGGAAAAACAAAAATATTGAAGAGACAAAAATGAAAGAAGATCTCAAAAATAATTTAAAGAATAAGGTTTTAAAAAAGTCTGAGAAGAAATCAAAAAAAAATAAAATAACTGCTGATAAAAATATATCCTTTCAAAATAGAGAATATAAGCCTAAATCATATAAAATTATTTTCATTTTAAAAGATGTAGATCCAAAAGATCCAACTGCAGATTTAAGGACCATTTTGAGAAATTCTGATGTAAATTTTGAAATAGAAAAGATTGAACGTTATTTTGATCCAAAAAATAAAACTATAAAAAGTAATTAAATATTTATACAAAAATTTCATATGAAACTTTCAAAAAAAAATGAGGCACTTAATATAATTGAACCAGCATATTTAGCCTCTCTCTCTTCATTACTTTGGATAGCTTTATATTATTTACCTATAGGAGGAGCTTTGTTGAGATTAATATTACCTCTACCTATAATCTTGTTGCATTTGAGAAGAGGAACTAAAACTGCATTTGAAGGTCTCATAATACAATTTCTTTTGTTGTTGATACTTATGGGTCCAATAAGAGGAACTTTATTTTTATTCCCATATGGGATATTAGCTTTTTGGCTAGGGTGGTCTTGGTTTATGGAAAAAAATTGGTGGCTTAGTTGGTGTGTAGGTTTTGTTCTTGGGACACTTGGATTTTTTATAAGGGTATTTGCATTATCAACTTTAGTTGGGGATAATCTTTGGATAATAATTACAAGAGCAAGTTATGGCCTTATAGATAAATTTATTGAACTATTTAATATGCCATTCTCTCCTTCGATCCAAATTATCCAAATAGTTGCAATATTATTAATAATTTTTCAAGAAATGGTATATGTTTTAACTATACATATACTCGCATATTCCCTTTTCCCTAGATTAAATTCAAATATTCCTGATCCTCCAAAAATAATTAATGGATTTGTTGATTTAGGTCTCTAAAATAATTTTATATAATGCAAACATCGTATTTAGGGATAAATTTATTTGGAAGTAAAGGTAATCAAAAATTGTTTTCTGAGAGGGTAGATTTTCTTAAGAAAGAAATTAATAATTTTATTTTCTATCTTGTGATTGCAGGAACAGAAACATCTCAAATTCAAGGTATATCCGCAGCAGGAATTAATTCAAAAGCCAGAAGAAGAACCGCCTTAGCAGACGCTGAGTTTCTTCTTTTTGGGGCCTCAAAAGATCATAAGTATAAATTACCCTTTTTAAATGCAGGAGTTACTCCTGCCTTAATAAGCTATGTATGTAGGAAACTTATATGCGCAAGTCCAATAGTTGTTCCTATAGGAATAAAAGAAAAACCTTACTTTAGTCATTTAATTGTGGAGAATTATTTAGTAGGCCCAGCTAAATGTTTGACTACTGGAAAATCTATGAATAAAGAGAGAGTTTTGAGTCTTTACAAAAAAGGACTAGAAATTGGAAAATCTACGAAACAACCCATATTTATTTCAGAATCTGTACCAGGAGGAACTACAACTGCTCAGGCAGTAATGGAAGCTTTTGGCTTAAATGTAAATAATTTAATAGGGAGCAGTTTGATTAATGCTCCTAGGAACTTAAAAACAAAAGTAATTAAAGCTGGTCTTTTAAAAGCAAATTTAAAAAATAATTTTGACTCTTTAGATGTTATTTCTTCAGTCGGAGATCCATTTCAAGCCTTCTCTATGGGATTATTGATTGGAGCAAGATTAGCTAAGCAATCAGTTGTATTATCTGGAGGTAGCCAAATGTTAGCTGTAATTTTACTTGCGTTGGAATTTATTGATTCTAAACAAAAACAGGAATTTGTTGATTTCGTTTTTATAGCTACTACTGGATGGTTGGTTAAAGATAATTCATTGGGTGATTTATTAGATTTAATAAATGAAAAACACAATGTAAATTTATTAGGATTTGCAAGCTCTCTGAATTTTAAATCATCTACATTTAAAGAATTGACTGATTATGAAATAGGTTATGTAAAAGAAGGGGTTGGTGCTGGTGGGATGTCAATTCTTGCTTTTCTTAAGGGTTTTAGTAATGAAGAAATAGTTTCAAGGTGTCAAATTAATATTGAAAGAATGAAGGATTTAGGTCAAATTTCCTTAAACAAGGATTGTTAAATGCCTAAAAATCATCCTACAAGAAGGCAATTCCTTAATTACGGAAAACTATCTCTCCTTTTCTTTTTAAATTCATGTAGTAATTCTTTAAAAAAATTTAAAATTGGTTTTCAAAGTTCGATTTATCCAAAATCTTTAAAAGATACATTACCTTCGATTTGGCAAAAAGAAAATATTAATTTTAGTAAGCTTAAATTAGAAAAAAATAAAATAAAATTATCTAATTCAGACTTTATTTTGGTTAATGATGGATGGCTAAATAGTATTGATTTTACAAGTTTTCAAAACATAAATAATTTATTTTCAAATGATATATTAGATAATAGATCGCGAGATTTTTTAAAAAGTTTTAAAGAATATCAACGTGATAAATTATTTCCGGTAGGTGTTGTTCCATATGCAGTAATTATAAAAAATAATAAAGATCTAATTTATGATGCTAGTAATTCTTGGGATTTTCTTCTTGATGAGAAGTTGAAAGGAAAAATTATATTCCCTCAAAGCCCGAGAATATTAATTTCAATTTCAAAAAAAATTAGTGTAAAAAATTCACTTAGCAAACTGAAAGAACAAGCAATGTTATTTGAGGATAAAAATTCAATAAATTGGTTAATTAATTCTCCTGCATCTGTTGCGATTATCCCCTTTTCACTATGCGAAAAATATCTTAGGGTTGATTCAAGACTTTCGATTGTTTTCCCAAATAAAGGTGTTCCTTTAATGTGGAATTTTCTTCTAACTAAATCAAAAATTAATAATATTGTATTAACTGATTGGATTAAGTCCTTAGATAAAAGGTCTACTATCGATAAGTTAGCTAATCAAGGTTGGTATTTACCTTTTAAAAATAAATACTCTCAGGAAAAATACAATATCAAAATTGAAAAAAATAATTATGGTCCATCTAAAAATTGTTGGGAAAATAGTTGGTCTTTTTCACCTCTAAATAAAGAAGAGCAATTAAGTCTAGAAAAGTTGTGGAATCAATCATTAACCCCATAATCTTTTTTTAGGCTTTTCACTTAATAAGTTGTGAGTTTCTTTTAATAAAGCTGGTATATTTAATTTGCTAGGACATTTTGGAATACATTCATTGCAATCTAAGCAAAAAGAGGCATCTTTTTCTTCCCACCAGTGGCCTGCCCTCCCTATTAAATTATATCTTTCTTTAGCAAATTCTAATTGACCATACCCAATAGATATATTTCTCAAACGAAGTATTTCAGGAATAGGAATTTCACTTGGACATGGTAGGCAAGATCTACATTGCTCACATTTTGAAGACTTTAACTCTTCATTTGCAAAATGTTCGATATTTTCTAATGCACTAATTTCAGAAGATGTAAGTTTTTGACTTGAGTTTATAAGCTTTTTTGCAATATTAAAATCTTCAAATTTTGTAGCGCCTAAAGATAGAGTTGTAATTCCTTTCGATAGTAAAAATCTATAAGCTAGCTCCAGAGGATGGTATGGTGCTGATGCTCTTAATAAAGATTCGTTTGGAGCATATAATCTTCCACCCTTATCAGCAGGGGATATTGCTAATACACCCATTTTCTTTTTTAAAGCTAGTTGGGCAAGGCTTATTTTTGATTGATCTAAAAAATGTAAATGAAGATTGCAAAAACTAAAAACTTCACAGTTAATTGCATTTTCAATGAGTTTATAACTGCCATGTGAACTGAACCCAACTTGATCAACAAAGCCTTTTTTAATTACCCATTTTAAAAACTTCCCCCCCTCTCCATTTAGAACCCAATCTAAATGCTCTTCTAAATTTATTCCATGGAACGCAAGATTATTTATTTTATTTAACTTTAAATTTTTGAGTGAATTTTCGAAATTCTCTTTTAGATAATTAAAATCTCCTTTAGGTAATACTTTAGTAGTAATTATCCATTCTTTCCTAAATATATTTTCGGAAGCTTCTAATTCCTTTAATGACTCCCCGATTAGTTTTTCAGCGTTACCGTAAGCAGCAGCAGTTTCTAAATGATTAATGCCCGCATCATGAGCACTTTTTATAAGGTAATTCATTTTATCAAGACTCTCTGTCGCTCTCATTGTGCCTAAAGTAAACAAACTTACATCGCACGCTTTTCCAAATGATCTTTTCTTAGAATCAATTATCATCTTTATATGATTAATACCTGCTTAATAACTTTTTAATTTATTTATAGTAGAAAATGTTTTAAAGTAAATCAAAGTTAATAATAGTTTTTCAAATAATCTTTATTTAAAGTTATGTTTACAGGAATAGTTCAGGCAATAGGAAAACTTAAAAAGGGAAACCCCCTTTTAATTATTGAAATTCTAGATCAGCCTTTTGATATGCAAATAGGTGATAGTATTGCAGTTGATGGAATTTGTTTAACAGTAAAAGAGATTTCAAATAATCAATTTAAAGTAGATGTAAGTGAAGAAACTTTAAAAAAGACTACTTTAGGAGAAAAATCTAATATTAACCAAATAGTTAATTTAGAGCCAGCTCTCCGTATATCGGATCGTCTTGGGGGCCATATAGTTAGTGGCCATATTGATGGTTTGGGAAAAGTTGAAAATATAGAAAAACTTGAAAAATCATGGCTTTTATCAATTAAGTGGCAAAATAAAAACTTTTCCAAATATATCGTCGATAAGGGAAGCATATGTGTAAACGGCATTAGCCTTACAATTGCAAAATCTCAAAATGAAGGGGAAATTTTTACGATTGCAATTATTCCACATACATGGGAAAACACTAATCTCAAAAATTTAGCAATTGGCGATAGTGTAAATCTTGAAGGAGATGCATTAATAAAGTACGTTGAAAAACTACTTAAATTTAATGAGAATATAGATTCAGAAAACTTTCCGCTAGAAATCTCCTCAAATTGGCTTAAAGAGAATGGCTGGAATAAATAATATTCTTAATTTAATGGAGTAAGGGAGATGATTTTAGAATCTTTTTTCAGATCAATTTTATATTCTTGACCTGGCTCTAATCCTAATTTTTTTGTATAGGCATGACCTATCAATAAGTTACCATTGCCATGAACTTTTGTTTTGAATTCTGCTTGCCTCCCTCTTGAAGATCTGTTCCCAGCCCTACCAGCGCCACTATTACTTAACTTGTACCCCTTAGCTTCAATAAGTGCTCTATAAAAACTTTTTCTTAAGACTCTTCCACTAGGACCTACATAGCCGCAGCCTCTTGCTATTTCATCCTCAGATTTATTGCTGAGTAATTTAGATTTTTCTAGAAGTTCTTTTCCTACAAGCATTATATGAGCTTTTTCTTATTATATATTCTTACCAATAATGAGAATTGTGGCAATACAAGTTAATAAAAAATAGATTTTTTGAAGAATAAATTCTCTATTACAAGAGATACAAAATTATAAATAAAATAACCCAAATTCCATCTACGAAATGCCAATATAATTCAACAGCTTCTAATGGGAACATGTTTTGATTAGTAATTCTTCCTTTCTTTGGTCTTGTTTGCCAAGAAATAATTAATATCATTAATGTCCCTAAAGTTACATGTAAACCATGAAAGCCAGTTAAGGCATAAAAAGTACTTGCAAATAAATTATCCGTTAGTCCGAACGGCAAATTAAAATATTCAAATAGTTGACATATTAAAAAAGTAATCCCAAGTAGAGCAGTGACTAGTAACCATTTTTGAGTATCAGAATTTTTATTTTTAATAAGAGCTTTTCCTGCTTTATGAAAAGTCGCGCTACTTACAAGCAATAAAATTGTATTTAATGTAGGTATGGGAAGTTCTAATTCATAAATAGCCCCATCTGGTAAAGGATTAACTGCTTTATATGTGAGGTAGGCAGCAAAGAAGCCAGCAAAAGTCATCCCATCTGCAATTAAAAAAGTTATTAATCCAAACATCCTAAAGTCTTCATGATGTTCACCCGCCTCAATATCATTTTTTTTAATTTCTTTTGAACTGTCTAGTGTTGTCATGGTGTTTTTTGATTAATTTTCTTGAGAAATTGGTTTGCCATAACCATAAGGTTCTTCAACTAGAGGTGCTTCGCCTTCCCAATTTTCAACAGGTGGGGGAGAGGATGTTAACCATTCAGGAGTTAAAGCATTCCAAGGATTATCCCCAGAATCCTTCCCATTTTTAATACTTAAGAATATATTTACTAAGAATGGAATAGTACTTATAGCCATTAAGAGAGCTCCTAGGCTACTAATCTGATTAACAAATTGAAATTGTGGATCGTATTCCGCAACTCTTCTAGGCATTCCATTAAGACCAAGCCAATGTTGAGGAGCGAAACATAAATTAAAGCCAATAAAAGTTATGGCAAAATGTAGTATCCCCAGTTTTTCGCTCATTAACTTACCGGTTACCTTTGGGAACCAATGATATATAGATGAGAAGATAATAAAAACAGTCCCTCCATAAACTATGTAATGGAAGTGAGCAACAACGAAATATGTATCATGCACGTGAATATCAAAAGGTACCTGAGCAAGAGCAACTCCTGTAATACCGCCAAATACAAAATTTATAATAAATCCACATGAGAATAACATTGCACTATTGATAGATATTTTCCCACCCCATAAGGTTGCAACCCAATTAAAAAATTTAATTCCAGTCGGAACTGCTATAAATGCTGTCGCAATAGTAAAGAATAATCTCATCCAAGGAGGGGTACCACTTGTAAACATATGATGAGCCCAAACAACTAGACCAAGCACAACTATTCCCATTATTGAAAAAACCATTGTGGTATATCCAAAAAGTGGCTTTCTTGAATGCACTGGAAGAATTTCACTTACTAGGCCGAAAGCAGGAAGAACCATTATGTAAACAGCTGGATGAGAATAGAACCAAAATAAATGTTGGTAAACAACTACGTTTCCGCCTAAAACAGGGTTAAAGAAACCGGTATGAGCAACAATATCAAAGCTAAGTAATATTAATGTTCCAGCTAAAACTGGAGTTGACAAAACTACTAATAAACTTGTGCCTAGCATCGCCCAACAATACATAGGTAATTGCATCAGCTTTAACCCCGGTCGCCTTAATTTGATAATTGTTGCAATGAAATTTATCCCTCCAAAGATAGAGCTGCCTCCGAGCAACAAAACACTCATTATCCAAATGATTTGTCCTGATTGAGGGGTGGTTATACTCAAAGGTGGATAAGCCGTCCATCCTGCCTGTGCAGCCCCCTCAACAAAATAACTAGCTACTAACATTAAACCGGAAGGAGGTATCAGCCAAAAAGCTACAGCATTCAATCTTGGGAATGCCATATCTCTAGCTCCAACGTAAAAAGGAATTAAATAGTTCCCAAATGCACCATTTACTACAGGAACAATCCACAAGAAAATCATTATTGTCCCATGTAATGTTAAAACTTGGTTATATACATCTCTAGGCATAAAGTCTGACATTGGACTTGCTAATTCAATTCTTATTGCACTTGCCAAAGTTCCTCCAATTAAATAAAAAAGAAACCCGCATACAAGATATTGAATACCAATTACTTTATGATCGAGACTAAAACTAAAATATCTAAGCCATCCTTTAGGTTGAAGACTTTTGGTATTACTATCCTGTGGATCAATTGATATCGTCATAAGCTAACCTCAGTTTTTGTGTTTTTGTTAAACCAATCTTGGTAGTCAGATTCTTCTTCAACTATTATTGAAGCTCTCATCCCCCCGTGATAAGGGCCACATAATTCCGCACATATTATTGGATATTTTCCAACTTTAGTAGGAGTGAAATTTAATATCGTAGGTTGGCCAGGAATAATATCTTGTTTTATTCTGAATTCTGGCACCCAAAAAGCATGAATTACATCTTTTGATTCCATCTTCATAGAAACTTTGCGATCAACTGGAACATGAAGCTCCCCAGAAATAAATTCCCCTTTCGGATAATTAAATAAAAAGGCAAATTGCATAGCTGAAACTTCAACAGATAAATTATTGCTAGCAACCTCATTATTTGATGCCTGGCTGATTCCAGCCCATATCTTTTCTGTGTTGGCGGTCATCATTTCATGGCTATGATTTAGTTCTTTCATACCTCCCATTCGATCGTAAATGTTGTAGCTATATAAACCTATTATTAAAACAATAATAGATGGGATAATTGTCCATACAATCTCTAGGGTTAAATTACCTTCTAAAGCTATCCCATCTCCATATTGATCTTTTCTTTTTCTGAATTTAAATAAACTATATATAACGGCTATGGTCATTCCTATGAAAATTATTAATCCAATGATAAAAAGAATTTTAAAAAGTTCATCATAAATTGGAGCATTTATACTAGCTTCGGCAGGGAGTAAGTTAACATTAAATCCGATCCAAAAAGATATACCAAATACAGCGGAAATTATAAGAATTAAATAAAAGTTTTTATTTAACAATTGATGTAAAAAATGTTATTTATATTTTCAACATATTCAATTTTTTTAATTTTGCATTGTTTGTTAATGGAAAATTATTGAAATTTACAACTTCTTAAGATTTTTAAAAAAAAAGAAGTATTATTAACAACTTTTTATAGGTTTATGTCAGGAAAAAAAGATTAAAAAAACAAATAAATTTTAAAAATTAAACATTTACTTTTAATTAATGTTTGATATTTGAATCTAAATTAATATGCAGAAAAAGAACTTTGAATAATTTGTTCAAAAACGAAATATATCAATCAAAATACAAGTCAGTTTTTCTGAAATTGGGAATCCATTGCGTTTTGGCCTTAATAGCTTTAATAGTTATTGGAGGAGCTACTAGGGTGATGGAGGCCGGTCTTGCTTGTCCTGATTGGCCCTTATGTTATGGGACTTTTCTTCCCCTTAATCATATGAATTTAAGAGTTTTTCTAGAATGGTTTCATCGTTTGGATGCTTTCCTAGTAGGGCTGTTAATTCTTTCTGAATTCATACTTTCAATAGTTTGGAGAAAAGATCTTCCAAATTGGTTACCAAAAACTTATTCATTATTAGTCTTCTTAGTAATTGTTCAAGGCTCTATTGGAGCATTGACAGTAATTAATTTACTTAATTCCTACTCAGTTACTGCTCATCTTTTGACAGCTTTTTTACTCCTAATAACAACAATAACCATCAATCAAAATCTAGAAAATAATGGGGCTAATAAATCATTGACTTGGTGGAAGATATTATTATTTTTCCCTCTAATACTCACTTTAGTTCAATCTTTTATTGGAGTAAGGCTTTCATCAACTTGGTCTGCACATCTCTGCTTATCTTTTAATAAACAATGTTTAATTTTAGATACTCATAAATTATTTGCTATCCCAATTTCTATTTCTATTTTATTTATTTTGGCTATCTCAATATATAAACAAGATTTGTTCCAGAATAATTGGAGATACCTTTGCTCACTTTTTTTGCTTTTGATTTCCCAGGTTGTTCTAGGAGTATTAAGCCTTAGAACTAATTTAAGTGAACCTCTTTTTGTTATTGGTCATCAACTTAATGCTTCTTTGTTAATTGCGACCCTAACATCATTGATTTTTAGAAATCCTTACCTAAATAAAAAAATCAATCAACCATTTAATTCAGTAATAGTAGGTTTAAACTCATGAAAAGTAATTTAGAAAACTTAAATTTCCAGACTTCAATTCGTGAACAAGTTGTACCTTCAAGAAAAAAAGTAAAACTACCTGCGTGGCTTGAAGTTGCCAAGCCTAGGTTGATTCCATTATTACTAGCTACAACTTTAGGAGGTATGGCATTAACGGAAGAATGGCCTTTATCCTCTCCTAAGCTTATATGTACTTTAGGGGGAGGTGCCTTGGCAGCCGCGGCAGCTGGAGCGCTTAATTGTTTGTGGGAAATGGACCTAGATAAGAGGATGAAAAGGACAAGTAATAGAGCTTTACCCTCAGGTAAATTGTCATTTAATACTGTTTTTTTAGGTGCAGTATCTTGTACATTGGCAGCTGCAATGCTTTTGATAAGTGGGGTAAATTATTTAGCTGCTGGTTTAACATTGTTGGGATTATGTAGTTATGTGATTTTATATACGATAATTCTTAAACCAAGAACAACTCAAAATATTGTTTTTGGTGGTGTTGCAGGAGCCATACCTCCTTTAGTAGGAGCTTCGGCAGCCACCGGTCATATAGGACTTAGTGGTTGGTGGTTATTTAGTTTGGTAATGCTTTGGACCCCAGCTCATTTTTGGGCTCTTGCAATTTTATTAAAAGATGATTATGCGTCTGTAGGTATACCTATGCTCCCTTCCGTTAAGGGTTCGGCTTTTACCGTCAAAGCTATTTCTCGCTACGGATGGGCAACTGTTTTTATGAGTATTCTTGGTGTTTTTGCTTTACCTGAGGGAGGCCTTCTTTATTTGATAATGCTTTTACCTTTTAATGGAAGACTTTTACAATTAATAAATAGATTGAAAAGTTCACCAGACGATTTAGAAAAAGCTAAAGGATTATTCAGATGGTCAATACTTTATATGTTTGGTATTTGTCTTTTGCTATTGATTTCAAGAACTCAACTTTCAGTGGATTTCGAACATCAGTCTATGCAAATGTTCTTATCATTAAAGTCATACTTTAATTATTAGATTGATGTAAAGTATTAGAGGATAAATTCTAGTTTGATGAATTATATACAAATTACGGATCTTTCAAAATCCTATTCTGATATTAAGGCATTAAAAGATTTATCAATGGAAATTAATGCTGGTACATTATTTGGAATCTTAGGTCCAAATGGTGCGGGTAAGTCTACTCTCATAAAAATACTAGCTACTTTAGTAGAACCAGATGGTGGTGAGGTTTTTGTAAATAATATCAATTTAATTAAAAATCCAAGAAAAATTAGAGAATTAATTGGTTATGTGGCTCAAGATATTGCTCTCGATAAAATCCTTACAGGGCGTGAGTTATTAGATTTTCAGTCGGATTTATATCATATGAATAAAAAGGAAAAATACGAAAGAATAAAATTATTAATAAATCAATTAGAGATGAATGATTGGATTGATAGAAAATGTGGAACATATTCAGGAGGAATGAAAAGAAGAATAGATTTGGCTGCAGGCCTTTTACATTTGCCCAAAGTTTTAATATTAGATGAACCAACGGTAGGTTTGGATATTGAAAGTAGAAATATAATTTGGCAACTTTTGAAAGATTTGAAGAATGATGGCATGACAATTATTTTGAGTAGTCATTATCTTGATGAAATAGATAAATTAGCCGATAGTTTGGTAATAATTGATGATGGGAAAGTTATAGCTCAAGGAACACCTGCTCAACTTAAAAATAAATTAGGAGGAGATAGAATAACCTTAAAAGTAAGAGAATTTAGTAATCATGAAGAGTCTAAAAAAATAAGTGAAATTTTATCCTCAATCAATGGAATCAGTCAGATTATAATAAATAAGGCGCAAGGTTATTCAATTAATTTTGTAGTAGATAAGGAAAAGGATTTGCTCACAAAACTAAAAGTAGAATTAGCTTTTTCAAAGTTTGAAATTTTTTCTCTCGCGCAAAGTCAACCTAGCTTGGATGATGTATATCTACAGGCGACGGGCAAAACATTATTAGATGCTGAAATTTCCATGACTGGTAAAAGAGATCTAAAAAAAGAATCGAAGCAATCAATGAGATAAAAATAATAAATTTTTTGATAATTAATTATAATGATGATTAAAAGTTCTTAAATAATGGAATTAAAACAATATAATTTATTTTTTTTATATCAAGAAACTGTTGCTTTAACCAAAAGATTATTTATCCAACTAAAAAGAAGACCCTCTACTCTATTAGCGGGCATATTGCAACCTATAATTTGGCTCTTTTTATTTGGAGCTCTTTTCTCAAAAGCTCCTGAAGGTTTTCTACCAGGAGTTGATTCTTATGGAAATTTTTTGGGAGCAGGACTAATTGTTTTTACTGCTTTTAGTGGAGCGTTGAATTCAGGCTTGCCTTTAATGTTTGATAGAGAGTTTGGCTTTTTAAATAGGTTACTTGTCGCACCTCTAGCGAGTAGATTGTCTATTGTTTTATCCTCATTCTTTTACATAACTATTCTGAGTTTTGTTCAAAGTATTGTGATAATGATAGTTTCATTTGTTTTGGGTTATGGATGGCCTGACTTTTATGGGTTAGGAATTGTTTTTACAACATTAATACTATTAGTACTCTTTGTGACATCAATAAGCCTCTGTTTGGCTTTTGTTTTGCCTGGTCATATTGAATTAATTGCTCTTATATTTGTTATAAATTTGCCTCTTCTTTTTGCAAGTACTGCGTTAGCACCCATTTCTTTTATGCCAAATTGGCTAGGGTGGTTAGCCTCCTTAAATCCATTAACTTTTGCGATTGAACCTATCAGGATTGCTTATACTCAAACTATGAATTTAGACGTGGTGGCTTTACACGCACCATATGGTGACTTAACTTGTAAGAGTTGTATCTCAATTTTATTTTCTTTAACAGTTTTTTCTTTAATTATTATTAGACCACTGTTAAATAGAAAATTAAATTAATAAATTTATGTTTTTAAAAGATCATCTAAAAGATACTTACCACAAAGCATCTTTTGATAATAATCATTTGATGTTAGAAAATATAATTAATGTATGGGCACATAGGTTTGGACCTGAATC
>QCUR01000002.1:0-308400 GCA_003208875.1 Prochlorococcus sp. AG-679-M23
AAGCCCACTCACGAGAATTATCAGATTCATTATTAGTCATAAATATTTTTAAATCGTATTTATTTAAATTATAAAAAATTATTTATTTATATCAAATAATTACTTCACCTTAACTGTTTGCAATCTCCTTAAAACCCCATTTATCATTTTTCTACCTTGTGTGTCACAATATTTATTTGCTAAATTTACAGCCTCATCACATGCAACTGCAACAGGAGTATCTAAAAAATTAATATCAACATAAGCTAAGCGTAAAATGTCACGATCAACCCTAGGCAATCTTTTTAATCTCCATCCATCCATTACTTGGTCAATTTCAAAATCTATAGATTTTAAGTTGTTAACTATACTTAAAATTCTATGATTTACATCATCTCTAATGTCATTTTGATTACTTGATACAATCAATTTTGGAAAATCTAAAGTAACTGAAAGTGAGTTCATTACTGATTCCATTTTATAAAAAGCTTTTTTAAGTTCATCTCGAACATTTGCAAAAGAAGAATTACTACCTTCCTTTAATTCACTATCTAAAATATGTTGCGATACATTTTCTAAATCCGCTTCACAATTATCTAACTCATCTCTACAGTGATTTATTAAAGAATCTAAAGCGGATTCAAAAATTTCATCAATTTGAATTTTATTTAATTCTAAATCTCCCGTATCTTTGATAAGACCTAATGAAAGTAAAGACAATTCACGTGATAGCGATCTGTTATACATCAATTACGTAGATGAAGTATTTGTAGAAGCTCTTAGTTGGGAAAATAATTTCGAAAAAGTAGGATTTGAAGAACTATCTTTTTCATCAGGATTAACTATACCAACAGAAATAATTGTTCTAAATGCATCTTCTACTGAAATAGCAAGATCTTTAACAGACGATTCAGGAACTAATGTATACCAACCTGTCGTTGGGTTAGGGGCAGTAGGTATAAAAACACTTAATAATTTCTCATCTAATTCTGATTGAAGTGATGGGCCAACATCCCCGGTTACAAACCCAACACTAAATAAACCCTCTCGTGGATACTCTACTAAAACAACTCTTCTAAATCTATTAGATTTATTACTTAAAAAAGTTTCAAGTAATTGTTTTAGAGTTTTATAAACTGCCCCTGCGACTGGAATCTTTGATAAAGTACCTTCTCCAAATTCTAACAACCACCTTCCAACAAAATTTCTCGCCATCAAACCAATAAGCAAAATTGCCAATAAAGGTACTGTTAAGCCTAAGGTTAAATTAATTAAATCTTGTAATAAAGGATTTAATGTAATAAATGGATTTAATTGCTTAGGGACTGAAGTAACTAATGTAAGAACAAATTTACTAACAATAGAAGAAAGCCAAATAGTAGTTGCCAATGGAATAACAACTAACAACCCTGCTATCAGATCATTTTTTAAATCTTGTTGGAGCCTAGTTCCTAGGTTCGAATCTTGACTTTGAGTAGATTCAACCAAAATTACAGTTCCTAATTTTATTCATTTTACTAACAATTTAGCTAGTTTTCCTTGATAGGGATATATTTATTTTTAATAAATTTAAATTATTTATTAGTTTATTAGTCTAAAAACACCATTTATTCGAATCTAATTCATAATATAAATATGAGAGATATGATTCAAAATAAAAAAGAATTCAGTGATAAGCTAAAAAAAAGAGCAATAATTGAAGGTTTTGCCGTATCCAGAATAGCATCAATACCAGGAAGTTCTCGACTCAAATTAAGAACTCAAGCATTAGAAAGATGGTTAGCAAATAATTATCATTCTGAAATGAAATGGATGGAAGCCGAAAGAAGAAAAAATATAGAATCTCTCTTAAATGATGCGAAAAGTGTTTTAACTGTAGGTTTTAATTATTTAAGTGAAGAACACAAAGAAAGAGAACAATTCAAAATTGGAAAATTCGGCCAAGGGGAAGACTATCATAAACTTATTAATAAGAAGTTGAAAAAAATAGGTAAATGGATTAATACTGAAGTTCCAAATTGCAAGTGGAAAATTTGCGTTGACACATCTCCTCTTCTGGAAAAAGCATGGGCAGAAGAAGCAGGCCTTGGGTGGATAGGCAAAAATGGTAATCTTATTAATAAAGACTTTGGTTCATGGCTAACCTTAGGTTTTTTGATTCTTTCAGAAGATTTTGCACCTGACAATTTATCCCAATCTCTCTGTGGGATATGTGACAAATGTATTGAAAAATGTCCAACAAATGCAATAACAGAACCTTTTGTTATCAATTCTGAACTTTGTATTGCTTACCATACTATAGAAAATAGAAATGAAACTTTTCCAAAACATGTTGAAAAACATTTGAATGGATGGATTGCTGGTTGTGATATTTGCCAAGATGTATGTCCTTGGAATAAAGCAGTACCTTTCAATAAAAACATTGAAGCTTATCCAAAGTCATGGGTTAAAAATCTAAATATTGAATCATTAAATTGGGACGAAAAAAAATGGAAAAAAAATCTTCAAGGGTCTACATTAAAAAGAATAAAACCATGGATGTGGAAAAGAAATATAAAAGCAATGCTAAAGAATACATAAAAATATGAAAAAGTCTCTTTTAAAAATATTATTTTTTTCAATAATTGGTAGCCATGTTTTTATCGCTGAAAGTTTAAAAGCTTTAATACCTTATTATTACTTCCCAGAAACAAAAAGCTTACAAAAACAAGGCTTATCAATTGGAAAAGAAGCTTATCAACTTCTATATTTTGGACAAATTAAAGATAGTCTCAATTTAGCAAAATTAGCTGTAAAAATGAATAATAAAAATGAAATCTTATGGTCTGTTTTAGCTGAAACACAAATTGCCAACAAATTATATGATGATGCATTGATTTCTCTAAATAATGCTCAGAAAATAAACCCCAAAATGGGTGAAATATATTTTGCAAAAAGTACTATATATTTAAAACAATCAAAAATTAAAAAAGCAAAAATTTCTTTACTTTCAGGAATTAAAATCCTCCCCAAAAACTTTAAAGCAATTTTTCAATTAGGAAATATATATTTAATGGAAAAAAATTATGAGAAAGCTATAGAAGAATTTGATAGAGCAATAAAAATTAAAAAAGATTTTTGGCAAGCAATTAACAACCAAGGCTTAGCATATTTTGAACTTAATAAAATTAATCTTTCTATTATCTCTTTTAAAAAGGCTATTAAACTTGAGGAAAATGCAGAACCACTATTAGCACTTGCTTCGTGTTTAAAAAATAAGGATATTAATAAAGCAATATTTTTAACAAAAAAAGCTTTAAAAAAAGACCCAAATTATGTTGACTTTACTTATAGAAAAGAACAACTTTGGGGTGAAAAACTACAAATTTCTACTGAAGAACTTTTTGAGAATCCACAAATTGAAAAAGAAATATTAGTTGCAAAAACCAAAATTAAATAAATTTCCCCCATATTAATACTGGTAAATATTTATTTACCTATTAATCTTAATTTAGTTTATGAAAGCTTACTGTAAATTTCCTATTAAATGACTAAGGAAAAATTCACTTCCATATCGTTACAAGAAGAAATGCAACGTTCCTATTTGGAATACGCAATGAGCGTGATAATAGGACGTGCTTTACCTGATGCGAGAGATGGCCTGAAACCAGTCCAGAGAAGAATTCTTTTCGCAATGCACGAATTAGGACTTACTCCAGATAGACCATTCAGAAAGTGTGCCAGAGTTGTTGGCGATGTACTAGGAAAATACCATCCTCATGGAGATCAAGCAGTATACGAAGCACTGGTTAGATTAGTTCAAGATTTTTCTACAAAATATCCAACTCTTGATGGTCATGGAAATTTTGGATCTGTTGATAATGACCCGCCAGCTGCAATGAGATATACCGAAACACGTTTAGCACCAATAGCTCACGAATGTTTCCTTCAAGAGATTGGATCTGAAACAGTAAGTTACTCAAATAATTTTGACGGTTCACAACAAGAACCAAACATATTACCGGCACAATTACCCTTTTTATTATTAAATGGCTCTTCAGGAATCGCTGTTGGCATGGCAACCAATATCCCCCCGCACAATCTTGGTGAAATAGTTGATGGTTTAATTGCTCTAATAAACAATAAAGAAATAAGCGACTTAAGGTTGTCGAAAATTATATTAGGACCTGATTTTCCAACAGGAGGAGAATTAATTTGCAATGATGCTATGAATGAAGTCTACCAAAGGGGAAGAGGATCTATAACAGTAAGGGGAGTAATTAAAAATGAAGAAATTAATTTAGGGAAAGGAAAGCATAAAAGAAATGCGCTTATAATTTCGGAACTACCGTATCAAATAAGTAAAGCAGGATGGATTGAAAAGCTTGCAGAATTAGTAAATCTAGGAAAAATTGATGGTATATCTGATATAAGAGATGAAAGTGATAGAGAAGGGATGAGGATAGTTATTGAATTAAAAAAAGATTCAAATTCTGAAATTGTAATATCAAATTTATTCAAAAAAACAGCATTACAATCTAATTTTGGTGCAATATTTTTAGCATTAGTTAAAGGTAAACCTGTTCAACTTACTTTAAGAAAGTATCTAAATTACTTTCTAGAATTTAGAGAAGAAATCATAAGAAAAAGAACGAATTATTATTTAAAAATTGCATCTGAAAAATTTGCAATATTAGAGGGGTTTTCAATAGCAACTAAAAATATAAAAAATATTATTGACGTGATTCAAAACTCAGAAAATGCAACTGAAGCTAAATCAATATTAATACTCAAACTTAAATTAAGTGAAAAACAAGCAGATGCGGTGTTGAGTATGCCTCTAAAAAAATTAACAACATTAGAAAGGAACCAAATAGAAATAGATATGAAAAAATTACTTGAGAAGAAAAAATATCTTAGTAATCTGTTAAATAACAGAAGCTTATTGCTTGAAACTTTAATTGAAGAACTAAAGCATCTAAAAAAGAAATTTAATGTAAAAAGAAAAACAAAAATTTTGAAGGATATTAATCAAGAAGAAGAAATAGATACTATAAATAATCAAATATTAGAAGGCCTGATAAACAAAGGAACAAAAATATCAATAGATAATAGATTTTATTTTAAAAAGATAATTTATAGTAATTATAAAAAATTATTAGATAATGAAAATAGATTTATAGATAATAAAAATGTTCAAAAGTTTATTTGTAAAATTTACAAAAGTTTGAAAATTATTGGAATTACATCTTCAGGAAAAATTCTTAAAATCAATTGGAAATCAAACATTAATTCTGACTATAAATTGGATAAAAAAGTTTTAGGAAATATAGATCCAATAGAAATAATAAATTTTCATCATCTTGATAGCGACTTAAAAAATTATTTATGCATTTTGAGTTCTGATGGTAGGTTTAAAAAGGTTTTATTTGATGAAGATATGAAAAAAAGTAATAGGATATTTTCAATAACCAAATTAAAAGAGTCTACAAATATTATTGATTCATTTATTTTCAGCAAAGAAAAACAATTAGTAATATTAACTTCTATTGGTAGGCTTTTTAAATTTGATTTATCTAATAAATACTTAAACCCAAGTACAAAACAATCACTGGGAATATTATTGGTTAATCTTTTACCTACAGAACAAATAGTTTCTTGCTGTAAAAGTAATGATAAAGAGATCCTTTATTTAGTTTCTAAAAGAGGTAAGTTTTTTAAACTGAAAATTGATGAGATTTATAATTCTTATAATTCTAAATTAGGTTATGTAAATGAGAAAATTCAGCTTAATGATGACCATTTTATAAAAGTTTTTTCTAACAATGACTATATCGATATTGAGACAAATAAAAATAAATCTGCAAGATTAAACTTAAACGAATTCGATTATAATTCGAGCAAAAATATTCTGAAAATAGATTTTTTGAATCTTGAAAAAGATGAATATCTTGAAAATTGTTATCGACTAGAAAATTATATCAATTAAGAATTATATTCATTTTCAACCCATTTTAAATATTCTTGATTTACTGTCCCAGTAACATAAGAACCAGTAAAACAACTCATTTCTAATTCATGAATGGGAGAATCATTAATTATAGATTTTCTCAAGTTATCAACACTTTGATATACGAGATGATCTATCTCAAGCTTTTCTGCTATTTCAATTATTGTTCTATCATGAGCAATTAATTCATCCCTATTAGGCATATTAATGCCATAAACATGAGGATATCTAACTGGAGGTGCTGCTGAAGTAAAAAAGACTTTATTTGCGCCAGCATCTTTTGCCATTTGCACTATTTGTTTTGATGTGGTTCCTCTAACTATAGAGTCATCGACTATTAGTACATTTTTATTTTTAAATTCTGTGCTCATTGCATTCAACTTTTGCCTTACAGATTGTTTACGTTTTTGATGTCCAGGCATTATAAAAGTTCTTCCAACATATCTATTTTTAAAAAATCCTTCTCTATACTCTATACCCAACTGCCTAGCAACTTGCATTGCCGCAGGACGTGAAGAATCAGGAATAGGCATTACCACATCGACATCACCAGGCTTTATTGTTTGCTTAATTGTTTCAGCTAAGTAATCACCCATTTTCAAACGTGCTTGATAAACTGAAATTCCGTTCATGACAGAATCAGGTCTAGCTAAATATACATATTCAAAAGCACAAGGAAATAATTTTGGGTTTTCTGAGCATTGCTTTGAAAAGAATTCACCATTATGGGTTATAAAAATTGCCTCTCCAGGCTCAACATCTCTAACCACTTGATAATCATTATTTTCTAATACTAGAGACTCACTAGCTACCATCCATTCTTCCTTTTGAGTAATAAGAGAAATTCTTTTTCCAAGTACTAAAGGTCTTATACCGAAAGGATCTCTAAAAGCTAATAAACCATGACCTGAAATTAGGGCAATTGAAGCATATGAACCTTGAATTCTTTTATGTAAGTTTTTAACTGCATTAAAAATAATTTCTGGCTGTAGATCTTGATTATGGATCTGATCTTGTAATTCAGTTGCGAATATATTTAACAACATTTCAGTATCACTTGAAGAATTTGTATGACGTTTATCTACATTAAATAATTGTTTCTCTAGGTCTCTTGTATTAGTAAGATTTCCATTATGAATCAAAACTATTCCATAAGGAGCATTGACATAAAAAGGTTGAGCTTCTTCAACACTTTCTGCTGAACCTTTAGTTGCGTACCTAACATGACCTAAACCAATTTTTCCTATTAAATTCCTCATATCTCTTGTTCTATAAGCTGTATTTACTTGTCCCTTAGCTTTGTGTATATGAAAAAACAGTATTTTCCATTGTAGCTATCCCAGTAGAATCCTGACCTCTATGCTGAAGTAATAAAAGACTGTCATAAATTTGTTGATTTACATCATCACAGGAAACGATTCCAACAATTCCGCACATAATTAATTTCCGAAATTTGTAGATAATTCAATATATTTATACATTATTCGAAATTATTAGAAATACTATTATTAAATTTTTCGGTTAATTCATCAACCCTTAAATTGCATAGTGTTTGGCCTTTAAAAGTTATTTCAAGATTTTGTTCAGAAACAAATCCAATTTTTTTAACGTATACGTTTCGTCCAAAATCTTTGCTCTTAGTTTCAAGAAAATTCAAAAAGTTTTGTTCTTCTTTTTTATTGAGTGAAAATACTATTCTTGACCCTCCCTCGCTAAACAATAAATTATCTAAACGAGCATTTTTTTCTTCTAATTGAATATAAGCTCCCTTAGAAGACAAAATACAACATTCTGATAGAGCGACGGCTAAACCTCCATCACTAACATCATGAGACGAAGCAATAAATTTTTTTGAAATTGAATCCCTTAAAAAACTCTGACAGTATTTTTCGTCTTGCAGATCAATTTCAGGAGGTCTTCCTGTTACTAAATCATGAAAATACTCTAAATAAGAACTTGCAGCTATTGATGATTCAGAAGCATTTGAACCAATTATCCAAATTTGATCATTTAAATTCTTCCATTCTGAACTTATAGCTTTATTTACATTTTTAATAGTTCCTACCATGCCAATAACAGGAGTAGGATTTATAGGAGTTACTTGATTATTGTTATTTTTTGATTCGTTATATAAAGAAACGTTTCCTCCTGTAACAGGAGTCTCTAAAGCAATACAAGCCTCCGAAATCCCATCGCATGCTGATGAAAGTTGCCAATATCCTATTTCAGTTTCAGGTGATGAAAAGTTTAAATTATTTGTTATTGCTATTGGTTCAGCACCAACACAACTTACATTTCTTGCAGATTCTGCAACTGCTGCAATGCTTCCTCTGTATGGATCTAATAAAACCCATCTACTATTACAATCTACAGAAGCAGCAACACCAGAAAATTCATAATTTTTATTTTTTTCATCCTGGCTTCTAAGTCTTATTAAAGCTGCATCTGCCTCTCCAGGCTTAAACACAGTATTTGATTGTACTTGATAATCATATTGTCGATACACCCAACTTTTAGAAGCAATTGAAGGATTAGATAAAAGTTTTAAAATAATTTCTGAAAGAGAATAAATTTTTTGGTCTTTTAAAGAGTAAATTTTATTTTCGGTGATAACTGGCAATTTATCTTCTGACCAATCCCATTTCTTTAATAAATAATTAGGAGGCTCCTTAATAATATTATGAATATTAATTGGTGTTTCATCAGATAAAGCAGAAGTAGGAATTTGAGCAACTATTTGATTATTTTGAGAGATAATAACTTCTCTTTTAGATATTACTTCACCAATAACATTTGCGAAGAGTCCCCACTTTTTAAATTGATTAATGAGAGTATCTAACTTATCTTCTTTAACAACCATTAACATTCTCTCTTGAGATTCAGATAACAAATATTGGTAAGCAGTCATATTATTTTCTCTTGCAGGAACTAGATCTAAGTTAATTGAAATACCTAAACTCCCATTTGCAGCCATTTCAGCACTACTACATGTTAATCCCGCAGCTCCCATATCTTGGGCAGCAAGTACATCACCTGTTTTAAAAGCATCTAGACAAGCTTCAATAAGACTTTTTTCAATAAATGGATCACCAACTTGTACTGCCGGTCTATTATCCAAAGAATTAATAGTTAATTCCGAACTAGCAAAACTTGCGCCTCCAACTCCATCCTTTCCTGTGGTATTTCCTACATATAAAACAGGGGAACCTACTTCTTTGGCTCCTGAACAAACAATTTCATCAGTTTCTAATAAACCTAAAGCCATAACATTAACTAAAGGATTTCCAGAATAACTATCATCAAAATCTATTTCTCCGCCAACAGTAGGAACACCAACACAATTACCGTAATGTGATATCCCCGCAACTACTCCTCGAAGTAAAGAAATATTAGATAATTTATCAAGATTACCAAATCTTAAAGAATTTAAAACTGCAATAGGTCTTGCACCCATAGTAAAAATGTCTCTTAATATGCCACCTACACCTGTTGCAGCTCCTTGGAAAGGTTCAATTGCTGAAGGATGATTGTGACTTTCAATTTTGAAAACAAGTTTCTGATCATTTCCTACGTCAATAACACCTGCGTTCTCTCCTGGACCAACTAATACATTTTTGCCAGTAGTAGGGAAATTAGCCAATAAGGGTTTTGAATTTCTATAACAACAATGCTCAGACCACATTACTCCAAACATTCCCAATTCTGTTCTATTAGGTTTTCTTCCTAATCTCTTACATATCTCTTCGTAATCGTCACAAGTTAAGTTTTCAACTTTAAGTGATTCATTGATATCATAGGTATCGTTATTTAAAGAATCTATCATTAGTCAAATCCAAGGGTCATCTTCTCTTTTATTCCTGAAAGATCTTACTTTTTCTTCCTCATTATAAAAAATATTCCGATCAAATTCTAATTTTTGGTTTATATCTTCATCTTCTTCAAGCCAATCTTCTAATCTATTTGTTGCAGTATTTTTCATATCATCAAAACGATCGATTATTTTCTTTCCTTTTTTAAAAAATTCATACTTGATACTTGATTTTATTAAAGGAAGATCATCTAAAGAAACGCAAGAACAAAAAACTAAACCGGGTTGTTGATCAACAATATTGTCTATATTTAATTTCCATCTACTTGAGCCTGGAATCCTTGGGTTAGAGCGAGAAATTAAATAAAACTTTATATTGCCAGTTTTCATTTCGAATAAAAAATCTGCTATAACTCCTATCTTTGAACCTTCTGAATTAATTAAACTAGCTTCTATTAAGTTAGGAAATCTATTTAATGTAGCTAGGTCTGAAATTGCAGGATCACCTTTTACAAAAATATCATTATCTATTATTTGACTAATTTGATTTAATTTCCATACATTTCTTTTTAGATCCAAGTTCGAGGGACGAGAATACCAACCTAAAATTCTATGAACAGGTGGATGCATCCAAACATTTTCACCATTTCCATAATTTAAAGTAACATTACCTTTTACGTTATGTCTTAATAATTCACTTAGTAAAAATTCTTTTGGTAATTTCAACTTAAGAACGGACTTGAACAGGCATGACTAGATAAGTAAAAGAATTAATATTATCATCTGGAACTAAAACAGCTGGAGTAGTGGGAAGATTACATTTAAAAATTACATTTTCACTTGATATAACTTTTAAACCTTCTAATAAATACCTTACATTAAAAGCTATATCAAATTGATCGAAATCAAAAGATACAGGAACTAATTCACTAGCGTTTCCTATATCTTGAGCATCCGCACTGACCAAGGCCAAATCCTTTTCATTTAATTTGATCTTCACAACACTACTTTGTTGATCGGCTAAGACTGCTATTCTTTCAAGTGATTCGATTATTTTTTTTGTATTAAATGTAAAAAGTTTCGTAAAATTATCAGGTATTAATTGAGAATAATTTGGATAAGAACCTTCGAGGGTTCTGGTAGTAATTATTTGATTAGAAGAAATAAATACTACTTGACCTTTATCATAAAAAAGTTTAATTGAATTTTCAGAACTTCTAAGACTAACAAGCTTTTCAATTTCTCTTAAAGATCTTGTTGGTATAGTAACTGATAAGTTTTCTTCATTAGAAATCAAATCATCTTTAACATCAAAATTTTCTTTATTATTAACCAAGACAACAGCCAATCTATGCCCATCTGTTGCAGCTGACTCCAAATATTTTAAATTAAATGTAAAATTCACTCCTGTGAGTAATTGCTTTGAATCATCACTACTACTAGCGAATATAGTTAATTTTAAAGCTTTTAAAAAGGAACTTGGATCGATATTCAAAGATGTACCACTCTCTACAAAAGGTAAGCTTGGGTAATCGTCTGAGGGAATACCTTTAATATTAAAAGAACCCCTATCACTTTTGATTAAAATATTATCAGAACTCTCATCGACACGAAGAGAAATAGGGGTTTCACTTGGTAATTTATTAACTATTTCAGATAAAAGTTTGGATGGTACAGTAATTGCTCCACTTTTGTTTACTGTCGCATCAAATGAAGTTTGTATTCCTAAATTCAAATCAAATCCAGTTAAACTAATTTTATTAGTACCTTGATCAGCTGTTAGAAGTAAATTTGCAAGGATTGGATGCGTAGGTCTTGAAGCAACTGCTTTACTAACTAATTGAATAGCATAATTAAATTCATTTTGATTACAAACAATCTCCATCTGAATTCATAACTTTATTTACATATTAGAGCCATTTTCTTTATTATTGCAATTAAATATTATCTTTTAAATCTTCAATCTTTCTAATAGAAAACTTTCTAATTATGAATTTATATAGTAGTAGTAGTGTCTGTGGAAAATGTGGAAAATATTCCAAATTATTGTTGTACTTGATGATTAACAAAAATAAATGGTGGAAAAATAATTTTAGATGTTGATATTTAAGAAAAAAAATTATTACAATTCATTTTTATCAACATTCTTGTTTTTTGTTTCGACTGTTATTCAACAGTTTTTTAAGTGTTTTAAATTATTTCCACAGTCACTTTTATTTTCGGTTTAGTTAGTATCCCAAAATTTTTGTTATGTTTTTTAATGAAGGTTCAATATTTTTCCGAAATATAGCATCATTATTTTTAATCGCACAATCCGGATCTTTTAATCCATTTCCTGTTAATACACAAACTATTGTTGATTCTTTTTTTATTCTGTTTTTATTTTTAATAAGTCCAGCTACTGAAGCTGCACTTGCTGGTTCACAGAAAATACCCTCTTTTGCAAGGATTTTATAAGCCACAATAATTTCTTCGTCAGTTACAGATTGAAAATCTCCTTTACTTTCTTTTTTAACAATTTTTGCTTTATCTCTATTTACAGGATTTCCAATTCGAATAGCTGTTGCAATCGTTTCAGGATCTTGAACTATAATATTTTTTACTAAAGGTGCAGATCCCTCAGACTGAAATCCAAACATTAGTGGCAATTTTAAATTTTTCTTAATTTTTGCATATTCTTTAAAACCTAACCAATAAGCGGTTATATTACCCGCATTTCCCATTGGTATACAAAGCCAATCAGGAGCAACACCTAAGTCATCTACTATTTCAAATGCTGCAGTCTTTTGACCTTGTATTCGGTAAGGATTAACAGAATTTACAAGATTAATCGGATATGTGGAAGACAATTTCCTCACAATTTCTAAAGCCTTATCAAAATTACCTTGTATGGATATGATTTCTGCTCCATACATTAAGGCTTGAGCAAGTTTTCCTTGAGCTACATATCCATTTGGAATTAATACATATGATTTTAAACCACCTCTCGAAGCATAAGCAGCTGCAGCTGCAGAAGTATTTCCTGTACTAGCGCATATTACCGCTTCACGTCCTTCCTCCTTTGCTTTACTTATAGCCATAGTCATTCCTCTGTCTTTGAAAGAACCTGTAGGATTAAGACCATCATATTTTAAATAAACTTTAGTATCGTTTCCAATTAAATCACTAATTGATTTGCTGAAAATGAGAGGAGTATTACCCTCATTTAAGGAGATGATGGGAGTCTTAGAGGATACTGGTAGATACTGTTTATATGCATTTATTAATCCAGGCCATCTTTTTTTCCTGTAATTAAAAGAAAATTTGTATTTAATCTTATCTAATATTGACATAGTTATTTAATTGTTTTTGATTTTTTCTAAGGGCTTGCTAGTAAAGAAATCTAATAATTCTGATATTGATTGTACTTTATTCATAACTTTACTCAAAGCGTTTACGTTTAAAATAACTGTTTTAGTTGGATAACTTTCAAAAAAACTTATAAGATTTATTTTCCCATTACCAGAATATAAACCTTGTATAACACTAGATCTTAGGGCTAACATACCTGTTCTTTCATCATTTGTGTTAGGGGTGTGAAGTATAGATGAAAGCCTATTTAAAAAGACATTACCTATTTCGGAATATACTAGTTTACTTGCAATAGTTATAGGTATTTCAAATTTGTTATTCAATATTGATTGAATCTTTTCATCTGAAGAACCAGTTGCATTTAAAATTTTTCTTAATGATTGTGATGAATTACCTGTTTCAGCAAAAGTTTTTAAAGAATCGACAGTTACTGTTCTCGAAAAAATACTGTATATAATTTTGATTTTTTCTGCAGATTGAGCCTTAGGAGCATTGAAAAAAATTTGATTAATAAATAGTATTAAAAAAATTCTAGGAATTAAACTTTTCGAAAATTTCATTTATATTGTTGAACCAGCAGCAATTTTTACAAGTCTGACTACACTTTTTTCTGTCACTTTTTTCGCTATTTTAAAACTCATTTCTTTTGTATATGGCTCATTTATAAGTCTTGGAATTCTTTTTAAAAAGATATCAATAGAATAACCTGGTATCTTCTGTATGATTTCTAAAAAGTTCTTGAACGGTTCAATAGACAATATTAAATTATTAATATTGTTGTTTTCTTTAGCAACATTTAATTTTATGGATTTCGGAAGGTAATTATTTACGCTTTTTAATAACTTCAAACCTATCAAATCTATTTGGCTAGTTAAACCATTAATAATCTCATCTCTTAGAAATCCTCCTTTTGGAGAAAATAGGAGATTTATAACTTCATCAAGAAGCTTTTCTAAATCGAGATTCGTTTGTTTTGCAGCATTAGAAAGTAAATCTTCTAATCTGTCCCATTTAAATTGTTTGTTATCAAAAAGCATTTCTTTTAAACTTTCTCTTAATTGAGGATCTGGGTCTTCCATTAATCTTTTTGCAAAATAAGGATAAGCCGCACCAAGTATTTTAAAATCAGGATCTACACTTAAAGCAATTCCTTCTAAAGTTAGTAGAGATCTAATTATAAGAGCATAATATGGAGGTAACTGAAAGGGAAATTTGTACATAACCCCTGACATGTCGTCAGTTACACTTTTGAAATCCATTTTTGATACACCAAGTTCTACTGCATTTACAAATACATCTTGAAAAGCTGGAACAATAGGTTCAAGATTAACTTCTTTTGAAAGAAAACCTAACTTAACAAAATCTTGGGATAATTTATCAAAATTTTTATTTACAAGATGAACTACTGCTTGAATTAAACCAGATCTGGAGCTTCTAGTAACTTCACTCATCATCCCGAAATCTAAATAACATAATCTTCCATCTTCCAAAGCTAATAAATTTCCAGGATGTGGGTCAGCATGAAAAAACCCATGCTCTAGTAATTGCTCTAAACTACATTGCACTCCAATTTCAATCATTTCATCAGGATCAATTCCTAAATTTTTAACGCCCTCAATATTAGTTAGCTTTGTACCATCTATCCATTCCATGGTTAAGACTCTTCGTGAAGTATTTTCTTTATAAATTTTTGGTACAGCAATTTTTGAGTTATGAAGATGTAGATTTCTAAATTTTTCAGCATTTTCAGCTTCATTTAAATAATCCATTTCTTCAAAAACTCTCTTCCCTAACTCATCAATTAAAGCAACAAGATCACTCCTTATAAGTCCAATATTGTTTTTTAACCAATTAGCAATATTTCTAACTATGTATAAATCAAGTGTGATTTGTTCTCTTAAACCAGGCCTCTGAACTTTTACAGCAACAATTTCTTTATTTTTGAGAACAGCTTTATGAACTTGTCCTAAAGATGCTGCTGAAATAGGGTTTTTATCTATAGTTAAAAAAATCTCATCAATTTTTTTATTTAGATCTTCTTCTATTAATTCCATTGCCTTATTCCCATCAAACCCTGGTAATTGATCTTGAAGTTCAGAAAGCTCTTCAAGGAGAATTACAGGAATAATATCTGGTCTGGTTGATAAAGCTTGCCCTGCTTTAACGAATGCAGGGCCTAATTCAACGAGTAAATTAGTTAGTTGTTTTGCTCTAAATCTTGCTTTTGATTCTTTTTTTAATTGTCCTGTTAATTTATCCCATCCAACTGAAATAATATATACAAATATTGGGATTAATGTCTGCCAAAGTCTTTTGAACAGTCGACTAGGATTTTTTTGATAAATTTTTGAAATTACTTCAGGATCATATTTTAGTAATCCTGATGCTTCTATAAAATCAGTATAGTATTCATTCATAACTTTATTTATTTAAACCCTTTTATTTTCTTCAAAAAGAAGTTAATTTTTTTGTATGAAAGAATTATCATGTTAATACAATTAACTTTAAAAAATATTGCCTTAATAGAGATTATAGAAATTAATTTCGAAAAAGGTTTGAATATTTTTACTGGAGATTCAGGATCAGGAAAATCCCTGATTTTAGATTCCTTAAATGTTTTATTCGGTGGGTCTAATATACCTTTAAATCACTTAATACGTCCAGGAAAAGAAGAATGTTTAATTGCGGCGAAATTTTCAAATTCTTCTCAAGTCACTGATTGGCTGTCGAGAAATGGTTTGTATAAAATCTCAGGAGAAATATTCGTAAAAAGAAAATCTTATATAAAAAATAATAAAATTCTTTCAAAATATACAATAAATAATTTTTCTATCAGTAAAAAGCTTTTGGAAGAGTTAGGATTATTATTAATAGATTTTGCTGGTCAATCCGATAGCGTTTTATATGATAATCAAGATTATAGAAGATCAATAATTGATGATTTAGGTTCAAAAAAATTAAAGACAATAAATTCTGAAATCAAGAATATATGGCATGAATTTCAGAATCTTAGAAAAAGAAGAGAAGACATGATGCTCTCATATAAACAGAAAGAAGAAAATAATTTTGCAATTAAAGAGATGTATAAAGTATTGGAGGAAGCCAATTTAAATTCAGGTGACGAAATTTTTGAATTACAATCAAAGGAATTGCGACTTTCGAATAATTTTGATATCAATAACTCTATACAATTATCACTTGATAATTTAAATAGCTATAAAAATGAGGCTCCATCAGTAAGTTATTTAATTGCTCAATCAATTAAACAACTAAATAAAGTAATTCAATATGATTCAAAGATTAAGGATTTAAATGAAAATTTAATAAATATTCAAAATGATGTAGAAAATTTAATTTTTGCTTTAACAGAATATTCGGTAGAACTTGAGAATGAGGATATTAGTTTGGAAGAAATTCAAAAAAGATTATTTTATTTACAAAATTTAGAACGCACTTTTTCTCTAGAACTTCCAAAATTGATTTTGAAGAAAGAGGAATTAAAAACATTTATAGATACAAATTTATTTGAGGAAGAGATTAAGAAGTTGGATATTCAAATTAATAATACTCAAGCTAATTTAGATACTCTTTATGAGATTCAGTCTATTCAAAGAAGAGAAACTGCTAATCAGCTTCAAGATTCTGTAATTTCTATCTTGAAAAATTTAGGTTTAGAAAATGCGGATTTTTCAATAAACTTCTCAAAAGTTTCACCTTTTTCAGAAGGCAACGAAAATATAGACTTCCTTTTTTCTGCAAATCCTGATCAACAGTTAGCTCCATTATCTAAAGTTATTTCTGGTGGAGAAATGTCAAGATTTTTATTAGCAATAAAATCTAGCATTTCTCAAAAACCTAACACTTTTTTCTTAGATGAAATTGATAATGGTTTAAGTGGAAAATCATTACATTCTCTAGTAGATTTAATAAAATTTACTGCACAGGAAAAGCAGGTTTTGTGTATTACTCATCAGCCTTTTTTAGCAGCAGCCGGTAACACTCATTTTAAAGTAAAGAAAAATGTTATTAATGGAATAACTTTTACTTCTATTTCGAAATTAATTACTAAAAAAGAAAGAGAAAATGAGTTAATTGAACTTATAGGTGGTGGTTTTAGTGAAGCAAATAATTATGCATCGACACTTATAGACAGAGCAGCCGCGTAAATTAAAAAATTTACACTATAATAAGTGTTCTTTAAATCATTTTAAGATTTAAGCATGGTTAAAAAAAATATTGGTATTAATGAAGATAATTCAATTAAGATTCGAGGCGCTCGACAACATAATCTAAAAAATATAGATCTAACTCTACCAAGAAATAAATTTATTGTTTTTACAGGTGTTAGTGGAAGTGGTAAGAGCTCTTTAGCTTTTGACACTATTTTTGCTGAAGGTCAGAGAAGATATGTAGAAAGTCTTTCTGCTTATGCAAGACAATTTTTAGGTCAAGTTGATAAACCAGATGTAGATAATATTGAGGGTTTATCTCCTGCTATATCAATTGATCAAAAATCAACTAGTCATAATCCTCGATCAACTGTTGGAACTGTAACTGAGATACAAGATTATTTAAGATTATTATTTGGTCGAGCCGGAGAACCTCATTGTCACCACTGTGGTTTACCTATTGCTCCTCAGACAATTGATGAGATGGTTGATCAAATAGTTTTACTGCCCGAAGGAACAAGGTATCAATTACTCGCACCTGTTGTGAGGGGTAAAAAAGGAACTCATGCAAAATTACTTAGTGGATTGGCGGCAGAAGGCTTTGCTCGAGTAAGAATTAATGGTGAGGTAAGGGAACTTGCAGATAGTATTGAATTAGACAAAAATCATACTCACAATATCGAGGTTGTTGTTGATCGATTGATTGCCAGAGAGGGAATCCAGGAAAGATTGAATGATTCTTTACAAACTTGTCTTAAAAGAGGGGATGGACTTTCTATCGTAGAAGTTGTTCCAAAAAAAGGCGAAACTCTACCTCCAAATTTAGATAAAGAAAAGTTATATTCAGAGAATTATGCATGTCCAATTCATGGATCTATTGTTGAAGAGTTGTCTCCAAGACTATTTTCTTTTAACAGTCCCTACGGTGCCTGCCCTGATTGCCATGGTATTGGATATTTAAAAAAATTTACTGCAGATAGAGTAATACCTGAACCTTCTTTACCTGTTTATGCGGCTATAGCTCCCTGGAGTGAAAAAGATAATACTTATTATTTTTCATTACTTTATTCAGTCGGTCAAGCTTATGGTTTTGAATTAAAAACCCCATGGAAGGATTTGAGTGATTTACAAAAAAATGTCTTACTTTCGGGATCTGATAAGCCAATTGTAATTCAAGCTGATAGTCGTTTTAAGGGTTCTAGTGGTTTCGAAAGACCTTTTGAAGGAATCTTGCCTATTTTAGAAAGGCAATTAACTGAAACTAATGGTGAATCAGTCAAGCAAAAGCTTGAAAAATATTTAGAATTAGTTCCTTGTAAAACATGTTCTGGTAAAAGATTAAAACCAGAAGCACTTGCTGTAAAGATTGGACCATACAGTATTACTGATTTGACCTCTATAAGTGTCTCAGAAACTTTATTTCATATCGAGAAGATAATGGGGTTAAGTAAAAATATAAAAGAAAATATTTCTTTATCCGAGAAACAAAAACAAATAGGTGAGCTAGTTTTAAAAGAAATTCGACTGCGTTTAAAGTTTTTAATTAATGTCGGTTTAGATTATTTAACTTTAGATAGACCAGCAATGACTCTATCAGGAGGAGAAGCACAACGTATAAGATTAGCAACTCAAATTGGAGCTGGTTTAACTGGTGTTTTATATGTATTGGATGAACCCAGTATTGGTTTACATCAAAGAGATAATGATAGATTGCTGGAAACTTTAAAAAGTCTAAGAGATTTGGGAAATACTCTTGTGGTTGTTGAACATGATGAAGATACTATGAAATCAGCTGATTACTTAGTGGATATTGGACCAGGTGCAGGAGTTTATGGAGGGGAAATTATTGCAAAAGGTTCATTTGAAGATGTTTTAAATTCAAAGAAGTCATTAACTGGAGCATATCTCAGTGGAAGAAAATCGATTCCTACTCCCAAAGAACGTAGATCTTCAGTCAAGAAAAGTTTAATTTTAAATAACTGCGTTAAAAATAACTTAAAAGATATATCAGTTGAATTTCCTTTGGGAAGATTAGTTTCCGTAACTGGAGTGAGTGGAAGTGGAAAAAGTACATTAATTAATGAATTATTACATCCTGCGCTTTGTCATTCTCTTGGATTAAAAGTACCTTTCCCTAAAGGTGTTAAAGAGTTAAAAGGGATAAAGGCTATAGATAAGGTAATTGTTATTGATCAATCTCCTATTGGAAGAACTCCTAGATCAAACCCTGCAACTTATACAGGGGCTTTTGATCCAATTAGACAGTTATTTACTGCGACAGTAGAAGCTAAAGCCAGAGGTTATCAAGCTGGGCAATTCAGCTTTAATGTAAAAGGAGGTAGATGTGAAGCTTGTCGAGGACAAGGAGTAAATGTAATTGAAATGAATTTTTTACCTGATGTCTACGTTCAATGCGATGTATGTAAGGGAGCTCGTTTTAATAGAGAAACTCTTCAAGTTAAATACAAAGGCTTTAATATTTCTGATGTTTTAGAAATGACTGTGGAGCAGGCTGCAGAAACTTTTTCTGCGATCCCGCAAGCAGCTGATAGATTATCTACATTAGTAGATGTAGGGCTTGGTTACGTGAAGTTGGGCCAGCCAGCTCCAACACTATCTGGCGGCGAAGCACAAAGAGTAAAATTAGCAACTGAATTATCTAAAAGAGCAACTGGAAAAACTTTATATTTAATTGATGAGCCAACAACTGGGTTAAGTTTTTATGATGTTCATAAATTAATGGATGTTATTCAACGTTTAGTGGATAAAGGTAATTCTGTAGTTGTTATCGAGCATAATTTGGACGTTATTAGATGTTCAGACTGGATAATTGATCTTGGACCTGATGGAGGTGATAAAGGTGGAGAGATTATAGTTGAAGGTACACCTGAAGATGTTGCGAAGCATTCAATAAGTTATACAGCTAAATATTTAAAAGAAGCTCTGAATTAAGCTTTCAAACAGTTATATTTCTTCGTATTGTTAATATATAATTTGTAAAATTATCTTTTTATTTAGTTGTAAAAAATGAATCATAGCTTGACTTTTGGTAGTTATAACTTTTTTAAAATAATAAATCATAATGCTTTCTTAATATTTCTACGTTTAAATACAGCTTATTAGTAATAGGGTAATTTGAAATCCTAAATAAGTTTGAAATTTTTATATTTACATTTGCATGGTTTAATACGTTCTAATAGTCTTGAATTAGGTAGAGATTCAGATACTGGTGGTCAAACGCAATATGTTTTGGAATTGGTAAAAAGTTTGGCTAATACTTCAGAGGTTGATCAAGTTGATTTAGTTACTCGTCTCATTAAAGATAGTAAAATTGATAGTTCTTATTCAAAAGAGCAAGAATTTATTGTCCCGGGAGCACGAATTTTAAGATTTCAATTTGGACCTAATAAGTATTTAAGAAAAGAATTATTTTGGCCTTATTTAGACGAATTAACTCAAAATCTTATTCAGTATTATCAAAAATACGAAAATAAGCCAACCTTTATTCATGCTCATTATGCAGATGCTGGCTATGTAGGAGTTAGATTAAGTCAAGCTTTAAAAGTACCTTTTATTTTCACCGGGCATTCTTTAGGAAGAGAGAAAAAAAGAAAATTACTTGAGGCTGGTTTAAAAATTAATCAAATTGAAAAGCTTTATTGTATAAGCGAAAGAATTAATGCAGAAGAAGAGTCTTTAAAATATGCGGATATCATTGTGACAAGCACTAAACAAGAATCTACATATCAATATTCTCAATATCACTCTTTTTCACCCGAAAAATCAAAAGTTATTGCTCCTGGAGTTGATCATACTAAATTTCATCATATTCATTCCACAACTGAGACCTCTGAAATAGATAATATGATGCTTCCTTTTTTGAAAGACTTAAGAAAGCCTCCTATATTGGCTATTTCTAGAGCAGTAAGAAGAAAAAATATTCCTTCTTTAGTTGAAGCTTTTGGACGATCAGAAAAATTAAAAAGAAAAACTAACTTAATTTTAGTGTTAGGTTGTAGAGACAATACATCTAAACTTGATTCTCAACAAAGAGATGTTTTTCAAAAGATTTTTGAAATGATAGACAAATATAATTTATATGGAAAAGTGGCTTATCCCAAAAAACATTCTTCAGCAAATATTCCTTCTTTATATAGATGGGCAGCTAGTAGTGGAGGAATTTTTGTTAATCCTGCCTTAACAGAACCTTTTGGCTTAACATTACTTGAAGCTTCTTCATGTGGTTTACCAACTATTGCAACGGATGATGGAGGTCCTAAAGAAATTCATGCAAAATGTGAAAATGGTTTATTAGTAGATGTAACTGATATTAATCAGTTGAAAATTGCTCTTGAAAAAGGTATTTCAAATAGTTCTCAATGGAAGTTATGGAGTAGAAATGGAATCGAAGGAGTCCATAGACATTTTAGTTGGAATACTCATGTCAGAAATTATTTATCAATTTTGCAAGGCCACTATCAAAAATCGACAATAGTTTCATCATCAGGAATCAAAGAAAGTTGTTTGAAAGGTAGTTCCTCACTTATAAAACCCCATTGATCAAAAATTTGTGGATCAGAATGAATGATTAACTGATTCTTTTGTGTTTTTTTTAATTTAAAGCCTTTTTCAGATAATTTTTTTATTAGCTTAGCTGTTTCTTCAAATCGAGATGCCATCGCATCAAGACTTACACAGTCACTTGTTAAGCCATCATCTTTCCAAGTAAAGAAACTCATACTTAATAATTTAAAGATTTATTTTTAAAACTATACCTAAAACAACAAGTAATATGTTTACTTTCCAGAAGTTTTCAACTATTTTTTCTTCTTTGATACCCTTTAGTTCAAAATGATGATGAATTGGTGTCATCAAAAAGACTTTCTTCCCTTTTTTAAATAATTTTTTGGTAATTTTAAAAAAACTGACTTGAATCATTACTGATAGAGCTTCAGTAATAAATATTCCTGAGATAATAAATAACGTAAAAAAACTATTAGTTAATATTGAAATAGATCCTAACGCCGCACCAATTGTTAATGATCCAGTATCTCCCATAAATATCTTTGCAGGATATTTGTTGTACTTTAGAAAACCTATACATAAACCCGACATTGCATAGGAAATAAGACCATAAATTATTAAATCTTTTTGACCTTTAATAAATATTTCCGTACCAAGTCCAAAAAAAACTATTGCGCTACATCCTGCTGCTAAACCGTCCAGACCGTCAGTCAAATTTACTGCATTACTTAGTCCTACTAAAGTTAAAAAACAGATTGGAAAAATTACTATATTAGTATCTATATTCCAATTATTAGATATAGTGATCAAAGGATTAATATAATTGCTTTGACTTGCAAATATGATAAATAAAACTGCAGTCAAAGCTTGTAACGTAAATTTTTCATTTGACTTTAGACCTGTATTTTTTTTCTTTGCAATACTTAAATAATCGTCTAGAAATCCTATTATAAAAAAACTTATAGTACAAAAAAATAATAATAATATACCAATAGAATTAAAGTAATTATTAACTATTAAAAGTAGTAATAAAAAGGGCAAAATAATAAATATTCCGCCCATAGTAGGAGTATTTGTCTTATTAAAATGAAAAGATGGACCTTCACTTCTTATATTTTGTAATAAATTTAATCTTGTAATTATCTTAAAACCGTATTTTGTTATTACTAAGGAAATTAAACTTGATATTAGAAAACTTTTAATTATTAGTAAACTATTGAAAATGTACGAATTTACTATTAATGAAATTACTAGTAAAAAAAATAATGATGTAAAAGTTAGTGATCTAGTCTTCCCAATCATCATTTGAAACGTCTTCTTCGGTTTTATAATCTTCTTTTTCTCCCATTAAAGCTGAAAGTTCTTCTTCTTCAATTGTACTTATTTCTTGAGAATCTCCATCTTTTTCGTTTACAAGTCTGCCTGTGTCTTCTAGCCAAGATAGTAAATCAGGTTCTTCTCTTAATGGCAATACAGGAGCAGGGTCTTCTCTGTGATAGCAAGTTAAGGCTGGATTTACCTCAGCAATTTCGTTTAATCTAATTTTGAGTTTATTAGAATCCATTTAAAAAAAATTATTACTTATATACCATAATACATAAACATGTACTTAAAGAATTTTGTTTAATAAAGAAAATTTAAAATATTTTCTAATTTGGCCAATGTCAATCTTGCTAGCCATTTTTTTTAAATACTATGGCTTTTTAAATCCAGATATTTTATTAATTAATAATTATCTTGTACTTTTATTAGTTTTTGGTCCAGCACTTGTAGTTACAATAATATTAGTTTTTAATAAAATTTAGAAAGTTGAAGTCCTAATTACTTTCAGCTTTCTTTACTGGAGGTAAATTTTAATGCAGCAGGTAAAAAAAGTTGTTCTTGCATATTCTGGAGGGGTTGATACTAGTGTCTGCATTCCATATTTAAAAAATGAATACGGTATTTCAGAAGTTATAACTTTTGTAGCTGATCTTGGCCAAGGAGATGATTTAGAGATTGTCAGACAAAAAGCTTTAAACTCAGGCGCAACAAAATCTGTAATTGGTAATTTAGTAGATAATTTTGTAGAAAAGTATGCTTTTCCTGCTATTAGAGCGAATGCACTTTATGGTGAAAAGTATCCTTTATCAACCGCTTTGGCTAGACCACTGATAGCTGAAAATCTCGTAAATTTGGCAAGAGAACTAAATGCTGACGCAGTGGCGCATGGCTGTACAGGAAAAGGAAATGATCAAGTAAGATTTGATTTGGCTATTCATGCTTTAGGACCCGATTTACAGATTATTACACCTGCCAGAGAATGGCACATGAGTAGAGAAGAAGCTATTTTATATGGTGAAAAATTTGGAATTCCAGCTCCTGTTTCCAAGAAGTCTCCTTATTCGATCGATGTAAATCTTCTTGGTCGTAGTATTGAAGCTGGCTTATTGGAAGATCCAATGCAAGAACCAAATGAAGACGTTTTTGATATGACTTCATCTATTAATAACGCACCAAATGCTCCAAAAGATATAGAAATTGTATTTCAAAATGGATTTCCTATTGCAATAGGAAATGAATTTTTAAGTCCTGTAGAGATTATTCAAAAAGCTAATTCTCTAGCGGGAGAACATGGCTTTGGAAGAATAGACATGATTGAAGATAGAGTTGTCGGTATTAAGAGCAGAGAAATCTATGAGGCGCCTGGCCTCTTACTTCTTATAAAAGCTCACAAAGAATTGGAAAGCATAACATTAAATCCAGATGTATTAGATTTTAAAAATTTAGTAGAAAAAAAATGGGGTCAATTAGTTTATCAGGGATTTTGGTTTGGTCCTCTCAAGCAAGCATTAGACGGTTTTATTAATTCCACTCAATCATCTGTTAATGGTAAGGTCAAAATAAGATTACATAAGGGGAATGCAATAGTAATTGGTCGTTCTTCTGAAAATAACTCTCTCTATAGGGAAGATTTGGCAACGTATAGTAAAGATGATATTTTTAATCACAAGCAAGCAGAAGGATTTATTTATATGTGGGGGATGTCCAATAAAATATGGGCAGAACTAAATTCAAAAAAGAATAATTAGCGTTCAAGACTCTTAGGACTCTTTAACTTGAGGAGATGGAGATTCAGAAGTTGCTGTCTTTTTATCATCTGTTTCGTCCTCTTTAGGTTCTAATTTATTGGTTGAGTCAATATTCTCAATTTCTTTTTGTTCTGATTGATTAGATCCTTTACTAGAAGATCTTGGCGTTGGTAAAGGTCCCTCTTGTTTTACTGTCAGATATCTAATAACATCTTCACTTAAACGCATCGCCTTCTCTATTTTGTAAATATGTTGACCATCACCTTGATGACTTAATTGTACATAAATACCTTCTCTATGTTTTGCTATTTGATAAGCTAATCTCCTTTTACCTCTCATTTGACTATCGAGGATTTTACCCCCTAATTCTTCAAGAAGCTTATTATATTTTTCTATATGATTAGTAACTTCATCCTCCGCTATATCTGGACGAAGAATGTACATTGTTTCGTAAAAAATTTGATCGGTCATAATTTCAGACAAGGTCTTTGGCTCAGAATTTGTTTAATGAGCGTCTGTTCATTACTTACGATACATTATCAAGGTCAATTTATTTATAACTATTATTTATTTGATTAAATATATTTTTTTAATGCATCATGCATAACCTCAAAAGGCACTTCTAATCCGTTTGTCCAATATGATAATGATTTTGCTCCTTGAGCAATTAGCATTTGTGTACCATCTATTGTCATGCATCCTTTTTTATCGCAAAATTTTAAGAACGGAGTAGGAGAAGGATTGTAAATTAGGTCATAAACAATTGTTTTTGAGTTTATAGAATTCCAAAAACTTTCACCAAATGGTATTTCAACATCATTTGTGGTGTTGATCATTCCAACTGGAGTTGTATTGATTATTAAATCAGCATCTTTAATTAATTTATCAATGTCGGAATTAGTGCTCAGCATACCTTCTATTTCGATGTCATTTTTAAAATTGGTAATTAATTCATTTAAAGAATTTTTTTTTCGTGAAATGATTGTAATTTTTGATAATTTTAATTCTATTAGACCTTGGATTACTGATCTTGCTGCTCCTCCAGATCCTAAAATTAACGAACTCTTTTTTACTAAATTAAGCTTTTTTAAAGGATAGATAAATCCATCAATATCGGTATTTGTTCCAATCCAATCTTTATTGTCTGTCAATTTAAGGGTATTTATGGCCTTTACTTTTTTTGCAACTGGAGATATTTCACTACAAATTTCAAAAACTTTTTGTTTAAAAGGAATTGTAATGTTCAGACCTTTACAATTCATTTTTTTTAGAGAATTAACAACTATTTCTAAATCTTCATTTTCACAAGGAATAGCCATGTAAATTAAATCAAGGCCTAAATATTTTATAGCTGCATTCTGCATAACTGGAGATAAAGAATGACTTACTGGGTTTCCAATCAAAGCAAGAAATGATGTTTTATTCGTGATCATTATTAAAAGAAATTTTGCAAAAAATTGTGATCTGTTCGGGAACCACACCTCGTTCTAGAGTAACAATAATGTCGTCAATGACCGATTATGGAGAATATTAAATAGAGTATCTACCCATGGGGAAGGTTGTTGGAATCGATTTAGGGACAACTAATAGTTGTGTTGCTGTTATGGAAGGTGGTAAACCCACTGTAATAGCAAATGCGGAGGGTTTCAGAACAACACCATCTGTTGTTGCATACACAAAAAATCAAGATCAGCTCGTTGGTCAAATAGCAAAACGACAAGCTGTTATGAATCCTGAAAATACTTTTTACTCGGCCAAGCGTTTTGTTGGAAGAAGAGTTGATGAAGTTAATGAAGAATCAAAAGATGTCAGTTACGGTATTGAAAAGGCTGGTTCAAATGTAAAATTAAAATGTCCAGTACTAGATAAACAATTTTCTCCTGAAGAAGTAAGTGCTCAGGTTTTAAGAAAACTTTCTGAAGATGCAGGTAAATATTTAGGAGAAAATATCACTCAAGCTGTCATAACTGTTCCGGCTTATTTTAATGATTCTCAAAGACAAGCTACAAAAGATGCCGGTAAGATAGCAGGCCTTGAAGTTTTAAGGATAATAAATGAACCTACAGCTGCAGCTTTAGCTTATGGATTAGATAAAAAAAGCAATGAAAGAATACTTGTTTTTGATTTAGGCGGCGGAACTTTTGATGTTTCGGTCTTAGAAGTTGGAGATGGCGTTTTTGAAGTTTTATCAACTTCTGGAGATACCCATTTAGGCGGTGATGATTTTGATAGATGTATTGTTGATCACTTAGCAAGCATTTTTAAAAGCAACGAAGGGATTGATTTAAGACAGGATAAACAAGCTCTGCAACGTCTTACCGAAGCCGCTGAAAAGGCAAAAATTGAACTTTCAAATGCTACTCAAAGCGAAATTAACCTACCTTTTATAACTGCCACCCCAGAAGGTCCAAAACACCTTGATTTAAATTTGACCAGAGCTAATTTTGAAGAGCTTGCTTCTAAATTAATTGATAGATGTAGAGTTCCTGTAGAACAAGCTCTTAAGGATGCAAAGCTATCTACAGGAGAGATTGATGAAATAGTAATGGTTGGGGGTTCAACTAGAATGCCTGCTGTTCAAGAGTTAGTTAAGAGAGTCACTGGTAAAGATCCTAATCAAACTGTAAATCCAGATGAGGTTGTAGCTGTGGGTGCAGCTATTCAAGGAGGAGTTTTAGCAGGTGAAGTTAAAGACATACTGCTTTTGGATGTTACCCCGTTATCTCTTGGTGTAGAGACCTTGGGGGGGGTAATGACTAAGATGATTACTCGAAATACAACGGTGCCAACAAAAAAATCAGAGACTTATTCAACTGCAGTTGATGGTCAAACTAATGTTGAGATTCATGTTTTGCAGGGTGAGAGAGAAATGGCTTCAGATAATAAAAGTTTAGGAACCTTCAGACTTGATGGTATTCCCTCTGCTCCAAGAGGCGTTCCGCAAATAGAAGTAACATTTGATATCGACGCAAATGGAATTTTAAGTGTTACTGCTAAAGATAAAGGAAGTGGTAAAGAACAATCTATCTCTATAACTGGTGCCTCAACTCTTTCAGACAATGAGGTTGATAAAATGGTTAAAGATGCAGAATCAAACGCCTCTGTTGATAAAGAAAAAAGGGAGAAAATCGACTTAAAAAATCAAGCTGAAACGCTTGTTTATCAAACAGAAAAACAGTTGGGTGAACTTGGTGATAAAGTTGATGCTTCGGCTAAAACTAAGGTAGAAGAGAAAAGTAAAGAACTTAAAGAGGCAATTTCTAAAGAAGATTATGAATCCATGAAGAAGTTGTTAGAAGAACTTCAACAAGAGCTTTACGCAATTGGTTCTTCTGTATATCAACAGCCAGGTAATCAGCCTCCAGCACCAGGTGGTCCAGAGTCAAATGAATCTAATGATAAAGGGAATGATGACGATGTGATTGACGCAGACTTTACAGAGACAAAAGATTAAATAAAATATTTATTTAGTTCATTTGCTACCCAATGAGAACATGAAGGAGCAAGTAAAAATCCATTTTTATAGAAACCCGTACATATAATTAATCCATTTTCCAGATTTTTCTGAATAGGGGATGGTTCTCCTTCCGGTCTTGATCTAATGCCAAACCATTTTCTCGTTACTCTTTCTCTAGATAGCCAGCTAGGTTTGTTCTCAATAAAATCAGTAAGTTTTTCGAAGATATTTTCTTCTGGTTTTTCATGATATTCATCAGTAGAACCAATGATAATTTTATTTTTTGTTAAAGGAATTATGTTTTTGCCATTAATGTTGAAATGTTTTGGCAGGGATAATAAATTAACTTCATGTAAGTTTGTACAAATTTCTAAAGCTTGACCCAAGACGGGTTTTAATTTGATTTTATGAGGCTTGTCTATTATTAAATTTATTGAATTAAGAGAATTACATAAGATAATTGCATCAGTTTTGATTTCGTTATTACTTTTCGAAGCCGCAATCCATTGTTTGTTAAATCTTTTAATTTTTATTATTTCATCTTTTAAAAAATTAATTTTTTTGTTTTTTAGGTAAATATTTAATGTATCTAATAATGATTGAGGATCTATTCTTCCATCTTTGTGGGAAATAACTCCTTTAATATTTTTTGTCTTGAAAATCTTATTGATATTTTTAATAATGATTGAGTCTTTCTCTAAAATTTCAAGTCCTTGGTTTGTATTGTAGTTAACAAATTTCTTTAGCTTTTCAAATTTTTCATCATTTGTTGTCAACTGTATTAATTGTTTTTCTATATGTAATTCAGGATTAAACTCTTGTAATAATTTGATCCATTTTGGCCACAATTCAAGGCTTTGTTTTCTAAGTATCCAACTTCTGCCATTCCTTTTTTGATATATGTACCCCATTAGAAGACCTAATGCAGCACTACTACTATTTTTGTCTAAAGTTGGATCTGCAATAGTTATTTGATACCCTAATTCAGACAGTTCTAATGCGTTAAACTTTCCTATTATGCCAGCACCTACAATCAGTATATGTGGTTTTTGAAAATTTTCTTTTAATCCTTTCATTGATATATTAGATGTACTTACTTATTTGATTAAACAATTAAATTTTCTTTGAAACATCCCTCAATTATATTCAAAATTGTTTGCCCTGATCGTCCAGGCTTAGTAAGTAAGCTTACAAGTTGGATATCAAATTATGGTGGCAATATCAAGCATTCAGATCATCACACAGATCAAGATGCGGGACTATTTCTTAGTAGGATTGAGTGGAATAGTATCCATACAACAATTAATAGAGAGGATATTTATGATAAGTTTCAAAAAATTGCAGTTGATATAAATGGAAAATTTAATATTAATTATTCAGATGAGATTCCGAATGTTGCTATTTTTGTGAGTAAACAAAATCATTGTTTAATTGATTTACTTTGGCGAGTAAGAAATGGTGAACTCAAAATGAATGTCCCATTAATAATTTCTAATCATCCTGATCTTGAAAGTATTGCAAATGACTTTAATTCACAATTTGTTTATTTTGATACTGTTAATTCCTCGAAATCTGATGTTGAAGATCAGATTTTAAAATTAATCGATCAATTTGATATCGATTTTGTTGTATTAGCTAAATATATGCAAATTTTGAGTGATTCTTTTTTGCAAAAGTTTTCTTCAATAATAAATATTCATCATTCTTTCTTACCTGCTTTTAAGGGCGCTCAACCATATCATCGTGCATGGAAAAGGGGTGTAAAATTAATAGGTGCTACAGCACATTATGTAACTAAAGATCTTGATGAGGGCCCAATTATCGAACAATGTACTGTCAATGTAAGTCATAGAGATGAAGTTGATGATTTGATTCGAAAAGGCAGGGACATAGAGAGAGTTGCTTTGGCAAGGGCTGTTAGATTACATCTAAATCATCAAGTATTTGTTTATAAGAGCAAAACCGCTGTTTTTGATTGAAAATAATTTTTAATCTTCTAATTCAATTTGAATTTGTCTTTCATAAATTGATTCTTCATTAAACGCTCTTGCTATTAGGAAACTTGTAATACAGCTAATGAGAACGGGCTTCATAATTAATAAATTTTTTGTTAAAGCAAAAGCTAAGAACATTGCAGTTATTGGTGTTCTTGAACATCCAGCTACAAATGCCCCCATTCCAGCAAATATATATGTACTTGGGGCATGACCTGTAGCAATTTCTACCCAGGTTCCCATGATTAATCCAATAGCTCCTCCTAAAGTGAGCATCGGATAGAATAACCCTCCAGGGGCTCCAGATGCAGCGGCTAATCCTGTTGTTATAAAAAGTATAAATACAGCTAAAAAGGCTATTTCAATATCCGTATTCTTTTCAACTATTATTTTTTGCAATTCATCTAAATTATGGAAAGAGCTAGGCAAAAAAGAATAAATGCTTCCAAGTAAAAGTCCGCAAATACTCATTTTTAGAACAAATTTATTTTTATACCATTTTTTTCCAAGCTTTTGCATAACAAGAACATACTTACTATAAAGTTCTGCGAATAATCCAATAATTATTCCAAGTAACACAAGGTAAATAAAATCAATAGGCAAGAAAAAGACAGATGGATCATATTCTTTTTGGATTAAAAAGCCTAGATTGAAATCAAAGCCCCCGGCTTTTGGATCTAAACCCAAGGCTTGAATGATATCTGCAGATGAATCTGCTATGAAAGTTGTAATTACGACTAATAATAAGATTACTGGTCTTGCAGAATTTAATAATTCTTCAATTGCGTAAATGAAGCCACCTAAAGGAGCGCTAAATACTGCTGCTATTCCAGCTCCACCTCCAGCAGCAACTATTACTCTTCTAAATGCTAGAGGAGCTTTTAGCCATCTTGCCATTTGCCAAGCAACTGAACCCCCCATTTGAACTGATGGACCTTCAGGACCCAAAGGGAACCCGCTTCCGATTGCAATGATTCCAGATATTAATTTGACTAATCCAACTTTAAGATTCATGGGTACTTTTTTATGTCTTAAAAATCCCATGATTTGACTTACACCTGAACCTTTCGCTGCAGGAGCAAAATTTTTAATCAAAAATCCTGCAATAGCTCCACCAACTGCACCAAATAGTGGTAAGACTGCAACAGACGGAAAATGATTTAAAAGTTCTAATCTCCAATTATTTATAAAATAAATTCCAGTTTTAAAAGAAATACTAGTAATAGATGCCCCTAAACCTGTTAATAGAATTGATATAAAAACAACAAAAGATCTTTGTTTAAGTAATTTTTTAATGGTTCGAGAAGAGTTATTTCCTGTTTTTTTAATATTTTCTTTTATGAGGTTTCGCATAGTCCATGATTACTTTGACAAGCTGAAATCGTGTATTTCATCAAATTGAAGATAGCGATAAAGTTCATCAGAATATGGATTAATTTTATTTTTAGTAATATCCTGATATTCTTCTATTTCAGGAATTTTTCCAAGAAGTGCACAAACTGCTGCTAATTCTGCACTCCCTAAAAATACTTGAGCATTTTTCCCAAGCCTATTGTCAAAATTTCTTGTACTAGTAGAAAATACAACTGATCCTTCATCTACTCTGGCTTGATTTCCCATGCATAAAGAACAGCCAGGCAATTCTAATCTCGCACCACAATTTTCAAATATTTCATAGTAACCTTCTTGTTTCAGAGTTTCCTCATCCATTTTTGTGGGTGGACAAATCCATAGTTTTGCCTTTAAATTTTTCACACCTTCAAGAACTTTCGCGGCAGCCCTGTAGTGACCAATGTTTGTCATACAAGAACCTATAAAAACTTCATCAATCTTTGTATTTGCAACATCAACAATTTCCTTCACATTGTCTGGATCGTTGGGGCAAGCAACTATAGGTTGTTTAACTTGAGATAAGTCAATTTCAATTATTTCTTCGTAACTGGCATTCAGATCTGGCTGAATTAATTCAGGTTTTTTTAACCAATTTTTCATATCATTAATTCTTCTTGATATTGACTTTGAATCTTCATAATTGCTCTCAATCATTTTTTCTAAAAGGCAAATATTGCTTCTTATGTATTCTTGAACAGTTTCCTGTGATAAAAGTATTGTGCTTCCAGCGCATGAGCGTTCAGCAGTAGCATCAGTTAGTTCGAAAGCTTGTTCAAGTTTTAAGTTAGGCAACCCTTCAATTTCCATAATTTTTCCGTTAAATATATTTTTTTTATTTGCTTTCTCAACAGTCAAAAGTCCCTTTTTAATCGCAAAGAGTGGGATTGCATTAACTAAATCTCGTAAGGTTATGCCTGGTAATAAATCGCCCTTAAATTTTACGAGTACTGATTCTGGCATATTTAATGGCATTGATCCTATTGCAGCAGCAAAGGCAACAATGCCCGAGCCTCCAGGAAATGAAATTCCAAGAGGGAATCTTGTATGACTATCTCCACCTGTACCAACAGTATCAGGAAGGAGCATTCTGTTAAGCCAGCTGTGAATTATTCCATCCCCGGGTTTTAGAGCTACTCCACCTCTTTGAGATATAAAGTCAGGTAATTCTTTATGTGTAAGCAAATCTACTGGTTTAGGATATGCAGCTGTGTGACAAAAACTTTGCATAACTAAATCTGCAGTGAATCCTAAACAAGCTAATTCTTTAAGTTCATCCCTCGTCATAGGCCCAGTAGTATCTTGACTCCCAACTGTCGTCATAATTGGTTCACAGGTCATTCCAGGTCGAACCCCCTTTAAACCGCATGCTTTACCTACTATTTTTTGTGCTTGAGTAAAACCAGAATTAAATTCTTTTGGATTTTTTGGCCTGATAAATATTTCACTAGGTTGATAATCTAATTTGTTTCTAATCTTGTCTGTGAGTGACCGTCCAATCATGAGATTTATTCTCCCTCCAGCTTGAATTTCATCAGTAATAGTTGATGGACACAAGTCGAATTGACTTATTACTATTTCAGAATTGGTATTTTTTTCAATTTTTTTAATAACGCCTTCATAAGGAAATATCTTTAGTAAATCTCCTGTGTTCATTTGAGATACATCAGTCTCTATCGGAAGTGCTCCTGAATCTTGTGCGGTATTAAAGAAAATAGGAGCTATTTTGCTGCCAATTATTATTCCTCCGGTTCTTTTATTTGGTACAAAAGGTATATCTTCGCCAATATGCCAAATCAGTGAATTTATAGCTGATTTTCTTGAACTACCTGTGCCTACTACATCTCCAACATAAGCAATTGGGATCTCTTGTTTTTTAAGATTATCAAGAATTTCTAATCCATCTTGCTTTTTAAATTCGAGCATAGCCAAAGCGTGCAATGGTATATCAGGACGAGTTGTCGCATGAACTGCAGGAGATAAGTCATCTGTATTTGTCTCACCATCAATTTTGAATACTAGACAAGTAATTTCTTTCTGTAGAACTTTTTTACTTTTGAACCATTCTGCATTTGCCCAACTATTTACTACTTCTTGTGCATAAATATTATTTTGAGATAATTCATAAATATCATTCGCCGAATCGTAAACAAGAATGATATTTTTTAAAACCTCTGCTGCTTTTTTAGCTAGTAAACTATTTTCCCCTTTAAGTATTTCAACCAGAGAATTAACATTATATCCACCTATCATTGTGCCTAGTATCTCAATTGCTCTCTCAGGGTTAATGTATCTGCAATGTTTTTCGCCTTGAGCAATTGCCGTAAGCCAGCTTGCTTTTACATATGCTGCCTCGTCTACCCCTGGCGGTACTCTATTTATGAGCAAATCTAGTAAATATTTACTATCGTAGTTAGTGTTTTGCTCCAAGAGGTTAGTAATACAGTTAGTCTGTTCTGCATTTAGTGGTAATGGAGGTATGCCTTTAGTAGCTCTCTCAGCTACATGATTTGCATAATCTTTGAGCAATGTTTCCAATTTCTTCATTTGTAAGGTTTAATGCCTGATCTATTGTTATTTTTAATATTGATAAGGAGAGTATTCATAAATGCTTTTTTAAATATTCAAACTTCTTAATTAATCAATGTCGACTTCATCCAATAATCAATCTTTAGAAAAAACATCTGATTTGCATGTTGTTGAAACACGTCCATTAATACCTCCAAGCAAACTTCATAATGATATACCTTTAGATTATACCTCTGCAGAAACGGTCTCTAATACTAGAAGATCAATACAAAATATTTTGCACAATAATGATCCTAGGATTCTAGTCATAGTGGGACCATGTTCAATCCATGATATTGAGGCTGCTAAAGATTATTCAGAATATATTCAGGAATTTAGAAAAATTTATAAAGATAAATTAGAAATTGTAATGCGAGTATATTTTGAAAAACCCAGAACTACAATTGGTTGGAAAGGATTAATAAATGACCCTCATTTAGATGGTTCATATGACATTAATACAGGTTTACGAAGAGCGAGAAATTTACTATCTTATTTGGCAACGCGTGGGATACCCTCTGCTACTGAGTTATTAGATCCAATTGTTCCTCAATATATTGCTGATTTAATCAGTTGGACAGCAATTGGTGCAAGGACTACCGAAAGTCAAACTCATAGAGAAATGGCTTCAGGATTATCCATGCCTATTGGTTTTAAAAATGGTACTGATGGTTCTTTTAGTACTGCTATTAATGCGATGCAGTCGGCTTCAAAATCTCATCATTTCTTAGGTGTTAATGATCAAGGTTATGCTTCTATTGTAAATACAACCGGAAATCCAGATGGACATATAGTTTTAAGGGGAGGTTCTAAAGGAGTTAATTTTGAAAATCAACATGTAAAAAGTATTTCTTCCGAATTAAAAGAAGGTAATCTTCCTTACAAAGTTATGATTGATTGTAGCCATGGAAATTCTAATAAAGATTACAGAAAGCAATCTGATGTCCTTAAAAACGTAGCAAATCAGATTAAGAATGGTGAAAAAAATATTTTAGGAGTAATGCTTGAAAGTCATCTGAAGGAGGGTAATCAAAAACTTTCAAATAGGAAAGATCTTGAATATGGTACGAGTATTACTGATGCTTGCATAAATATAGATACAACGAAAAATTTGCTTCGGATTCTATATGATTCAATTTTGTAATTTATAAACCTGTAATAAAAAAGTTAAAGCAAAATGCTGCTGAAATTGGCACTATAAAATTATCTATTCCAAAAATACTAAATTGTTCAAGTATTGTAGAAATAGAAGCAACAGTAAAAAAATTTATATTAAAAGTGTATCTTTGGATATAACTTAAACCAAAAACTACTATCAAGCTTGTAATAAACATAGTGGTTGTTCCAAACAAAGATTTTTTTTGGTTTAAAAAAATCCAACTTTTGGATTTAAAGTTCTTTCCTATTAAAGCTGCAAAGCCATCACCAAATGTCATTATAAAAAAACCAGCAATCAGTGAAGTAGGATCTTTTTCCCAATAAAGGTAAATTAAAATAAATAAACTTAAACAATAAAATAAGGTTCCATAACTTTTTCTATCTATATCCTCAATAGTTGGAAATAATTTAGATTGGTAATTTATGAAAGTTAACAACGTAACAAGCCCTGTAAAACAAAGAGCAGAAGTTTGATTTATATCTAAGAATTTTGCGAGAGGAATTAAAGGTCCTATTCCAATATGAATAATTTTTCTCAGTACTTCTTTATTATTTGGATTAAATCTTTTATATATTATCGATATAAAAAAGATAATAAATATATAAATTAAAATAAAAACAAAATTAAACAACTTAACTAGGCTGCTTTTTGATGAGTGGTCATTACTCTAAGTTTTAATATTGCCTTAGCTTCTAGTTGCCTAACTCTTTCTCTGGATACATTTATTTGTCTTCCTATTTCTGCCAGTGTAAGAGGTTCCTCTCCGTCTAAGCCGAATCTAAGTTTCATAATTTTTTGTTCTCTTTCGTTTAATTGAGTTAGCCAAGTTCCTAAATGTTCTTTTTGAATTGTTCTATCCATCCCTTCCATAGGCTCTTCTCCATTTGGATCGGGAATAAGTTCACCTAAGGTACTACGATCTTCTTCGCCTCTTGCGTGAGCATCAAGAGATGCGCATGGAGCACTTTGAGAGATTAAGTCTTCTAAATCTTTTTGCTCAATTCCCATCGCTGTTGCCATTTCTAATCTGGTTGGTTGCCTTCCAGATTTTTGAGATAATTCTCTGGAAACTCTTCTCATTTTGGAAAGTTTTTCACTAATGTGAATTGGCAATCGAATTGTCCTAGCGCTATTATCGATAGCTCTTGTCATTCCTTGTCTAATCCACCAATAAGCATAAGTAGAAAATTTATATCCCATCGCAGGATCAAATTTATCAACTGCTCTTTCTAAGCCTATAGCGCCTTCTTGTACCAAGTCTAATAATTCTAAACCTTGATTTTGATACTTCTTGGCAACAGATACTACTAGTCTTAAATTGGCTGACATCATTCTATCTCTAGCTCTTTTCCCAATTTTAATTAGGCGAAGATGTTTTGATGATCTTTCTATCTCAGGAATTTCTAGCATCTTTTTCATGTTTTGAACATGATGAGCTAGCTCTATTTCTTCTGCTGCAGTAAGAAGAGGAACTCTTCCAATACTACTTAAGTAATAACCTATTGAATCTGAAGCGAGTCTTGCAGATTTTTTTTGGTTTTGTTTAGCAGTTAAGCTTGGTTTTGTTTTGCGAGTCTTGCCCGCAGTGTTTGGTAATCTAGGTTCTTCAGTTTTCTTTTTTGAAGAACTATTTCCAGATTCCAGAAGGATCCCCATCACCCTGGCCTCTTTAAGTGGATTTTTTAAAAAGCTAGCACTGAAATCAAGAAAAAAAATACTTTTGCGTTGAAACTTTAAAGACAAGAAAATTGATTTCTATTAATATTACTTCAAAATAACTGATATGACTTGATTTCTTATAAATGTAAAATTTTTATCAATATTAAGAAGTTTTTTAAAATGTTATAAAAAAATTTATTTTTTTAATCTTTTTATTAGATCAATTTGAGAACGATTTGAGTTTGAATCCCTCTCTTTTTTTTCGTATATTCCATCTTTATTCATGATCCAGGAGTAATAATTATCATTAATATAAGTTTGTAAAAGGTCATATAGTTGAGATTTTAATTTTAGGTCTTCTATAGGTGTAACAGCTTCTATTCTTCTGTCTAAATTTCTTCTCATCCAGTCTGCGCTGCCTATAAAAACTTCAGGATTATTGTTATTGTAAAACCAAAAAATTCTAGAATGTTCAAGAAAATGCCCAATAATACTTGTAACCTTAATATTGTCACTCAAATTCTCTCTTTGAGGATATAAACAACATATTCCTCTTATTATCAGGTGAATTTTTACTCCTTTTTGGGAAGCTAAATAAAGTAATTGAATAATTTCTGGATCTACTAATGAATTCATTTTTGCAATAATTTCACCTTTCTTGCCCTCTTCGATATTTTCAATTTCTCTATTTATTAAAAAGATGAATTTTTTTCTTAATGATGTTGGAGATACTAATAATTTCTGATAAGCCTTTTGTTTTGAGAAGCCTGATAAGTAATTAAAGAGTTCAATTAAATCTGAGGAGATATCAGGATCTGTTGAAAGAAATCCTATGTCTGTGTAATAGCGAGAAGTGTTCGAATTGTAATTTCCCGTTCCAATATGAAAATAATTCCTTAGTCTTCCTTTCTCTTTTCTAACCACTAAAGCAATCTTTGTATGTGTTTTAAAGCCTAGTATTCCATAAACAACATGAATTCCAGCTTGCTCAAGCTGTTTTGCCCATTGGATGTTGTTATCTTCATCAAATCTTGCTTTGAGCTCAACAAGAGTCATCACCTCTTTCCCATTCTCAGCTGCTCTCATTAAGGCTTCAATAATTGGAGAATCTTTTGAAACTCTATAAAGAGTAATTTTTATAGCTAGTACAAGTGGGTCGTCAGCAGCTTTGTTGATAAATTCTTCTACAGAGGTTTTGAATGAGTCGTATGGATGATGTAGAAGTATACTCTGTTTTCTAAGAATGCTAAAAATAGAGTTAAAATTTTTGTCTTTAGAAGAATCTAACGATTTTAATAATGGATGTGTATCTCCAATTAATAAATTTTCTTTTAAGTCTTCTCGATTAATTTTTATAAGGTAATTTAAATCGTCAAGTCCTAATAAGCTTTTGCAAAAGTAGATATATTCTTCTTGTATTGCAATACTTTCAATAAGTAACTTTAAAATATTTTGTGGAATATTTTCATTTACTTCTAATCTAACTACATCTCCCCCTAATCTTCTTTTTTGCAAGCTTTGCTCTACCGCAAGAAGTAAGTCGTCAGCTTCAAGTTCTTTTAACTCTAAATCTGCATCTCTTGTTACTCGGAAAAAAGAATAATTTAAGCATTCCATTCCATTAAATAAGGCATTTATGTTGTTTCCAATTAAGTCTTCAACAGTTATAAAAAAATGCTCTCTTTCATCTTCAGTTTCAATAATTTCATTGGGAATTAGTATAAATCTGCCAATATTTTTTGTCGGTATTTTAATTCTTACAAATTGATTTTTTGATTCTTCTCCATCATTAATGAGAGCAGCCAAATTAAGACTTAAATTACTTATAAAAGGGAATGGGTGCGCAGGATCAACTACTAATGGTGTTAATAAAGGAAAAACTGAAGATAGGAAATAGCTATTACACCAATTTTTCTGATTTTGATTGAGTTCACAATACTTTTTTATGAAAATGCCTTCATTTTTAAGCTCATCATTTAATTCATTATTAAAATATTTTTCTTGAAGGATTGTGAGTTTTTTTACTTCCTTGTTAATTGTTTTTAATTGTTCTTTAGGAGTATATCCATCAATACTTTTTTTTCTAATTCCGGCTTCAACTTGAGCTTTTAATGATGCAACTCTAACCATAAAAAATTCATCAAGATTATTACTGAAAATTGAAAAAAATTTAATTTTATCTAGTACTTTATAATCTTTCTCCATCCCTGTAAGAAGAACTCTTTTATTAAAGTCGATCCAACTTAATTCTCTATTAATAAAATTGTTAGCTTCGTATTTCATTAAAGGAATTATATTTGTTAATTATAAGAAATATTCTTATTTTTTCCTTCAGCAATAAGATAAATCATAAAAAGTAAAATAATTGATCCTGCAATAAATGGTGCTTTTGGACCAAAATCATCATAAACTCTTCCAGCCATTCCGATACCTAAAACCCCGCCAAGACTTTGAAGACCTTGCAAATTACTTAATATAGAGCCCTGGTTATCCCCATCTAATTTTTTTGATATTAATGCTCTTAATGTAGGTGTAATTAAACCCGCACCCACGGCTAAAAATGAAACTGCAGAATAAATATTTACTATCGCATTTTCTTGAGGGGTAGTTATCAAAAGAAAACATGCTAGGAGAATAAAACCTGAACCAATTAAAGTAAGTTTCATTTCTCCAAATTTTTTTACTAGAGGACCAATTAGCCCACCTTGTACAATAATTGCTATCACTCCCACAACTACAAGAGTTCCACTGGATGCCTTAGTTGTCCAATTCAGGGACTCTTGAAGGAAGAAAATTAAAATATTTGTTAGTCCAGTAAAAGCTATGAAATATATAAAAAAAGCTAGAGATAATTTTCTAATTTTTTCTTCTTTAAATACTTTAAATAATTGTTTTAGAGGATTTTTTAAAATTTGAGTTGATTTATTTAATTCACTTTGAGGCTTGGTTTCTGGTAAATAAAAGAATACTAGTATGAAGTTAATAATTGGAATTATTGAAGCTATTATTACTGGAATAATGAAATTATTATTTGTATTTTTGGCAAAAATAACAACAAATATATTACCCAAAAAGAAACTTAATCCAAATGCGACTCCAATAAGTCCAAATGTTTTGGCTCTTTTTTCAGGACTAGAAATATCTGCAAGAATAGTAGTCGCTGTTGCAGCAGTTCCACCACTTAGACCGTCAATAAGTCTTGCTATAAATAATAAAAATAAGGGGATAGTCGCTAGTGAAGTTGACCAATCAAATAAAACTGTAAATGATAATATTGATATTCCGATGATTGAGCCCGTTATACAAAACAAGGTTACAGGTCTTCTTCCATATCTATCACTCATAAGCCCAATAAAAGGCGAAGCCGTAAATTGTGCTAATTGATAAGTACAAGAGAGTAAACCATAAGTACTAGCTTTTGAGTCAAATAGTAAAACAAAAGAAGGTAAAATTGGTAAAAGAATACTTTCGCTTAATCTATCATTTAGGAGAGTTACAAAAGCACTGAATAAAGTAAATTTTTTACTTGGCTTGAATAAACTTTTTTTCACGATATTTATCTACAATACAATTTTCTTTTACTACCATACTTGTTAATGGAGATTAATGTGCCCGGAATAGTTTATTTAGTTGGAGCAGGTCCTGGTGACCCTGAGCTGCTAACTTTAAAAGCCTTACGACTTATCAAAAGCTGTGATGCTTTGGTCCATGATGCCTTAGTTTCTCCCCAAATCATAAATGAGACTAATAAGAAAACTGAAATATTTAATGTAGGTAAAAGGGCTGGGTTGTGTTCTGTTCCTCAGGCTGATACTAATTTACTTATTGTGAAATTAGCAAAAGAAGGAAAGAATGTTGTAAGGCTTAAAGGAGGTGATCCTTTTGTTTTCTCACGAGGCGGTGAAGAAGTATCTTTTTTAGAAAAAAATGGGATTTCAGTTGAAATTGTCCCTGGGATAACTTCTGGAATAGCTGCTCCTTCAAATTTTGGGATCCCATTAACTCATCGAGAAGCAGGAAGCTCCATAACTTTTGTGACTGGACATGAAGATATTAATAAAGATAAAAAGACTGTTAATTGGAGATTGTTAGCTAAATCATCTGATGGTTTAGTAATTTATATGGGCATGAGAAATATAGAATTTATTGTTAAAGAATTACTTATAGGCGGTTTGGATGAGAATACTAAATGTGCTGTTATTCAAGAAGCAACTTTAAATAATCAAAAATGTTTAATTTCAGAATTAAAAAATTTAGCAAAGACAATAAGTAATAGAGGTTTCTCTTCACCATCGATTATCGTTATTGGAAGTATTGTTGGTTTTAAAGTTAATAACTATATAAATAATTTATCTGATGCTTTTTTATCAGAAAAAAAATAATCTTACTTATACAACAATTCCCAGAAATACTTTGGATCAAAAGTTGTTGTAAATTCTATATCATTAACTCTATTAATTTGCCTACAAGATAAACTATTAATTGCAATTAAAATATCATCATTGTAAAATTTAGGTAAGATCAATTCTTCCTTAATTATCTTTAATTTTATAGCTTTTTTAACCATAATTCCCTGAAGACATCCACTTTCTTTTCTTGGTGTCATCCATTCATTATTTCTTTTCAGTAAGATATTAAAAGTACTACCACAACATAGTTCATCAGCAGTATTTAATATTAAACAATCGTCAAATAATTTTTTATTAGCTTCTATTAGTACTTGTATTGATTGATTATATGAGAAAGTTTTACATTGATTGATTAAACTATATTGATTTCTTTTTTCTGTTTGACTAATAAATGTACTTATTGAAGAAAAACTAGGTTTTATAATATAAAATTCAATCCATAAATTATTCTTATGATCTTCCAGTTGATTGTTATTAATCCTAATTGATCTGCCTTTATTCAAGCCTCTGCTGTAGTTAATTCTAATTGATCCTAACTGCTCGTTTTTAAGAGATAATTTTTTAATACCTAGACTAATAATGTTTTTTAAATGTGATTTATTAATATTCAAATTCATATTTAAAACTCTATTGCTATTTTCTAGTCTTTGAATATGTTCGTCTATCAAAACAGCATTATTCTTTTTTATTAAAACAGTTTCGAATATTCCATCTCCAAACTTTAGACCTCTATCATTTGCTGATATATAAATATTTTCAATATCTAGCCATTTATCTTTATGCCAACCTATACTCTGTTTCATTTCAACGAATCTATTAAAGGCAAAAGTTTCCACTTTAGTTCTTCTGTTTCATTTTGAGGATCAGAATCACTAACTATTCCGCAACCAGCAGATATATTAATTTGCTTATTTTTTACTACAAATGATCTTATTAGTATGTTGCTATCAAACTCGCCATTCCAGTCAACTTTTATGAAGGATCCACAGTAAGGTCCTCTTCCATTTTTTTCTATTTCAAATAGCCTTTGGCATGAACGTAATTTTGGAGCCCCAGTTATTGAGCCTCCTGGCCAGCAAGCAATTAGTAAGTCAACCCAGCTTTTATCCTTTTTTAGTTTCCCTCTAATTACTGATGTAAGATGATGTACTTTCAAGTAACTCTCAAGTTTTAATATTTCTGGAACCTCAATACTTCCTATTTCGCATACTTTGCTTAAATCGTTTCTTAAGAGGTCCACAATCATAATATTTTCAGCTCTATCTTTTTCGTTTGTTATCAAATCTATGGCATTTAATGCATCTTGATTTTTATCTTGGTGTCTGGATCTTGTGCCTTTGATAGGTCTTGATTCGACATATCCTTCTTTGTCTATTTTCAAAAATCTTTCAGGTGAAGTTGATAACACTGATTCGTTGATTCCCTTTGAATTATTGATTATTATTCCTCCAAACGGGGCTTTCAATTTTCTTCTTATTTTTGAATATATGTTTAAAGAACTATAAGTTTCTAAAGCTTCAACCTCACATTGAGTTGTTAGATTCGCTTGAAAAATATCTCCTATAGATATTAATTTCTTAACTTTTAAAATATTTGTTTGAAATTCGTTGGTTATTTCTTTTAAATTAATTTTTGAAAAATCAAATTTCAGATCATTTTTAATAGAATTTTTTTCTGTTTCAGCATTAATATTTAAAATTATTTTTTCAAATTTATTTATTTCAGTAGAACTAGTTCCCTCAAGAATTATTTCATTAGAAACTAGATTAAATTTAATAATTGGATCATAAGATGCAATCCACAAAGTTGATATTTCATTATTCTTCCATGGATTTTTTGGCTCGATATAAGCGCCCGCCTCAAAGTTTAACCAGCCCATCCAAAATCCTCTATCAATTTTTTTTAATTTAAAAAATGGATTATTATCAATATTCAAATTATTGATATCTCTAGAGCAAATAATTTCCTTTGGGTTGACTCCTAAAATAGACCATTCTCCATTATCTTTCCCATCACTATCTAACCAAGACAATCCATGGTCTCCAAATTTCAATGCAAAATGATTAGCTATTAATTCTGGATCAAGCCACTTAGATAATTTTTTTGTCTTAATTCTCATTCTTTTTTATTTGCCATTTTTTGTAGGCTGTTTGTCTAATTCTGCAACTATCACATTTTCCACAGGGTTCTAAATTTCCTGAATAACAACTCCATGTTTTTTCTAAAGGAACATTATTATCAAAAGCTAATTGAATAATATCTTCTTTATTTAGATCGAGTAAAGGTGTCCAAAGTTTAATTGGATTTTCTTCTCTTCCACGCTTGTTAGCAAGATTAGCTAGTTCTTGAAACTTTTTTATGTAATCAGGTCTGCAATCAGGATAACCAGAATAATCTAGTGCATTAACTCCTAGGCCTATTAAATCAGCATTTATTGCTTCAGCGTAGCTTAACGCAACAGAAATAAAGATCGTATTTCTTCCAGGCACATAGGTGTTTGGAATTGTATTTTGCTGTATGCCATCAATAGGTAAATCTTTTTTTATATCTGTAAGAGATGACCCGCCCCACAAAGATAAGTCAAGTTTTATTATTTTGAATTCCTCTATTTCAAAGTGATTGGCTATTGTGAATGCGGAATCTAATTCTTTTTTATGTCTTTGTCCGTAATCAAAAGATAAGCCAAATATTTTAGCTTTGGACGCTTTTGCTAAGCCTGTAACAGTTGAAGAATCTAAGCCTCCTGATAATAAAATTACTGCAGATTTATTTTTTAAATCCATATAAATTATTTAATCTTTAAGTATTTATGTGTTTGAAGACTTAAGTTCCATTCAGGATTATTTTTAACAAAATCAATCGTAAGTGAAAACCCACTTGCGTTTTCCCAAGCGGGTTGTACATAATATTTTTTATCTAACTTATAAAAGTTGTCTTTTAATGATAAGTTCTGATATTTGTTTATTATTTCTTGCTTTATATCAATTGCAAAATCAATATCTTTTTTATCATTGATAATTATTTTTAATTCATTAAAGTTTTCCAAAAAATAAGTTCTGGGGGGTAAATGTCTTTTTGGAGATAAAGTAATCCAATCATAATTACCTGATATTTTGTTTACGCCACTTGTTTCAATATGAATCTTGATTGGGTTTTGATTCTTTTCAGAAGTTTCTTTATTTATAGCTTGGCAGAAATTATCTAAATTATGATGTAAGGGCTCACCACCAGTGATAACTAAAAAAGATGCGCCTTTTTTTCGAGCCTTTTTTATTTCATCAATGATTTTTTTGATTGGTATTAAAGGGTATTTTTCTTTATCCCAAGAATGTTTAGTATCGCACCATGAGCATCCAACGCTACATCCAGCTAGTCTTATAAAAAAGGCACTTTGGCCTGTGTGAAAACCCTCTCCTTGTAATGAATGAAATTTTTCTACTAATGGTAAGAAATTTGTCATTATTTCATTCAATAAAAATAAATAATATTAATTTGATTGCTCTAATTTTTCCTGCGATGCTTTGATCAACCCTTTAAATAATGGATGTGGCTTCCCTGGCCTTGATAAGAATTCAGGATGGTATTGGCATGCTAAAAAATATGGATGATCAACTAATTCAATTAATTCTACTAATCTTCCATCTGGTGATGTGCCACTGATTTTGTATCCAGAATCTAAAAAACTTTGTTTGTAGTAATTATTAAATTCATATCTATGTCGATGCCTCTCATATATAACATCTTCGTTATACAACTCTTTACCAGTTGTATTTTTTTGAAGTCTACAAGGATAAACTCCCAATCTCATAGTCCCTCCAAGATCAATGATGTCTTCTTGTTCGGGTAATAAATGAATAACAGGGTTTTGGGAATCTGGATTCAATTCTGAGCTAGATGCATCAGGTAATTGGGCTAGATTTCTTGCCCATTCTATTACTGCGCATTGCATACCTAAACATAAACCTAGGAAAGGAATCTTCTTTTCTCTTGCAAATTTTATTGCTTCAATTTTCCCATTCACTCCTCTATTTCCAAATCCTCCTGGAACTACAATTGCATCAACATCATTTAAATACTCTTCCGCTGATTTCTCTTCGATCATTTCAGCACTCACCCAATATAAATCTAATAAAGCTTTTTGTTCAATGCAAGCATGCCTTAATGCCTCCACTACTGAAAGATATGCATCACCAAGTTCTATATATTTTCCAACTAAAGCAACTTTTATAGGGTTACCAGGATTTCTAAGATTATGAATTATTTTTTCCCAATTCTCTAAATCACATTCTTTATCTTCGAGTTCTAGACAATTTAAAGTCTGTTTACATAAACCTTCATTCTTTAATGAAAGAGGAACTGAATAAATACTATCAGCATCTAATGCTTCAATTACACAATTAAGATTAACTCCGCAGAAACCACTGAGTTTTCTTTTTAGCCCTTCATTAATTTCTTTATCACTTCTGCATACAAGTAAATCTGGTTGTATACCAATGGATCGTAACTCTTTAACAGAATGTTGAGTAGGTTTAGTTTTTATTTCACCAGATGTTTTGATATAAGGAAGTAAAGTTACGTGAATATAAGCGACATCATTTTTATTAACATCATTTTTAAATTCTCTTATTGCCTCTAAAAATGGTAGAGATTCAATATCTCCAACTGTTCCACCAATCTCAGTTATAACGATATCAGCATTGCTGTTAGCTGCTACTCTATGAATCCTCTCTCTTATTTCTCTTGTGATGTGAGGAATAACTTGAACTGTACCTCCGTTGTAACTTCCTCTTCTTTCTTTATTAATGACTGCTTGGTAAATGGATCCTGTAGTGACACTATTTAAACGAGTCATTGCAGTGTCAGTAAATCTTTCATAGTGACCTAAATCTAAATCTGTTTCAGCTCCATCTTCGGTAACGAAAACTTCGCCATGTTGAAACGGGCTCATTGTTCCTGGGTCAACATTTAGATAGGGATCTAGTTTAAGTATTGAAACGCTATACCCTCTTGATTTTAATAATCTTCCTAAGCTTGCGGCAACAATACCTTTACCTATGCTAGAAACAACTCCTCCAGTAACAAAAACAAATTTTGACATGCAATATTTTTAATTAAGCACAACCTACTTATATTTTATTTAAACAAAAAATTTATTGATCATCCATAAATAGTTTATTCATCAATTGTTATTTCAATATCTAATTCTTTTAATTGGGATTTGGAGACATTTGAAGGTGCATTTGTAAGAAGACATTTTGCTTGTTGATTTTTTGGAAAAGCGATTGTTTCCCTAATTGAATCTTCCCCCAAAATAAGCATTGTTATCCGATCTACCCCAAATGCTATTCCCCCATGAGGTGGAGCACCCATTTCGAGAGCTTCAATTAAAAAACCAAATTTTTCATTAATTTGATTATCTGTTAATCCAACTGTTCTAAGAACTTCTCTTTGCAATTCAGCTTGATGGATACGCAGAGAACCACCACCTAACTCTAATCCATTTAGTACCAAGTCATAAGCATGTGCTGTAGAGCTCTCTATTTTTTCTTTTAATTCTTTTGAATCTTCAAGCTTAATATTTTTAGGAGAACAAAACGGATGGTGTAAAGCTTCAAATCTTTTTTCTTCTTCATTCATTTCAAACATAGGGAAATCTGTGACCCATAAAAAGTTCCATTTATCCTTCTCTATTAGCTTTAAATCTTTTGCAATATATTGCCTGACTCTATCTAATGATTGATTTACAATTTGAGTATTTCCAGCCCCTAAAAGAATTAAGTCCCCATCTTTTGCTTCTGTTATTTTTAAAATATTAGAGATATGATCTTTATTTAAATTATTTTTTATTGCCCCAATTGTTTCAAGTTCATCTCCTTTAACTCTTATGAAAGCTAAACCTCCAGCTCCTGCATCTTGGGCAACATTAAAAATATCTCCTCCAGGTTTGATTCGAACGTTACTAATACTTGTGTTGCCATTTTTAATAGTTATGGATTTTATTGCTCCGCCATTCTGAATTGCTTTAGTGAAAATGTTAAAACCAATATTGCCGAGTATCCCACCTAAATTTTTAAGTAACATTTCATATCTTGTATCTGGTCTGTCTGTTCCATAGTTGTCCATGGCCTCCTGCCAAGTCATTCTTGGAAACTCCTTATTGAAGTTTATATTTAGAACATTTTTCCATACATTCTTTATTAGTTTTTCATTAAAAGAAATGATTTCTTCTTCACTTATAAAACTCATTTCAATATCAAGCTGAGTAAATTCTGGTTGTCTATCAGCTCTTAGATCTTCATCACGGAAACATTTTGCGATTTGATAGTACTTGTCTAACCCTCCTACCATTAAAAGTTGTTTAAATAATTGTGGAGATTGTGGTAAAGCAAAAAATTCACCGTTTGAAAGCCTAGCTGGAACTAAAAAATCTCTAGCTCCCTCTGGAGTCGATTTTGTCAGTAATGGTGTTTCGACTTCTGTAAATCCAGAATTATCAAGATATTCTCTTACTGCTTTAATAATTTTATGCCTTGTTTTTAAATTTTTAAGTAATTTTCCTCTTCTTAAATCTAAATATCTATATTTTAGTCTAAGCTCTTCTTTTGTATTTTCATAATCATGTACTGAGATAGGAAATGGTAAATTATTTTTTATTTGATTAAGAATTTGTAGATCTTTCACTTTTAGTTCTAACTCTCCAGTGAGAATATTTTTATTTATCGAATCCTTTGGCCTTTCATTAACAATTCCATTAACCCTTATCACAGTTTCATTTCTTAGAATCTCAGCCTGTTTAAAAAGAGTCTCACCATCTTCAGGATTAATAGTAATTTGCATAAATCCACTATGATCACGCAAATCTATAAAAATTACTCCACCATGATCTCTTCTTCGATCAACCCATCCACATAAATTAACTACTTTCCCAATATCTGACTTATTGAGTTCTTCACAAATTTTGTTTCGCATCTAGAAATGACTTATTGAGCAATAATTAACAATAATAATTCTTCAAGGGTAAATTTAGTTAAATATCTTTTTTATAAAAAGCTCTTTTCGTTATGGTCCCTTTGAATGTTTTACCTCTGATTGAAATTTCAACAACATTATTTAAAGTAGCGTAAGAATTTTGAATATAAGCAAAAGCTATTGCCTTTTGCTTAGTAGGGGACCAACTACCGCTAGTTATAGTTCCAATATTTTCTCCATCTTTAAATACTTCGCATCCTTTTCTTCCAATAGCTCTCCCTTCAATATTTAGACCAACTAACTTTTTATTAATTCCAAATCTTGATTGTTTTTCAAGAAACTCTCTTCCAAAAAAGTTATGATTATTTTCTAAATGTACTAGCCAACCTAATCCTGCTTCATATGGTGTAGTTGTTTCATCTAAATCTTGTCCATATAAGTGCATTCCTGCTTCAAGTCTTAAGGTATCTCTAGCACCTAAACCACAAGGCTTAATATTTTTTGAAACTAAGAAATCCCATAAATTAATTGCTGCTTTTGCGGATAATAGGATTTCTAAACCGTTTTCACCTGTATAGCCTGTTTTCGAAAAGAAAATCTTTTCTTTGGATGAAATATGTTTAAAGATTTTATATTCACAACCAAAGTAAGGGATATGTGAAATCGATGATTTAATCCATTCTTCGAATAATTTAAAGGAATTTTTGCCTTGTAGTGCAAAGAGGACCTTATCTTTTTTAGCATTTGATATTGAAATATTATTGGTATTTAAATTATTTTTAATCCAAGAGAAATCAATTTGGTATCTGCTCGCATTTACTATTAAAAAAATTTCTGAGATATCCTCTTCTTGTTGACCAAGGTCATAAATTATTAGGTCATCTATTATTCCTCCCTTTTCATTCAGCATTAATGTATAAAGCCCTTGTCCTTCTGAAAAGGAATATAAATTAGTAGGAAAAAATTTTTGAATATATTCTTTTGGGTTAATTCCTCTAAGAGAAATTACACCCATGTGGGAAATATCAAAGAATCCTGCTGATGTTCTTACTGATTCATGTTCGTCTATTAATCCCGAAAAGGATATGGGCATTTCCCAACCTGCAAAATTTACTAATTTTGCATTTGACTCAATATATTTTGAATAAAGTGGACTTTTAAGCAAATCCATGAAATATTTAATGAGTTATTTAGCTTCTCATACTCTAGTTTAGAAATTTTTTATTGCATATTTTGTACTGACATAATTAAGCTTCTCAGTACTTTTGCGGCAACTATACTACTAACTCCGCTATTATCAATTTCTGGAGATAATTCAACAATATCTGAAGCGACAATTCTAAATTCTTTTAGAGTTTCAAGAATCACTTCAAAGTCATTCCAAAAAAAACCTCCTGGTTCTGGAGTTCCCGTACCAGGTAATAAACTTGGATCAAACCAATCTAAATCTATTGTTAAATAGATTGGAGAATTAGAGTAAGGAAGAAGAGCTTTTTTAAATTCTTGAGCATTTCCTCCTGGCAAAAAATTTACTAATTGATTTTGTTGACTCATAAATTTAAACTCTGCTTTGGTGCCACTTCTTATTCCGACTTGCAAAATCTTTTTTTCAGGTAAGACATCTAAGCATCTTTGCATTGCACAGGCATGACTATGTTCATTCCCCATATATGAGGTTCTTAAATCTGCATGAGCATCTAGTTGAATTAAAATCAGATCTGGATATTTATTTACTAACGCCTCAATAGCACCACTAGTAATAGAGTGCTCACCTCCAAGCATAATGGGAGTAAGCTTTCTACTCATAATGAAATCTGTTGCTGATTTGACTGATTTAATGACAGATTTTGAGTCATTTTTATCTATTTCTAGTGAACCAAAATCAACATACTTAAAATCTTCTAAATCTTTTCCTAATCTTGGACAAAATGTTTCTAAGCATGTACTTACTAGCCTTATGGCATTTGGACCAAATCGAGTTCCTGACTTATAAGAGCATGTACCATCATAATTGACTCCAAATATTCCAATTGAACAATCATCGGGATTTCTTTTAGCCCCCATGAAAATTGCACTTTCGTTATCAAATAAATTTTTATTGACCATTTTACGAATTGAGTTTTTTTACAATTTTATTTGGCATCATTTTGAATGCAGCATTTTGAAAATTTAAATTCCAAACATCACAATTATTTTCTATTTCCATGACTTCTTTGTAATTGACTTTTGATAAATTTAATTCTTCATCTGAAGCGAATGTCCAACTCCAAATACCACTTGGATATATTGGCACAAATGAATACATAGTTTCAGATAATTTGAATATTTTATTGAGTGATTTCAAAATATGTATATGAATATTTTCGAATGATTCAGGTGATTCGCTTTGAGTCGCTAATATTCCCTTTTTCGTGAGTATTCTTTTACATTCTTTATAAAAGGAATCTGTGAATAATAAATTAGAAAATTCTGATGGATCTGAACAATCTATAAAAATAACATCATAAGAATTATCTTTAGTTTTTTCCACCCATTTAACTCCATCATCAATATGAATAGCTAATCTTTTATCACTCCACGCTCTACCTCCAATTTCTTTTAAAAATGTTTTAGATACTTTGATGACTTCTTCATCAATTTCTACCAAATCAATTTTTGTAACTTGAGAGTATTTTAAGCATTCTCTTGCAGTTCCACCATCACCTCCTCCAATAATCAGTATGTGAGATTTCTGATCAATGCTACTTAACGCTGGATGGACTAGACATTCATGATAATATTTTTCGTCTCTCAATGACGTCATCCAACATCCATCTAACATTAAAGCTTTACCATAAAAATCAGTCTCTATAATGAGAATTTCTTGATATTTAGAATTTTTTTTAAGTAATACTTTCCCATTGAGTCCAAATCTTGAGCCTTTGTGGTACTCATCTATCCAAGTTGGCATATCTTTCATTTTTTTTTCAATTTTTCTCTCATTAGTGTTTTTTTAGCAACTTCCCAAAGCCGCTGAAAATCTTTTGGGTTTTGTTTTCTAATATTATCTCCTACCTGATCTTCTATTATTGCAAATCTGTCTAAAAATTTTTTATTAGTTTTTTGAAGAGATGATTCTGGATTTATTTTTAGAAAGTTTGAAAGACTTATCAAAGTAAAGTAAACATCTCCAAATTCATCTTGGATTTCATGTGCCTTTTTGCTTTTTATTGCTTCTTTTAATTCACATATTTCTTCATCTAATTTATCAAAAATCTTTTTACTACTTTCCCATTTAAAACCGTATTCTTTAACAGTATTAGTAATCTGGTTTGATCCTATAGTTGCAGGTAAACTTTTTACTTTTGAATTCAATTGTCTACTAATTGATGATTTCTTATAGAACGTCTTATTTTCAGAATTTTTAATATTTCTCCAAATTTCTTGTGACTTTTTTAATGATACTTTTTCTTTTTTTTTAAAAATATAGGGATGTCTATTAATAATTTTTTTATTTAAATTTTCAATAACATCTTTTAATTCAAATTGTTTTTCTTCAAAGCCAATTTCCGAATGAAGCATTATTTGTAATAGGAGATCCCCTAATTCTTCACAAATATTATTCGCGTTTTTTTCATATATTGCATCAATCAATTCACTACTTTCTTCATTTAAAAATGGGATCAATGATTTGTGTGACTGTATTTTTTGCCATGGGCAGCCCCACGTTTTATCTTTTAAATATTTAATATTTGATATTAAAATCTTGAAACTCTCTAAAGTGTTTTGATCACTATCTTTCTGATTGTTATATCCATTGTTTAAGTTCATAAAACTGTATCTTATTTATTCAATTTTGACTTAATCATGAAATTTTTAAAGACTAAGTATAAAATTTTCAACTTCATCTACTAGAATGGATAATTATAGGGCGATTAGCTCAGCGGTAGAGCGCCTGCCTTACAAGCAGGATGTCCCTGGTTCGAACCCTGGATCGCCCATTTTCTTTTTATAACAATGACTGAGATCGTTAATCTTTCAATCAGTCAAACTGCAGCATCAGAGCTTTCAAGGCAAGCATCTTTTGGAGGATCGCCGGGGGAAATGTCCATTGCTTTAATTAGTGATGAAGAAGGTTGGATGCATATTAAATTAAAACCAGGTACATTTAATGGATCTCCAATATCTAGAACCGAAGGTATAACTTTATATGCTGATTCTAAAAAGTTCTCCTTGTTAAAAGATTTAAAACTTGATTATTACAGTGATTTAAGTGGTGGAGGTTTTCTTATCTCAACTCCTAAAAATGCCAAGAGGTGTGCTTGCGGCTCTGGTTTTAAACTCTTGTAGTTTTACATATATTTTGCAAACTGATATGTTTTTTAAATTATTTGCTTCTATCAATATAAAATAAATAAAAAGCTAATGAAATAACTATTGCAAATGAATGAGTCGAATGATGAACTTATATTAAATAATTATTTGCCTTCACAGGTAGAACAAAAATGGCAAAAGCAATGGGATAGTTTAAGAGCATTTAGTCCTAATCCTAGTGATAAAGGGGATCCTTTTTGTATAGTTATTCCGCCTCCAAATGTCACAGGGTCTTTGCATATGGGCCATGCTTTCAATACTGCATTAATAGACGTGATTATTCGTTTTCAAAGACTTCTTGGTAAAAATGTTTTATGTTTACCTGGTACCGATCATGCTTCAATAGCCGTTCAAACTATTCTTGAAAAACAATTAAAAACTGAGGGTAAAAATAGCGAAGATATTGGCAGAGAGGAATTTTTAAAAAGAGCCTGGATTTGGAAAGAGCAAAGTGGGGGTAAAATAATATCCCAATTAAAGAGGATGGGGTATTCCGTAGACTGGGAAAGGGAACGATTTACTTTAGATGAAAAATTGAATGAAGCAGTTGTTGAAGCATTTAATATTTTGCATGAGAAAAAACTGATTTATAGAGGTGAATATTTAGTTAATTGGTGTCCAGCATCTCAATCAGCAGTTAGTGATCTTGAAGTTGAAATGCAAGAGGTTAATGGATACTTATGGCATTTTAAATATCCATTAATTTCTGATCAGGGTCAAATGTTAGATGAATATTTAGAGGTTGCAACAACTCGACCTGAAACCTTATTGGGAGATACCGCTTTAGCTGTAAATCCAAACGATGAAAGATATAAAAAATATATTGATAAAAAAGTGAAAGTACCTTTTGTTGATAGAGAAATACCTGTTATTTCTGACATACATGTTGATAAGGATTTTGGTACAGGTTGTGTAAAGGTTACCCCAGCTCATGATCCTAATGATTTTGCTATCGGCAAAAGGAATAATTTAAAGCAAATCAATATAATGAATAAAGATGGAACTCTTAATATTAATGCAGGAAAGTTTCAGGATTTAGATAGATTTGATGCTAGAAAAAAAATCATAAAGGAATTAGATACTTTAGGTTTATTAACTAAAATAGAAAATTATAAAAATACAGTACCTTTTTCTGATAGAGGTAAAGTGCCAATTGAGCCATTATTATCAACCCAGTGGTTTTTGAAAATGGACAATATTTCTTCAAGTTGTCTAGAAGAACTTGATTCTAAAAAGCCTACCTTTATTCCTCAGCGTTGGGAGAAGGTTTATAAAGATTGGTTAGATAATATAAATGATTGGTGTATTAGTAGACAATTATGGTGGGGACATCAAATTCCTGCATGGTATGTATTAAAACAATCAGAAGACTCAATAGATCAAAATACTCCATATGTTGTCGCCAGAAATGAGAAAGAAGCATTAAGCAAAGCTACTAAAGAATTTGGGTCTAATTTGCAACTTATTCGAGATAAGGACGTTTTAGATACTTGGTTTTCAAGTGGTTTATGGCCTTTTTCTACATTGGGGTGGCCTAATATCAATGATGCAGATTTTAAAAAATGGTATCCAAATAGTGTTTTAGTTACTGGTTTCGATATTATTTTCTTTTGGGTTGCAAGAATGACAATGATGGGAAAAACTTTTACGAATAATATTCCATTCAAAGATGTTTATATTCATGGTTTAGTTCGAGATGAAAATAATAAAAAAATGAGTAAAAGTTCAGGTAACGGAATTGATCCTTTGCTGTTGATTGATAAATATGGTTCTGATGCTTTGCGATTTGCTTTACTTCGTGAAGTCGCTGGCGCTGGTCAGGATATAAGGCTTGATTATGATAGGAAAGAAAATACTTCTTCAACAGTTGAAGCATCAAGGAATTTTGCAAATAAACTTTGGAATGCTACAAAATTTGTTTTAATAAATAAAACTTTTTCTGAAAATTGTTCTTTAAATGAGAGTGATGAAAAATATTTAGAATTATCTGATAAGTGGATTTTATCAAAATTAAATCAGTTGAATACAAAAGTATCTAATCTTTTACTTGAATATAAATTAGGAGAATCTGCAAAATTATTATATGAATTTGCATGGAATGACTTTTGTGATTGGTATGTTGAATTTGCAAAACAAAAATTCAATAATAAAGAATCCCGTAAGAGAAAAATATCTGAAAAAATATTAATCAAAGTACTAACTGATGTGTTGGTTATGATGCATCCCTTTATGCCACATATCACTGAAGAACTTTGGCATAAATTGCAAATCAAACCTGAACAAATTTTATTATCTCTTCAGAAATGGCCTGTATTAGAAAAAAAATATATAAATTCTCAAATAGATAAATCCTTTCAAGAGCTCTTTGAAATAATTAGATTGATTAGAAATCTTAGGGTTGAGTTAGGACTTAAGCCATCTCAACTGGTTCCTGTCTACTTAATTTCAGATAATGTTGAATTAACTAACTTTTTGAAAACTTTAATGGTTGATATTAAAACTTTTACTAAGTCATCTGAAGTTATTATTTGTAAATCTAAGGATATCGATAAAAATAATTTTGCTCAGTCTTTTTCTGGAATTATTGGTGATTTAGAAGTCTATTTACCCTTTAATGATTATGTAAATCTAGAAGCTTTAAAGGATAGACTTACCAAGGATCTGAAAAAAGTTAATTCTGATATAGAAACATTAAATAAAAGAATATCTAACAAAAACTTTATAGACAAAGCTCCTAAAGATATTGTTGATGAATGTTTTGCCAAGTTGAAAGAAGGCAATTTGCAATCGGAAAGAATAAATAAAAAACTTAAATTATTAAAATAATATGACTCCTATTTTTGAAAATATCTATAACCTAGCCTATTTTTTTAATACAAATATTGGGATTTTTGCTTTCATCCTTTTATATATTTTAATTGTTTTATTAATTCTTCCTGCCTCTTGGTTATCTTTATTATCTGGTTTTTTATATGGTTCTTATCTCGGTTCAATTATAGTTTTTTTTGCGGCAGTTATTGGAGCTTCAGTAGCATTCTTTATTTCAAAAAGTTTTTTATCAATAAAGCTTAAAAAAGTTATTAATCGTTTTCCCAGATTAAGTCTTATGGAACAAGTAGTCCAGAAAGGTGGTCTGAAGTTAATCCTATTAGCACGACTTTCTCCCCTCTTCCCTTTCAGTATTCTTAATTATTTTTATGGGTTAAATAATATTAAATTTAGAAATTTTGCTCTTGGTCTTTTAGGAATCATTCCTGGAACATTTCTTTATTGTTCTTTAGGCAGCTTGGCAAAAAGCTTGCAGGATTTAAAAAATTTACAGCCAACAAATAATTTATTTATAACAATTATAAGTGTTGTTTCTACTTTGATGGTGGTTTATTTTTCGGCAAAGTACGCTAAAGAATATATTAATGAGTCAAAAGAAATTAGTTTCTAATATTCCAATCTCTTATAGAAGCAATAATTACAAACCAAAAAAGTCTTAATTTTCCAAGCAAACTTTTATTAGATTGTAATTCAATATATTTTGATTGACCGCAAGGAGTTTTAATATATTTGAAAAGATTTTTGTTATCCATAAAAATCAATATTCTAGGTAGTAATTTATTATCATTAATAGTGTATTTCATTATCTACTTTTTTAGTTTTTCATAATTTACTGCCAGCTTAAATATTTACTTCTATGAAACTAATTCCCTTAAAATTATATTTTTTCACCTGGTTCGAAACCTCTAAAGCACTTGAATCTTGGGAACCTAAGACTGAATGTTTCAGCATCTTGAGATTGAGTTCTTGCATCAGCTCTGATTTCTACTAATTGGCCGATTAGTTTATCTCTTCCACTCCAATACTCTTCACGTTGAGAATCACTAAATCCACTCCCGCAATTAAGACTATAGTTATATTGATCATCTTTACCTTCAACCATGATTGCTCCAAGTCTGCCTTTGTTTCTGCCTGTCCCTTCCTCTATTGCTACAACTCTTAAGGTAACTTCTATGAATGGTTTTGCTTTTAACCAATTATGTGTTCTTTTGCATTCATACCAACCATGAGGATTTTTAATCATCACGCCTTCATATCCTCCCTCTACTGCTGATTTGTTAAGTTCTACAAATCTACTTTGGCCTTCAGGAGTATCTAAATCCACATTTTCCCATTCAAGTGTTTGGACATGTTTTAAAAGAGTTGCATTTTTTGCTACCCAATCTTTTACCAACATACTTCTAGTAGTTTGATCTTTTTCCCATAAACCCTTCTTGAAATCTTTAATTGGACATAAATCAAATAAGTGTAAAACTGCATCTTTGGATTGTTTGCCATCTTTTCTATGTACTTGCTTCATTAGGTCTTGAAAATTAGCACTCATTACTTCACCGTCTAAGACTAAATCGTAGGGGGCAGGATTTTTCTCTAATACTTTTTCTATTTCTGTAATGATATGACCAAAGTTATTAAATTGTTTTCCGTTTCGAGAAAACATTTCTACTTTATTTTTTCTAATAATTGTTAATACTCTGACTCCGTCTAATTTAATCTCAATTTGTTTCTTCCCTATCATTTTCTTTTCATGGTTTGCGCTGTCATGTGCAAGGGGACATGAGAAGATAGGTATAGTATACTTTGGAAATTTTTTTGCAACTTTGTTTATTGTTTTTTCAGAAACCCCACAACGAAGATCTTTAATCAATACTCGTCTATAAAATCCGTTCCATTGTTCTTTAGTTGCAGATTTCATAACTAAATTGATCGCATCTCTAGCGGCATGCCCAGTAAGTTCTCTTTTGATTAATTGATTTGTTAATACTTTAAAAACACTCCATTTACATCCTTGACCAGATGTATCTTCTTTTTTTTCAGGTACTTGCTTTACACCAAAAGTTACTAAAGGATCTAAGGCCATAGTTATTCCCTCAAAAAAATCATTCAGCCCACTTTCCATTGCCTCAAAAATGATTTTTTCTTTATCTAATCTGCTTGGGTGTAATTCTAATTTTTTTATTATTTCTTCTTTCCGAAGTTCTTCATGTTTCACAAGTTTTTGAACCTTTCCTAATTTACTTTAGCTATTCTGTCTATCTTCCAATCTTTATCACTTTTTGAAAAAGTAAAATCTAAGGGAAGCTCATCTTTCTTATCCTCAGATTTTAAATTTAAAGTAATTATGATTTGATCTTCTTGAACTCTTGGTCTACCTGACTTTAGATTTCTATACTTATTTAAATTTAAGCCAGCTAAAAATTTTAAAAAGTCTTGACGTTTTACATGTGTTCTATAAGTTTTAGTAGTAAGTCCATATGCAGCGTCAATTCTACCTGCTGCTACTTGATCAAAAAATTTCCGAACTAATGGATTAATTCCTCTAGCGCTTATAACAAGTTTAACAGCATTGAAGGTCCAAAAAGAAACAAGCACTGCTCCGCCAACCAATAAAGCTTTTACACCAATATCTTTAACTAGTAATGCATCCATTTTGTAATTAGTTTTCTTTAATTTTAAGAAAATAAATCGTCTTTGATGACTTTTTTTGTCAAAATAATACTAAATTTAATTGTTAATGTCTCTAATTCCTCTTTTACCAGTATTTCATAAGTTTAATAGGCAATTTTTTGATCAATCTTTAACAACTAATAATAGAGACCCTTTAGTAAAGGTTAGATGGAGCGATAATAGATTAAAGACAACTGCAGGTTTTTATAAGCGTAAACAACTTAAAGGAGTAATTGATTCTGAAATAATTTTGTCAAAGCCAATTTTAAGTAAATTATCGTGTAATGAAATTCACAGTACTTTATGTCATGAAATGATTCATGCATGGGTAGATAGGATTTTGAATATTAATGAGATACATGGACCAAATTTTTTGAGTAAAATGAATGAAATTAACAAATTAGAAAATAATTTTCAGATAAGTATTAGACATAATTTTCCTGTTGAAAGAAAGGCATTAAAATATACAGGCAAATGTTTAAATTGTGGGGAGAAATATATGTATAGAAAAAGAATTAAAAACATTGCTTGTAAGAAATGTTGTAATTTGTTCTTTAATGGATCATGGAATAAAAACTGTCTAATTTTGTTTGATTGATAATTGAAAAATGTGATTTTGTTTCTTTATTTAGAATTTCCTATTATGTTGTTGTAACTTGATATTTAAAAACAAAGATAATTTATGAATTCTCGCAGACCTAGAAACTTTAGAAATAATTTTGATAGAACATTACTTGATAAACAAGTTGACAAGATTTTTGAAACAGGCAGACAATTTGTTGACGGTGTATCAGGTTCTAGACCCGGTAAAAAAAGAAGTACTGATTTTCAAGGAATCTCTCGCAGGAATGTTAAAAATGTCGGAAGATGGGTATCCGATAAAATGGATATGTTTTTTGAAGAAGAAGACGATGATTGGTCCGATCAGGAAAATAGTTATGAAGAGGCACAAGATATTAAATCTTTTTCAAGAGAATCTAAATTTATTGATGTTGAGAAACCATTTTCTAAGCGTCCTTTAGAGGCTTTATCTTTAAGGCAACCTAAAAGTATCCAGATGGACGAACAAAAGAAGTTGCCTTATGGAAAATCAAACTCTTTTGATGAATGGCCGGATGATTCAGATTTAAAAGTTGATAGATGGCAAAGATCTTCTGAAAAAATCAATGAGATTAATGTAAATCAAGATAATCCAAAAACCGTTTCAAATAATGGAAGAAGTATTCCGAGGTCTAGACGAAGAAGAATATAGATTAGAGAAATTTTGAATTCCTGATGGACCTAACCAAGTTTCTAAAAGAGGATTGAAGACTTCGCGAATAATAGTAAGAGGTTTTTTATTACGAAAAAATCTGTAATTTCTTGACCAAAATGGGCCTTCAAAACAAAATTCCTCCTCTAACCAATTTGAATTAACTATTGAAATGCTGTCCACTTCTCTAAATAATTCTGATCTATCTTGAGTTAAGTTTTTCCAGATTGGTTCTTCTTTTGACTTTAAATTTTGACTGACTTGTTGTGAATTCCACCAACTTTCAGCCCAGGCAAGATTTTTGTTTTGATTTCTAATCCAAACTTGCCTTCTAATTAAGGGTTCTTTTAATTGATCGATTTCTCTTGGACCCTCTTTTTCAAATAGAGGATCTATCTGCATAGATATTAATCTGATTTTTGTTTCATGATTAGTTAAAAGCTGTAAATGTCTTGTTGGGCTGCCATCCCCTAGTAACATTAATTTCCATGCCCCAGATATTTTTGGTAAAGCATTTGCAACTAAAAAGGCAGTAGCTTTCTCTTCCCATAAAATTTTTGGTGATTTGAAGAGTTTATTGTTCAGTGCTATTACCAATATCTTTTATGATGATAACTTTTTTTCAGCAAAACTAGTTTTCTTTTCTTTTTTTAGTTCCTTAATTTTGAGCCAAACTAGTAATGCTGTTAAATCAGCTTTACTTACACCCGGTATCTTGGATGCATCACCAAAATTAGTAGGTTTTATCTTATTTAAATTTTCACGGGCCTCTAGAGATAAAGTATCTATTTGGTCATAATTAATTTCTGATGAAAGTGATTTGAGACTTTGACGATTTATCTGATCAATATTATTTTTTTGTCTTTTAAGGTAGCCTTCGTATTTAATATCTATTTCAACTCCTTCAATTATTGATATTGGTAGAGTTTTATCTACCAAATCATATTTTATAAAATCAGAATAGTGAAGATTTGGTCTTTTTAAAAGCTCTTTTAATGTTGTTGATCCTTTAATTTTTGATCCACTATCTAACTCTATTTTTTTAGCGATCTCATCAGTACATTTTAAACGCGTATTTTCTAATCTTGAATTTTCTTCTTTAAGTGATTTCATTTTATTCTTATGAGCTAACCATCTTCTTTCATCTATTAAGCCTATTTCAAAACCTAAAGGAGTTAATCTCCTATCAGCATTATCTCCTCTCAAGGTAAGTCTATATTCACTTCTACTTGTGAGGACTCTATATGGTTCTTTAAGATCTCTTGTAATTAAGTCATTTATCATGGTGCCTATATAGCTACTCTCTCTTGAAAATATTATTGGATCTTTCATATTTAGTTTTCTAGTTGCATTAATTCCTGCAACTAATCCTTGGGCAGCAGCTTCTTCATAGCCAGTTGTTCCATTGATTTGTCCAGCACTAAATAAATTTTCTATCTCATTTGTTTCTAATGATGACTTAAGTTGTGTCGCAGGGATGTATTCATATTCAACAGCATAAGCAGGCCTAAGCATTTTACATTTATTTAATCCTGGTAATGTTCTTAAAAGTTCTAATTGAATATTTTCAGGTAATCCAGTAGAGAATCCTTGTACGTATATTTCTGGTGTATTTATCCCTTCAGGTTCTAAGAAAATTTGATGTGAATTTTTGTCTGCAAATTTTACAATCTTGTCTTCTATTGAAGGGCAATATCTAGGACCTTTACTATCTATAAATCCTCCATAGATTGGAGTTAAATGCAAATTATTGCGAATTAATTCATGAGTTTTTAAAGTTGTTCTTGTTATGTGACAACTTACTTGCGGCATATTGTTTTTGATTTTGGGATCAAACGAAAAATATTTATCTGCAGCTGTACTTGGTTGAATATCTAATTCATCAAAAGAAATACTCTTTTTATCCACTCTTGCAGGAGTTCCAGTTTTTAATCGCTCAGTTTTTATTCCAAGATTATGTAAGCTTTGCGTTAATCCTTGTGCCGCTTGCTCTCCAGATCTCCCTGCAGACATTGATTTATTACCTATCCAGATTCTTCCTTCCAAAAAAGTTCCTGCAGTAATTATTATTGATTTTGCAGAATAGTAGGTTCCAAAAAAAGTTTTTACTCCTTTGATTTTTTTAGTCTTTTTCTTTGAGTTATTGGTAAAAGTTTCAGCCTCTTTTATCACTAATTCAGTAATCATAGCCTCCTTTAACGAAAGATTATCTGTGTTCTGGAGTGTTTCTATCATTCGTTTAGAGTATTCTCTTTTGTCTGTTTGAGCCCTTAATGCCCAAACAGCTGGCCCCCTACTCGCATTTAAAATTCTTTTTTGGATTGCAGTTTCATCAGCTAATTGTCCAATGATTCCTCCTAAAGCATCAACCTCATGGACTAATTGACTTTTTGCTGGCCCACCTACAGCTGGATTACATGGTTGCCAAGCAATCCTATCTAAATTTATTGTAAATAACGCAGTAGAAAATCCTAATTTTGCTGTCGTAATTGCAGCTTCACAACCTGCATGTCCCCCTCCAATAACAATAATGTCAAAAGACTCATTTGGGGATTGTGGATCTTTCATTATCGTGATGATTAATTGGCTAAGTTTCTAAATCTTGTAAATTGGGGTTCAAATAATAATTTAACAGTTCCAACAGGACCGTTTCTGTGTTTCGTGACAATAATTTCAGTTATTCCTCTATCTTCAGTTTCTGGATTGTAATACTCATCTCTGTAAATCATTAATACTAAGTCGGCATCTTGTTCTATAGATCCGGATTCTCTAAGGTCACTTAACATAGGTCTTTTATTTGTTCTTGATTCAACTCCTCTACTTAATTGAGATAAAGCAACTACTGGTACTTTTAACTCTCTTGCCATACTTTTGAGACCTCTAGTGATACGAGATAGCTCTTGAACTCTGTTATCAGGTGTTGTACCCTCCATTAGTTGTAAGTAGTCAATAACTATTAATCCAAGTTCTTTTTTCTGCTCAGCTATTAATCTTCTGCATAGAGACCTCATTTCTAAAACACTTAAATTAGGCTTATCATCAATAAAAATTGGCAGTTGACCTAAAGAGTTAATTCCTTCTCCAAGTAAAGGCCATTCTTCTTGTTGTAGCCTTCCGGTTCTTAATCTTCCGCTTTCTATACCCACTTCCATAGAAAGTAATCTATATGTAAGTTGTTCTTTGCTCATCTCAAGGCTAAATACACAAACTGGAAGATCCTGAGATTGAGCTACATTTTTTGCTAGGTTTAAAACCATTGAAGTTTTCCCCATTGAGGGTCTTCCTGCCACAATTATTAGATCACTCCTTTGAAAGCCTTGAGTCATTGCGTCAAGGTCATAAAAATTTACTGGAATACCAGCTACAGATGTTCCTAATGATCTGGACTCTATTTCATTAAAAGTACTTGTAAGAATTTCTGCCGCTTGGGTCAGACCTTTTGTCGGTTTTTCTTGACTAATTTCAAAAATTTTCTGTTCTGCCTTATCTAAAACTTCATTGGTTTCTTGTGTTTGATCAAATCCTAGTTGAACAACCTCATTCCCAGATCGGATGAGTTGTCTCCTTATAAATTTATCACTAATTAAATTCGCAACTTGTTCTATTGAAGCTGTTGAAGAAACATTTTCTACAAGTTCTACTAATTTAGAATTGCCTCCAACCTTTTCAAGTGATCCATTGTCAGCAAGCCATGCACTCATTGAAGTTAGATCTGTAGGTTTGCCTTGTGTATGCAACATTAAGGCGGTTTTATATATCTCTTGATGAGCATTTATATAAAAGGCTTCTGGTTTAATCAAGTCTGCAATCCTTCCTATCGCATCAGGATCAAGTAAAATTCCCCCTAAAACAGCTTCTTCTGCTTGAATATTTTGGGGAGGAACTAAACCAGCGTTTTCATTATTAAAGTCCTTTTTAAAATTCTTATTAGACCCATTATTTGAAAAAGGAACTGAAACCATGTACTTAAAGACTTAGATATATACTCTGACTACTTTTCCAAATAATGCAACAAAGTTATTAACTTGTTACTTCAATGTTTACTTCCGCACTTACTTCTTGATGTAGTTTTATCTTTGCAACGAAAGAACCTAAATTATGAATATCTGGGACAGTTATGTCTCTTCTATCAATATCTTTTTTCGTAGCTGCCTCTATAGCTTCAGCAACATCTCCATTAGTAACAGTTCCAAAAAGGACACCATCTTCTCCAACTTGTTTCTTGATTGTAAATCTACCAATAGTTGCTAGTGCGGTTTTAAAGTCGATAGCTTCTTGTTTTACTTTCTCTGCAGCAATTTTTTCTTTTGCTCTTTTTCGTTCAATTTGTTTCAGAATTGAGGGAGTTACATTAGTTGCTTTACCAAATGGTAATAAAAAATTCCTTGCATAACCAGGGGCTACTTCTACCACATCACCATCTCTACCAAGAGTGGCAACTGATTCTGTTAAAACGACTTTTACTCTTTTAGCCATGAAAATATTTATTTATATATTTAATAATAAGACCTAGAGGGTAATTTTACTTTTTTTGCGAATCCTAATTTGGCAAGAATCTTAATATGTTCCCATGTTAAATCAATTTGGCCTCTAAATAATCCCTGTCTAGCTGAATTAGGAAATGCATGATGATTATTATGCCATCCTTCTCCAAATGTTAAAGCTGCAACCCAAGCATTATTTTTTGATCCATCGCCGCTTTCAAAAGGAGCTTTTCCCCAACAATGGGTAGCTGAGTTTACTAACCACGTAATGTGATAAACCACTACAAGTCTTAGAGGTATTCCCCATAATACTAATGCCCAACCTCCAACACCTAATTTTTGCCCTATTGCATACAAACATAAGCCAATAGGGATTTGTAAAAACAGAAAATATTTATTAAGGAATCTATAATATGGATCTTTAATTAAATCTGCACTTAATTTTGGTACTGCCTTTAATGCCTCAACATCTTTAAACATCCAACCCATGTGACTCCACCAAAATCCTCTCTTACTATTGTGATGATCAACTTCTGTGTCTGAGAAAGAGTGGTGGTGCCTGTGTAGACCAACCCAATCTATTGGTCCATGCTGGCAGCTGATAGCTCCACATGTAGCAAAAAATCTCTCCAACCATCTTGGGACAACAAACGATCTATGGGAAAGTAAACGATGATAACCCAAAGTGACTCCAAGACAGGCAGTTAACCAGTAAAAGAAAAATAATGCAGTTACTGCAGGCATGCTCCAAAACTGAGGTTGTAATGCCACTAAGGATAATAAATGGATGGCAATCATGAAAAAGATTGTTCCCCATGTTTTGTGTAATCTTGGAGGATATCTCTTAGAGTGACTAGATGGTTCAAGTAATTTATCCGAAAGTTCTATAACTTTTTCTGCAGGGACAGGTTTTTTTAATTTGGCTGTTTCTTGGAAGATAACTGATTTCATAATATTGGAGAAACTATTTTCAAAAAGACCGATATGTAATATTATCATACTATACTATTGATTATTTTAATTATCCGTGAGCTTAGGATATCGCGATAAATTATTGAAGGGTCGAAGAGCGATGGCTCATTTGATTCATCTTTGGCATGAGAGGAATGGTTGGTCTCACAGGGTTTTACCCTTGCTGTCTGAAATACTTGATTTAGGAAGAGTACATAATTCTCAGATTTCAAATCTTAGAAACGGAAAGTTATCATCGCCTGGCCCGGAAGTTTTTCTTGCATTAGCACAGGTCAATACGATTCTTGATCAAGGCATAGAATCGATAAGGGATCAATTAGAGAAGAATCATCCAGAATTATGGAGGTCATTACAAGATTCTGCTCTTCCATTAAAAAATGATGCTGATAATCCTTTGTCAGCTGGAGAATTATTTGAAATTTTTTCTGGATTAAAACCGCTCCCATTGTCATTTGATTGGTATATAGAGGATTCTGAAGCGTCTGCGTTAAGTGATGCTCTTTCTGATCATTTTTGTCAAAATAGGCCCTGGAGATCTTGTAAAACAATCATTATGGATGCGTACACAGTTTCTAAGACACTAAGAAGAGATCGTTTTGCAGAAGTGATAGCGGGAATAAAAGATTTTACAGCAGAAGAATTAGATGGTGAATTGTTAGATCTTTACGAGACTTCAAAAAAACTTTCTTATTTCAATGGAGGAGGACCCAATGCTTTTCTCACATACTTAAGAGATATAGCTTCACAAAAAAAGAAAGTTTAAGAGAATGAAAAATAAAAATTATAATTTTAGCTTAGCCGAAGAAATGGTTATATCTGTGGAAGAAGGTTTAAAGGGTATTTTTAATGAAAGATCAAATCAAATCTATTACAAATTAAATAATATCTTGAAAATTTTTAAAGAAGAAAAAGTCTCAACTAGTCACTTTAATCAATCTACAGGTAGCGGACATGATGATTTATCTAGGCAAAAGATTGATGAGGTATTTGCAAAATTTTTTCTCGCAGAGAAATCAGCTGTCAGGATGCAATTTGTAAGTGGGACCCATGCTATAAGCTCAGTTCTTTTTGGTATTTTACGGCCAGGGGATTTAATGTTATCTGTAACTGGAACTCCTTACGATACATTGGAGGAAGTGATCGGTATAAGAGGAAAGGGTAAAGGTTCTTTATTAGATTTAGGAGTTGGATATCGTCAAATTAGTATGGATGAAAAAACAAGTTCCTACGAAGATAAACTAGTAGATTTTTTTAAACATAATAAATGTAAACTAGTATTTATCCAGAAAAGTTGTGGTTATAGTTGGAGAAAATCTTTAAATAATAATCAAATAAAACAAATCTGTAATCTTGTTCATTCACTTAATCCTGAGACTATTTGTTTTGTGGATAATTGTTATGGAGAACTTGTAGAAGATAGTGAACCAATTATTAATGGCGCAAATATAATCGCTGGATCTCTAATTAAAAATTTGGGTGGGACTATTGTTCCTACTGGCGGATACATTGCAGGTGATTCTGAATTAGTTGAAATGGCATGCTGTAGATTGACCGCACCAGGAATTGGTGCCGATGCAGGAATTAACTTTGGTTTCGGAAGATTAATTCTGCAGGGATTATTTTTAGCACCACAAATGGTGCACGAATCTTTAAAAGGTGCTGATTTGGTAGCTGCAGTATTTAAAAAACTAGGTTTTATTGTTTTACCCGAGCCTAAATCGTACAGATCAGACATCATTCAAGCAGTTAGATTAAATAATCCACACTTAATACAAAAAGTATGTCAGTCCTTTCAAAATTCTTCACCGATAGATTCTTTTTTAAATGTTATTCCTTCTCCAATGAGTGGTTATGATTCAAATTTATTAATGTCTGGAGGAACGTTTATTGAAGGAAGTACAAGTGAATTTTCAGCTGATGCTCCTTTAAGAGATCCATTTAATATTTTTGTTCAAGGTGGTTCTCACATGGCTCACATCAAAATTGCTTTAATTCAATTAGTATTTGAGCTATTAGAAGAAAATCTAATTGAAAAGGAATCTCTCATTTTTCCATAAATTTTATTATGTCTTATAAGTTTCCAAATTATCTAAAATATGCTGATACACATGAATATGTGAAGGAAGAAAATGGATTGTTTAAAATTGGTGTTAGTGAGTTTGCTATTGATCAATTAGGAGATATCGTTTTTGTTGAATTAGTCGAGAAGGGAACTAATTTACAAAAAGGAGAAACCTTTGGAACAATTGAATCTGTCAAGGCTGTTGAAGAAGTATATCTTCCTTTTTCAGGAGAAGTGATTTCTGTAAATGAAGGAGTTATTGATAATCCAGAAATTTTGCAAAATGATCCAATTGGTGATGGATGGTTGTTAATTATTAAATCAGAATCAAATGTTTTGTTAGACGAATTAATGAATTCAGATGAATATAAATCAAAGGTTGTTCCGAATTAAAGCAAATTTCTAAAAACCGGCTATTTTAAAGAAAAATAAATTAAATATGAATCCCAAAAGCAACTCGGATTTATTTATTGATAGACATCTTGGATTGAAGCCTAATGATGAAAAAAAGATGCTTCAGAAAATTGGTTTTAACAATATAGATGAATTTATTAATCAAGTTATTCCTGCAGATATTCAGTTAAAAGAAAAATATTCAGATGTTTTGCCAAAAGGATGTTCTGAAATGGAGGCATTGAACGAATTAGAAGAAATATCTAATAAAAATCATAAATTTAGATCTTTAATTGGACTTGGATATTACGGAACGCATACCCCTAAAGTTGTACAAAGGCATGTGTTAGAAAACCCCAGGTGGTACACCGCTTATACCCCTTATCAAGCTGAAATTGCTCAAGGCAGATTAGAAGCTTTGTTTAATTTTCAAACTTTAATTTGTGAATTAACCGGTTTCTCTATAGCTAATGCATCTCTTTTAGATGAGGGAACAGCTGCTGCAGAAGCAATGACAATGAGTTTTTCTTCAAGGAAAAATAAGTCCTCAAATATTTTCTTAGTAGATGAAAATGTTTTTGACCATACATTTAATGTTTTATTGACGAGAGCTAAACCATTAGGAATCAAGTTAAAACGTTTTAACCAAAAGTACTTTAATAATCATGATGATGTTTTTGGTCTCTTAATCCAGCTTCCTGGTAAAAATGGAGATTTATTTGATCCAACATTTTTAATCTCCCAAGCTCATAAAGCAGAAATAGTTGTCACATCAATTATTGATCCTCTTGCGCAAGTTTTAATAAAACCAATAGCTCAATTTGGAGTTGACATAGCTGTAGGAAGTTTGCAAAGATTTGGAGTTCCAATGGGCTTTGGTGGTCCTCATGCAGCATTTTTTGCATGTACTGAAAAATATAAAAGACTTATACCAGGAAGAATCGTAGGACAAACTCTATCTAGAAATGGAGAACAATCACTGAGATTGGCATTGCAAACAAGAGAACAACATATAAGAAGAGAAAAGGCGACTAGTAATATTTGTACAGCTCAATCTTTATTAGCAATAATATCTTCTTTTTATGCCATATATCATGGGTCTTCAGGATTAACAAAAATGGCTAAGAGATTAGTTGTTTTAAGACGATATCTAGAATCTTTACTTTCTGAGTTAGGTTTAAAAATACCTCTTGGGAGTAGGTTCGATAGTTTTGATATTTACTGTGAGGAATCTGAAAAGATTCATAAAGAAGCTCTAAAAAACGGATTCAACTTTAGAATTTTACCTTTGGGTTCATCGATTGAGGAATCTAAAGGATTTGGAATTTCCCTAGATGAGCTTACTGATAAAAATGAAATCCATAAGATAGTAGCTTGCGTAGCAAATGGGCTAGGAAGAAAAGAAGATTTAACGCACATTACACTTAATAATTGTTTTCAGTTTGAGGGTATTCCTCTAAGAGATAAAGAATGGATGCAACAAAATGTATTTGAAAATTATCAAAGTGAGACTGATTTAATGAGATATATTTTTAAACTTGCTGAGAAAGACTTTTCACTGGTTGATGGAATGATTCCACTAGGAAGTTGTACTATGAAATTAAATTCTGCAGCAGAGCTTAGTCCTATTTCATGGGCTAATTTATCCTCAATTCATCCTTTCGCTCCAGCTAATCAAACTAAAGGGTATTCAAAAATAATAAGCGATCTTGAGATATGGATTAGTGACCTTATTGGCTTGAAGTCAGTTTCATTTCAGCCAAATGCAGGCTCTCAAGGAGAGTTTGCCGGTTTATTGGCAATCAATTCTTATTTCGCTTCAAAAGGTGATTCATCAAGAAAAAAATGCCTAATTCCACAAAGTGCTCATGGAACAAATCCTGCTAGTGCGGTTATGGCAGGGTTTGATGTTGTAACTATAAAATGTGATTCTGAGGGTAATATTTCTTATGAGGATTTATTAATTAAGGTCCAGGAATTTGATAATGAAATTGGTGCATTAATGTTAACTTATCCTTCTACTCATGGAGTTTTTGAATTAAAAATTAGAGAAATATGTGACTTAATACATTCAGTTGGCGCATTTGTTTATTTGGATGGAGCTAATCTTAACGCTCAGGTGGGATTGTGTAAGCCTGGAGATTATGGAGTGGATGTTTGTCATTTAAATCTACATAAAACATTTTGTATCCCTCATGGTGGCGGTGGTCCTGGAGTTGGCCCAGTTGCAACATCCGAAACTTTAAGTCCTTTTCTCCCTTCTCATTCGTTGAAAGATAATATTTCTAATTCATTCGGTTATTCTGTATCTTCTTCACAGCATGGAAGTGCAAGTATTCTTCCAATAAGCTGGATGTATATAAAGATGGTTGGTCAAAGTGGTTTAAGAAAGGCGAGTAGTCATGCAATATTGTCAGCAAATTATATCGCTAATAAATTAAAAAATAAATTTAAGATTTTATATAAAGGACAAAATAATTTTGTCGCACATGAATGTATTCTAGATTTTAGAGAGTTGAAGTCAAAAACAGGCTTAAGTGTTAACGATATAGCTAAGAGATTAATAGATTATAGCTTTCATGCTCCAACGATAAGTTGGCCAGTTCCTGAAACTATAATGATAGAGCCTACTGAAAGTGAAAGTTTGACAGAGTTAGATAGATTTTGTGAAGCTATGATATTAATAAACGAAGAAATTGAAGAAATTGAAAATAATAGTAATCTCAGAAATAATAATTTAATTAGTAATGCGCCTCATACCATAAATGAGTTGATTTCAGATAATTGGAATTATCCTTATTCAAAAGAAAAAGCTGCATATCCGTATAAAGGTAAATTCGAACACAAATTCTGGTCTTCTGTATCAAGAATTGATAATGCTTATGGAGATAGAAATTTAATTTGTTCTTGTAATGTCAACGATAAAGATTTTTTAGATGACAAAAAATGTGCATAAATACTAGCGTTCTTCTGATTTTTTAGTTATCGTCAGATTGAATAAAAAATTTAATATTTTCTTATAGAATTTTTTTAAATTTTTTGATTAATATTATCAAGCATCAAATTTATTTGGGGTATTTGAAGCTATGAGCAAAGATTTTAAATCTGGTAAGGTCAAGCCTTTGCCTTTCAATAATTTGGATTTACCAAATTTTGTTAATAATTCCTTAGGGAATAATACAAAGGTAAATTCTGTTGAAGGTACTAATGTAATTAGAGTGCCATTTGGAAAAAGATTTCCTAAAAAACAGAGGCCCGATAAGAATCAAAATATAGCTACTTTAATTCTCCCAATCAATACATTTATGAATCCTACCCCCCCACCATATGTGGCTTAACTCATAGAAATTTAGGAGATGTTTTCGAGTGTTTCTGAATAATATTTTTGTAATTGAAGTGTAGCTTGGTTCCAATTCCATTGTTCAGCTTCTTTCCTAGCTTCTTTTCTCATAGATTCTTTTTTATTTTTATCTGCAAGGATTTTTTTAGTAGCTTCAATTAAACTTCTTTCCCCATTGTCTTTTTCATCTGGGTCATATAAACAACCATTTATCCCATCATTGATAATATCTGGGATACCTCCTTTATTAGCCCCTATCACTGGGCATCCTGCAGCCATTGCTTCCAACAATACTAATCCGAGAGTTTCTGTGCTTGATGGGAATAAAAATATATCACCAGATGCGTATGCACTGGCAAGCTCTTCACCAGACAAATAACCTATAAAATTTGTTTTTGTGTTTTCAAAAATCTTTTCCAACTGTCCCCTGTATGGACCATCTCCCACTAGAGCGAGACATGCTCCGGGTATATTATCTAATACAGGTTTGATTCTTTCAATCTGCTTTTCTGCCGATAATCTACCTACATAAATCAAAAGTGAATCAGTCTTTTGAAATTTTCCAAATAATTTTTCTCTCATTTTTTCGCTTCTTAATTCTGGTCTGAAGTTTTCAGTGTCGACACCTCTTTGCCATAAAGCAGTCCTCTGTATTCCTTTATCTTCGAGTTCATTAACCATTGCAGTTGAGGTACAAAGATTTAATAAGGCTTGATTATGAGCTGCTTTTAACAATTCCCATAAAAGGGGTTCTAACATTCCCATTCCGTAGTGTTCAAGATATTTTGGAAGATGTGTATGGTAACTAGCAATTAGAGGAATATTGTTTGTTTTTGCTAGCCATATGCCTCCAAGTCCAAGTACAGCAGGATTAACTACATGTACTAAGTCTGGCTTAAATTCTTCTAACTTATCAGAGACTGCAGGGCCAGGTAGGCCTAATTTTAATTCAGGATATAAAGGTAGCGGCATTGCAGCAACTCCTACTATTGTTGCTCCTTTATAAAAATCAGGACATCCTTCAGGACAAAACACTATAACTTCATCACCATTTTTTGTTAAAAATTCGATGGTTTTAGTTAGTCTTGTTACTATTCCGTCAACTTTAGGTAGAAAAGTTTCAGTAAAGAATGCTATTTTCACTTTTTTAAGTTAGATATAAAACTATTTTTAATTAGTTTTTATTGCTTTAGCCTGTTTTTTCGTCCAAGTTGAAATACAAGGAATTCTTTTTTTATCACATCTCATAGAGTATTTTTTAGCTACTTCAACAACTTCTTCTAATAAGCCATTATCAAGAGTGGTGGGATTAAGTCCCAATTCTATGAAGCATTTATTATCAACTATTAAATCATTTTCGACGGCTTCATTTCGAGGATTTGGTAAATAATTGATTTCGGCTCCAGTAAGAGAAGCAACTTTTTTAGCTAATTCGCCAACCTGGTGACTTTCTGTCATTTGATTGAAAATTTTTACTCTTTCGCCAGATTGAGGAGGATTTTCTAGAGCTAGTTGGACGCATTTTACTGAATCTTTTATATGTATAAAAGCTCTTGTCTGTCCTCCTGTCCCATGAACAGTAAGGGGATATCCGATTGCTGCTTGCATAAGAAATCTATTTAGAACAGTACCGTAATCTCCGTCGTAATCGAATCTATTTGTCAATCTTGGATCTTTTAATGTTGTTTTTGTATTTGTGCCCCAAACAATGCCTTGATGTAAATCTGTAATTCTAATTAAGTCGTTTTTATTGTAATAAAGAAATAATAGTTGATCTAATGTCTTTGTCATATGATAAACGCTGCCAGGACTGGCGGGATGAAGAATTTCTTCTTCAAAACGACTTCCATCCGGTTGAGGTACTTCAACTTTTAAATAACCTTCAGGAATTGTTGCGCCTCTATGTGATCCATATCCATATACTCCCATGGTTCCTAAATGAACAATATGAATATCTAAATTACTTTCTACAATTGCTGCAAGTAAATTGTGAGTGCCATTCACATTATTATCAACTGTATACCTTTTGGTATAACTTGATTTCATTGAGTAAGGTGCAGCTCTTTGTTCAGCAAAATGTACAATAGAATCAGGTTTTTCTTCAATAAGTAAATTTAGTAATTTTTGATATTGTTTCGAAAGATCAATATTGATAAATTTTATTGGTTTTCCACCGGTCTCTTCCCAGGCAGAAAGTCTTTCATTTATAGAAGAAATTGGGGTTAACGATTCCACTTCAAGATCAATATCTATTTTTCTGCGACTTAGGTTGTCAACTATAATTACTTCATGATTTTGTTCTGCTAAATTCACCGCACAAGGCCAACCGCAAAAACCATCTCCGCCAAGAACAATTACTTTCACTCAAAACTCCAGAATTAAAATGTAATTTTATATTTATTAAATTACTACAAAGTGCTTCCAAAATGCGAAAAAAGATTATAAAAAGTTTCAAATCTTTTTTCTTTAATTAATAAATTGGTTATTGTTGCAATTTTTTTAATATTAAAATTATTTTTTAAGAATCAAATTACTTTATTGATATGTTTTTTTGAGGTGAACTAGCGCTTGCTAACTTCTGCTTCTCAATTCTTCCAGCTAAAAAAGCGTCCCTTCCTGCTTTCACACCATAATTCATCGCTTTAGCCATTTTTAACGGGTTTTGAGCTAATGCGATAGCACTATTGATTAGAACTCCATCTGCTCCAAGTTCCATAGCCTGAGAAGCTTCACTAGGTACACCTATTCCGGCATCAATTATTACTGGAATATTAGAATTTTCAATAATAATAGATATATTAGATAAATTTAAAAGGCCTTGTCCGGAGCCAATAGGTGACCCTAATGGCATCACAGTTGAACAACCTATCTCTTCTAACTTTTTAGCTAATATTGGATCAGCATTTATGTATGGAAGAACAATAAAATTTTTATTTATCAATATCTCAGCTGCTTTAAGGGTTTCAATAGGGTCAGGCAATAAATATTTCTTGTCAGGAATAACTTCTAATTTAACGAAATTATTTTCTTCTTGACCTGATAATTTGGCAAGTTCTCTTCCTAAAATTGCTATTCTTATTGCTTCTTCTGAATTGGCGCAACCAGCAGTATTAGGAAGCATCCAGAATTTTTTCCAGTCAATTTTTTCCAGTAAATTTTCACCATTTTGATTATCTTGAATTCTTCTTACTGCGACAGTAACTATTTCAGATTCAGTATTCTCTAAACTATCTATCATTACTTCTGAAGACTTATATTTTCCTGTACCAACCATCAACCTACTTGAGAAGCTTTTACCTCCAATTTGTAAAGATGAATCCTCTTTCATTTTAAAATCCTTTATCTTTTATTCCTTTGTAAGGGGTGTATTTATTTCTTTTTTCAAGTTCTTTACTCTTTTTAATTGCTGTTTTGTTGTTTGGATCTATTACTAAAACTTTCTTATAAGTTGCATATGCCAAATCATATTCCAGCAATCTTTGTTGTGCGGATGCAAGATTATTTAAAGCGACTGTATATCCAGGGAGTGATTTTATGGCAGAGTTATAGTGCTTGATTGCTTTTTTAAATTCATTTTGCGCTGAATAAGAAAAACCTAGAGCATTTTCAATGATAGCTTTTGCTTCTTCAGGTTCATTATCATAAGATTCAACAGCTTTCAGAAAAGTCTTAGTTGCCTCTGCATATAACCTTTTTTTTATTTGGATAGAGCCAAATTCGTATAATTCAGAAGCTTTTGTTAGTGAATTTAAGCCTTTTTGCTCAAATTTTACTAAATTTAATTCTTCTTTTCTTGTCCTAAGAAATTGTCGAAATACAAAAATAGAGATTATTATAAGTACTATAAAAAGTATGATCAAATAGGATTGAAAGGAAGATATTTCCATTACTTATAATATATTGTTCACAATTTTTTTTAATTTAATTGCTTACGGTAGAAACTATTTTTTCAAAACATTTTGGATCACTAAAAGCTAATTGTGCCAGCATTTTTCTATTGATAATTATGTCAGAGCTCTTCATACCATTAATTAATTTGCTGTAATTTGTGCCATTAATTCTTGCTGAGGCATTAATTCTTGAAATCCAAAGTCTTCTAAAATCTCTTTTTCTTCTTCTTCTATCTCTATAAGCATTGCAGAGAGCTTTCATTACTCTTTGATTTGCTGTTCTAAAAAGATTTTTGTTTCCTCCTCTGAAACCTTTTGCAAGGTTTAAGATTTTGTTTCTTCTTTTTCTGGCTATGTTGCCTCTTTTAACGCGTGCCATAAATCTATTTTAAAAGTAATTTGAATGCTCTTAAGCGTAGGGAATCATTAATTTTACATTATCAGCATCTCTTTCATCAACAACAGCTTTTGTTTTGAGATGTCTCTTCAATTTTGAGCTTTTGTGATCTAATAAATGATTATGGAAAGCCCTTCTTCTAGTAAATTTACCCGTAGCAGTAGCTTTAAATCTTTTAGCTGCTGATTTACGAGTTTTAAGTTTAGACATTTCTCTTGATAATGTTTAATCTAAATAATCTAAACCTTTATATGCATTGGTGCAAATTAAAGTTTTGAATTAAATAAGGTATGTCGAACTTATGTTGCGCAAATTGAACTTAAAGTGTCTGATTTATGTATGTTGGTTATTTAGTTCAACTTTGCCAATATTGACATTAAGTGGCTTTGCAGAAGAATCTTCAAAAATTAATCTTACTCAAGAATTAAAAAAAGGTAATTTTTTAATTGGATTAAAACAATACTTAGGAGCTAAGAGTGATAACTTTCCAGAAAAAAATAATATTACTTTTACTACAAAAAATGATTTCTTAAAACTCCATTCTAGTAATGGTGTAAAACACAAATCCAAAAAAATAAATATTGTTTTGAAGAAAAAAACCTTGAAAACCCCTTTTACTGTTGAAAGATTAGTATTTGGTCCATTCGCAAGCTATGAATCTGCACAAAAGCAAGCTGAAAAATTAAAAGAAAAAGGTTATCAAGCTCTAGTTGCCTTTCCAAACAATTGGGAAGTTTGGATTCCAGTTGGTAAAAATCTTCCTGATAAAAAACTAAACTATAGACTATTTAAAAAATCCTACAAGTCAACAATTACCCCTTTTCTTGTTACTGAGTACTCGCAACGTGAACTCCAAGGGCCGATATATATATATTCATCTAAAGAGATACGAATTAATGATATCAATTTTGGTAAAAAGTTTTATTTAGCTAAAGATTCTTATGGAACTTGGACGTTGATCCAGAAAATCAAATTTGATGATTACTTAAAAGGTGTTCTACCACATGAAATTGGTTCAAATTCACCTTTAGAAGCATTGAAAGCACAAGCAGTAATAGCGAGAACTTGGGCACTTTATAATTCCAATAGATTTAAAATCGATAAATATCATTTGTGTATAACTACTCAATGCCAAGTTTATAAACCTCCTGTGATTAAATATAAAAATGTACATAAAGCGATAGAAGATACTTCAAATTTAATAATCACTTATAAAAAGAAACCAATTAATTCCTTTTATCATGGATCTAATGGAGGTATATCAGCTCGTGCAAGCGAATCTTGGCAAATAAAAGATTATCGTTATCTCAGTTCAATGATTGATGGTTTAGGTTCTTTAAAAAAAGCTTTTAAGCTTCCAATTAAAAATGGTGATGAATTAAATAAATTCCTCGAGTTTGCAGATGAGAAAGTTTATGGTAAGAAACATTCTCTTTTTCGATGGGAGAAAACACTTTCTAATGAGACGATTCAAAATCATCTATTAAATAATCAATTAATTGATGAGAAATCAGATTTGGTTGATCTAAATATTATTGATAGAGGTTTCAGTGGAAGAGTAATAAAATTAGAAATTAAGCTAAAAAATTTAAAGAGACCAATAATTCTCGTGAAAGATGATATCCGTCGAATATTGAGTTTTTTGCCGAGTAATTTATTTACTATTAATAAATTAAATGATAATCTTTGGCTTTTTAAAGGAGGAGGCTTCGGTCATGGTGTAGGTTTATCTCAATCAGGAGCGATAGAAATGGCTGAATTAGGCTTTACTTATGAACAAATATTGAAGCATTATTATAAGGGAACAAAAATTAAAAAAATTGAGATATTGTCTCAATAATTAAAATAAAAATTATAAGTTGGAATTTATGAGTAATGGTTTTTATAAAAATCGAAGATTAAAATCATTTTTATTTTTTGCTGTTTGTTTATTAATAAGTACCATTCCTCATATCTTTCAATTCAAACATTTTCCATTTTTTACAATAACGATTTCTGTTTTAGTTGCTTGTTATGGATTAAATGTGATTTCAAAAAACTTAAAAAGAAGTGTTTTTTTACAAAATAACGAAAAGATACTAAGTGATGATGAATTACCTGCTCTCGATATTTTAGTTGCTGCCAGAGATGAAGAAAATGTTATTGAAAGATTAGTTAAAAGATTATTTAATTTAGATTATCCAATTAATAAATTAAATATTTATGTGATTGATGATGGTAGTTCTGATAAGACTCCATTAATTTTGGAAAGGTTATCTAAAGAGTTTGATAAATTAAAAATTATTACTAGATCTGCAAATGCTGGAGGTGGTAAATCAGGAGCATTAAATTATGCTTTAAAGTTTACACACGGAGAATGGCTATTAATATTAGATGCTGATGCCCAATTAAAAAATGATACTCTACCAAGACTATTTAAATTCGTTGATGAGGGATCTTGGTCAGCAGTGCAATTAAGAAAATCCGTCATCAATGTAAGCAAGAATTTTTTAACTACTTGTCAGTCTATGGAAATGGCAATGGATGCAATTTTTCAATATGGGCGATTATCTGTTGCGGGAGTATCTGAATTGAGAGGTAATGGTCAATTAATTAATAAAGCAGTTCTACTTAAATGTGGATCGTTTAATGAAGATACAGTTACTGATGACTTGGATTTAAGCCTTAGGCTGTTACTTTCTAAAGCAAAAATTGGGATTCTATGGGATCCTCCTGTTATGGAAGAAGCAGTTGAAAATATATCTGCTCTATTTTCACAGAGACAAAGATGGGCTGAAGGAGGTTTGCAAAGATTTTTTGATTATGGCGAGCAATTATTTTCAAAAAAAATTGAACTTATTCAAAAGTTTGATTTAACCTTTTTCTTTATCTTGCAATATGCCTTGCCTATTATTTCTTTGATTGATTTGATTTTAAGTGTTGCTCTAAAGGAATCACCCAGTTATTGGCCAATCTCCATAACAGCATTTACTTTGTCGGGAATTGCAGTTTGGTATGGCTCTTCATGCAAGAGTGAAGGTCCAGTTTTACAAAATCTCAATTTGATGATGATGTTAGTTTCTCTTGTATATCTATCTCATTGGTTTTTAGTCATACCATGGGTAACAATAAAAATGTCTATTTTTCCTAAAAAGATTCTCTGGAAGAAAACACTTCATACCGGTGTTTAAGTTATTCATCTAAATCAATAATTTCTCCGTTAAAAAAATTTGCTAAATTTTTGGAACTATTATCATAGGATTCTGGTTGAGGTTTATTAGTTGTGGAGGGCGAATTTTGAAAAACAGTGCTTTGCCTTTCCTTGTTTTCATTTGATTTCTTAATTACTCTCTCTTGTAATTTTGAAGTATCTTTAATATTAATTTTTTTGCTAGAAAAGTTAAGTTTTACTTTATCCCCAAATACTTTTTTTATAGCATTCTCAATTATTACTTTTCGACTTTTGATCATATTTTCCCAGTTAGGAGATAATGTTATTAAAACTTCATTTGAATCAATACTGGCAAGTTCTGCTTGCTGAGAAAGTAACATTTTTGTTGATGGCAATTCTAATTTAGAAAGAATTAGCTCCCACTTTTCTTTTAAATAATCATCTTGATTATCATTTTTAGAATTTTGGTTAATATCTTGATTATTAATTAATTCTTTCTTATTGAAATCTTCTGATTCATTTTGGTTGTTATTTTCTTCTGAGATAACTTGTTTATTAATTAATTTTTTCTTATTGAAATCTTCTGATTCAGTTTGGTTATTATTATATTCTGGAGTAACTTGATTATTAACTAATTCTTTCTTATTAACTATTGTTTGAATGATATTTTCTTCAAGAAGACTTGTTAGGTGTATTTCTAACCATAATCTCGGATTGTCGCTTGTTTTGATTTGATAATCAACATTCTTAAGCTTTTTATGCCAGTCAATAATTCTGTTTTTACTAATGTTGTTGGAAAATTTATTTAATTCATTTTGAAATTCAATAGATGTATAATAAATTTCTGAATAATTATTATTTAAAGTTTTAAGTAAAAGGTCTCTAGTAATATTTAATAAACCAACTAATATCTCATTTGGTTCATTTCCTGCATCATATAAATTATTACAACTAATTAATAACGACTCTGGTTCATTATTAATTAATGCGTTGATTAAATTAGTTAAATCATTTTCGGATACTTCTCCCAGCAAGTTTTGAACATTTTTAGTAGTTACGCCATCAGGAAGAAGACTTAATTGATCTAGTAAACTTTGTGCATCGCGCATTCCACCATTAGATCTTTTTGCAATTAATTTAAGAGCTTGATCTTCAAATTTAATTGATTCTTTATTTGCTATTACAGAAAGGTTGTGGAAGATAGTATTTGAGCTGATTCTTTTAAAATCAAATTTCTGACATCTACTTTGAATGGTATTTATGACTCTTTCAGGATTTGTTGTTGCAAGAATAAAAACAACTTTTTCAGGAGGTTCTTCAATAGTTTTGAGTAAAGCATTTGATGCAGCTGTTGAAAGCATATGACATTCATCAATAACATATACTTTCCATCTTGCTTGAGTAGGAGCAAATCTTGCTCTATCAATTATTTCTCTTATATTTTCAACTCCAGTATTAGATGCGGCATCAATTTCAATAATATCTAGGGCATTACCATCGGCAATTTGTATGCATAAGTCGCATTTCCCACATGGATTTGGTGTAGGTTGTTCAGATGATAGGCAATTTAATGATTTTGCAAATATTCTTGCACTTGATGTTTTCCCTGTCCCTCTAGGTCCATTAAAGAGATAAGCGGGGGCAATTTTTTGAGATATTAATGCTTGTTTAAGAGTGATTGATATAAATTCTTGACCAACCAGCTCATCAAGGTTATGAGGCCTGTATTTCTGATGAAAAGGTTTATGTGTATTGAGCATTTATTATTTTTAATTACATGATTAAAGTAGAATTGTGAGAAACGATAACCTTAATTTTTATGCAGATTCTTTAATAATCCTTTGAGTTCCTGCAGGAAGTTTAACAATTTTAGACAAGAACAGTTTGTCTACCATTTTTTTCGTAATAGTGAACTCTTTAACTTCTTCTTGTGATGGAAGTGTATACATCAAATCAAGCATTAATTCTTCAATTATTGATCTAAGAGCTCTAGCTCCCGTTTTTCTTTTAAAAGCTTCATTAGCAATTGCTTCCACAGATTCTGGTTCAAAATTTAATTCAACGTTATCCATACTCAATAAAGTTTTAAATTGCTTTACTAGTGCATCTCTTGGTTCTGTCAGAATTGATTCAAGAATTTCTTTAGTAAGACGATCTAATACTGCGCATACAGGAATTCTTCCGATGAATTCTGGAATTAATCCATATTTGACTAGATCATCTAGTTCCAAATTATTGAGAGCATCTCGAGAATCAACTATTTTTTTTGCATTTATTTTGCTTTCGTCAGGGTTGGTAGTAAATCCAATTGAATTTTTCCCTAAACGTTTTTGAACAATATCCTCTAAACCTATAAATGCACCTCCACATATAAATAAAATCTGACTTGTATCGATTTGAATACAGTCATGATTAGGGTGTTTTCTTCCTCCTTGTGGTGGAACATTGGCAATTGTTCCTTCAAGCATTTTTAATAATGCTTGTTGAACTCCTTCTCCCGATACATCTCTTGTTATTGATGGGTTTTCACTCTTTCTAGCGATCTTATCTATTTCATCAATGTATATGATCCCCTTTTGAGCTAAATCCACATTCATTTCTGATTTTTGTAGAAGTCTCAAAAGGATATTTTCAACATCCTCGCCAACATATCCAGCTTCAGTAAGACTTGTTGCATCAGCTACTGCAAAAGGAACATCAAGAAATTCAGCTAAAGTTTGTGCTAATAACGTTTTACCACTTCCAGTTGGGCCAATTAGTAAGATGTTTGATTTTTGTAGTTTAGTTGCTTGTAAATCATTAGGATTATTATCTTTATTTTCTTCTTTTAATCTCCAAGCTAGTCTTTTATAGTGATTATAAACAGCAACTGATAGTATTTTTTTTGCAGATTCTTGACCTACAACCTGATTATCAAGAAAAGTTTTAATTTCAAGTGGTTTGGGGATAGAAGTTAATTCTAATGGAATAGATTTATCAGAATTATTAGTTGATAATTTTTTCTTTACTTGTGGTGAGTTATTGATTTTTGCTTGAGTATCAATTAATTCTTCATCGAGTATTTCATTGCAAAGGTCTATGCATTCATCACAAATGTAAACCCCCGGACCAGCTATAAGTTTTCTAACTTGATCTTGTGATTTACCACAAAAAGAACATTTTAGATGGGCGTCGAATTTAGCCATCGATTAACAAAGCTTGTATAGAATAAAGAAGGTAGAATATCCCTTACTTATTAGGATTGCTTATAAAATTGGATTCGTCATCATATTCTTAAAATATTCCTTTTACTTGTCATTTTTTATGACTTTATCAATTAGTCCATATTCAACTGCTTCTGCAGGTGATAGAAAATAGTCTCTTTCAGTATCTTCATTAATTTTTTCTAAAGATTGATTAGTATGTTCTGCTAAAAGAGAATTTAATGTTTTTTTGAGAAAAAGTATTTCTTTTGCTTGTATCTCAATTTCAACTGCTTGGCCTTGAGCACCTCCAAGTGGCTGATGAATCATTATTCTCGAATTAGGTAAAGCTAACCTTTTTCCTTTTGCCCCCCCACTAAGGAGAAATGCCCCCATACTTGCAGCTACACCAAAACAGATTGTTACAACGTCTGGAGAGATTTGCTGCATCGTATCGTATATAGCTAATCCAGCAGTAACAGAACCACCGGGAGAATTTATATATATTTGTATGTCTTTGTCAGGATCTTCTGCTTCAAGAAATAATAATTGTGCAACTAATGAATCTGATACTTGATCGTTAATCCCGGTACCTAAAAATATTATCCTTTCCCTTAATAATCTTGAATATATATCAAATGCTCTCTCTCCTCTTCCAGATTGTTCTACTACAGTAGGAACAGCAGATCTTGAGTTGTCAATAATATCGTGAAAATTTATTGAACTTTGAATTAAATGTTTTTTTTCAGAATACACTTAGTTGGTCTCTTTCTTTATCTAATTTAAGGGTTTTTTTGCTGATTAGTTAAATTTTTTATAAATTAATTTTTTTCTTTTTTATTTACCTTGGGTTTACTTTTAGTTTGAACTCCTTTTTTTGCAGTTGATTTTATTGTTTTTTCACTTATTTCTTTTACTTCTGAATTTTCTTCAAGCCAAGTGATTAACTTTTCTTTTAGGAGATCGTTACGAACTACATCTTTTAATTTCTGAATGTCAATTTGTTTGGGTGATTGAGAAATTTCATCTTCATATTCCTTCATTTTTTGATCTATTTCTTTATCCTCGACTGTAATTTGTTCTCTTTGTGATAATGCTTTTAAAGCTAAATTTCTTTGAACATTCTTTTCAGCTTGAGGACGAGTTGATTCGGCTAAAGATTTAACTAGTTCTGGAGTGAAAGTTGATTTAATATCCATGCCTTGTTGAGCAAATCTTTGCGCCGTTTGTTCAATATTATTTTGAACCTCAATATCAATCATTGCTTTTGGAATCTCAGCATCTAATTCTTTGGATAGTGCATCCATTAAAGCTTCAATTTTAATATTTTTTTGAGTATTATCAAAATTCTCCTTTAGTTGTATTTCTATATCTTTTTTTAGTTCTTTTAATGAATCTTTATTTCCAGATTGTTTTGCAAAATCATCATTAAGTTCTGGCAATTCTTTTTCTTTAAGATCTTTCAGGGTTACTTCAAAGATTGCTTCTTTACCTCTGGAATCTTCATGAGAATAGTCTTCAGGAAATTTTAGATTAAGAGTTTTATTATCATCAATTTTCATACCAACAATTCCCTCAACGAAGCCTGGAATCATTTTGTTCTTTTCTAATTCAAGATCCATTGAATCACTAGATCCCCCGTCGATTTCTTTTTTGGAATCTTTGTAAATGCCTTTGAAACTAACTACTGCGATGTCTCCTAACTTAGCGGGCCTATTATTAACTGGAATAATATTTGCTAATTGATTTCTTGACTTTTCTAAAGCTTCATCTATAGATTTAGGATCAAATTTACTTTTTTTAATCTCAACTGATAATCCTTTAGATTTTTTTAATTTTAATTCCGGCGCGACATCAGTTTGTAGAGTAATTTTTAAAGGTTTTTCTGGACTAAAATTTTTAAGTATTGATTCAAATCCATCAATTAATTCTGGTTCACTTAGTGGCTCTATTGATTCCATCTTTAAAGCCTGGTTCCAAGATTTATCAATTATTTTTTCTAGGGCAGAGGCATGTAGTTGAGTGATTCCGATTCGTTGTATTAACACTTGTTTAGGGATTTTCCCAAGCCTAAATCCAGGAATTTTGGCTGAACGACTAATTGAATTTATTGTCTCATTTACGCATGATTTGCATGTATCAGATGGTATTTCTAATTCAAGCGCAATTCTACTTTGAGGTAGTGTGATCGTTTTTACTATTAATGCTTCTTTAATCATGTTTGAGTTTTTTAAATTATTTCAATAAGCAGAAACTTAATTATTCCACATTAAGTGATTTCCTTGAAGTTAACTTTTTTGATAAAGTAAGAAAAATATTAAATTTCATAATTTTTCAATTTGTATAGTGAGAAAATCTCCTTTTTTGCCAAATAGACCATTAAAAGTCGCTATTTTAGGATCTTCGGGTGCTGTTGGATCTGAACTACTTAAAATTCTTGAAGAAAGAGATTTTCCTATCTCAGATTTAATTTTGCTATCGTCTGAGCGGTCAGAAGGAAAAATAATAAAATGGAAAGGAGAAGAAATTGTTACTAAAAAAGCTTCAAAAGAAGAATTTTTGAATGTTGATTTAGTTCTTGCTTCCGCAGGTGGAAGTATTTCAAAAAAATGGTTATCTACAGTTAAAGATCAAAATGCTGTTCTAATTGATAATTCAAGTGCATTTAGATTAGAAAATGATGTTCCTCTTGTTGTTCCGGAAGTCAATGCTTGTGATGCTTTAAAGCATAATGGTGTTATCGCTAATCCGAATTGCACAACTATATTACTGACTTTAGTTTTAGCTCCCTTGAATAAAATTTCTTCGATTAAAAGAGTAATCGTTTCAACTTATCAATCGGTAAGTGGAGCAGGGCAATTAGCAATGGAAGAATTACAGTTTTTAACTAAGAAATATTTGCAGGGAGATCCAAAAGAAAGTGAAGTCTTACCATATTCATTAGCCTTTAATCTTTTTCTACATAATTCACCAATGCTTTCAAATAATTACTGCGAAGAAGAGATGAAAATGACAAATGAAACTCGCAAAATACTAAATAATACTGATTTAAAACTTTCTTCAACATGCGTTCGAGTTCCAGTTCTTAGAGCCCATTCTGAATCAGTTAATATTGAATTTGATAATGTTATCAAACCTTCTTATGCTATTAATCAATTAAAAAAAGCTAAAGGTTTAGAAATAATAGAAGATTATGAAAAAAATAGGTTTCCCATGCCAAATGATGTGATGGGAAAAGATAATATTGCTGTAGGAAGAATAAGAACTGATATTAGTAATCCCAATGGATTAGAATTGTGGTTATGCGGTGATCAAATAAGGAAAGGAGCAGCACTTAATGCTGTTCAAATTGCTGAATTATTAATTGAAAACAAATGATTCCCAACAATAATAAATTTTCTAATCCATTATTTGGAAGAATTTTGACAGCTATGGTTACTCCATTTAAAGGAGATGGTTCAGTTGATTATGAATTAGCTATTAAACTTTCTCATTACCTTTGTGAAAATGGCTCTGATGGAATTGTGCTTTGTGGGACTACAGGAGAGTCTCCAACTCTTTCATGGAAAGAACAACATAATTTATTTGTTGCAGTAAAAGGTTCTTTAAAGTCTAATTCTAAAGTCATTGTTGGTACAGGCAGCAATTGTACAAGTGAGGCTATAGAAGCTACCCAAAAAGCTTATGAATTTGGTGCAGATGGCGCATTAGTTGTTGTCCCTTATTACAATAAGCCCCCTCAAGAAGGTCTCTATACTCACTTTAGTTCTATAGCTAATGCAGCTAGTGATTTGCCTTTAATGTTATATAACATTCCTGGAAGAACTGGGTGTAATTTATTGCCCACCACTGTAAATAAACTTATGGATTTTCCAAATATTCTCAGTATTAAAGCAGCAAGCGGTAGAATAGAGGAAGTGACAGAGTTAAGGGCAGCTTGCGGCTCTAAACTTTCCATATATAGTGGCGATGATTCATTATTGCTTCCTATGTTATCTGTTGGTGCTGTTGGTGTAGTAAGTGTTGCGAGCCACATAGTTGGTTTGCAGCTTAAAATTATGATTGAATCATTTCAAAAAGGGGAAGTATCTATTGCTCTAGATATTCATGAAAAACTGCAACCACTTTTCAAAGCACTCTTTGAAACGACAAATCCAATTCCCATCAAAGCAGCTTTAGAATTAAAAGGGTGGCAAGTTGGGTCTCCTAGGAATCCACTAACGCCTCTTATTAAAGAAAAGAGAGAAAGCTTACTTCAGATAATTCAAAATCTGTCTTTGTAAATACTTTTTTTAACGCTTTAATAAAGTTACTTTGACTTAAATAACCACAATTTTTGCTTGTTAAAATACTTTTATTATGAATTCAAATCAAATCAAATCAAATAATAATCAAACCTTATCTCAAATAAAAAGATCAAATGAACCTGCTTTAAAAATTATTCCATTAGGGGGTCTTCATGAAATAGGAAAAAACACATGTGTTTTTGAATACGAAGATGACATAATTTTGATAGATGGTGGACTTGCTTTCCCAAGTGATGGCATGCATGGTGTGAACGTTGTTATGCCTGATACATCCTATTTACAAGCTAACTTAAATAGATTTCGTGGAATGATAGTAACTCATGGTCACGAAGATCATATTGGTGGAATTTCTCATCACTTAAAGAAATTTAATATTCCTGTGATTTATGGACCACCTTTAGCAATCTCAATGCTTAAAGGAAAAATGGAAGAAGCTGGAGTGGCTGATAGGACAACAACACAAACTATTCAACCAAGGCAAGTTGTCAGACTTGGCCAGCATTTTTCATTAGAATTTATACGTAATACTCACTCAATTGGAGATAGTTTTTCTCTAGCTCTAACTACTCCAGTAGGTGTTGTTTTCTTTACTGGAGACTTTAAATTTGATCATCTGCCACCTGATAATAAACATGCTGATATTGAAAGAATGGCATTTTATGGAGAGAAGGGTGTCCTTTGTTTGCTCTCAGACTCTACAAATTCTGAAGTAAAAGGTTTTGTTCCTTCAGAAATTTCTGTTTTTCCAAATTTAGATCGAATAATATCTGAAGCCAAAGGTAGAGTAATGCTAACCACTTTTGCAAGTTCAACCCACAGAGTTGCTATGGTGATCCAATTAGCAATGAAGCATGGACGTAAAATTGGATTGATGGGACGTTCAATGCTAAATGTTGTCGGAAAATGTCGTGAATTAGGTTATATCAAATGTCCTGATGATCTCTTTTTCCCGATTAAAAGCATAAGAGATTTACCAGATAGAGAAACCCTACTCTTGATGACAGGTAGTCAAGGAGAGGTAATGGCTGCATTAAGTAGGATTGGAAGAGATGAACACCCACACGTTAAACTTAAAACGACTGATACAGTTATTTTTTCTTCCAGCCCAATTCCTGGAAATACAATTTCTGTTGTTCACAGTATTGATAGATTAATTAAATTGGGAGCTAATGTTATTTATGGTAAAGAACATGGAATACATGTTTCTGGCCACGGATGTAGAGATGATCAAAGATTGATGCTTGCGTTAATTAAACCAAAGTTTTTTGTTCCCGTACATGGTGAATATAGAATGCAAGTTCTTCATGGTAAAACAGCTGAATCGATGGGAGTAGATCCTAATAATATACTCATCCTTGATAATGGAGATACTATTGAACTTAGATCTGATTCAATGATTCAAGGAGATCCAGTAAAGTCTGGAATTGAAATGTTGGATAACACGAGAACTTGTGTAGTAGATGCAAGAGCATTAAAAGAGAGACAGCAGTTAGCAGATGATGGAATAGTTACTGTTTTAGCTCCTATAAGTACAGATGGTAATATGGTCGCTCCACCAAGAGTAAGTTTGAGAGGGGTAGTAATATCAGCTGATCCAAGAAAAATGTCAATGTGGACCGAAAGGGAGATAAATTGGGTATTGGAAAACCGTTGGAAACAATTATCAAGACAAACAAGTCCCAATAGTTTTGAAGTTGATTGGATTGGGGTCCAAAGAGAGATTGAAAATGGTTTAACTAGAAGAATGAGAAGAGAATTACAAGTTGAGCCATTAATATTATGTTTAGCTCAACCTGCACCAAGCGGAACCCGAGCTTATAAACCTCAAATAGTTAATGAGCAAAATCAGCATCCAAAAAATAAACATTATCCAAATGTAAATAATCAAAATATAAACCGTAATCAAAATAATTATAAAAATAATCCATCTACTAAAAATACAAATCAAGCAAAGAATAATCAATCTGTAAAAGACTCAGTTAAGACTCCAGCAGCTAAGATAGAAGAGACACCTGTAGGTAGGACTAGACGAAGGAGATCTGCAGTATCATCCTAGTTTTTTTCTAGATTTATATAGTCCTTATTCCATATAATCTGTAGTCCATCTGGTAAATTTATCTGGCCTCTATCTTTCTCAAAAATTGAAGAGGCTAAATTAGTTATATTTTTTGAGCTTAATTGTTTTCTACAATCCTTTTTTAGAAAAGTATTTAAGATAGTACATCTTGCTTCAATACATAAGCTATTTAATAATTCCCTCTTTATACCATTTGCATCTTCACAAGAAAGGTAAGCAAGCTTACTGAGGTCATTTTGTTCATTTTTATAATTGCTCATTTTTTCTGCAAAATTATTTATCCTCATAGAACAACCAGGATACATATCTTCTAAAATAGGAATAATTTTTTTTCTGACTAAATTCCTTTTAATTGTTAGATCATAGTTAGTCGGATCTTCCCAAATAGGAATGTTTTGAAGCTGGCAAAATTTCTTAGTATCTTCTCTGCTGAATATTAATAATGGTCTTATTAAAAAAATGTGATGTTCAAGTAATCTTTTTTTGTCGATATAGCTTAGTCCTGCATAATTGCTTCCTCTAGCTAAATTTAATAAAAATGTTTCTGCATTATCTGTGTTCGTATGACCCGTTAATAAGTAAATATCCATTTCTTTTTGATTCCCAATAAATAACTGATTTGCTCTTTCACTTAATTTCTTGTATCTCCAATCTCGTGCTTTTTCTTCAGAAGAAATAGTTTTTTTATTAGCTCGATCAAAAAAAAACGAAATATTTTTTTTATTACAGTAACTTTTCAACTCAATTGCATATTCTTCAGATTGTTCATGCCATTGATGATCTCCATGCCAAACATTCAAAACCCAATTATGGTGCATTTTCATATCGTTGATTAGGTTCAATAAAGCCATCGAATCTTGTCCTCCGGAGACTGCTAATAATAGATTTGCTCCATCCGGAATTAATTTTTTATTGCCTAAAATTTCTTTGTGCAGGATGTGGTGCCAAGATGTCCAATTTTTTTGCGATGAATTTTTATTAGACATATTGTTTAACTCAGATAATATTTTTAAAAAAATTCACTGTTTTAATAAAACAATGTCACAATCAGGTAATAAATTCATCAAGTCTATGAGTCTGATTAATCTTTTGCCACAAAAAATTCAAGAAGAGCTTAGCAGTAAATCTTTACTCAAAGTTATTTCAGGATTAAGTAATTTTGAGATCCAATCTGTTAAGAAAATTTCAGAAGCAGCTTCTATTGGGGGAGCTGATTTAATTGATATAGCTTGTAAACCAGAATTAGTTGAATCTGCGATAAAGATATCATCATTACCAATTTGCGTAAGTTCTGTAGAGCCTAAATTATTTATAAATTCAGTAAAGGCGGGAGCTTCTTTAATAGAAATAGGCAACTACGATACTTTTTATGACGAAGGTATTACTTTCTCGGAGGAGAAGATTTTAAATCTTACAAAAGAAACTAAAGATTTTTTACCTAATATTCCTTTATCAGTGACAGTTCCTCATACTTTGCCTATTGATAAGCAAGTTGATCTTGCAATAAAATTAGTTTTTGAAGGTGCTGATATTATTCAAACTGAAGGAGGGAAAAATGCCAAACCATATAGTTCAGGAATTCAAGGATTGTTAGAAAAGTCAGTTCCTACACTGGCCTCTACTTATGCAATATTTAAAGAATTTGAGAAACAGTCTATTAATATTCCAATTATGAGTGCTTCAGGCTTAAGCGAGGTGACATGTCCTTTGGCAGTATCATGTGGAGCTTCCGCAGTTGGAGTTGGCTCTGTAGTTAATAAATTAGATGATTTAATATCCATGATAGCTGTTGTTAGAGGCCTAAAAGAATCTTTGAGAAATTCAATGATTAAGGAAAAAGTTTCCTAATATAAATTAATATCAAGCTATTAGCTGAATGAATAACTATAAGCTTCAAGCACCCTACGAACCAAATGGTGATCAACCTAAAGCCATTCAAAAGTTAGTGCGAGGAGTTAATAGTGGTAAAGAGTTTCAGACTCTTTTGGGGGCAACTGGAACTGGAAAAACTTTCACTATTGCTAATGTCATCGAGCAAACTGGAAGACCAGCACTTATTCTCGCTCATAATAAAACTTTAGCAGCTCAATTATGCAATGAATTAAGGCAATTTTTTCCTAAAAATGCAGTTGAATACTTTATTTCCTACTATGATTATTATCAGCCTGAAGCTTATGTACCAGTAAGTGATACATATATAGCAAAAACCGCTTCAATTAATGAAGAAATTGATATGCTTAGGCATTCGGCTACTAGATCTTTATTTGAGAGGAAAGATGTAATTGTTGTTGCATCAATTAGTTGCATTTATGGTCTAGGAATACCAAGTGAATATTTAAAAGCTGCTGTTAAATTTGTTGTTGGTAAATCTATAAATTTACGTTCTTCTTTAAGAGCACTTGTGGATAATCAATATACAAGAAATGATGTAGAAATTACTAGAGGAAGATTTAGAATTAAGGGAGATGTATTAGAAATTGGTCCAGCTTATGAAGATAGATTGATAAGAATTGAATTGTTTGGAGATGAGATTGAGGCTATTAGATTTGTTGATCCATTAACTGGAGAGATTCTTGAGAGTCTCGATCAAGTAAGTGTTTACCCAGCCAAGCATTTTGTCACTCCAAAAGAGAGACTAGAAGCTGCAATTAGTGCTATTAGAAGTGAATTAAAAGAACAACTCGATAAATTTGCATATGAAGGAAAGTTGTTGGAGGCTCAGCGTTTAGAACAACGCACAAAATATGATTTGGAAATGCTTAGAGAAGTTGGATATTGTAATGGCGTTGAAAATTATGCACGTCATTTAGCTGGTAGAGAAGAAGGAACTCCACCGGAATGTTTAATAGATTATTTCCCAAAAGATTGGTTATTAGTAGTCGATGAAAGTCACGTAACATGTCCGCAATTACATGCAATGTATAACGGAGACCAAGCTAGAAAAAAGGTATTAATAGATCATGGTTTTAGGTTGCCGAGCGCTGCAGATAATAGACCTTTAAAGTGTGAAGAATTTTGGGAAAAATCCCGACAGACATTGTTTATTAGTGCCACGCCTGGCCAATGGGAGTTGGATCAATGCGAAGGTAAGTTTATTGAACAAGTTATAAGACCGACAGGAGTTTTAGATCCTATCATTGATGTAAGGCCTAGTGATGGACAAATTGATGATCTTTTATCAGAAATAAGAGTTAGAGCTAAAAAGAATCAAAGAGTACTTGTTACTACTCTTACAAAAAGGATGGCAGAAGACCTTACAGATTTTTTATCGGATAATAAAGTTAGAGTGAGATATTTGCATTCTGAAATTCATTCGATTGAAAGGATAGAGATTATTCAAGATCTTAGATTGGGCGAATATGATGTACTAGTGGGAGTCAATTTGCTAAGGGAAGGACTTGATTTGCCTGAGGTTTCTTTAGTGGCTATTTTAGATGCAGATAAAGAAGGTTTTTTGAGAGCAGAGCGATCGTTAATTCAAACTATTGGAAGAGCGGCAAGACATATTGAAGGAGTTGCTTTGCTTTATGCAGACAACTTTACCGAATCAATGAAAAAAGCGATATCTGAAACTGATAGAAGAAGAACTATCCAAAAAAAATATAATCAGATCAATGGTATTACTCCAAAACCTGCAGGTAAGAAAATAGAAAATTCAATATTATCTTTTTTAGAGCTTTCTAGAAAATTAGATGCAGGAGGATTCTCTAAAGATATGATAAATATTGTAAGTAATAAAACAGATGAAATTTTAAATGCTAAAGATAATCAATGTCTATTGGATGAAATGCCAAGTTTAATTGATAAGTTAGAAAATAAAATGAAAGATGCAGCAAAAGAATTAAATTTTGAAGAGGCAGCAAATCTTAGAGATAGAATTAAGAAACTCAGGCAAAAATTATCTAGAAATAGTTAATTAAATTATTTATTTATCTAATTGGAAATAAGAATGAATGGCATTTACTGCTTGGTCGCAGTCTTTTTCTAAAACAATACAAGAAGTTCTTATTTCACTTGTAGCAATCATTTCAATATTAATATTTTTATTAGCAAGTGCTCTAAATATTTTCCCAGCTGTTCCAACTTTATATGCCATTCCAGCTCCAACTGTGCTTACTTTAGCTATTGCTGGTCCATCTTCGATAAATGATCCTTGTAATTTTTTTGTTAAAGAGTGGAAAATTGTATTAGATCTTTCTCTATCTTGTTTGTTCATGGTAAAACTAATGTCTTTGGTTTTGAATGATGTGAGCCTTTCAGATTGAACAATAGTATCAAAAATTAAATTATTCTCCGCGAGAGCTAAACATATTGAAGCTGCCACACCAGGTTTGTCAGGTAGGTTACGAATGCTAACTTGAACTTGATTTTTATCTAATGCAATTCCTCTTACCTCAGGCAGATCCTCTCTCGCAATTACTGGATTAATAAATATTTGTTTATCAGATAATTTAAATTTTTCACCGACAAATCTAATAGCTTTTGGCATATTGTCAATATCAATTACGCAGCTGACTTTGATTTCGCTGGTAGCTATCAATCTTATATTTATGTTTGCATTAGATAAAGTATCAAATAAATCAGCCGATACACTTGGTCTCCCCATTATTCCAGCTCCTTGAATACTTAACTTTGTCATATTTGTTTTGAAATTATATTCGCCACCTAATTGATTTGTTATCAATTTACATTGATCAATTGTTTTTGTTAAGTCAGACTCATTAACTGTAAATGCAATATCATTACTTTTCCCATCATGTGTAGCTTGGATTATTAAATCAACATTAATTCTCGCTTCAGACAATGTTTCAAATATTTGAGCTGCAATTCCAGGGCTATCAGGTAGGTTGGAAATACTAAATACGGTTTGGTGTTCTAATACTTCAAGACTATTAACAGTTTTTGTTAATTCTAATCCTCCTCTTTTTAGAGCTAATGGTTTTATTTTGCTATGTAGAAGAGTGCCATTTGAGAGGGTTTGACTCGATTTAACATATAATTTAATTCCATAATTGCGAGCAATTTCTACAGCTCTTGGATGAAGTACTGAAGCCCCAACGCTTGCAAGTTCTAGCATCTCTTCACAACTAATAATATCTAATAATTTTGCATTAGGTACAATTCTTGGATCAGTGGTAAGAACCCCAGGAACATCAGTATATATCTCGCATGTCTCTGCACCTAATGCTGTGGAGAGTGCTACTGCTGAAGTATCCGACCCCCCTCTTCCCAAAGTTGTTATTTCCATTGATCCAGTATGACTTAGTGTGGAGCCTTGAAACCCAGCAACTACTACTACATAACCTTGATCTATATAGTTTTGTATTCTTTCTGTTTTGATATCTAGAATTCTTGCTTTCCCATGAATTGATTCAGTAACAATTCCAACTTGGCTACCTGTCAAAGATATTGCAGGAATTCCATATTCATTTAATGACATTGATAGAAGTGCCATAGTTACTTGCTCACCTGTAGAGAGGAGCATATCTAATTCTCGGCTATTGGGATTTTTGCTAATTGATTCTGCTAACTTATTTAAGTGATCTGTAGAATTACCCATTGCAGATACAACTACGACGATATCATTTCCAGCTTCTTTACTTTGAACAATATTTTGGGCAATCATTTTAATTTTTTCAATATCTTCAACAGAAGTGCCGCCAAATTTTTTGATTAATAAAGCCATATTTAAATCATAATATAAATTATCAAACTTAATATTTGATTAACTTAAGTTAACGAGATTTTCGGTAAAAACATTAATAGGATTATTGCCTTTTTTTAGTGATGATTCAATATCTAGTAAATTACTCATCAATTTAATTAAGAAAGCTGAGGATGTATTGTTTACTTTTTTACGGATAAAAAAAATTCTTTTTGGGTTAGATATATTTGCAAGTTTGCATATTTTTGATAAATCTTGCTCACCAGATTTATGAAGTAATTTTACTATTGTATGCATTCTGATTTGACTTATTAATCCCGCATTGAGCCTTAAAGCAGGTTCTCCTTTTTTTAATAAATAATGGATTTCTATAAGACCCTCATAAATACTATTTTGTAAAAGATTATCGATTATTTTAAAAATATTTGACTGATGATCTTTAAATATTTCTTTTACATCATCACTTTTTAAAATAAGTACTTTGTTTTCATGACTATTCGATGCAGATAGATATATCTTTGCTTTAGCTAATTCGCTCATTAAGTTAAAACTATCATTTCCAACTGAATTAATAATTAAATCAGCGGTCCCTTTATCTAGATGAATATTCATCGAATTTGCAGTGGCTTCTATGTATCTTTTCTGGCCTTCAAAATCCCATATATCGGGAAATGAAAAAGAGGTTTCAATTACTAAATCTTTTTTTATTAAATTTCGAATAAATTTTGTACTCTTTAGTCTTGAATCTGGTTGTTTTGTATTTTGTAAAAGAAAGTAAGTGTTACTTGGAATGTTTTGATGAATTTTTTCAAATTTGAGTCTTAATTCCTCATTTTTATTTGTGAATAATGGGTTATTTTTTAATACAACAACTCGAGATCCATCCCCTAAAGGAGGTGTTAGTACCTCGTCAAATGCTTGTTTTATTTGATTATCATCATCACCATTTAAGTAACTTATATTTATTTCCCCCCATGTTTTGGATACTTTTTCATCAATTATTTTTTTTATAAACTTGTTACTTGCATTTAAATCATTTCCCCATATTAATTGTATTGGCATATTTGCAAAAAAGAATCTTATTATAATTATGCTTTCTTTAAGATAAAATAAATTAAATTTTAATGATAAAAGATCATCCTATTTTTTTAGAAAGTATTAGGTTTATTAAATCTAATTTGATTGAAAATAATTTTAATTACTTGGAAAGTAAAGTTTTAGAGAGATTAGTGCATACTTCAGGTGATTTTAATATTCAGAAACTTTTGGAGTTTAGTCAAGGGGCGTGTGAAAAAGCTGTTAAATCTCTTAAAGCTGGAGCACCAATATTAACTGATACTGATATGGCTGCAGCAGCTATTAAATCAATGGCAAAAAATACAAACGGAAACTCAGTTGTTTCGGCAAAACATTGGTTTGATGATAGAGATTTATCAGGCTTTACAAAAACTGCTTATGGGATTGAAAAAGGTTGGATTGAATTATCTGCTAAAAATTTAGGATGTCAATCGCCAATTATTGTTATTGGAAGTTCTCCAACTGCATTAGTCAATTTATTAGAGATATTACAGAATTCACAACAGATTCCTAGTTTAATTATTGGCATGCCTGTAGGGTTTATTGGTGTTAGGGAAAGTAAAAAAAAATTGCTCAACACTAATTATCCTAGAATTGTTATGAACTCTACGAGAGGAGGGGCCGCAATGGCCGCAGCAGCTGTTAATGCATTATTAAGAGAAACTATTTAAAATAAATTTTATAAAATACATTTAAAAATTTTATTTAATTTTAATTTGAGAATTCAACTTATTATTTTTTTCTAAATAATCTAAAACTAATTTGGCTTTATTAATAACTTCTTTAGGAACTCCGGCTAACTTAGCGGCTTCAATACCATAACTTTTGTTCGCACCACCTTTTTCAATTTTATGACAAAAAAATAGTTCATTTTTCTTCTGTTTAACTAATACTTGAAAATTTTCTACGTTTGTATTTGTATTTTTGAGATAATTAAGTTCATGATAATGAGTAGCAAAGATCGTATTACATACAATTTTTTTTGCAAGATATTCACTTACTGACCATGCTATGGATAGTCCATCAAAAGTAGATGTCCCTCTTCCTATCTCATCAAGTAAGACAAGAGAATTTGATGTGGCTTGATTTAGTATTGATGCAGTCTCTGACATTTCTACCATGAATGTCGATTGTCCAGTTGATTGGTCATCTACGGCTCCAATTCTTGTAAATATTCGATCTACAATTTGAATATCTGCTTTGCTTGCAGGAACGAAGCTTCCAATTTGAGCTAGAATTTGTATTAGTCCTATTTGTCTAATAAAGCAACTCTTTCCACTTGCATTTGGACCAGTTAATATTATTAATTTTTGCTTATTATTAAACAAAATATCATTAGATATAAATTCTCTATTAGTTAATAGTTGTTCAACGATAGGATTTCGTCCTGCAACAATTTTTGTGCTTTGTTGGTCTCTTGAATTAGTAATGGGTGAAATAGTCGGTTTTATAAAATTATTTTCTAATGATGTAATTGCTAAACCGAGTAATGCATCTATACAGGCAATAGATTTTGCTATGGATCTAATCCTTTTTGTTTTTGAAGATACAAGATTTCTTACCTCGCAAAATAATTCATATTCTTTAGCAGCCGCGCGATTTTTAACTTGAAAAATTTTACTTTCTCTATTTTTGATTTCTGTGGTTACATATCTTTCCTCATTAGTAAGAGTTTGCCTTTTAATCCAATGATCAGGTGCTAAATTAACTTTAGATTTATTAATTGATATGTAATAACCAAAGTTTTTATGGAATTGAATCTTTAAATTTGATATTTTACTAATTTTTCTTTCTTTAAATTCTTCTTGATTCAACCAATCTGAGTAGTCGTCTATTAAATTACGCAAGCCATCTAACACATTATCAACCCCATCATGGATAATGCCTCCTTCACTAGTATTTAAAGGGGGATTTTCTACTAGCTTAAAGCTTATTAGATCTGCTAACTCTAAAAGTTCATTATCAATATTTTTTAATTGATCCGTCCAGGATGGGATTTCATACTTAAATAATTCAACAATTGACTTTAATCTAGGTAATTTTTTTAATCCCTCTGAGATCGCTATTAAATCTCGTGGACTGGCATGCCCCGCACACGCTCTCCCTGAAAGTCTCTCTAAATCGCCCATTGCTCTAAGTATATTTTGGGTGTCTATCCGTAACTTTTTAGACTCTAAAAAGTTTGAAATAACATTTTGCCTTTTGCAAATCTCATCAATATTTAATAATGGAGAGTCTATCCATCTTCTTAAACATCTTGCACCCATGCAGGTATATGTTCTATCAATACTCCACAGAAGTGAACCAGCATAATTATTTTCTCTTTGTGTATTTTTTATTTCTAAATTTTTTTGAGTTTGATAATCAATAATTAAATGATCTTTTGGAAATTGTATTTGTGGAAAATCTAAAGAAATTTTTAAAGAAGAATCGTTCTCTAAATTTGAAGGATTGATTTTCTCTAAATAATTTAGTAAGCCTCCAAGTGCTCTAGTAGCATTATTTAAATGCTTGAGTCCTAGGCCCTCTAAACTAAGAATTTGAAAATAGTTTTTTATAGTTGAACATGCTTCATTAATACTAAAAAAAGTTTCTTGGGTGACAGTATATGTAATTTGTTGATTTTGGTTTTCTAATAACTTTTTCTCTTCATTGCTTCCTATGATGATTTCTGATGTGTCTAATTTAATAATTTCATCGAATAATTTAGAGATTGATTGCCCCTCCATTGTTAATAATTCTCCTGTGCTCACATCAGCTCTTGAAATACCCCATTCATATAAATCTTCTGAAATGTTTTCTGATAAGTGGATTGCTGTTATCCAATTATTTTTTTTTGCAACCAACATACCTTCTTCAATTACAGTCCCTGGTGTAATTATTCTTGTTATTCCTCTTTTCAGTGGTGTTCCGTAATTTCCAGTACTTTTTTCTAACTGATCACATATAACTACTGAATGGTTTTTTTTAATTAATTCGGCGCAGTATCTCTCCATTGCATGATAAGGGACTCCTGCCATAGGAATTTTACCAATATCTTTCCCCGCATCTTTGCTCGTTAAGGTGATCTCTAATAGGTTAGATATGAATACAGCATCTTCAAAAAAACATTCAAAAAAGTCACCTAATCTATATAACAACAATCTATGGCTGTTTTCTTCTTTTAATGTCACATAATGTTTAAGAATTGGAGTTAATTTTTGTTTTTCAACAGTTTTATAACTGTAAGATTTTTCATTAATGCAATCATTCTTTCTTTCTGAATTTGAATTATTTTTGAATTTGTTTATTAAATTAGTAGAATTTTTTCTTTGTCTAGGCCTTTTCTGCGACTCTTTTTTTAATTCTTCAGTAGATAAATCTTCAGGAAATTCACTTGAGTTGTTTGGGCGTTTAAGTTCATGATTAATTGCAAATAAATCCTTCTGAATTATCGTATCTTCTTCCATCTTTTTATTATTTCTAAATAGATATTAGGAACATATTTTAGTTTTGCATTTTAAAACTCACTAAAAGTATGTAAATTTTCTCCAAAAATATTCATTTTCATGAGATCATAGTATCTATAATTATTTAAAAATAAGTTTGAATCATGCAGGCAGTTAATTTTTTCTTCGTAAATGCTCTTTTATTTGCTTCTCTTATCGCGGTAGTAGGAGTACCCGTTTTATATGTAACTCAACCTTCTACTGAAGATGGACAGAAAGAAAGTAGAAGAAAAATATATTCTATTGCTGCAGTTTGGCTCGTTTTAGTTTTTGCTACAGGGATTGTTTCAGCCTTAGTTTGAACTTAGTGCCTTTTCATGAGAGTGTAGATATATAAGAAAGAAAATTTAATGACTATCTTTGAGGGATCTTTTACCAATGCTTCTACTTTAAAAGTAGGTATAGTTGTAGCAAGGTTTAATGATTTAATTACTAATCAAATATTATCTGGGTGTATTGATTGTCTTAAAAGGCATGGTTTAGATACTTCAGAAACAAGTAAAGAACTTGATATTGTTTGGGTTCCTGGATCATTTGAACTTCCAATAGCAGCTAAAACACTTTTGAAAAAATCTAACTATGACGTTGTAATTGCTCTTGGAGCTGTTATTAGAGGAGAAACTTCTCATTATGATGTTGTTATTTCTGAGGCTAGTAAGGGAATTTCACAAGTTTCATATGAAAATAATGTCCCAATTATTTTTGGCGTTTTAACTACTGATAGTATGCAACAGGCTTTAGAAAGAGCTGGGATAAAGAACAACCTTGGTTGGAACTATGCTTTACAAGCAATTGAGATGGGTTCTTTAATTAAAAATTTAAATTAGTTTCAAAAAAAGTAAGGTTTTGTCCATTTCATTCCTTTTTTAAGATAAAATGAATTAGTTATGCGGATGTAGCTCAGTGGTAGAGCATCTCCTTGCCAAGGAGAATGTCGAGAGTTCGAATCTCTTCATCCGCTTTTTAAGCTATATTAATTGGTTGACTATTACTTGAGGAGCTAAATCAGATTATTTGAATGATTACTTTTTAAAAATACAAAATTTGAAATATAATTAATAGATAAATATAAATTTTTAAATGCCAACTACTACTATTTCTATTGAGGATTTAAGAGGTTTATTTACTAAACCCTATGGGGTAGATGCACCAACAAAAGCAAAGTGGGCAGAGTTTTACAATGAGAATGTTACCTTCATTGATCCAACACAGGAAACGAAAGGATTAGATTCTTATGTGGAGGCCCAAGAAAAGCTGGTTAAAAGATGCAATGATGTTTATTTGGAAACTCATGCAATATCAATAAATGGAAACTATGGATTTGTAGAATGGACTATGGGTTTAAAAATTATGGGTAAAGAATTTATATATCCTGGCACGACACGTTTGATATTTTCTGACAATGGCTTAATCCAAGAACACAGAGATTATTTTGATTTTTGTGGTCCTACTTTTGGACCCGTTCCTATTTTGGGTCCGTTTATTAGGTGGCTTTATGCAAGATTTATATCTTAAAGATCAAAGACGTTAGTAAAATTTTTAAAATTGTGAATAGTATTTCTCAAGCCAATAAATATCAAATATTAAGATTTTTTATCTCAGGTTTAATTGCAACATTTATAAATTTTTTAGTATTTAATTCATTTTATTTAATTTTTAAAAACATAATATTTGCCTCCTTATTGGGTTACTCGACAGGACTTTTATCATCATTTGTTTTTGCAAAGATTTGGGTTTTTAGAGATAATTCACAAAAAAAAATAATTAAATCTTTTTTTATTTTTTGTTTAATTTATTTTTTAGGAGGTTTAGAAATGTCTCTAGTAATTATTGTTTTGAGTCGATTAATTGATAATTATAAGATTGCTTGGTTGATAGGAGCATTTATAGGCGCCTTAAATAATTATTTAGGTTCGAAATATTTTTTATTTAAGAAGTAATTTATACTTCGTGGACTAAAAGATTTTGTGAAGTAACTTCTTTGAAATCAACTTGCGAATAAAACATTTTTTTGCTCGTAGTCATTAAATATATTTTCTTAGTATGTTTTATTTTCTTTGATTCTAAAAGATTTTTCACAATCATCTTGCCGTAACCTTTCCCTTGATGATCTTGATCAATTACTATATCCCATAAAACACCTCTATAAACACCATCTGACAAGGCTCTCCCAAAACCAACTGGTTCATTATTAGACCAAATACTTATAACAACATCGCTATTAGCAAGACATTTTTTGAGGTCTGTAATTGTTCTATCCTTAGCCCAAAATGCATTACGATGTAGAAATTGTTGAAGTTTAAATAATCCTTTCGTGGGTTTGAGATTAGGACCTAATCCAAATAATCTTAATCCAAGAGCTCCTTTTGAATGTTTAATTAAAAATACTGGTTTCATAAGTTTGGAAATTCTAGAATTTTGAGAGAAATGTAATAACTTCTTTGGTAACTTTGATTTAAACCTTAATCGATTTCTTTTTAAAAAATAAAGAGATATAGGATTTGCTCATTTAGTTGTAACGCACTAATTTATAATGATTGTAATAGGATAAATTTTTAGAGGAAAAACAATTATGCTCAAACTTTTGTTGGGAGACCCGAATACACGAAAGTTAAAGAGATATCAACCAATAGTTGAAGAAATAAACTTATTAGAAGAAGAAGTATCCATATTAACTGATGATGAATTGCGGAATGAAACTCATAATCTTAAATCAAATATTTCATCAGAGTTAAATATTAAAAAACAAAAGGAACTATTAGAAGAAACATTACCAAAAGCTTTTGCAATCGTAAGAGAAGCAAGTAAAAGAGTTTTAGAAATGCGTCATTTTGATGTGCAATTAATAGGTGGGATGGTTCTCCATGAAGGACAAATTGCTGAAATGAAAACTGGAGAAGGTAAAACTCTCGTTGCAACGCTACCTTGTTATCTTAATGCTTTAACTGGTAAAGGTGTACATGTTGTTACTGTGAATGATTACCTGGCTCGAAGAGATGCTGAGTGGATGGGACAAGTCCATCGTTTTTTGGGCTTATCAGTTGGTCTAATTCAGCAAGATATGAGTCCTTCAGAAAGGAAAAAAAACTATGCATGTGACATAACCTATGCCACTAATTCTGAATTAGGCTTTGATTATTTGAGAGATAACATGGCTACTGAAATCGAAGAAGTAGTTCAAAGAAAATTCAATTATTGCGTTATAGATGAAGTAGATTCAATTCTAATTGATGAAGCAAGAACTCCTCTAATAATTTCTGGTCAAATTGAAAGACCACAAGAAAAATATCAAAAAGCGGCACAATTATCATTATCTCTCATTAAGGCGAAAGAGTTGAGTAAAGATGGAATTGATCCAGAGGGTGATTATGAAGTTGATGAAAAACAACGTAGCTGTATATTAACTGATCAAGGATTTGCTAAATGTGAAGAGGCCTTGAAGGTTAATGATTTATACGATCCTAAAGACCCGTGGGCTCATTACATTACTAATGCTTTAAAAGCTAAAGAATTATTCGTTAAAGATGTAAATTACATCATTAAAAAAGATGAAGCAGTAATAGTTGATGAATTTACTGGAAGGGTTATGCCTGGAAGAAGATGGAGTGATGGACAACATCAGGCAATCGAAGCAAAAGAAGGTCTTAAAATTCAACCTGAGACCCAAACATTAGCATCTATAACGTATCAGAACTTTTTCCTTTTATATCCAGGATTAGCTGGTATGACAGGAACTGCCAAGACCGAAGAGGTGGAATTTGAAAAAACTTATAAATTAGAGTCAACAGTTGTTCCAACTAATCAGATAAGGAAGAGACAAGATTGGGCTGATCAAGTTTTTAAAACAGAGCTCGGAAAATGGAAAGCGGTCGCTAATGAGACGGCAGAAATACATAGGAACGGCAGACCTGTTTTAGTAGGTACGACAAGTGTTGAAAAAAGTGAGTTATTAAGTACACTTCTTTTCGAACAGCAAATCCCACATAATTTGCTAAATGCAAAACCAGAGAATGTAGAACGCGAGGCAGAAATCGTAGCTCAGGCTGGAAGGTCAGGTGCCGTCACTATCGCAACAAACATGGCGGGAAGAGGAACTGATATTATTCTTGGTGGTAATAGCGACTATATGGCAAGGCTAAAATTAAAAGAGACTTTAATGCCCTTACTCGTTAAGCCAGATAATGAGCATAAACCGCCAATACCTCAACAAAGAAATTCAAAATCTGGGGGAGGATTTTCTTCAAATGTTGACTCAATTGCAAATAAAAATACTAAAGTTGTTGTAGACAATCTTTTCCCATGTCAGTTAGGCGAAGATATTAAAAGAAAACTATCTTTATTATCCAATGAACTTGTAAAAAATTGGGGAGATAGAAGCTTAACTATTCTTGAATTAGATGATAAGATCGCTACTGCTGCTGAAAAAGCTCCAACTGAAGATAAACTAATACAATCTTTGAGAGAATCTTTATCAGAGGTGAAAAATGAATATGAAAAGGTATTAATTCATGAAGAAGAAAATGTTAGGAATGCTGGAGGTCTTCATGTCATTGGAACTGAAAGGCATGAGTCAAGAAGAGTTGATAATCAACTTAGAGGAAGAGCAGGTAGACAAGGAGATCTTGGAAGTACCAGATTCTTTTTATCTTTGGAAGATAATCTATTAAGGATATTTGGAGGAGATAGGGTAGCAAACTTAATGAACGCTTTTAGGGTAGATGAAGATATGCCTATTGAGTCAGGAATGCTTACTAGATCTTTAGAAAGTGCACAGAAGAAAGTTGAGACTTATTATTATGACATCAGAAAACAAGTTTTTGAATATGATGAGGTAATGAATAATCAAAGAAAAGCGGTCTATAATGAGAGATTAAGAGTTCTAAAAGGGAATGATTTGAAGAAACAAGTCATAGGGTATGGAGAAAGAACAATGGAAGAAATTGTAGAAGCTTATATTAATCCTGATTTACCTCCAGAAGAGTGGGACATTGATCAATTGATTTCTAAAGTAAAAGAATTCATTTATTTATTAAATGATCTTAAATCAGAAGATGTTAGTGTCTTGTCTATTGAAGAATTAAAAAATTATCTTCAAGAGCAATTACGAATTGCATATGATTTGAAGGAGGCTCAAATAGAGAAGTTTCGTCCAGGTTTAATGAGGGAAGCTGAAAGGTTTTTTATACTTCAACAAATTGATAATTTATGGAGAGAACATCTTCAATCGATGGATTCTTTAAGAGAATCTGTAGGATTAAGAGGTTATGGTCAAAAGGACCCCTTGATTGAATATAAAAATGAAGGTTATGATATGTTTCTTGAAATGATGACTAATATGAGAAGAAATGTCATTTATTCAATGTTCATGTTTCAACCTAAAAGTGAAAAAGAAACTAATAATTAATTCACAATTAGTTATCTCCTAAGAATTCTATTATTTCTTTGTCTTTTAGATTTTGTGCATTGCCGACTTTAGAAATATCATTAGATTCTGAATTTACCAAACATTGAAGGGTATTTTGTAGTTTAAGGATTTGGTTTTCAAGCTGGTCTATTCTATCCATTAAATTTTTAATTACATTAGCTTCAGCGTCTGGTAAAGCAGAGTGTGCTAAGGGATTAACTTTTACACCACTTTGATGAACTACTCTTCCTGGTATTCCAACTACAGTACTATTTTCTTCGACATTACGAACAACGACTGAACCGGCCCCAATTCTAGTATTTTGTCCAATTATTATTGAGCCTAGAACTTTTGCTCCTGCCCCAACTACTACATTCTCCATTAATGTTGGATGCCTTTTGCCATGACTTTTACCAGTTCCTCCTAATGTAACTCCTTGATAAAGTAAGCAATTATTACCAATTTCAGCTGTTTCGCCTATGACAACACCCATGCCATGATCTATAAAAACTTTTTTACCGATTTTGGCACCTGGATGTATTTCTATTCCTGTTAATAATCTATTTAAATGACTTAATAATCTCGGAATTAAGGGTAACTTTAATAACCATAATTTATGGGTAAATCTATGAACGATAATTGATTGGAAACCAGGATAGCAAAGAAAAATTTCTAAAATTCCTCTTGCTGCAGGATCTCTCTCTCTTATTATTTCAATATCTGACTTAAAAGTTCTTAGCATAATGAATTAATTAATTACTCCTATCTCGGTTTTTAAATGATTTATAGTTTTTATGCTTAAATAATTTTTCGCACATATAATTTGTGGTACTCTCATCAATTGAGAACGATTTTTTAACAGAGTATTTTCAATAACAGATAAACTAGGTCCATCGCAAACTATATAATTTGAAGCTTTTAAAAGGGCTAATAATCTACTACTGTTATCTGAGATGGTAGTCATGATTACTATATCACTTCCTCTCATGCTATGTATGATGATTTCTGCAGCTCTTAAAAGGCCAGGACTGATGCTTACAATACCTACACAACTTCCAGGTTTTAATTCTTTGATTATTTTTAATTCTTTCTGAAAGTCGCTCAAATCAACAGCAATAGCTCTAATCCTATATTGTTTTGCTAATTTTTCTAAGGGTTGTAAAAAATATCTACTTGTGACAATTGTCCCATTATTGGAGTTGCAAAGAACTTTTTCTAATTCTTCCATAGGGACAACTTCTACTGGGACGTTGATGTTTGGAGAGAGGTCTTCTGCAATTAACATAGAAGCACCTATATCTTCCCGAGGGGTACTAACTATTATTCTTGATCCACATTTAATACGCCAATCAATTTCATTAGTCAACAGATTTCTTGTTTCTTGAAGAGTGCATCCAAGTTTGATTAATTTGTCTACTGCTTTTTTTATCTCTAGATCAGGAGTTGTATTTAAATTGTTTTTTGAATTAAAAGATTTTTTAAGATCTCCTTTTTTAAGATTATCTCTCACATAAATCCCTGATCCTGCTATCGCTTCAACCACTCCGTCCGTTTCGAGTTGTCTATAAACTTTACTTATAGTATTGCGATGCAATCCTGTCTGCATAGCTAATTGTCTAGTACTCGGCAAGCGATGACCTGGAGGATAATATCTAGCTGCAATCGCAAAGCAAATTTGATTATATAACTGTGTAGATGCCGGAATATCAATTTCTTGTTGGATATGAAATCTCACTTTAGAAAAAACCTAATTAATTTCTTTAATGTTCCTAAATAATATTTTAACATCCATCAAAATTTTTGAATCAATTTCGTATTGTTAAATTGCCTAAATTTACCCCTCTTCTTTTTTTATTAAAGGTGTTTTTCTAGGACTTAAAAACATAATCATATTTCTACCTTCCCTTTTTGGCCTTTGTTGGACTTCTGACTGTTCTTCTAAATCATTAGCCATTTTTAAAAGGAGTGTTTCTGCTAAATTTGAGTGCTGAATTTCTCTACCTCTAAAAAAAACTGTACATTTAACTTTATCGCCTGATTTTAAAAATCTCACAGCTTGACCTATTCTTACGTCATAATCATGTTTATCAATTTTGTATCTCATTTTTACCTCTTTAACTTCAGTTTGGTGAGATTTTTTCTTTGTTTCTTTTGCTTTTTTTTCTTGTTCAAATTTATATTTTCCGTAATCCATTATCCTACAAACTGGCGGATTAGCTTTCTCGCTTACTAAAACCAAGTCAAGTCCTCTTTGATCAGCAATTTCTAGAGCTTTTATTCTATCAATAACTCCTAGTTGTTTCCCATCTGAATCAACAACTCTTAGTTGAGGGTATTTTATTCTTTCGTTTATATTTGGGAGCTCTCTAACAGGAGCGCGGCGATCAAAGCGTGGACGTGGTGGCATTCAGTTTTTTAAAATGATTGTTTTGATGATTAAAAGATCTACTTATTTTATAAAGTTAGCGTAAAGCATACTCTATATTGATTATTGCATCTTTTAGTAGGTTTTTGTTATTAAGCCATATTGGATTGTTTTTATTACGGAACCATGTTTTTTGTCTCTTGGCAAATTGGATTGTTTTTGTTGTAGTTATTTCAATAGCTTTTTCAATTTTTAAATTTTCCTTTATTACATCCTTGGCTTCCTTATATCCAATCGTTTCTAGTAAAGGTAAATTTGATCCATATTGATTAATAATCTTTTTGGTCTCATCTATAATTCCAAATTCAAACATATCTTTTGTTCTTTTGAAAATACGTTCTTTTAAATCTTCTCTATATAGACCTAATTCTAATATTTTCCATGGGGGAGGGTTCTGGAATTTTTGAGAGGATATTGGTTTGCCTGTTACATAAAAGACTTCTAAAGCTCTTATCGTCCTAACTTGATCAGCGTAATTGATTTTTTTTGTTAAGACAGGATCACAAATTTTTAAAAGTTCCCAACATTTTTCTTGCCCTAGTTTTTCGAATTGTGATCTTAAAGCTTTTTGAGGAGGAACATCCGGAGTAAAGAATCCCTTTATTATTGAATTCATATATAGCCCGCTTCCGCCTATTAGCAAAGGAATTCTTTTTTGATTTAGTTCTCGATTTATTGATTTGGTAGCAATTTCTTGAAATTGTTTTGCATTTATATGGCTAGAGGGTTCTTCAAGATCTATTAAAAAATGCTTTATTGTTTTTTGTTGTTCTTTAGTTGGCTTTGCTGTACCTATGTCCATAAATCGATAAAGTTGTCTTGAGTCGACATTATGTATATTGAGATTAAAATATTTAGCAATTTCGATTCCTAGCTCAGTTTTGCCACTCGCTGTAGGCCCGATTAAAACTATTACTAATGGTTTTGGTTGGAACATATGTGATTTTTTGGAAGAAATATTAGATTCATATAATTAAAGTGATTAAATTTTGCATTTACTTCAAGCCTTTCTCTTATACCGATGGTAAATTTAATGAAACACCTTTTAAAAATAACATTTTAAAAGTTTTATTTTATTTTTTATATTAAATGAGTGAGGAAAAAAGATCTAATAAAATCTCCAATGACTATGGTGCTGATCAGATACAGGTTTTAGAGGGTTTAGAACCTGTTCGTAAACGACCAGGAATGTATATTGGTTCTACTGGTCCAAGAGGACTTCATCATCTCGTATATGAAGTCGTAGATAATTCTGTAGATGAAGCCCTAGCTGGTCATTGTGATCATATTGAGATAGCTCTTAAAGAAGATGGATCAGCTTTGATTTCAGATAATGGCAGGGGTATTCCTACAGATATACATCCAAGAACGGGTAAAAGTGCTCTGGAAACTGTTCTTACTGTTCTTCATGCAGGGGGAAAATTTGGAAGTGGTGGATATAAGGTTTCTGGTGGATTACATGGTGTCGGAATCTCTGTTGTTAATGCTCTAAGTGAGTGGGTGGATGTTACTGTTTTAAGAGATGGTAATGAGTTTAATCAAAGATTTGAGAAAGGAATTGCAAAAGGTGAATTAAAATCCCAAAAACAACAAAATAAACCATTAAGAAAAGGCACAACAATTTGTTTTAAGCCAGATACATCGATATTTACTGATGGTATTCAATTTGATTATGCTCTTTTATCCTCAAGATTAAGAGAATTGGCTTATCTTAATGGCGGCGTCAAAATTATATTTAGAGATGAGAGGCAAAATTTATCGGATGGTTCTTTCAAAGAAGAAATTTACTTATATGATGGCGGCATTAAAGAATATGTTGAGTATATAAATAAAGAAAAGGAATCTATTCATTCTGAGGTTATTTATGTTGATTCACAAAAAGATAATGTTTACGTGGAGGCAGCTTTGCAATGGTGCTCGGATGTTTACTCAGATAATATATTGGGATTTGCAAATAATATCAGAACAATAGATGGCGGCACACATATAGATGGCTTGAAAACTGTATTGACCAGAACATTTAATGCTATAGCGAAAAAAAGAGGTAAAAGAAAAGAAGTTGATAAAAATTTGTCAGGAGAAAATATTAGAGAAGGTTTGACAGTCGTATTATCTGTAAAAGTTCCAGAACCGGAATTTGAAGGTCAAACAAAGACAAAATTGGGAAATACTGAAGTGAGAGGGATTGTTGATTCGCTTATAGGAGAATCATTAATAAAGTATATGGAATTTAATCCTAATATTTTTGATTTAATTCTAGAAAAAGCAATTCAATCTTTTAATGCGGCAGAAGCAGCCAAACGAGCGAGGGATTTAGTAAGGAGAAAAAGTGTTCTTGAGAGTTCAACTTTGCCTGGCAAATTGGCAGATTGCAGTTCAAGAGATCCCTCAGGTGCAGAGATTTATATAGTTGAGGGTGATTCCGCTGGAGGTTCAGCTAAACAAGGAAGAGATAGGAGATTCCAGGCGATTTTACCTTTGAGAGGAAAAATATTAAATATTGAAAAAACAGATGATGCAAAAATATATAAAAATACAGAAATTCAATCACTAATCACTGCTTTGGGATTGGGTATAAAGGGTGAAGAGTTTAATGTAAATTCTCTAAGGTATCATAGAGTTGTAATTATGACTGATGCAGACGTAGATGGGGCACATATTAGAACATTACTATTAACTTTTTTTTATAGATATCAGAGGGATCTCGTTGAAAAAGGTTTTATATACATTGCATGTCCTCCTTTATATAAAGTTGAAAGAGGAAAAAATCATAAATATTGCTATAACGAAAATCAATTGAAGCAAACTATAGAAGATTTTGGAGAAAAAGCTAACTATAATATTCAAAGATTTAAAGGTTTAGGTGAAATGATGCCTAAACAATTATGGGATACAACAATGAATCCTCAGACAAGAATGATGAAAAGAGTAGAAATTGAAGATGCTCTAGAAGCAGATAGAATATTCAATATTTTGATGGGAGATAAAGTGGCACCAAGAAGAGAGTTTATTGAAACTCATAGTGCAAATTTAGATATGGCGACATTAGATATATGATGAAAAATGTGATAAAAAATATTTGTTTAATCGGATTCGCTCTGATTGGCCCAATTACATTACCTGCTGGAGGAATACAAAGGGATTTAAATGAATATAATATTTTTAATAATTCCAAAGAAATCATATTAAATTCAAATTGTTCACTTTATACTTTTCCTCAAATTAACGCAAAAAAATTGTTGGTTCTTGATACCGGTTCTTCATTATCAGTTTTACAAAAATGGGTAGTCAAAGAAAATGATACTTGGGTACGAGTAGAATTGCTAACAAATCATTTTATTGAACATCCTAATAGAACTAAAAGGGGTTGGATTAAAATATAGAGATTGGAATTAGATAGATTTGTTTGTATTTTAGCAGGAAGTACCTTTGGGTTGTTTGTAAGAATGTTTATAAAATATATTTCTGAAAAAGATAAAATATTCTATTCTAATAATATTTTAATAGTAAATGTTTTAGCCTCATTGTTTTTAGGTATTTTTGAAGGTTTAAATATAACAAATAAGAATTTAATACTATTTATTTTTGTTGGTTTTTTAGGATGTTTAAGTACATTTTCATCTTTCATATATCAGTTATTTAATTTGATTCGAGAAAAAAAATATTTAATCCTATTGATTTATTATGCTGAAGTTATAGTATTATCTTTTTTATTTTTTTGTTTAGGATATTTTATTACTTTAACTTTTATAAATTGAATAAAAAATATTTATTAACTTTATTATTAACAGCTTATTGCGCTGCATTCCTAAGGTTTTATTTTAAGAATAATTTTGTTATTTCTATTATAGGTTCTTTTTTATATGGCTTCTTTATTTCAAGAAAAATTAGTAAGTCAAAAAGAGAAATTTTATTTAGTGGTTTCTTTGCTTGCTTTACATCTTTTAGTGGTTTTGTTCATTTTTTATATCAATTTATTATCCAAGGTTACTACCTAAAGTTATTTCTTTACTTGAATGTAATTGTTATTTTTAATTTAATAATAATGTATATTGGTTTTCAGCTAAGTAGAAAAATTACTTAATTTTTATATAATATTAATGTTACTTTGATCAAGGGCAATATCATGGATGAAAATAATAATATCGAGGTAAGTACTTCTTTATCTTCGGATTTATCTAATCGTGGAAAGATCACGATCCAGCTCGAGGAATTTCTTGTTGCAGGAAATTATGATGAAGCCAAATTATTACTTGAGCCTTCCCAGCCCGTTGATATCGCTGATGCAATTGGTAGTCTTCCTTTAATACTTCAAGCTCTTGCATTTAGGTTATTAAAAAAAAATGAGGCAATTGAGGTTTATGAGTATTTAGATCCAATAGTGCAGCAAACATTACTAGATAGACTTCGTTCCGGGGAGGTCTTAGAAATAGTTGAAAAAATGTCTCCTGATGATAGGGTTCAACTTTTTGATGAATTACCTGCAAAAGTTGTAAGAAAATTTCTGTCAGCACTAAGTCCTGGTGAGAGAAAAGTAACAGCAGAATTATTAGGTTATGAGCCAGAAACTGCAGGCAGATTAATGACTACTGAATTCATAGATTTAAAAGAAATGCAAACTGCTGAGGAAGCATTGTCTATAGTAAGAAAAAGGGCTGCATTTACAGAGACAATATATAGTTTATATGTCACTGATAAAGAAAGACACCTAACTGGAATTTTATCTTTAAGAGATCTTGTTACGGCAGATCCTACTAGGCCTATTGGTGAGGTTATGACAAAGGATGTCGTTAATATTTCCACTAATACTAATCAAGAGGATGTAGCTAGAGCAATTCAAAGATATGATTTTTTAGCTCTTCCAGTTGTTGATAAAGAAAAAAGATTAGTTGGAATTGTTACTGTTGATGATTTGATTGATGTTATTGAGCAAGAAGCTACTCGAGATATTTATGCCGCAGGCGCTGTTCAGCTTGGAGATGAGGATGATTATTTTCAAAGTGGTTTATTTACAATTGCTCGAAGGAGAATTTTATGGCTATTAATTTTAGTTCTAGCTAATGGTTTAACTACAAAAGTTATTGCAATGAATGATCAGATTTTAAAAGAAATAGTTTTACTTGCTGCTTTTATCCCATTGCTTATCGGTACCGGAGGAAATGTTGGAGCTCAAAGCTCAACAGTTGTTATAAGGGGTTTAAGTACTCAAAAATTAAAATCAATGGGTGCATTTAAGGTAGTGGTTAAAGAGGCAATAACTGGTGCTCTATTAGGAATTTTAATGATATTAGTCGTTTTCCCCTTTGCTTGGTGGCAAGGGGAGGGACCATTAATCGCATCCGCAGTTGGAATTAGCTTGATTTCGATAACAACGTTAGCTGCAACCGCCGGAGCTATTCTTCCCTTACTATTCGACAGGATGGGTTTAGACCCCGCTCTGATGTCTTCCCCCTTCATAACTACTGTGACAGATATTGCAGGCGTATTTATTTATCTTAGTACTGCAAATTGGCTACTTAATTCTTCGATTTTGTAAGAATCACTAGGTATTTATTCTCATTTTTGAAGAATTGTGGTTTTTTTTGTTTAACTTTACATTTCTTAATGGTATTGTTTACAAAACAACATTAACTTTTATGTCACCCGAAACATTAGTTGAGAATAAATTAGCTACTATTTCATCTTTAAAATCTAGTAATGATGTAGATTTGGTTAGGTCTTATTTGAGGGATATTGGACGAGTTCCATTACTATCACATGAGCAAGAGATAACTTTAGGTAGGCAAGTTCAAGAATATATGCAAGTTGAGAGAGCTGAAGTTGAAATAATGGAATTAACAGATATTAAACCTTCAGCTGAAGAATTAGCTGAAAAGTTAAATTTATCTACTTCACAAATCAAAAAAAGACTCAGAGCTGGTCAGCGAGCAAAAGAAAGAATGGTTGCTGCAAATTTAAGATTAGTCGTTAGTGTTGCAAAAAAATATACAAAAAGAAATATGGAACTTCTTGATTTAATTCAAGAAGGAACAATTGGATTAGTAAGGGGTGTAGAAAAATTTGATCCTGCTAGAGGATATAAATTTTCAACATATGCTTATTGGTGGATTAGACAAGGTATTACAAGAGCAATTGCAGAAAAAAGTAGAGCTATTAGATTGCCAATCCACATAACGGAAATGCTTAATAAGCTAAAAAAAGGTCAAAGAGAGTTGAGTCAAGAAATGTCAAGAACACCTACGATAAGTGAACTAGCTAAATATGTTGAGTTGCCTGAAGATGATGTTAAAGATTTAATGTGCAAAGCTGGGCAGCCAGTAAGTCTAGAAACAAAAGTTGGTGATGGTGAAGATACAGTTTTACTGGATTTGTTAGCTGGAGGAGAAGATTTACCTGATGAGCAAATTGAAATGGACTGTATGAGAGGTGACTTACATTCACTACTTCATCAGTTACCTGATTTGCAATGTAGAGTTTTAAGAATGAGATATGGAATGGATGGAGATGAGCCAATGTCTCTAACAGGTATTGGACGTGTTTTGGGTATTAGTAGAGATAGGGTAAGAAATTTAGAAAGAGATGGTCTTAGAGGTCTAAGAAGACTTAGCGAAAGTGTGGAAGCTTATTTCGTCTCTTGAATAAATTCACGTATTAATTTATTAGTTTCCTCAGGATTTTCATCATGTGGACAATGTCCAGCATTCATAATAATATCTAGCCTTTTTATATTTTTATAATTTTTCTTCCAAGATTTTGCTTCATTTAGAGATTCCCATGGATCTTTTTCTCCCCAAATCAACTGAATTGGAGCATTGACCTTACCAAAAAGGTCTGTTGCAAGGTAGTCGTCAAAAAGATTGATAAATCCACGAAATGCTTCTTTCGAATTTTCTCTTTGAGAAGGGTTATATAGAATTTCTATTAATTCTTCATCAATATTTTTTCCTGAGGGATATGCTTTTTTAAGGATTTGTTTTATTATTGCTGGATTTGCAGCCCTTTCAAAGAGAGTGTTGCTAATAATTCTTTTACTTACTAGTGTTTTTATTACTGGACGTAAAAAGTTCATTAAAATGTCACTTCTTTTTAATCTTTTATCATCCATTGTTCTTTGAGCACAGTCAATTAAAACGAGTCCATTGCAATTTTCTTTGAGAATTTCAGCAGCTTTTAAAGATACAACCCCACCTATTGAGTTGCCCACTAAAAATACAGGAGATTGAATTACTTCATTACAAAATGCAGCTATCTGATTCCCCCATAAGTCAAAAGAATATTTAATATGGTTTTTTTTGTAAGATTCATAATCTAATAAAGCCCCAGGTTGGCTGCTTTCTCCAAAGCCTAGTAAGTCAATTGAATAGCAATTATAAATACTTCCTAGAAAATCTTGATTATGTCTCCAGTGCCTCTTTGATGCTCCAAAACCATGTATTAATAATATATTTAAATTATTATTAGGTGATTGTTTTGATGAAGACCACGATATCTCCCAATCTTTCCATTTCCAATTTTCAGATTTTTTAAAAGGCATTACAAGAAAAATATTAATTAAACTTTAATTCAAAAAAAAAAAAAAAGTTTTTGATTAATTATTCTTAGTTTAGAAAAAAATTTTAGTCTATGAAAAAAACAAAAGTTGTTTGTATTGGAGAGGCTTTGGTAGATAGAATCAAGAATAAAACGAATCAAGGATTTACGGATTTTTTGGGAGGAGCTCCTGCAAATGTAGTTTCTGCATTGAGAAAATTGCAAATAGATTCAGCATTTATTGGACGTGTAGGAAGTGATGAATTTGGTAAGAAATTTATTAAACAATTTAAAGAATTAGAGGTAAATATAAAATTTTTGCAATTGGATGATTGTCGTCCTACTCGTATCGTTAAAGTAGATAGAGATAATTCTGGAGATCGATATTTTTCTGGTTTTGATACAAGCTTAAATACAGTTTTTGCTGATGAGGCTCTTGATGTAAATGAAATTAAAAAAGATTTGAAAAGTTTGGAAGAACTCTTTTCAAAAACAAAATATTTAGTTTGTGGAACAATTATATTATCGTCTTCAATTTCAGCAGATTCTATTAACTTTTTATTGAGTTTAGCTAATAAATTTGATGTAAAAATAATAATTGATTTGAACTGGCGGGAGGTTTTTTGGGATTTTGCAACTTCTTTATCAGAAACTAGTAAAAAAGAAAGAGTTAATTTAATTAGGAATTTATTGAATGAAGCGCATATTTTAAAGTTGGCTAAAGAGGAGGCAATTTTATTTTTTGAAAATGAAAATCCTTTGGAAATATCTGAAAAATTGTTAAACCGTCCTGATGTAATAATTACAGATGGAGCAAATCCTATTTTGTGGTTTATAAATGGAGTGCAGGGAATGACTAAAGTATGTAGGTCGCTAAAAATTATTGATACTACTGGAGCAGGTGATGCTTTTTTAGCTGGATTAATTTCAAAATTACTTTCATTTGATTATCCTCTAAATAAATCAGAAATACAAAATTGTGTAAGGTTTGCAAGTGTTTGTGGTTTGCTCACTTGTCTTGGTGAAGGTGCGATTGAACAACAACCAGACTATTCAAAAGTTAATAAATTTCTTGGATCCCAGATTTTATAATTTCTCCCAAAATTTGTAGCGTAACTTATTTCTATTTTCCAGAAATTATTCAAACAAGGCTTTATTAATTCCGGCCATTCAATAACCATTATAGCTTCATTTTGTATAGCCTCTTCTTCCTCAGAAATAAAGAATTCTTTTGCCATCAAACTATTTTCTAGTCTGTACAAATCCATGTGAATGAGTGGAATAGTTCCAGAACTATAATGATGCGATAAAGCAAATGTTGGACTTGTAATATCTTCTGAAATAGAGAGGCCTATTGCAATTCCTTGGACGAATGAAGTTTTTCCAGCTCCAATAGGACCTTGTAGTAAAATGACTGATTTTGGATTTAATCCTCGAGCGAAATCACTTCCTAATTGAATTGTTTCTTTTAGATTCCCAACAAACACAAAATTATATAAAAATCATTTATAGTAAAAGTATAAGATATTTTTAGAAATGGTTATTGCTAATTCGATTAAAACCTCCATACCAAACTACGTAATTAAAGATATTTCTTTATCTGATTTCGGGCGTAAGGAAATTAAAATTGCCGAAACTGAAATGCCTGGACTAATGGCACTTAGAGATAAGCATCATTCTGATAATCCTCTAAAAGGTGCAAAGATAGCTGGTAGTTTACATATGACTATCCAAACTGCTGTTTTGATTGAAACTCTTGTTGAACTTGGTGCACAAGTTAAATGGGCTTCATGTAATATTTTCTCAACACAGGATCATGCAGCGGCGGCTATTGCAGAACAAGGAATTTCTGTATATGCAAAAAAAGGTGAGAGTCTAGATGAGTATTGGCAATATACACACTACATTTTGGATTGGGGTACAGATTCTCCAAACATGATTCTTGATGATGGGGGAGATGCAACAGGTTTATTGATACTCGGGAGTAAGGCAGAAAAGGATTTGTCAGTTTTAAACAATCCTAGTAACGAAGAGGAAATAGCATTATTCAAATCAATTAGGTCTAAATTGCAAGAAGATAGTAGTTTCTACTCTCGTATTAAGGCAAATATTATTGGCGTTACTGAAGAAACAACAACAGGAGTTGCAAGACTTTATCAATTGCAAAAACAAAATGCATTACCATTTCCTGCTATTAACGTAAACGATTCAGTTACCAAGAGTAAATTTGATAACTTATATGGTTGTAGAGAATCTCTAGTCGATAGTATCAAACGTGCGACTGATGTAATGATTGCAGGAAAGGTTGCGTTAGTAATGGGATTCGGAGATGTTGGCAAAGGATCTGCTCAATCTTTAAGAGGACTTGGAGCAATAGTCAAAGTTGCTGAAGTTGATCCTATATGCGCTCTTCAAGCAGCTATGGAGGGATTTAGTGTCGTAACATTAAATGATGTTGTTGAAGATATTGATATATTTGTTACTGCTACTGGTAATTACCAAGTTATAACTAACGATAACCTTATCAAAATGAAGGATGAGGCGATAGTCTGTAATATTGGACATTTTGATAACGAGATTGATGTTGCTTCTTTGAAAGATTACCCTTGGGAGAATATTAAGCCTCAAGTTGATCATATTACTTTGCCAAGTGGAAATAAAATTATTCTTTTAGCAGAGGGAAGACTTGTTAATTTAGGCTGTGCGACAGGTCATCCAAGTTTTGTTATGAGTAATTCTTTTACTAATCAGGTATTAGCCCAAATTGAACTTTTCAATAAGTCAGATGAATACTCTAAAGAGGTCTATGTTTTACCCAAACATTTAGATGAAATGGTAGCCAGATTACATTTAGATAAAATTGGGGCTAAGTTAACAAAACTAACTAAAGATCAAGCAGACTATATTAATGTCTCCGTTGATGGACCTTATAAACCAGAGCAATATAGATATTAAATTTGAGTTTAATTTTTATTAATTTACTCACTTCCATTCCCGAATATATTAGTAAGGCTGTTGAAACAAACTCAACAATAGCTTACTTAACGATATGTTTGGCGATGTTTTTAGAAAACATCATACCCCCAATCCCATCGGAAATAATAATGCCTTTAGGTGGATTTTTTGTTTACCAACAAAAATTAAATTTTTATATTTTGGTTTTTTGGGGTGTATTTGGAACGATACTAGGATCTATGCCTTGGTATTATTTAGGTAAATTAGTAAATGAAAAGAGACTATCAAACTTTTTAGATAAAAGGGGTAAATACATAGGAATAACTTCTAATGATCTTATTAAAAGCAGGAGATGGTTTGATAAATATGGGGTTTCGTTAGTTTTTTGGGGTAGATTAGTGCCTGGTATAAGAACATTAATTTCAGTACCTGCTGGAATGGAATTAATGCCACTGAAGAAATTTTTAATTTGGACTAGTTTAGGAAGTTTAATATGGGTTACATTATTAACCTATGCAGGATTTGTATTTGGCGAAAATTATCCAATTATTGAAACATATCTAAATCAAATTAAATATATTGTCAAACCTATACTAATTCTGATATTTGTTTATTTTTTAATAAAATTTTTTATGAGACTTTATAATAAATAAAAATCTTAAAAAGGAATATCTCCAGAGTTATTATTATTTGAAAAATTGCTGTTATCTGTTTCTTTCTTAGAGCTTAATAAATTTAATCTATCAACTCTAACAACTGGTTTAAATCTGTCTTCACCTGTATTCTTGTCTTTCCAGCTATCAATTTTAAAGCTTCCTGTAATACCAATTAAAGAACCTTTCTTGACATAGTCAGCAGCTATTTGTGCTTGTTTGCCCCATATTTCTAAATTAAACCAGTCAGGTTCATCACCTCTACTTATTCTATTTACTGCAAGAGTGAAGTTCGCAACTGTACTTCCAGATTCGAAATATCTCACATCAGGTTCTCTTCCTGCTCTACCAACCAAATTAATAGTGTTAATTTCCATAAGTTTTTTTTTTATTTTACTCATCTTTTTTGTTTTTGCTTAAGTTTTGCAAGCTATTCATAACTAATTAAAAGTTTTTTTTGAGGTATTGAGAAAATAGATATATTATTTATTTAATAGATTTCTTATTGTGATTTTTAACAGATTTAAATTTTCTAGGGATATAGGTATTGATTTGGGTACTGCTAATACTCTTATACATGTATCAGGTAAAGGTGTGGTTCTACAAGAACCCTCAGTAGTAGCCATGGACCTTGAAGAGGGAGTTCCTTTGGCCGTAGGTGAAGAAGCAAAATTAATGCTTGGAAGGACCCCAGGAAATATAAGAGCTGTGAGACCTTTGAGAGATGGAGTTATTGCTGATTTTGATGCGGCAGAACAAATGATAAAAACTTTTATTCAAAAATGTAATGAAGGAAGGGGAATTTTGGCCCCAAGAATAGTCATTGGTATCCCGAGTGGGGTTACTAGTGTTGAACGAAGAGCTGTTAGAGAAGCTGGATTAGCTGGAGCTAGAGAGGTTCATTTGATTGATGAACCTGTAGCTGCTGCTATAGGAGCCTCATTGCCAGTAACTGAACCAATTGGAACCATGATCGTTGATATTGGGGGTGGAACTACTGAAGTAGCAGTTTTAAGTCTAGGCGGAACGGTCCTAAGTGAATCTGTAAGAATAGCTGGTGATGAACTTAATGAATCGATAGCAATTTATCTTAAAAAAGTACATAATCTAGTCGTCGGTGAGAGAACTGCAGAAGATATTAAAATCAAAATTGGATCAGCATTTCCAGATGATGAATTTGATAATACTTCTATAGAAGTTAGAGGTTTACACCTTTTATCTGGCTTACCAAGATCTATTACCTTAACCTCTGGAGAAATTAGAGAGGCTATGGCTGATCCTCTTTCCAAAATTGTTGAAGCTGTAAAAAGAACTTTGGAGCGAACTCCTCCTGAATTAGCGGCAGATATAGTGGATAGAGGAATTATGCTCGCTGGAGGTGGAGCTCTAGTAAGAGGGATTAGTGATTTGCTTAGCCATGAAACTGGAATTTTTACGCATATTGCTGAGAATCCATTATTATGCGTAGTTAACGGTTGTGGAGTGGTATTGGACGATTTCAAAAAACTCAAGAGAGTTGTTGATACACCTGATTTTATAAGGAATGCGATTAGAGATTAATTGAATGTTAGATATTCGACGAATATCAACTAATCGTTGGTGGAATAAAAAGAAAAATTGGGGTTTATTTATATTTTTATCGTTCTTGTTTTTTGTGAGAATATCAAAAGGATCTTTATATAAAGATTTTTATTATTTAATTTCAAAACCTTTTTGGCCAGGACAATACCAAAGGGAAGTTTTAACTCAAAGTGTTGAACAAGAGTTTTTGATCAGATTAAAACAACTAGAAAAAGATAATAAAAGATTACGCGAAATTTTATCTCTACAAAGATTGTCTGATTCTGAAAGTGTTTCAGCGAATGTAATTTCAAGAAAAACCGGCAGTTTTTGGAGGCAAATTATCTTAAATAAAGGTGCAAAACACGGAGTAGAAATTGGGAGTTTTGTTGTTGGTCCAGGAGGCTTATTAGGAAGAGTAGAGAATACTTCTTTATTTACTTCGACAGTAAGATTATTAACTTCTCCTGAAAGTAAAGTGGGAGTCTGGGTTGAAAGGATTCAGATGCATGGATTATTAGTGGGTTCAGGAAATGATTATCCAAAAGTGATTTTTTATAATCAGGATATTGATATAAAAGTGGGAGATTTTGTTTTATCTTCCCCAGCAAGTACTTTATTACCTCCCAATATCCCCATAGGTATTATTCAATCTGTTGATGAAGAATTCAAAGCAAAAAAAACAGCGAATATTTTGCTTTTAGGAAAACCTCAAGCAATTGATTGGGTACAAATCTTAAAAGTTGAAATTTAAATGGGAAAATACTTTAAAAAAAAAATATCTTTAATATCTTTTTTATTTATACCAATAGTTTATTTATGGGATCCTAATTGGTTGGAATTCTTGGGAGTTCAGCCTTATTGGCCTTTATTCTGGTTATTGCCTTGGTCTATGATCTATGGATCATTTAATGGTTTAATAATTGGTTTATTCTTAGGACTTATCTTAGATTCATTAACTCTTGATAGTAGTTTCACACAAATTCCCGGATTGGTTTTATGTGGAATATGGTTTGGAAAGTTAAGTATTTCAAATAATATTTTTGTAGGGCATTTCAGATTTGGTTTAATTTGTTCTATTGCAAGTTTTTTTTGTGGTTCGCTATATTTTTTTCAAGCTGTGATCAAGTATTGGTCTAACCATAATATCTTTTTCTATTTACCAAGTATTAAAAATATTTTTGCTCAAGTTTTTATAACCGGTTTATTAGCTCCATTAATATGTTCATTACTCTTTAGGCTCTTCCAAAAATCGAAAGGGAGGGACAAATTAATAAGCTTTATAGATGAATAATAGATTCTAAAAATAATAATGGATTTCTTCAATAATAAAATAATTTTGTAAATTTAAGGAATTTATCATTTAGGGTACATAATGTTATATTTTTAATTGTTAGATTATATTAATAAGATGTTCATTGCAAAATAAATTTGCCTTGAAACATCAGCAAAAAAATTTTCCCGATGTCAAAAGCAAGTATTTTAGTTGTTGATGATGAACCAGCTGTTTTGAAAGTATTAGTTACTAGACTTCAATTAGCAGGGTATCAAGTTCACCAAGCCACCAATGGAGAAGAGGCTCTTGAGGCTTTTCACAGAGAATCTCCTGACCTAATAGTTCTTGATGTCATGCTTCCAAAAATGGATGGATTTGCAGTTTGTAGAAGAATCAGAGCTGAATCAGTTGTACCTATAATATTTTTAACTGCTTTAGAAGCTATCTCTGAAAGGGTAGCCGGTCTGGATTTAGGAGCTGATGATTACTTGTCAAAACCGTTTAGTCCTAAGGAATTAGAAGCCAGAATAGCTACAATATTAAGGCGTATGGGTCCTAGTATTACAGTTACTGAAACTAAAGAGGTTCCTTCTGGAAAAGGAGTTATGAAATTTGGAAATCTAGTAGTTGATACTAATAGAAGACAAGTTTCTAGGGCTGGAGAAAGAATTAGTTTAACTTACACTGAATTTAGTCTTCTTGAATTATTATTTGATGAGCCAGGTAAGGTAGTTCCAAGAGCTGAAATACTAGAGCAGCTTTGGGGATATCCTCCAAGACGAGCAGCTGACTTGAGAGTTGTAGATGTTTATGTAGCTAGGCTAAGGGGTAAGTTGGAGCCAGATCCAAGAAATCCTGAGTTGATACTTACTGTTAGAGGAATAGGTTATGCTTCTCAAAGAGTTGGAGAAAAAGCAACATCTTTGGCAAGTTGATCCTTATTCTGATAGTTTGATTAAATAAAACATAAATATTGAATTAAATTTTGTCTGAAATAAGAGATGCTCGCTTATTAAAAGCTAATTCACTAGTCAATAAAGGATTTGAACCTTACGCAGAAACATTTAAAATATCTCATTCTACTAAATTTCTCGCTGAGAAATTCGGCTATTTAGACAATGGTCAAGAATTTAACTTAGATGTTGCGCTCGCTGGAAGAGTTTTAGCAAAAAGAGTGATGGGAAAAATTGCTTTTTATACTATTGCTGACCAAGAGGGGAAAATACAGCTTTATTTAGAAAAAAAAATTCTTGATGATTTTGAAATTAATGCAAAACTACTTTCTTTTGAAGATCTTAAAGAAATCGTAGATATTGGAGACTGGATTGGTGTTTATGGAACTATTAAGAAAACTAATAAAGGTGAACTTTCAATAAAAGTATCCAAGTGGGAAATGTTGTCTAAATCATTACAGCCTTTGCCTGATAAATGGCACGGCTTAACAGATATAGAAAAAAGGTATAGGCAAAGATATCTGGATTTAATAGTTAATCCTTTGTCAAAAAATGTATTTAAAACAAGAGCAAAATGTATCAGTCTAATAAGAAGGTGGTTGGATGAAAAAAATTTTTTAGAGATAGAAACACCGATACTTCAATCTGAGGCTGGAGGAGCTGAAGCTAGGCCATTTATTACTCATCACAATACCTTAGACATACCATTGTATTTAAGAATAGCTACGGAATTACATCTTAAAAGAATGGTGGTAGGAGGATTTGAAAAAGTATATGAGTTAGGACGAATTTTTCGTAATGAAGGCATAAGTACAAAGCATAATCCTGAATTCACCTCAGTGGAAATATATCAGGCTTTCTCTAATTACATTGATATGATGAATTTAACTGAAGATCTGATCAGAAATATTGTATCAAGTTGTTGTGATTCCTTAGTTATAAATTATCAAGAAAAGGTAATTGATTTTTCCAAGCCTTGGAAAAGAATATCAATGAAAGATGTTGTTATGGAATATACAGGGATTGATTTTGATTCTTTTAATGGTGATTTGAATAAAGCTATTAAGGATTTAGAGAAAATTAATATTGAAATTTCTCCAAAAATAAATACCTTAGGCAGACTTTTGAATGAAGTTTTTGAGCAAAAGGTTGAATCTCAACTCGTCGAGCCAACTTTTGTAATCGATTATCCAATTGAAATCTCTCCTCTTGCGAGACCTCATCCCGAAAATAAAGAGATGGTTCAGAGATTTGAGTTGTTTATTGCAGGCCGCGAACTTGCTAACGCATTCAGTGAATTAATAGATCCAGTTGATCAAAGGCAGAGAATGCAATTACAGCAATCTTTGCGAGATGCGGGCGATCTTGAAGCACATTGTATTGATGAAGATTTTTTACAAGCTTTGGAAATAGGTATGCCGCCTACAGGAGGTTTAGGAATTGGAATTGACAGACTTATCATGTTACTTACAAATAGTCCTTCAATTAGAGATGTCATCCCCTTCCCATTGTTAAAACCAGAAATAACTTCTACTAAATCTGAAAAATCAACCTCGAATGAAGTAAAATAAAAATTGATCCAATACGAAAATTTTTAAATGAGTGGTGAACGTGTTGGTTTCCGCTTCAAGCACGCAGATGCAGTGGTGAAAAGAAATCCTCAAGGCCGATCAAGAAGAGGCTGGGTTATGGAACCAGTTGAACAAACTACTAGTAGAGGTACTAAGATGCCTGCTTATAGAATTCGCTGGAGAGATAGCGAAAGGCCTGAAACTGTCTTGCAGCATATGTTAATTGCTGATCCAGATCCTTCTCCTCCTCCCGATTCAGTTAGTTTAGAGTCTGATTAAATTATCTAAAGAAATATACCCTTTATTATCTCTTAAGAGCAGTTTTTATTTCTCTTTTAATATCCCTTTGTTTATCGGCTTGTCTTTTATCATGCAATTTTTTACCTTTACCAATACCAATGGTTAATTTTATCCATGACCCTTTTAAATAAATAGATAAGGGAATAATAGTGAGTCCTTTTTTTTCAGTATTGTATTTAAGCTTTACTATTTCTTTCTTATGCAACAATAATTTTCTATTTCGTAATGGGTCGTGATTAAAAAAAGGGCCCACATTTTTATGTGGTGATATGTGAACATTTAATAAAAGGATTTCACCATCTCTGAAAGAACAATACCCGTCTCTTAAATTTACATTGCCGTTTCTTATAGACTTTACTTCAGTTCCTAAAAGTTCAATTCCAGCTTCGATTGTTTCAAGTATTTCATACTGAAATTTTGCATATCGATTTTCTGAAAGTCGTTTAAAAACCGCTTCTTTTTTAATGATTTTATTTGCTTTGTTTGAAACTTTTGTCATTGCAGTTGTAAAAAATCTTTCCCCAAAGAACAATTGCCATTAATCTTTAATTATGGCAATAATTTCTTCAAGTTTAGATGAATCTAATATTCCTCGCTCAAGAAAAGAGCTGAGGTTAGTTGATTCAAAGATAATTGCTGAAGAAAAAATAAACAAAAATTCAAATTTGGCTCGGCCGAATTCCTTTAAAGAATTTATTGGACAAGAGCAAATTAAATCTTCATTAAAAATAGCTATAGAGGCTTCTAAATACAGGAAGGAAGCATTAGAACATACACTCTTATATGGCCAACCAGGTTTAGGAAAAACTACCTTAGCGTTATTGATCTCTTATGAGATGAATACAAAATGTAAATTAGCAAGTGCACCTTCAATTGAAAGGCCAAGGGATATTGTGGGATTACTTCTTGGATTAAAAGAAGGAGAGATTTTATTTATTGATGAAATACATCGTTTAAATAAATTAACTGAAGAGCTTTTATATTCTGCAATGGAGGATTTTAGGTTGGATCTAACAATGGGAGCTAATAGAGGGACTCGCTGCAGAACAATTAATCTACCGAAATTTACTTTGATTGGGGCTACAACAAAACTTGCATCAATTAGTGCTCCTCTTAGAGATAGATTTGGATTGTGTCACAAAATTGAATTTTATTCAAATGATGAATTGAACCAAATAATTTTTAATTTTGCTACTTTGATAAATCTTCAATTAGAAAATGATGCTTGTAGCGTGTTAGCAAAGATTTCTAGAGGTACTCCAAGAATTGCCTTGAGATTATTAAAAAGAGTAAGAGACTATGCTCAAGTTGTTAAAAAAACTAATAAAATTTCTTTAGAAATAGTTGAAAAAGCTTTAAATTCTCAAAAAATAGATAATAAAGGTTTGGATAATATAGATAGGAAATTTTTGTCTTTTTTAAACCTTAATAACAATAATCCGATTGGCTTAGATTCAATTGCTGCAGGTTTGGGAGAGGAATCATCAATGTTAGAGTTTGTAGTTGAGCCATATTTAATTCAAATTGGATTTATTATGAGAACTCCCCGAGGAAGAAAACTTACATCTTTAGGAAAAAAATACATTAGTTCCGTAAATGAAAAGTATTAGAAAGATTAAGCTTTATCTTTTATTGATTTGCTTTTTAATCAATATTGTATATGTCACTCCTAGTTATTCACTAAGCCCACAGGAAGATTTATTTAAAAATGCTTTAAATTTAAGCTCCAGTGGAGAATTTAATCTCGCGTTAAAGCAATGGAATAAGTATTTGGAATTATTTCCTGATGATGCAGCAGCTTTAAGTAATAGAGGAAATATAAAACTTGTTAATGGTGATCCTGAAGGTGCAATAGAGGATCAAGATAAAGCCATTGAGTTAGATCCAGTCGAGGTTGATCCTTATATTAATAGAGGGATAGCAGAAGAATCTTTAGGGCTTTGGTTACAGGCAAAAAATGATTATTTATATGTAATCTCAAAAGATAAAGATAATTTTTCTGCTTTATATAATTTTGCTAATGTTGAAGGGTCTTTGTCAAATTGGCAGAGTGCAAGGAATTTGTTTTCTAAAGCTTCAGAATCAAATCCTGGTTTTGCTATGGCAAGATCAAGTATGGCTTTAGCGGACTACCAATTAGGAAATATGGAAGAGAGTGAAAAAGAATTAAAAAATTTGATCAGACGTTATCCAACTTTTGCTGATGCAAGAGCAGCATTAACAGCCTTGGACTGGTCAAAAGGGATGTCTGGTGAAGCTGAAAGTAATTGGATTACAGTTACGGAATTAGATTCAAGATATGCTGATGAGGAATGGTTAATAAACGTTCGCAGATGGCCTCAAAAACCAACGAAAGATTTGATGAAATTTATAGCTCTGAAATAATAAATGGAAAGAGATAAATTGTTAAAAAAAATTGATTCATTCAAGGATGAACTTATTAATATGAGGAGGCACATTCATGCTCATCCAGAATTAAGTGGCTTAGAAAATCAAACGGCAATTTTAATAAGTGGTTATCTGAAAAAAATTGGTGGGAGAGTTACAGAATCAGTTGGAAGAACTGGGGTTGTAGCTGATTTCGGACCAAAAGATAAAGGTTTTATTGGTTTGAGAGTTGATATGGATGCCCTTCCAATATACGAGAATACTAATTTAAGTTTTTCTTCAAAAATTGATGGCATCATGCATGCTTGTGGACATGATTTACATACATGTATTGGTTTGGGTGTGGCGAAAATTATTAAGGATTTAAACCTTAAATTTGGGACAAGAATAATTTTTCAACCTGCTGAAGAAATTGCTAGCGGTGCTAGGTGGATGATTGATGATGGCGTGACTATTGGGTTAAAACAAATTTTAGGAGTGCATGTTTTCCCTGACTTATTGGTAGGGACTATTGGGATTAAAGAAGGAAGTCTAACAGCAGCGGCAGGGGAACTTACAGTTGAAATATTAGGAAAATCAGCGCATGGTGCGAGACCTCATGAAGGTGTAGATGCTATATGGGCAGCATCTAAAGTGATTTCTGGTATTCAAGAAGCAATAACTAGAAAATTAAATCCTCTAGATCCTGTCGTCATTACTTTTGGGAAAATAAATGGGGGAAATGCATATAATATTTTGTCTGAAAAGGTATATTTAACTGGAACAATAAGATGTGCAAATTTGCAATTATTTAGGGATATGGGCGATTGGCTTAACTTTAATATTTCCTCTATCGCAAAGAGTTGTGGGGCTGAAGCTAAAGTACAATTTAGAGAGATAGTCCCACCTGTAAATAATGATTATGAAATAAATAAGGTTTTAAGAGACTCCTCAATTAGCATTTTAGGTCATGAAAATGTTATTGAATTACAAAAACCATCCTTAGGTGCTGAAGATTTTGCTGAGTTTCTAAATGAAGTTCCAGGAGCAATGTTTAGGCTTGGTGTCTCAGGGGAGAAAGGTTGCGCTCCACTACATAGCTCAAAATTTGATCCAGATGAAAGAGCTATTAGTGTAGGGGTCAAAGTAATAACTGAATCCATAGTAAGATTAAATAATTAATGGGATAAATATATATAAATGAAATTTGAAAAAGCTTATATCTTTTCACTTGCTGCACCTTTAATGATTTTGTTATCAACAATAGGATTTATTTCAAGGAAAGATAGTAAGAAAATCTTTTATTTACCAATTGGCTTAATGGGGATTTTTATAATTTCGGAGAAAGAATTTAGTAGAGGAATAAAGAGAAAAAAAATCTTAAATAAAATAAAATCTTATAAACAAACCAAATAAAATTATTTTCTATATTTTAAGTAATAAAAGATGACTTTTTATTAAAAAGAGCTATTTTTATATAACTAGGGGTGCTAAGTCAATTACTTAGCTGAGATCATACCCTTCGAACCTGAAGCAGTTAAAACTGACGAAGGAAAGTTTCAATTTGATCGAACTCTAGTAATAAACAATTTAAATCTTAAAAGTCATGCGAAATTCTTGGATACAGCCACGTATTGGGCAGAAGAATATTACTCAGATGAATTTCGCTAAAAATGGAAATATAACCGAAGAAATGAACTATGTTGCTAAAAAAGAAAACCTTCCACCTTCATTAATTATGGAAGAAGTTGCGAGGGGTAGATTAATAATTCCAGCTAATATAAATCATGTAAATCTTGAACCAATGGCAATTGGTATTGCCTCTAAATGCAAAGTAAATGCAAATATTGGTGCTTCTCCCAATGCAAGTGATATTAATGAAGAAGTTGAGAAACTTAAGTTGGCAGTGAAATATGGTGCTGATACAGTTATGGATTTATCCACAGGAGGAGTAAATCTTGATGAGGTTAGAGAAGCAATAATCAAAGAATCCTCTGTTCCTATTGGAACTGTTCCTGTTTATCAAGCTTTAGAAAGTGTGCATGGATCGATAGAAAGATTAACAGAGGATGATTTCTTACATATTATCGAAAAGCATTGTCAGCAGGGTGTTGATTATCAAACCATTCATGCTGGTTTATTAATAGAACATTTACCTAAAGTCAAAGGAAGAATTACTGGCATTGTAAGCAGAGGTGGAGGAATTTTAGCTCAATGGATGTTGCATCATTTCAAGCAAAACCCCCTATATACAAGGTTTGATGATATTTGCGAAATTTTCAAAAAATATGATTGTACTTTTTCTTTAGGAGATTCACTTAGACCAGGATGTTTACATGATGCATCAGATGATGCGCAATTAGCTGAATTGAAAACATTGGGTGAACTTACAAGAAGAGCTTGGACTCATAATGTTCAGGTTATGGTTGAAGGACCAGGACATGTACCTATGGACCAGATTGAGTTCAATGTTAGAAAACAGATGGAAGAATGTTCAGAAGCTCCTTTTTATGTTCTAGGCCCATTAGTTACAGATATTTCTCCAGGTTATGATCATATTTCAAGTGCGATAGGTGCAGCCATGGCAGGATGGTATGGAACTGCGATGTTATGTTATGTCACTCCTAAAGAGCATTTGGGGCTTCCAAATGCAGAAGATGTTAGAGAGGGTTTGATAGCTTATAAAATTGCTGCACATGCAGCTGACATAGCTAGGCATAGAGCAGGTGCTCGTGACAGAGATGATGAGCTCAGTCATGCAAGATATACTTTTGACTGGAACAAACAGTTCGAACTGTCTTTAGATCCTGAAAGGGCTAAACAATATCATGATGAAACCTTACCAGAAGAAATATTTAAAAAAGCTGAGTTTTGCTCAATGTGTGGACCTAAGCATTGCCCCATGAATTCTAAAATTTCTGATGAAACTCTTGACGAATTGAACAATAAACTTACAAAATGTGATACTGAAGTTTAGTTTAAGTTTATAAAATTTCTTTGGTCTTATTTACAACATTTTCAACTGTAAATCCAAAACTGGTCATACATTTTCCACCAGGAGCTGATGCCCCAAATCTGTCCATGGTAATACAAATTCCATCAAGCCCAGTGTATTTGTGCCATCCGAATGAATGTGCAGCTTCAACCACAACTCTTTTTTTGATATTACTAGGCAAAATACTTTCTTTATAAGAAGCTTCTTGTTCTTCAAATAGCTCTACACACGGCATAGAAATTACTCTAGTCTTTTTCCCTAATTTTGAGATTTCTTTACTTGCTTCAATGCAAAGGTTTAGTTCACTTCCAGTCCCGATAAATATTACATCAGGAGTTCCTTCGCAATCAGAAACTATATATCCACCTAATGCAACTTTTTCAATAGAGGTATTCTCTTGATTCGGCATGGCTTGCCTACTTAGACAAAGAGCAGAAGGTCTTTTTCTGTTTTTAATAGCAAGCTTATAAGCACCACTTGTTTCATTACCATCTCCAGGTCTAAATACGAGCATATTTGGCATTGCTCTAAGTGAGGGGATCGTTTCAACAGGTTGATGTGTTGGCCCATCTTCGCCAACTCCAATTGAGTCATGAGTAAGTACATAAATAACTCCCAGCTCACTGAGAGCAGATAGTCGCATTGAACCTCTCATATAGTCTGCAAAAACAAGAAAAGTTCCTCCATAAGGTATTAATCCACTATCGTGATAAGCAATTCCATTTAATATTGCTGCCATTGCATGCTCTCTCACACCAAAATGCAAATATCTCTTTTCTGGTGAATGTGCCTGAAATGAGCCTGTTTCTCCTTTTATATCTGTGTAATTAGAGTGAGTTAAATCCGCAGATCCACCAATTAATTCAGGAATATTAGGCCCAAGAGCTCCTAGGCATATTTGAGAATGTTTTCTTGTTGCTAGACCCTTATCATCTACCGTATATGTAGGCAGGCCTGAATCCCAGTTCTCTGGCAATTCACCTTGGATCATTCTTTTTAATTCTGCTCCTTCAGAAGGATATGTATTTTGATAGCCTTGAAATTTTAAATTCCATTCTTTTTCAGAGTCTTCACCTTTAGTAATAGCTTGTCTAAATTGTGAATATACTTCCTCAGGTATTTCAAAAGGGGGATATTCCCAATTCAAAAACTCTCTTGTTAAGGAAGCTTCTTCTTCTCCTACTGCAGCTCCATGAATTCCTGCAGTATCTGACTTGTTTGGTGAACCATAACCTATTATTGTAGAAATTTTGATTAGAGAAGGTTTATCTTTTACAGATTTCGCAGTCTCAATAGCTTTGGTAATCCCTTTTACATCATGATTACCATCTTCAACATGTTGCACATGCCATCCATAAGCTTCGTATCTTTTTAAAACATCTTCAGTAAATGAAACATCTGTACGCCCATCAATTGTGATTTGATTATCGTCATATAGAGCTATTAATTTTCCAAGCTTAAGATGTCCAGCAAGTGAACATGCTTCAGAGGCAATCCCTTCTTGATTACAACCGTCTCCCATTATTACATAGGTATAATGATCAACAATTTCGCAATCTTTTTTATTGAATTTAGCTGCTAAATGTGCTTCTGCAATTGCTAAACCAACGGCGTTGGAAATTCCTGCCCCTAATGGTCCCGCTGTTACCTCAACACCCTCAGTCTCAAATGTTTCTGGGTGTCCAGGTGTCTTAGATCCCCATTGTCTAAATTCTTTAATATCTTCAATGGAAACTGATTTATATCCAGTCAGATGCAGAAGAGAATATAACAACATACACCCATGTCCTGCTGATAATACAAAGCGATCTCTATTAAACCACTTTGGATTATTGGGATTGTGATTGAGAATATTGTGCCATAATGCATAACCCATAGGAGCGCAACCCATAGGTAAGCCAGGATGCCCGCTATTAGATTTATTTACTGCATCTACAGCCAGCATTCGTATACTATTTACACATAGTGATTCTAATGAAACAGATGCAGCGACCATTGTTTTAAGTAAGGTAATTTTGGAATACAGAGTTGGTTTTCATCAATCAAGTTTGCTAAATGCTAGACAAACGTTGTGACCACCAAAGCCGAATGAATTAGAAAGAGCAACTCTTATTTGAGCATCTCTAGCATTATTTGGTACATAATCAAGATCACAATCTGGATCAGGATTGACGTAGTTTATTGTAGGAGGGACAAAATTATGTGTCAAAGAAAGAATACAAGCTACAGCTTCTATACCTCCTGAACCCCCTAAGAGATGACCAGTCATCGACTTAGTAGAGCTTACAGGAATGAGGTAAGATCTGTCTTTAAATATGGATTTAATTGCAGAAGTTTCATTTTTGTCATTTGCTGCAGTGCTAGTTCCATGAGCATTTATGTAATCAACCTGATCAAAGTTAATTGAACTATCATCAATGGCTAGCTTGATTGCTTCTGCACCTCCAGTTCCCCCTGGAGAAGGCGAAGTAATGTGATGAGCATCACAAGTTGACCCATAACCAATAATTTCAGCATAAATTTTTGCGCCTCTTTTTTTTGCACTTTCAAAAGTTTCTAGAACAAGTATCCCAGATCCTTCTCCAATGACAAATCCATCCCTCTCAGCATCAAAAGGTCTACTTGCAGTTTGAGGACTGTCATTTCTAAAAGAGAGTGCTTTAGCGCTTGCAAAACCTGCTACTCCAAGAGGAGTTATACTTGCTTCTGCTCCCCCGCAAATCATCGCATCTGCTTTCCCCAGCTGTAACAATCTAAAAGAGTCTCCAATAGCATTTGATCCAGCAGCACAGGCGGTAGACACAGCAGAGCTTGGACCTTTTGCTCCTAACGCAATAGCAGCAAGTCCTGTCGCCATATTGGGGATCATCATTGGAACTGTAAAGGGGCTTACTCTTTTTGGGCCTTTATGGCTCAATATTTGAGCTTGACTTTCCATTGTAAGTAAGCCTCCAACACCAGAGCCAATAATTACTCCAATTCTTGATTCATTGGCTTCATTTATTTCAAGTCCAGAATCATTGAAAGCTTGCTTTGCAGCTATTACTCCAAATTGTGAAAATCGATCCCATCTTTTAGATTCTTTAGGTTCAATAAAATTTTCAGATTGAAGATTTTTAACTTCTGCTGCAAACTTGCAGGGATGTTGTTCAGGATTAAAGAGAGTAATATCTGAAACTCCATTTGACCCCTTTTGTAGGCCGAGTAAATATTCATCAATGTTGTTACCAATTGGAGTTACTGCCCCTATACCGGTAATAACTACTCGATGGAAATTTGGCATCCTAAATTAACCTTTTTTTTCTTCGATGAATTTAACAGCATCTCCTACTGTTGCGATACCTTCAGCGGCTTCATCAGGTATCTCGATATCAAATGCTTCTTCAAGTGCCATGACTAGCTCTACGGTGTCTAGGGAGTCTGCACCTAAATCATTTTGAAAGTTTGAATCAGATTTTACTTCGGCTGATTCAACACTTAGTTGCTCAGAAACAATAGAGCAAACTTTTTGAAGGATTTCTTCTTGTGACATAGTTTATTGAATTTACTATTTATCTACTTGATTTTATGCCCTAGAGTTAACAAGAGTGAAGCATATCTTAATTTTTTTAATTTCTTTGTAAGACAATAGTATTATATTGTGAGGTTCTCAAAGACAATTTTTACATGTCACACGCAGTTAAAATTTATGACACATGCATTGGATGTACCCAATGTGTAAGGGCATGCCCACTAGATGTTCTGGAAATGGTTCCATGGGATGGCTGTAAAGCCGGCCAAATAGCTTCATCTCCTAGGACAGAAGACTGCGTTGGATGTAAAAGGTGTGAAACAGCATGCCCAACAGATTTTTTAAGTATCAGGGTTTATTTAGGTGATGAAACATCAAGAAGTATGGGCTTAGCTTATTAATTTTTATAGTGCAGTTGGAAGAGAGTCCATGTATTGTTAAATATTTAATTTTATTCAATATAATTGAAGAAAATTATTTATATGTGCGGAATTGTTGCTGTTACCGGTTATAAAAAAGCATTACCATTACTTATTAATGGATTGGAAAAACTTGAATACAGAGGCTATGATTCAGCAGGTATTGCGATAATTAACTCTGAAACAAAGAATGTCTCATGTAATAAAGCGGAAGGAAAACTTAAAAATTTAAAAAATAACTTAAAAAATATCGAAATACCTGGAACTGTGGGAATAGGTCATACACGTTGGGCCACTCACGGAAAACCAGAAGTTAAAAATGCACATCCCCATATTGATAGTTCAGGAGAGGTTGCAGTTGTCCAAAATGGGATTATTGAAAATTATCAGGAATTAAAAATTAAATTACAAAAAGAAGGAGTTGTGTTTAATTCTGATACTGATACAGAAGTCATACCACACTTAATACAAAAAGAATTATTAGCTTTAAGTCAATTAAAGCTTGAAAGTAATGGTTCAACTTTATTAGTAGCAGTAAGAAACGTAATCTCTGATTTAGAAGGATCATATGCATTAGCAGTATTATGGTCTGGTGCTCCTGAAGCATTAGTTGTTGCGAGGAAGCAGGCACCTTTAATAATTGGATTAGGGGAAGGAGAATTTATTTGTGCAAGTGATACGCCAGCAATAGCAAATTTTACAAAAATTATTTTACCTTTGGAGGATGAGGAAATAGCTCTTTTAACTCCTTTAGGAATAGAAATTTATGATTCTAATAACGAGAGACAATATCGAAATCCAATTTCTTTACAAACTGCAGACCAAGAAAGTGATAAAAAGAATTTTAAACACTACATGTTAAAGGAAATTTATGATCAGCCTGATATTGCTAAATATTGGCTAGAAAAATATTTAATTAAAGATTTAAAGACTGATCAATTTCAAATTAATTACTCTTTTGATACAGATTTTTTAAACTCTATTGAAAGAATAGATATTGTTGCTTGTGGTACGAGTAAGCATTCTTCAATGGTGGGTAAATTTTTATTAGAACAATTCTCAGGTATACCAACAAATGTTTTTTTTGCTAGTGAGTTTAGATACTCCCCACCACCATTACTTCCTAATACCTTAACAATTGGAGTGACTCAGTCAGGAGAAACTGCAGATACTATTGCGGCTATAAGTATGGAGATTAAGAGGAGATCTTCAATAGCGGATAGAAACTTTAAACCAAATTTAATTGCTATTACGAACAGAGTGGAAAGCTCAATTGGTAGACAAATACCAAATATTATTAATATTAGTGCTGGAATTGAAATTGGTGTTGCTGCTACAAAAACTTTCTTTGCGCAACTTCTTTCTTTTTATGGATTAGCTATAAAATTTGCTCAAATTAAAGGAAGTCAAAGTAATGAAAATATTAATCAATTAGTTTCAGAATTAACTAAATTACCTTTATTAGTGGAAGAACTTTTAGAAAAACATAATGAATCTTCTGAAAAACTTGCACATGATTTTTTTAATATTAAAGATGTTATTTTTTTAGGAAGAGGAATAAATTATCCCATTGCTCTCGAGGGAGCTCTGAAGTTGAAGGAAATTAGTTATATTCACGCTGCAGGTTATCCTGCTGGGGAAATGAAGCATGGGCCAATAGCTTTACTAGACAAAAAAGTACCTGTAATTTCAATAGCTACCCCAGGGCAAGTCTTTGATAAGGTAATTAGTAATGCTCAAGAAGCAAAAGCGAGAGATGCTTATTTAATTGGTGTTGCCCCTCAATGTAATGGGACTGAAATATTTGATTATTTAATGACCATACCTTCAACCAATGAATGGATTTCACCTCTGCTTGCAATTATTCCTCTTCAATTATTGAGTTATCATATTGCTGCTCATAGAGGACTTGATGTTGATCAACCAAGGAATCTTGCTAAAAGCGTAACAGTAGAGTAAACATTTAAAAAAGGGAAATTCACAATTCTAACAGACCTGAAGGAGGAGTAATTAATATAAAATTTTTTTTAATATCTACTACTGGAACTATTTCTTTAACAAAGGGTATAAGAACCTCTTTATTATTTTTCAAAAGTTGAATTACAAGTAAATTATTTTTCTCGTTAGATAAGTTAATAACTTTTCCAATTATGTGAAATTGGTTATTTTCTAAAATTTTGACATTTAAATTAATTAGTTCGGTTAAGTGATATTCTCCATGACTTAATTTTGGAATTGCATCAACTTTCACGAGGATTTTTTGTCCCTTTAATTTTTCTGCTTGAGTTCTATTATTTATCCCTTTAAATGTAATTATGAATGATTCTTTACCGGGTTTTTTAAAACCATGCGTAAGCTCGAGTTCTATAGGAGTCTCTTTGCCTTTTTGTATCCATCTTTTACCAGGCTCTGTAAATCTTTCTTCAAAATCACTTAGAGACTTAATCTTGATTTTTCCATTAATGCCTTGAGGAGATGTTATTAAGCCAACAATTAACCACTCATCATGATTTATCATAGTTTATATGTAAATTATTTCTATGGAATTTTCCAATAAACCAATACTCCCCGGTTCTATAGTAGTCGTTAAAGACGTTAATTCTATTTATAGAGGTTATAAAGGATTTGTACAAAGAGTAACTAATAAAACGGCAGCTGTTCTTTTTGAGGGAGGCAATTGGGATAAGTTAGTAACATTTCAATTAAATAATTTGGAAATTGTTTGAATAATTAATTTTTTTTTTCTGATAAATCTTTTGTATTAGAATACTTGCAGCATTTTTTTCAGCTTTTTTATGAGAATGCCCAAAGCTGAAAGCTTTTATAGATCCATTTATGTATATTTCACAAGAGAATCTTTTCGGGTCTCCGTGGTTTTTTGATACTTCATATATTTTATAAACAGGTAAATTAAATCCTTGGCTTTGACACCATTCTTGTAAAGCTGACTTAGCATTATATTTATGTGGTGCTTGCAAATATAATTCGGCATCTTTTTTCCAAAAATTATCTAACCATATATTGACTTCATTTATTGAATTAAAACACTTATATATTGCGCCTATTAATGCTTCACTAGTTTCAGCAATTATGGTATCTTTTGAATTCTCATCACCCATTGCTTTTGGTCCTTTTATTATTACTTTTTCTATAAATATTTTTTTACCTAATTCAGTTAACCATTCATCACTTACTATTTGAGATCTTAGTTCTGATCTATTACCTACACTCATACTTTTATATGTTCTCTCTATAAAATCAGATGCTGATAATCTGAGAACAGCATCCCCAAAGAATTCTAATTTTTCATAATTAACTTTATTGTTTGCGGAGGAATGTGTTAATGCTTCATTGAAAGTATGAAGTATTAATTTATCTTTTTGGTTGATAATTTTGATAAATCTTTTTGAGTTTATGTCAAGCGAATTTAAAAACTTAATAATTTGTTCAAGTCTTTTGTCATCAATTAAGGTGTCCATATAAATTAAGTGTTTTCATTAAGTAGAAAGCAGGTCATAAGCCGGGTTCTGTTCATCTTAATAAGATGGGCAATCATCTATCTAGGACTGGAATTACTTCACAGCCTCAAGCGGCGCTTAAAAGTAGATTTTTTAATGGTCATAAATCTACTTAGCCTTGCACCCAGCCGGGGTTTACCTAGCCAACACTTCTCAATGTTGCTGGTGCGCTCTTACCGCACCCTTGCACCCTTGCCATACATGAAGTATTAGGCGGTATGTTTCTGTGGCACTATCCTCACGGTTACCCGCACTGGGAATTACCCAGCAAGCCTGACCATATGGGAGCCCGGACTTTCCTCAAAAAGATTTATTTTCAAAACAAAATAAAACATTTTTGCGATTGCCTCTCCTGCTTTCATTTAGCATAATGCTTATTAACCCAAAAAACATCCCTTGGGGCTGTAGCTCAGTAGGATAGAGCGACGGTTTCCTAAACCGTAGGTCGTGGGTTCGATTCCCTCCAGTCCCGTTTCAGTTGATAAACTATATGTAGTATGCGTGCATATTTACCACTCTCTAGCTAGCGTGTAATTAGTAATTAAGCTTTTATGGCTAAGCTGCACGATATGCGTTTAAAACTCTTAATTCAGCAAGAGCATGAGCGTATTTCTAAATCTCAACCTAATGATCTAGATCTGTCAATAGTTCAAGCAAGATGCCTTTGTTGGCTTTCTTTATTAGCAGAAGCTCATGAAGACCAAGCAAATGATGCCGAAAAGAGAGGAGATGCTGAACAAGCAATGGGATGGTTTGCAGACTCAATGAGATTAAGAGATGTTATTAATTTGGTGACTAGTATTGAAATTCCTTTGCCTGATAGTCCAGACTCTCTCGATGAAAATGATGAATTATTTGATGGGCCTACAATTGTGCCTAAATAATGCAATGTTATGAATTAGCGTTATTTATTCTTTTGAAAGAAGAACTATGTCAATGCCCTGTTTTCAGCAATTTTATAAAGAGCATGAGCGTTTGATTCGAGAATTTCCTAATTTCAAATAACAACAGGAATTAAACTGAGCTTCTATGAAAATCTTTTAGAACTTATTGCAGCAAAGCAACAGAAGTATTACATAATCAATTATCTGATAAATATTTTAACAAAAAATTTGTTGCAAAATAATAAACATATTTTTGATATAGAAATTACAGATGCTATGGAAGAACTTGAAAATGTAAATGCTTATTTATACTCTATTGAAGCTTTAATGGAGAAGATTTTTGATATTAAAGTTGCTAAAAATGTGGAAGTAGAATTTAAAAAAATTTCAAAAAAATTAACTCCTTATCCACTAAATATTGAATAGATTATTTCATTAAAAAACAAGATTTACCTGATAATAATAACTTTAAGTAGTTACTTCTTCAATATCACATGTAATTTCAACTGGCATAGGTGAAACTTTCCAAATCGATTCGCAATATTCTCTTATAGATCTGTCTGAAGAAAAATATCCTGATCTTGCAGTATTTAAAAGAGCCATTTTATTCCATGCTTTTTTATTATTCCAGAAGTTACTAACTTCATCTTGTTTGTTTAAATAGTCTTCGAAATCAGCCATTACGAAAAATGGATCATTTCCAGTCAAACTATTTAATAGAGGTTTGAATAATTCTTTATCTCCATTACTAAAATGGCCAATTTCGATTAAACGAATTACTTCTTTTAACTCAGGACATTTCTCAATGAAAGTCTTAGGAGAATAACTATTATTTTTTAAATGCATTATTTCACTTTCAGTCTTTCCGAAAAGGAAGAAATTTTCTTTTTTAACAAGATCTCTTAACTCTACATTTGCTCCGTCAAGAGTTCCTATAGTTAAAGCTCCATTCATTGCGAATTTCATATTTCCTGTTCCTGATGCTTCTTTACCAGCAGTTGAAATTTGCTCAGAAAGGTCTGTTGCTGGATAAACTATTTCCCCAAGTTTGACATTATAGTCAGGTAAGAAAACTACTCTTAAAAGTCCTTCCATATCAGGATCTGAATTAACTACATCAGCGATCCCGTTAATAAATCTAATAATTAATTTAGCCATAAAGTAACCTGGAGCAGCCTTCCCTCCGAAAATAACTGTCCTCGGGGCTTTATAGTTACTTGTCCCATTTTTAATTCTTAAATACTGAGCAATAATTTGCAGAGCGTTTAAATGTTGTCTTTTATATTGATGGATTCTTTTAACTTGGACGTCAAAAAGACTTGATGGATCAACAAGTATTCCTGTTTTTGTATGAATAAAACTTGCCAGCTTTCGTTTTCCAAGCAATTTAGTTTCCTCAAATTCTTGAAGAAAATTTGCATCATCTTTTTTCTTTTCTAATTTTTTAAGTAGTTCCATATTCGTAATCCAATCTGGACCAACTTCTTTTTCTAACAAATTAGATAAAGATGGATTTGCTAATGCAACCCATCTTCTAGGAGTTACTCCATTAGTTACATTAGTAAATTTTTCAGGCCATAGTTCTGCAAACTCTGGGAGAAGTTGTCTTTTTATTAGGTCAGAGTGAAGTGCAGCAACACCATTAATGTGATGAGCTCCGATAGTAGCTAAATGAGCCATTCTCACTGACTTGGAACCTTCTTCATCAATAATAGAAAGTTTTTGTAGAATCTTGTCATCACCTGGGTAACGAAGTCTTAATTGTTGTAAAAACCTCCAATTTATTTCGTAAATAATTTCTAAATGACGGGGAAGTAAATCACTAAAAAGACTTAAATCCCATTTCTCCAATGCTTCAGGAAGCAATGTGTGGTTTGTATATGCTACTGATGAGGTAGTTATATTCCATGCTTTGTCCCAACCTATTTGATACTGATCAATTAATAGACGCATTAGCTCCGCAACTGCAATTGCTGGATGAGTATCATTTAATTGAACAGTCCAATGTTTGGCAAATTCTGTTACTTTGATGGATCTTTTTTCAAGACTTCTCAACATATCTTGGAGAGAACAACTAACAAAGAAGTGTTGTTGTTTGAGCCTTAATCTTCTCCCTTCATCAGTTCCATCATTTGGATAAAGAACTTTAGATAGAGTTTCAGAAGCAACTTTTTCTTCTACCGCACCATAATAATCACCGATATTGAAAGCATAAAAATCAAAACTTTCTGTTGCATCAGCTCTCCATAATCTTAATCTGTCACATGTATTTACTCTGTAGCCTAATACTGGTACATCATGAGGAACACCGATTGCATGTTCAGAGGGCACCCATCTTGATCGATATTTACCTTTATCGTCTCTATAGCTTTCAGTTCGCCCCCCAAAACCAACAAAACATGATTCATCAGGTTGAGGCAGTTCCCATGGCCAACCCCCTTTAAGCCATTTGTCCGTAACCTCAACTTGCCAACCATCTCGTATTAATTGGTTAAATATTCCGAATTCATATCTAATACCATAACCAACTGCAGGAACTTGTAACGAAGCTAAAGACTCCATATAACAAGCTGCAAGTCTTCCAAGACCACCATTGCCTAGGCCTGGCTCTTCTTCGACTTCAAGAATTGTTGAAAGTGATTCTATCCCAAACCTTTTTAATGCATCTTCTGCTTCTTGTGTTATGCCAAGATTTAATAAATTATTACTTAATTGTGGACCGATTAAAAATTCTGCTGATAAGTAGGCAACTGTTTTTTGAGGCTTTTTTCTTATTACTTCTTGACTGGCTAAATATCTTGTCATTAATCTATCCTTAACTGCGTAACTCAGAGCCATATATAAGTCATGAGGACTAGCGGAAGTTGCTAATTTGCCAAGGGTAAAGAATAAGTGCTCTGTCATTCCCTTGAAGAGCGCATCGGAATCCATGCCAGCTTTCTCAGGATCTAGATAGCAACCTGGAGTAGGCAAGCGTAGATCAAAGGGTTCGTTGGAGTTCATTAGATTTGACATATAACAGACGTTAGCCAGTTTTTTTATAAATTCTTTGTTGTAACTTCAGATCCACACTTGTTGAGTATTTTTGCTTTTTTTTACATACTTGGTAAAGTGGGCCCTCCATAAACTATCTTCCAATTAGTTAGTTTAATTTTTCTCGCATTTAAAATGTATTCTTTACTTGCTGAATTAAGTGCACATGATTTAGAAGTTGCTGAGACACTCATCGGAGTAATTAGATTTCTATTGATTTTTTTAGCTGCCAGAGCATTAGCGGAAGTATTAGTCAGACTAAGTTTACCTACTATTGTCGGCGAGCTTTTAGCTGGGGTTGTTATAGGAGCATCTGGTTTCCATTTATTAATACCACCCTCTGCTCATACTGAATTAAATCAAGGATTGGTGAACGTAATAAGTTCGTTGGCATCAATACCCCCAGAAGTTGTTCCTGACGTCTATTTTGAGAGTTTCCCTTCTCTTCAAGCTGTTGCAACACTTGGATTATATGCGCTTCTTTTCTTAACAGGATTAGAAAGTGAATTAGAGGAATTAGTTGCAGTTGGTGCGCAAGCTTTTACAGTTGCTATGGCAGGGGTAATTCTGCCTTTTGCTTTTGGTACTTTTGGATTAATGTTTATTTTCCAGGTGGATCTTATTCCAGCAGTATTTGCAGGAGCATCAATGACCGCTACAAGTATAGGTATTACAGCAAGTGTTTTTGGTGAATTAGGATATTTGAAAACTAGGGAAGGTCAAATTGTTATTGGAGCAGCAGTTTTAGATGATATTTTAGGCATTGTTATTCTTGCGGTAGTTGTAGCTCTTGCTGCTGGAGGCTCTTTAGAAATTGCTCCAATAGTTAAATTAGTTGCAGCAGCTGTTGTATTTGTAATTGCTGCTATTGCATTAAGTCGTACTGCAGCTCCTGGTTTTGATTGGCTTCTTGATAGGTTGAAAGCACCTGGAGCTGTAGTTGTAGCCTCTTTTGTAATACTTGTTTTATGTTGTTTTGTAGCTACGGCGATAGGTCTTGAAGCGGCTTTAGGGGCTTTTGCAGCTGGTTTGATTCTTAGTAGTTCTAAAAATAATCATGCTATCCAGCAATCAGTTTTGCCATTGGTCTCATTATTCGCGACCATCTTTTTCGTCCTTGTAGGTGCTGGTATGGATTTATCAGTTATTAATCCACTTGATCCAGCAAGTAGATCTGCTCTTGTAGTCGCAGGGTTCTTATTGGTTGTAGCTATTATTGGAAAAATTGCTGCTGGTTGGGTTTTCTCAAGTGATAAGCCGACAAATAGATTAGTTGTAGGTTTAGGAATGATGCCTAGAGGAGAAGTGGGATTAATTTTTCTTGGATTAGGAACAAGCGCTAAACTTTTAACACCATCCCTTGAGGCTGCAATTTTATTAATGGTCATTGGAACGACATTCTTAGCTCCTGTTCTTTTAAGAATTGTTTTGAAAGATAAGCCTCCAGGTGGTGATAATAAAATTTCAGATGATGTTGCGGCTGATCCAGTAGGTCTTCTTTAACGAATAATTTTATTAGAATCAATAAATATAATTGTTTATTAAATGGAAAAACCAGTGTTTATAAGTGATGAGGTAAATTATGCATGGAATTTTTTGAATTATCCAATACACACTATTACCGCAAAACCTAAAGAAGAAAGTTCAAAATCATGTGCAATTTTGTTGATACATGGTTTTGGAGCTTCCACAGATCATTGGCGTTTTAATATCCCTGTTTTGAGTGATAAATATGAAGTTCATGCAATAGATCTTTTGGGGTTTGGAAAAAGTCCCAAGCCAATAGATGTTCAGTATTCAAGTCATCTTTGGAAAGATCAAGTTGCAACATATGTGAAAGAAGTAATAAAAAAACCAACATTTATTGTTGGTAATTCTTTAGGTGGCTATGCATCTCTAGCAGCAAGTGCAGAACTAAAAGAATTATCTGCTGGAGTAGTTTTACTTAATGCTGCTGGAATGTTTAGTGAAGAAAAAGTATCAAATAACAGCCTTTTACAAAAATCTTTAAAAACTTTCTTTGAAACATTTTTGCGAGGCAATATTTTTCTTCAAAGAACTATATTTGAAAGCATGAGAAGAAGAGTCAATATAAAAAAAGCATTAAATAATGTTTATAAAAACCAAACTAATGTTGATGATTATCTTATTGATTCAATTAGAAAACCTTCACTTGATCCAGGTGCCTTTAACGTTTTTAAAAGTGTTTTCAATCCTGCAGGTGTCCAAGGAGAACCATTTGATAAATTATTCAAAAAGTTGAAATCTCCGCTTTTACTCCTATGGGGAGGTAAAGATCCTTGGATGAACACAGCAAGCAAAAGACTTCTTTATAAAAAATATGCTCCTGAAAATACTAAAGAAGTTATTCTTGATGCTGGTCATTGTCCTCATGATGAAGTCCCTGAATTAGTTAATCAACATATACTTGACTGGATCGATTCTTTGTAGAGAGATTTTTGTGAAAGTTAATTCCGTTGATAATAAAAAAGGTATTTATGTTTTTCAATTAGACGAAAAAAATTATATTAAATTTTGTCCTAAGAGGGGTGGGCTTATAACTAACTGGGTTTCAGAAGGGAGAGAAATATTATATTTTGATGAAAAAAGATTTATTGATAAAACAAAAAGTATCAGAGGAGGAATCCCAATTCTGTTTCCGATTTGTGGAAATCTTGATATTCCCAATTCTTTATTTGGAAAAAATTATATGCCATTTATGCAACATGGTTTTGCAAGGGATTTACAATGGCAACACTGCCTAAATGAACAAAAAAATTCTCTTTGTTTGATTTTACAAGATACTGAAAAAACAAAAACTTTTTATCCATTTAATTTTGAGCTCAAAATTGAGGTTACTTTAAAAATTAATTGCTTAAAATTTATTATTAACATTCAGAACAAAACTAATATTGAGATGCCAGTAAATTTTGGATTGCATCCTTATTTTAATATTTCAGATTTTAAAAACTTGAATTTTATAGATAACCCACTAAATTGTCAGGATCAAAAAAATAATTTCTTGAGAAATACTTTTGACGAGTTAAAAAACATTAATAATGGAATTGATTTACTTATGTATACCTCAGGAAGAAGTTCTTTCCGAGATAATTTTTTTAAAAGACAAGTTATTTTAATGCATCCTTCGCCTTTTGATTTGGGTGTGATTTGGAGTGATCCTCCCAGGAAAATGGTATGTCTTGAGCCATGGACTAGTCCACGCAATTCTTTAGTTAATGGATTAAGGAAAATTTCGATTCCTCCAAATTCCTCCCAAATATTAGATGCCTCAATACTAATAAATACTTTGAAGTAACTACTGATAATTATGAAAGTTATAGTGATCGATGATGATCCAACAGGTTCTCAAACAGTAAATAATTGTTTATTGCTTCTGAAATGGGATTATTCTACTTTAATCAAAGGATTTCAAAGCAAATCTAATTTATTTTTCATTTTGGCTAATACTAGGTCTTTATCAGAAAATGACGCAAAATTAAGATTAGTAGAAATTTGTAATGCCCTTAAAAAAGTTATCTCAAAGGAATCATATAAAGAGGAAATTATATTTGTAAGTAGAGGTGATTCCACCCTTCGTGGTCATAATTTTTTAGAGCCTAAAATTATGAACGATTGTCTAGGACCTTTTGATGCTACCTTCCATATTCCAGCATTTATTGAAGGTAAAAGAATTACAATTGATGGAGACCATTTTGTTGATAATGTTCCTGTAAGTCAAACGATTTTTGCCAAAGATAAAATTTTTGGATACAAAACAAGTAATGTCAAACAATTATTATTTCAAAAATGTAAATCTCAAATTAAATTTAATGATATTCAAAATTTAAAAATATCCGAATTAAAAATTCTTGAAAGTAAAGAAAAAAATATTGTTTTTAATAAGATCAAGAATTTAAAAGAAAATTCTCATGTAATTGTTGATATTGAGAATTATGCACAACTTGAAAAGTTTTCATTATCAATAAAAAAACTAAGTAATCAAAAGAAATTTCTCTTCAGGACCGCTGCAAGTTTTATAAGTTCAATTTCTGCTGTAAAAGATAATCCTAACGAACCATTTTTTTACTCCCTTATTAGAAAAAAAAATCGTGAAAAAAAATTTCTTCCAGGATTGTTAGTAATTGGATCTTATGTAGAACTTACAACAATTCAACTAAAGGAATTATTAGAAATAAGTGATTGTATACCAATAGAATTGGATGTTTTTGAATTTCTCAGAATTTCTAAATTAAAAAGTAATCAGGATAAATTGGTTTCGTTTAAAAACAAATTATTAAAGCAATTAAGATATATATTAAAGCAAGAAAATATTCCCGTTTTATTTACCTCAAGAAAAGAAGTTTCTCTAGCTAAGAACGATGAGCAAGTAAATTTTTATAATTCTCTTGCTTATTTTATTTCTGAATTAGTTTCAGATTTGAAAAATGAAATAGGGTATTTAGTATCAAAAGGGGGAATTACGTCAAATGTAATTCTCAGTAATGGATTTAAAGCAAATTATGTTTATTTGCAAGGACAAATAATTACTGGGGTTTCTTTAGTTACTTTTAAACTTGAAAATGATGAGAATCTTCCAATCGTGACATTTCCTGGAAATATTGGTAACCAAGATTCATTGGTAAAAGTATGGAGAATTTTAGAAAATAAAAACAATTCTTCCAATTAAAAATTTGAGATAATTGCTTCAGCAAAACCACTACATGATAGTGGTGTTACGTTTGGTTCCATTAAGCGTGCTAGATCGTAGGTTACTTTTTTTTCTTCAATAGCTTTACTAATTCCAGAAGTCACCAGCTTCGCTGCTTCATTCCAACCAAAATATTCAAGCATCATTACTCCACTAAGAATTACCGAACCCGGATTAATTTTGTTTAATCCTGCATGTTTTGGAGCTGTTCCATGCGTTGCTTCAAAAATTGCGGAATTATCTCCAATATTAGCTCCGGGAGCCATACCTAGGCCTCCCACAATTGCAGCAGCAGCATCAGATACATAATCTCCGTTTAAGTTCAAGGTCGCAAGAATAGAATATTCTTGAGGCCTTGTTTGAATTTGTTGGAAAATACTGTCTGCAATTCGATCATCAACCATAATGAGTTCTTTCCATTTATTATTTCCATGAGAATTTGATATTGAGGCTATTACTTCTTTTATTTCTTCGCAAATAAATGCTTTTTTATTACTTGTTAGCTTGTCATAGCCTGGTTCTATCTTTCTGGCATTATTTTCGATTGTAATTTCTGGATTTTTGTGAATATTGTCTAAAATCCAGCTTTCTCTTTCCGTAATGCAGTCTGCTCTGAATTCATTTACTGCCAATTCATATCCCCAATCTCTAAAGGCACCTTCTGTATATTTCATGATATTGCCTTTATGAACAAGAGTTACATGCTTTTTATTCCCTGATAACCTTTTTGCATGTTCTATGGCCTTTCTTATATGCCTTTGACTTCCTAACTTGCTTACGGGTTTTATCCCAATACCCGAACCGTCCGGTATTGATCTATTTTTTAAATTTTTACTATTTGGAATGACAACATTATTTAGATGATTAATTAAATCAATACATGTATGATCATCGGCTTCCCATTCAATACCCATATAAATATCTTCTGTATTTTCTCTATAAACAATAACGTCTAAGTTTTGTGGATTTTTATGAGGACTAGGAGTCCCTGAATAGTATTTACAAGGTCTAACACAGCTATATAAGTCAAAAATTTGTCTTAAAGCGACATTTAAAGATCTAATTCCCCCTCCGATAGGAGTTGTTAATGGGCCTTTAATAGCAACTCCAAAGTGTCTTATTGCTTCAATAGTATCCTGTGGTAAATAGTTGTAAGTTCCGTATATTTCACAAGCTTCGTCGCCAGCATAGACTTTGAACCAATTTATTTTTCTTTCATCTCCATAACTTTTTTTTATTGCTTCATCAAGAACAAGTTGAGTAGCTGGCCAAATATCTACCCCAATACCGTCACCTCTTATATAAGGGACAATAGGATTATTAGGAACATTAGGCTTACCTTGCTTAAAAGTAATTAACTCTCCTTCTGTGGGTAAATTTAATTTTTCAAATTTAGGCATAGCACTTGATTGAATAGTAAAAAAGTCAATTAATAAAATATTTTTGTATCTTAAATTGAAATTAAGGATATTCTTTAAAAACTAGAAATTAATTATTCAAATGTGAATAGATAATAGTTTGTTAATCAGCATTTCAACATCTTTGTTAAAAGAAAAAGAATTTCATAAGCAAGGTTGAAGAAATTATGTCAACTTCAATCAAAGGTTCATTACCGCTTATGAATGCAAGTTCAAATGTTAGCAATCTTGAAATAGCTAATAAGGTAGCTACTACTGCTGCATTATTTCGTAAATATTTCCCAGATGCGAGTGTTAATTTTAGTCCTTGGGATAAAGCAAATGATAGAGATTGGTTTGATAGCCTTGATTTTTCTTTCCATTTTCCAGGTTGGAGTCCAAGTATAGAATGTAGAGCAGTTTTACTTCAGTTGAGAATTGAAAATAATTGTGAAAATGGAGTACCTAAGTTGTTAGGAATAATAATGCGCGGAATGATAATTCCTGCTGAAAGATGGAGAGTAGCTACTATTGGGGAGTGGGAGATGACGGGGACACATTTACCTCAGCAGGAACAAAAGGATAATCTTTTTTTAGTTTGTAAAGAACTTTACAATTTATTCTCTACAACATCTACTAGTAACAAAAATTAGCTGTTTTATATATTTTCCTTGTAGATTAAATATATGTACAATCCCGAAAATAGATAAATGGCAGTTGCTCTTGCAGGACAATTGAGAGAAGGGACAAAGAAATCCCATACTATGGCTGAAAATACTGGCTTTGTCGCTTGTTTTTTGAAAGGTGTTGTTGAAAAAAAATCCTACAGAAAACTGATAAGTGATTTATATTTTGTTTATGAAGCCATGGAAGAAGAAATTGAAAGACTGGTTCAAGAGGAACATCCGGTAATCAAACCTATCGGCTTTAAATCACTTTTTAGAAAAGAAACACTTGAAAATGATCTCAAATTTTATTTTGGAGATAATTGGCGTAATGAAATTAATATTTCTAAATCAGCGAAAGAATATGTCAACAGAATTCGTTTGGTAGCAAAAAAATCTCCTGAATTACTGGTTGGCCATCACTATACCCGCTATATAGGAGATTTATCTGGCGGCCAAATTTTAAAGAAAATAGCCAAAAAAGCTTTAAATTTAGATGGAAATAACGGGTTAAATTTTTATGAATTTAAAAATATTGATGACGAAAAAAAATTCAAAGAAGAATATTCTAAGACTCTTAATCAGCTCCCGATAAATCAAAACATTGCTGATCAAATAATTGATGAAGCTAATCAAGCTTTTACTTATAATATGAAAATGTTTAAGGAGCTTGAAGGTAACTTAATAGCAGTATTAGGAAAAATTGTCTTTAATTATCTTACAAAGAAAGTTAGGAAGGGGAGTACAGAAACTTAATATCTATGTTTGAATCATTAAAAAATTTTGTGAAGACCAATATTGAAGATTTAGATGGTAAAGAATTAGAAATATCAAAAGAATTCAAAGAACATCATAATAAAGACTCGAAATATATTATTAAAAATTGGATTTTTGAATCCCAACAATATAGAAAGTGGAGAATTACTAAATTAGATGGAGGAGATAAGCTCCAGGTTTTTAACACTGTTGCTTATCCAAATTTCAAAAGTGAGTTTCCTATATTAGGCGCTGATATTTTATGGTTTGGAACTTCTCAAAAATTACTAGCTATTTTTGATTATCAACCATTAATTCAGGAAAAAAAATATCTTCAGAAATATTGCTCAAGCTTAGATTCTATAAAAAATCAATATTCTGTATTTGATAATCATAAAATGAAAAATATATATGATTCAAAAAAATATTTTTCGCCCTGGGTAATGATATGTAGAGGGAATAAATTAAATCTTGATAGAGATTTAAATAATATTTTTTGTTCCTTTGTTAGTAATTATTTAACAATTAATAAACTACATCAAAATAATCAATTTTTGGATTTGGAACAAATAAAAAATAATCAAATAGATTATGATAAATATAGTGCTGAAAAAGATCCTGCCGACAAGTTATTTAAAACATTTTTTGGTAAAACTTGGACTGAAAATTTCATTAATAATTTTCTTTTTACTTTAAATCATAATTCTCTACAATAAATGCAAATTCAAAATACCATTTTTTATAGCCAAGAATGGCGATGGGCTAAATTTATAAAACTTTTAATTTCTCAGTTAGACAAATATCATTGCGTCGAACATAAAATAGCTTCTGATTTTTCTTACAAAGAGTCAAGCTATGGTTCAAAAAAATCAAAAAAGAATATTAATCTTTTCACATGGGGAGCAACTCATCAAAAAAGGATTAACTTCGCAAGAGCCGTATGTATCAATAGTCCAAATTATTCTGTTTTGAATTTTTTAATTATCCCAAAAACTTCCTATAACATTCCATTTCTAGGCGTAGATTTTGTTTCTTTACCTACAAGTCATTTATTAGTTTTAGATTTTCAGCCATCTTTAAAAGTCGAAAATCAGTTTAATTCTGAATTACTAGAACAAATAATAAAACTTAAAAAAGCATGTCATTCATCTCTACCTGTAGCTGAAAAAATGTCTGAAGATGTAGCAACATTTTTTTCCCCAGGATTGATTTGGTCTAGATTACCAAAACAACAAGATAGTGATAATTTGATAGAAAATCAGCTTTATGATTCATTCAAAGAATATTTGAATTTGTATCTAAAAACTCTTTTTAAAAGTGAGGAAGTTGGCCAAGGCTTACAACAAGAGTTAATTAATGGTCAAAATGATTATTTGAAATTTAGAAGGGATAATGACCCAGCAAGGCCAATGTTATCAAGTTTATTTGGTAAAGATTTTACAGAATCCTTAATTAATAAAGTATTATTTTCTAATAATAAAGTTTTATAATTTTGGATATTTTAGATTAGATGAAAAAACAATCAGTTCTTTTTGTATGTTTAGGTAATATTTGTAGGTCTCCTGCTGCCGAAGCTATATTCCTAGATTTAATTAATAAAAAAGGATTAAATGATAGTTTTATTGTTGATTCTGCAGGGACTGGAAGTTGGCATATAGGGAAGAAGGCTGATACTAGAATGAGAATAGCGTCACGAAAAAGGGGCGTAGAAATCTTTAGTAGAGCTAGACAAATAAATCCTAATGATTTTGAAAAATTTAACTATATAGTTGCTATGGATGATTCAAATTATGAAAATATTATTGATATGAAATCTCGAAAATCATTATCTAATTTTGCATCAATAAAAAAGATACAAAATTTCAGATCAATTTTTCAAGCAATAGAAGTCCCTGATCCTTACTTTGGAGGAGATGAGGGATTTGATAATGTACTTGATATTTTAGAAGACTCTGTCAGTGGTTTTCTAGATACTATTTATTAATTTATTCGATTTGAATCTCTTTAGGAATATTTAAATTATAGATGTTAACAATTTTTTCTACTACTTCATTTATTGAATATCCGTCAGTAAGAAGTTCAATTGCATCGTTAGCTTTTTTGAGAGGAGAAATTTTTCTTGTTGAATCCTCAAAATCTCTTTTTCTTATAAGTTCTCTTAATTGATTGAAGTCTATTTCTTCAGTCCCTCTTAAATCTAACTCTGACTTTCTTCTTTTAGCTCTTTCGTCAATACTAGCTGTAAGGAATATTTTAAGTTCTGCATTTGGAAAAACTGTTGTTCCTATGTCTCTCCCTTCAGCTACCAAGCCTCCAGATTGGCCAATTTTTCTTTGCTCATAAACCAAAAATTCTCTCACTTTTTTTATTGATGAAATTTTAGAAACAATAGAACTTATTTCTTGTGAACGAATTTCTTCAGTTACACAAAAATTATTTATAAATACATCTTGCTGAGAAATAGAATTTGACTTAAAAATAATAGAAATGTTATTAAGAATCTTTTTTAATTCTGACTCTTTAGCATAATCAATCTTTTCTTTTTTAAAGAGCCAACTTATTGCTCTATACATTGCTCCAGTATCTAGATATAAAAGATTTAACTCCTTGGCAATTAACTTTGTTATGGTACTTTTCCCTGAACCAGCTGGCCCATCAATTGCTATAATTGGCTTTCTTTTCATAAGAAAAACGTGATCAATTAATCTTGTTTTTCCACATTTTATCGCACCTGCTAAAATTGAAATATTATCGTTTGCTTGAACTTTTTTCAAGCTGTAGGGATGTAAATGTTCTAAATATTCAATTGAAATATTTTTTGATTTGAGTTTGTTTATTAGTTGTTTTAAGTCAATCTTTTTATCCTTTTTAAAAATTATTTTTGCATTTTCTAGTTCATTTGAGAATAATTTAAGAGTTTTCCTTTCATTTTTAGATAAATGCTTATTGCGCGAACTAAATGGGACCCCATCAGAGTCTCTTTGAGTAGGAACAGGGATAATTTTGATGTTGAATTTTTTTTCTTCTATAAGGTGTTTTATTATTAATAGTTGTTGCCAGTCTTTTTCTCCTAAAAAAAGATTTTTGGGTTGTATGAGTTTCAGTAATCTATAAACAACAGTGCAAACCCCATCAAAATGTCCCACCCTTGAAAGCCCACATAGAGCTGAAGATAATTCTTTAGAGGCTTTCAAATAACTTATCCTTTTATTCTTTTTGGGATAGATATCAGTTACATTTGGAATAAAAATTGCATCTGCCCCATTGGAAAAAGCAATTTCAATATCTTTATCAACAGTTTTGGGGTAGCTTTTAAGGTCTTCTTTGCTATCAAATTGAAGTGGATTAATAAAAATACTTAATAAGTTTGTATTGCAATTTGAACTTTTTGCAGTTGATATTAATTTTTGATGACCATAATGAAGATTACCCATAGTTGGGATAAAGTTAATATCACTTTTGAGATTTCGTCTCCATTCTTTAAGCTCTTCTGTTTTTCTTATTATTATTTTGTTCACTTTGTTTTAAAAAATAAATCTATTTAATAAATAATTACTGGACAAAAGCAATCTACGGAGGAATATCTATATAAGAGGATTCTATCATTTTTATTTTATGGATTACAAAACATCAGGAGTTGACATAAAAGCTGGAAGAGAATTTGTCTCAGAGATAAAGCAATCTGTCGAATCAACATATACATCTAATGTTTTGGAGGGGATTGGAGGATTTGGCGGTTTATTTAAAATCCCTCTTGAGGGTTTAAAAAAACCCGTCTTAGTATCAGGAACTGATGGTGTTGGCACGAAATTGGAATTAGCTCAAATCAAAAACTTTCACTTTGAAGTTGGGATTGATTTAGTAGCAATGTGTATGAATGACATTATTACAACTGGGGCAAAGCCGCTTTTTTTTCTTGATTATATTGCTACAGGGAAGCTTGAGAAAAATCAATTATTAGAAGTTATTAAAGGTATTGCGCATAGTTGTCGAGAAAATAACTGCTCTATACTTGGAGGAGAAACTGCGGAGATGCCAGGATTTTACTCAAAGAATAAGTATGATTTAGCAGGGTTTTGCGTTGGAATAGTTGAAGAAGAAAAATTAATTAATGGCAAAAAAATATGTGAAAATGATTTGATAATTGCATTACAAAGTAACGGAATTCATAGTAATGGATTTAGTTTAGTTAGAAAAATAATTGAAAATAATAATCAAATTGATCAGCAATTTAAAAAAAAATATAACTTAGATTTTTATGATGAATTATTAAAACCTACAAAAATTTATTTTAAAATTGTAAATCAAATTTTATCTCAGAATATTCAAATAAAGGGAATGTCGCATATCACTGGAGGAGGAATTCCTGAAAATTTACCAAGGTGTATGTCCTCTGATTTTATTCCTTACATAGATAAGAAATCATGGAAGATTCCTGTTTTATTTGAATTTTTAAAGGATGTAGGTCAGATTCCTGAAAAAGATTTCTGGAACACTTTTAATCTTGGGGTTGGATTTTGTTTAATAATTGATAAGAAATATAAGGATAAGATCTTAAATATTTGTAATGCTTTTGATATATCAAGTTGGGTCCTAGGGAAGGTTCTCAAGAAAGATAATTCAAAAGAGAATAATTTTTGGCCTGAAATAATAATTTAAATCTTTTGAATAAAATTTTTTTGAGAAATTACAAATTAAATTTATCTACACAAATGAAAAAGTTAGGTGTAATATAATAAAACTACCGCCGAATTATATCGGAGATTTAAGTAAGTAGATTTAACTCTAATTCAATGCCCTTTGAAAATAATCAAAGAATTACACGTAGACGTAGCTCAGCTGGACCTACACCTCCTAAAAGACCAATAGGTAACAATTCAGATTTTAACGGGCGTCAAAATCAAGGCCCCCGTCCAACTTTTTTAACTTTAAGGGATCATGGAAAGGTTTTTGTTGCTGATTTACCAAATCTATCTGACGGACAATTAGCGCATATAAGTAAAGAAGCTAATGAGGTTTTAAATAGTCTTGAGAAAAGGCTAAGTGATCTTGAGAATGACTCAGGTTCTACAAATTCTGAAAATGATACTTTGATAAAAGCCTCTACTAAAAGAGATGTAACACTTAGATTTATCAAATCAATAGAAGAAGAACAAGATCATAGAAAAAATAATCCTGCCTTAAGAGATGCTGCTTCTGAATCATTACCAAGAACTTTTCTTGAGGTTGCAAGACATAGATTACCTGGGGCTACTTTTGATTCGCTTCTTAGAGAAGCACTTGAGGCTTGTGCGGTAGATGAGAAACCTAAGGAAAGCAAAGTTATTGATGAACCCAAAGAATCTGTAAAAATTATGGATATACCCTCTTCTAACGCTAATCCTTCTTTTGTTGTTAATATCGATTAAAAATCAAAAATAAGATAATGGAAGCCTATGAGCTTAAATATAATTCGATAAGTGATAAAACCAAAAAAGAATCTCGAGTTTCTCTAGATAATGAAAAGATTTTGTGTAATCACTGTAAAAGGACTGCTTCGAATGGTATACGTTGTTTAGGTATATGTGTTGCTGATAATGACTATTAGAAAGATTAATTTTAAAAAAACGATTAATAGATTCTCTTTTTTAGCTTGTTTAATTTTTTAACTCTCTTCTGAAAGAATAAAAACACAATACATTTATTATCCTAGTATCTACAAGTGATATTTCTTTATGACTTGAAAGCTTTCTCAATGGGCTATTAATGGGATAATAAAAATAGGTTCATAAAACTTGATAATTTATCAGTTAACTTATCTTCCATACAATTCAGCCTGAAGGAATTGAAATACGAAAATCGCTACGAAAAACTTCAGTTCCTTGAAAGCTTTATAGCTGATATTATCACTGATTTAAAAAAGGCGGCACCCAGATTCGAACTGGGGATAAAGGATTTGCAATCCTCTGCCTTACCACTTGGCCATGCCGCCGATAGAGAAATGATTCAATCACATTATGATCCTACCAGTAGCGCGTCTCATTCTGTATTAATTATATGTAATGGACATGGGGAAGATGTTATCGCATTAGAAATAATAAAAAGATTCTTAAAAAAAATAAAAATTAAAAAAGTTGAAGTTATGCCATTGGTTGGCAATGGTAAGATTTTTGACTGCATAAAATCAAAGAATTTTAGCAAAATTGGTTGTCTTAAGGAATTACCAAGCGGAGGTTTTAGTAATCAAAGCTTAAAAGGATTTCTTCTTGATTTTTTCGCTGGGTTTTTAGTAGATACTTTTAAAAACTTTTTAATTTTAAGAGGCAAATCAAAAGATAATTATAAAATTATTGCCGTGGGTGATTTGTTGCCTTTATTTTTTGCGTGGATTTCAAAATGCGAATTTAGTTTTGTCGGCACGCCTAAAAGTGATCATACATGGAGTAATGGACCTGGATGGGCATTGAGTGACTTTTATCATAAATTTAAAGGCTCTGAATGGGACCCTTGGGAAATTTTTTTAATGAGGTCTCCTAGATGTAAAAGTTTAATAATGAGAGATGAAATTACAGCAAATAATTTAAATAAAAAAAAGATTAGTGCTAAATATTTTGGGAACCCAATGATGGATTTTGTAGATACAAAAAATGAAAATATTTCTAATATTATTATGTTTAATAGGTTAATTTTAATTATAGGAAGTCGATTCCCTGAAGCTCTAAATAATCTTGATATTTTTTTAAAATGTTTAGAAGATGTAAAAATATCAAATGATTTGATTATTCTTTTGCCTCTAAGTATTAATGCAAATGTTTTTACGATTAAGCGTCATTTATCTAATAATGGTTATTTGGAAGAAAATAATGTGAATTTTTTGGTTGGTGAAGATTCAGTTTGGAAAAATAAAGATAAATATATTTTGTTAGGCAAAAGTACTTTTAATCAGTGGGCTAATATGGCCTGTGTTGGATTGTCAAATGCAGGCACTGCTACTGAACAAATAACTGGCCTTGGTATACCCTCTATTTCTATTCCAGGCGCTGGCCCTCAATTCACAAAATCATTTGCAAAAAGACAGTCTAGATTATTAGGAGGAAGTGTATTAGTTTGTGATAATAAAAAAACTCTTATTGAAAATTTAGAGGTTTTACTAAATAAAAAAGATTACAGATTAAAACAAGTAAAAATCGGAATGAAAAGAATGGGTAAAAGGGGGGCTAGTAAAAAAATTGTGGATCATATAAATTTAAATTTGTTAACTTGATCAAGTAATATTTAAAAGGTTTTATAATTTTTTATGTATCCTATTAATGATCGTCAATATATAGCAACATGCTCTGAGATAGCTAAGTTACTCAGTGTAAGTTTGTCCTCAGCAAAAAAAAAAGTAGAAATTCAAATTGCAAAAAAAGGTTCTAAAACTATTGAAGAAAAAAGACAAGTTGCACAAGATCTTTTGAAAACATGTGAAAATGATAATAGAAACAAACAAAGTTCATCTAAAATACTAGATAAACTTATGTCGACTCTAGAAAATGAAGATAATTTTATAACTGAAGATTAATTAATGTTCAAATATATTCGAGAATTTTAATATATCTAATTCAGAATGAACTGGAATAGTCTTAAAACATTTTTGAGCCAACTCATATCTTCCTTCTCTATCAAGAATCACCTTTAATTTGTGCATTGCCTCAATTAAATATCTAACGTCGTTGGCAGCATAATCAATTTGCTTATTAGATAAATCTTCCGAGCTTCCCCAATCACTACTTTGTGAACTTTTATCTAGTTCTACTTCTATTAATTCATTGATTAAATCTTTTAAGCCATGTTTATTTGTATAGGTTCTTGCTAATTTACTGGCTATTTTTGTACAGAAAATATTTCTTGTATTAATTTCAAGATTACATCTTAGAGCTGCGACATCAAATCTGGCATAATGAAATATTTTCATTATGTTTTTATCCTCAAATAATTTTTTTATATTGGGTGAATCTGAGTTGTTAAGTTCTATTTTTATGCATGCAGTCAAATTTAATTCATTACATATTTGTATTAAACAAAGCCTATCTCTTCCATGTATCAATCCCATTGCCTCAGTATCTACAGCTAAATAAGATGAGTTCTTGTAAAGATTATATAAATCAGTATTTATATCATTATGGGAAAAATTTATTTTTTTATTATTTTCACCATTTTTCATAAGTATTAACGATAATTTATTTTAATTTTTACTTTACATTATTTTCTAAGTTTGTGATTAAATTTTTTCTAAGGATTTAAAGTAAATTTTTAACCATAAAAAATTTAAAATTATATTATGATAAATTTCTAATTAGACAAAATAGTTAATATTATTAGTTGTGTATAAATGACTTATTCCCTTAATTCAACATTATTACTTACAATTCTTCTTGCAATAGGTTTATTTTTTTTCCTAAGAGCTTCAAGTAAGGATAGAACGACAATAGTTGAAATAACTTCGTCTCAAAAACCTATAGAAGTTTTAAAAGTTATGTACGAATGGCTTGATTTAAGAGGTTGGAACCAGACAGGTGGAGATTTTGATCAAAGAATTTTAATATTTAAAGGCCAAGTTGTATCTAGCAAATTTTTAGCAATTTTTTTAGGTTTTCTTGGTGGGTTTGGATCCTGTGCTCTAGGGTTAGTAATTATTCAAATTTATCCAACTTTGGGATGGTGGCCTATTCTTTTAGGTTTAATTGGAGGTCCTTTATCAGGAATGATTTATTTTAAGAAATCAGCTAGGGAAGAAAAATTTGAATTGAAATTGATAAGTAGTGAAGATAATGAAGAAATGACATTAATTAGATTAAGAGCTCATAGAGATGAATTAATTTCCTTAGAAAATGAATTAAGAGATAGGCTCAAATTAAAAAGTGATGGTTCTTTGTTTAAAACACCAATTTAGTAAAATTTTCTAAATAGGTTTCAAGCAATTTAATCAAAAATATTATTTTCCATACAAAATTTTTCTAAATTTTTATCATTTTGCCAATCCTGAGGTTTTGTGAAAATATTTGTGAGATAATCTTCTCTTGATCCTTTTTTGGCTTTATACCCATATTCCCATCTAGCCAATGGTGGTAAAGACATTAAGATAGATTCAGTTCTACCATTTGTTTGTAATCCAAAAATTGTTCCTCTGTCCCAAACCAAATTAAATTCAACGTATCTTCCTCGTCTATATAGTTGAAATTCTCTCTGCTCTTTTGTGTAATTTTGGTTAACTCTTTTTTCAATTATTGGTTGATACGAATCTAAGAATGCTTCACCGCAATTTTCTGCTAATGAAAATAAATTATTCCAATTTAAGTTTAATTCTCCAATATTAATAGATTCTTTATAGGCCTTACTCTCTTTATTATCACCTTTATAAATACTGCCAGAACCATCTTGATAATCATAAAAGATCCCTCCAATACCTCTAGATTCATTTCTATGTTTTAAAAAAAAATATTCATCACACCATGGCTTAAATACCTTGTATAGATTTTTATTCACTTTTTCACAGGCATTACAATGTTCTTTATGAAAATTTCTTACATCAGTTAAATATGGATAATATGGCGTTAGGTCGGCACCTCCACCAAACCACCAAACTGGTCCTGCTTCAAAATAACGATAATTAAGATGTACTGTAGGTATAAATGGACTTTTAGGGTGTAAGACCATCGAAGTGCCAGTAGCAAACCATTCATGGCCCTTAGCTTCTGGTCTTTGTGAGATTATCGATTGAGGGAGTTCTTTCCCATGTACTTCTGAGAAATTCACTCCAGCTTGCTCAAAAATTGAGCCGTTTTTTAAAACTCTAGACCTTCCCCCTCCACCTTCTTCTCTGAGCCAAGATTCTTCAGTAAATTTAGCTTTTCCATCAATATTTTCCAGGCCTTTGCAAATATTATCTTGTAACTTGAGTAAGAGATTCTTCGTTTTTTCTCTTGAATTATTAGGGGGTTCTTTAGACATTTATTTAACTTGATATTTGAAGAATAAAATTTTTGGTTAATTAGTAGTTTCCCTTTATAATTTCGTTTAAGGGGGTGGTAATTTCTTATTATTCTAAAGTTCGACATAGTTCTTAATCTTTTAAAGAGTCGACTAACCTATAAAAACATTTAAAAATTTTGATGACTACAGTCGAAGATGCGAATTATTCATTATCAAAGATTCTAGATTCTGGATCAAAGAAAAATCTTATTGAACTTGCCTGGATTAAGAATGTTAGAGTAATTTTACCCAGAATAATAATCACACTATCCTTACCTTCATTTGCAAATTCTCAAAGAGAGCGAATAGTAAAAGAGGTTAAAAATATACTCCTTAAATTTGAGGATGTTAATGATGTACAAATAGAAATTGATAATAACGTATCTAAACCTAATTCTACAAGCGAAAATAATTTAACTGAGTTGAAGAACATTAAAGGCATAAAACATATTATCGCTATAAGTAGTGGTAAGGGAGGTGTTGGTAAAAGTACAATTGCAGTTAATATCGCATGTTCGTTAGCTAAATTAGGTTTAAAAACTGGTTTATTAGATGCTGATATTTATGGGCCTAATACTCCTTCAATGCTGGGAGTTACCGAAGAAAATCCAAAAGTAACTGATGGTAGCGGTAATGATCAAAGATTAATTCCAATTAATAAATATGGTATCTCATTAGTCTCAATGGGTTTTTTGATAGAAGAAGGACAACCAGTTATATGGAGAGGACCAATGTTAAATAGCATAATAAAACAATTTCTTTATCAAGTTGAATGGAATAATCTTGACTTCTTAGTTATTGACTTACCTCCAGGTACAGGAGATGCTCAAATATCTTTATCTCAATCTGTTCCTATTTCTGGTGCAATTGTTGTAACGACACCTCAAAAAGTATCTTTGCAAGATGCAAGAAGAGGGTTAGCAATGTTTAAGCAACTTGGTGTTCCACTATTGGGTGTTGTAGAAAATATGTCTGTTTTTATTCCACCAGATATGCCTAATAAAAAATATGAAATTTTTGGTAAAGGTGGTGGGAAAATCTTAGCTGGGGAAAATAATTTACCATTACTTGCTCAAATTCCTATCGAAATAAAACTTGTCAATGATAGTAATAAGGGTGTTCCAATTTCAATAAGTGAACCAGATAAAGAAAGTTCAATTAGATTTAAAGAGTTAGCTCAATTGATTAAAAAACAATTTATTAATTAGTATTAATGTTTAAGGAAATTTCTTTAAAAAAGAAAAAGAGATTTTTTGAAAGAAAACATAAAATTAATCGAAAAATTATTTTTTCACCTTTACTAGTTATCCCTTTAGCGTTAGTTTTTATTTCAAGTATTTTAATAAAAAGTGTACAAAGAGAATTTTTACAATCAGATTTTTTAAATCATCTTTTCACAGGCTTATTAGGTTATTTTTTAGCTATTTTTATTTCATATATACCAATAGAAAGACTTAAAAAATATTTGATTCCATTCTATTTTTGCTCTTTACTATCATTACTTTTAATTTATTTTTTTGGGATCTCAATATATGGTGCGCAAAGATGGCTGAGCTTAGGGATTTTTTCTTTTCAACCTTCGGAGGTAGCTAAATTGAGTACTATCTTAACTCTTGCATTAGTGCTGGAAAAGAAATCTATTTCTTCGATAAAAGATCTAATATTACCTTTTTTAATTGTAGTCATTCCCTGGTTATTAATATTTTTCCAACCTGATTTAGGTACTTCTCTAGTTTTAATAGTATTGACCTTTGTAATGCTTTATTGGTCCAGAATGCCGATAGAATGGTTTCTCATTTTGGTTTGTTGTATTTTTACCTCATTATTTTATTTAATTTCTCCAAACTTGCTTATTTTCTGGCTTGCTTTTATGGCTTACTTAGCTTATAGGTCCTCGCAAAAGAAAATCATCTTCTCGATGTTGATTTTAGCTCTTCATTCATTAGTTATAAAGTTGACACCTTTTATTTGGGAATTTGGCTTAAAAGATTATCAAAAAGATAGATTAGTTCTGTTCCTAGATCCTAGTAGGGACCCTTTAGGCGGAGGATATCATTTATTGCAAAGTAAAATAGCAATAGGTTCTGGAGGCCTTCTTGGTACTGGTTTATTAAATGGTAAACTTACAAATTTACAATTTATACCTGAACAACATACAGATTTTATCTTTAGTGCGTTAGGGGAAGAACTAGGTTTTTTAGGATGCATTCTGGTTCTTTTTTTGTTTTTTGTTTTGATTAGTGGTCTTGTTAAGGTATCTGAAAATGCCAGAACTCATTTTGAGTCATTAATAATTATTGGAATAGCGTCAACATTTTTATTTCAGATCATTATTAACTTATTCATGACTATTGGATTAGGTCCAGTAACTGGCATCCCGCTACCTTTTATGAGTTATGGTAGGACTTCTTTACTAATTAACTTTATATGCATTGGTCTAGCATTATCTACTTTAAATCGCTCTAGATCATTAAAAAATTAATGAAATCTCTGATAACTATAAAAAAAATTCAAGATTTACTTCTGCAAGGATTAAATACCTCATATGTTGATGACGAAACTTCTAGACGGATGTGGTGGGCTTCTTTAGAAGTTGTTCAAAAAGAGTTCCTCTCCCATTCCACTCAAGAAGGAGGATTTTGGGTAGCTTCTCCTTTGCCTGCTCTCACAGATAAAAAATGTCTTGCAAAAATGCAAGGTTGGTTATGGTCTCCAGAAGGTTTTCCATATTTTCAGATGGATAATGCTGGTTTCCTACCAGTAGATCATTCCATAAAAATTAAAGAAGATAGTAATTTTGTTAGGAATTATAAAGTCTTAAATTTAAATACTAAAGATGGTTATGAACCTTTTTTAATAATTATTACTACTAATTTTCAATGTCTTTTAACAATTGCAGGAGAAAAAGACAAGAGAACTTTACTTATGAGATGCGATGAAAACAGCCTAAAAACTGCAATTGAATTGATTGATGCAAAATTGAATCAAGAACATTATGAAGAAGCAATTAATTTTCGTAATGCAATTAAAAATTTAGGAGATCTTAATATCAATAATGAATTTGAAAACAGTTTTTGGCCAAGTTTATCAATTAAGTTAGCAAATTTAATCCCTAAATTAAGTGTTCAGAATGCAGTTAAAAATGATGATAAGAATGATCAATTAACGGAGGCAAAGTTATTACAAGCAATTTCTCATGAAGTCAGAACTCCTTTAGCAACTATAAGGACTTTAATAAGCTCTACTCTCAGGAAATATAATATGGACGAATCAATGAGAAACCGTTTAATTCAAATTGATAATGAGTGTAATGAGCAAATAGATAGATTTGGTCTTATTTTCAATGCCGCGGAACTTGTAAGTAACGATATTTCCGCCCCCAATCAGTTGGCAAGAATAAATTTAGGGGAAATTTTTTATAAATTATCACCTGTTTGGAATAAACAATTAACGCGACGTGGGATTTCGATAGAAATTGATATACCTGAACAACTTCCCGAAATTTTGAGTGATTCTGAAAAACTAGAATTAATGTTAAGAGGGCTAATTGATAAAAATACTCGAGGATTAAGAGAAGGAAGTAGTTTAATCTTAGAGTTGCGGCCCGCAGGACAAAAATTAAAACTTCAATTAAAAGTAAAAAAATTTGATACGGGTAAAAACGAAATTTTTAATACAGAAAATGGTTCTGATATTGGTCCAGTATTAAATTGGAATCCTCAAACAGGGAGTTTACAATTAAGTCAAGTTGCAACTCAAAAATTATTAGCGAGTTTAGGAGGTCACGTTACACAAAGAAGGGATACTGGCTTGACAGTATTTTTCCCAATTGCAGATATAGATCATATTTAAATGCATATTTCTTTTCTACATTTATTAATTAATGTAGAAACTTTTTAAATAATTAAGAAATTTGTAAAACATGAATGCTAGTTTCTTAATAAGAAATAATTTCAAAATTTAGGATGACTGAAACTTTAGTTGGTCAATTTCCAAAGCATATAGGCAGTACTGGGGGTTTATTAAACTCTGCAGAAACCGAAGAAAAATATGCGATCTCATGGAATAGCTCCAAGGAACAAGCATTTGAATTACCTACTGGTGGAGCCGCTGTAATGCATGAAGGAGATAATTTAATGTACTTTGCAAGAAAAGAACAATGTCTTGCTCTTGGGACACAATTAAGGGGTTTTAAACCTAGGATTGAAAATTTTAAAATTTATAGAATATTCCCTGGCGGAGATATTGAATTCTTACATCCTAAGGATGGAGTATTCTCCGAGAAAGTTAATGAAGGTAGAGAAAAAGTTGGTCATAATCCAAGAAGGATAGGAGAGAATCCTAATCCTGCAGGTTTAAAATTTACTACTAAAGAGACTTTTGAATAAATTATCAAAAGTTGATATAAGAAATAAATATAATTATAATTTGGACTGAATTTACTAGTATGATCAGTTCTCAAAAAGATAGTTTTTTAAAGGCTTATAAAGAAGGTAAAAATTTTATACCTATTCTCAAAACTTGGCCTGCTGATTTAGAAACACCATTATCAACATGGCTTAAATTATCAAATAAAGATTCACATGGTGTCTTTTTTGAATCCGTAGAAGGTGGGGAAAATTTAGGCAGATGGAGTATTGTTGCTACTAATCCTCTTTGGGAAGCAGTTTGTCTTGGAGAAGAAACTATTAAGACTTGGAGTAATGGAAAAAGTGAAAAATATAAAGGCGATCCTTTTGATTTATTAAGAACTTGGACCGAAGAATATAAGTCATATAATATCGATAATTTACCTTATGTTGGTCAATTATATGGTTCTTGGGGTTATGAATTAATCAATCGTATAGAGCCTAATGTGCCTATCAATTCTCTAGAAGATAATGATATTCCTTATGGATCTTGGATGTTTTTTGATCAACTAGTAATATTTGACCAAATGAAAAGATGTATCACTGTAGTTGTATATGCTGACACTTCCAATACATCAGAAACTCATGTTGAAGAAATATATCAAGATTCGATTTCAAGAATTAATAGAATCAGAGATTTAATGAGTGCTCCAATTAACGAAAGACAGCCTCTTAACTGGGATGAAAAAAAAGATTTGAATATTGCAATTTCAAGTAATTGGAAAAGAAAAGAGTTTGAAGAAGCTGTTATTTCTGCAAAAGAATATATAAGAAAAGGAGATATTTTTCAAATTGTTATTAGCCAAAAATTTCAATCGAAAGTTAAAAGTGATCCCTTTAACTTATATAGGAGTTTAAGGATTGTTAATCCTTCACCTTATATGGCTTTCTTTGATTTTGGTTCATGGTACTTAATAGGCTCTAGTCCTGAAGTAATGGTCAAAGCAGAGAAGAATAAAAGTAATCAAATTGTTGCAAGCTTAAGACCGATAGCTGGCACAAGGCCAAGAGGTAAAGATGATGAACAAGATTTAAAATTTGAGAAAGATTTATTAAAAGATCCTAAAGAGATATCAGAACATGTAATGCTTATTGATCTGGGGAGAAATGATTTAGGAAGAGTATGTGAAACAGGTACAGTAGAGGTCAAAGATTTGATGATAATTGAAAAATATTCACACGTTATGCATATAGTTAGTGAAGTTGAAGGTATCTTAAAAAGTAATACTGGGGTATGGGATTTACTAAAAGCATGTTTTCCTGCTGGTACAGTAACTGGGGCTCCAAAAATTAGAGCTATGCAATTAATTAAGAACTTTGAGAAAGATGCTAGAGGGCCGTATGCTGGAGTTTATGGGTCTATAGATATAAATGGTGCACTAAATACTGCGATAACAATAAGAACAATGATAGTTCAGCCATCAAATGATGGTGAATATATAGTTTCTGTTCAGGCTGGAGCAGGGATAGTTGCAGATTCCTCTCCTGCGAATGAATATCAAGAGACTATTAATAAAGCCAAAGGCATATTAATGGCATTGGCTTGCTTGGGTAGATAAATGAACAATGATAATTTATATAAAGGCTTTGAAGTAGAACTCTTTACAGGTTCTCACAATAATCATGTTGGAGTTTCCGATGATATAGAAAAAACGTTTTCGAATTTTGTCAAAGAGCCGGATAACAGAAATGTTGAGTATATTACGAATCCAGAAAAAGACTATAAAGTTAGTTATAAGAATTTATTAGAACCTAGAATAAGTTTAAGGAAATGGTTAAACAAAAGAGATTTAACAATAATCCCTTCATCTACATTGTGCTTTAAACATGATAATCAGTTTCAACGTTCTGATAAAAATAATGTTTATCATCAATTTATTCAAGATAACTACGGTATATCAATCGCCACTTCCAGTGTTCATATAAACCTAGGTATTGATAACTTAGATAAACTTTTTGCAGCTATCCGACTTGTAAGGTGTGAGGCTTCTTTGTATTTATCAATAAGTGCAAGCTCTCCTTTTTTAAATAATAAACTTACTAATAATCATTCACAGAGATGGATTCAATTCCCTAAAACACCAAATAAGGTTCCTTTTTTTTACAGTCATGATGACTATATAAAATGGATTGAAGAAAATATTAAGAATGGAAATATGTACAATATTAGACATTTTTGGTCTTCTATTCGCCCAAATGGACCTCAAAGGCCTCATTTTTTGGATCGTCTGGAATTAAGAATTTGCGATTACATCTCTGATATTGAGTTATTGTTGGCAATAACAGCTTTACTTGAACTTAGAGTCATTTATTTATTCGAAAACCTGAAGACTTTAGATCCCTTAAATACTAGTAAGTTTTCTATGGATCAATTAACAAAAATATGTGATCAAAACGAAATTAAAGCTGCACAAATGAGTCTAGACGCTGAATTGACTCATTGGAGAGATGGCAAGAAAATGATTTGTAGAGAATGGATAAAAAATGTATTAGCTGATTTATCTTTAACTGCAGAAAAGTTAAGTATGACTCATCTTTTGAAACCTATTTATAAAGTTCTTGAGGAAGGAAATCAATCTATGAAATGGATAAAACAATATAAAGAAGGATTGTCCATTGAGGATATTATGAAATGTGCTGTTCAGGATATGATTAAAAGTGAAGAAGAAAGAATTTAATAAAATAAACAAATATTTGATCCCAATATATTTACATATGACATAATAATTATATGGAATCTATGAAACAGTTTAAAAATAATCATGTGGATCTTATAAGCAACAATGATCCGTTGGATAAAAATCGTGCATTAATAGAAGATTTGTGGGAATCTGTATTGAGGGAAGAATGTCCAGATGATCAAGCAAATCGTTTAATACAGCTGAAGAAATTAAGTTATTCAAATCAAGTTGAAGAATATAGTTCAAAAAATTTTAAAAATGAAATAGTTGATATTGTTAATTCTATGGATTTAGCTGAATCAATTTCTGCAGCTAGAGCTTTTTCATTATATTTCCAGCTAGTTAATATTTTGGAACAAAGAGTGGAGGAAGATAGATATATACAGAGTTTTACCAATCAGAATGTTCAAAAATCACAAGATAATCTAGATCCATTTGCTCCTGCTTTAGCAAGGCAAAATGCTCCCGTAACATTTAAAGAATTATTCTTTAGGCTTAGAAGATTAAATGTTCCTCCTGGAAAACTAGAGGAATTATTACAAGAAATGGATATCCGTTTAGTTTTTACCGCACATCCTACAGAGATAGTTAGACATACAATTAGGCATAAGCAAACAAGAGTAGCAAATCTGCTCCAAAAAATACAAGTTGAAAAATTTTTAACAGTTGAAGATATTAAATCTCTCAAAATACAATTAAAAGAAGAGATAAGACTTTGGTGGAGAACAGATGAGTTACATCAATTCAAACCATCAGTAATAGATGAAGTTGATTATGCACTACATTATTTTCAACAAGTGCTATTTGATGCGATGCCTCAGTTAAGAGGGAGAATTTCTTCAGCCCTTACTGAAAATTATCCAGACGTTCAGATGCCAACTGAATCTTTTTGTACATTTGGATCTTGGGTAGGATCTGATAGAGATGGGAATCCATCAGTTACTCCTGAAATTACTTGGAGGACTGCCTGTTACCAAAGACAATTAATGTTAGAGAGATATATCAAAGCGACCTCTAATCTTAGAGATCAACTAAGTGTCTCAATGCAATGGAGCCAAGTAAGCTCATCTCTTTTGGAATCATTGGAAACAGATAGGGTTAAGTTTCCTGAAATTTATGAAGCAAGGGCAACAAGATATAGATCAGAGCCTTATAGATTAAAATTGAGTTATATTTTAGAAAAATTAAGATTGACCCATGAACGAAATAATTTACTAGCTGAAGGCGGATGGAAGTTATCTTTAGAAAGGGAATCTGATAACAAAAATTTAGAGCTAGTTGAAAAATTACATTACAAGTCTGTCGATGAATTTACTTATGATCTAGAATTAATAAAAAATAGTCTTAATAGTACAGATTTAACTTGTGAGGCAGTAAATAAATTATTAACTCAGGCACATATTTTCGGCTTTTCTTTAGCAAGTTTGGATATACGTCAGGAGAGTACTAGACATAGTGACGCAATCCAAGAATTAACTAATTACCTTGAGTTGCCAAAACAATACGATCAAATGTCTGAAAAAGAAAGAATGCAATGGCTTACTGAGGAATTAAATACAAAAAGGCCCTTGATTCCCTCTGAAGTTAACTGGAATAAAAGTACTGAAGAAACGTTCTCAGTGTTTAAAATGGTCAAAAGATTGCAAGAAGAATTTGGAAGTCGTATTTGTCATTCATATATCATTTCAATGAGTCACAGTGCATCTGATTTGCTTGAAGTCCTTCTTTTGGCAAAAGAGATGGGACTTATTGATCAAGGTTCTCAGAAATCGACATTGTTGGTCGTCCCTCTTTTTGAAACTGTTGAAGATCTGCAAAGAGCTCCAGAAGTAATGGAGCAATTATTTCAATTAGATTTTTATAAATCACTATTACCAAAAGTTGGAGAAAGTTTTAAACCTCTCCAAGAGTTAATGTTAGGTTATTCAGATAGCAATAAAGATTCAGGATTCTTATCTAGTAACTGGGAAATTCATAGAGCTCAAATTGCTCTTCAAAATCTTTCAAGCAAAAATAATATACTTTTAAGACTTTTTCACGGTAGAGGAGGTTCTGTCGGAAGAGGAGGAGGGCCTGCTTATCAAGCGATATTGGCTCAACCAAGTGGGACACTCAAAGGCAGAATAAAAATTACAGAACAAGGGGAGGTTTTAGCTTCTAAATATAGTCTCCCTGAATTGGCTTTATATAATTTGGAGACTGTCACAACAGCAGTTATTCAGAATAGTTTGGTTAATAACAGACTTGATGCCACCCCAGAATGGAATGAATTAATGACTAGGTTGGCAGAAACATCTAGAATTCAATATAGAAAATTAGTACATGAGAATCCAAATTTGCTAACCTTTTTTCAAGAGGTCACTCCAATCGAGGAAATTAGTAAACTACAAATATCAAGTAGACCCGCAAGAAGAAAAAAAGGCGCAAAGGATTTATCAAGTTTAAGAGCAATCCCTTGGGTATTTGGATGGACACAGAGTAGATTTCTTTTACCAAGCTGGTTTGGAGTGGGTACGGCTTTATCCGTGGAATTAAAATCAGATCCCGAACAAATTGAACTATTAAGAGTACTTCATCAAAGATGGCCCTTTTTTAGAATGCTCATATCTAAGGTAGAAATGACATTATCTAAAGTTGATTTAGAAGTAGCGAAATATTACGTTGACACACTTGGGAGTAAAGAAAATTTAAAGTCGTTTGAAGACATTTTTGATGTTATCTCTAAAGAATATAATCTTACTAAATCCTTAGTGCTTGAAATAACTGGTAAAAATAAGCTTCTAGAAGCTGATAGAGACTTAAGATCATCTGTAAACTTAAGAAATAAAACTATTATTCCTTTGGGATTTTTACAAGTCTCACTTTTAAGAAGACTTCGAGATCAAACAAGACAACCTCCAATTAGTGAGTTTCTGGAGGATGGGATTGAGTCTAAAAGAGCTTATAGTCGTAGTGAATTATTAAGAGGAGCACTTTTAACAATTAATGGAATTGCGGCAGGGATGAGAAATACAGGATAAGCATTGCAATATTTTTCCACAAAAAAACTAATTCTTCCTGAGGGTTATTTTATCAATTCTTCACAAGTTCCAACTGCTAAGGATTTAAATAGACTTTTGATAAGTAGTGGTTGTGATTCATTTCCTACACAAAAAATATCTCTTGCTATTAAGAATAGTAATTTTTTCTTCACGATTCAAAACGAATCTAAAAAAAAGCTCTTTGGTTTTGTAAGGGTTACATCAGATAGAGGACTCAACGCTAACCTATGGAATCTAAGTGCTGAAAAAGGCAGTAATCAAAATCTTTTTTACTCAATATTACTGCAAGTGACTCTTGAAAAAATAAATAGGGAAATGCCAGGATGTAGTATTTCTGTTCAAGCTCCAGTAACTTCATTTAAAAGTTTAGAAGAAAGTGGATTTATAATAGATCCAAATGGTATCAGGGTAATGGGCTTTAAACTTTAAATCTTTTATTACGAGCATGGAGGGAGTCGAACCCCCGACACTCAGAACCGGAATCTGATGCTCTATCCAACTGAGCTACATGCTCTTAATTTTTCAATTTCTTTAAAGAAATTCTAAATATTTTAAATTTAGCTAATTTAACTAAGGAATGCATTAAAAAAATTTTTTTAAATAACTTAAAAATTAATAATTTTCGAAATCATAAAAGTTTTGAGATCGATCTTAGTGAGCAAAGAGCTATTATTCTTGGTTGTAATGGTGTTGGTAAGTCAAATTTACTTGAATCTGTAGAAGTTCTTAGTCAATTAAAATCTAATAGAGCATTAAGTGATAAAGATTTAATAGAAAACGATAGCGACATGGCAGCTATTTTTGGTCAAATTGATTTCACGGATAATTTGAAGGTAAATTTATTTAGGAAGGGAACTAAAAAGATTTATGTAAATGATTCTTTATTGAAAAAACAGACTGAAATACAAAATTATATTAGGAGTGTATGTTTCTGTTCTAATGATATTTATATTGTCAAAAGTGAACCTAATTACAGAAGATCTTGGATTGATAAAGTTGTATCTCAACTTGAACCAGTATATGTAGAGCTGATTCATAGATTTAATAGACTTTTAAAACAACGAAGTCATTTTTGGCGTTCAGAAAGCTTTCAAAAAGATCTATCTTCAGAAGTTATTGAAAGTTTTGATATTCAAATGTCATTAATTAGTACAAGAATTTTTAGACGGAGAAGGAGAGCTCTATCAAAAATTAAACCATATGTTGAATATTGGCATAATCATTTGAGTAAATCCAAAGAGAAAATTGGCATAAATTATCTTTCTGGGTTAGAAAATATCAATCAAGAAGAAGAAGAAGAAGAAGAAGTTATAAGAAAGAAAATAGTGGAACAACTACAAAGGCAGAGGTCAATAGAGGCATTGACTGGTAAATGTAATTTTGGTCCTCATCGTGATGATATAGAGTTTCTGATTAATAATATCTCCGTAAGGAAGTATGGCTCATCTGGTCAGCAAAGGACCTTTATTTTGGCTTTAAAAATGGCCGAACTGGATTTATTACGTAATATGATTAATTTACCTCCTCTTCTTATATTGGATGACGTTTTGGCTGAGCTTGATATTACTAGACAAAATTTATTATTGAATTCGGTAGGTAAAGATAGTCAATGTTTTATAAGTGCAACGCATTTGGATAAATTCAATCAATCTTTTTTAAGCTCTTCGCAAATGATATACTTATAACCAAAAGATGAGTAATTTTTAGTTAATCTATAATTCACGTATAATTGATTAATGGAAGTTCCAAAAAAAAATCAAACTTTCAAAGCTTTAAATGAGGAGAAGAAATTAGTTAATAACAGTAAACATTTTTTGTTAGAACTTTATAGATGTGATTACGAAAAATTAAATGATGAATCTTTTTTGCGCTGCACGTTAAATAATGCTGCCAAATTTGCTAATGCAACAGTTTTGAATCTAATAAGTAATAAATTTGAGCCTCAGGGAGTTACAGCAATTGCTTTACTCGCTGAATCACATATTTCGATACATACATGGCCTGAAGCACATTATTCTGCAGTTGATATTTTTACATGTGGTCAAAATATGAAGCCAGAAATATCATGTAAATACTTAATCCAAGCTTTAATGGCTAAAGAACATCTCTTGCGTATAATTGATAGAAGTCCACCTTCAGAAGTTTATAGTCAAATAAAAAAATAAATTAAATTTTGAAACTTATCTATTTAGCTTTCCGCTTATTAAACCCTCAAGATCCAAGCTTGTGCTATTGAATCCTAAATTAGAGAAATAGTTAACTAATTCATTAAAATCATATTCTTTACAAAATATTAGTAATTCATTTTTGGGAATTTCAATTCTTGCTGTTGAACCATGACATCTAACTCTGACTTCTGATATGCTCCCTTTCTTAATATATTCTTCAGCTTTTTCTACCATGTTTAGTCTTTCATTTGTTATTAAATTTCCATAAGGAAATCTTGATGATAAACAAGGTTGAGCAGGTTTATCCCACCAAGGGAATCCCAATGCTCTTGATATATCCCTTATATCTTTTTTTGTAAACTTGAATAACGCTAACGGAGATAAAACTCCTGCTTCTTTAGCTGCTTTAATCCCAGGTCTGTAATCGTTGAGATCGTCAAGATTAACTCCGTCACAGACAGTTTTGTAATTAAGTTTTTTAGATAAAAATGTAGTGTGTTTGTGAAGCTCTTTTTTGCAAGCAAAACATCTGTTTTTAGGATTCTCACTATAACTTGGTTGATCTAATTCTGAAGTCTCAATTTCTAAATGTTGGATGCCAATCCATCTTGCTTGAGTTTTTGCCTCTTCGAGTAATGTTTTAGCTAATGCGGGTGAAACTCCTGTAATTGCAATCGCTTTGCTTCCTAATTGCTCAAATGCCAAAGAGGCTACTAATGTACTATCGACTCCACCTGAATAAGCCACACAAACACTATTGAGATTTTTAATAAAATTTCTAATTTCCTTGAGTTTTTCATTTTGTTCATCTGAGAGGAGTTCAAGTTGATAGAACATATAACTGTTATTAAAATTTAAATTAAGATATGAATAGGTTGAATTTATTATTAAAATTTTAATAATATTATTAACTATATCCTAAATTAAATTTACTCACTTTTCTCAATTGACAAACACTGGCAGAAATAGAGGAATTGGTATTGTTACCGCAAGTGACAGTCAGGAAAGATCCAAAGGTCAATTACATATTTACGATGGGGAAGGAAAAGGAAAAAGTCAGGCTGCCTTAGGAGTGGTTCTTAGAACAATAGGTTTAGGGATATGCGAAAAAAAACAGTCTAGAGTTTTATTGCTTAGATTCTTAAAAGGCCCTGAGAGGTCATATGATGAAGATTCTGCAATAGAAGCATTACAAAGAGGCTTCCCTCACTTAATAGATCATGTAAGGACTGGGAGATCTGAATTTTTTAATGCTGATCAAGTTACAAAGTCTGATATTACTGAGGCTGAGAGAGGTTGGAATATTGCTAAAGGAGCAATTGCTAGTTCCCTTTATTCTGTGGTTGTCCTTGATGAATTGAATCCTGTTTTAGATTTAGGGATGCTTAATATTGAGGAAGTGGTTAAATCACTTCAACATCGACCAGATGATTTGGAAATAATTATTACAGGAAGAGCAGCACCCTCTTCATTGATATGCATATCTCAACTTCATTCAGAAATGAGATCACGCCTAAGAGGGGATTTAAATAAAACTCATAGAAAAATGAATAATTCTGGTGGAATTGAAGTTTATACTGGAGAAGGCAAAGGTAAATCCACAAGTGCATTGGGTAAAGCTTTGCAAGCTATTGGTAAAGGAATATCTCAAGATAAAAGTCATAGAGTTTTAATATTACAATGGCTAAAAGGTGGAAATGGTTATACCGAAGATGCTGCTATAGAAGCTTTGAGAGAGAGTTACCCACATTTAGTTGACCACCTACGTTCTGGGAGAGATGCCATAGTATGGAGGGGGCAACAACAGCCTATCGATTATGTTGAAGCTGAACGAGCTTGGGAAATTGCAAAAGCGGCTATTTTGAGCGGTTTATATAAAACTATTATTTTAGATGAATTAAATCCAACCGTCGATTTAGAACTTTTACCAGTTGAATCTATATATCAAACTCTTTTAAAAAAACCTGCTGATACAGAAGTTGTTATTACTGGGAGATGTAAAAATGAACCATCATACTTCGAACTTGCAGATGTATATTCTGAAATGGTTTGTCACAAGCATTACGCAAATGTTGGAGTTGATTTAAAGAGAGGGGTGGATTATTAAATTTTTTTAAATAATTAACCTATTATTACTTGATTGATTTTTTTCATTCCCCCTTCTATAGATGTTGAGGAAATTTTAAATTTCATCAAAATTTTGGATGCTTTTTCTGAACGTTTTCCTAATTGACACAATGTGAAAATTTCTTTAACTAAACTTTCTTGTTTAATAAATTCTAGGTGAGACTTTTGTTCGAGATTATTGATGGGTATAGATATAGAACCTTTTATAGAGCATTTATTAAACTCTTCTTCTTCTCTAACATCAATTAGAAGTATTTTATTTAATTTTGCTTTGTATAGAGTATTAAATTCTTTAGCGTTAATTTTCTTGATTTTAATATTATCTTGGCATTCATTTTCTTTGTAAAAATCTTCAAATTGAGAAAGGTTTTTAATATTTTTATTTAACTTGTCAGATTTTAAATTTAAAGTTTTTATATTCATATTTAGTAGGTCAAAAATCATAATCTTGCCGTCAAGAATCTCTCCTTTTTTTAGAATAATTTTTATTATCTCATTTACTTGTAAAATCCCTATAAGACCAGTTGAAACTCCCACAACCCCAAACTCTTCACAGCTTGGGATATTATTTTTTACAGGGGATTCTGGTAGTAAGTCTCTCAAATTAGGACTCTTTTTATTGAGATTAAAAACACTTATTTGGCCCTCAAAACCCTGAACACTCCCAAAAACTAAAGCCTTATTAAGTATTAAACAGGCATCGTTTATTAAATAACGAGTACCAAAGTTATCTGAACAATCACAAACAATATCAAAGTCTTTAATGATTTCAATAACATTTTTTGAGTTTATTCTTTTATTAAACGTTGTAACTTCAATATTAGGATTAAATCTTTTAATTCTCTCTTGGGCAGAATTAATTTTTAAATTTCCAACCGTATTTGTTTCATGAATAATTTGTCTTTGTAGATTCGACTTTTCAACTTGATCATTATCAACTATTCCAATTCTTCCTATTCCTGCAGCGGCAAGATAAAGTAAAACTGAAGAACCCAGTCCGCCTGCTCCGATACATATTACTGAACTATTTTTTAGTTTTAATTGCCCTTTAAATCCTATTTCTTTTAACGTCAAATGCTTTTTGTATCTTTCCTTTTCATCTAAAGATAAGAAATCAGAATTTAGATCAGTTGATATTGCCATTTTTATTACAAAAATTATCTATGAAAATATAATAATTTAAATAATTATCTTAGTCTTTTTATTTTTTTTATGTTGATGAAGTTTTTAAGTGTTTTTTGTTAGAACAAGATGATATTGTGAAGTTTTTATAAATCAAATTTTGGGTTAAATTTCTTAAAACTTTACTAGTACCAATATATATTTCAGAATACAAAATGTTTCGGTTCGGAATTATGCATAACAAAAAGGTAGTCAACAGACAATTTTTCCGATACTGTCTGGTTCATATATTAAGTTGACTGAATTCATGAGTGATAACACTCCTGAGTCAAATCAAGACTCCGGCTCCGAAACAAACTCAGAAAGTAAAAGCTTTTCAGAGAAGTATTCTGATGTAATGGGAAAAATCAATGAAACACTTGGAACTATTGATTGGACCCAAATGGGAAAGTATGGTAAAGCAGCAGGCATAATTGCCGTTGTAGTTATCGCTCAAATAATAATTAAAGTTATTATTGACACGATTAATTTTTTCCCAATTCTACCTGGCCTTCTAGAATTACTAGGTGTAGTGGTTGTAGGTCAATGGAGTTGGCAAAATCTCCGTACAAGTGAAAATCGTGAAGCAGTTTTAGAGAAGGTCCAAAATCTCAAAAAAACATATTTAGGATAAATTTAGTTTACATATTCAATATATTCCTGATGTAGCTTTGTACTTGATGACAATATGAACCACCAAACATATTGGCATGATTTAATATGTGATAAAAATTATAAATAATAGTTCTTCTTTTAGATCCTTTTTTAATTGGAATAATTTTATGATAATTTTCGTAAAATTCATTTCGAAAATTACCAAATAATCTTGTCATAGCAATGTCTACTTCACAATCTGCCCACCAAGATGCAGGGTCAAATATTACACCTTTATTCATAAGAGTTACTCCGATATTTCCCGACCATAAATCACCATGAACAAGTGATTTCATAGGTTCATGGTCAAGTAGTACCGATTCAATTTTTGTCTTTATTTTATTTTTAATATCAATTTCTAAAAAATCTTTTTCTAAGATTGCTAATTGAGGTTCAATTCTTAAATTAATAAAACATTTAATCCAATCCTTTTCCCATCCTTTTATTTGATTTGTGGTTCCTATAAAACCATGAATCGGATATCCAAAACTTGGTTGATTAAATTTATTTGATTCAATATGCATTTCACCTAAACCCCTTCCTAATTTTTCCTGATCACTATTCTTCATATCTATCCATTCCAATAATAAAAGTTCTACATTATTAACCTCTAAGTAGGAAATGATTTTAGGAACGATTAAGTTTTCATAGTTAAGATATTTTTGTAGGTTATTAAGGCAAGATTTTTCAAATTCTAGAAATCTTCCTTCCCTTGCATTTCTTTTAAGAAAGAATTTAGCGTTCTTAAATTCTATCTGCCACGACTCATGAATATCTCCCCCAAAAATTTGTTTTATACTTTTTGGTGATCCTTCACCTAATTGATAACAAATTTCGTTAAGTTCGATATGTGGTATTTTTTGCATTTTAATGTCAAAGACTGAAATTGTTGTTGTTGGTGCTGGTATAGCAGGGCTAACTTCTGCAGCGATTTTATCAAAACTAGGGCTTTCAGTGACTTTGATTGAGTCGCATACTCAATCGGGAGGTTGTGCAGGAACCTTTAAAAGAAAAAGATATATTTTTGATGTTGGAGCAACTCAAGTCGCCGGTTTGGAAGAAGGGGGAATACACTCTAAGATTTTTAAATTTTTAGATATTCCTCTTCCTGAAGCATCCATCTTAAATCCAGCTTGCATTGTTGATTTAAAAGATGGTAGCAATCCAATACCTATTTGGTATGACAAAGATGAATGGATTAAGGAGAGGGAGATGCAATTCCCAGGTAGTCGTCAATTTTGGCTACTATGTAGTTTAATTCATCAGAGTAATTGGACATTTGCTAATAATAACCCTGTATTACCCGTCAAGAATTTTTGGGATTTTTCGCAACTTCTTAAAGCATTAGTTCCAACGAATTTAGTTACAGGAATATTGATTAAATCTACTATCTTTGATCTTTTACGTTTTTGTGGATTATCTAATGATGAAAGATTAATTAAGTTTCTTAATTTGCAATTAAAGCTTTATTCACAAGAAGATGTCTATAACACTGCAGCTCTATATGGTTCTACAGTGTTGCAAATGTGTCAAAAACCACATGGTTTATGGCACTTAAAAAAATCAATGCAGGCTTTAAGTGATGCTTTAGAAGATTCATTAAAAAAAAAGGGAGTTAATATTGTTTTCGGGCAAAAAGTAAATTCAATTAATTTTGATGATGTAAAAAAGAGTTGGAAAGTTTGTGCATCATCTAAGCTAGAGAATATGGTTTACTTCGCCGATGATGTAATTTATACACCTCCTCCACAATCTCTTTTGAAACATCTAAAAAGTCCTCTAGATAATACTTACAATTATAAAAAGAAAATACAGAGTCTTCCTGATCCAAGCGGTGCGTTGGTCTTTTATTCAGCTTTAAAAAAAGAACATATTAAAGTAATCTCTTCAAATCATTACCAGTTTGTATCAAATGAATTAGGGTCACTTTTTGTATCCATAAGTGAGGAGGGAGATGGAAGAGCTCCAAAAGGGGAGATTACATTGATAGCAAGTCTTTTTACAAAAACGAACGACTGGTTTAGTTTAGATAAAGATGACTATGTAAAGAAAAAAAAGGAGTATTTACAAAAAATATCAATGGTACTTGAAAACCAATTTGATATTGCTTCTGAAAATTGGCTTCATAAGGAATTGGCTACCCCATTAGGATTTGAAAGGTGGACTAATAGGCCAAATGGGATAGTAGGTGGTTTAGGTCAAAATCCTGATATTTTTGGATTATTTGGGTTATCAAGTAGAACTCCTTTTAAAGGTTTATGGTTATGTGGTGATTCTATTTATCCTGGAGAAGGGACAGCGGGTGTTAGTCAGTCAGCAGTAATGGTTTCAAGGCAAATTTTAGCTTCTAAAGGAATTAATGATTTTTATTTATAAGATTGTTTAATTTGTAAAATTTGATCTTATTTCTATCGATTTTGTAAGTTTTTCAGATAACAATTCCCACTTATTATTTTTGATAAGAGATTCGATTTCATTAATATTTTTTTTAAATTCTTTAATTGCTTTTAAGATATGTTTCTGATTATTTTTAGCCAAATCCAACCCCAAATTGGCATTTCCACCTCCAACTCTTGTTGTATCCGCATATCCTGTAGCGGCAAGTCTTTGAGTTAGAGCCAATAGCGATTCATTTTTCTCTGCATTGGCAGTTTTTATTAATGAAGAAGCAACAAATATCGGTAAATGAGATATTAAAGAAACTGCTTCATCATGCTCTTTTGGTGATGCTTCATAAATCTCACATTGCATAGAAGTTATTAATTTACTTAGCGTTTTTATTGAATATGAATTGGTTTTTGACGTAGGAGTGATAATCCATTTTGCATTTTCTAATAAACCTTCGAAACCTGATTCAACTCCTTTTTCTTCTGTGCCTGCCATTGGATGTGAACCAATAAATAATGGATGTATTTCCCCCCATGTGTTAATTATTGGTTCTTTTATAGAACCAACATCGGTTACTATCGAATCTTTTGGAATCGCATTTATTAGATCTTTAGAAGGATGGATTAGATCTTTAATCGGTAATGCCAATATAATTAGAGAACATTCTTTTAGGATGCGTAAATCGCAGCTAACAACGTTTGCCAGATTTCTCTCTATTGCCTTTTTTTTATTAAGGTTATTGTTCGTGACTCCATAAATAGTGTGTTTTAATCTTTGGAGTTTTAATCCTATTGAACCACCAATAAGTCCTAGACCTACAATTCCAATATTCATTGATTTATTTATTTGAGGCTTTTTTATATTGATACCAATTTTTTGTATATTAAGATCATGTTTTTTTCAATTTGATATTACTAAAATTATATAATGCTTGAAATTTTAAGTCATCAGTACTTAAAAAGATTTATTAGATCCCATGAGATAGATTGGGATCATATATATTCTTTCGGGAGAATAGTTTCAAAGTGTCTTCAAACAAATGAAACTTATCTGATTAATTCAGAAATTTTTTCTACTAATATTTGGCTACCCGCTCTGTTAATTTCTATATTTTTATTCGAAGAAAATTCGACTTTTGTTTTATCTCAAGACAAAATAGATTTTTTAAAAAATAATTACTTAGGAGAATTAAAAAGTCTTGGGTTGAATTTTATTTTAGAAAATGATCAAATAATTTTTTCAAATCATCGAGTTTGTTTTATCTCTCTGGAAAAACTGCTAGGTGATGTAAATATTTTTAATATTAGTAATCATCGCATTATTTTTTCTGGGATTGAAAATATAAAGGAAGATTTAAAAAATTATTTTAGAATTTCAATTTTTAAAAAAAATTGGTTTCATAAATTTGAAAAATCATCATCTAAAAGTCAAAAGATAATTAGTACGTATAACCTACTTAAAAAGAAGTTTTTCTTGAGAAAAGTTTTAGATAGTAGGAGTATTTTTTTAGATAAAGAAGAAATAAATTTTCTTTCTAATTTCTTTTATGAAAACTCTTCATATTCTGATCAATTTTTGAGGGTAAGTAATGCTCTTTCTGAAGGTTGGGCTTGCTGGGTAACTTTAGATGATATTAATTTTGAGTGGAATTTTTATTTAGAACCTATCGATGAACTCTCTCAGATAAAAAATTTACTAATTAATAATAAATTTGTTTTTTTATCCGCATTAAGAGAAGATAATTTTTTTCAAAAGTATCTCAAAAAAGAACGTTTAAATATTGATTTGGTAATGAACTTTAGGAGTAACTTTATTGAAAATAAAATCTTAGTATACGTTCCGCCCAGACAAATGCTCCCAAATAATCCAATGTTTACAAATAATATTTTAGATAAGTCTAAAAAATTAATTATTTTCTCAAAAGGTCTGACTTTATTTTTATCTGATGACGTTGATTTGAAGCTTAAATTTGCTACAGAATTAGCCTCTATCTATGGAAAGCGAGTTTTGCTAGAGAATATTCCATTGTTTAATAATGAAATTCTATGTGCTAGCTATACCTGGTGGATCAATAATTCTTATTGTATAAAAAGTCCAGAACAAATAATTATTCCATTACTACCAATTCCACGGATTGAAGAGCCTATCAATGCATTGACTGTTTCTCATAACAGAAATCTTTCTAAAGATTGGTTCCGAGAGTTTTTACTTCCTGAGGCAATACAAAAATTAGAAAGGTCTATTTCACCTTTAAGAAAAAACGCTGGTAAATTAATAATTCTTGATGGTAGAGCACATAAAAGAAAATGGGGTAGATTAATCTTAAAAAGTATTCAACCTTCAAAACAAATAAACTATATGCTTCCTTACGATTAGGTTATTATTTAGGAAATATCTTTAAATATGGGAGAAGCAAAAAGGAGAAAATCATTAGGTCTTCCTCCTAAACAAAACAATACTAAATCCAAATCAGACGAATCACCTAGAATATTTGATTGGCTGCCTCTTACTATTAATCAGAGAGATAGTTTAATGAAATTAAGTATAAAAGCTAGTTGGTATGGAATTGGAGGTTTAGTTATCTTGTGGGTAATTGTTAGATTTATTGGACCAGCTGCAGGTTGGTGGACTCCAGCTGATTCATTATGAATCTAAGCTATTTTCTTGATGTTATTAGCAATCACAGCATTTTCTGGATTATTATTTAATGCTTTCATCGAATTAGAACTTACTTCAGTACCTTCTGTTAGTTTCGCTTTGACAATAGATTCTACTTTATTCTTTATTTCTAAGTTCTGATCCAACCAAATAATTGTGTTATCTCTTCCTTGTCCAATATTTTCTCCTTCGTAACTATACCAAGCACCTCTCCTAATTATTATATTAGTCTCTTCTGCTAAATCTAATAAACATCCTGTCGTACTTATCCCTTTGCCGAATAAAATATCAAACTCAGCAATTCTAAATGGAGGGGCTACTTTATTTTTTGCTACTTTTACTTTTGCTCTTATTCCATATTCTTCTGTACCTCTTTTAAGAGTCTGAATTCTCCTAATATCAAGTCTTACTGAAGCATAAAACTTTAATGCATTACCTCCTGTAGTTGTCTCTGGATTTCCATATGTAACTCCGATTTTTAAGCGTAACTGATTGAGGAATATTACTGTACATCCTGATTTACCAATATTTCCAGTTATTTTTCTCATTGCTTGACTCATTAGCCTTGCCTGGCTTCCTATAACGTGATCTCCCATTTCACCTTCTATTTCTGCTCTAGGAGTTAATGCTGCTACTGAGTCAACAACAACAAGGTCTACGGCAGTTGATCTTATGAGTTGATCAACTATTTCTAAAGCCATTTCACCTGTATCTGGCTGCGAAACTAGTAAATTTTCGACATCCACTCCTAGGGAGGCGGCATAGACTGGATCTAAAGCATGTTCAGCATCAACAAATGCTGCTATACCTCCATTTTTCTGTACTTCTGCTATTGCGTGAAGAGTTAGGGTTGTTTTTCCTGAACTTTCAGGTCCGTAAACTTCAACCACTCTTCCCTTTGGATATCCTCCTCCTAATGCCAAGTCTAATGTAAGAGCTCCTGTAGATATTGTTTCCACTTTCATTCTGGAGGCATCTCCAAGCCTCATTATTGATCCTCTGCCAAAGTTTCTTTCTATTTGTCCTAAGACTAGATTTAATGCTTTGTTTTTCTCTTCAGATGAGGATTCTTTTGAATCTTTTTTTCTTTTTTCTTCAAAACTCATTTTAATTTATTGATAAGTTCTCATAATTATTTTTAAATCTAGAATTTTTAAATAAATCTAAAATTAATAATTACAATTCATAGTACATGTGTACTTTAGTCGAAGATAACTAAATTGCAAGTAAATCTCCTAAACTTTTCAACTTTAATAATTTAATTTCAAGCGGCAAATTAAGTCTATCTTTATTTTTTAAATAGCCCCAATCAGCTAAGTAGCAAGGAATGTTACTTGTAACAGGGTTTTGCTTTATATCAATAAGCGTATTTCTCCTATCTTCGATAAAGCCTATGATTTCATATTCTCTACAGAGTTCAGATATGATCTCAACTTTTGTTCCCGATTCATAGCCAAAAATTAACTCCGGGAAAATATTTAATTTTTCAAGAATTTTGCCTGCAAATATTTTTCCTTTCGTTGTGATGATTCCAGTCCTGATTTTTTCTTTCTTTAATTTTTCTATAAAGATTATAACTTCATAAAATGGCCGATGTAATTTTATCCAATTGTCAAAATCATTATCTATTTGATATTTTCTTGCTTTATCAAGATATTTTTGTAAATCTTCAGCAACCCAAGAATTTTCTAATAAAACTTTCTGACAATTTTGATGATATTTATTTAGGAAATTGATTTTGGTTTGATTGTTTAGTTGATCTTCACTTTTGATAATTTGGTGGACAATGATTAACATCTCCCATCCATATTTAACCCAGGGTCTCATTTCTATGAAAGTATTTGAAACTTGTTTGTAAAGATTTTGATCAATTAAGATTTTTGGAGAATTTATAAATTTTTCAAAAGCTAATAATGAACTGTGCCAATATTCATTCATTCCATCAACAATAACCCCATCAAAATCAAATAGAAATAATTTCTGATAGCTCACTCAACTAATTTTTAGAACTGGGCCGCTAGGATTCGAACCTAGGAATGTCGAGACCAAAACCCGATGCCTTACCACTTGGCGACGGCCCAATGAAACTTTATTTTAATACATTACTAGGTTTTTTTCTATCAAAAATATAAATTTTTATTCTAGATTTTCTGAAATTGTTTTTTAATTTACTTAAATACGGGGATTAGCTGATTTTCCATGGGTTAAGCAATTTTTGTGCTTTTTTTATTGCTAATGCCATTTTTTCTGGATATTCATATAATTTTTTATTATTTTTGTTGGCATCTTCAATAAGTGGTTGCATTATTTTTCTAGCAGAACTCCCAAAGGCAATTCCATCAGGAAAATTATTTATTTTCAAAAATTCATGAGTTTTTCCATTTGTTCCTCCTGCTAGTTGAATTAAACCTGGGGGAAGATGAGATCCTATATTATTCCATAATTTAACTGTATCCTTCCCTGTTGCTGGAGCAAGATCCCCAGACATAGGTCTTCCATCTAGTTGCCAAATAAGCGGCACATTATGTTCGACAAGAATTTCATATCTTTCCCAGAGAGCTTTTAAAAGATCTTTTGGTCCTTTTTGGGATTGATTTAATCCGCAACTTACAGATATTTTTTTAAATTTTATCCCTGAAGTTTTGAGAATATTTGCAACTTCTATAAAAGAATCTAGTCGATTGATTTCCGTATGAATTTCAACTGCATCAGGTTTTATTGTCTTTAGAGTTTGTGGCAAGTCATTATTTGATAATTTATATTCATATTCACAAATTAAATTTAGGGGACAACTATTTATACATCTTCCACATCCATAGCATTTATTTTCTTTTACCCCAGAATAATCAATTGCAAAGGTAGGACAAATCCTTTCGCATGGCCTAGGACAATTAGAGGGGCATTTCAATGGATCAAATTTAGCTTTGCGAAAATGTATATCCTTTCCATCACTAATGCTTATCATCAATCCAGGAGAGGCACCGTAGAGTTTCTTCGCCCATTTGATACCGTTTCTTGCTGCTTCAACTATAGATTCGTCAGCAGCAACATCAATATAGTCCACTCCAGCAGCGGAATAAATAGCACTTAAATCTTCTATGGCAACAATATCTTCATTGCTCGCCCCGCAAATTAATTTAACCCATTTATCTGATCCCTTTTTATTTTTTTTTAAATAACTCAATTTCAGAATTCATTCAATATGTAATCATTTAAAGATTTCCATTCAAGTTTTCTAGAACCACCCATTTCAACAACAATTTTTAGTTTGTTATCTGAATTACAGATTTTAATTAAGCTTTCTAGCTCAGATTGAGATAAGACTTGACCTTCCAATAGCCATAATAATTTATCTTTATCATTCTCATTAAATAGTTCAGACGCTTGAGGGATGACTTGCTGAACTTCTCCAAGAGCACCATTTCTGCCAATACTTTGATGACCGAGATGAGGTGGCCTTATACCGTGTAATTTAAGTAAAAATACTTCAGGATCTCCTAATCCTCTAGCAGAGGTAATGTAAGTTTTAAAACCTTTAGCTCGCATTCTTCTTAAAAGACGAGTTTCATACCCCCCCTCTAAAGGCGCAAACATAGCTAAGCATTTATTTTTATTTAAATCATTATGAAACTTTTTTCCTGTCAGAAGTAATGGCATAAAGATTCTCTTTATCTATATATTATTTCATTTTATGGTACTTGATGATGTACAATTTATATTCGGTGAATTTTTTTAAGCTCGCAAGCTAGCCGAGCCTCTGGAATATTCACGTTTTTTAGCGTTTCGTTAAAGAATTTGGGATGGGTTTAAACCCGATGAGAAACTTTCTAATTTTAGAAAAGTCTCACTCCTAATATTAAATTTTTGATTAATAACTTTGTTGAAACTTTTAAGAGATTTGACAATTAACCAAAAATTATTTACGAGCTAGCCTACTCAAGTCTTATGTCTATAGGAATTTTAGGGAAAAAATTGGGCATGTCTCAATTATTCGATGAAGATGGGAATGCAGTACCGGTTACTCTTATAGAGGCTGGCCCTTGTCGAGTTACGCAATTAAAAACTCAACCTTTGGATGGTTATTCTGCTATTCAAATAGGTTATGGAGTATCAAAGGATAAGCATTTGAGTAAGCCTGAGAAAGGACATCTACTGAAATCAGGTGAAATACTTTTAAAACACCTAAAGGAATACAGAGTCGAAGAGACTTCCCCTTACGAGATCGGTAATGAAATATCTGTTACAAATTTTGAGGTTGGTCAGAAAGTTGATATTAGCGGGAAATCAATGGGTAGAGGTTTCTCTGGATATCAAAAAAGACATGGTTTTAGTAGAGGACCTATGAGTCATGGTTCCAAAAATCATAGAGCTCCAGGATCAACAGGTGCTGGAACAACTCCTGGGAGAATTTATCCTGGTAAAAGGATGGCAGGAAGATATGGAGGTAAAAAAATAACAACAAAGGGTTTACTAGTGGTCAAAATTGATGATCAGAAAAATTTACTTGTAGTAAAAGGTTCTATACCAGGTAAACCTGGCTCGATAGTAAATATAAAGCCCAATAATGTTGTAGGTAACAAAGGAGGAGCAAAATCATGACAACCTTGGAAACTTTAAAATGGGATGGCAAAAAAGCTGGCAAGGTCTCAATTGATTTAAAAGTTGCCAAAGAGACTTCTTCTGCCGATTTAATCCATAGAGCTGTTCTTAGACAATTAGCTAACAAAAGACAAGGAACCGCATCTACTTTGACAAGGTCTGAAGTTCGTGGAGGAGGTAGGAAGCCATATAAGCAAAAGGGTACGGGTAGAGCTCGTCAAGGATCAATTAGGACCCCATTAAGACCAGGAGGAGGGGTAATTTTTGGTCCTAAACCACGTTCGTATAACTTAGATATGAACCGAAAAGAAAGAAGATTAGCACTTAGAACAGCCTTAATGTCTAGGATTGCTGATATCAAAACTGTTGAAGACTTTGGTTCAACATTAGACCAACCAAAAACTAGTGAGATAATAAATGGTCTTTCTAGATTAGGAGTAGAAAAAACAGAAAAGGTGTTAGTTATTCTTGATGATCCCTCTGATGTTATTAAAAAATCTATTAACAACATTGAAAAGGTAAAGTTAATTGCTGCTGATCAATTAAATGTTTTTGATATTCTCAATGCTAATAAGTTAGTTATTGGTCAATCAGCAATCAATAAAATTCAGGAGGTTTATGCATCATGAGTAGATTATTTGATTCTCGTCTAGCAGATATAATTCGTAAACCTGTAATTACAGAAAAAGCGACAAATGCTCTAGATCTTAACCAATATACTTTTGAGGTAGATCATAGGGCTGCAAAACCTCAGATAAAGGCAGCAATTGAGGCCTTGTTTAGTGTTAAAGTTATAGGAGTAAACACTATGAATCCTCCAAGGAGAACAAGAAGAGTCGGTAAATTTTCCGGGAAGCGTTCTCAAATTAAAAAGGCAATTGTACGTCTTGCTGAAGGAGACAAAATTCAACTATTCCCAGAATCTTAAGGAGTATTTATTATGGCTATTCGTAAATTCAAACCCTATACACCTGGAACTAGACAAAGAGTTGTTACTGACTTTAGTGAGATTACAGGTTCAAAACCAGAAAGATCATTAATAGTTTCTAAGCATAGGAATAAAGGTAGAAATAATAGAGGAGTTATTACCTGTCGTCATAGAGGGGGCGGACACAAAAGACAATACAGATTAGTTGATTTCAGAAGAGACAAAAAAAATATTAATGCAAAGGTTGCAGCTATACATTATGATCCACATAGAAATGCGAGACTAGCACTTTTATTCTATGAAGACGGAGAGAAAAGATATATAATCGCGCCAGCAGGAATAAAAGTAGGTCAAAATGTAATTTCTGGTGAAGGTGTTCCAATTGAAGAAGGGAATGCAATGCCACTATCTTCAATGCCATTAGGATCAAGTGTTCATTGTGTAGAACTATATGCTGGTAGAGGTGCTCAAATGGCCAGATCTGCAGGAGCTAGTGCACAACTAATGGCAAAAGAAGGAGAGTATGTGGCTTTAAAACTCCCATCTACTGAAGTTAGACTTGTACGCAAGGAATGTTATGCAACTTTAGGTGAAGTGGGTAATTCTGAAATACGTAATACTAGCTTAGGAAAAGCAGGCAGAAGAAGATGGTTAGGTAGAAGACCTCAAGTAAGAGGTAGTGTGATGAACCCATGTGATCATCCACATGGAGGAGGAGAGGGAAAAGCCCCGATTGGTAGGGCAGGTCCTGTAACTCCTTGGGGTAAGCCAGCACTTGGATTAAAGACACGTAAGAAAAACAAGCCAAGTAACAAATTAGTTGTTCGAAGACGTCGTCGTATTTCCAAGAGAAGTAGAGGAGGAAGAGATTCTTGATTACTACTATTTCTATTTCTATTTCTATTTTATAAATTATGGGACGTTCATTAAAAAAAGGGCCTTTTATAGCAGATAGTTTGCTTAAAAAGGTAGAAAAACAAAATACTGATAATGATAAATCAGTCATCAAAACATGGTCTAGATCTTCGACAATCCTTCCTGTTATGATTGGTCATACGATTGCTGTTCACAATGGTAAGGCACATATACCAGTATTTATAACTGAACAAATGATTGGCCATAAATTAGGTGAATTTGCTCCAACAAGAACCTATCGTGGCCACTTAAGAGATAAGAAGGGGGCAAGATAAATGACAAAAACACCTGAAATGACAAAAACAGCTATTGCTCACGGTAAGTATATTCGTGGTTCTGCATCAAAAGTAAGAAGAGTTCTCGATCAAATTAGAGGTAAATCTTATAGAGACGCACTTATTATGTTGGAATTTATGCCATATAGATCTACCGATCCTATTACTAAGGTTTTAAGATCTGCAGTAGCTAATGCTGAACATAACTTGGGTATGGACCCTTCGTCCCTAGTAATATCTTCAGCTTCGGCCGATAACGGTCCGGTGATGAAAAGGTTCAGACCTAGAGCTCAAGGTAGAGCTTTCTCTATCAAAAAACAGACTTGTCATATAAGTATTTCTGTTGAATCTGCTCCTAATCAAATTAATACGGAGGCACAAAACTAATGGGTAATAAAATTAACCCAACAGGGTTTAGGTTAGGCATCACACAAGAACATCGTTCAAAATGGTTTGCTACTTCTAAAACTTATCCAACTCTTCTTCAAGAAGACGATAAAATACGTACTTTTATCCAAAAGAAATATAGTTCAGCTGGAATCAGTGATGTACTAATTGCTAGAAAAGCCGACCAGTTAGAACTTGAATTAAAAACAGCCAGACCTGGAGTGATTGTAGGAAGGCAAGGAAGTGGTATCGAAGAATTGAGGTCAGGTATACAAAAAACTATAGGAGATAGAACAAGACAAGTTCGAATTAATGTAGTTGAAGTGGAGAGAGTTGATGCGGATGCATATTTACTTGCTGAATACATAGCACAACAATTAGAAAAAAGAGTTGCCTTTAGAAGAACTATAAGGATGGCTTTGCAAAGAGCACAAAGAGCTGGTGTCCTAGGCTTGAAAGTACAAGTAGGAGGACGACTCAATGGTGCAGAAATAGCTAGAACAGAGTGGACTAGAGAAGGTAGGGTTCCTCTTCACACTTTGAGAGCTGAAGTTGATTATGCACTGCGGGAAGCAAATACAACTTATGGTGTATTAGGAATTAAAGTTTGGGTTTTCAAAGGGGAGGTTCTTCCCAAAGAAGAACAAACTATTCCTGTTGGTGCTATTCCGAGAAGGAAAGGTAGCCGAAAACCTCAGCAATTTGAGGATCGTTCAAATGATAATTCATAGGAGGTATTACAATGCTTAGTCCAAAACGTACAAAATTCCGAAAACAGCATAGAGGCAGAATGAAAGGAATTGCCTCTAAGGGTAATACCATTGCATTTGGTCAGTTTGCACTCCAAGCTCAAGATTGTGGCTGGGTAACTGCTCGACAGATTGAAGCGAGTAGAAGAGCAATGACAAGATATGTTAAACGCGGTGGAAAAATATGGATTCGTATTTTCCCAGACAAACCAGTCACTATGAGACCAGCTGAAACTAGGATGGGATCAGGAAAAGGTAATCCAGAGTTTTGGGTGGCTGTTGTAAAACCTGGAAGAATATTATTTGAAATGGGTGGTGAAGAGATTACAGAAGAAATTGCAAAAGAAGCTATGCGTTTAGCCCAATATAAATTACCAGTAAAAACAAAATTTATTTCTAGTGATATAAATCTAAGTAGTAATTCATCAGTAAAAGGTAAAACAGGGAAAGATTCAAAAGAGGAGGTTAAAAAATGAAAAATTCAGAATCTATAAAAGAATTCAAAAAGTTAAATTCTTCTCAAATTACCGAAAAAATTGATCAACTCCGAAAAGATCTCTTCGACTTGAGATTCAAACAGGCAACAAGACAGCTTAATGAAACTCATCAATTTAAAATCATTAAGAAACAAGTTGCACAATTACTTACTCTTAGTAAAAGTCAATCCACTTCTCAAAAACCCGCTGATTAATTATTGCTATGGCACTTAAAGAAAGAATTGGTACTGTTGTAAGCGACAAAATGGACAAAACAGTTGTTGTTGCTGTAATCAATAGATACCCACATCCAACTTATAAAAAGATTGTAAGTAAAACTACTCGCTACAAGGCACATGATCCAGAAAATAATTGTGTTTTGGGAGATCGAGTTAAAATTAAAGAAACAAGGCCACTAAGTGCTCATAAAAGATGGGCAATAGAGGAAATTCTAAATAAAACAATAACGAGTAAGGAGGATAAAAAATGATTCAACAGGAAACTTATTTAACTGTTGCTGATAACAGTGGAGCTAAAAGACTTCAATGTATAAGAGTACTAGGTTCAAATAGAAGATATGCACATGTGGGCGATGTTGTTGTTGCATCAGTAAAAGATGCATTGCCAAATATGGGGGTTAAAAAATCAGATGTCGTTAAAGCGGTTATTGTTAGGACAAGACATACTTTAAGAAGAAATACAGGGAACTCAATTCGTTTTGATGATAATGCAGCCGTTTTGATTAATGAAGATAAAAATCCAAAAGGTACAAGAGTATTTGGTCCAGTAGCAAGGGAATTACGTGATAAGAATTTTACAAAGATCGTTTCTTTAGCTCCGGAGGTTATTTAAATGTTGGACTCACTTAAACAAAAGAAAAATTTCAAACGAATAAAAATGAGAATTAAAACAGGAGATTTAGTCAAAGTTATTAACGGTAAAGAAAAAGGTAAGACTGGTGAAGTATTAAAAACTATCCCTCTAGAGAATAGAGTAGTTGTGAAGGGAGTAAATCTTAGAACAAAACATGTAAAACCTACTCAAGAAGGTGAAAGTGGGAGAATATTGACAGAAGAAGCATCATTACACGCTTCTAATGTAATGTTTTTTTCAAAGGATAAAAATCTAATAAGTAAAATAGAATATTTTATTGATAAAGAGGGAGTTAAAAAAAGGAGATTAAAAAAAACTGGTGAACTAATTGATTAAATTCTTCATCAAAAACGAGATTTCAATTTTCTTATTACACAATTCTGACAAAGACCAGAATTAATTACAAAAATCATGACTCTTAAAACTCGCTACAAAGAAGCAATAAGACCAAAGCTTTTAAAAGACCTTGGTCTTAAAAATATTCATCAAGTACCCAAGGTTATTAAAGTTAACGTAAATAGAGGTCTTGGAGAAGCTGCTTCAAATTCAAAGGCTTTAGAGGCCTCTTTAAATGAAATGGCAACTATTACGGGACAAAAAGCTTTAGTTACAAGATCCAAAAAAGCAATTGCTGGCTTTAAAATAAGGGAAGGAATGGCAATTGGCTGTACCGTTACCCTTAGGGGAGATAGAATGTATTCTTTTTTAGAAAGATTTATAAATCTAGCCTTACCAAGAATTAGAGACTTCAGAGGTGTTAATCCAAAAAGCTTTGATGGAAGAGGTAATTATACTTTAGGAGTAAAAGAACAATTGATATTTCCTGAAATTTCATTTGATAAAATAGATTCTATTAGAGGAATGGATATAACAATCGTAACCAGCGCCTCAACCGATCAAGAGGGTAAAGCTCTCTTGAAAGAGCTAGGAATGCCTTTTAGCAATTAACTTTATAAACATGTCAAATCACGATCCTATTTCAGATATGCTTACTCGTATAAGAAATGCGAGTCAAAAAAAGCATACATCCACCGCAATCCCAGCTTCTAAAATGTCTCTTAGCATAGCTAAAGTTCTGCAAAAAGAAGGCTTCATAACTGATATTAATGAGGAAGGTGAAGGTTACAAGTCGCAAATAGTTTTAGGACTTAAATATAGTGGTAAAAATAAATTTCCTACTATCAGATCAATGCAAAGAGTAAGTAAGCCTGGATTGAGAGTTTATAAAAATACAAAGGGCTTACCAAAAGTTCTTGGAGGTCTTGGAGTTGCTATAGTATCAACTTCAAAGGGTGTAATGAGTGACCGTGACGCAAGGAAACAAGGCATCGGTGGCGAAGTTCTTTGTTATGTTTATTAAGAGGTATTAATTATGTCAAGAATAGGAAAATCTCCAGTACAAATACCAGAAAAGGTATCTGTTGATATTAAGGGATTAAGTATTACCGTAAAGGGTCCAAAAGGGGAACTTAAAAGACTGATGCCTGAAGGTGTAAATTTTGATCAGAAAGAAAATCAGATTGTTGTTACTCCAGCAACTACGAAAAGATATTCACGGGAAAGGCATGGTCTTTGTAGAACATTGATTTCAAATATGGTTCAGGGAGTTACTGAAGGCTACTCAAAGAAATTGGAAATAGTAGGTGTTGGATCTAGGGCTCAAGTTAAAGGAAAAAATTTAGTAGTAAGTGCTGGATATAGTCATCCGGTAGAAATGACCCCCCCCGATGGTATAACATACAAAGTTGAAAGTAATACTAATGTAACTGTATCTGGAATTGATAAAGAAATTGTTGGAAATGAAGCAGCAAAAATCAGATCAATCAGACCTCCAGAACCCTATAAAGGTAAAGGTATCAAATACCAAGATGAGAGAATCATCAGAAAAGCTGGCAAATCCGGCAAAAAATAATTGCTTTAAAAATCATGGCTAAAATTTCAAGGAAACATCAAACTCAAAAAAGGCATAAAAGATTAAGGCGTTACTTAATCGGTAGTAGCACACGACCAAGATTAGCTGTTTTCCGTTCAAATAATCATATTTATGCCCAAGTTATTGATGACGATGCACAACAAACTATATGTTCTGCTTCTACTGTAGATAAAGAACTAAAGGAAGATGAAAGAAAACTCTCATCTAACTGCAGCTCTTCTTCAATTGTTGGTAAGTTATTAGCTAAAAGAGCAATGAAGAAAGGTGTTAAACAAGTAATTTTTGATCGAGGTGGGAATTTATACCATGGGAGAGTTAAAGCTCTAGCAGATGCGGCCCGTGATGCAGGCTTGAATTTCTAAATATTTATTTTTATCATGACAGACACTCCAACAAAACAAGAAAATCAGTTAAAGACTGAGAATGCACCATCATCTAATGCTAATGAGCAGAGGAGAGGTAATCGTAATAATGATCGAAAAAGAAATCGAAGAGGTGACTCTAAAAATGAGAGGGATTCTGAGTGGCAAGAAAGAGTTGTTCAAATTAGAAGAGTATCTAAAACAGTAAAAGGTGGTAAAAAAATGAGTTTTAGAGCAATTGTTGTTGTTGGGAATGAGAAAGGACAAGTAGGAGTAGGAGTAGGGAAGGCAGGAGATGTTATTGGAGCAGTAAGGAAAGGAGTCTCAGACGGTAAAAAACATCTTGTTAGAGTTCCCTTAACTCCAAATAATTCTATACCTACCTTATCTAAAGGTAGAGATGGAGCAGCGAATGTACTTATTAGACCTGCTGCACCTGGTACGGGTGTAATTGCTGGTGGCTCAATTAGGACAGTTCTAGAATTAGCAGGCATAAAAAACGTCTTAGCTAAAAGATTAGGTAGTAAAACTCCTCTAAATAATGCGAGAGCTGCGATGGTGGCTCTTTCCCAATTAAGAACCCACAAATCTGCCTCTAGAGAGAGAGGTATTTCTCTTGAACAGCTTTATTCTTAAAATTATGACTTCAACTTTAAATACACTAAAATCAAACACAGGTTCAAGAAAGAAAAAATTAAGAAAGGGTAGAGGTATCGCAGCAGGGCAGGGAGCTTCTTGTGGTTTTGGTATGAGAGGACAGAAATCTCGATCCGGTAGACCTACTCGGCCTGGATTTGAAGGTGGTCAAATGCCCCTCTACAGAAGAGTTCCCAAGTTAAAGCATTTTGAAATTATTAATCAAAAAAATTTTTCAATAGTTAATCTAAGCAAATTAAGTGAATTCAAAGAAAGTGAGGTTGTTAACATAGATTCACTTGTGAAAAAAAAGTTGTTATTTAAGCCGAAATTTCCTCTCAAAATTTTAGGTAATGGTGAAGTTAAAGTAAAATTAAAAGTTCAAGCTCATGCATTCACTAAAGTTGCCAAGGAAAAAATAGAAGCTGCAGGTGGATCTTGCGAAATTATTAATAATAAATAAATTTACTTATAATTTAATTTCACTTGCCGATGTTAATTAACAAAAGTAGAAATCCTAGTGCTTCAGAAATAGTCACTCAATTATTTTTAAATAAAGAGTTAAGGAATCGAGTTTTAACAACTTTAGGTCTTCTCCTTTTGGTCCGACTGGGCATTTATATACCAATGCCTGGAATTGATAGAGTTGCGTTTAAAAGTTTTATTGACCAGGGTGGTCAATTAATTGGTTTTCTAGATATTTTTACTGGGGGAGGAATTTCAACCTTAGGAATATTTGCTCTTGGAATTTTACCATTTATTAATGCTTCAATTATTATTCAACTTTTGACTGCTTCATTACCTGTTCTTGAAGATTTGCAAAAAAATGAGGGTGAAGCAGGTAGAAGAAAAATTGCTCAGATTACCAGATATGTTTCTTTGGGATGGGGTTTTTTACAAAGTATCATATTCTCATTAATTCTTAGACAATACGCTATCGAGGGTATAAGTGAAAGTGCTTTTGTTTTGCAAACATCTATTGCCCTTGTGACAGGCTCAATGATAGTAATGTGGTTTAGTGAAATTATTACGGAGAAAGGAATAGGTCAAGGAGCCTCATTGGTGATCTTCTTAAATATTGTTGCAACCTTGCCAAAAGCTTTGAGTTCAACTATTGAAAAAGCACAAACTGGCGATCGTGGAGATGTTCTCGGTATAGCCGTTTTACTCGGAGTCTTTTTATTAACAATCGTAGGAATAATTTTTGTTCAAGAAGGCGCAAGACGCATACCAATTGTTAGTGCAAAAAGACAGATAGGTAATTCTTCACTACTTCCAACAAGACAAAGTTATTTGCCATTAAAGTTGAATGCTGGAGGAGTCATGCCAATTATCTTTGCATCTGCCTTGATATTTTTACCAATAACAGTTGCAAATGTTACCGGGAATCCAATTCTAATTAAATTAGCTGGCAGTTTAAATCCGGGTTCTTCCAATCCATGGCCATATGCACTAACATTTTTTGCTTTAATTTTAGGTTTCTCATACTTTTATGCCTCTCTCACCATTAATCCAGTAGATGTAGCATCTAATTTAAAAAAGGGAGGAGTTGCTATTCCTGGAGTAAGACCTGGTTCTAATACAGCAAATTACTTGTCAGGTATTCAAAATAGGCTGACACTATTAGGAGGATTATTTTTAGGTTCAGTAGCCATAATTCCTGCGGCTGTGGAAAGAGCAACTAATGTTCAAACTTTTCAAGGTTTAGGAGCCACTTCTCTATTGATTCTTGTAGGAGTTGCTATCGATACGGCTAAACAAATTCAAACTTATGTTATTTCGCAGAGGTATGAGGGATTAGTTAATAATTAATGAAAAAACATTTACTATTTTTAGGACCGCCCGGAGCAGGTAAAGGAACTCAAGCTGCCCTTTTGAGTGAAGCTAACTCTTATTTACATTTATCTACTGGAGAATTATTAAGAAAAGAAATTGATTTGGATACTGATTTGGGTAAACAAGTAAAAGATATTATGAATAGTGGGGAACTTGTAAGTGATCAATTAGTTTTAGAAATTGTAAAAAAAAATTTGGATAAGGATAATAATGGTTGGATTTTAGATGGTTATCCTAGAAATTTGTCTCAAGTGCATTCTCTTAATGATGTATTGATTAATATAAATCAACCTTTAGAAATAGTATTTTATTTAGATATACCAGACGAAGTTTTAATAAAGCGTTTACTTATTAGGGGTAGAAAAGATGATAATGAAAAAACTATTAAAACAAGATTAAAAATTTATAAGGAAACTACAGAGCCATTGATTGAATACTATAAAGATCTCGCCTTATTAGAAAATATCAAGGCTGATGGTGATCTAAAAACAATTTCTGCTGATATAAAACAAAAAATGGCTTGTCGATGATGTAGAATATGAAATTAACATTTTAATGAGAAAACCTTATGAAGGTTAGAGCCTCAGTAAAAAAAATGTGTGACAAATGTCGTGTTATTCGTAGACATGGCAGGGTAATGGTTATTTGCACCGCTAGCCCTAGACACAAACAGCGTCAAGGTTAATCTTTGACGAAATTTAATTAAAAACCTTTTACTAATTCGAAACAAGTGGCCAGGATTGCAGGAATTGACATACCTCGTGAAAAACGAGTTGAAATTGCACTTACATACATCTATGGAGTTGGTCTAACAAGATCAAAATTAATCCTTTCAAATACAGGAGTTAATCCTGATATTCGTGTCAAAGATTTATCAGATAGTGATGTACAGAAATTGAGAGGTGCTACAGAAGACTTTACTGTAGAGGGTGATTTACGTAGGAAAGAGGGTATGGCGATGAAACGCTTGCAAGATATTGGTTGTGTCAGAGGGAGAAGGCATAGAATGAGTCTTCCTGTAAGAGGTCAAAGAACAAGAACAAATGCTAGAACGAGAAGAGGCTCAAGAAAAACAGTTGCTGGAAGAAAAAAATAATTAATTAATTATAAAAAATGACACCAAATTTATTTATCTAAATTGTTATGGCAGCTCCAGTAAAAAAAACAGGTTCAAAGAAATCAAAGAAAAATGTACCAAATGGCGTAGTACATATTCAAAGTACCTTTAATAACACTATCGTATCTATCACTGATACTTCGGGCCATGTAATTTCTTGGTCTTCTGCAGGAGCAAGTGGATTCAAAGGTGCTCGAAAAGGTACTCCATTTGCTGCTCAAACAGCTGCCGAAGCCGCGGCTAAAAGAGCTCTTGATCAAGGTATGAGACAAATAGAAGTATTAGTTAGAGGCCCTGGCTCAGGTAGGGAAACCGCCATAAGAGCTTTACAAGTGGCCGGTTTAGAAATAACTCTAATAAGAGATGTAACTCCATTACCTCATAATGGATGCAGAAGGCCTAAACGTAGACGCGTTTAGAACTTAACCACTCCCCCCCCCCCAAACTTTCAACCTTTTTTTTTCCGTGTTGCAATACCAGATTGACAGAATCGATCATCAAATATCAGATGATCGCTCCCAAACAGGAACATTTTTAATTGGCCCCTTAGAAAGAGGACAAGCTACAACTCTCGGTAATTCTTTAAGAAGAGTTCTTATGGGAGGACTTGAAGGTAGTGCTGTAACTGCTGTAAGAATTGCAGGAATTAATCATGAATATGCCACTATCCCAGGAGTTAGAGAAGACGTACTTGATATTCTTTTAAATTGTAAGCAACTCTCTATTAATAGTTCCAACCCTGAGACTGAGATTGGGAGGTTAGTAGTTAATGGCCCAATGGAAGTAAAGGCAAACGACATACAATTTTCCTCTCAAGTTGAAATAGTTGACGGTGAAAAACCTATTGCAACTATTCAAGAGGGACATAATCTAGAGTTAGAAATTCATGTAGAAAGAGGGGTTGGTTATAGACCTGTAGATCGAAGAAATCAAGAAACTACAGCTATAGACTTGCTTCAGATAGATGCTGTTTTTATGCCTGTAAAAAGAGTTAACTTCACAATAGATGAAACTGCTGTTGCAGAAGGAGCGACAGGTAGAGAAAGATTAACAATGGAAGTTGTTACAGATGGTTCCACAAGCCCTGATGATGCGATTGCTGAAGCAGCAAACCAGTTAATTGAACTCTTTCAGCCCCTAGCAACCGTTACAATGGTTGAAGAAATACCAGAAGAACCAGAACCTTCTCCTGAAGCGCAAATTCCATTAGAAGAACTAAACTTGTCCGTTAGAGCGTATAATTGTTTGAAAAGAGCACAAGTTAATTCTGTATCAGATTTAATGGGATTCAGTTACGAAGATCTTTTAGAAATTAAGAACTTCGGCTCGAAATCTGCAGATGAGGTTATTGAAGCTCTTGAGCGAATAGGAATTTCAATTCCACAAAGCCGGACATCTGTTTAACAAACTATTGAGATTATGAGACATCAACTTAGAGTTCCTCTTTTAAGTAAACCAGCTGATCAAAGAAAAGCTCTTCTTAGAGCTTTAACTACGCAACTTATTCGAGAAGGTAGAATAACTACTACCAAAGCAAGAGCTAAAGCTTTAAGAAATGAAGCGGAAAGAATGATTTCCTTAGCAAAGGAGGGGACTTTATCTGCTAGAAGAAGAGCTCTTGGTTATATTTATGATAAAAAGTTAGTTCACTCACTATTTGAAAAAGCTCAAGAAAGATATGGAGAAAGAAACGGTGGTTATACCCGAATCGTCAGAACTGTTGCTAGAAAGGGTGATAATGCCCAAATGGCTATCATTGAACTAGTTTGAAGATAGAAAAATAAAACTTGAAAATATAAAATAACTTTTGAAAAGAGTAGCTTTAGTTATCCAATATGATGGATCTTATTTTTCAGGTTGGCAAAGACAGAAAAATGCAATAAGTGTTCAAGAGACAATAGAAAATTGCCTATTTAAAATATCAAATCAAATTATAAAAACATTTGCTTCAGGAAGAACAGACGCTGGAGTTCATGCTTCTGGTCAAGTAATTCATTTTGATATTGATTTCGTAATACCAATTGATCGTTATGCAGATGTACTAAATAGTAGATTACCTCATTCAATTAGGATCTTAGAATCAGTAGAAGTAAAAAATAGTTGGCATGCTTGCTATTCTGCAGTTTATAGACATTATCGATACGTAATTAATAATAGTAAGATACCTAATTTGTTTTTAAATAAGTGGTCATGGCATAGATACCAGAAATATCTTGATGAGTTTTCAATGTCAATTGCCCTAGATGGAATGATTGGAGAGCATGATTTTTTTGCTTTTCAAAAGAGTGGAAGTAATAGATCAACTTCTATAACAACAATAAAAAATATAAAATTGGAGAGGACTGAGGATTTGATATTGATAGATATAAAAGCTACAGGATTTCTTTATGGAATGGTACGTTCAATAGTGGGTCAACTTGTTTTAGTAGGAGAAAATAAAATAACACCAGATATTTTTAAAGATAGATGGGTTTTAAAAAAGAAACATGATGTTCGAGAGTCAGCTCCAGCCAAAGGGTTATGTTTTGTCAATTCTATATACGAAGAAAATATTTTTAAAAGAATTAATAAAAATGATCTTTTCCCGAAATTTGTAATTAGAGGTTACTCCTAGATTGGAAGATTTTATAAACTAAAATAATATATTTAGATAATCAAAATAATTGTTTATTCCTCCTTCAATAAGGTAGAATTTATAACTGATTAAAATTTATTCAAGAAAAATTTATAAATGAATAAAACTATTACTCCCTCTATAGAAACTATCAAAAGAAATTGGTTTTTAGTTGATGCTAAAGATAAGACACTTGGCAGGCTTTCTACAGAAATAGCTGCCGTTCTAAGAGGAAAGAACAAACCAACATTTACCCCTCATTTAGACACAGGTGATTTTGTTATTGTCGTTAATGCCGAAAAAGTAGAGGTAACAGGTAAAAAAGCATCACAGAAATTATACAGAAGGCATTCTGGTAGACCAGGAGGAATGAAAGTTGAAAAATTTGAATCGCTTCAAGAAAGAATTCCTGAGAGAATAATTGAGCAGGCTGTTAAAGGAATGCTTCCTCATAATTCATTGGGAAGACAGCAATTCAAGAAATTAAAAGTTTATAAAGGTTCTGATCATCCTCATACTGCACAAAATCCTGTATTATTAAATAGTTAAGCTTTACTAATGAATAGTCAAATAAAAAACAAAGCAGTTTATTGGGGTACTGGAAGAAGAAAAACTTCTGTAGCAAGAGTTCGTTTAATTCCCGGCAATGGACAAATCAAAATAAATGGTCGATCGGGTGATGATTACTTAAACTTTAACCCAACACACTTAAATTCAGTTAAAGCTCCTTTGCTAACTTTAGGCCTTGAAAATTCATACGATATTTTTGTAAATGTTTTTGGTGGTGGTTTAACAGGGCAGGCAGATGCAATCAAGCAAGGAGCAGCTAGAGCTCTTTGTGGTTTGTCTCCTGACAATAGGAAGCCTTTAAAAACAGAAGGCCACCTTAGTAGAGACCCTAGATCAAAAGAAAGAAAAAAATATGGTCTTAAAAAAGCTCGGAAAGCTGGTCAATTCTCTAAACGTTAAAAACATTTTATTATGCCTAAATCAGAAATTCATCCTAAATGGTATCCAGATGCAAAAGTTATTTGTAATGGAGAAGTCGTAATGACTACAGGTTCAACTAAGCCTGAATTACATGTTGATGTTTGGAGTGGGAATCATCCTTTCTTTACTGGGACACAAAAAATTCTGGATACTGAAGGTAGAGTTGATAGGTTTATGAAGAAATATGGAATGGGTTCAGCCGATTCAGCCACTTCAAAAGAAACAAAAGAATCTAAAAAATCAGATAAATAAAAATTTACTAATCAAAAATTAAGCAAATTTTCAATTGGAATATACAACATTAATTGCAAGATTGAAAAATGCTGCAGAAAGTTTTGGCAATTTGGAAATGCAGTTGGCTGATCCCGATATTGCAAATAACCCTAAAAAACTAGAATCAATAGCAAGAGAAAGAGCCAAGCTGGAACCTTTGGTTCTAGATTTTAATCAATTGCTTGATACTGATAAAGAAATTGGTGACTCCAAACAATTGCTTAAAGAGAGTAGAAATGATAAAGATATGGAATCATTGATCAATGAAGAATTATTCAGTCTAGAAGATCTTAAGAATCAACTTATTGAAAAATTAACAATTGCTTTATTACCCAAAGATCCACGAGATGAAAGAAGTGTAATGTTGGAAATTAGAGCTGGAGCAGGAGGAAATGAAGCTTGTATTTGGGCCGGTGATCTAGCAAGAATGTATGAAAGATATGGACAAAAGATTGGTTGGACAGTAAAACCTATTAGTGCTTCTGAATCAGATATGGGAGGATTTAAAGAATTAGTTATTTCTGTAAAAGGAGATTCTGTTTATAGTCAATTGAAATTTGAGGCAGGTGTTCATAGAGTTCAAAGAGTCCCAGCAACTGAATCTCAAGGCAGAGTTCATACTTCTACTGCAACAGTTGCGGTTATGCCGGAGGCTGATCCAGTAGAAGTTAAGATTGATCCAACTGAGATAGAAATTGGTACAGCTAGATCAGGTGGTGCTGGTGGTCAAAATGTTAATAAGGTAGAGACTGCTATTGATCTAATTCATAAGCCGACAGGTATCAGAGTATTTTGTACACAAGAAAGATCTCAGCTACAAAATCGTGAGCGAGCTATGGAAATTCTAAGAGCTAAGTTATATGAGATTCAATTAAAAGAAGCTAATGCTAAGGAAAGGTCACAAAGGCTAATGCAAGTTGGAAGTGGAGATAGAAGCGAAAAAATTAGAACTTATAATTTTAAAGATAATAGAACAACTGATCATAGGTTGGGATCCAATTTTGCATTAGAGCCGATTCTGGCAGGACAATTAGATGATGTTATTGATGCTTGTTTAGCACAAGAACAAAAAATGATGTTAGAAGATTTTAATGAGAATGAAAATTAATTAATTTTAAGCAGCTAACCCAATCACATATTTACTCCATTCTTTATGTTTTCCAGAGTCTATTTGCCTTGTGGCTTCAAAATTTAGATTACTTAATGGACGATATGGCTTTCGTTTTAAAGGCATATTTGCTTCTTCGGGGGTTTTATTACCTTTTTGAACATTACATCTAAGGCATGCAGTTGTTACATTTTCCCAGTTGTCAGGTCCACCTCTGCTTCTTGGTAAAACATGATCTATCGATAAATCACTACCTCTGTGGTTACAGTATTGACATGAATTATTGTCTCTAAGAAGTATATTTTTTCTTGTAAGTGCGACCTCTCTGAAGGGAACTTTAACGTAGTAGCGAAGCCTAATGACAGTAGGAAGGTTTTGTCCAGAATGTATAGCATATGATTGATCTTCTTCTAAACTTTCAGCTTTACCTTTGATCATTAAAATTACAGCTCTTCGCCAAGAAGTAATGTTTAAAGGTTCATAAGATGCATTTAAAACAAGAGTCTGGCCCATGCCAAATATCAATTTACATGTCATGCTAGCGGTATATTTAAATAAGCGCATATAATCGCTTAATCATTAATTGAACTTCTTTGAATAATCGAAAAATTAATTTTGATACTCTTCCAAGTTTTGAAGGAGAAATAGATCCAACTCAAAGAGCTTGGATAGAAGTCAGTGGTAAAGCAATAGAGGCAAACGTAAGGCAATTAAGATCAAAATTAAAAAATAATTGTGAATTTATGGCAGTTGTTAAGGCTGATGGATATGGACATGATGCAAAAGTTGTATCTGAAAATGCGATTAAAGGTGGCGCTTCTCAATTAGGAGTAGCAACCTTAAAGGAGGGTATAAAGCTTCGTTCTTTTGGGATAAATGCCCCAATTCTTGTACTTGGTAATCTTTATACGAAAAAAGATTTATTAATATGTTTTAGAAATGATTTGATGCCAACTGTTAGTACTTTTAGAGAGTGTTTGATTTGTAATAACATTGGAAAGAGTAATAATTTCAAATTCTCTTTGCATCTAAAAGTTGATACTGGGATGTCAAGATTAGGATTTGAATGTGATCAGTTTGTTCAACAATTTAATAATATTAAATCACTTGAAAATATTGCTGTTAAGGGAATATATAGTCATCTCGCTTGCGCAGATGAAAAGAATGCTTTGAATCCCAAAAGTAGCACTCAATTACAAAAAGAAAAATTTCAAGAATTATTGAAAATTATTGATATTGATAATACACAAAATATTAAGATCCATCTTGCTAATTCTGCTGGCATGATTCTTGGCAAGGATTTTCATTTTGATATGGTACGCGTTGGCCTTTCCATGTATGGCTATGATCCATTAGTAAATATAAATGAAACTTTATTTCTTAAACCTGCTTTATTTTTAAAGGCTAAAGTGACTTTTGTTCGAACTATTGAAAAAGGTATCGGAGTCAGTTACGGAAATAAATTTGTTAGTGATAGAAAAACAAAGTTAGCGGTTTTAAGTATTGGTTATGCTGATGGAATCATTAGAAATTTATCTGGCAAAATAAGTTTGATTCATAATAAAAAACTTTATTCTCAAGTTGGATCCATAACAATGGATCAAATGATGGTAGATATTACAGACTCAAATGATATTGAAGTTGGTAGTACCCTGATATTACTAGGATCTGAAGGAGATAAATCAATTTCTCCGATTGACTGGGCAGATAAATGTAATAGCATTCCTTGGGAAATTCTTTGCTCTTTTAAAAATAGATTACCAAGAGTCCAAGTTGATTAGACATTTCGATTAAATAAATAATTTTGAATGTTTGCACAAAAATTGATAATGTAAAAGAACTGGAGAGGTGGCTGAGTGGTTGAAAGCGGCTCCCTGCTAAGGAGTTACAGGAGGTAACTTTTGTCGAGGGTTCGAATCCCTCCCTCTCCGTAATTTATTTAAAAGAATTATTTTTATTCTTGGTATTTTTTAAAAAAATTAATATCTATATTTTTCAGATCATTTACTGTTTTTAAAATTAAATCAGCTCCTGCCTCTCTAAGTTTTGACTCATATGCAATGCGTTCTTTTATCCTAGATTCTAAATGGAGATGTGGAGGAGCTACTCCAATGCTTATAAATTTTTGACCTGGAATTCTTTTTTTTGCATTTAAAACAGTATTGATATCAGCAATTGTGTCACCGACATATGCAATGGGTATATTTTCATTACCTAGATTTCTTTCACAAAGTTTACTTGCCAAGTAAAGAAAACCTTGAGGATCTGGCTTATCAGGAGCATCACCCATTGCTATTAAAGGGGGAGATTCTAATTTAAGTCTCTTTTCTAAAACAAATTTTGCAGATGCAGATTCGGCTCCACTAACAAATCCCCAAGTAATCCTGTTAACACTTAATAAGGTAAAAAATTCTTTTTCCACTAATAATTCCTCATTTCTTATAAAACCTGACCAGTCATTACTATCTTTAGTTGGATTCCCACCAAAGTAGTAGTCTTCAAAACATCCAATTATGGCTTCTCTTTGAGGTGGTTTAAGTTTCAGATTCTTGCTTTTAATATGTCTCTTTATAAGTTCTAAACTTAAATCCCAATCGTTATTCCAGATACCTTCGTTTTTTGCATTATCTATATCTCGATAACTAGGTTCCCATCCGCAAAATCGGTTAACTGTTTTTTTTAGTGAAAGTCTATAACTATTTTCTACGCTTCGGATAACACCATCTATATCAAATAAAATTACACCAATATTATTCAAGGAATTAATCTCAAAACTATTTTATTAAACATTAATATTCTCTTGTAAAAAAAGCAAAAACAAAATATTTAATGATCAATATAAGATGGAGTTTCAAATTACTTTTTTAAATATCCTCTCGGAGTTAAAAATATTTCATCAACCAAAGTAGTTTTAGAATTACCAATGATTATTATTGATAGCATATCTATATCCTGTAAAGGCATACTATCTAAACTAAAAAAGCTCTTGGATTGATTTTCCCTTCCTACTTGTCTTCCTACTAAGACTGGAGTATTTCCTGATCTATATCCTAAGCATAATTCTATAGCTCTTTTCAATTGCCAATTTCTTTCAAGTGATTGTGGATTGAAAATGGCAATTACAAAGTCTCCTAATAAAGCACCTGCAATTCTTTTTTCTATAGTTTCCCAAGGGGTTAACTTATCACTCAAGCTGATTGAACAGAAGTCATTCATCAATGGGGCTCCACCAATTGCTGCAGCCAACTGCATGCTACTTATTCCTGGATGTACTTCAAATGAAGGTCTAAAATCTTTATGAACTTTTTGAATTAATTCTAAAAGTAGGCCAGCCATCCCATAAAAGCCTGCATCACCAGAAGATATTAGTGCTACTTTTATTCCCTCTTCAGCAAGTTTTATAGCTTTCTCACATCTCTCTTTCTCTTCAGTAAGATTGCTTTCAATCATTACTTGGTCTTTTCTTTTAAGAGGTTTAATTAGATCCAAATACATTTTGTATCCAATCCAAATAGAACATTTTGATAAAGCTTTTCTAGCATCATTTGTTAAATAGGAAATATCTCCTGGCCCACTACCGATAACATGAATTTCACCAGTTAATGGTGAATATTGATTTTTAGATTCAGAGACTGCAATAGTTACTGCGCCAAACGTACTTTTTGAAGAATCGATACTTTTAAAAACTTTCTTTTCTTTCAATAGTTTTGAACCTTGTCCTGCAGCGATCATGCAAGCTGCCTCAGCAACTGAAGGTGTACCAATTTCATTTAGTACTACATTCGATGGGTTTGGGGTATTGATTGAAGAGAGCTCTTCAGATGTAAAAAATTTTATAGGTAAATTTTTTTCTTTTGAGATCTCTAAAATTGCCTTCTCATCTTTCTTTAAATCAATAGTTGCAAAACCTGCTATTGATAATGGAGACAAATTATTAGTAGCTAAAAAACTTTGTAAAGAGTCTTCAATTAATTCTTTGCTAGTATTTCGCTCACAACCTAAACCGATCCATAAAGTTGGAGGATGCCAAGTATTTTTATGATTATCGAATATAGATATATGAAAAATTGATTTCTTTTGCTCATAATCTTTGTCTGATAATTGAGTAATAGTATTTCCTGCTTCAGAAGTTTTCCATAAATTGATGCCTGATAATTGGCTACAAAAAATCTCTTTTTTATTAGATTGCTTGATTACTAATTTTGACCAGTCCTTTATATCTCCAGATCTTTTCCATCCCCATTGATTTCCAAATGAGTCAATATTTAAGTAATTCTGATCAATTGAATTATTAGTCTCGATTATTTCACTATCGAATAAATTGCATATTTGAAATGCAATATTTTGGATATTTGATTGATGTGCTCCAATTATAGGGATAATTTTTGATCCTTTTTTATCAATAACAATTACTCCAGGATCTTTATCTTTGGAAGATAATAAAGAATTAATAAGTCTTATAGAAGCGCCAACTGAGCCGACAAAGACAATCAACTCCAATTTTTCCCACTTTTCTCTCAGAATTTGACTAGGTTTCACAAACTTAACTGAGTCTTTTATCTTTTTATCTTTAGGGGATGAGCTTCCTATGAAAATCTCATTGATAAATTCAGTTTTTTTTAGTCTTTTTAAAATCTCTTTTGAAGTATCAGAAAAACCTATTGCAATACCTTTCAATTTAAGAAGTTCTCTTTAATATCAATTTAAAACTATATCTCTTCGCTGCAATCAAAAAAAATAAAAACGAAATATAAAAAGAAATTTAAGATTTCTTCAATTTAAATGAGTAAATATACTTAGAACCTTCTCATATAAGGGGATTTAATAGAAATACTGAAAAGTAACAATCAATGAAACATTTGTTACTTTCCTGCATGATCAAAGAATCTTTAGCCTATTATTTTTGGTAACGAAAATCTTAAGTTTTGATTCGCTCGTTCCTAGAAAGTCTACTATTAATAAGTAGGCTTATAGGTGTGATAAATCTACTTAAGGGCCAATTATTTAGAGGTGCTAGATGACCATTAGCCCACCAGAAAGTGGAGAAAAAGACAAAAAGATTTTGGAATCACCCGTCAAGGCTGATCCTAGACCTATTGATTTTGCCAAATTAGATAAACCAGGTTTCTGGTCTAGTAAATTATCCAAAGGTCCAAAAACAACAACTTGGATTTGGAATTTGCATGCAGATGCCCATGATTTTGATATACATACAGGAGATGCTGAAGAAGCTACAAGAAAAATTTTCTCAGCTCATTTCGGACACCTTGCTGTCATTTTTATATGGATGAGCGCTGCATTTTTCCATGGAGCAAGATTCTCAAATTATTCAGGATGGCTAGCTGATCCTACCCATGTAAAACCTGGAGCTCAACAAGTTTGGGCAATAGTTGGGCAAGAGATGCTTAATGGTGATTTAGGTGCTAACTACAACGGGATACAAATAAGTTCTGGAATATTCCACATGTGGCGAGCTTGGGGAATTACAAATGAAAGTGAATTGATGGCACTAGCTATTGGGGCAGTAGTAATGGCTGCACTAATGCTTCATGCAGGTATCTTCCACTATCACAAAGCTGCTCCAAAAATGGAATGGTTCCAAGATGTTGAGTCTATGATGAATCATCATCTCGCAGGTCTTTTAGGACTTGGTTCTTTAGCTTGGGCGGGTCATGTTATTCATATTGGTGCTCCTACAGCAGCTCTTTTAGATGCTATTGATGCTGGTAGCCCACTACTTATTAACGGTAAAGAGATAGCGACAATTGCTGACATGCCAATGCCTCATCAATTGTGTGATCCTCAAATTGTCGGTCAAATATTTCCAGGACTTGCAAGCGGGACAGGTAATTTCTTCAGTTTAAACTGGTTTGCTTTTTCAGATTTCTTAACTTTCAAGGGAGGACTTAATCCAGTAACAGGAAGTTTATGGATGACTGATATTGCACATCATCATGTTGCAATTGCTGTTTTATTTATAATTGCTGGTCATATGTACAGGACTAACTATGGAATTGGTCATAGTATGAAAGAAATATTAGATTCACAGCAAGGAGATCCTATTCTTTTCCCAGCACCTAAGGGACACCAAGGCCTTTTTGATTTTATGGCTGAAAGTAGACATGCACAGCTTTCTGTCAACTTAGCAATGCTCGGTTCTCTTAGTATCTTGATCTCTCATCATATGTATGCGATGCCTCCGTATCCATACATTGCGACTGATTACATGACTGTACTTGGTTTGTTTACTCATCATATGTGGATAGGTGGATTATTTATTGTTGGAGCTGGAGCTCATGCAGGTATAGCGATGGTAAGAGATTACGATCCAGCGAAACATATAGATAATGTTCTAGATAGGATTTTAAAAGCTAGAGATGCGTTAATAAGTCACCTTAATTGGGTTTGTATGTGGTTAGGCTTCCATAGTTTTGGACTCTATATTCATAACGACACAATGAGAGCTTTAGGAAGACCTCAAGATATGTTTAGTGATTCTGCAATTCAGCTTCAACCAATATTTGCTCAATGGGTTCAAAGCATTCAAGCTTCAGCTGTTGGTACTTCAATATTGGCAGGTACAGCAGAAGCCTTACCTCATAAAGCTATAAGTGAAGTATTTAACGGAAGTTTAGTTGAAGTAGGTGGAAAGGTTGCGATTGCCCCAATTCCTCTGGGGACAGCTGATTTGATGATTCACCACATACATGCATTCCAAATACATGTAACAGTTTTGATTCTTCTTAAAGGTGTCCTTTATGCAAGAAGCTCAAGATTAATCCCTGATAAAGCATCACTAGGATTTAGATTCCCATGTGATGGCCCTGGTAGAGGAGGTACATGTCAAGTTTCTTCTTGGGACCATGTTTTCTTAGCACTTTTCTGGATGTATAACTGTCTATCAATTGTTATTTTCCATTTTTCTTGGAAAATGCAAAGTGATGTTTGGGGGCTAACAGGAGGTAATTTTGCACAAAGTGCAATAACTATAAACGGTTGGTTACGAGACTTTTTATGGGCTCAAGCAGCACAAGTATTGACAAGTTATGGTCAAGCAATAAGTATGTATGGCTTAATGTTCTTAGGTGCTCACTTTATTTGGGCATTTAGTTTAATGTTCCTATTCAGTGGAAGAGGTTACTGGCAAGAACTATTTGAATCAATTGTTTGGGCACATAATAAATTGAAAGTTGCTCCAACAATTCAACCAAGAGCACTTTCAATTACTCAAGGTCGTGCAGTTGGTGTAACTCACTTCTTAGTGGGCGGCATAGCTACTACTTGGGCATTCTTCCATGCTCGCCTTTTCGGGATTGGCTAAATAACCTGAACTTTTCCTTTTTAATTCAATGGCAACAAAATTTCCAGCATTTAACCAGGGTCTAGCTCAGGACCCAACAACCCGCCGAATATGGTACGGCATAGCTACAGCTCATGACTTTGAGAGTCATGATGGTATGACCGAAGAAAAGCTTTATCAGAAGTTATTTTCTACACATTTCGGACATTTAGCAATAATTGCCCTTTGGGTAGCCGGTAATCTTTTTCATATCGCTTGGCAAGGTAACTTTGAGCAATTTGTACTTGACCCTACTCATGTTCGTCCAATAGCTCATGCTATTTGGGATCCTCATTTTGGATCAGGTATTACGGAAGCAATGACACAGGCAGGGGCCAGTGGACCTGTAAATATAGCTTATTCAGGCTTGTATCATTGGTGGTACACAATTGGAATGAGAACCAATGAGCAACTGTTCCAGGCCTCCATCTTTATGAGTATTTTGGCCTGTTGGACTTTATTTGCTGGATGGTTACATTTACAGCCAAAATTCAGACCGTCACTTGCATGGTTTAAAAATAATGAATCTAGATTAAATCATCATCTTGCTGTTTTATTTGGATTTAGTAGTATTGCTTGGACAGGACACTTAGTTCACGTTGCAATTCCTGAGTCTAGAGGTATTCATGTTGGCTGGGATAATTGGTTAACAGTTCTGCCTCACCCAGCAGGTTTAGCTCCTTTCTTTACACTTAACTGGGGAGCATATGCTCAGAATCCAGATGCATTAGAGCAAGTATTTGGAACAACAGAAGGTGCTGGTACAGCAATATTTACTTTTTTAGGGGGACTCCATCCTCAAAGTGAAGCATTATGGTTAACTGATATAGCTCATCATCATATTGCAATAGGAACTGTATTTATAATTGCTGGACATATGTATAGAAATACGTTCGGTATTGGACATAGTTTAAAAGAAATCACAGAAGCACATAATACAAGACATCCTCTTGATCCTCATAAAGGTAGTTTTGGAATTAATCATGATGGTATTTATGAAACTGTTACTAATTCTCTACACTTTCAACTTGGTTTAGCCTTGGCTGCTCTTGGTGTAGCCACTTCATTAGTAGCTCAACATATGGGAGCTCTTCCTTCGTATGCTTTTATTGCAAGAGATTATACGACTCAGTCAGCTTTATATACCCATCATCAATACATAGCTATGTTTTTAATGGTTGGTGCTTTTGCTCATGGAGCAATATTCTTTGTCAGAGATTACGATCCTGAACTTAATAAAGATAATGTATTAGCTCGAGTATTAGGTACAAAAGAAGCTCTTATCAGTCATTTAAGCTGGGTGACTATGATTCTAGGTTTTCATACATTAGGAATATATGTTCATAATGATGTTGTTGTAGCTTTTGGAAATCCTGAAAAACAAATTTTGATTGAACCGGTATTCGCTCAGTTTGTACAGGCAGCTCAAGGAAAGATGATGTATGGATTCAATGCACTTCTTTCGGATCCGACTAGTGCAGCTAGTGTGGCGGCGAACTCTTTGCCAGGAAATCATTACTGGATGGATTTAATTAATAGACAAGATGCATTAAGTGCTTTTCTTCCAATAGGCCCTGCAGATTTCTTAGTACATCACGCGATTGCTCTTGGACTTCATACAACTGCACTAATTCTTATTAAAGGAGCTTTAGATGCTAGAGGAACAAAACTAATTCCTGATAAGAAAGATTTGGGTTATGCATTCCCTTGTGATGGACCTGGTCGTGGAGGTACATGCGATAGCTCATCATGGGATGCTATGTATCTTGCAATGTTCTGGGCTTTGAACTTGATAGCATGGGTAACTTTCTACTGGCATTGGAAACATTTAGCCATATGGCAAGGTAATGTAGCTCAATTTAACGAGTCTGGGACTTATTTAATGGGTTGGTTTAGAGATTATCTTTGGTTAAACTCTGCTCAGCTAATTAATGGTTACAATCCTTTCGGTGTGAATTCACTTTCTGTCTGGGCTTGGATGTTTTTATTCGGCCATCTTGTATGGGCGACTGGATTCATGTTCTTGATATCATGGAGAGGATACTGGCAAGAATTAATTGAGACATTAGTTTGGGCTCATCAGCGTACTCCAATTGCTAACCTTGTAGGTTGGAGAGATAAACCAGTTGCACTTTCAATTGTTCAAGCGAGACTAGTTGGATTAGCTCATTTCACAATTGGAAACATCCTTACTTTTGGAGCATTTGTAATAGCATCTACTTCAGGTAAGTTTGGATAAAGTTTTATCAAATAATTTGAATCACCACTTATGTGGTGATTTTTTTTGTTTATTTTAATTGTTCTAGTTTAAGTTAAAATTATAAGATTATTAATCGCTATTCATGTGACAAATCCTAATCAGTTAATTTCTATAATTATTCCTGTTTTTAATGAAAGTGAGAGTATTGGATATTTATTAGATGAAGTTTTAAATGTCATGCAAAATAATAAATTAAATTGTGAATTAATAATAGTTAATGACGGCTCGAATGATAATACTTCAACAGTATTGGATGAATTAACTGTAAAAATTAAGGAATTATCAGTTATTTCACTTCGAAAGAATTACGGACAAACTGCGGCAATGTCTGCAGGTTTTGATAATTCTAAGGGCGAAATTGTTATTACTTTAGATGGAGACTTACAAAATGATCCTAATGATATTCCAAAATTAATTTCACATATAAATGAAGGTTATGATTTGATTTGTGGATGGAGATATGAACGAAAAGATAAATTAATTAATAGGCGTATACCATCAAAAATTGCTAATAAATTGATAGCTAATGTTACTGGCCTTAAATTGCACGATTATGGTTGTTCATTAAAAGCTTTTAAAAAAGAGATTTTAAACGACATTAAACTATACGGAGAACTTCATAGGTTTTTACCTGTTTTAGCAAATATAGAGGGAGCTAAAATTAAAGAAATCAAAGTTAATCATCGAAGTCGCAAATACGGTTCTAGTAAATATGGGATTGATAGAACTTTTAGGGTTTTAATGGATTTACTTACTGTTTGGTTTATGACTAAATTTTTAACAAGACCTATGTATGGATTCGGTTTTATGGGGATCATAAGTATTTTACTAAGTTTTGGAATGACATCTTACTTATTTATTATCAAACTCCTAGGAAATGATATTGGCAATAGACCGATGTTAATGTTTGCTTTGATATTGGGAATTGCGGGAGTTCAATTATTTAGTTTTGGATTATTAGGTGAATTGTTAATTAGAACTTATCACGAGAGTCAAAATAGGCCAATTTACAGAGTTAGGAAAATTCAAAGTACTTCCAATGACAAAATCTCTACTTAAACTTTCTAATAAGATCAGCTGAACGTTCAACTATTTCTGGATCCATATCTTTTAAACCTCGTCTGAGTATGGGCAATGTAGTTTTATCGGCTAATTCTTCTGCTAAATTTAAGGCTTTCAATTTATCTTCTGCTGAACTATTAAATAGGTTATTCATTTTTTTTCTTAGTTTTCTTTTATAAAACTCTGAGTACTTATTAGAACTATTTTGATAATTATTATATTTTTTTGATGAAGAGGTAATTATATTATTTTCATTATCCATTCCTTTTAATGGATAAAATTTCTTTTTATTAAAAACATTAAATATATATTTTCTCTTGAAAATTAAGAAAATAAATATTATTAAAATGATGAGAACTATAGAGAGAAAATTGAGCATATATAAAGTTAATAATTTTTATATCATCAAGTAATAAAATTAACACTATTTCTCCGATAAATATTAGAGTGTTTAAAGATGTTTAAAGATTTATGCCATCTGATTTAGCAAATCTGCTCCCACCTATCTTTGTTCCATTAATTGGGATAGCTATGCCTGCAGTATTTATCGTACTGATAGGAAGATTAATTACTGCAACTGATTAAATTAACTCAAAAATAACTATCAAAACAAATGAGCGACTTTCAAAAATCATTCTCAGAATCAACAAATTCTATTAAATTTGATGATAAATATATAGATAACTCTATACAGCCTGATGACATTGGTGTGGCAAACCAATGGGCGGTTAAAACAGTTTCTGATCCATGTGTTGGAAATTTAGCCACTCCAGTCAATAGTGGTTATTTTACAAAAGCTTTTATTAACAACTTACCTTTTTATAGGGAAGGAATTTCTCCAAACTTTAGAGGTTTAGAGACAGGGGCAGCATTTGGTTATCTGCTATATGGACCATTTACAATGACAGGTCCACTAAGAAATTCTGAGTTCGCAATAACTGCAGGACTTCTGGCAGCTATTGGAGCAGTTCACATAATGACAGCACTTTTAGTTCTTTATAATGCACCAGGTAAGGCCCCCAATGTTCAGCCTCCAGACGCTACTGTATATAACCCACCTGCAGACTTGTTTACTAGAACAGGTTGGGCTGATTTTACAAGTGGATTTTGGTTAGGAGGTTGCGGTGGAGCCGTATTTGCGTGGCTTCTTGTGGGTACTCTTCACTTAGATACCATTATGCCAATTATTAAAAATATTTGGACTGCAGGTTAACTTCACATCCAAATATTTTTAAAATAATAAAATAAAAACTTTATATAAAAAATTTATCTAATAGTTTTATTCCATCCATATGATCTGGTTACTCTTCCTGCAGAAATAAGTTTTGATTGATAATGTAGAGAAATTTTATCGTTAGTGTCTTTTAAAGTGTCTATTCCTATACCATTTCTTCCGTAATCTATACCTGAACAATGGAAATAAAGTCCCTCTCCTTTATAAATACCAACATGATCACATTTATTTTTATTTCCAAAAAATAAAATATCTCCTTTTTTAAGTGATTTATTATTTTCTTTGAAATTGAAAAGATGCTTACAAAAACTTTTAATTTGATAAGAGTCTCTAGGTATATAAATTTCATGATTTAAAAAGGCCGTTTGAATTAACCCAGAACAGTCAAAATTAGGACCTGAAGTACCACCCCAAAGATATATATTTTTTACCTTAGATCGATCTTTGATCCAATTAAGAATCAATGGAATTTTTGCTTGTATTGATATTTGATCAGATTCGACAAAACTGTTTTTAAAATCAAATTTCTCAATAGATAATTTATCTAAATCAATCCAGCAGACATAACCATCTTCATAAAATTGAACCAATATCCTGGATAATTTATATTTACTTTGATAAAGACTTGGGTAAATAAGTCTAAAAATTCTATTTTTGACTATTTCCGTTACTAAATTATTTTCAGTTTCATTTTGATATCCAGAAATATTAATTTTTACTTTCCACCAAATAGTGCTTGAAAAATTTGTTTGCTTAAATAGTGAGATAGGGTCTATATGTTCTTTCATAAAATGTCTTTTTATTATTTACAAGAAGAAATGGGTTTAGCCTTAAATGGTATTTTAGACAGAGTTTGCTCCAACAATATAGAAAATTTAAGGAATGATATCGCAATAACTTGGATCAATTATAAAAGTGAAAGCAATCATATAAATAAAGGTTTTGGATTTGGAATCAACAATAGAAAACTCATTTATCCTGCAAGCATCGTAAAGCTAATTTATGGCCTTGCTGCATACTCATGGATTGATACAAAGAAAATATTATTAACCCAAGAAATAAGTGATGCAGTCAATAAAATGCTTTTTTACTCAAGTAATGATGCAACAAGCTTTTTAATCGATATTATCACTGGGACTACAAGCGGTCCATCTATAGAAGGAGATCTTTGGGAGAATTGGAAATTTCAAAGATCAATAATCAATGATTGGTTACAAGAGCTTAATTGGAATGAATTAAATGAAATAAATTGCTGCCAAAAAACTTGGGATGATGGACCATTTGGTCGAGAAAAAGAATTTTACGGAATCGAAAACAGCAATAGAAATATGATGACAACTGATGCTACTGCAAGGATTTTGGAGGAGATAATGATAAAGATTGATTATCAAAAAGATAATTTAAATTTAAGAAGTTTTTTAAAAAGAAATTTAAATAAGAATGTTCTTAATAATGATCCTCTTAATCAAGTAGATGGTTTTTTAGGAGAGGGATTACCTGAGAATATTAATTTCTGGAGTAAAGCAGGTCTAATGTCACAAGCTAGACATGATGCTGCTTGGTGGGTTAATAACGACTCAGTACAGACTTTATTAGTTGTTTTTGGTAATGGAGAAAAATACTTCAAAGATGAGACCTTATTTCCCGAAATAGCAAAGGCTGTGTACAAATATAATAATAATTTTGTTTGATATTAATTTAAATCATCTAAGAAATCTCTATCTAATTTATTTGTATAGGCTTCGTAAGGTAACATCATAACCTCATCAAAATCCAAGTCATTCAGAATCCATTCTTTATATTCAGCTATTAAACTATTTCTATCTTTATTATCTAATTCATGAATGCGTAATGCAGTATCTTTAAGGTTTTCTTTAATCAGGTTTTCAAGTTCTTTTTTATTCATATCAGCTAGCTTCTCCATCTAAAATTATTCTTCTAATTGTTGATAAAGCAATTCCAGTTTGAGTTCTGATTGATCGATATGAGCAACCCTCATTACGTAACCTCATCACTAATGATTCTTTTAAAGGACTAATTTTCGGTCTTCCACCTAAATTATTTCCATTTAATCTTCTTTGCGAAATAAGTTCTTTTTTCCTCTCTCCCAAACACTCATTATCTAAATTATCTAACTCATATAAAATATTAAAGACTGACAAAGATATATCTGATGAATGTTTGGGAGATAAAAAACCAGATAAAGTTCTCAACCTAACATCATTATTCAAGAGTTTATGAATTGTTTTTATACATTCATTCCTGTTAGAAAATGCCCGATCTAGTTTTGTAACTACTAATTCATCTCCTTTTGATAAATAATTTAGAGCTTTTCTAAGTTCGGGTTTTATTTCTTCATCTAAACTTACGATTTCAGAAAATATTAAGCTGCAACCCTCATTTTTTAAGCATTTTATTTGTTCTTTTAAGTAATCAAATTCACTATCTATAGCTCTTGCATATCCAATAGTTTTGGATTTCTTATTTTTTTCAGATAAAAGAAAACGTTTTCTTTTAAATTTAATAGTCAACGTTTTAATACATATATTTTTAACTGTATCAAATACTTTAGAAAAAAACACTTTATAGAACATTATTTTGTAATAAAAAAAAGGTTTTAACTTATTAAGAAATAGATAATATTGTTTTATAACTGTAGTTAAAAGAACGTTCTGAATATTGTACTAGTTTATGTTATTAGAACGTTTTGCTTATTGCGTAACTAGTTTTTGTGGGAAACTGTTTAAAAAAATGCCAAATTTTTTTCTAAAAGTAATTTTTAAATTTCTTCTAGATTTAATTAGAAATTTAATCTCTTTAGTGAAGTAAATAAAAATAGTAAAGTTAAATTATTTTGATTAAAATTAGAGATGATTGGATTGAAATAATTAATTTGACTAATATTTCCAAAAATGCAGTTACGAAGCCTGACTGGTTAAGAGTAAAAGCACCTCAAGTTGAGAGAATAGGTAATACTGCCAATTTGTTGAGTGATTTAAAATTAAACACTGTATGTCAAGAAGCAAGTTGTCCCAATATTGGCGAATGTTTTGCTAGTGGAACTGCAACTTTTTTAATTATGGGCCCAGGCTGCACGAGAGCATGTCCATATTGCGATATTGATTTTGATAGATCTAAGAGAGATTTAGACCCAACAGAACCAGATCGTTTAGCAGAGGCTGTTTTTAGAATGAAACTTAAACATGTTGTGATTACCTCTGTTAATAGAGATGATTTAGATGATGGTGGAGCTTCGCAGTTTTATAAATGTGTTTCGGAAGTTAGAAAAAAATCCCCTGAAACAACTATTGAATTATTAATTCCAGATTTATGTGGCAATTGGTCAGCACTTGAAAAGATTTTAGATTCTAGACCAAATGTTTTAAATCATAATATTGAAACTGTCTCAGCTTTGTACAGGAAAGTAAGGCCACAAGGAAACTATCAAAGAACTTTAGAGTTACTTAAAAGAACGAGAGAATATTTCCCAAGTGTTTATACTAAATCTGGATTTATGTTGGGATTAGGAGAAAAGGATGATGAAGTTCTTACTCTTCTTATGGATTTAAGAAAAAATGATGTAGATATAGTTACTATTGGTCAATATTTATCTCCAGGTCCAAAACATCTTCAGGTTCAAAGATTTGTTACCCCTTCAAAATTTAATTATTTTAAATTATTTGGAGAAAATGAATTAGGGTTTATGCAAGTTGTCAGTTCTCCTTTAACTCGTAGTAGTTATCATGCTGAAGAGATTCAGAAACTCATGAAAAAGTTTCCAAGATAATTAAATTATCTATTGATTAATATTAATCCATTCATTTAATTTCCATTCGACAATATTATTTTTTATCATCGGATCTTTTTTTATAATTTCTAAGGCTTCTTTATACGTTCCAATTTCAAGAATTAGTAACCCACCAGCTCCTGATTGTTTGAATTCATCCACCAGAAACCCACTTTTGATATTTATTCCTTTTTTCTTTAAATTTTCTATCCATTTGATATGTTCATTGATTATTTTCTTTCTTATATCTTTTTGAATTAAGTATTCTTTTTTTATGAGTTCAGTTTTTATAAAAATAGGCATTCATTAACTTAATATACCGAGCATTTCTTCTTCGCTTGGAGGAACAACTATTTTAAAAATTCCCTTAAAATTAGACCAATTATTGATTATTTTGGATGCTTTTAGACTCTTTGTTTTTTCTTGATATTCACTAAGAATTCCTAATAAAATCTCTTCTTGCTTGAGGTTAGTTATTTTATGGATACTAACTATTTCCTTATTCACTTTATTTTCTAAATCATTATTTTCATCAAGTATATAAGCTATTCCACCAGTCATTCCTGCTCCAATATTTCTTCCTGTTGAACCTAAAATTACTATCTTGCCACCAGTCATATATTCACAACAATGGTCGCCCGAACCTTCTGTGACTGCAGTAGCTCCACTATTTCTAACAGCAAATCTTTCTCCGGATTTACCTAAAGCAAATAACTTGCCTCCTGTTGCTCCATAAAGACAGGTATTACCCAATATTACTTGCTCTGAAGATTTCTCATCTACTTGGGGAGGAACAATAGTAAGTACACCTCCATTCATTCCTTTGCAAACATAATCATTAGCTTCTCCAATTAATTGGATATGCATTCCTTTTAATAAAAAAGCACCAAAACTTTGTCCTGCGTATCCTTTGAAATTGAGAATTAGTTCACCATTAAATCCATTATTTCCATAAAGTTCCGCAATTTCGCCTGATATTTTTGCACATACACTTCTGTCAGTGTTCTTGATTTCTATTTCTTTAATTAATTTTCCATGATTCTTAATAGAATTCATGAATTCATTATCAGACAAAAATTGATCCTCTAATACATATCCATTAGTATGAGCAGTCTTAGAATGCTTTAACCATGACCTATCTTTATTTTGAGTCCCTTTTTTAATTAGAGAACTAAGATCAATATTTGCAGTTTTTGGAAGTTTAATATCTCTTGCTGTTAGAAATTCCTGATTGCCAATCAAGTCCTCCATACTAGATACTCCAATGCTACTCATTATTTGTCTTATCTCTTCAGCAATATATAAGAAAAAGTTCACGACATTTTCAGGTAAACCTTTAAACCTTTTTCTTAATTCTTCTTTTTGAGTAGCTACACCCACAGGACATTTGTTTGTATGACAAACACGCGCCATTATGCAGCCTTCAGCAATCATTGCTACTGAACCAAAGCCAAATTCTTCCGCACCTAAAATAGCTGCGATTACAACATCCCATCCTGTTTTAAGTCCGCCATCAGTTCTTAAAAGTACTCTCTCTCTAAGATTATTTTCCATAAGGGATTTATGGACTTCTGCAACACCTAATTCCCACGGTAAACCAGCATGTTTAATAGAACTTAGAGGGGAAGCCCCAGTACCTCCATCATGCCCGGAAATTTGTATTACATCAGCATTCGCTTTGCTAACTCCAGCAGCGATAGTACCTATCCCAATTTCAGAAACGAGCTTTACACTGACCTTCGCTCTTGGATGAACTTGGTGCAAGTCATGAATTAACTGAGCCAAGTCTTCAATAGAGTAAATATCATGATGTGGGGGTGGAGATATTAAGGCTACTCCTGGTTTGCTGTTTCTTAGCTTTGCAATATATGAATCAACTTTTGGTCCTGGTAATTGGCCACCTTCCCCTGGCTTAGCTCCTTGAGCCATTTTTATTTCAAGTTGCTTCCCACTTCTTAGATATTCTGGAGTAACCCCAAATCTTCCAGAGGCTATTTGTTTAATAGCTGAGCAAGCAGTATCCCCATTTTCTAGGCCTTTTATAGATGGTAATATTGCCGATTGAGTATTTTCATCAATATCATTCAATACATTAAAACGAGCTGGATCTTCTCCTCCTTCCCCGCTATTACTTTTCCCACCAATTCTATTCATTGCAACAGCCAACACTTCATGAGCTTCTCTTGATAATGCTCCTAAACTCATTCCTCCAGTACAAAACCTTTTACATATTGATTCAACACTTTCAACCTCATCTATCGGGATACTTTTTCTTGTCGAGTTAATTGACAGTAAATCTCTTAATGAAGTGACAGGTCTATTTCGAATAAGTGTTTTATAAGTCTCGAAATGATCGTATCCTGGTCCTTGCTTTAGGGCAGAATGTAAAACCTTTGACATTTCAGGATTATTAGAGTGATATTCGCCATTATTTCTAAACTGAACAAATCCTAGAAACTCTAATTTTTTTAAATCTATTTCTGGAAAGGCTTTGGTATGAATTGAGAGTGATTCATTTGCAAGTTCTTTTAGTGTGATCCCTGCAATTCGACTTGTTGTTCCATCGAAAGCTATTTTAATTAAGTCAGAGCCAAGACCTACAGCTTCAAATATTTGAGCACCATGATAACTAGATAAAAGGGAAATCCCTATTTTTGAAAGTATTTTTCTTAATCCATCTTCTAAAGCTTTTTTGATATTTTCCTGAACGTCATTGATTGATAGTGGATTGATTTTCTTTGTAGCAATAAGCTTTTGAGTTTTTGGATGTTGTAACCAATGTCTTCCAGATTCAAATGTTAACCAAGGGCATACAGCACTAACTCCATAACCAATTAAACATGCTAGGTGATGCGTGCTCCAACATTGACCAGTTTCAATTATTAGCGAGGCTTTTAATCTTATTTCTTTTTTAAGAAGATAATGATGAATTGCACCTACAGCTAATAAAGGAGGAATAAAACTTTGTTTGGAACTGACTCCTTTGTCAGAAATGATTATTAAAGAGCAGCCTTCTTTTATTGCATTCTCGCTTACTTTACAAATATCATCTAACTTTGCTTCAAATCCTTTATTTCCTTCCTCAATATTAAATAAACTTGAAATAGTTTTCGATTTAATTTCTGATTCTTTTAATGAAATTAATTCTTGTTCATTAATAATTGGACTTTTTAAATGAATAAAAGGCTTAATATCATTAGATTCGAAGGGAGAGCATCTTTCACCTAAATGCATCTCTAAACTCATTACTAATTTTTCTCTTAAAGGATCTATAGGAGGATTAGTAACTTGTGCAAATCTTTGTTTGAAGTAGTCGTATAAAATATGAGGTTTAGAAGAGAGCACTGCTAATGGTATATCGTCACCCATACAATATGTTGGCTCCTTAGAAAGAGAAGCCATTGAATCAAGAATGAGATCATTGTCTTCTGAGGAAAAACCAAAAGCAGTTTGCTGTTGGAGCAATTCAAAATCTTTTAAATTACAAGTATTGGACCATTCATTATTTTTGAGTGTTACAGTTCTTTTTTGTATCAGTTTTTTATAATTTTTTCTTTTGGCAGCTTCTGCTTTAACTTCCCAATTTCTTAAAATTTTGTTCTGAGAAAGATCTACTGCGAGCATTTGGCCTGGCCCTAAACGTCCTTTTTCTATAACTCTGTTTTCTTCAATATCCACTACCCCTGTCTCTGAACCCATTATCACAAAACCATCATTGGTAATTGAATATCTAGCAGGTCTTAATCCATTCCTATCAAGTGTCGCTCCAACATAGTTTCCATCTGCAAATACTAATAGAGCAGGACCGTCCCAGGCTTCTTGGAGAGTAGCTGAATATTCATAAAAAGCCTTAATATCCTCTCTGCTTTCAAGTTCTGGTTGATCTCGAAATGCTTCTGGAACAAGTTTCAATAAGGAATCAGTTATTGGTTTCCCTGAACGAATGTTAATTTCTAGTGTTGCGTCAAGATTTGATGAATCACTTTTGTTCTTATCTACTATTGGCTTAATATCACCAGACAACTCTCCCCAGTACTCATCAATATGTGTTTCTGATGCTTTCGCCCAATTGATATTACCCAAAAGGGTATTAATTTCTCCATTATGACCCAAAAATCTCATTGGCTGAGCAAGAGGCCATTTTGGTAAGGTATTTGTGCTAAATCTTCGATGGTAAACAGAAAAAGAGACTTTAAAATCTTCTTTCTTTAAGTCTTTATAAAATTCTGATAAAACTTCAGATCTAACCATACCTTTATAAACAACAGTTTGAGAACTAAGTGATGCGAAATAAAATTCGCATTCACCGATAGCATTTTTTGTATTATCTCTTATTCTTTTTTCGATTCTTTTTCTTAGTTGAAATAAGAGCATCTCAATATCTCTACTATCATCTTTTTCTAAGCAGACGATCCATTGGTTTATATATGGTGCGTTTGCTTTTGCTAAAACTCCTAATGTTTCATTTTTAGTAGGTACATTTCTCCAAAATGTTTCTTTAAAATTTAATTCTTTAGCTTCTTCATCGCATATAAGTTTTGATTCTTTAACTTTTAATTCATTATTGGGCATGAAAATCATGCCTAAACCTCGTTTTTCGTAGTTTTCAGTATTTAAATTTAATTCTCTATCTAAAAATTCCCATGGAATTGAACATAAAATTCCTGCCCCATCACCAGAATCACTATCTCCTCCGCATCCTCCTCTATGCTCCATACAATTAAGACCTTTTAAAGATTGCTTCAATATCCAATTACTTTCTTTGCCATCAATATTTGCTATGAAACCAACACCACAAGCATCTTTCTCTCCAATAATTCCATTTGGAGAATAACTATCTTGATATGGCTCGTTGCTTCTTTTGATACTCCCTCGCATAGATTATTTAACTATATAAGATAATTTATTTATTTCTATTATAAAAATGAATTTCAAAATACAAAGCAAAAATAATGAAGAATTACTAAACAAATTAAAATTTTATTTATAAATCAAAAAAATTCAAAAATGCTTTAGATATGACTCGTAAAAGGTTATGATGTTTTGATATGTATTTTATCTATTAATATAGATGCCGACCATTTCCCAATTAATTGGATCAGAAAGAAAACGTCTGACACGAAAAACAAAATCTCCTGCACTTAAATCTTGTCCAGAGAGAAGAGGAGTATGTACAAGAGTTTATACATCTACTCCTAAGAAACCTAATTCTGCCTTAAGAAAAGTTGCCAGAGTTAGATTAACTTCTGGTTTTGAAGTTACCGCATATATTCCAGGAATCGGACATAATTTACAGGAACACTCTGTAGTCCTACTCAGGGGTGGAAGAGTTAAAGATCTGCCGGGGGTAAGATACCATATAATAAGAGGAACTTTAGATACTGCAGGAGTCAAAGATAGACGTCAATCCAGGTCTAAATATGGTGCAAAAGCTCCTAAAAATGATTAATTTTTTAACTTCAATTCTTTTCTAAAATGTCACGTCGTAATGCAGCAGTAAAAAGACCAGTTTTACCAGACCCCCAATTTAATAGTCGTCTTGCCTCAATGATGATTTCTAGATTGATGAAACATGGTAAAAAATCTACTGCACAAAAAATACTATCAGATGCTTTTTCTCTAATCAGTGAAAGAACAGGTGGAAATGCTGTGGAGTTATTTGAAACAGCCGTAAAGAATGCAACCCCATTGGTAGAGGTAAGAGCTAGAAGAGTTGGAGGTGCAACCTATCAAGTTCCTATGGAAGTTCGTCAAGAGAGAGGAACTGCTATGGCATTAAGATGGCTGGTTACCTTTTCAAGAGGAAGAAATGGAAAGAGTATGTCGCAAAAGTTAGCAGGTGAATTAATGGATGCAGCTAATGAAACTGGCAGCGCAGTTAAGAAGAGAGAAGATACTCATAAAATGGCAGAAGCTAATAAAGCTTTTGCTCACTACAGATACTAATTTCGACCCAAAATGGTCCTTATTTAGTTTATTATTAAACAAAAGTTTATTTGATTAAATAAACTGTTGCTATTTAGCAATTCATTCTATTTGGAGTTTTAACATTGGCACGCGACTTTCCCCTTGAACGAGTAAGGAATATAGGTATAGCCGCTCATATTGACGCTGGTAAAACAACTACTACTGAGAGAATTCTTTTTTATTCAGGGGTTGTTCATAAAATCGGAGAAGTACATGATGGTGCTGCCGTAACAGATTGGATGGCTCAAGAAAGAGAAAGAGGAATTACTATTACAGCTGCTGCTATCTCTACAAGTTGGCAAGATCATAGAATTAATATTATTGATACTCCAGGTCACGTTGACTTCACAATTGAAGTTGAAAGATCAATGAGAGTTTTAGATGGTGTTATAGCTGTGTTTTGTGCGGTAGGAGGAGTTCAGCCACAATCAGAGACTGTTTGGAGACAAGCTGATAGATACTCTGTTCCAAGGATGGTTTTCGTCAATAAGATGGATAGAACAGGCGCAGACTTCCTAAAGGTTAATCAACAAATTAAAGATCGTCTTAAAGCAAATGCTTTTCCTATTCAACTTCCAATAGGAGCTGAAGGTGATCTTTCAGGAATTATTGATTTAGTAAGTAACAAGGCTTATTTATACAAAAATGATTTAGGAACTGATATTGAGGAAGCTCCAATACCAGATGACATGAAAGACGAGGCATTGGAATGGAGAAGCAAATTAATGGAAAGTGTCGCAGAAAATGATGAAGAATTAATTGAAATATTTTTGGATAAGGGAGAATTAACTGAAGATCAATTAAAAAAAGGGATTAGAGAAGGAGTTCTCAAACATGGTTTAGTTCCTGTTTTATGTGGATCAGCCTTTAAAAATAAAGGGGTTCAATTAGTTCTCGATGCAGTAGTTGATTATTTACCAGCTCCAATAGATGTAAAACCAATTCAAGGTGTTTTACCAAATGGTAAAGAAGATGTTAGACCTTCGGATGATAATGCTCCTTTCAGTGCACTTGCTTTCAAAGTCATGTCTGATCCTTATGGAAAACTAACTTTTGTAAGAATGTATTCTGGAGTACTTTCTAAAGGAAGTTATGTTATGAATTCAACTAAGGATGCTAAAGAGAGAATTTCAAGGTTAGTTATCTTAAAAGCAGATGAAAGAGAAGAAGTTGATGAATTAAGAGCAGGAGATTTAGGAGCTGTATTGGGATTGAAGAATACAACAACAGGTGATACCTTATGTAATACCGATGACCCAATAGTTCTAGAAACTTTATTTATCCCCGAACCTGTTATCTCAGTGGCTGTAGAACCAAAAACTAAAGGAGATATGGAGAAACTTTCTAAGGCCTTACAAGCCTTGTCTGAAGAAGATCCAACCTTTAGGGTAAGTACAGATCAAGAGACTAATCAGACTGTAATAGCCGGCATGGGGGAACTACATCTTGAAATTCTTGTAGACAGAATGTTGAGAGAGTTCAAAGTTGAGGCAAATATAGGCGCCCCTCAGGTTTCTTATAGAGAAACAATTAGATCGAGTTCCAAGGGTGAAGGTAAATATGCAAGACAAACAGGAGGTAAAGGACAATATGGACATGTAGTTATTGAAATGGAACCTGCCGAAGTCGGCAAAGGGTTTGAATTTGTTAACAAAATCGTGGGTGGAACTGTACCAAAAGAATATATTGGACCAGCCTCAAATGGAATGAAAGAAACCTGTGAATCAGGGGTTCTTGCCGGTTATCCGCTGATTGATGTAAAAGTAACACTAGTCGATGGTTCGTTCCACGATGTAGACTCATCTGAAATGGCCTTCAAAATTGCAGGTTCAATGGCTTTTAAAGATGGGGTTAAAAAATGCAATCCTGTCCTCTTAGAGCCTATGATGAAAGTCGAGGTCGAAAGTCCTGATGATTTTCTTGGATCTGTAATTGGCGATCTTTCTTCAAGGAGAGGTCAAGTCGAAGGACAATCTGTCGATGATGGATTGTCTAAAGTACAGGCCAAAGTGCCCTTAGCCGAAATGTTCGGTTATGCCACTCAACTCCGATCAATGACTCAAGGTCGGGGCATATTTTCAATGGAGTTCGCAAATTATGAGGAAGTTCCTCGTAACGTTGCTGAAGCTATCATTTCCAAGAATCAGGGCAACTCCTGATCTCTAAACTAAACACTCTTTAACCCTCGATTCTTTAATTCAAATGGCTCGCGAGAAGTTCGAAAGGAACAAACCACATGTCAACATAGGTACTATTGGCCACGTTGATCATGGAAAAACAACCCTGACTGCCGCTATTACTAATGTTTTAGCTAAAAAAGGTCAAGCACAAGCTCAAGACTATGGAGACATCGATGGTGCTCCAGAGGAAAGAGAGCGTGGTATTACAATTAATACTGCACACGTTGAATACGAAACAGCCGACAGACATTATGCTCACGTTGACTGTCCAGGTCACGCTGATTATGTGAAAAACATGATCACTGGTGCAGCTCAAATGGATGGTGCAATTTTAGTTTGTGCAGCAACAGATGGTCCTATGGCTCAAACAAAAGAACACATTCTTTTAGCAAAACAAGTTGGAGTCCCTGCTTTGGTTGTTGCTTTGAATAAATGTGACATGGTAGATGATGAAGAAATCATTGAACTTGTTGAAATGGAAATCAGAGAACTTCTTGATAGTTATGATTTTCCTGGTGATGATATACCCATCGTTCAAGTTTCAGGTCTAAAAGCTTTAGAAGGAGATTCTACTTGGGAATCTAAAATTGAAGAATTAATGACTGCCGTTGACGCTAGTATTCCTGAACCTGAAAGAGAAATAGACAAGCCATTTTTGATGGCAGTTGAAGATGTATTTTCTATCACAGGTAGAGGAACAGTTGCTACTGGAAGAATAGAGAGAGGAAAAGTTAAAGTTGGGGAAGAAGTTGAAATAGTTGGAATTAGAGATACAAGATTGACTACTGTCACTGGCGTTGAAATGTTCCGTAAACTTCTTGATGAAGGTATGGCTGGAGATAATGTTGGACTACTTTTACGTGGTGTTCAGAAAGAAGATATCGAAAGAGGTATGGTTCTTGTTAAAAAAGGTTCGATTACTCCTCATACGAAATTTGAAGGAGAGGTTTATGTACTTAAGAAAGAAGAGGGTGGAAGACATACTCCTTTCTTTGCTGGTTATAGACCACAATTTTATATAAGAACTACAGATGTAACTGGACAAATTACTGCATTCACATCCGATGATGGTGCCAATGTAGAAATGGTAATGCCAGGCGACAGGATAAAAATGACTGGGGAATTAATTTGTCCAGTTGCGATTGAACAAGGTATGCGCTTTGCTATTCGCGAAGGTGGCCGTACTATTGGAGCTGGTGTTGTTTCTAAAATTATTGAATAATTTTCTTTAATTTTATAAAGTTAACCTTTGACAATCTAAAATAGTTAAATAAATAGATATGGGTTATTGAAAATCAGTAACCCCTTTATAAAGAGATTAATTTAAACTTATGACAGCTTCACTAACTCAACAAAAAATACGTATCAGATTGAAAGCTTTTGATAGAAGAATGCTTGATTTATCTTGTGACAAAATAATTCAAACCGCAGATACAACGGCGGCATCAGCTATCGGACCTATTCCATTACCAACTAAAAGAAAAATTTATTGCGTTTTAAGATCGCCTCATGTAGATAAAGATTCTAGAGAGCATTTTGAGACCAGAACTCATAGAAGAATAATTGATATTTATAATCCTTCTGCTAAAACTATAGATGCTTTAATGAAATTGGATCTTCCTAGTGGTGTAGACATAGAAGTTAAATTATAAGATATCCCGAATAGAACTTTATTTCACTAAAATATAAAAAACATTTGAGGTTTAAATGGGAGAGCTTTCAGTAAGGGAATTACCATTGTTCCCTCTCCCAGAAGTCGTTCTTTTCCCACAAGAAGTCCTGCCACTACATATCTTTGAGTCGAGATACAGAATTATGCTTAAATCTGTACTTGAATCAGATTCAATGTTTGGAGTAATTAAATGGGATCCCAATAAAAAGAGTATGGCTAACGTTGGTTGTTGTGCTCAGATAATTAAACATCAAACGGCTGAAGATGGTAGAAGTAATATAATTACTTTGGGACAGCAAAGATTTCAAGTTCTTGAAATTGTACGTTCTACACCTTATTGTTCAGCAATGGTAAGTTGGATTACTGACGAAAATATTGAAAGTTTTCAAAGTTTAGACCTTTTAAGAGATTCAGTCACCGAAGCTTTAAATGATGTTGTTAAATTAACTAGTAAATTGACTAATTCTCAGAAAGTTCTTCCTGAAAAGTTACCTGAGAACCCCATGGAACTGTCTTTTTGGATCGGTGCTCATCTGGGAGGGCCAGTAGCTGAAGAGCAGCAAAAACTTTTAGAGGAGAGGAACACACATACTCGTTTACAAAGAGAGTTTGAAATGTTAGACCATACTAGAAAACAATTAGCAGCTAGAACAGCTTTAAAAGAAAGTTTTCCTGATATCAAAGAAAATTAAATGTCTATTTTTTTAATATCTTCCCTTGTTATATTTTTAACTTTATTATTTTCTTCATTAATACTTTGGAGAATTAATACTAGAAAATATATTTCTTCGAGAACTGTAGCTACAGCATATGATTCCTGGACTCAAGATAAATTACTAGAAAGATTGTGGGGAGAGCATATACATCTAGGTTTCTATCCTCTAAATAAAAATATTGATTTTAGAGAGGCTAAAGTTCAATTTGTACATGAGTTAGTAAGTTGGAGTGGTCTAGATAAATTACCTAGAGGTTCTAGGGTTTTAGATGTCGGATGCGGAATAGGTGGAAGTTCTAGAATTCTTGCGAATTATTATGGATTTAATGTTACCGGAATAACTATTAGTCCAGCTCAAGTAAAAAGAGCAAAAGAACTTACTCCTTATCAATGTAAATGCAACTTCAAAGTTATGGATGCTTTGGATTTGAAATTTGAAGATGGAACATTTGATGGTGTTTGGAGTGTTGAGGCAGGAGCCCATATGAATAATAAAACTAAATTTGCAGATCAAATGTTAAGAACTTTAAGACCTGGAGGATATTTAGCATTGGCTGATTGGAATTCAAGAGATTTACAAAAGCAACCCCCATCCATGCTTGAAAAAATAATTTTAAAACAATTACTTGAACAGTGGGTACATCCTAAATTTATAAGTATCAATGACTTCAGTAATATTCTTATAGATAATAAAAATAGTTCGGGTCAAGTTCTATCCTCTAATTGGAATTCTTTTACAAATCCCTCTTGGTTTGATTCAATATTTGAAGGAATGAGAAGACCTAATGCAATTTTATCCCTAGGTCCAGGAGCAATTATAAAGTCTATTAGAGAGATACCCACAATACTTTTAATGGATTGGGCCTTTAAAAAAGGTTTAATGGAATTTGGAGTTTATAAATGTAGAGGTTAATTAGTCTAAATTAATCTTTTCTGATAAATAACATCCAAAGTCGATCAAATGTTTACATAAGGGTTGTATTTTTTTCTTTAATTTATTAAATGCTTCAATATTAGTTTTATTATTTATTTCAACATCAATATAGATAATATATTCTCCTAGTTCTCTCTTTGAAGGTCTAGATTCTATTTTACTCATATTGAATCCAAATTCTGCAATATAATTTAAAGCTTCTAGTAAAGCACCAGGATTATTTGAGAGTAATGAGAAGGCAAAACTTGCAATATTAGCTCTATCTACAATGTACTCTTTACTCAACAATACAAATCTTGTGCAATTACCCGGGACATCATTAATAGGAAATGCTAATTCTTTAAGTCCTTCTATTTCGATAAGAGATTTCGAACCAATAGCTGCTCTAAATGAGCTTCCTTTTACCATATTCACAGCTTCTGAAGTTGATTTTGTTGATAAAGTAATAGCATCTGGAAGGTTTTCAGATAGCCATTCTGAGCATTGAGCTAAAGCTTGTGGATGAGATAACACCTCAGATATCTCTGAAATCTTGCCATCACTAATTAATGCATGTTTTATTGGCAAAACAATTGCTTTATTTATATTAATATCAGAAAATTTCCAAAGCGCGTCTAAAGTCGTTGTTACTCCTCCTTCAACAGAATTCTCAATGGGCACTATTGCCGCATCACAATTGTTGTAGGCTATTGATTTAATAACCGAATACAGCCCGTTACATGGTACAAATAAAGGTGACTTAAAATTAGCAAGCTTTGACAAAATATGAGCTGCTTTTTCAGCGTATGTCCCTTTAGGGCCTAAATATGCAACTTGTTTGCTCATGGTAAATTGTAATAAAAAAAAAGGTCAAATAAGCATTGGAGGTATATAGAAAATGCTTTTAGCTTTTGATGCAAAACAGAAACTTAAACTTTCTGTTACGAGGAATAAAGAATATCTTTCTAAATATCTTTTAGAGGAAGAAAGAGTTGTTGGAGCAATGCTAGACCCAAATAAATTAGAACCTGAAGGGGAGGGGATGTATAAGTATACTGTAACAAGTTTCAAGGTTTTTCAATTAGATGTTAAACCTGTTGTATCAATTGCAGTTGAGAATAATGAGGGTGTTTTAAAAATGAGTGCACTTGATAGTACATTAGATGGTTTAGGCATGGTTGAAGACTTTAATTTAATTTTGAAAGCAAATTTGGAGGCGACTGATTTTGGGTTAGAAGGTGAAGCTTTACTCGGAGTTTCAGTAAGTCAACCGCCTCTTTTGAAACTTTTGCCAAAGAAAATTTTAGAATCTACAGGTCATTCAGTATTGAATGGAATTTTATTAGGAATAAAATCTAGAGTTCAACAACAATTAATAAAAGATTTTGTTAATTGGTGTGAATTAAATCAGATTTAACTTATTCAAGAAACTTTTTCTATGGAGATTTGTTAGTCCATTTTCTTTAAGACTTGAAAAATGTTGTTTGGTACCATATCCTTTATTTTTAAATATGAAATATCCAGGATATTTGCTTTCTAATCTTTCCATCAAAGAGTCACGCATTACTTTGGCAATTATGCTTGCAGTAGCTATTGAAATAAATTTAGAATCACCTGAAATAATATTTCTTTGATTACCCTCCCAAAGTCTTAATGGTAATGGCCCGTCAATTAATAGTTCAGATGGCATATGTTTTAACTTTTTAACTGCTCTAATCATTGAAAGTTCAGTTGCATGCCTTATCCCCAACAAATCTATTTCTCTTACTGAAGACTGCCCTAAACCGTAATCTGATGATAATGCAATAATTTTAGGAAAAACATCTTTTCTTTTTTTTGGAGTTAATTTTTTACTATCATTAACTCCTAATTTCTTGAGAGTTAATCCACTTTTCTTAGAAAGAACTACAGCAGCAGAAAATACAGGTCCAAAAACCGAACCACGACCTACTTCGTCAATACCTATCTCAGAATCTTTATTCAATGTTTGCAGATGATCTTCTTCTTTTTCTTCTTGAATTATCCATTTCATCTGTTGTTTCTATTTCTTCGTTCTCATTTGTTACTTTTGGCAATTTTTTGTCGGGATTCACTTCTTTAGAGTAATCCGCTTCAACCTCTTCTTTTGAATTAAAAGTTGAGGTTATTTTATTTGTATTTTTACTTGTAACTTTATTATTTGTTTTTACATTTTGCTCAGAAACATCTTTTTCCTTGTTCTTAACATCTTCCAAACGTGCTAGGTGATTACTACTTAGATATTCCTTTCCTAATTTAATTAATGGATTAATACCTAATTGGCTGTAAACAATTTTTTCATCACTACTAAGCTCAACAGTGATTACTTTCTTTTCTCTACGATTGTTTGTATTATTTAATTCATTATCATTCCCCCTTTTATTGGAATGATCATCGTCTTTATTGGTATTTTTGGTTTTAGTTAACTCTTCCCTAATGATCGTTTCCTGATTTTCAATTAATTGAAAGGGAGTTAAATCTGAGATTTTAGGGTCATTTAATTTACTGGATTTTTTTCCATTTTGATTAGTTTTTAAAGAAATATTTTTATGATTTGGTAATTTTTCTATATGCCCTAATCCATTGCAGTTAGTACATTTAGTGCCAAATAATTCATAAATATTTTGACCTTGTCTTTTTCTTGTTAATTCAACTAAACCTAACTCAGTTAATTGAGCTATCTGTGGCCTTGCTGAATCATCTTTAATGGCTAAAGTAAAATGTTCAAGTAACTGAAATTGATCTCTTCGAGATTCCATATCTATAAAATCTATAACTAAAACTCCCCCAATATTTCTTAATTTCATTTGCCTAGAAATTTCTATAGCTGCTTCACAATTCGTCCATAAAACAGTTTGTCTTGAATTAGCTGATCTTGTGAAAGATCCAGAATTAACGTCAATTACTGTCAATGCTTCAGTAGGTTCAATAATTATGTAACCTCCTGAAGGTAAATCTACTCTTGGCTGAAGTGCCTTTTGAATAGTTTTATTAATGTGGTATTTTTCTAAAATATGTTCATTTATTTCATTATTGTGAAAAACAAGATCCAAATTAGAGTCATTATTAACTAAAAAGTCTTTTGCTTTTTCGAGAGCGATTTTATCATCAATTACAATTTTAATAGTTGATGATTTGATACAATCTCTTAAAATTTTTAATGAAAAATTCTCATCTCTATTTATTAAATTTGGTGGATGAGTACTTTCTGAATTTTTTAATACTTGATCCCATTGTTGAATTAAATTTTCTAAATCTTCAATAAGTAATTCTTCTTTGATTTGTTCTGCTTCAGTTCGAAATAATAATCCTGTGCTAGGCGGTTTGATTAAAACTCCAAGAGCTCTTAAACGACTTCTTTCAGTCTCAGTGTTTATCTTCCTAGAAATATTGACTCCTTGTCCATATGGTTGCAGTATCAAATATTTTCCAGGTAATGAGATATTACCTGTAAGTCTAGGTCCTTTATTTCCAGTAGGTTCTTTCATTACTTGCACGAGAACTTTTTGTTTTGGTTCAAGAAGTTCAGTAATTCCTACAACACCTTTTTTTAATCTTAATGGACCTAGATCTGATACATGAATAAAGCCATTTTTTTCACTTTCTCCAATATCTATAAAGGCAGCATCAATACCTGGAAGAACATTTTCTACAGTTCCTAAAAAAATATCCCCGATTTGATATTGACCTTGTGCGACGATTAATTCATCAACTTGATCATCTGTGAGTAGTGCTGCAATACGCGCCTGCTCAGCTATTACAATTTGCTGAGACATAAAATGTTTTAAAGTATGTTTTGAATTTTTTGAAAATCGATAAAAAGTAAATAATTACATATTTAATTATTCTTTAGCAATTTCTTGAAAGCTTAATTTATTAGATTTTTAAAATAATTAGTAGGAGTTTGACTTGCTAAGTGTTTTAGTTTTAGACGACTTTCAAACGATTTGAAATTGATTAAATAGCTATGATTATTTCTTTAATTAAATCATAACCACTTTTATATTAACATCTAATTCCCGCTTAAGTACATTGTCCATTATTCTTATGTAGGTTAAGTTTAGAAATTTTTTTAAAGTGGTTAAAGTCAACGAAAATTATTTAAAACTCAAAGCAGGATATTTATTTCCTGAAATTTCAAAAAGAGTTAACAACTATACTAAAGCTAATAGCAGTTCGAAAGTCATTAAGCTTGGAATAGGCGATGTAACGGAGCCGCTACCTAAAGCTTGTGTTAATGCTATGGGGGAAGCATTAAATGAAATGGGAACAAATAACGGATTTAAAGGTTACGGCCCAGAGCAAGGATATGGATGGCTTAGGGAAAAAATTTCTGTAAATGATTTTATTTCAAGAGGGTGTCAAATCTCTTCGGAAGAAATATTTGTTTCTGATGGTTCAAAATGCGATAGTAGCAATATTTTAGATATTCTTGGGGATGATAATTTAATTGCCGTAACTGATCCGGTTTATCCTGTTTATGTCGATACTAATGTGATGACTGGGAGAACAGGAGAAACACTTCAAAATGGTACTTATCAAGGGTTAGTATATTTAGCGATTAATGAAGAAAATAATTTTCAACCTGAAATCCCAAAAAAGAAAGTTGACATTGTTTATCTTTGTTTTCCAAATAATCCAACTGGGGCAACAATTACAAAACAAGAATTGAAAAAATGGGTTGATTATGCTATCGAAAACAAGTCTTTGATTCTTTTCGATGCAGCTTATGAAGCTTTTATTCAAGATAAAAATATTCCTCATTCAATATATGAGATTGAGGGGGCAAAAAATTGTGCTATCGAATTTAGATCTTTCTCAAAAAATGCAGGATTTACTGGAGTTCGATGCGCTTATACAGTAATACCAAAAAATCTATCAGGACAAAATTCAAAAGGGGATAAAATTGATTTATGGTCATTATGGAATAGGCGTCAATGTACTAAATTTAATGGAGTTAGCTATATCGTACAAAGAGGAGCTGAGGCGGTATATTCTTCGCAAGGTAAAAAAGAGGTTAATTCTTTAATTGACTTTTATATGAAAAATGCAGAAATTATGCAAAATAAGCTCAGAAGTGCAGGTTTTAAAGTTTATGGAGGTGATAATGCACCATATGTTTGGATAAAAGTACCAGATAGAATGACTTCTTGGGACTTTTTTGATTATTTACTTGAAAAAGCTGATGTCGTAGGCACCCCAGGAAGTGGATTTGGATTGGCGGGTGAGGGCTATTTTCGATTATCTGCTTTCAATTCAAGATTGAATGTTAATAATGCAATGGAACGAATAATTAATATATAATAATTAATAGATTTTCTTGTAATTACAATCAAAAAGTAATGTCAAATATAAAGTTTGAAAAAGGGGAAAATAATAACACAGCAGTGTTGGAGAAAAAAACAGCTGCGTTAAAAAACAAATCACCAAAATACAAAGTTTTACTTCATAATGATCCAGTTAATTCAATGGAGTATGTCACTAATGCACTTAGAGAAGTAGTACCACAACTAAGCGAACAAGATGCTATTTCTATTATGCTTGAAGCTCATAATACTGGTGTTGGTTTAGTTATCATATGTGATTTAGAGCCGGCTGAATTTTATTCAGAATCTTTGAAATCAAAAGGGATATCAAGTTCCATTGAAAAAGAAGATTAATTATCTTCTTTTTAATGAATTAGTTTTAAATACTTTTAAACTTTTGCTGCAGTAAGCTTTCTTTCTGCTAGTTTACGAACTTTTAAAGAATCATCTAAGGATGATTTACCATAATTTCTTTCCAAAATATTAATAACTGTTTTTCCAAATTCGTCATCTTTATTATCAAAAGCTTCTAAACATACCTCTCCAAGTTTTTTACCAAGAGGACCAGGATTCCATAAAAGTTTTCTTGCTGTCCAAGGCATCATACTCATTGGATTATAACTAGGTTTTAATATATTATTTTCTATAGCGTACTTTTCTAAAAGAGTATGTGGTTGTAAACCTATAAAAAATATTGCTGGATCTACTAAACCTTTTCCAAAGATATTTTCTAGTTCTCTATGATAAGCAATAGTTTGTTTAATTGTATTAGGGGTTTCATCAAAAACATTAAATGAATAATTCACTGAAACATGATTTCTAAACCCTGCCTCAACAAGCAATCTACAATTTTCAAGAACAGTTTTAAGGTTATATGCTAATCTCATTTTTCTAACAAGTTCTTGAGATCCTGATGTAATCCCGATCTCAAAATAACTCATTCCTGTATCAACCATTAATTGAGCTAATTCACGGTCAATATTATCGGCCCTAATATATGCAGCCCACTTAAGATCAGTCCAACCCTGGTCTTTTATGGCTTGAAGAAGTAATTTCGCATCTTGAATATGATTTTTTGTTGGAATGAATTGAGCATCAGTAAACCAAAAACCTCTAACGCCCATCTCATAAAGTTGCTTCATTTCTTCAATAATTTCATTTACGGGATTAACTCGAACTTTTTTACCCTCTACAACTCCATAAACGCAAAAACAACAATTATGTGGACAACCTCTTTTGGTTTGAACTCCTACATAATAATCACCACCTTCTATGTACCAATCGAATTCAGCCCAAATAGATTGAATATATTTATAGTTACAAGCTGTTTTAATTGTTCCGGATGGCTGTTCATGTATTAATTTATTTCTAGGTTTTTGCCCAGCAAGATAACATCTTTCTTTGATAATAGAATCACCCTTAATAACTTTTTCGATAAGGTTTTCACCTTCTCCAACAGAGATTATTGTACCTTTGGGTAATAGTTCACCTAGCTGTTCGTAGAAAACGCTTACAGCTCCTCCTCCTAAAATTACTTTTACAGATTTGTTATATTTCTGAGCTCTATTGAGACCCATCTTAACTAAGGATGTATTTCTATTTATTTCTTCATAATGTGATGTTATTAATTTTAGACCTCCCCAAGCACCTCTAATTTTTTTAAAAATATTATTCGAGTAAAAAACTTCAAATGAGTTCTGTAAAGGGTTGCCGCTTCTCCCGTCAACTGGTGCGTATATTTGTATGTCCCTCCAAGAATAAACGATTAGGTGAGGTCTGAATTGGTCAATTTTTCTTCTTAGATATATAGAAACTTTATTTAGAGGTACTATTGCTAAATCTATGAATTGTTGTTCTATCTCTGGGAAACACTTATGAATATGATCCGCTAAATAAATGGGACCTATTGGAAATATTGGGTTGCAGGGGAGTCTAACAATAAGAACTTTTTTAAAAGATTCTCTATTTAGCTCTTTATCAATATTTTTTAAAGGAAAGTTAAAATCCATAAAAAAGATTTTAAATGATCTTATGTGAAGAATCTAACTATTTTATTACCCTTTCGGTGATTTTTAATTAAATTCTAAAAAAATTGAACTCTTTTTTAGTTAGATGTCTGAAATCATATATTTCCAACAAACATTTAGAAGTTTAATGCCATCTATCCATCTTGATATATTTGGTGCTCCAGACCGCCTTGCATAATATCTGACAGGGTAATTTAAGATTTTAATATTATTATTTGCCGCCTCAAAGATTATTGTAAAATCGCCAAAAGGATCTGACTTTGATTCCCAACTACCATTTTTTTTCATCAAATTAAAAAACTTCCTCGAGAAAACTTTTGTTCCACATAGCGAATCAGATATGGGCTTGTTTATTAAAATTGATAAAAATATTGCAAAACATCTATTGCCAATATAATTTGCCCATCTCATGGCATCTTTTTCCATCGGAAAAGTTGTTCTAGAACAATTTACAAGTATATTTTCATTTTTCGTTGATTCCATTATGGCATCGATACTATCGTCAATATCTACGGTTAAGTCAGAATCAATAATTGCTAGAGTATCTCCAGTTGATATATTAAATCCCTCAACAACAGCGTTTTTCTTTCCCTTTGAAGTTTGTTTTAAAAGAGATATTTTAAAGTTTTTTGAAAAGTCTTTAGTAAGATTTTCCAACATTTGAAAAGTATTATCTTTACTATTTCCTTCTACAAATATTATTTCGATTTTATTTGGTATTTTTTTAAATTTATTTAAGGCTTTGATTAAAAGTTCTTTATTGCCTTCTTCATTTCTTGCAGGAATAAGTATTGAAATCATAGGATCATTTAAATTTTCATGATATTTGTAAAATATGATTTCTATTTCAAATGCAAGGTGCTTAATTATTGGTAACTTACGTAAAGAATTTTTTATAGACTGGGGAACTAATTTGGTTTGTATTGGAGTTAATTTTTTTGCTTTCCATCTGATAGATCTGTAATTATAGATTTCTGCTAATGATTCAACATCACATAAAGTAATTCTTGCTGTATTTGTTGTTCCCCTAAATATTCTGGAATCTAATTTCAGCCATCTTGTAATTGGTTCCCAAGTATTACCTCTTACTTTAAGAGAAATAAATTCATTATTATCCTTAAATAATTGGTGGAGTTTATTATTTGTTAAATTCCAGGTATTTACTGATTTCATTTTTTAAAAATTTGACCAAGTTTAATATTAACCTATTAGATTTTTTTGATTAATTTCCAAGGAAATATAACTTCATTCTCATAAATAATTTTAAAGGAGTTATCTTTTTTTTGATCTTCTTTTGGCAAGATGGACCAAGCAAGTTCTGATGTTTTTAAACTTTTGATGCTCTCGATACCGGCTCCTAAATTTGGTGTTAAAAGAGCAATTCTAATGATTTTTGATTGTGAATCAGTATTTATAAAGCTGCTCTTATCAACTTTAATTATTCGACTATTGATTGTTTTCAAAGAAGAGATATTTTCCATAGTCTCTCTTAATTCTCTCGATCTATCCGTAAAAAGACCTGATTGCAAAAAACAGGATGTCATTAAATAGGGTCCAACAATTAATATAGATATCAATGTTGATGTACTTTGAGAATTTTTGATGAAATTCCAAGCTAATGCAAATAGTAATAATCCTCCAATTAAAAATGTATTCTCTTTGATATTAAAATTCATGTTAGCTTTGAATACGAAAATATAGATAAAGATTACTGAGACCACGAATAATGGAATGATTCTTGAAGATATAAAAATAAAAATAAATTTAAATCTTTTTTCTTCTATTAAATAATTGATACCTATAAAAGCATTTAAGGATATTATTGAAGAGATTTGTAAAGGATAGTAAGGTGTTTTTGTAGAAAAACTACTTATCAAGATTATTAAAATTAAAGGGAAATAAAATAAAATAAAACTTTGAGAATTTTTACTTTTTAAACCATGAACTAACCCAATAATGGAAAATATGCTCCATGGGAGGAAAGTTACTGGTATATTCCACAAATAGTAGTAAAAAGGATTTGTAAATGTATTTTCTATAGATAAATTATTAAATTTATCTAAAAGGTGAAAAATAATATTTTTATCAAGAAATGTATTTATAGATGTTGTCCACAAAATGAATGGAGTAAAACCACTTATTAATCCAAGCCAAAAATATTTTGAGGTAAAAATAAATTTTTTTTTAATCAAATATGGTAGTAATGATATTATTGGTATCGCGACGAGAAAAGTCTTCATCATAAAAGCTAAACCTATCCAAATCCCAAAAAGAGAGATATAAACTAATTCTTTTTTACTTTTTGTTTTTACAATCGAAAATATTCCAAAAGTCACTAGACAGCTGTAAATTAGATCTTGAGTAGCTAAGTGAGAATAATCAAACCACAAAAAAGTTGTTGAAAGAATAAGTGGTGATGCTATTGCAAACTTTTTACCTATTAATTCTTCATGTAATTTATAGGTTAGTATTAACATCACTATTGATGAAATAGTTGTTGGTAAATAGGCTGCGAATAAATTTTCCCCAAATATTTCTTGTGATTTGGCAATTAGAAATTGTATACCTATTGTTCTATCTAAATTAAAATCTCCCCACCATAATGGAATTGTCCAATTTCCTTTTTCTAATATCCATCTAGCCTGTAAAGCATAGAATCCCTCATCATAAGCTAAGTAACTTCTTTTACCAAAGTAGAAAATTAATGGAAAAAATATAAATAATTTTAAAAACAATTTGAAATTAATTTTCCACATATAAAAGTTTGTCTTGTTTTAGATAAATGGAGATAGTTTGAATTGAACAAATGACCTAATGTTTACGAAACAGTTGCTGTTCCACCAACTATGTCGGCGATATTAAATTTTAGTTTTTTCATATAGACTTAATTCTATATTTTAAAGAATTAATGTCAAAAATTGACCCTGAATTAAAAAAAAAGTTACTAAAGGAGACTCAAGCTCCATTCAAAGGTTTAAGGAGAATATTATGGATTGCCTTCTCTGGTTCTGCTTTTTTAGGTCTTCTAATAATGGTTTCTAAAATTGCTGCTGGAAATGAAATACAGCAAAATAATCTTTTGATACAACTAGCAGCTTGTGCATTATTTTCTATCTTATTTTTCCTCGATAGAAATAAGGAAGATTAAGTTTTTATTTATTTAGAGTCCTTTTTTTTGTTACAAATTTAAATGCCTCAATGATATCTCCTTCACTCCAAGTTGAGAATTTATCACATCCAACTCCACATTCGAAACCAGTATTAACTTCTTTTACATCATCTTTCGATCTTTTTAAAGAATCCAAATTACCTTCAAATATTACTTTATCAGATCTGAGTACTCTTAAAGAACAATTTCTTTGAAGCTTACCACTTTTTATGTAGCATCCAGCAATTGCTCCTTTCCCAACCGCAAATGTTGCTCTTACTTCAGCTTGACCTAAAGATTCCTCAACCAAATCAGGTTCAAGTAATCCTTCCATAGCAGATTGAATATCTTCTAGAAGTTTATAAATGACTTCATACTCTCGTATATCAACATCATTTGCGTCGGCTGCTCTTTTAGCTCCAGAGGCTAATGATGTGTTGAAGCCTATTATTACTGAGCCAGAGGCAGCAGCAAGATCTATGTCAGTCTCAGTTATTTCTCCAGGCGCGGAGAGTAGGACTCTCACTTGAACCTCATTCTTTGGTAGTTGTTCTAATGAACCTAATATAGCTTCTACACTACCTTGGACATCTGCTTTTAGAATTAAATTTAATTCTTTAAGTTCTCCATCATTTGCTTGAGTAGATAAAGATGATAAGCTTACCCTTCTTGATGCCATTTGCTGGGCTAATTTTGTTGCTCTCGCATCAGTCGCTCTATCTCCAACAATTGCTCTAGCAGATTTCTCATCAGGATAAACTTCAAATTCATCACCAGCTGTTGGGACTTCGCTAAATCCAAGAGCTTCCACTGGACATGAAGGCCCCGCCTCCTTAATTCTATTACCATGTTCATCGACCATGGCTCTAATTTTTCCAAGGACTGAACCTGCAGCTAAAACATCACCAGCTTTTAATGTGCCATTTTGTACTAATAAAGTTGCAACAGGACCTTTAGCTTTATCTAAATGGGCTTCAATAACTGTCCCTTTAGCTAATCTTTCAGGGTTTGCTTGGAGATCTTCAACTTCAGAAACCAACAAGATCATCTCGAGTAATTTATCAATATTTTGTTTTTTGATTGCACTAACTGGAACCATAACAACGTCCCCACCCCAGTCTTCGGCGATTAGATCTTTTTCTGATAATTCCTGTTTAACTCTATCTGGAGAAGCACCTTCTTTATCAATTTTATTTATAGCTACCACTATTGGTACTTTTGCTGCTCTTGCGTGACTAATGGCTTCTAGTGTTTGAGGTCTGCACCCATCATCAGCAGCTACTACAAGTACCGCTACGTCTGTAACTTTCGTACCTCTTGCACGCATGGCGGTAAATGCTTCATGGCCCGGAGTATCAAGAAAAGTTAGCTTTTTCTTTTTTGATTCGTGCTCAAATTCAACTTGATAAGCCCCGATATGTTGAGTTATTCCACCTGCTTCTCCAGAGGCTACTCTAGATTCTCTTATGGAATCTAAAAGACTTGTTTTACCATGGTCAACATGACCCATTACTGTAATAACTGGAGGCCTTTTAATAAGACTTTCAATATCATCTGTTTCAATCATATCTACAGTTTTCTTTGCAGCCTCTTCAACATCATCTTGTAGAACAGGGACTCCAAATTCCTCAGCCACTGTTTCAATAGTTGCCAAGTCAAGTGATTGAGTAACTGTCGCTGTAATCCCTTTAAAGAATAGAGATTTAATTATTTCAGAACTTTCAAGACTAAGCTTATCGGCTAATTCTTGCACAGTTAAATTATCTTCCGGTATTATTATCATTTCAGGTCTTACTTGTTTTGCATCTTTCGCTGCCCTTAGTTCCATAGCTCTTCTCTTTTGTCTTTGCCTAGTAGTCTCTTTTTTCTTTTTCTTGAATTGTCTTGAGGGTTTTTGTGATTTGATCTCTTCAGATTTTTCTTTTTTTGGACGAGCCAAACTAGCTGATAATATTGAAACTTTCTCTCCAGAGTAGCCGCTGGTCTCAGAGGTTAATGAATCATCATTTTCGCCAATAATATGGACTTTTTGTCTTTGTTTTTGTGGGTTTTTATTTCTTAATGCTTCTAACTTAGCACTATCGTCCCAATCTGATCTGCCAGGCTTCTTAGAGTTGCTTGTAAATGATCTATGAGGTGGTTTCTTAGCTGCTGGAGATGCATTTAAACGACTATTAGGTGCTTTAGCCTTCTGATTGATTACCTCTATTTTTTGTTTATTTACATTAGGAGTATTTGGTTTTTCTTTATTTGACGCATTAGTTTTCTGTAGCTGCATCAATTCGTTTGGTGCTACTGGCTTTCTTATTCCGGAGGGACTTTGATTACTTAGTTTCGAACCGCCCCTATTGAAATCTCCCTGTCTATATGGCCCGCCTTGTCTATTTGGAACACCTTGTCTATTCTGCCCCCCTGGTCTATTAGGAGCACCTTGTCTATAAGCTCCGCCTTGTCTATTTGGAGATCCTGGCCTGTAAGGACCGCCTTGTCTATTTGGAACACCTTGTCTATCCTGCTCCTGCCTCCCTGGCCTACTTGGAGTACCCTCTCTATAAGAACTACCTGGCCTGTTTGGAACATTTTGGCGGCTTGGCCTATTGGAATTTGCTTGTCTATTAGGAATACCTCCCCTATTTGCAGAAATTGGTGTATTAGATGAGAGTTGCCTGCTATTAGTATTTGGTCTGTTTGAATTGATTTTAGGATCTTCCCTTCTAATAGGGGCGCCTACTAGTTCAGGTGTATTTTTTACATTAGGACTATTTAAATTCTTTTTAGGAAAATTATTATTATCAATTTTATTTGATAATTGAGCCCTTTGATTAACTGAGTTATTTATTTTGTTTGCGTTTATATTCCTATTGGAATTTGCTAAATTTTTTGGTTTTTCAATTAATTGAATAGGCGGTCTTGCAGTAGTTTTTATTGGAGATATAGAAGAATTTTTTAAAGGCTTTTTGTCTTGTATAACTTTTGAGTCTTTTCTATCTTTTAGATTTGGAGTTGTTTTTATTGTGTTATTGGTTTTATTTTGAGTTTTTGAAAGTTCTTGAGATTTGAGGTTAGAGACAATAGTAGGGGGATTTGGATTTTTAAAATTATTTAAATTTCTTTTATTTGAGCTTACTAGTGAATTTGCTTGTTTATTAATAGGCTTGATTAAAAGAGGTTTTTTATTTAAACCGTCTTTTGATAAATTCTCTGGATGCAAGTTACTTGATAAGGTTTTATTGTTTTTGTTTTCATTATCATTATTTTTTGGTTTTTCGGTTTTTGCTTTAAATGTAGATTTACTTACGGAAAGAATTTTCTTTCCCGGATTTTTGTTATTTATAAGATTTTTTATTTTTTTTGCATCTTCTAAGGTTATTGAACTGCTGTGACTTTTGACTGATATTGAAAGTTTTTGAGCAGCATCCAATATATCTTTATTTTCCAGTTTTAGATCTCTGGAAAGTTCATAAACTCTGATTTTATCGCTGATAGTCATTTAATCTGAATGTTACTCTTTTTTAGAAATTTTGGAGAATATAATTTTAATTATATGCCCTTTTGGGATAGTTATTTATAGTTTGCAATTTCCCTTTCAAAAATATCAATAAATTCAGGATTTAAAATGCCTTTTAAAGCTTTTTGAAGCTTTTTTTTAAGTTTAGAATCTGTGTAACACTTTTTTGACTTACAAATGTAAGCAGAACGACCCATACCTTGGTTAAGCATTATTCCTAACTTATGATCATTAGTAATCTTTAAAAGATTATTTCTATCAAAAGTTGTCCTGCAAGAAATGCACTTACGCATAACAGGAGATTTCAGTGTCACCGTGTGTTCTCCTCTTTAGACAATAGTTCCTCTTGTTTCAAGTTTTCTGTTTGGTCGTTTTCTGAAAGAGTTTCTTCATCGTATCGTTCATCTCCATATTCTTCATCATCTTCAGGCAAAGGGTAAAGTTCCCTTAGTCTTTTATCTTCTGCAGCTCTTTCTGCTTGCTCAGCCTCCAATCTCTGTTCAGCTTCTCTTTGAAGATTCTCTTCTTCCTCCCTTTGAACAATTAATTCTGCTACTGCAGAGTCTTCAGTCTCCTGATCATATTCATGGGAGTTTTTAACGTCTATTTTCCAGCCTGTTAACCTAGCAGCAAGACGAACATTTTGACCTTCTCTTCCTATGGCAAGACTTAATTGATCAGGGGGAACTAAAACATGAGCATGTTGTCCTTCTGGATCAACAAGTCTGACAAGGTCAACTTTTGCTGGACTCAAAGAATTTAGTATGTATTGAATAGGGTCAGATGACCACTTTATAACATCTATTTTTTCTCCCCTTAATTCATTAACTACTTGTTGAATCCTTGCTCCTCTTGCTCCAATGCAAGCTCCGACTGGATCAACTTCTCTTTCAATACTATCTACGGCGACTTTAGTCCTTGGCCCAACAGCTCTCGAAGGAGGATTTGCTTCTCTTGAGACAGCAACAATTTTGACTGTGCCTTCTTGAATTTCTGGGACTTCATTTTCGAATAAATAAACCACTAGACCAGCATTAGCTCTACTTACAAAAAGTTGAGGACCTTTTCTAGCTACTTCGCTAACTTCTTTAAGAAAAACTTTGAATGTAGCATTAGCTCTATAATTGTCATTAGGTAATTGATCCCTTTTAGGAAGTTCTGCTTCTACTTCTGGCCTACCGATTCCTGAGCTAACCCCCATAATTACTGACTGTCTCTCAAATCTAATAACTCTTGCAGTTAAAACAGGATCTTCCAAATCTGCGAATTCTTCCTGAATCATTTTCCTTTGTTGGTCTCTCAACTTTTGAGCCAATACTTGCTTCGTTGTTGAGGCTGCCATTCTACCAAAATCCTCTTTTTCGGGAGTGACATCTAAAACGACGGTATCACCTATTTGAGCATCATCAGCAACTTGTTTAACTTCTTGAAGAGATATTTGATGATCTTCGCTTTCAACATCTTCAACAATAATTTTACTCGATAAAATTCGATAACCCTCTTCTTCTAGATCGAATCCTACATCAAAATTACTAAAATATTCTTCATCAAATGGATCTTCTTTCACTCCAATGTAGAAAGTTTTTCGGTATTTTTCGTAACCTTTAAGTAAAGCTTCACGTAAAGCTGATTCCACAACGTGAGGAGGTAATTTTTTTTCCTCACTTATGTCTTCAATAAGATTGTTTAAACCTGGGAGAATTACTAATGCCATCTATGATGGGTAAAATGAATAAGAGTTGATAATTAATTAGTCTTTAAAAGTGCAAAGACTAACCTTTAATACTTCATTAAAGGGAATTTTTTTAATCTTACCTTTAATGTTAATGGCTAAATAATCTTTAGACTTTTCATAAAGTAAACCGTTCAAAAATTTTATTTGAGAATTTTTTTGGTTTAACTCAACATTAACTGGAAAACCTTTAAAAGTTTTGAAGTCTCTTTCTGAGGTTAATTCATCACTGACACCTTGACTACTAATTTCTAAAACATATGAACAATTTAAAAGATTTGAATTCTCAATCACACTATTAGCTGGGTTATTGAATCTTGAACAGTCATCTAAAGTAATATCATCATTATTGGTTCTGCAAATAACAATTTTTATAATAATGGGATTTTGATTTGTCAGTATATCTAAACTATGTATCTTTAGGTTGAATTCTTTAGCAACTCCTTGAAGAATACTTTCTAAGTTGCTTTTACATTCCTTATCCAATTTTAAGTTTTTGTTTTGATAATTGATTATTTTCACATATCAAAAAGTTGTTTTGAAAATAAGCTTTTGTTATGTGTATTTTATGGATGTTAACAAAAAAACTACACTAGGAATTTTATTCAATTAAATTCTGAATATTCTTGATAATTAAAAATGTAATGAGATTTCTAAAAACTAAATTTAATTATTTGCTTAAAATAAGTTTAATAATTTTTACTTTCATAATATATCTTTACCCTTTTTCTGAAGTTTTAGCTTTTGATTTTATTGATGGGCATAATTTTGTTTCAGATGCGGTTAAAAAGGTTGGTCCTGCAGTTGTAAGAATTGATACTGAAAGATTAGTAGAAAGACAACAATTTGATCCAACTTTATTAGATCCACTATTGAGGGATTTACTTGGAGAACCTGGAATGGCTCCCGACCGTGAGAGAGGTCAAGGTTCAGGTGTAATTATTGATAAAGATGGTTTAGTTCTAACTAATGCTCATGTAGTAGAAAGAGTTGATAATGTATCAGTTACTTTGGCTGATGGAACTAATCGCGATGGTCAAGTGTTGGGAACTGACTCAATTACCGATTTAGCATTAGTTAAAATTAATAATCAACAGGAGTCTAATTATGCCCCTTTAGGAGATTCAGAAGAACTTGAAGTTGGAGATTGGGCAATAGCTCTTGGGACTCCGTATGGCCTAGAAAAAACAGTGACTCTTGGAATAGTTAGTAGTCTTCATAGAGACATTAATGCTCTCGGTTTTTCTGATAAAAGGCTTGATCTTATACAAACAGATGCTGCAATTAATCCAGGTAATTCAGGAGGCCCACTTATTAATTCCAATGGTCAAGTAATTGGTATTAATACTCTAGTAAGAAGTGGACCTGGAGCTGGTCTTGGTTTCGCAATACCAATAAATCTGGCTAAAAATGTTTCTGACCAGTTACTAGAAAATGGAGAAGTTATTCATCCCTATTTAGGGGTACAATTGATTTCCTTGAATCCTAAAATAGCCAAAGAACACAATGAAGATCCTAATGCACTTGTTCAATTGCCAGAGCGGTCAGGGGCTTTAATTCAATCTGTAATACCAAATAGTCCTGCAGAAAAAGCGGGATTAAAAAGAGGTGATTTAGTAATTGCTGCTGAAAATATCCTTATAGAAGAGCCTAAGACTCTTTTAGATGAGGTAGAAAAAGCTCAAATTGGAAAAATTTTTCTTTTAAATATTTTACGAGATAATAAAGAAATTAAAGTCAATATTAAACCTGAAGCACTTCCAGGTTTGACATAAAGCTTCTGTTGAAATTTAATAATCTATAAACTTTAGTTCAAAACATTTTGGATTTACAAACTCAGATGAAACAAATAGTTGCTGATGCAGCTGTTAAAGAAGTAGAAGATGGAATGATCTTGGGTTTAGGATCTGGATCAACAGCTGCACTGATGATAAAAAGTCTTGCTGAACAAATTAGATCAGGCAAATTAAAAAATATTAAAGGAGTTCCAACTTCCTTTCAATCAGAGGTGCTTGCATTAGAACTTAATATCCCTTTAATTGATTTAGCTTCAGTTCCTTACATTGATTTAGCAATTGATGGAGCGGATGAAGTAGATCCTGATTTTCAACTCATCAAGGGTGGGGGAGCTTGCCATGTCCGAGAAAAATTGGTTGCATCTAAAGCAAATAAATTATTAATTGTTATTGATGAATCAAAGTTAGTGCAAAATTTAAACCAAGTTTTCCCTCTCCCTGTGGAGGTTATGCCTTCTGCGTGGAAGCAGGTGAAGGATATAATTTCAGAAATGAGTGGAGTTTCTAATTTAAGGATGGCAACAAAAAAAGCAGGCCCAGTTGTCACAGATCAAGGTAATTTGATTTTGGATGTTTTATTTGATGCTGGCATAAAAGATCCAAAAGATTTAGAAATGCGTATTAATAATATTCCTGGAGTCTTGGAAAATGGATTATTTGTTGATTTAGCAGATAAGATTTTGGTGGGTAGAATTGAGGATGACGTTCCAGTATTATTTTCACCTTCGAGGAAAAGTTAATCTTCAAATCTAATTTTTACTGAATTTGCATGACTATGTAAACCCTCACTATTTGCCAAATTTATAATATCCAAGCAGTTAATCTTTAAACTTTTTTCATTAAATTCAATTATTGAAGTATTCTTCATGAAGGTTTCAACTCCTAAGGAACCACTAAACCTCGCATTCCCACATGTTGGTAAAGTATGGTTTGGCCCAGCTAAATAATCACCTACAGCCTCCGGGGTCCATTTCCCTAAAAATATCGCACCTGCATTCTCAATAGACTTGAGCGTCGTTTTTGGATCAATAGTAATTATTTCTAAATGTTCTGGGGCAAACTCATTACTTAGTTCAACACATGATTCTAAATTTTCGCAAATAGCAATTAATCCCCAATTCTTAATTGATTGAATGCAAATTTCTTTTCTGGGGTGATGCTCTATTTTCTTAAAGACTTCATCAAAAACTTCTTGAGCTTGATCATTTGATGTGGTCAACAGTATTGAGGAGGCTAATGGGTCGTGCTCGGCTTGTGCTAATAGATCTGATGCTATTTGAGAACTGTTAGCTGTTCTATCGGCAATGATTAAAATTTCACTTGGACCGGCTAAAGAATCAATTCCAGTAAATCCGTAAATTAACTTTTTAGCAGTGGTAACATAGATATTTCCAGGTCCCGAAATTACATCAACTTTATTTATTTGCTTTGTGCCAAATGCTAATGCGCCAATTGCCTGTGCTCCACCAATTCTAAACACTTTATCAACTCCTGATAAGTAAGCAGCAGCTAAAACAGTTGTATTTATTTTCCCTTTTGTGTTTCCAGGAGAAACCATTGAAATTTCTTTAACTCCAGCTACTTTTGCAGGTATCGCATTCATTAAAACTGTACTTGGATATGCCGCTCTCCCTCCAGGTATATATAAACCAGCATTTTTTACAGGCATCCATCTTCTTTGGACGGAGTCACCATATTCTCCCTTTAAAGTAAATGATTCAGGGATTTCTTTTTCATGGAATTTTTTTATTCTTTGATAGGCAATTTCTAATGATTGTTTTAAATGCTGATCTGTCTCTTCCCAAGCAGTTTTTAAATCCCTAGTACTTACTTGCATTGGTTTAGGATGGAATCCATCAAATTTTTTTGTATATTTTTCTACAGCTATATCTCCATGAAATTTCACATCTTGAAGAATATCTTCAACAATTGAATTTATTTTTTTATTATCTCCAGAGGTTGTTCTTTGAGAAATTCTTCTCAACTCTTTGAGAGCTTTTTGTTTACTATTTATGATCTTCATATTCTTAATACTTAATTTAAATTCAATTAAGTAATTACGTAACTCACTGATTTGAATTATATAATATTGATTAGTAGTCTATCTATTTGATACAATAAATCTATATTTAATCTTATTTCTGTGGCCAATAACAAATCAGCGAAAAAAAGAATTCAAGTTGCTGAAAGAAATCGTTTAGTGAATAAATCATATAAATCAACAGTAAGAACGCTAACAAAAAAAACATTAGCTAACTGTGAGAAATATAAGCAAGAACCTAATTCTAATAACAAAGATATAGTTCTTGTTAGTGTAAATGAAGCCTTCAGTCTTATCGATAAGGCAGTCAAAAAGAATGTTCTACATAAGAATAACGGTGCTAACAAAAAATCAAAAATCAATAAAATAGTTAAAGATTTTCTTACAAGTAAGTAAGTAAAAATGACCAATATTGAATTAATTGATTCTCATTGTCATTTGATATTTGAAAATTTTGAAGAGGATCTTGAAGAAGTTGTTTCAAGGTGGCGTTCAATAGGAGTAAAAAAATTGCTCCATGCATGTTGTGAATTATCAGAAATTCCTAAATTGAAAAATATATCTCGAAGATTTGATGAATTGTATTACTCAGTTGGTTTACATCCACTTGAAGCTAACAAATGGGAATGTAATTCAAAAACTATAATGAAAAATGCAGCCCAAGGTGATTCAAGAGTTGTTGCTATTGGTGAATTAGGGTTAGATTTTTTTAAAAGTGAAAATACAAATAAACAAATAGATGCTCTTGTTCCACAAATGCATTTAGCCTGCGAACTTGACTTGCCCGTCATTATCCATTGTAGAGAAGCTGCAAATGAGATGATAAAAATATGTCAGGATTTAACCCAACAAGGTATATGTCCTAAAGGAGTTCTGCATTGTTGGAGTGGCACTCCAGATGAGATGAAGCAATTTTTAGATCTAGGATTTTATATAAGTTTTAGTGGGATAGTTACATTCCCAAAAGCATACGAAATTCATGAATGCGCAAGAATTGTTCCAGGTGATAGATATTTAATAGAAACAGACGCTCCCTTTTTAGCCCCTGTCCCATATCGAGGGAAAAGAAATGAACCAGCTTTTGTAGAAAGCGTAGCTAAGTCTATAGCCAGTTTAAGATCTTCAGACTTGAAAAATATTGCAGATGAGTCTTCTAGGAATGCTGAAGATTTGTTTAAGTTTGACTTGATAAATTAACACATAACCTGTTAATATTAAAAATTACTGGAATTTTTTCTTAATTATTAGTAAACAGCTGATTAAAGTATGGTTTTATCGCCTTTATCTTTGATCATTTCAGCTAATAATAATCTAGATATTTGTTGAATTCAAGACTAAAATCTCGATTTCACTTTAAAAGTCTTGATTATTTTTCTAAAAGTTAAGTCGATTTTATGGTAATTAGCAATTCTTACATAATGGCGGGTTTTCTTGGATGAGCAGTAGCGCTTTACAGATAGCTAAAACAGCAACTTATCTACCAGATTTAGTTGAAGTACAAAGGGCAAGTTTTAAATGGTTTCTGGAAAAAGGCTTAATTGAAGAATTAAAAAGCTTTTCTCCAATTACTGACTATACAGGTAAATTAGAACTACATTTTATTGGTGAAGAATATAGGTTGAAAAGACCTAGACATGATGTTGAAGAAGCTAAAAGAAGAGATGCGACTTTTGCTTCGCAAATGTATGTAACATGTAGGTTAATAAATAAAGAAACTGGAGAAATCAAAGAACAAGAAGTTTTTATTGGTGAACTACCTTTAATGACTGAGAGAGGTACCTTTATTATTAATGGAGCCGAAAGAGTAATAGTCAATCAAATAGTACGTAGTCCAGGGGTCTATTTCAAAGATGAAATGGATAAAAATGGCAGGAGGACTTATAACGCTAGCGTTATACCCAATCGAGGAGCTTGGCTAAAATTTGAGACAGATAAAAATAATCTACTTTATGTAAGAGTTGATAAAACGAGGAAAATTAATGCACATGTACTTATGAGAGCTATGGGCCTCTCGGATAATGATGTGGTTGATAAATTAAGACATCCTGAGTTTTATAAACAGTCAATTGATTCAGCTAATGATGAAGGAATAAATTCAGAAGATCAAGCTTTATTAGAACTCTATAAAAAATTACGACCAGGTGAACCTCCTTCTGTTTCTGGTGGGCAACAACTTCTACATAGTAGATTTTTCGATCCTAAAAGATACGATTTAGGAAGAGTAGGTAGATACAAAATTAATAAAAAATTGAGATTAACTGTTCCAAATAATGTCAGAACCCTTACACATGAGGATGTTCTTTCGACAATTGATTATCTTATTAATCTGGAACTTGATATTGGTGGAGCTAGTTTAGATGATATTGATCATTTGGGTAATAGAAGAGTTCGATCCGTTGGAGAACTTCTTCAAAACCAAGTCAGAGTTGGCCTTAACCGATTAGAGAGAATTATCAAAGAAAGGATGACTGTTGGCGAAACAGATTCTCTTACACCTGCTCAGCTAGTTAATCCAAAGCCTTTGGTAGCAGCTATTAAGGAATTTTTTGGATCCAGTCAATTAAGCCAATTTATGGATCAAACAAATCCATTAGCTGAGTTAACGCATAAAAGAAGAATATCAGCATTAGGACCAGGCGGGCTAACTCGAGAAAGAGCAGGTTTTGCTGTTAGAGATATTCATCCATCACACTATGGAAGATTATGTCCTATCGAAACTCCCGAAGGCCCAAACGCAGGTCTTATAAATTCTCTTGCAACACATGCAAGAGTTAATGAATATGGTTTTATTGAAACCCCTTTTTGGGAAGTAGAAAAAGGTAGGGTTATGAAAGAGGCGAATCCTGTCTACTTATCTGCGGATTTAGAGGATGAATGTAGGGTTGCTCCTGGTGATGTGGCGACTGATAAAAGTGGTAATATTCTTGCAGATTTAATTCCAGTAAGGTACCGGCAAGATTTTGAGAAAGTTCCGCCTCATCAGGTTGATTATGTTCAGCTTTCTCCCGTTCAAGTTATTTCAGTAGCTACTTCTCTTATCCCCTTTTTAGAACATGATGATGCAAATAGAGCGTTAATGGGTTCAAATATGCAGCGTCAAGCGGTTCCATTATTAAGACCTGAAAGACCCCTAGTCGGGACAGGATTAGAATCCCAAGTTGCTAGAGACTCCGGGATGGTGCCAATTACAAAAGTAAATGGAATCGTTTCTTATGTTGATGCTAATGAAATAGTTGTTAAAGATGTAGATGGTAATGAGCATGTTCATTATCTTCAAAAATACCAGAGATCTAATCAAGATACTTGTTTAAACCAAAGACCTATAGTGAAAAATGGAGATCAAGTTATATCTGGTCAAGTTCTTGCTGATGGATCAGCTTGTGAAGGTGGAGAAATAGCTTTAGGACAGAATGTTTTAATTGCTTATATGCCATGGGAAGGTTACAACTATGAAGATGCAATACTTGTAAGTGAAAGGATGGTTACTGATGATCTTTATACTTCAGTACATATAGAAAAATATGAAATAGAAGCCAGACAAACTAAATTGGGTCCTGAAGAAATCACTAGAGAAATTCCTAATATTTCAGAAGAAAGTTTGAATAATCTTGATGAAATGGGAATTATCCGAACAGGTGCTTTTGTAGAAAGTGGTGACATTCTCGTAGGAAAAGTTACTCCTAAAGGGGAATCAGATCAGCCACCTGAAGAAAAACTTTTGAGAGCTATATTTGGTGAAAAAGCAAGAGATGTGAGGGATAATTCTCTTAGAGTTCCTAAAACAGAAAAAGGAAGAGTCTTAGATGTTCGTATTTATACAAGGGAGCAAGGCGATGAGCTACCTCCAGGTGCGAATATGGTTGTAAGAGTTTATGTTGCTCAAAGGAGGAAAATTCAGGTAGGTGACAAGATGGCTGGGAGGCATGGTAACAAAGGCATAATAAGTAGAATTTTACCCAGAGAAGATATGCCTTATTTACCGGATGGTACACCAGTTGATATCGTTTTAAACCCTCTTGGTGTTCCAAGTAGAATGAATGTAGGTCAAGTGTTTGAGTTGTTAATGGGCTGGGCAGCATCAAATTTAAATTGCAGAGTTAAAGTTGTGCCTTTTGATGAAATGTATGGTGCTGAAAAATCACATCAAACTGTACAAGCGTTTTTAGAGGAAGCTTCAAAGCAAGATGGGAAGGATTGGGTTTATAACCCTAAAGATCCCGGAAAGTTGTTACTCAAAGATGGTAGAACAGGCGAACCTTTTGATCAACCAGTAGCTGTTGGATATTCTCACTTTCTTAAACTTGTTCACTTAGTAGATGATAAGATCCATGCCAGATCAACAGGTCCATACTCTTTAGTTACTCAGCAACCTTTAGGTGGTAAAGCTCAACAAGGTGGACAGAGACTTGGAGAAATGGAGGTTTGGGCTTTAGAGGCTTACGGTGCAGCTTATACACTGCAAGAATTGTTAACTGTTAAATCAGATGATATGCAAGGAAGAAATGAAGCATTAAACGCCATAGTCAAAGGTAAACCTATCCCTAGACCAGGAACTCCTGAATCATTTAAAGTCCTAATGAGAGAATTACAGTCCTTAGGTCTAGACATTGGTGTTTACACTGATGAAGGTAAGGAGGTTGATTTAATGCAGGATGTAAATCCAAAGAGAAATACTCCTTCTAGACCTACTTATGAATCTCTAGGCACCTCTGAATATGCGGAAGATTAAATACTTTATCAACACTTTCTAATTTAAATATTCTAAAAATGACTAACAGCAACTTAAGAACAGAAAATCATTTTGATTACGTCAAGATATCTATTGCTTCACCTCAAAGAATAATGGATTGGGGGCAAAGGACATTACCTAATGGGCAAGTAGTTGGAGAAGTTACTAAACCAGAGACAATTAACTATAGAACTTTAAAACCAGAAATGGATGGACTTTTTTGTGAAAAAATATTCGGCCCATCCAAAGACTGGGAATGTCACTGCGGTAAATATAAAAGAGTTAGACATCGTGGTATTGTCTGTGAAAGATGTGGCGTAGAAGTAACTGAAAGTAGAGTAAGAAGGCATAGAATGGGATATATAAAATTGGCAGCTCCAGTTTCCCATGTTTGGTATTTAAAGGGTATACCGAGTTATGTCGCAATTCTGCTAGATATTCCTCTAAGAGATGTAGAACAGATTGTTTATTTTAATTGTTATGTTGTTTTGGATGTTGGGGATCATAAAGATCTTAAATATAAGCAACTCCTTACTGAAGATGAATGGTTAGAAATAGAAGATGAAATTTATGCAGAAGACTCTACTATTGAAAATGAACCAGTTGTTGGTATAGGTGCAGAAGCTCTTAAGCAATTACTTGAGGATCTTGATTTAAACCAAATTGCTGAAGAACTTAGAGAAGAAATTACAAATAGTAAAGGTCAAAAAAGAGCAAAACTCATTAAAAGGATAAGGGTAATTGATAATTTCCTGGCAACTAACGCAAAGCCAGAATGGATGGTACTAGATGCAATCCCTGTTATTCCTCCTGATCTTAGACCAATGGTCCAACTTGATGGAGGTAGGTTTGCCACATCCGACTTAAACGATCTTTATAGAAGAGTCATAAATAGGAATAATAGGCTAGCTAGGCTTCAAGAAATCTTAGCTCCTGAGATAATTGTCAGAAATGAAAAAAGAATGTTGCAAGAAGCTGTTGATGCACTTATTGATAATGGAAGAAGGGGTAGAACAGTTGTTGGGGCAAATAATAGAGCTCTAAAATCTCTCAGCGATATAATAGAGGGTAAGCAAGGGAGATTTAGACAGAATTTACTTGGTAAACGTGTTGATTATTCTGGAAGGTCTGTCATAGTTGTTGGTCCAAAGTTAAAGATGCATCAATGCGGACTCCCTAAAGAGATGGCTATTGAGCTTTTTCAACCTTTTGTGATACATAGATTAATTCGTCAAAATATTGTAAATAATATTAAAGCCGCAAAAAAATTAATACAAAAAGGAGATGATGAAGTCATGCAAGTTCTCCAAGAAGTTATTGAAGGTCACCCAATACTTTTAAATAGAGCTCCAACTCTTCATAGATTAGGAATTCAAGCTTTTGAACCTAAATTAGTTGGAGGTAGAGCGATCCAACTACATCCACTTGTATGTCCTGCCTTTAATGCTGATTTTGATGGAGATCAAATGGCTGTTCATGTCCCCCTAGCATTAGAAGCACAGACAGAGGCACGGATGCTTATGCTAGCCAGTAATAATATTCTCTCACCAGCTACGGGAGAACCAATTGTAACTCCCTCACAAGATATGGTTTTAGGTTCTTATTATCTAACTGCACTACAGCCAAACTTTAAAAAACCAAAATTTGGTGATAATCAAAAAACTTATGCTTCATTAGAAGATGTTATTTTTGCTTTTGAAGATAAAAGAGTTGGTTTACATGAATGGGTCTGGGTAAGGTTTAATGGAGAAGTTGATGATGATGAAGAAGCGAATAAACCCAAAGAATCTAAAGAACTGGAAGATGGTTCAAGGTTAGAAACTTGGAACTTTAGAAGAGACAGATTTGATTCTCAAAATAATCTTATAAGTAGATTTATTTTAACAACAGTAGGAAGGGTGGTTATGAATCATACGATCATCGATTCTGTTTCCAAAACGTAATCCTTAAAAAACTAATTATTCATTAATAAAAACATGACATCATCTAAACCAAAAAAAAGTTCAAGAGTACGCAAAAGTACAAAAAATTCAAAAAAAAATAATATTACAATGATGCCTTTATTGGCAAAAACCCCGCCATCATTCAAAAATAAAGTAGTAGATAAAAAAGCTTTGAAGAATTTAGTTTCATGGGCTTATAAAACCCATGGAACCGCCGTTACGGCTGCAATGGCTGATAATCTAAAAGATTTAGGATTTAAATATGCTACACAAGCAGCTGTTTCCATTTCAGTAAATGATTTAAAAGTTCCTGAAGCTAAGCAAGATTTAATTGGAGAGGCAGAAGCTCAAATTACGGCTACTGAAGAATGTTATAGACTTGGAGAAATTACAGAAGTTGAGAGACATACAAAGGTTATTGATACTTGGACTGAAACTAATGAGAGATTAGTAGATGCAGTTAAGAATAATTTTAATCAAAATGATCCACTTAACTCAGTTTGGATGATGGCTAATTCTGGTGCTAGAGGTAATATGTCTCAGGTAAGACAACTAGTTGGGATGAGGGGATTGATGGCTAACCCTCAAGGAGAGATTATTGATTTACCAATTAGAACTAACTTTAGGGAAGGGCTTACGGTAACTGAATATGTAATTTCTTCTTATGGTGCTAGGAAAGGTTTAGTTGATACAGCATTAAGAACTGCCGACTCAGGTTATTTGACCCGAAGATTAGTTGATGTGGCACAAGATGTAATTGTAAGAGAGGAAGATTGTGGAACTGAACGGTCGATAGTTATAAATTCTGAAGATGGAAAATTTGGTTCAAGGCTTATCGGAAGACTTTCTGCTGAAGATATCTTAGATTCTGAAGGTAATTTAATTGTTCCAAAGAATACTGCGATAGACCCTACTTTATCTAAGACTTTAGAGACATCATTAATCTCAAAAGTAAATATTAGATCCCCATTAACTTGCGAGGCTAACCGTTCGGTTTGTAGAAAATGTTATGGATGGGCTTTGGCTCATAATCATTTAGTTGATTTAGGAGAAGCTGTAGGAATTATTGCTGCGCAATCAATTGGAGAACCTGGAACTCAATTGACTATGAGAACCTTTCATACTGGAGGTGTATCTACTGCAGAAAGTGGAGTTGTAAGATCTAAAATTAAAGGTAAAGTTGAATTTAGTACAAAAGCAAAAATCAGAGGATATAGAACCCCGCATGGAGTAGAGGCTAAACAAGCTGAAGTAGATTTTTTATTAAAGATTATTCCAACTGGAGGTAATACTAACAAATCCCAAAAAATCGAAGTAACAAGTGGATCTCTTTTATTTGTAGAAGATGGTCAAGATATTGACTCAGATATAACTGTTGCACAAATTACCTCAGGAGCTGTAAAGAAAAGTGTTGAAAAAGCTACTAAAGATGTTATTTGCGATTTGGCTGGAGAAGTGAGGTACGACAAAGTAATCCAACCAAAGGAAGTTACTGATAGGCAGGGCAATATTACTTTGAAAGCACAAAGATTAGGAAGGTTATGGGTCTTAGCTGGAGATGTATATAATCTACCTCCAAATGCTAAACCTGTTGTTTCTACAAAAACAAAGGTAGAACAAGGAACTGTTTTAGCAGAAGCAAGCCAATCTAGTGAGTTTGGTGGAGAAGTGCGTTTGAGGGAGTCAGTCGGCGATTCAAGAGAAGTTCAGATCGTAACAACTTCAATGCTATTAAGTAATTTTAAATTACTTGAAGAATCTACTCATTCAGGGGAACTATTTCATTTAGAGTCAAATGATGGAACTATTTACAGGTTAAATACTTCACCTGGATGTAAAATTAGTAGTGGTGAAGTCATTGCTGATTTAGCAGATGAAAGATTCAGAACAAAAACTGGCGGACTGGTGAAATATGCACCTGGTTTAAGTGTTAAAAAAGCAAGATCATCTAAAAATGGTTTTGAAGTTAGTCAAGGTGGAACATTGCTTTGGATACCTCAAGAGACACATGAAATAAATAAAGATATATCCTTACTCATGACTGAGGATATGGAATGGATTGAAGCAGGAACAGAAGTTGTCAAAGATATATTTAGCCAAACATCAGGAATAGTTACAGTGACTCAAAAAAATGATATCTTGCGTGAAATTACTGTTAGAAATGGTTCTTTTCATGAGTGTGAAGATGAAGAGATATTGAGTCGATTTACTGAAGAAGGAAAGTTGGTTAATCCAGGCGAAAAAATTATAGATGGTGTAGATAATGACGAAATTCTTTTTGTTCAAAAATTAGAAACATCAAAAGGTAAGGGTTTACTATTAAGAACTGTAGAAGAATACACCATACCTAATGAGGCTGAGTTACCTGAATTATCTCATGTTAAACAGGAAAAAGGACCATCATTAGCTTTGAAAGCTATTCAAAGGCTCTCTTATAAAGATGGTGAATTAATAAAATCTGTGGAGGGTGTAGAACTTCTTAAAACTAATTTGAGTATAGAAAGTTTTGATGCTACCCCTCAGATGACAATTGATGTAGAGACAATTCAAGATAAAAGTGATAAATCAATCAATAGATTAAATTTAGTTATTTTGGAATCCATCTTGGTTAGAAGGGATACAATTTCTGACTCAAGTCATGGTTCAACACATACTGAATTACAAATAAAGAATAATCAGCTTGTTAAAGCTGGGGATGTAATTGCTACTACTCAAATTCTTTGTAAAGAGAAAGGGGTATTGCAATTACCAGATTCAGTTGAAGGCGAACCAATTAGAAGACTTATTGTTGAAAGAAACGAAGATAAAATAAAAATTAATATTAAAGATAAAGCAGTTGTTAAAATTGGAGATCGTGTTGTCGATGGAGATTCAATTAGTAAGGGAGTAAAATCTACTTCATGCGGAGAAATAGAAGAAGTTTCTAGCGAATATGTGATCTTAAGGCTTGGGAGACCCTATATGGTTTCTCCTGATTCTGTTTTGCATGTGAAAGATGGAGATTTAGTTCTTCGAGGCGATGGTTTAGCATTACTAGTTTTTGAAAGGCAGAAAACTGGGGATATTGTTCAAGGCTTGCCTCGAATTGAAGAATTATTAGAAGCAAGAAGACCACGAGATTCTTCAACTTTATGCAAGAAATCTGGAGTTGTGCAAATTAAAGAATTGACTGATGAAGAATCAGTATCATTATCTGTTATTGAGAGAGATGATTCTATTAATGAGTATCAACTTTTAATGGGACAGAATATCATGGTAAGTGATGGTCAACAAGTTACCGGTGGAGAACTCTTAACTGATGGTCCTATTAATCCTCATGAGTTACTAGATTGCTTATTTACAGATTTAAAAGATCAAAAACCTTTAATGGAAGCGGCGCAAGAATCCATTTCAAAATTACAAAGAAAGATGGTAAACGAGGTTCAGAATGTTTATAAGTCCCAGGGCGTAGCAATTAGTGATAAACATATTGAAGTCATCGTAAGACAAATGACAAGTAAAGTTCGTATTGAAGATGCAGGAGATACGACCCTTCTTCCTGGTGAATTAATAGAGTTAAGACAAGTAGAAGATACAAATCAAGCAATGTCTATTACTGGGGGGGCACCCGCAGAGTTTACTCCAGTATTATTAGGGATAACTAAAGCTTCACTAAATACAGATAGCTTTATTTCAGCAGCCTCTTTCCAAGAAACAACAAGAGTTCTCACTGAGGCTGCTATAGAAGGTAAATCTGATTGGCTTAGAGGTCTAAAAGAGAATGTGATTATTGGAAGACTAATACCTGCTGGCACAGGTTTTAGTGGGTTTGTTGAAGAATTAGCCTCAGAAGCTGGACCTCATCCTGATATTCTTGCAGAAGAATCCGGTGGGTATAGAAGGGCTCAGAATTTAAGGCCAGACTATACAGTTGACATGCCGCAAACACCGATTGTAAGTTCTACTGCTATTCTTGATGACCCAAGTGATGAAGATTTAGAAACCACTAGGAATAGACACGGAATTGATCCTACATCCAGTAATTTTGCTGCTTTTGCAAGGCCAAATGCTGAAAATCAATTTTCTGAAGATCAATTACCTGATCCTGCAGCTTTGGAAGGGTTACAAGAAGAAGGACTTCTTTCTGATGAATAAAGGCTATTCTTATTTTCAGTTACTAGAATGCTAATTTAAATTTTAATTAATGATTAAGCCTGACATTGTTCCTAAAAGAAAATTACCTCGTTACGGGTTTCATTTTTATAATGAGAAACTTAATGGAAGAATTGCCATGATTGGTTTTGTAGCACTTATTCTTACTGAATTATTTTTAAAACATGGATTATTGCTATGGTGATCAATTTAGAAAAATGGTATTAAGAATAATTTGAAAAACCTTCTGGGATGTAGTGTTAAGGATTTAGAAAGTTTAGCTTTGAATTTTGGTCAAGCTGCTTTTAGAGGACGTCAAATTTATAGTTGGCTTTATAACTATAAAAATAGGTCTAAAAGTATTGATGAAATCAACGTCTTGCCATTAAAGTTTAGAGATCAATTAAAAAATGAAGCATTTTTATTTGGAGAATTAACCTTAAATGAAAAGTATTTAGCAACTGATGGAACCTTAAAGTTGTTATTAAATACTAGAGATAATGAAAGTGTAGAGTGCGTTGGTATTCCAACTGAGAAAAGATTAACTGCATGCCTATCAAGTCAAGTAGGCTGTCCAATGGATTGTAAATTCTGTGCTACTGGTAAAGAAGGATTAAAAAGATCTTTAAAAGTAAGTGAAATACTTGATCAAATTTTATTTATTGAAAATGAAATGAATCAGAAAGTATCTAATATTGTTTTTATGGGAATGGGTGAGCCCCTGTTAAATATTGATGAGTTACTTCTGTCAATTAGATCAATCAATGAGGATTTCGATATTAGTCAGAGAAAGATCACAGTAAGCACTGTCGCTATTCCAAAAATGATAAGTAAATTATCAGAACTTTCTTTTAAAGTTTTGGGTAAATGTCAGTTTACGCTTGCAATAAGTTTGCATGCTTCAAATCAAAAAATAAGAGAAGCTATCATACCAAGTGCAAAAAATTATCATATTAAAAATATTATTGATGATTGCAGAGAATATGTAAGAGAGACTGGCAGAAGAGTGAGTTTCGAATACTTAATGCTCCAAGGAGTTAATGATAAGTTAGAACATGCTGATGAATTAAGTAATCTAATAAAAGGTTTCCAATGCCATGTGAATCTGATTCAATATAATCAAATTGAGGAAGTTGAATTTAAGCAAACCCCTACAAAAAATGCTCAACTCTTTCAAAACAGACTTTCTAATAGTGGGATTAATGTTAGTTTTCGAAAAAGTAGAGGCTCAGATAGGAATGCAGCATGTGGTCAGTTAAGGCAAAATGAAAAGATCAAATAATCATATTTAAAAACTTTTTATTAAATTCAACTTAAACACGTTATTATTGATTTAATTCTTTTTTTTATTATTGGGATTTATTAGAACTAAGCTTTTACCTTTTGCAATTGTTAGTTTATTCGGCGTTGCTTTTTTTGCTGTTAGTGCAAGGATTTGGCTACCAGGAGATATGATGTCACCTGCTCCGATTAATTAATCTTTATTATTATTTGATAATGACTAAAAGAAAGGATATACAAAATGAAAGTTTGGCAGAAATAGCAATAGATCCAGATGTTTTAGCTCAAGAATTATCTGTAGAGCTTGAAATTGATCCTTTAGAACAGATTGATCAAGATGGTTTCTCAAGAGGAAATTTAGATAAAAATTTAGAATGTGATGAAGCCTTAAAATTACTTAAGGGTGACAGAGAGCAAAGAATTCAAGGCTTGAGAATATTTTGTGAATATCGAGATAAAAGATCTTTCCCTCTTTTACTTCCTTTACTTGATCAACCTTGCCCAGTAGAAAGAATGAGTGCTGTATATGCATTAGGGAGGAATCCGTTCCCTAGCGCAGTAGAAAAATTAGTCAGTCTATTAGAAACAGACGACAATGCATATGTAAGGAGAGCTACCGCTTGGAGTCTAGCTAATTATGATAATGAAATTGTTTTGAAGCCATTAATAAATTCATTAAAAAATGATGTGGCTTCAGTAAGATTATGGTCATCTAGTTCTCTAGCGGAAATTGGAAGTACTTCATCCTTTAACGCTCAATTAGCGGCTGAACAATTATTAATTAGCTTGAAAATAGATAATGAACCCGTGGTAAGAAGCAATTGTATATGGTCTTTATGTAGATTGTTTGAAAAATTAAATGAAATATCGCAAGAAAGTTTCGTTGATGAATGTACCAAAATTGCTCTTTTTGATAAAGAACCGTCAGTTATGGAAGAAGCCAAAACTGCTTTAGATTCAATGGGGATGAAAGGGTTTTATAAATAGAGTTTTTATATTTATTAAGTAATCAATATTAAAAAATATATTTTAATTAACTTGTACCAACTGAAACAATTATTTTTCGTTATCGTATATAAAGTATTAGTACTTAGTACTTGATTTTAATGCCCCAGAGAACATTAAGATTCAAAATTCATCAAGATGGAAGGGTTGAAGAAACCGTTGAAGGATTCAACGGTAATGCATGTAATAGTGCAACAAAAAATATTGAAGGTGCTCTTGGCGAAGTAAAAGTCAAGAATAAAACTTCAGAGGCGTTTATCTCTAACCAAAGCGAAAGTTCAAATCAAATTAACAACGAATCTAATGTCACATTTTAGTACTATCAAGACTCAACTTAAGGAAGTAAAACCCCTGATTAAAGCTTTAGATCAACTCGGTTACGTAGTAAATCACGAAAAGAAGTTTGTCAAAGGCTACAGGGGACAATTTACAGCGGTTGATATAAGCATGGATTTGCCTAGTGAAACTAAAGTTGGATTCAAATGGGATAATAACTCTAACTCATATGAATTAGTTACTGATCTCGACCTTTGGAAGTTTGATTTACCGGTAGAAAGGTTTATTTCAAAAGTTACTCAAATGTATGCTTACCATACAATTATTTCTAAAACAGAAGAGGACGGATACCAAATAGTTGAGCAAAAAAACAAAAATGATGGATCTATCGAATTGGTTCTCACTAAGTGGGAAAGTTAATAATTGGATAGTAATTCTTTAAGTTCAATTGATAATTATTTTGAAACTAAAGAACTAACAGGTTATGAGCCTGTACTAGGAGGAGAATTAACTGAAAAAGCAGTTTGGGTTGATGAAAGTAGATGTATAGGTTGTAGATATTGTGCTCATGTAGCTACTAATACTTTTATAGTTGATGATGATTATGGACGTAGTAGAGCAATAAGACAAGATGGAGATAATCTTGAAACGGTGCAAGAAGCTATTGATACTTGTCCAGTGGATTGTATTCATTGGGTTGAATTTGAAAACTTAGAAGATCTAGAAAGTAGTCTTGATAGGGATATGTTTCAATCTCTGGGCAAACTACCAAGAATGAATAAGCATTAATTTCTAATGGAGTTGCCTTGTCGCAGATTTGGTAGAACCAATCTAAATATGCCTGTTTTGTCCTTAGGAGGCATGAGATTCCAAAAAAGTTGGGATGAATTAAAATTTTCAGAGATTTCTCGAAAAGAACAGAATAAAGTTGAAAATATATTGAATCTTGCAAATAAATTTGGCTTTAATCACATAGAGACAGCTAAGTATTATGGGACTTCAGAAATACAGTTAGGTATGGGTTTCAAGAGTATTAAAAAAACACCAAAAATCATTCAAACAAAAATCCCTCCTAATCGTGATCCTAAATTATTCGAAGCAGAACTTTTGAAAAGCTTTGAAAAATTGCAAGTAAAGAAAATTGATTTATTAGCAATTCATGGCATCAATACTCCTGAGCATCTTCATCAATCTATAAAAGATGGAGGCTGTATTGATATTTTAAAAAAATTCCAAAAAGAAAATTCAATTGGATATATTGGATTTTCGACTCATGGAGAATTTTCTCTTATAGAAAAAGCGATATCTACAAATTTCTTTGATTATATTAATTTGCACTGGTATTTCATCAATCAAACGAATTCCAAGTTAATTGAGTTGGCTCATAAATATGATCTTGGAGTTTTTATCATAAGTCCTACTGATAAAGGTGGACATCTTCACACTCCATCAACAAAAATTTTGGAACTTTGTAGCCCTTTACACCCAATAGTATTTAACGATCTTTTTTGCTTAAGGAACAAAAATGTTCATACAATTAGTGTCGGGATAGCGAAAGAGCAAGACTTTAATTTACATTTAGAAGCAGTTTCATTATTGCCAGAATCTGATCATTATATTCCTAAAATAGTAAATAGATTACAAGAGGAATCAATAAATTCGTTAGGTATAGAGTGGTATAAATGTTGGGATAAAAATTTACCAAATTGGAAAAATACACCAGGAGGAATAAATATTCCGGTTCTTCTCTGGCTCGCGAATTTAATAGATTCCTTTGATTTAGAAGAATTTGCAAAATCTAGATACCAATTACTTGGTAATGGAAGTCATTGGTTTCCAGGCAATAATGCAAATTTGTTAGATACTGATGTATGCGAAAGTCAATTATTAAAAGTTTTAGAAAGGCATATAAAACCCAAAAAGGTTATAAAGAAATTAAGATTCCTAAGAGATAAGTTTGGAGACAAATCATTATCAAGATTATCAAAGAATTAACCTTTGAGTGGATATTTTTCAGCCTTGCCAATACTTCTTGGATAAATATCAGGGCAAGGTGCTTTTGGCTCAATAAAAATAGCATTACGTATCCCTTTTTCTCTGGGAAGAAAATTACTTTTAATTTCTAAGATTTGTCCTTCTAATACGTTTAATATATTTTCTAAATTTTTATTATCTTCATTGGTCCACTTCCCACAATATAAAATACCTAATCCGTTTGATTTCAACATAGGTAATATATATTCAGAAACTGTTGAGGGATTACTAACTGCTCTTGCAGTCGCAATATTAAAGCCATTTTTAAATGAAGATTGACGGCCAATGTTTTCAATACGATCATTAATTACAAAGATATCGTTTTTGAACTTAATACTTTTGATAATTTCTTTTAGTGAATCTGTTTTTTTTTTAGAGGAATCCACTAGATATATTTCTGAATTAGGATGTGTTATTGCATAGGCAAATCCTGGGAAACCACAACCTGATCCAATATCAATAAATTTTTTATTATCAAAATTTTTATTTGTATTTTCTTTAAATGTCCAAAGGCTGTCATAGACTTGTGATATCCAGTAATCATCTCCTTCAATTAATCTAGTTAAGTTGGTTTTATAATTTAGTTCTTGGATTTTTATCTGTAATTCTCTAAACATTATTATTTCCTCTTCAGTTAATAAATTTAGAAGTTCATTAGGGATACTTTCTTTTGTCATTGAGTTTTAAGTAGTTTCTTATTCTTGATAATTAAAAATATTCAATTTTATTAAAAATGACTAGAATATTTTTAATGATAATTAAATTTTTTGAAAGGCGAGATAACTTATTATAAAATTTTAGGCGTTAATAAAAATGCCTCAAATAACGAATTAAGAAAAGCTTTTTGTAAACTCTCGATAGAATTACATCCTGATACGACTTCCTTAGAATTAGAAGATGCAAAAAATAAATTTCAAAAAGTATTAGAGGCCTATGAAAATTTAAATAATTCTAATTTGAGGAAAATTTATGATGAAAAATTACAAGTAAATTCGAAAAAACCAAATAAAACAAATTTAAATGTCTTGAATCCTTTAGTAATGGATGCTAATAATCAGCCGTTAGTAGGTAATAGGAGACCATTTTCAAATGGAGAAATGTTCTCATTATTTTTGTTGATTATTATTATTTTGATAAGTTTATTTTTAGCTATCTTAATCGCTTCTTTTGCTGGCAAAGAAATACAGTCAATTCCAACTTGGCTTTTGAGATAATAATTTAAAGAAATTCTGTGATCCCATCTGACACCCCAATTAATCAACATTCACTTCAATCATTAGAATTATGGTTAAAAGATTTAGGTGCAACTAAAGATATTGATAATCCGTCTAAATGGTATTTGTTACTTTCTAATTGGAATGCAACTATTAGTTTTGAACAAGAAGATTTAAGTGTTGTCTGGGAGAGTGGAGGTAAATTAACTAAAAGACTATTTTCTTATTGTATTAATAGAGAAGATATAGAAAATGCTATTTTACAGGGGCCTTAATGTTGTTTTTAAAGATCGCTTAAAATTTCAAAAATAATTCTGTAACTTTTTTCTAACTGTTTGTCTGTAATACAAAGAGGGGGTAATAGATAGATAACATTACCAAGTGGCCTAATAAATAAACCTTTTTTAATTGATAATGCTTTTATCCTTTTGCCAACATTGTTTAGATAACCTTCATTTTTACCTATTTCAATATCAAATGCGGCGATAGTTCCTGTGACTCTTATGTTTTTTACAAATGGTATTTTTTTAATTTTCTTTAGATGGGAAAGGTGCTTTTTTTCAAAAGAAAGATACTTTATTGGATCTTTTTCTAATAAGTCAAGGCTCGCATTAGCTGCAGCACACCCTAAAGGGTTTGCAGTGAAGCTATGACCATGCCAAAAAGTTTTTTTAGGAGAATCGCTAATAAAAGATTGGAAAATTGTCTCTTTAGCTAATGTGATTCCCATAGGTAAGAATCCTCCAGTTAAACCCTTTGAAATAGAAATTAGATCAGGAATTATATTTGCCTTTTGAAATGCAAAGAGACTTCCACATCGCCCAAATCCAGTTAATACTTCATCAGCTATTAATAAAGAATTATTATTTTTTACTACTTCTGAAACTTGTCTGATAAATTCAGGCCTAACCATATTCATTCCTCCCGCACCCTGTACTAATGGTTCAAGAATGACAGCTACAGTGGGCTTTTTAAGAAGTTTAGTTAATATTTGAATCGCGTTATTCTCTTTTATTTCAACCTCTTCATCATTTATCCAAGTAGAAGGCCATGGGGCCCTTTTAACAGGGAACATTAGATTATCAAAATTCTCATTAAAAATATTTCGTTCCCCTAAAGCCATTGCTCCAAATGTATCACCATGATAGGCACCATCAAAAGCAATTATTTGATTTCTTGTTTCACCTTGATTTTGCCAAGATTGATAGGCAATTTTTAAAGCTACTTCTACAGCGGTAGATCCATTATCAGAAAAAAATAGTCTTTCTAATTTTGTTAAGCCACTGAGTCTCTCTGATAATATTTGAGCCTGTGGATGTAAGAAGTCGGCGAATATAATTTGCTCTAGAGTCTTGGCTTGTTGATAAATGGCATCTGCTATGTAATCGTTACTATGACCATGTAGAGTAACCCACCAACTACTTATTCCATCAATGAGTTCTTGTTTTGGATTTTTAGTATAAATTAAAGCATTTTTTCCATGAGTAACTTCTAATTGAGGCTTGCTATTTATAATCTGCGTAAAAGGAGGCCATATATTAGGATGCCAATCTTGATTGGGATTTTTTAAAACTGGAGATTTCATTTATTATTTTTTTTGATTTAATAAGGTGATCAATTTATTTTTAATATTGAGCTCTTCCCAAAGTATATCTAAATTATTAGAGTCTATTTTCTGGATATATGGAAATTCAGCAATAATAGGAAGACTACTAAATTCAGTTAATGTTTTTGGATTATCTAAGTGTTTTTTCCCGTTTATAACTAGACCTAGAATTTTAATATTTCTTTTTCTTAATGCCTCAATACTAAGAAGAGTGTGATTAAGAGTCCCAAGGCCGCTCTTGCATACAAGTATTACAGGGATATCCCATTTCTTGATTTGATCTATTTGCAAATAATTTCTTGTAATTGGGACCATTAAGCCCCCCGCTGTTTCTACAATTAATGATCCATCAATAGTTGGTAAATTTAATAGCTGAAAGTTTATAACTTTTTGATCTATTTCTGACGCCCAATGAGGAGAAACAGGTTCTCTAAAGATATAAGCCTCACTGATTATTTTCGCTTTGTTCACTTTTGCAAGTCGTGCAACAGCTTGACTATCAGTCTCAGACTCAATGCCACTTTGAATAGGCTTCCAGTAAAAAGAATTTAATCCTCTTACAAAAAAAGAACTAATTAATGTCTTTCCGATATCAGTATCTGTCCCACAAATAACAAATTGGGATTTATTCTTTATAGCGCTCATGATTTTTTTAATATTTCAATATTAATTTCCCATGTAAGGTTAACTGAATTAGTTGCCGTCTTAGGCCAAAACTTTTGTATTGCTTTTAATTCACATACTTTTTTACGTTTACACTTGGTTGATTGAGCTCCCACGTTTACTATGCTTCTGAAAAGTTTATAAACATCTGGAAAGTTTTCTATATATAAGTATTTATTTGAGAAGAATATTTCGTCAGAGTTGAAACTTTTGACTATATTTTTTGAAACAGGGAAAGTTAGGCCACTATATTCAATATTAGTTTCTAAGCAAGTTTGCTTCCATTCCGGGAATGAATTTATTGTGGGATATGAAATTATTAAATAACCACCAGATCTTAATTTGTTAAACCAATCTCTTATTATTTTTTCGGGATTGTCTAACCAGTGTATACAAAAGTTAGATGTCATTAGAGGACAGTTTCTAATTGATGGAGGTAAACCATTATTTAAATCCCATAAAATCTTTTTACTAGAGCCCTTATTTTGAAGAAGCATTTTTTTGCTGAAATCAATTCGGCTAATATTTTTTGTAGAAAATTCTTTTTCTATTTCATCAGCTAATAAGCCAGTTCCTGAACCAAGATCTATCCATTCACCTTTTTGAATATTTAGATCTTTTAAGAAATAAACAATTTTATCAGCAAAATGCTTTTGAATATTTGAATAACTTAAATAATTTGCTGATGCATTATTAAAGTTATTTTTAATTGTTTCATTCCAGATTTCATTTTTCATATTTATTATCCAGAGTTCTTTTGATGATTTGGTAAAAATTTAAATTAGTTAGACAATGCCCTTGATTATCTAATTCAATTAAAGTTGGCTTTTTAGTAAATGTTTTTTTTAATAATTCAATAAAGTCATCACTTGAATTTTGGTCAAGAATTAAATCGTTTTTAGAATTTATAATGATGACATTGCAATTTTTCTCAATAGACTTTAAAGAATTTTTATCTGCATAAAGTTTTTTAAGGTCACTTAATAGAAGATTATTATTTAAATTCTCTAAGTTTTTATAAAACATAGTTTGGAAATTAATGCTCATATTATTGGGCAAAAAAGATCTATGTATAAATTCTTTTAACATAACCTCTGTTTCAAATAACATTATTTTTTTTTCCATTCTCTTAAGAGATCTGTAAATTAAATTTCTTTTTTTGCTTGAAGGAAGAAAGTTATTAAACGAATTTATAAAGACAATATGGGATGCTTCATCTAAAAGATTTTCTTGAATTAAATGGAAACCTAAAGAATGACATAAAATCATCTTGATTTGATCGTTCAAATTGTTTTGTATCCATTTTGCTTGATTGACATTTTTTGAAAAATATCCTCTTTCATTATCTTGCCAATGCCATCCATTTCTTTGAAATTCAATTTTATAATTATCCCAGAAACTTTGATCTAACCCCCAACCATGCTGAGTAATAACTTGTTTCATTTGAAGTTTTTTAAAACAGAAATAAAATTATTAAGTATGTCTAGATTTAAATCTCTTCTAATTGTTAGCCTTATTCTTGATTCGTTCACAGGGACAGTAGGTGGTCTAATAGCGACAGCTAAAAAACCGTTTTTTTCAAGATGTTTTTGTAGAAGGATTGCCTTTTCTTCTTGTCCGACGATTATAGATAAGATTTGAGATTCTCCCTTAACTGGGTAACTTAAATTTCGAAGAATTTCTTTTTTCCATTTTTTAGAAGAGATCAATAAATTAATACCCCATTCGTGATTGGCTTTGATTTTTTGGAGCGATTTAAGTGCACCTGCAGATAAAGCTGGGGAAAGAGCAGTTGTATATCTAAAAGCCCCACTCGTTTGAATAAGGTATTCTCCAATTTTTGAGTTACAAGCTATAAAAGCCCCGCCGCTACCAAACGATTTACCAAAGGTTCCAGTAATCATAGTTATTGCATCAGATAAATCAAAACTTAAACCTTTCCCTTCAGTCCCTAAAATCCCAATAGCATGAGCTTCGTCGACTAATAATTCAACATTATACCTTTTACAAATTCCAGCAATTTCTTTGAGAGGAGCAATTGAACCTTCCATACTGTAAAGGGATTCAACAATTATAAGAATGGACTTTTGCGATGAATTGAATTTAAGAATTTTATTTTCTAAGTCTTTTAAATCATTATGTGCGAATCTTACTAGTTTTGATCCGGCAGCTTTTACTCCAACTAATAAAGAATTATGAATAAATTTATCTGCAATTACAATACTATTTCTGTTAGCTAAACCTTGTACGGCAGCAATATTAGCTTGGAAACCACTAGGAAATAAAAGCACTTTTTCCTGGTTAAGCCATTCTGCAAGTTGTGTCTCTAATAATTTATGTATTGGTCTTGAGCCCGTTATGAATCTCGAACTGCCTGAACCAAGACCTTCAGATAAGCTTATTTCATAAGAGGCTTTTATTACATCATTATCTCTACTTAATCCAAAATAATCATTACTACATAAGTCAATAAAGTTATTTTTAACTTTCTTTGGATTTACACCTTGAAGTTCATATGGCTTTCGACCTAATGTGAATGTTTTTAATTTACGAAGTCTATTTTTTGGGATTTTTACTCTATTCATTTGTAAGTAATTTCAACTAAATATTTTTAATAAAATGATCTAGATTTACTATTAAAGTGTGCAAGGTGGCTATTGTTTATTAATATCTATATAGATCATATCTTAAGAAGTTAACTCCTCCCCTCTTCAATCACAATTATTGCTTAATTTAGAGGAATATTTCCCATTCCCACTAGATCCCTTTCAAATAGAGGCAATAAAAGCTATTAATAGTGGAAATTCTGTTGTTTTAACTGCTCCAACTGGCTCAGGTAAAACATTAATCGGTGAATTTGCTATTTATAGAGGCTTATCCCATGAAAGTAGAGTTTTTTATACAACCCCTTTAAAAGCTTTATCAAATCAAAAGTTTAGAGATTTTATTAGTCAATTTGGAGAGAAGAATGTAGGTCTCTTAACTGGAGATATTAGTATCAATAGAGATGCTCCAATCTTAGTAATGACTACTGAGATTTTTAGGAATATGCTCTATGGAGAGTTTGAAGAATTTGATGACCCATTGGTAAATCTGGAATCTGTAATTCTTGATGAATGTCATTATATGAACGATCCTCAAAGGGGGACAGTTTGGGAAGAAACAATAATTCATTGTCCAAGTAGAGCACAGATAATAGCTTTATCAGCAACCATCTCTAATGCAGACCAACTTCAAAATTGGATAGAAAAAGTTCATGGTCCTACAGAACTTGTTAACAGTAATAAAAGACCAGTCCCATTAGATTTTATTTTCTGTAGTGCCAAGGGACTTCATCCTCTTTTGAATAATAAGGGTAATGGGATTCATCCAAATTGTAAGATTTGGAGAGCACCAAAAGGGCAAAAAAAGAAAGTTAAAGTAGGAAGAATAATGCAACCAAAGGCTCCTCCGATTGCCTTTGTAGTCTCTAAACTTGCAGAGAGAAATATGTTACCAGCTATCTATTTTATTTTTAGTAGAAGAGGTTGCGACAAGGCTGTTGAGTATATAAAAGATTTATCTTTAGTAAGTTATTCAGAAGCAAATTTGATATCTCAAAGATTAGATGTTTATCTAAAAAATAATGAAGCGGGTATAAAAGATAAATTTCATTGTGAAGCTCTTAAACGAGGTATAGCTTCACACCATGCTGGTTTGCTTCCAGCATGGAAAGAGTTAGTAGAGGAACTATTTCAGCAAGGATTGATAAAAGTTGTTTTTGCAACTGAAACTTTAGCTGCGGGTATTAATATGCCTGCAAGAACAACAGTAATTTCAACATTATCAAAAAGGACTGATGAAGGACATAGATTATTATTTAGTAGTGAATTCTTGCAGATGTCAGGCAGAGCTGGAAGAAGAGGAAAGGATTTGCAGGGATATGTTGTAACCTTACAAACTAGATTTGAGGGAGCAAAAGAAGCTAGTACCTTGGCTATTAGTGAACCAAATCCACTAGTTAGTCAGTTCACACCAAGCTATGGAATGGTTCTTAATCTTTTGCAAAATTATAGTTTAGATAAATCTCGAGAGTTAATAAAAAGAAGTTTTGGGAGCTTTTTATATTTAGGGGAATCTTCAGAAGAGACTGCTATTCTTGATAATTTAGAAAGAGATTTAAAAGAACTAAAAAAAATAACTGCCAATATTTCATGGCAAGATTTCGATTCATACGAAAAGTTGAAAAGTCGTTTAAAAGAAGAAAGAAGATTGTTGAGGATATTAGAAAAACAAGCAGCTGAAAAATTATCAGAAGAAATTACTAGTGCACTTACCTTTATTAAAGATGGAAGTTTAATTTCCATAAAAGCCCCTCAAATAAATAGAAAAGTTGTTCCAGCTTTAATTTGTAAAAAAATATATGAATCAAAAAAAATTAAAAGTTTGCTTTGTTTAACAATTGATAATTTATTTATCCTTATAAAACCTTCTTACATAGTCAATATTTTTCCTGATTTAGAAGAAATTGAAATTTTGAGGCTTGAAGAACCCAAGATGAATTTCTCAGGAGAAGTTGTAAGAGGTGATAATGAATCACAAACTTTTGTAGATAGAATTTTTGATATTTCTGAAAAATATGATTTAAGAACTCCTCAATATGACCTATCAACTGAAGTTTTGGCACAAAAGAAACTAATTACTAATTTGGAAGAAACAATTACTAATCAGCCTGCGCATAAATTTGGTGACTCTAAAAAATTAAAAAGATATAGAAAAAGGATTATCGAGATTGAGCAAGAAATAGTTATGAAAAATAATCTTATGGAAGAAAAAGAAAATCATAACTGGTTAAAATTTACTGATTTAATAAAAATTTTGAATCATTTTGGCTGTTTAAATGATTTAGAGCTTACCGAAGTAGGGCAATCAGTTGGTGCAATAAGAAGTGAAAATGAATTATGGGTTGGACTTGTTTTACTTAGTGGATACTTGGATGATTTGGCCCCTCCTGATTTAGCCGCAATCATTCAAGCAATTTGTGTGGATGTAAGAAGACCCAATCTTTGGTGTAATTTTAAGCCTTCCATAAAAGTTATAGATGTTTTTAATGAGTTAGAGAGCCTAAGAAAATTAGTAGCCTCGAAACAAAATAAGTTTAATATTAACACTCCAATTTTTTTAGAAATGGAGTTGACTGGGATAATTTCAGAATGGGCGAGAGGTAAAAAATGGAAAGAACTAATTTTTAATACTTCTCTAGATGAGGGGGATGTTGTAAGGATCTTAAGAAGGTCTATGGATGTTTTATCACAAATTCAATATTGCGTAGGAGTAAGTAATAAATTAAAAAATAAAGCAAAGTTAGCCTTAAAAGCTATAAATAGATTTCCTGTTTCTGAATCGAATGATTTGTTAAAAGTCTCTGATAATATTAATCCAGCAACGAAAAGAATCGATAATAATTCCTAAAAGTAGTTCAATTAAATCATTTTATTAGTATTTATAGCATCCTCAAAATCATTAGCCGTTAAATAACCTAATTTTATTGTTGCTTCTTTTAAGTTGATTGATTCATTAAAAGCCAGATTCGCAATTTCTGCTGCTTTTTCATAACCTATTTTGGGAACCAATGCGGTTACAAGCATTAGTGAATTTTCAAGATTAGCTTTTATAGTTTTTGGGTTTGGTTCTATCCCTTCAACTAATTTTAGTCTGAAGTTACTTATCGCATGATTCAGTAATTTTATACTCGTGAGAATATTAAATCCAATTAGTGGCTTATACTCATTCATTTGTAAAGTGCCGCTGGCATTAGCTATTGATACTGCGTATTCAAAACCCATTACTTGAGTGCATACCATCGATAATGCTTCACATTGGGTTGGATTAACTTTTCCAGGCATGATTGAGCTTCCCGGTTCATTTTGGGGAATTATTAATTCATAAATGCCAGATCTAGGTCCTGAGGACAATATTTTAATATCATTAGAAATCTTGAATAATGCACTTGCTAGGATTTTTATTTGACCCATTACTTGGGCTAATCGATCATGAGATGCCATTAAAGAGAAATGATTCTTTGATTTATAAAAAAATAAACCAGTATATTCTGAAATTGATTTTATAGATTCTTTTGAGAAATCTTTTGGACAATTAATACCTGTACCAACGGCCGTACCACCTAGTGGTAAGAAACATAATTCATCAAGACTAATTATCAAAGCATCTTCAGCGTCCTTTAGTTGTTTTGACCATGCAGAAACTTCTTGACCAAGAGAAATTGGCACTGCATCTTGAAAATGAGTTCTACCTATTTTTATAAGATCTTTCCATTTATTACTCTTACTATCAAGAACCTTAGTAAGTTCCTTTATTGATGGAACTAATTTTTTAATTATTTGAGTAACAACAGATATCTGAATAGCCGCAGGAAAAGTATCATTTGTAGACTGCGATTTATTAACATCATCATTTGGATGAATAGGATGATGACTTCCAAGTCCTGAATTTGTTTTTAATGCAGCAATATTAGATATGACTTCATTGATATTCATATTTGTTTGTGTACCACTACCTGTTTGCCATATTTTTAAAGGGAATTGAGAATCGTGTTTCCCATCAAGTATTTCTTTACAGGCTTCAATAATGAGATCTTTTTTTACATTATTTATTAAACCCAATTTGAAATTAGAAATTGCAGCTGCTCTTTTTACAACCGTAAGTGAATAAATTAATTCAATTGGGATTAACTCCTCACCAGTAGAAAAATTTATAATTGATCTCTGCGTTTGGGCTCCCCACAAAGCCTCTGAAGGAACTTTAATCTGTCCCATACTATCTTTTTCAAATCTAAAGTTCTTGGTCATCAAAAAAAAATGTGGTTAAACTTCAAATAATATTTAGGGATTTAAATACTTAACTTATCCCATATTACATTTAAATTGTTGAGGTGTATTGAGGGGTCAAAGCATACCTTTAAATCATTCTCAGAAACTAATGTCATTATCTCTTGTTCCCCCTCAATATTTTCCTTGAAATTACCATTCTCATTATTCCAAGCTTGATGAGCACTTTTTTGTACTAAGCTATAAGCCTTTTCCCTAGACATACCCTTTTCAACAAGTAAAAGTAAAACTTTCTGACTGAAAATTACTCCCCCATATATATTTAAATTTTTGAGCATATTGTCCGGATAAATTTTTAAATTATTTATAATTTCTTTCATTTCTCTAAGCATAAAATGTAGGCATATAGATACATCGGGTAACATGATACGCTCATTAGAACTATGGCTAATATCTCTCTCGTGCCAAAGCGGAACATTCTCAAGAGCTGTTACGACATAACTCCTCAAAATTCTAGATAAACCACTAACCCTTTCACTACGAATAGGGTTTCTTTTATGAGGCATAGCTGAGCTTCCTTTTTGCCCTTTTGAAAATCCTTCTTCGACTTCTAAAACATCTGTTCTCTGAAGGTTTCTTATCTCAGTAGCAAACCTATCAAGTGAAGCTCCAATCAACGCTATTGTTTGAACATATTCAGCATGTCTATCTCTTGATATAACCTGAGTACTTGCTGTATCTGGTTTTAAACCCAGCAACTCGCAAGTAATTTTTTCTATTTCTGGGTTTGTATTAGCGTAAGTTCCCATTGCTCCACTTATTTGTCCAATGGAAATAGATTCTTTAAGGATTAATAATCTTTTTTTATCTCTTAATATTTCTGCTAACCATCCTGCCAATTTAAATCCAAACGAAATAGGCTCTCCGTGAATTGCATGGGATCTGCCAATCATTAAAGTATTTTTATGCTGTCTTGCTAATGATCTGACCTCATTTTCTAGGTTTTCAATTTCCTCTAATAACAATTCGCAGGAATCTTTTAGCTGTAATGATAGGCCTGTATCAAGGACATCACTGCTAGTCATTCCAACATGAATATATCTTCCGGAATCTCCAACATGTTCATTGATATTTGTTAGAAATGCAATTACATCATGTTTTACTTCTTTCTCGATTTCTTTAATTCTTGATTCTTCAAATTTTGCATTTAAACGAATTTCTTTTAACGCAGCTTCAGGCATTTTTCCAAGAGAACAATTTGCCTCGCATGCTGCAATTTCAACTTTAAGCCAACTCTGGAATTTTGCATTTTCAGTCCAGATTCTTCCCATTTCGGGTAATGTGTAACGTTCAATCACAATTTTTAAACATCTTCAATTTAAACTTTATAACTAAAATCTCATAATTGCTCTATACGTAAAAGTTCTACTTGCCATTGAACATATTTGTATAAGTATTATTGTTATAAATAAGAGCTTTTGGATTTGTAAATATCAATTCATTTTGAAAAATGTCTAAATCTTGCGATTGGATTATCTTTATAAATAGTAGGTATTTTGTTTTTAATAAAATTTTAAATTAGTATTATGCTTCAAAAATATAATTTGAAAATAGCCAGTAATTATTTTTTAAAGTTACCTTTTTAGAATAAATGATTAAAAAAAGTAGGCTAGATCTTTATCTTATTTACAAAGGTTTATGCGAGACTCGTCAGAAAGCACAGGGGCTAATTCTTGCAGGAAAGGTTAAAGATATAAATGGTAAGATTTTTGATAAACCTGGTCAACAAGTTTTAATAGGAACTGAATTTATTATTGAATCTGAACCTCAATTTGTATCGAGAGGAGGAGAAAAATTACTGGAGGCTTTTAAAAAATTAAAGATTAATGTTAAAGATAGAGTTTGTATAGATGCAGGAATTTCTACTGGAGGATTTACTGATTGCTTGTTGCAACAAGGGGCGAAAATGGTTTATGGGATAGATGTAGGTTATGGTCAAACGGCTTGGAAAATAAGGAAAAATCCAAAAGTGAAACTCTTTGAAAGATCAAATATTAGAAATTTAAAGCCTTTAGATATCTATTCTCAAGAAAGTTTATTACCAAATTTTGTTGTAGCGGATTTATCTTTTATTTCACTAAAGTTAGTTTTACAACCTATTAATAATTTATTATCAGGAGATTTTATAGAGGGAATATTTCTTATTAAACCTCAATTTGAAGTAGGAAAAGATCGAGTAAGTAAAGGGGGCGTTGTAAGAAAAGCTGAATATCAAATTGAGGCTATTGAGTCAGTTATTAATGCAGCAAATCAATTGCAATGGAATATTCAAGGTCTTGTAGCTTCGCCTTTAGTTGGGCCTGCAGGAAATCATGAATATCTAGCTTGGATGTCTAAGTTTGGGATTTCTAATCCAATAATAAATACTAAATTTATAGAAAATTTAGTAAAAGAAACTCTTTAATCAAAGGGCTTCTTCATCGGTATCTCCAGTTCTAATTCTTACAACAGAATCAATAGATGATATAAATATTTTTCCATCCCCAATTTCGCCTGTTTTTGCTGCTTCGGCAATTGCATCAATTACTGAACTTACTTTTTCATTTTCTACTACAACTTCTACTTTAAGTTTCTGAAGAAATTCAACTGTAAATTCAGAACCTCTATACCTTTCTACCTGACCTTTTTGTCTTCCAAATCCCCTGACTTCACTTACAGTCATTCCAACAATTCCAGAGTTTACTAATGCAATTTTTACATCTTCCAATTTAAATGGACGTATGATTGCCTCTATTTTCTTCATGTTTTTCTCTTGGATATCTTATATTTTAATTCTTTTTCTGCAAAACATCTAGCATTGAGATTCCAGAAAATGATTTAATATTTAGACCTGCGCTAGTTGCATCCTTAACTAGTAACTTAGAGTTTTCTTTTGAAATTATTACTTGATTATTTGATAACGCCTTCCATTGATTATCTTCAAAATGCGTTTGGAGCCATAACATTCCAATAACACTAGTGGGTATAAGAGATTTATTTAAATTGTTGTCTATGTCAACCAAACAGATATCCATAAGTTTTTAGAAACTAAATACATATAAACCTTTTTAATGACCTTAGGATTGTTATCGATGATACAAAACAAAATTTTATATCCCTTGACTTATTGATTTGTAATACTTGAGTATATTTTTAATTTTTCGAGAATTATTAGCTTTTTTTATGGTTTTTTATATAGTTTTAATAAAGGTGATTTTGAAAAAAAATGAGTACAGTTAATTTAAATGATGCGACCAATAAGCCCTTATACGGCGAAAGACTAATAGAAGAATCAAAAATTATTTGTTTTGAAAATCCAAATAAAAAAAGAATTTATGAAATTTCAATTGAATTACCTGAATTTACGTGTAAATGCCCATTTTCAGGTTATCCAGATTTTGCAAAATTAAATATCTTTTACCAGCCTAAGATGAAAGTATATGAGTTGAAATCCTTAAAACTTTATATTAATAACTTTAGAGATCTCAAAATATCACATGAAGAAGTGGTTAACAGAATAATGGATGATCTTTTAAATGCAGCTGCGCCTCACTGGATTCATTTAAATGCTGATTTTAATCCTAGAGGAAACGTCTCTATGAAATTAGATATCTATAGTGGTCAGAAAAGAAATTAATTATTCTTGATCTCATCTGATAATTTTAGAAATTCCTTTTTAAAACCTAAAAGATTTCTATTACTTAAGCCACCAATAAATAATTTATTTGTATTTTCATTAAATAAAATCCATATTTGGTTTGTGGGAATAAGACTAAAAATTGTTCCCAAAATTACTAAAGTAAAGGATAAATAAATAAATGGAATTGAAGGATCATTTTTAATAATTAAACCACTACTAGGAATTATTTTTTTTAAAGATAGTTTTGAAGAATTAATTTCTAATGGATTATTATTTAAATAAACAAAATTTTCAGAAAAATCTTCAATATTTGAGACTTTAAGTGGACCATTTTCATTATCAATAGTTAAAAGATAATTCTTTTTATTTTCTCTACCCAATTCAATTAAAAGACCCCATATTTGATCTCCTATCTCAGGAATAGGCTTTAGTTGGAGTTGGTAAAGAACAGTATCAATTTCCACAACAATATTTGAAACAGACCAATCCGCTTGATAAATAGTTAAACCTTTGAATCTGATAGGTTGATTTACTTGAGTTGTTTTTATTTCATTCAAATTTTGTTGTTTCGAAAAAAATTCTAAATTTGAAATAAATTGCTTTGGTTTCCCATCACTTTCACGTTCAATAAAAAAGTTTTTTAATTTTATTTTCACTTTTGAATTTGTACTCTCATTTATTAAATCTAAACTTTCTCCTAATCTCAAATATTGTTCTTTAGATTGGCTACTAAAATTTCCGTATGCAGAACCGATCAGTAAAATAATTAAACCTATATGTACAATTATAGGTCCAAGTTTTCCCACTAAACCTTTTCTTGCCGATAAGCGATTTTCAAATTTGGAAATGTTCCAACCTTTTTTTCTAAGTAAAGAATCAGCTTTTAAAATATAATCTGCATCTTGGTTTATTTCGTAATTAGTTATTAATTCGAGTTTGTAGAATTTTTTTTCATCTTTGTAGTCAGTCCATTTTAATGCTGCTTTTAAAGACGGTATTTGCCTCCTAAAGCTGCAGGCTGCAAGAGAAATACAAAGTAGTATTAATGAAAATAGAAACCAATTACTTGTATAAATATGATCTAATTGGAGTCTTATAACTTGAGATCCATTAATAAATCCTAATATTGGCGTTTCGTTGTAGAAATCAATATACTCTTGTTGATCATTTCCTTGAGGTATAAACGTTCCAACTCCACTTGAGATGGCAATGAAAATTATTAAAAGTATTGCAAATCTTAAACTTGATATCTTTAGAATAAATTTCTTAAAAATAACCATTTAGATCCAATTTGAAATTAAATTTAGAATCCCTATCGAAACTAAAAATACCCCACTTAAAGTAGGAATTATTTGACTATATTTTCTGAGTTCTAGAAACTGCTTTAAATTTTCAGTTGTCGCTCCTGCAATGATTAATGGTGTTACTTGACCAAGGCCAAAGAAGAATAAAAAAATTATTGAAATTGCAGGGTTTTTTGCTTGTGATACCCATGCTAAGAGTGAAGCCAGTACTGGAGTAATACAAGGTGAAGAGGCAAGACCAAAAGCTCCACCTATTACAAAAGGAGTAATTATAGAAGGCACCTTATCTTCCATAAATTGTAAATCGGGCCCATTAGGTAATTGGAATTTTAAAATTCCTAATAAGTTTAAGCCCATAATAATTGCTATTAAAGCTACTAAAGATGCGTAGTAAGAGGGTAATTGTCCATATATTTTTCCTAAGAATCCGCTCAAGGCACCCAATGTAATAAGGGAAAAAATTACCCCTCCAGAAAAACTAATAAGTTTAAACTTATTATTCTTAGTTCCACCCACATAAGCAATTGTGATTGGTAGTAAAGATAACGAACATGGACCAAGACTTGTTAAAAGGCCAGCAGTAAAAACTAAAAATATGGTAAGTGGACCTGGATTATTAAGCCCTTGCTCCATTAGTAAATTACCCTTTTGAGCTAATTCTGAAATAAATAAATTAATTGAGGCGATAACAGGAATCTAAATCTTCTAAATTCTAACTAATGAAGAGACTTTCGCGCACTAATCATGCCTATATAACCAGTTGATTCCAGTGAACACCTTAACAACATTCCGATCACAAAAAATGAGGATAATAAGGAATTTCCTCCGTAACTTACAAAAGGTAATGGTAACCCAGTTGTGGGCATTGTTCCTGTTGCCACAGCTATATGCATTATAGATTGACCTATAAGTAAAGTTGCGCATCCAATAGCAACTAACTTTGTATAATTATTTCTACACTTTATTGCGATTCTTAAGCTTACATAAGAAAAAAGAACTAAAAAACCTAACAATAATGTTGATCCTAATAAACCAAATTCTTCTGCAAAAATAGCAAAAATGAAATCTGTGCTTTGAATTGGTAAATATTGTAATTTTTGTGTAGAGAGGCCAAATCCTTGTCCAAATAATCCTCCTGAACCTATCGCTAGTAAACTCTGAATTAATTGATAGCCATTGCCCTCTGCATCTTTCCAAGGATCTATGAATGATATGACTCTTAGCTTTTGATACTCATTACTCAAAATACTAATACAACCACTTAAAACTCCTAATGAAGCTAATGATAAGAGTGAACTGAATTTTACTCCCCCACATAAACCCATCACCCAAAAAAGAATTCCTGTTAAACCTGCGGTACTTAAATTGGGCTGCTTCATTATTAGTAAAATTAAAAACCCAAATGTGCTTAATGAAATAATTTTTCTTTTATTTTTAACTAAATTCCAATGTGCAAATAAGTTAGCTGCTTCCAAAATTGAAAAAGGTTTAATTAATTCAGACGGTTGAATTTGTAGAGGACCTAGAATTAACCATCTTGAAGAACCGTTAACGGTACTGCCAAAGAATATTGTTAAAATTATCAAAAAAATTAAGAAGTAAAAAATAATTTTTGAAATTTTTAAAAGATTTCTAATATTTGTATTTAAAACAAAATAAAAAAAAGTTAATCCAGGAATACACCAAATAATTTGCCTTTTTAAATAATAAGCCCAATCCCCCATTTCCTTGCTAGCGACCCACCAACTAGCAGAACCAAGAATAAACAGACCTAAAACAGACCATATACCAATCAAAATAAGTAGAAGTTTTCCTTCATAAGGCCAAATTTTCCAAGGTATAGGTAAGAAATTTTCCCTTAAATAGTTGGGGTTGTTTATGGAATCAAAAGTTCTATTTCTTTTAAAATAACTATTATATTTTGTAGCTGATTTACTTATCTCCAATTTAAAGTTTGTAGATATACTATTGAGACGTTAAATGACTACTTTGCCAAGTCTTATTACTCCTTTTTGAGTAAATTTGAGTTTTTAGATTTTGATTAAAAAAACTCAATTTATTTTTATTTTTTCATAAACATCTAAATCAAATATCACAAATCTTAAGAATTAGGACTTTAAACAAAATATTCCTAGCTAAAAGACCCCTCCCCATGATAGATTCCGTGGGTTTATATACTTACTTAAATCTGTATAGAGGGGGTTTTCTAAATTATGTTCACATCTGTGGACTCAAATAGAAAAAAAATTGTTGAGCATCTTCCAGGTAAGAATGTTCATGGTTCCCCTACCCAGGGTAATTCTTTCATTAATAAAATTAAATTAGTTTTTGCTAGTCAATTTCAAAAATTATTTTCAAAAAATGATGAATACACTAAATTGCAAATAACAATTTTTGGTATTACTTTTATCGTTGCCATTTTAGTGGCATCTATAACAGGAATTATAATTGGGTATACTTTTGGTTTTAGTGTTTTTGTAGGTGCCATTGCTGGTATTTTTTACTTACGTTTACTTGCTAAAAGCATAGGAAAAATAGGGAAAGAATCTAATGGGTTTTCTCAATTGCAACTATTGGTTCCAGTTTGTCTCTTTCTTTTTGCAAGCAAGCTAGGATCTTTAGATATTTTCCCCGCAATGATAGGCTTCTTTATCTATAAGCCTTCTCTTATATTTTATTTCTCACGTTCTTAAATAAATTTTGCTTTTCAAAATTTATTAATTTTTATTTAAATCAAAATGTTCTTTAACTCCTTGCCAACAAATTTTGCAGCATTAGAAGTAGGTCAACATCTTTATTGGCAGATTGGAAATATAAGACTTCACGGACAAGTTTTTTTAACTTCTTGGATCCTATTAGGTGCTTTATTAGTTTTCATCTCATTAGGGACAAAAAAAATGGAAAATGATCCTAAGGGATTACAGAATTTACTTGAATTTTTATGGGACTACATTAGAGATCTTGCAAGAACTCAAATTGGTGAAAAAGTATACAGAGATTGGATGCCTTTTATAGGAACTCTATTCTTATTTGTTTTTGTAAGTAATTGGGGAGGAGCGCTTATACCTTGGAGATTAATAAAATTACCAAGTGGAGAATTAGGAGCTCCAACAGCTGATATTAATACAACCATTGCTTTGGCATTGTTAGTTTCTCTATCTTATTTCTATGCTGGGCTAAGTAATAAGGGTTGGAGATATTTTGAATATTATGTTCATCCAACACCGATAATGTTGCCTTTTAAAATTCTAGAAGACTTTACTAAACCTCTATCTTTATCCTTTAGGCTTTTTGGAAATATTCTTGCTGATGAACTTGTTGTTGGTGTTTTGGTTTTTCTAGTTCCCTTGGTTTTGCCCATTCCTGTAATGTTTCTAGGGTTGTTCACAAGTGCAATTCAAGCATTAATCTTTGCTACACTCGCTGCTTACTACATAGGAGAAGCCGTAGAAGAACATCATTAGTTTCTCTTTAATACACTCAGACTCTTTTACAAAGGGCCTGTAATCTGGCAAAATGTTTAATCGCGTAGGTCTGAAAAATTCAGACCCATTCTTAAAAAAAAAAGAATGTCCAAGCGTGTTAGACAAAAAGATTTATCACAAGCATTAAGCTCTTTATTTCAAAATTATGGATTCCATTACTTCCGCTGCATCTGTTGTAGCTGCTGGCTTAGCAGTTGGCTTAGGCGCTATTGGCCCGGGCCTTGGACAAGGTAACGCAGCTCAAGGTGCTGTTGAGGGTATTGCCCGCCAACCTGAAGCTGAAGGTAAAATCAGAGGAACTCTACTTTTATCTTTCGCTTTCATGGAGTCATTAACAATCTATGGATTAGTTGTTGCTCTAGTATTACTTTTTGCGAATCCTTTTTCCTAAAAGTTAATGTTGCTTTTAATTCTTATTAGCAATATTTAAATATAATTTTTTAATTTCAACTGAAACATATGTTGGCCTTTGATTTTTTTGGTGCTACTGAAGGTGGGTTATTTGATATAAATGCCACTTTGCCTCTTATGGCAATACAAGTAGTCGCTCTTACTTACATACTAAATTCTCTTTTTTTTAAGCCAGTAGGCAATGTTGTTGAAAAAAGAGAAAAATTTGTAAGTAACAATATTATGGATGCCAAAAATAAACTTTCAGAAGTTGAAAAATTAGAAGCTGATTTATTAAGTCAGCTTCAAAGCGCTCGCTCTGAAGCTCAAAAGATTGTGAGCGAAGCTGAGAATGAATCTGATAAGCTTTATAAAGAAGCTCTTGAACTTGCTAATAATGAAGCAAACGCTTCTAAGGAAAAAGCAAGGTTAGAAATAGAAAATCAGACATCTTCAGCTCGTGACCAGCTTTTTAAGCAAGCTGATGACTTAAGCGAACTTATTGTTAATAGATTAATTCTAGAAAAATGAATTTACTTCTTCTAGCTACAGAAGGTTTTGGCTTAAATCTTAATTTATTCGAAACTAATGTTCTTAATTGGGCTGTAGTTGTTTTTGGCCTTTATAAATTTTTACCAGGCTTTCTAGGTAAAATGCTTCAAAAAAGAAGAGAGGGAATTCTTCTTGAATTAAAAGATGCAGAAGATCGACTTCTTAAGGCTACAAAAGCTTTAGAGAAAGCAAAGACTGACTTATCTTTAGCAGAAGAAAAAGCTAGTCAAATAAAAGCAGATTCTCTTAAAAGATCAGAATCAATCAGGATGGAAAGTGAGAAAAAAGCCATTGAAGAGATGGCACGAATAAAACAAAGTGCAATCTCTGATGAAAGCTCAGAAGCCTCAAGAGCGATTTCTCAACTTCGTAAAGAAGCTGTTGAATTAGCTATTAAGAAAGCTTTAGATTCTCTACCAAATAGACTTGATCAAACAACTCAAGAAAATTTGGTAACTCAATCCATAAATAATATTGAGATGAATTAATGCCACTTTTAAATTCCGTTACTACCCCATACGCAGAAGCATTACTTCAGGTTGTTAGTGAAAACGATCAAACTGAAGAAATGGTTAAGGAGGTAAAACAACTACTATCCTTAATAAATGATTCTCCTGATCTAGAAAAAACATTATCTTCTCCAGTTTTAGAGACAGATACTAAGAAAAAAATAATAATTGAAATTTTTTCAGAAAAGATTAATTCTTCTCTTCTAAATTTTTTAAAACTATTAGCTGATAGGCAAAGAATTGGAATTGTAACTTCAATTCTCGATAGATTTTTAGAAATTTACAGAGAAAATAGTAATATTGCTTTGGCAACTGTTACTTCTGCTGTTGAGCTTACTGATGACCAAAAAGGTTTAATTACCAAAAAAATTATCAATATAGCTGGAACTGAAAAATTAGAACTTGTAACTAAAATCGACCCATCCCTCATTGGTGGTTTCGTCGCGAGTGTAGGATCTAAAGTAATTGATGCTAGTCTTGCCTCTCAAATTAGAAAGCTTGGTTTGTCACTATCCAAGTAAATTCAAAATCCAACCTTAAATTCTTAAATCCATGGTATCTATACGCCCTGATGAAATCAGCTCAATCTTAAAACAACAGATAACTGATTATGACCAATCCGTAAATGTAAGCAATGTAGGAACTGTTCTACAAATTGGTGATGGCATTGCAAGAATATACGGCTTAGATCAGGTCATGGCTGGTGAATTATTAGAATTTGAGGATGGGACTGAAGGTATAGCTCTTAATCTTGAAGACGATAATGTCGGTGCAGTTTTGATGGGTGAAGCTTTGGGTGTACAAGAAGGAAGTAATGTGAAATCAACAGGAAAAATCGCATCCGTCCCAGTCGGAGAAGCTATGAAGGGGAGAGTTGTTAACCCTTTAGGGCAGCCAATAGATGGAAAAGGTGAGATCCCGACAAGTGATAATAGACTTATTGAAGAAATGGCTCCAGGAATAATTAAGAGGAGATCAGTGCATGAACCTATGCAAACTGGTATCACTTCTATAGATGCGATGATACCTGTGGGGAGAGGTCAAAGAGAATTGATTATTGGAGATAGGCAAACTGGAAAAACTGCTATCGCAATTGATACGATAATTAATCAAAAAGGCCAAGACGTAGTCTGTGTCTATGTAGCTATTGGTCAGAAATCTGCATCAGTAGCAAACGTTGTTGAAGTTTTAAGAGAAAAAGGAGCTCTTGAATATACTGTTGTGGTAAGTGCTGGAGCCTCTGAAGCGGCAGCTTTACAGTATTTAGCTCCTTATACTGGAGCTGCAATAGCTGAGCATTTCATGTACCAAGGCAAAGCTACTCTTGTTATTTATGATGATTTAACTAAGCAGGCTCAAGCTTACAGACAAATGTCTCTTCTTTTGAGAAGGCCACCAGGAAGAGAAGCTTATCCTGGAGATGTTTTTTATTGTCATAGCAGATTACTTGAAAGGGCAGCAAAATTATCAGACGATATGGGTGGTGGATCAATGACAGCTTTGCCAATTATTGAAACTCAAGCTGGAGATGTTTCTGCATATATTCCAACAAATGTTATATCAATTACTGATGGACAAATTTTCTTAAGCGCAGATTTATTCAACTCAGGCTTAAGACCTGCAATAAATGTTGGTATTTCAGTTAGTAGAGTTGGGGGAGCTGCACAAACAAAAGCAATTAAGAAGATTGCTGGAACACTAAAATTAGAATTAGCTCAATTTGATGAATTAGCAGCATTTTCTCAGTTCGCTTCTGATCTTGATGAGGCTACTCAGCAACAACTTGAAAGAGGTAAAAGATTAAGAGAATTGCTAAAACAAGCACAATTCTCACCGTTAAATCTTGCTGAACAAGTTGCAGTTGTCTATGCAGGTGTTAAGGGGCTTATTGACGAGGTGCCTGTTGAAGATGTAACAAAATTTGCTGCTGAACTTAGAGAATACCTCAAGTTAAATAAAGCGGAATTTATTGAGGAGATTCTTAAAGAGAAGAAACTTAATGAAGGCTTAGAAACAACTTTAAAAGAGGTAATAAAAGAAGTTAAATCCTCAATGCTTGCCACAGTTTAAATTTATTCTAAGGAGATATCATGGCAAATCTTAAAGAAATCAGAGATCGAATTGTTTCTGTAAAAAACACTAGAAAAATAACAGAAGCTATGAGATTAGTTGCGGCTGCAAAGGTGAGGAGGGCACAAGATCAAGTACTGAAAAGTAGACCTTTCGCTGACAAACTTGCCCGTGTCCTGGAGAATATTCAATCTAGGGTTCAGTTTGAAGCTGTAGATTCTCCTCTGTTATCCAAAAGGAACGTTAAAACAATCTCCTTAGTTTGCATAACTGCCGATAGAGGTTTATGTGGGGGATACAATACCAACATAATTAAAAAGGTAGAAATTAGGTACGCAGAGTTGATCAAACAAGGTTATGAACCTAACTTGATTTTAATTGGCAAAAAGGCAATAGGTTATTTCCAAAATAGGAAAGATAAATACGTAATAAAAAGTACATTCAAAGAGCTAGAACAAGTACCAACAGCTATAGATTCTGAAGGAATTACTAATGATGTCTTAGCCGAATTTTTATCAGAAAATTCAGACAGGGTAGAAATTATATATACCAAATTCATCACTCTTGTAAGTTGTGCTCCAGTTGTGCAAACATTGTTGCCATTAGATCCTCAAGGAATTGCTGAGGATAATGATGAGATTTTTAGATTAACTACAAAAAATAGTAAGTTACTCGTTGAAAAATCAAATATGGAAAAGAATGATTCAGAGAAATTGCCTTCTGATATTGTTTTTGAACAAAGTCCTGATCAGTTATTAGATTCCTTATTACCTTTGTACTTACAGAATCAGATTCTTAGAGCGCTGCAAGAGTCTGCCGCTTCAGAACTTGCCTGTAGAATGACAGCTATGAACAATGCGAGTGATAATGCTAAAGAATTAGCGAGTACTTTAAACCTTACTTATAACAAAGCAAGACAAGCTGCTATAACTCAGGAAATACTTGAAGTAGTAGGAGGTTCAGCAGTCTAGCGGAATCGTTAAAAAATGTCGGAATATAATATAAAAATTGAATTAGAAAAAAAGACGTATGTTTTTTTATGTCCTGAAGATCAAGATATAATATCTGCTGCTAAAGCTAATGGGTTTGATTTACCAAGTAGTTGCTGTTCGGGAGTATGTACTAGCTGCGCCTCAATGGTGATTGATGGATCAGTTGAACAAGAGGATGCAATGGGTTTAAATGATGATTTGAAGGAAAAGGGTTTTGCTCTTTTATGTGTTGCGTATCCAAAGTCTGATTTACATATTATTATTGGCGATGAAGTTGAAGATAATCTATATAATAATCAATTTGGTAAATATCAAAAATGAACTTAAAAAAGGTTGATTTTTATTTAGATTGGCCAGGATCAAAAAAAATTATTCATTTGAGGAGATTTATTACTGAAAATCTGATGAAAAAAGGGGAAGTTATAAGATGGTCTATCGAAGATATTAAAGATTCAGTAGAATCCCTTAATATAAAAAAAATAAGAATTAAGGCTGTTTTAGCAAATCCAGTGAATTCAAAAATATAATTCAATGTCAATATCCCCCACAATATTTATTATTCCAACTGGAATTGGATGTGAAATAGGAGGTTTCGCTGGTGATGCACTTCCTGCCGCAAAATTATTAGCCTCTGCGAGTGGATGTTTAATTACTCATCCAAATGTTATGAATGGGGGATCTCTCTCTGAACAGAACAAAGATATTTTTTACGTGGAAGGTTATAGTTTAGATCGATTTGCTAAAGGAGAAATTGGTCTCAAAAGTGTAAAACAGCAGAAAATTGGAATAATTTTTGATTCAAGTATTGAACATGAAATATTACTGAGACATTTACAAGCCGCAGATGCTTGTGTCGCAACTTTAGGGATTGATGTTGATTCATATGTTTTAACAAAAGAACCGCTAGGAATAGTTATTGAGTCTGAATCAAAAGGTATAAGTGAAGGTTTAATTGAAAATCCCGATACTTTAATTGAAGCAGGAGAAAGGCTTATAGAGAAAGGGATAACTGCAATAGCGATAGTAGCCAAATTTCCTGATAATACTGATTTGATTGAGACAAATTCATATAGGGAGGGAAAGGGGGTTGATCCTATTGCTGGAGTGGAGGCTGTAATAAGTCACTTGATAAGTAAGTATCTCAAAATCCCCTGTGCACATGCACCTGCATTAAGTCCAATTGAATTGAACGAAAATTTAGATCCTCGTGCTGCTTCAGAAGAAATAGGATATACATTTTTGCCATCAGTACTGATTGGATTAAGTAATGCACCAGATCTTATAGAATTGACTGATAACAACGAAAATATAACCTTACACCCAAGTCATATCGAATCTATTGTTGTTCCAAGTGGGGCATTAGGAGGAGAAGGAGTATTAGCTTGTATTGAGAGAGGTTTAAATGTAATCTCTGTAAAAAATAAAAATATATTAAATCTTGGTAATCATAATTTAAATTATCCCAAACTCATTGAAGTGGATAGTTATTTCGAGGCGGCAGGCTTAATTCTTGCTCTTAGACAGGGAATTAACCTAAAATCAATTAAAAGACCGTTGAATAAAGTCCAAGAATTAAATTTTAAGAAATAGCTTTTTTAATTAGAGATTGCAATTGGTACTCTCCAGTCACTACCAAGTGATTGACTACTTAATTTTAGTATTGGAGGAGCTTGCTTTCTTTTGAATTCTGCTTTTTTAATAAGTGTAATTATTTTTAAAATTTGTTCTTTGGTATGACCATCTTGTTCAAGAAGTTGTAAATCTTTTTTTTCTTCAATAATTCCCTTAAGAATTTTATCCAATAAAGAGTATGGAGGTAGTGAATCAGTATCAAGTTGATCAGGACCAAGTTCAGCGCTTGGAGGCTTATTGCAGATTTGATCGCCTATTATTTTGACTTTGGTATCTAATTTATAAGCTTTTCTATGTTCTATTGAATCTTTACTATCAAGCCATCTACACAATTTAAAAACGTTAGTTTTATATAAATCACCTATTACAGATAATCCTCCATTCATGTCACCATATAAAGTGCAATATCCAACAGCTAGTTCTGATTTATTACCTGTTGAAAGTAACAAATGCTTTTCTTGATTAGCTAAAGCCATTAAGAGAGTACCCCTTATCCTTGATTGAATATTTTGATTTGTTATTCCTTCTGTTTTGAAGTTTAAGCTTTCTATAAAAGATTCTTCAAAAGAGGACATAATATTCTCAATTGAAATTGTATTTAAGTTTATTTTTAGTCTTGCGACTAAATCTTTTGCATCGATTTTAGAATGCTCTGAGCTCCACTTTGAAGGCATTGAAACGCAAAAAATTTTTTCACTTCCTAATGCAGCAGTTGCAATTACTGAAACTAATGCTGAATCAATTCCTCCGCTTAGGCCAATTAAAGCTGATCTAAATCCGCATTTTTTAGCATAGTCTTTTACTCCTAAAACTAAAGCATCGAAAACTGAAGAAATTTCAGAAGGGATGCTTTCGTCTACTAAATTTAAGTTTTCGTTAATATTCCAACTAGAAGTATCCTCTGAGAAGGATTTTAATTGTTTAATTTTTGAACCGTTTTTATTCATAATGAAACTATTTCCATCAAAAATTAAATCATCATTTGCCCCTACCTGATTAACATATATTAAAGGGACTTGAAGATATTTAGCAGCAAAACTTGAAATTTTATTTCTTAAGTTGAATTTTTTGAACGTATAAGGAGAGGCAGATAAATTTAATAAAAGATCAATTTTTTTGCTTTTTAAATCTATAATCGGATTCTTTTTATGAATACCTCTTCCTTCTATATTTTCATTAACCCATAAATCTTCGCATATAGTTATTCCAAGCTTATAAGTTTTGTTTTTTATTTTTTTGGAGATTATAGATACTCTTTGCTCAGATCGAAAGTATCGTTTTTCATCAAATACTTCATAAGTTGGGAGAATAATTTTACGTGCAATTGTTTTCCATTTGCCACCCTCAATAAGAGCAATAGAATTATAAAGATTTGGGAAAAAAGAATCATCAATCTTTTCTGCAATCCCAACCGCAACACTTAAATTCCCATATTTTTTATGAATTGATATGGATAATTGATCTAAAATATAATATTGTCTTTCAATTAAATTTTTTTTTAGTAGTAAATCTTTAGCAGGATAACCCCATAATGATAATTCTGGGGTGAGAACCATATCAGCAGAATTTGAATATGCTTTACCAGTTTCATTAAGTATTTTTTTTGCATTCCCCTCTAGATCTCCCACAATTGGATTCAATTGTGCAATGAAAAAATTCATTCAACTACCTAATAGATTTATATAAATTATTCTTCTTCACTATATCGATTAATGATTCAGGTAAATCAGAATAATTATTACTTAATCTAACCATTGAACTAGAAATATTGGGAATGTTTAATGAAGAAATTTCAAAGATAACTTTATTAGTTTTTAACATTTTTAGAGTCTTAGATTCTATTGGATATCCTTCCCTTTTGATGATGAGTAATTTAACTGCATGAATAATCTTATCAAAATTTTTCCATGAGAAAATTTCCGTAATTAAATCACTACCTATTACAAAATCTAATTTATTAAAGGGATAAGTTTTTTTACATTCTTCAATAGATTCTATAGCCCATTGGCTACTTATTTTTTGATTAAAAATGATTTTAGGATTATTTATATCTTTTATAAGTGATTTTAATAAAAGGTTTCGAAAGAAAATATTTTCTTTATGCTTTTTTTTTGGATTATCACTTGCATAAGCAATAACAAGAGAATAAATGTTTGATAATTCTTCAAGTATTTTTTTGTGACCAATGGTTGGTGGATCTGCACTAGTCCCAAATAAGGCAATTCGATTTTTAGTATCAAATTTCAAGGTAGAAAAATAGAAAAATTATTATCTAACTTTTTTCTAGATAAATAAATCTTTGTATAATCAAAAATCTCAGGTTCTTTTATTGCAATTTTTTTGATTATGTGAGAAGGATCTAAAAGATATTCTTTACTTTTTCTAAATATTTCTTTAGCGGCTAATTTACCAACTATTTTTGTTGAGCGAACCGATATAGCTGCTTGTACGATAGCAATAGGTCCGTAAGGTAATAATGATAAACCATTTGTAAAAGGAGCAGTGGCCAAGAAAATTTTACGCAATAAATTAAAAGATGTATTTATACCAACTTGAGTGGCTCCAAGGAAGATATTATTTATAGAAATCTTTTTGATGATTTTTCGTACTGATTCACCTTTAAGATTTAATCCATAAACTTTGCCCAACTCACTAACTAATACAGTATCTAATGCAAAACCTCCTGTAATATCGAGCAAAATCAATGGATTCAATGCTACCCCTGATGCTTTTATTGTTGCAAATTTACCTATAATCGATTGAGCTTCGCGTTGTCTTTTTTTTAATCTTTGTTCTTTTATTTTTAAGAATAATTTATCAGCTAATTGAAGAGAGTTTAAAGTCAATAGACTTTCTCCATAATTATTAATTAACTCACTTAACTGGTTCCTAATATTATTTTTCGAATTTACTATTATCGGGATTTTTATATATTGTGGAAGTTTTAATCTTATATTTTTAAAAATTTCTTTTAAATCATGCCCTTTCCACATATCAATTTTATTAAAAACAAGAATAATTTTTTTTCCATTCTTAATAAATGAATTGATTTGAGATACCTCATTTCTGTTTATATCTCCAGCTATTGTAAATAAAATTAGTTCTGAACTATTGATTTGCGAGAATATATTTTCTGGATCTTTGATATCACAAAAATCAAAGCCTGGAGCATCAATTAATTCGATAGTTCTTAGACTTTGATGTTTGAAATTCCACTCTTCCCTTTTAATATTTTTTGTGGTCCCATTTAAAATGCCTGTCTTAAATACGTTTTTTTCTAATATTAAATTCAAAATAGAGGATTTACCAACTCCTGCTTTGCCATATATTCCAATTCTTAATTGCTTTTCGTTAAGTCTGAAAAGTTGTTGATTTAAAGAAATAATTTCATTGTTTAAATTACATTTTTCAAAGTTCGTAAGATCAATACTTTCCCACCATTTTTTCAAAAGTAAATAACTTTTATCAATATTAATTTGCTTCATTATTATTCTTTCCACCAACCTGCCAATACCGAGAGCACAGCTTCTGATCCGATTATTCCCACGAATCCTCCAAATTCATCTACTACTACTTTCACTCCTTTATGATCCTTGTCAAATCTTGTTAACAACTTGTCTACTTTTATCATTTCTGGGATGTAGTCGACAGGATCACATAATTCAGATATTAATTTTTTATTTTCTCCTTTAATAAGACTAGTTAGTAAGTTCTCACGTTTTGCTATCCCTTGAACTTTATCAACTTTATCTCCCAAAACAACCCACCATGGAGAATTATTTGAAATTAGAAGTTTTGAAATTTTATCAAGATTTGAGGACCCATCAAGACTAGGTGCTGATACTCTTGGGATCATTAAATCTTTTGCTTTTAAGTCATTTAATTGAAAAACCTTAAGTATCATTTCTGCTTCATCAGCCTCTATAAATCCCTTCTGTGAGCCAATTTTCGCCATTTGTCTAATCTCTGCTTCATCGGTCGATATTTCGTTCTCCGCAGTTATAACAGGAAATAATTGTTCTATTAATAATAAAAATGGCCTCATTGAAGTATTTAACATCCTCAAAATAGGAACAGAAAACATAGCTATTTGCAGGGAAAATCTTGTACCTAATGCTTTTGGAAGTACTTCGCCAAGTAATACAACTAATATATAAAAAACGATTGAAAATAATGTTAAACCCAAACTACTTTTAATTATTAGGGCCCCATAGACTCCTAAAAGGAGACTACCAATTATGTTAAACCCATTATTAGTTATGGTAATTACAGTTAAAGTTCTCCCAAGATGTTTTCTAAGTTTAAGTAATTGATTTGCAGAACTCTTGGGTTTTTGTTTTGATGCTAATTCTAAAATCCTTATTGAATTGACTGCTAAAAAAGCTGCTTCTACTCCTGAACAACATGCTGAACCTACTAAAATTATAATTATAAGTAAAATTAGAATGTAGACATTTGGTTCCATTAAAAAGATTAGTTTTTAAATATCTTGTAATTCATTCTTCCATTTTTTTATAAAATTCGCCAATCCAAAATTTTATGTTTAAACCCGACTGTAGAGTATTTGAAGAAAGAAGAGAAATTTTCTTCAAAAAATTAAATGGCAAAACTGCTATTATTCCAAGTTCTAGCTTGGTTAGGCATCATGCAGATTGTGAATATCCTTTTAGACAAGACAGTAATTTTTGGTATCTGACTGGCTTTGATGAGCCTGATTCTGTTGCTCTTTTCTTATCTCATAAGCCAAAAGGGGAAAGGTTTATTTTGTTTGTTGCTCCAAAGGATATTTTAAGTGAGGTATGGCATGGCTTTAGGTGGGGAATAGAAGGTGCCGAAAGAGAATTTAAGGCTGATAAAGCTCATTCAATTAATGAGTTTAAGGATCTGCTTCCAGTTTATATTGGTGAATCAGAAGAGATTGTTTATTCAATTGGTAAACATGCCAAAATTGAAAAAATTGTTTTGGAAACATTTTCTCAACAACAAGAAGCTAGGTCAAGGGTAGGAATAGGAGCAAATTCTATAAAATCGCCTGAAATATATCTCAATGAAATGCGCTTAATTAAAAGTGATTTTGAAATAAATAGGATGAGAGAGGCTACTCAAATTTCGGCTGAAGCCCATGAATTAGTAAGGGAATCTATTTCATCAAAGAAAAATGAAAGACAAATTCAAGGATTAATAGAAGGATTCTTTTTAGAAAAAGGTGCAAGAGGTCCTGCTTATAACTCTATCGTTGCTTCAGGTGATAATGCATGTATTTTGCATTACACATTAAATAACTCTGAATTGAATAAAGGGGATTTATTATTAGTAGATGCAGGTTGTTCATTAATTGATTATTACAATGGTGATATTACAAGAACTTTTCCTATCGGAGGTAAATTTTCTAAAGAGCAGAAACTTATTTATGAAATTGTTTTAGAAGCACAAAAAAATGCAATCAAAAATTCTGTTAAAGGATCTAATTCTACTAACGTTCATAATGTTGCTTTGAGAATTCTGGTAGAGGGATTAAAAGAAATTGGACTATTAAGAGGAGATACTGATGGAATAATTGAAAACGGATCTTATAAACATTTATATATGCATAGAACTGGACATTGGCTTGGTTTAGATGTTCATGATGTTGGAGCATATAGGATGGGAGAATATGATGTTCCCTTACAGAATGGGATGATACTTACTGTCGAACCAGGTATTTACATAAGTGACAGAATTCCCGTTCCAGAAGGGCAACCTAGTATTGAAGAAAAATGGAAAGGTATTGGAATAAGAATAGAAGATGATGTACTTGTAAATGAAAAAGAGCCAGAAATTCTTAGCTTCGCCGCACTTAAAGAAATTTCTGATTTAGAGTATTGAATATTTGACTTTTACAGTTAATAGATTTAATTTTTTAAGATAATTAAAAATTTTATCATGGATAAAACTAGTTCTTATGATTCTAAATTATCTCAAGCAAGAGGCTTGGCGAGTCAACTTGGAATGTTTGCAGAAGAAAATGATATTCCTAAAGATCTTTGGGATTCTTTAGAGGCAAAAATTTATGATTTTTATGAAGTATCTAGAGAAAGATAAGATAAACTTTTAGCGATAATCAATAAATAAAAGCAAGAATTTTTAATCAAAATGATCAATTAGTGACCATTAACTGATAAATTATAAAAATAAATCTAATAATACTGAATGACTTCATCAGATAAGGGTAATGAGAATGCTAAGGAGCAGCAAGAACAAAAAAATGTTTCTCAAAAATCAAAAATAACCTCACCAAATGCAGGGATGATGGGAGCAAATGCCGTTTTAGCGGCTGCTAAAATTGATGAAGATGGAGTTCCCACAGGCTATACTCCAAAACCAGATGAGGGTAGATTTATTATTAAAATCTTATGGTTACCTGATAATGTCGCATTGGCAGTAGATCAAATTGTTGGAGGAGGTCCAAGTCCATTAACTGCTTACTATTTTTGGCCAAGAGATGACGCATGGGAAAAATTAAAGAGTGAATTAGAGAGTAAAAGTTGGATTACAGATAATGAAAGAGTTGAAATATTGAATAAAGCTACTGAAGTAATTAATTACTGGCAAGAAGAAGGTAAAACGAAAAAATTGGAAGAAGCAAAGCTTAAATTTCCTGAAGTTGCTTTCTGCGGAACTGCTTAAAATTTAGTTTTTTGAAGCTTGAATTCTTGCCTCAGCTTTTGATACTTCATTAAGGGCTTTAATCTTTTCTGAACTTTTCTCATTTTCGGGAAATTTACTAATTGCGGATTTTGCTTTTTTAAGAGCATCTTCAGCATTTTGGATGTTAATTTCGGAACCAATTTCAGCGCTGTTAACAAGAACTATAACTTCATCTGACTCTATTTCAGCAAAGCCACCCATTAAAGCTATAGATTTCCATTTGGAATTCATTCTTAGTCTTAAGACACCAATATCGATAGCCGTAACTAAAGATATATGTCCAGGGAGTACCCCAATTTGACCAGTGGTGCTTGGAAGAATTACCTCCTCAGCATCACCTTCGTAAACATTCTGATTTGGAGCTAAAACCTTGAGTGAAATTGCCATTAATTTAAATTTTTAGAGAGATTAAAATTATTTATGAAAGTTGATAATTTATTTTTCTTCTTTTATTTTTTCTGCCTTTGCTTTTACTTCATCGATATTACCTACCAAGTAAAAAGCTTGTTCGGGTAAATCATCCAGTTCACCAGCTAATATCATATTAAAACCAGCAATTGTATCTTCTAGTTTGACATATTTACCAGACATTCCTGTGAAGATTTCTGCTACGAAGAAAGGCTGAGATAAGAATTTTTCAATTTTTCTCGCTCTGCTTACTGTCAATCTATCTTCTTCAGATAATTCATCTAATCCAAGAATTGCGATAATATCTTGGAGCTCTTTGTATCTTTGTAAGGTTGATTGAACCGCACGAGCTGTCTTGTAATGTTCATCACCAACTACTGAAGGTTGAAGCATCGTGCTGGTTGAATCTAAAGGATCAACTGCTGGATAAATACCCTTTGCAGCAAGACCTCTAGCAAGAACGGTTGTAGCGTCTAAGTGCGCGAAAGTTGTAGCGGGAGCAGGATCAGTTAAATCATCCGCTGGAACATATACTGCTTGAATTGATGTAATGGAACCCTCTAAAGTTGATGTAATTCTTTCTTGTAATGCTCCAACATCAGTTCCTAAAGTTGGTTGATAGCCAACCGCAGAAGGCATTCTTCCTAAAAGAGCAGAGACTTCAGAGCCAGCTTGTACAAATCTAAATATATTATCTACAAAAAGAAGCACATCTTGCTTGTTTACATCTCTAAAGTGTTCAGCCATAGTTAATGCCGATAAGCCAACTCTCATTCTTGCACCTGGGGGCTCATTCATTTGGCCGAAGCACAACGCAACTTTAGATTGAGATAAATCATCTGCATTGATGACACCTGACTCCTTAAATTCTTCGTACAAATCATTCCCCTCTCTTGTCCTTTCACCAACTCCTCCAAAAACTGATACACCACCATGCTCTTTAGCAATGTTATTAATTAACTCTTGTATTAGTACTGTTTTACCTACCCCAGCTCCTCCAAATAAACCAACTTTCCCACCTTGCCTATAAGGGGCCAATAAGTCTATGACTTTAATTCCAGTTTCGAAAACTTTAGGCTTAGTTTCTAAATCAGTTAATTTAGGGGCTGATCTATGAATTGGCGCGGTATCTGATGTATTTACTGGACCTTGTTCATCTACTGGTTCTCCTAATACGTTAAATATTCTTCCTAAAGTCGCCTCTCCTACAGGAACTGATATTGGAGCACCCGTGTCAGTCGCCTCCATGCCTCTTACAAGGCCATCTGTGCCGCTCATAGCAACAGCCCTTACTCTATGATCCCCAAGTAGTTGTTGAACCTCTGCGGTGAGCGCTATGTCTTGCCCTGCTGGATTCTTGGCTTCTATTCGTAAAGCATTCAAAATTTTTGGTAATTTACCAGCTGGGAATTCTACATCCAGAACTGGACCTATGACTTGACGTACTACACCTTTTGCTGGTGCTGAAGTTGATGGAGTTGCTACCATTTTTTATTGACTTGGTGAGGATTAGCTGATTTTAGAACAGCTCATAATGCGAAATATTACCATCCCGAGGGTATATTCGTTAACTGGGTTCGGCCAACCGCACAGTTAAAGAGTGGTTTAATTGCTGCTTAACAGATTATGTTATTTACCATACGGTTTGAGTATTACTCACACCAGACTTTTTGACGCATAGCGTCGCATTTATGATCCACCATTAATCTATGGCAGCTGTTTCACTTACAGTCTCTACAGTCAAACCACTGGGAGATAGAATATTTATCAAAGTTTCCGAATCTGAGGAAAAAACTGCTGGTGGCATCCTTTTGCCCGACTCAGCTAAAGAAAAACCACAAGTAGGAGAAGTTGCTCAGGTTGGTCCTGGGAAGCTTAACGACGATGGTTCTCGACAAACTCCCGAAGTGAGTATTGGCGATAAAGTCTTATACAGCAAATATGCTGGAACTGACATCAAATTGGGAGGAGATGAGTACGTCTTACTTTCAGAAAAAGATATTTTGGCTGTAGTTGGCTAATTTATTTGTTTCAAAAATTATTAAAACTTATTATTAAATTACTTGCCTAACATGGCTAAAAGAATTATTTACAACGAGCAAGCTCGTAGAGCGCTTGAAAGAGGCATTGATATCCTTGCTGAGTCTGTAGCTGTAACGCTTGGACCAAAAGGAAGAAATGTTGTCTTAGAGAAAAAATTTGGGGCCCCTCAAATCATTAATGACGGGGTAACAATCGCAAAAGAAATTGAATTAGAGGACCATATTGAAAATACTGGTGTTGCTCTAATCAGACAAGCTGCTTCAAAGACAAATGATGCTGCAGGCGACGGAACCACAACCGCTACTGTTTTAGCTCATGCAATGGTAAAAGCTGGCTTAAGAAATGTAGCAGCTGGTGCTAACGCAATTACGCTTAAAAAAGGTATTGATAAAGCTACAGAATTCCTGGTTGGCAAAATTGAAGAGAATTCAAAGCCGATTAGTGATAGCACTGCTATAGCTCAATGTGGAACTATAGCGGCAGGTAATGATGAGGAAGTTGGCGAAATGATTGCTAACGCAATGGATAAAGTCGGTAAAGAGGGTGTTATTTCTCTCGAAGAGGGAAAATCAATGACCACTGAGTTGGAAGTTACTGAAGGAATGAGATTTGATAAAGGTTACATTTCTCCATATTTCGCGACAGATACTGAACGTATGGAGGCAGTTTTAGATGAGCCTTACATTTTACTCACCGATAAAAAAATTGCTTTAGTACAAGATTTAGTACCAGTTCTAGAGCAAATAGCTAAAACAGGAAAGCCACTAGTAATTATCGCAGAAGATATTGAAAAAGAAGCTTTAGCAACTTTAGTAGTGAATAGATTAAGAGGTGTGCTTAATGTTGCTGCAGTTAAGGCTCCAGGATTTGGGGATAGAAGAAAAGCAATGCTTGAAGATATGGCTGTTTTAACTAATGGTCAGCTAATCACTGAAGATGCAGGCTTGAAATTAGAAAATGCAACTTTAGAGATGTTAGGCACCGGTAGAAGAATCACTATCAACAAAGAGACAACAACTATTGTCGCTGAGGGTAATGAAAAGGCTGTTACCGCAAGATGTGATCAGATTAAAAAGCAAATGGATGAAACAGACTCTTCCTACGATAAAGAAAAACTTCAGGAACGTTTGGCTAAGCTGGCTGGAGGAGTTGCAGTTATCAAAGTTGGAGCAGCTACTGAAACTGAAATGAAGGATAAAAAACTTCGTTTAGAAGATGCTATTAATGCAACAAAAGCTGCTGTTGAAGAGGGAATAGTACCTGGAGGTGGTACGACTCTTGCTCACTTGGCTCCGATTCTTAAAGAATGGGCTGATAAAGCTTTATCTGGAGAGGAATTAATAGGAGCTAACATTGTTGAGGCTTCATTAACATCACCGCTCATGAGAATTGCTGAAAATGCCGGTTCAAATGGAGCAGTAATTGCCGAAAATGTTAAATCAAAACCATTCAATGATGGATTTAATGCAGCTACTGGAGAGTATGTAGATATGTCTGCAGCTGGAATAGTTGATCCTGCAAAAGTTACCCGTTCAGGATTACAGAATGCAGCATCTATCGCAGGAATGGTACTTACCACTGAATGCATAGTCGCTGATTTGCCAGAGAAAAAAGATGCAGCACCTGCTGGAGCTCCAGGAATGGGAGGAGACTTCGATTACTAAATAACTAAAATTTTTAGTTTTAAAGGGATTGTTTTAACTATCCCTTTTTTTATTTATTTTTAAAAATAGTTAAATTGGATACTTCTATATCCAACCTGCACTAAGAATGATTGCAAGAGATAAAAATATAATTAAGATGGTCCAAGTTATTTTGTTTAGTGATGCTTCTGCGCTGCTGGCGCTAGTAAACATTGAGCTTCCACTGGCTGCTATTCCTCCCATACCATCTCCTTTGGGACTATGAAGTAGAACTAAAAGTATTAGTAGTATTCCAGAACTAACCCATATCCAAGTAAATATTTGACTCATATTTTGTATTTGTTATATATCTAATTTAAACATGTTGAACGACTTTATTAAATCCTTTTAATTCGATTTCTTTAATAAGTGATTTTCCTGTCATCTCTTTTGGAATAGGAAGATTTAATAATTGCAATAATGTTGGAGCAATATCTGCTAATCCTGCATTTTCTCTCAAATAAATCTCATTGCCCATATTTGGAATTTTTCTTTTCTCACCTTCAATAAAAATTAAGGGGACTTTATTAATAGTGTGAGCTGTCCAGGGTTCTCCATCAGGACCTTTCATTAGTTCAGCGTTGCCATGATCTGCAGTAATAAGAATACTACCTCCCATTTCTCCTGTAGCATTTACTATCTTACCTATACATCTATCTACGGTTTCGATGGCCTTTATAGCTGCGGCCATATTACCTGTATGTCCAACCATATCAGGATTAGCAAAATTTATAACTACAAAAGAATACTGTCCAGTTTTTATAGCATTTGAGCAACTTATAGTTAATTCTTCGGCAGACATTTCCGGAGCCATATCATAAGTTGCAACTCTTGGTGAAGGAATTAAATGTCTTTGTTCTCCTGGCGAGGGGACTTCTACTCCTCCATTAAAAAAATAAGTAACATGTGGATATTTTTCGGTCTCTGCTGTTCTGTATTGCTTAAGTCCATTTTCTGAAACTATTTGGCCAATAAAGTTATTGAGAGACTCAGGAGGGAATGCTATTTTAACGGGTAAATTTGCTTCGTATTGAGTGAAAGTTAATATATCTACATCAGGTATAATTTTTCTTTTAAAGTTATTAAATTCTTTTTCCGAAAGAGCTTTTATTATTTGTCTGGCCCTATCTGGACGGAAGTTAAAACAAATTAAACTATCTTCATCTTTTAAAAAGTTTTTAGATAATCTTATAGGCTCTAAAAATTCATCTGTAATATTTGCGTTATAACTTTTATTTAAATAATCTGCAGGGGAAATATCAATTTTTTTACCATTTGGATCAGTTAAATTTACATAAGCTTTTTCTGTTCTTTCCCATATTAAATTTCTATCCATTATCCAATATCTTCCGCATATAGATGCTATTTCTCCTACATTAAATTCCTTTATGCAATCTTCTATTTGTCTTATGTATTTATAAGCACTTTTTGCTGGAGTATCTCTACCATCGGTAATAATGTGAATAGCTACTTTTTCTATATGTTCTTCAGAAGCCCATTTTATTAATCCTAATAAGTGATCAATGTGGCTATGGACCCCTCCATCTGAACATAGACCAGTTATGTGTAAAGTACCCTTTTTTTTCTTAATAGAATTAGCCATTTCCTTTAACTCATGTACTTGAGTTAATTGGTTATTTTTTACAACATTTGTAATTCTTACAAGTTCTTGTTGAATGATTCTCCCTGATCCAATTGTGAGATGACCCACTTCAGAATTACCCATTTGACCATTGGGTAAACCTACATCTGCTCCGCTCGCATTAATAAGAGTATGAGGATAGGCGTGCCATAAAGAATCCATTACAGGAGTATTGGCATTTTTTATGGCATTATCTAAATTTTCTTCACGATGTCCCCATCCGTCCAGAATTGCGAGAACTACTGGACTCTCAGGAACTTTTATTTTATTTATATTCTTGCTGCTAAACTTTGACATCTCTTAATTAAAATGCATGGTTTTAATGAAGTAATCTTTAATTTAGCCGTAAAAGCTGTTCCATACAATTTATATGTAATTTAGTTAGCTTTTGCTAATTTTATTAAGGATATTGAATAAAGTTAATTTTAGGATGAATCATGACCAAACTAGATAAAAAAATCATAATACTTACTGAAGATGAGCTAAGAAAAACTTTCTCTAGACTAACTTTCGAAATTATAGAAAAAATCTCAAATTTAGAAAATCTCTTATTGGTTGGTATCCCTACAAGAGGAGTTCATCTTGCTGAAGTTTTGAGAAAAGAAATGTTGGATAAAACAGGAGTTGATGTAAAGAAAGGAATAATTGACCCAACTTTTTATAGAGATGATCAAAATAGAGTTGGAACTCGTTTAATAGAGGCAACTGATTTCCCTACATCTATAGAAAAAAAAGATATTGTTTTAATTGATGATGTCATTTATACAGGAAGAACAATTCGAGCTGCAATTGAGGCTCTTCTTTTATGGGGAAGACCAAAAAGTATTATGTTATTGGTAATGATTGATAGAGGTCATAGAGAACTTCCAATTCAGCCTGATTTTTGCGGAAGAAAAGTTCCTACTAGCAAAAAGGAAATTGTTCATTTAAGTCTTAAAGAAGTTGATGGCGAAGATGGTATCTTCTTGGATAAAATTTAAAAGATATTTCCTAAATTAAATACACCTAATTCTTTTTCATAAATATCAAGACATCTTAGATAAAGAGATGAATCCTTTTTAATACTGAAATAAAGTTTTAAGCTATCTTCTCCAATTTTACAATCATTGTTCAACTTTATTTGAAGAGGTTTTCTATTCCATTTAAATACCTCTTCTTCATTTTGAAATTCTGATAACTTTGGTAATCCATTCTCAAAAGTTATATCAAAACTTCTCTTCGTTTTAGTTTCTCCAATAATTATCTCGAAAATGTTCTGACCATCTTTACTGGCTTGAAGAATTAACTCAAATGGTTTTTCTGTAGGCCATGTTTGGCCTTTATAAAAAATTGGATGCCAGAAATGTTTTTGTTCTCTTTTATTAAATAATCTAATTGATAAGCCTTTAATTAAGATATCTTTAATCTTTACTCCAGGAGTCATAGCAAGAGCTCCTATTGCTATTGATTCAATTGGTGGCGGAGAATTGATTTGTATTCCTGAAATTTTATTAGTGAACCACTCTTTTATTAATGGAATTTGTGTTCCTCCTCCAACCAAAATCACAGAGTTTAAATCATCTAAATTAAAAAATTTTCCTCTAGCCTCATTTAATAAATCCTTAAGTAGTAAATTTAAGTGACTTAAAAGATTATTCTGCATCAAAATCTTTTCAAAAATTTCTTTACTCATAAAAAATTCTTTTTCTTCGTTTTCTGATGTAAATAAAGAGATAAGGTATTTTCTCTCAGATTCAATTTCTGGGCCACTAAGCTTACATTTTAATTTTTCTGCTATGGATAAATTTCTCTCATCTTGATTTGATGGTAAAAAGTAATTAACAATCCACTGATCTATATCTTTACCTCCGACTTTTGAACCCGATTTGCTTATTATTTCAGCACATCTTAATTTTTGCTTTGATATTGCACTTACATCCTTTCCTTGGAACTTCAATAGTTCTGCAATAGGTGCAGATTTACCTTCCCCACCTTGTGTTTTGATTACGCTCATATCGATAGTACTCCCGCCAATATCGATAATCATAATAATTGAACCTAATGGAACATTCATTCCTATCCCGGCTGCAGTTGGTTCATCAACAAGTGCTACCTCATTAATAGGCAAACTTTCACATAGACTTATTAACCACTTTCTATAACCCTTATAAGTGTCAATTGGGGCAGTTAAAACGAGCCTTTTAATGTTAAATTCTATTGGAATATTTTCCCAAAGAATTTTGAAAAATTTTTCACCTGATTCGATGGGACTTAAAACTTTCTCTTTTTGCCTTTCAAAAGGATTACCTATTAATCTTTTGAAATTTGAATGAAAATATTTTTCTGAATAAGATAAATCTTTCTTTTTCATTGCAGATAATCCTATCTTTCCAATATTATCTCCACCTTCGAACCAAACTACTGATGGGACGACACCAGGAGAAGTCGTAATACCTGGTATTTCTATTAAAATATAATCGCTATCTTTCTCATCTTGAAAAGCTAATACAGTATTAGTATTTCCCAAATCAAGAGCAAGGGTTCCTGAACAATTATTTTCCATAACAGATTTCTTATTATTTTTTTAAGTTCGTTTGAAAATTTATAATTTTAATGATGTTAATATTAATGTAAACTATATTGTATATTTAAAAATATTTTTTTATGAACGTATCAAATAATTCCAATATTGATCACAATGATCTTGCTAAAAGAGGTGAAAGTTTAATAAGGAAATCTACTAATAGATACTTAACAACTGTAAGAATTGCTTTTAGAGCTAAACAAAGAAGGTTTGACGATTTTGATGGATTATTAGAAGAATCAGCTATTAAACCAGTTCAAAGATCAATTATTGAATTAAGTGATGAACAAGATCAACCAGATTTACTTCCAGGTTAGCTTTGTCATTTGAAGAAAATAATTGGAGATTAATTAAAGATACTAAAAAAGGTAAATTTTGTTTTTTGATTGGTGTTAATAATTGGGCTATTGAGTTACAGAAACATGAATTCGAATTGCTATATAAATTACTTATAAAACTGAATAATCAATTGTTGGAAATAAACGATGAATTAATGGAGGAAGAGTTTATTAATTTAGAAATAGAACAATTACCTTGGTACGCAGAATTGGAGGGTAAAAAATATGGATGGAACCTAAGATTAATATTTGAAAGCTCAGAACAAACTCGATCATTTGAAATGTATTGGCCTATACCAATAGCTGAAAATTTATTTTATGAAATAAAAAAAATGTGGGAATCAATGGATTGAAAAATTAATTAAATTGGAAATTTTTTGAAAAAATTCCCCGATCTAAAAATCTTTTTTAACATCTTTTCCACAGCTAATCTCTAAAAAAATATTTGCAGATCAACCTTATGTGGAAAACTTGTAATCATAAGAAATTTTTATATTACTTATAAGATTTATATTATTCAAATAAATTCCTATAGAAACCTAGTCTTCTAAAGGGGTCTTATCTTTAATACGAATGAGACATGTATAAATATTAAAAGTTGACTATTTACTTTTTTTAGAGAAAACTAATCTCGTGCCCTATTAATCTTTTCCGCCTATTTGAATTATGCAAGAATTAAATTGTGATATTAATCAAAAAAATATCAATAATACAGAAGAAATAATTAGCTTTAAATGTGACCTTCATGAAAATCTTCAACAAGCTATGAATAAATTTGTTGAGGATCATCCTAATTGGGATCAATATAGAATCTTGCAAGCAGCAATTGCTGGCTTTTTGATGCAAAAAGGATTTCAAAATAGGGATCTCACAAGGCTTTATATAGGTAAAATGTTTTCTATGGATTTTGATAACTAATCAAGAATTAACTTTATTTAATTTTCTCTAAGATCAATTTAGCTATTTCTTTTTTTATTGGAATAATAGATAATCTATTACCTTTCTTAACTAATAACAGTTCCTCCTCATTAAATAAAATTTTTAATTCAGTTAAACTTAAAAAATTACTTGCTTTAAATAGATATTTTACTTTCACACAATCCCATCTTGGTTTCTCTTGACTTGATTTAGGGTCATAATATTTTGATTCTTTTTGGAATTGAGTTGGGTCAATAATATTTAGATCGATAACCTCCATAAATCCAACGATTCCAGGAGGTTTGCAATTTGAATGGTAAAAAAATACTTTATCTCCAAGAGACATTCTTCTCATAAAATTGCGCGCCTGATAATTTCGGATGCCATCCCATAAAGTAACTCCATCCTTTTTTAAAGTATCAATACTGTAAGCGTCTGGTTCACTTTTCATTAGCCAGTAGTTTTCTTCAGTCATATCAAAGGATTTAGAGGAAGTCGCAAATCGTGAACGAATCGTGAATGTAATATCATACTATTCGCTTTTATATATTTATTATCCTGCAAAGTTCCTATTTAGGAAAGTAAGGGGTGATATGGGTTTTTTTGAATCCTTATGACTATCTTGATATGATTATTTAATGCCAAATTAGCCAAAACAAACCACAACCATAAAGAACACCTATAAAAACAATTGCTGGGAGCAGAAAGATTTTCATCGGATTAAAAATTTATCTAAACCATTTTGTTGGACATATCTAAAAAACCAAATAGCAACTGAGAGATTTAATAGAACTGTCAGTGATATAGAAATTATTAAAAATTTCTTACCAACCCCTGATTGGGTGGAATTATTTCCTGCTATTGAAATTGACTCAAGTTTCATAAAAAGAAAAGTTAAGTGCTAATAAGTTTATACCATCTTTTAAATATTTATTTTTAGATAAGACTCTGTAATATCAATCGATTTAAAGCTCTTCAAACACTATCGTGTAGTTTAAGATACTTAGAAAATTATTATATAGATATATATTTGTAATATTTAATTTAAAAACCATCTATTTATACACAGTCTAATGATTTAATCTTTATATTTAAGGTGATAATTTGTCTCTATAATCTATAAATTTTGAACTTGAATATATGAATAAAAATATCTATTTTTATTAGAGTACATAAATTCAAAAACATGGTAGGCGTAACTAAAGATCCAACATTATTTTTACTTTTAGGGAGTATTGGACTGCTTCTCTTTGGCTCAATAGGATATGGAATATATACGACAGTTGGACCATCATCTTATAAGTTAAGAGATACAATTAAAGAGCATGCAAGATTACATGAGTTAGGTATCGCTCATGGACACAATAATCACAATCATGATGAATCAGATCATTTTCATTAAAAAATAATTTTTAAAGTTTATGGCACTTATTCCTTTCAAAACAACTGAAAAGCAAGGTAAACCAAATAGCAAAAGTATTTTTAGTCTTGCTTTAGTGATGACCTCATTGGTAGTTTGGATGTGCTTATTTCAATAAAAAAATTATGGCTAAAAAAGAAGGAAAGGAATTAGCGACAGTAAAGGTCTATCTCAATACTGGAATAATAGCTGCATTAGTAGGTGTTGGGTTTATTGCCTCTACTTTAATTTTTGGTGTATTGGTTTTGGTTTTAAAATAAAAAGAATTCAAAAATTTAAGATCTTTATTTAATTTCTTTAGAACTTAATAGAGGTCTTATTTTGTTTTTTAATTCCTCAAGAGGTTTTTCAATAAAATCAGGTTTTTTTAAAACTGCAAGTACAACCCATCCTGCGCTAATAGCTAGAACCATTCCTAAATAAGCGAAACCATAAATCATTGATACTTTAATTAAGTTGATTCCAATTTTACTTCTTTTTTGACTTCCTTTTCCTGTTTAAGTTCCATCTTATTTTTAACATCTTCTTTTTCTTTATCCTCAATTATCAAATTTTTTTCTTTTCTTCCGAAATCATCTTTACCTGAAATAAAGAATATAAGTGACACTATAAAAAATAGTGCAAAAAGCAAAACTTCCATTAGTCAACAAATTTAACTGTCAATATTAAATTAATTTAGAGATCTAGTTTTAATCAATATCAAATAATACAACTTGCTGTTAATTCAACTTAAATCAACTATTAATTGGTCTCTTCTTATTTTTTGTTTGATACTGTAATGCAGCTTTTAAATGTTTAACTTCTTTTTCTAAGTTTTCAATTCTTTTTTCTAAATCGTCGTTACTAGTCATTTAAATGTTTTGATAAAGTACAAGTAAATAATTATATTAAAGTAATCTGCGACATAATTGATTCATTAGTGTGTTATTAAGTCCAAATGATACAAGACTCTCTCGTTTTTGTTTACAATAAGTAATATCTAGTTATTAGCTTAATACAAAAATGAATTCAAACAAAGACATTCTTGACAGAGCCATAGGAAGACCAGCAATGATGGCTTTCATGATTTTAGTCGGAACATACGTTACAACGGGTCAACTTATTCCAGGTGTTTTTTAATGGAAAATAAAAATCAGAAAAGAAACATCGATCCTCAAAAAACAAGTGCAGAGAAATTAAATGGCAGATTCGCTCTTGTTGGTGTTATCGCTTTAGTTGGTGCTTACATAACAACAGGACAAATTGTACCTGGGATCATTTAAGAATTCATTCAACCAAGATCGTCATGAGAGTCAGCTAGTAGGGATACGGGCTGGCTTTATTAATGAAGAAATTTGTTTAATTTTAGTAATGAATTATATAATAAAAAGTTCGAATGAGGTTCGAATGGAACTAGCGTTCTCTGAACCCTTTTATTAGTTAATTCTCTTTCAATATATCGAATAGTTTTTCGAGAAGAAATATATAGTTACAGATCACTAGGGATAAAGTTTTTTATTATTTAACAACAAGAGCAACCGCTCTCAGATTCAGATTCTGGATGAATAGAAGTTAGTGCATCTGCGATATCTCTCAGCATATCTGCAACATATTCAGGAGGGCACCCAAATTTATTAACATAAGCAACACTTTGTTTCGCAATATCTGTATAGGCAGGCAAGATCATATTATCTAGCTGCTCTTTAGTTGGTTGCCACTTTAATTCTAAATTATCTGACATCTTTGAAAGTAATATTTAATTTAGTTTAATTACTAAAAAACAATTAACAACAAGTCTGTATAATTTTTACTTTCTAAAGTTTCTGAATTCTAATTAAGGATTGCATATTTATTTTTTAATATGATTATCATTTTCATTTTTTGTCATTAAGTAATACTCTAAAGTGAGTAAGTGATTGACTTTTAGCCTTGTATTCTTTATAGTTAGATTCGAATATCTAATTAATTATGATTACTACCTTATTAAAAAATATTCTTATTACTAAGATATCTATTTCTAATAAAGAGGAAGTATGTTCTGGCTGTGGATGCACTTGTCCTTGTGAGTGTAAAGATTGCGCAGAGTGCTCAACTTGTGGCGATCATTAAAATTTATAAATCGATATATAAATATCAAACAGTATTGTTTTTCTTAGCTAAATATTTCTCTGATCTCCTTAATGCTCTTATAGCGCCTTTAAAATCTCCATTATTATATTTCTCATCACTTTTTTGTTCTAATAACTTAACAATCTCATTTATTTTAGATTCATCAATTCTCAATTTATGATCATTTATCAAGTCAAATTTAGATGCATATAAAAAGGATAATTCTTCTTTAAATTGTTTGAAAATATCTTTATCACAGAATTTCGACTTTAATAGGCATCTTAATTCCCTTTTATCTTCTATTGCCCCTTTAAAATCTCCCTCCTTAAATTTTCTTTCGCTAGACCTTGTCTGATTAACAATTTTCTCAATACACAATTTATCTGAATTTAGCATTTTCTTGACTTTTGAATTAACTGAAAAAAAACTTCCATATATAAGATTTATTTTTAATTCTTAATTGCGTATTGCCATGAATTATATTTTGAAAAATTTGTTTCTCTAAGTAACTGCAATTTTCTGCTATTTATTTTGATAACAATTCCATCAGTTGGGTATTTAGAAAATATTTTTCCATCTAACCATCTTTTTCTAAATAACTCGACTTGGCTTGTAAAATTTGTGAAGTAACTGTGAGGGGTCTTAAATCCACATTTTTTAAGATAGTTAAGGGTTTCATACTGGTTAAGTCTTCCATTAAGTATTTGGAAACAGCAAAAGCTGAAACTTTCTTCAATCCTTTTTTTATTGTTGAGGAATTCGCTTGTAATTTTTTGGGAAAAATAGGAAGTTTCGTTTGGGGCATAAAGCTCACCTCTAACTTGAAAATCTCGTTGGATAGGAATGCTATTGGGGACATCTTTAATCTTTTCAATTTTGCTTGAGACATCAAATCCTTTTCTTGTAATAGCTTTATTAAACTTGCCTTTTTTATAACTAATTGCAATAGCACAACCATCGATTTTTGGTTGAATACTCAATCTTGTATTTTTTAATAAGCTAGCTAAAAACTCTTTATAATTATCCTTAGCCAATGAAGGTAATAATAAATTGCTTCTTTGCTTAAAATAATTACATTGTGGATTTGTACGAAGTAAGTTTCTCTCAAGTTGATCAAATGCTTTATCAGATATAAGTGCATTTCCTATTCGATATTCTTCATCAAGATATTTAACATTTTTTTCTAATAGTGAACCCATAATATTTTTTGAATAATTGTGAAAATATTTTTGAGGAGAATTTTTACATAAGTCAAAGATTTATAGATACAAATTTGACTTTAGGAGTAAAAAAAGGGTTTCTCCATATATATTTTCTTATGAGGAGTTCACCTGAAAAGTATAAAATTAACTGATTGAGTGTTAAAAAAAAACACTTTGATAAAACATTTTTTCAGAAGTTGATTATAAAATAAGCAATTTATTTCCAATACTAAAAATTAAGCTCCACCCCTGCGAGTTAATCTTCTTTAGAACTTAATAGAGGTCTTATTTTATTCTTTAATTCCTCAAGAGGTTTTTCAATAAACTCAGGTTTTTTTAAAACTGCAAGTACCACCCATCCTGCGCTAATAGCTAGAACCATTCCTAAATAAGCAAAACCATAAATCATTGATACTTTAATTAAGTTGATTTCAATTCTACTTCTTTTTTGACCTCCTCTTTCTATTTAAGTTCCATCTCATTTTTAACAGCTTCTTTTTCTTTATCCTTAAGTATTAATTTTTTTTCTTCTCTCCCGAAATCATCTTTACCTGCAATAAAGAATATAAGTGACACTATAAAAAATAGTGTAAAAAGCAAAACTTCCATTAGCTAAGAAATTTAATTATCAATCTCAAATTAATTTAGAGATCTGATTTTAATCAACATCAAATAATACACCTTGCTGTTCATTTAACTAATCAACCAGTAGTAGATTTCTTTTGATTTTTTGTTTGATACTGTAACGCTGCTTTTAAATGTTGCACTTCTTTTTCTAAGCTTTCAATTCTTTTTTCTAAATCTTTGTTGCTAGCCATTTAAAAGTTTGGATAAAGATTAATCAGTAAGCAATCCTAAGGATAAATGATACTTAAAAAAAGTTTTTTAATTAAAAGGGGAGGTGTTATTAGTAGGAGCTATTAATAGGATTTCAAAGATAATTCCAGTTAAGGCTATTGGTAATACCCAGATACCAATAAACCTATGATCAAAAAATCTTAAATGATCACTACCTTTAAAAACATTTTTTAAAGAAGTGTATAGAGTTTCTGGTTGTTTATAAGAGGGACCTGTTTTTGATGGTGAATAAGGTTTTATAAAAGCAGATGATGCATAGAACTTTGAAATATTATTTATAAAAAAAATAGGCAAAACCCAAATGGCAACAAATCTACCTCCTAACCACTGTCTTGCGTTAGGAAGAGAATACTCTTTGATAGATTTATTTTCTGGCATTCCAGATTCTAAATCCTTATAAATATTTTCTAAAGTCTTTTTTTTGCTTGAGTTACTTGTCATTTAAAGTTCTAATAGGTAAATATTTTATGAATTTAAATCTTTAATAAAAATATTCCTAACTACTAAAATAACTAAAAAGCAGTTAAGAATATTTCCTTTGGCTAGGTTCATAAAGACGGATTTTATACCGTTGCAGATTCGCCAAATATCTACATACACTTTATAAATAAAAAACTATTTTTTTTAAAGTAAATAATATACAATCATATGAATAATATTTAATTATAAAAGTAATTTTTTAATACAAGCTTTTTTAGAGAGAACTTCAGATACAAGAACTAGTGTTTTCTTAGATCCAATTGTGGATGCTCAAACAAAATCTGAGGATGAATTTGCTCACATATTAGGAAAAGTTAAATTTGCAGCGAATCAGCCTTCTGCAATACTTTTAATTGATAGCGATTTAAAGAAAAAATAAATTTCTTTGTATTTTTGTTTGAGCAATAGTTCTTTTACATTTCTCAACTAATAAACTAGAAAAACTAATATTTTCATTATTTCTATTTTTTAATACTATTGATATTGAAGATATCTCATTTAATCTTTGCGAGATATTTTTATTTTCATAAAATAGTCTATCTCGCAATCCTACATGTGAAGTGTTGAAATAAGCTTGATGAATATTCGTTATCCTGTAACTTAATGAGTCAACTTCCATTAGTAAGTTATTGATTATTGATTCGGATCTAAACATATTTCGCTTATAAAGGTGAGGCTTCAACAAAAGATGGGGACACACTTACTGTTTGTGTTCCATTTGGAGCTATTATTAAC
>QCUR01000003.1:0-205765 GCA_003208875.1 Prochlorococcus sp. AG-679-M23
TCTTTATTACTAAGAAGAAACTTTAATAAACGTTGGAATAACAACCAACCTTTTTCTACTCTTTTTGGGCCCAAAATTATAAGAACAATAAATGATATTACAAAAATTGCTGGAGAATTTAAACCTAAAAAATTCATCAATTTCAAACATTCTAAATTTACTTTAGTACATCATAAAAATTAAGGCTAATTATTTTCAAAAGTAGGTAAATAAAGCTCTCTATTTGAAGCAATAATACCTTCTTCTTTAAAGAAAATTTCTAATTCTTTTAAATCGCTTATATTAATTTTATCTCCGCAGTTATCTAAAATATTATTAGAAGTAAACTCCCAAAGGTCATCTAAATATTGATCATCATCTGGAAAAGCTACAAATTTTAGATATGTATTATTTAAAGCATATTCACTTGCAAACTCAGAGTCTAATCCCTCATTTTTAGCATCACAAAAAACTTTAGCAAACCTTTTACCTACTGAAGTTTGAGCACTGGACAAATCAAGACTTCCCTGAATTGCATAAACATTATTAGGAGCAATAAAAAGAAATATTGGAAGAAAAATTGATAATAAAAGGATCAAAAATACAGCACCTTAAAAAATTTTAATCTTATACAAGTTAGCAAAAATAGAAACTAAATAAGACAATAAAAAAAATCTAATTAAATTTTTAAGAATAAAAAACAGAATCAAATGAATGTTAATTATTCAATCTATAGTGATTATATCAGAAGTGAATTTTTGCATAATGTCTTCAATTATAAAATTAAGAGGTAAAGGTGTATCGAGAATAATAAATAGTAAAGTAATGTTGTCTCCTCTCGCAGGAGTTACCGATAAAATATTTAGAAAATTAGTAAGAAAATGGGCTCCAGAATCTTTACTATTTACAGAAATGATTAATGCGACAAGTCTTAAACATGGATATGGTACTCAGAAAATAAATCAACTTGAATTAGAAAAAGGTCCTATAGGTGTGCAGATATTTGATAATAGACCCTTTGCTGTTTCAGAGGCTGCAAAATTGGCAGAGGATTCAGGTGCATTTCTAATTGATATAAATATGGGCTGCCCAGTAAAAAAAATCTCAAGGAAAGGGGGTGGAAGTGCCTTAATTAATGATCGCTTATTAGCTATTGAATTAGTAAAAAGAGCTTCAAATGCTGTAAAAGTCCCAGTTACAGTCAAAACAAGGCTTGGTTGGGAAAATAAAGAAGAGAATATAGAGGAATTTCTATTAAGTCTTCAAGATGCAGGAGCTGAAATGATAACCTTACATGGAAGAACTCGAAAAGAAGGCTTTTCAGGTAAAGCAGACTGGGAAATGATTGGAAAAATTAAAGAGCTTTTAGAAATACCAGTAATTGCGAATGGAGATATCAATAATCCTAAGGACGCATTTAATTGCTTCAAAAAAACAAATGCTGATGGTTTAATGATTGGGAGAGGCATACTTGGTTCTCCATGGAAAATAGGAGAAATAGATTATGCAGTTAAAGAAATTAAAGGTTTTAAAGAACCAAATATTGAAGAAAAATTGTTATTGATTATTGAACATTTGGATGAACTTATAAAAGAAAAGGGCAGTCATGGTTTGTTAATAGCCAGAAAACATATTTCATGGACTTGTAAAAATTTCCCAGGAGCCACAAGTCTTCGAAATAAATTAGTAAGAGCAATAGACGCCAATGAGGTTAAAGAATTAATAAATAAGGCGATTAAGACTTTAAATTATGAAAAAAAATATTAACCTGAAAATAATTAAATTTTAAAATGAAACTAATTAGTTCAAAGACGAGTCAGAGAGTTTGTAAACATATGAATAAAGATCACATTGGATCTGTACATAAATATCTAAAATATTATGGAAAGATTTCAGAATTTAAGGAAGCTTATTTGGAAGAAATTTCTAGTCAATTCATGAAAATTAAATATGATGATAAGATTGCAATTATAAATTTTAAAAATGAAATCTCAGAAGATGAAATTCATAGCACATTAATTTCTATGTTAAAAGAAATTGAATAAATTTATTGTGCCATCTTCTTAAAAAAAAGAACATCTAAAAATTTCTCTCATAGTAATCCGTAATTTTTTTACATTCTTCAAAGGTAAGCATACTCAATCTTGAACTTACATTACATTTTAAGATTGCACATACAGCCAACAGATCAGAGCTGTCAACATTAAGTGCTTCAGAAAGCTCTATAACTCTAAGACCCTTCAATATTTTTACTTAAAAATGGATTGATAAAAACATTGTACTTTGAATTAATGTGCAGCATTTTTTCCTAAACCAGCTATAAAAGGGAAAGCTTGCTCATCACCAAAAATATCTTCATTAGAAGTTATAGGGATATCGCCTTTATCCTTAATATCACTTTTAACATCACTAGATTTTGATTCCATAGATAAATCATTACTTAATTCGCCACCAATTTCATCGGCCAAGCAATTACTAAAACTAAAAAAAAAGGAACTAATAAAAACAAATGAAATTAAAATGATGTTTTTCATAAAAAAACTAATAAAAAATATTCTCTTACAAAATTAAATCTTTAAAAAATTTTTTTCTTATATTAAAACAATTCTAAATATATAAATTAATACAAACTATTTGTTTAATTTATTTCTATTCTTGAATCTTACCAAGAAATAAATTCCAAACATTATAAGAATAGCCATTGAATATTTAAAAAGGAAAACATAAACGACATAAACTAAGAAAGGAAACAAGCATGCTCTTTTAAAATTAATTTTTTGAATTGAGTTCATTTTTTTCCAATTTAAATATTCTCTCCATTGGAATATTTTCTTCATTTTTCTTTCTTTATAATTTCGATTAAACATAATTTTTAAGATATAATTTTTTATTTTTATTTTAATTAAGAAAAACCAACTTCAATAACTATATTTTTATTATAAATATAAACATATACAGTTCAAAAATTCTAATATAAATGACAAAAATTTGGGAAATTGAAAAGTTAGTACTACCACAACATTCAGATCACGCAGGGGTTATGTGGCATGGTACATATTTTGATTGGCTTGAAGAAGGAAGAATCAATGCACTTTCAAAAGCAGGTTTAAATTACGTTGACCTTTCAAAAAATGGTTTTGAGTTACCTTTAATAGATACTTCAATAAAATATATATCACCCTTATTTCTAGGAGATACCATAACAATAGAAACTATATTTAAAATAAGCAAAAGTCCAAAAATAAAAATCCATTCAAAATTCATTAACAAAAGCAAAACAGTTTTGACCATAGCTGAGGTTAATTTGGTTCTAATAAATAAAAAAAGTTTTTCTATTATAAGAAAAAGGCCTGATTTTATATCAAAAGCTTTTTTAAAATTAAACGGATAAGATTATAATTAGTTAATTTATTAATTATATAAATCAATTAAATTCTATTCACTAATGAAGGATATATTTCTTGTCTTGGATTCATATCAATATCAAATGGAATCAAGTTATCAAGAAGCATCTTCTCTAACTAATCTTTTTATTGAAAACAAATTTATAGGATGGCTAGGTCTTTTTATTATATTTTTTTCAATCTTTGCAATTATTATTTTTCAATTTCTTGAATGGGAAAGTAATGACAAAAAAAAGGAATAAAAAAGACTTGACTTATAATAAATATAAATATTTTATAAAATGGCAATTTACTTAAAAATAACCAATCCAACTGAAGTTGTAAAAAAAAAGACCTCTAAATGGTTAACAGATATAACACCAGAAAGAATTGATAGAAAATTAGTTGAAGACGAAGTTATAAAAGGTATAATTGAACAATTAACATTGGAAGGTATTGAAGGCGAAATCTCTGCAATAAGTGGTTTTGATGTAAAAGACTCTACATTAATTACAAAAAATGATTTTATAATTAGAAAAACAAAATCTTTTTAACGAAAAAATAATAAATAAAAAATAATGAATAACATTTTTATTATTTTGGTTTCTCTAATTTTGTTATTTTTAATAGCAAATTTTAGAACCTTTCTATTAAAAAAAAGAAAAGATAAATTAAATAATGCTTTAAGTGCAAATTACTTCCTTGAAACGTTAAATAGACTTATTGAAGAAAATAAATACAATCTATTGGAGGAAAGAATTAGATTAAAAGTTATTGATGCTTATGGTAACGAAGACTTGAAAAAGTGGATTGGTAATCCCCCTCTTGATGAGAAATTAATAGCGAAAAGCATCAATAATGGTTCAAAAAGGTTAAAAGAAGGTATTCCATACTTTTGGGAAAAAGTCATTTTAAAAAGTTTTTCAGGTCAAGACATTTTTTTTGAAAAATGGAAAGCTTATCGCAAGATTAATCCAATTATTAATGATGAAATAATTGGTGTAAGTAGAATTTTGGAGAATGAAGACTGGTTTATTTTCATAGCTAGTCAAATAGAAAAATCTTGTTTAAATTTATTAGAAAATAGTGCATCCAAAAATAATAATCAAAACTATAAAAAAGGAATAATATTTGAAAATCATTGTATGGAAATTCTCAAAGAGAATGGGTGGAATGTGAAAGAAACACCTATTACCGGAGACCAAGGAGTTGATTTGATTGCCTCCATCGATAATTTAAGGATTTGTATTCAATGTAAAAATCATAAAAAAGCAGTAGGTAACTATGCTGTTCAAGAAATTTCTGCTGGTAAATTATATTGGAAAGGAACTCATGCGGTATTAGTATCAAAATCTGGCTTTACTAAATCTGCACAAAAACTAGCTAGAGCTAATAAAGTGAAACTTATAAATGATTTTGAATTAAAAGATTTAGAAAATTTACTAATTTAGTTAAATTACATAAGTTGGGATATCCCTTCCTTATATAAAACAAGTGTGGTAAAAATTCCAGAAGCCCATATCAAACCTCTAGCAATAGGAATATTTAAAACATAAGCGCCAATATACAATAAACGTAAGAGAGGGTGCATCCAAGCAGATATTAATGAGAGGTTAGAATCAGGTAAAGTAATTAAACAAAGAATGCAAGCTGGAGCATGAATAGAAATGCTTTCCCAGCAATTCTGATGACACCAAACTGCTCTTTTACCAAAGTCTGGCAGTTGATCAAATAATGCTCTTGGTGCAGACATATTCTGCACAGAATAACCAGCTTTGATTCTTCCAAGAGTCAAAGGAATTGTCGATAGTAAAACAACTAAAACAGACAGGCATAGGCTCCAAGCAAAAACTATTTGCATATATCTTTAGTATTTAATTTAATTTAATCTAGCCTAGTAAATTACTACTAATTAATGCGAAATAATATTTAGTTTTAAAAACTCAAATTTATATTTATATTCATAAGCTATATTAAAACAAAATTCTAATGGACATTTCAAAAATATTAATAACAATATTTGGAAGTATTGCAATTTATTTAACTTTTTTATTTTTAGGATTTAATTTAAAAAATAAAAATATCAAAACACAAAATTTGACTAAGAAAGACAAATGATTTTTGTCCACTAGAAAAATTTCATTAATTTTTTTTTGATCATATTTTATGGAAATACAAAAGATTTTTAATTATATTAAATTGAAGAAATTTTAATAAAAATCTATTCTGTTTTAGATAAAAATAATGAAAAAGATCTATAAATTTATAAAAAGTTTCTTATTCATATCATTATGGCTAATAATCTCTTCTTATTTACAAAAGTATTGGAATACATTCCACTGGGAATATATATACCTTAATTCAAGAACCATTTTTGATAAAGAGTTTTGGTTCGTTTTGGAAAGATACTTATTTGGACTTGACCTAGGTTATTGGATAGAGGAATTATTAAAATTTTTGTCATATGAAATACCCAAAGAGACCTTTAAATATGTGCCAATATTCTTTTTTTTAAAATATATTTGGATTAAAAGATAAAAATAATTTAGAGAGACTCAATAAATTCTTGAAATCTTTCAAATAAGATATTATCTTCTATTCTTCTAAGAATAAATAAAGTGCCTTTATCGCCCCTGCAAATTCTTAGATCTTTGCTTAAAAAAGTTATTTCTAACCATCCTTTTTGATCTTTTTTAATCTTAGTTAAAGCGTTTATCTTCCTTATTCCAATATAAGGTCCAATTATTCCAGCATGAGTAAAACTAACTCCAATTTTTTTTTCACTTAAAGATCTTAATTTTGCTACTATTCCTGTTCCAATAATTGAATTAATTCCTCTAGGTTTGAGTAAATTTAAACCATCTAGATTTAAAGGATCAAGAATTTGAAGATTATCAACTAAAGGAGAGTAATTTAGAAATGGAGCTTTTGAACTACTCCATCTAAGTTCCCATATTCCTTTTAACTTCTCAATATCACAGCTAATAGTAAATCTTGATTCCTTCTCAAGTTCTTCAGCCATATTTTTAATCTTTTTTTTATTAGGACTTGATAGGAGTAAGTCCAATAATTGTTGTTCTAAATTCATTTAAATATATTAAAAAAGGACTTGAGCAAAAATACTTAGGTTAATGTGCTATATTCTACTGAAAATGTTTTGATTTCATGACAAAGAGTTACTGGCTTAAGAAAATATCTATACCAAATGCTGATTTGTTTCTTGAATACCTAAGAACAGTATTGCCGTGGATAAAGTCAATGGGTGGGGTTGTAGTAAAAAAAGATATCACCCAAGACTCTAATTCACACAAGTGGGATGGCGGCCAACTAGGTATAGTAATAGAATTTGAATCTAAGATAGCTGCAAAAAGAGCCTTTTATTCTGATGTATTTCAAGACTATTTGAGATCAAGAGATTTAATGGAACTTGTTACAATAAGCACTCTTTGATATCAAAAAAAAATAAAAATAGATAATCAATAATAATATTTGCCGAATAAAAAAGAAAAATTTTCTTTAACATATTAAGTATTTATTACTAGTAATCATTTTTTGTAATGGTTATAACTACTTTATTCATATGATATTTAGCAAAATTTATAGTAATAATTAAGAATTAAATTAAATGAACTACTCCACTGAACAAGAAGATTATTTAATGACAACCCCTTACACCAAGAAAATTCAAAGAAAATTTAAGGAAGTTAAAACTTTTCTTGAGAAAAATGGATTTAACTCATCTTCCCAAGGACTAATGCAGGATATTATTAGTTCTCAAGAATATATTTCCAAAAATGATTTATGAAAAATTGTTTTCTTTCAAAGCGTTTTAAAATAAAAAATCCCACCTATTAAGAAAGGTAATAATATGCCTATGAATAATAAAAATGATTTTTGGGATTCTCCCTGTGTTATTGGATTAATTTCTGGTTCAATTGCAAACCCGTTTTGTCTTCCACCGCTTTCAGTTGTATAACCTTTTTTATTCATAACTAAAAAATTTCATATGATTATCGCATGAATATTTTTTTGTTTAAATAAATTTAACATTTAGAAAAAATATAAATTTTCTAATGATTATTAGTTAATTTCAATTTTGGATTTTAATTTAGCAGCTTTTTTAAGTAAACCAACAATTTCTTTTCTACCATTGGCGTGATCTGCTCTATTAATTAAATCACTATATCTTTTTGTAATTTCTCTATGGTTCATTGAATTAAATGTAATATCTTTATTATAAAAATAGAATTAAAATTTTTTTGTATAAAAGATATCACAATCGTTTTTTAAATTTTCTTTAATTATCTACCTAAACCAACCTTTCTTTTTAGTTTCTTTTATAACTTTTACAGGTTCAATTTTTTTGCCAAATAATCCTTTTTTCTTTGGTTTAACATCCACTTTTACCAGTTCTTTTTTTCTTCCAAATAAACCTCTCTTCTCAGGTTTATCAATTGAATCCATGGTTTTTTTTATTTTTTTTATAGGAGATTTCATTTGAGTTTGAATTGGTTTTTTGCCATCTGATAAAAGCTGATATACAAAAAATCCAAAAACTCCGAAAAATCCTACTGCTTGGACTAAAGCGGTACCAATATTATCAAACATATGAGTTTAAAAGTTTTTATAATTTTTATTATGGAAAAATATTTTTATAAACGCGGAACAAAAGATTACATACTTATAAATTAAAAATTAAGATGTGATGAAATTTTAAATTAAAACTATTTATAGTAGTTAACTAGATCGATTACTAAAATTGTAAGGACAGATATTCCTAAGATATAAGGAAAATAAGGATATTTATTTAAGATCTGATTTAATTTATTTTTTGAATCGCTTTTTACTACTTTCTTCTCTCTAGGCGGCAAACCCAGCTCTTCTCTTCTTTTAGCTTCTCCCATGTTTTAGATATGTAATTCAAAACAAATATAATACATAATATATGTTCAAATACAATACTTGGATATTTAATAAATATGACTTTAAATTTCATTATAAATTTAGTTAATATGTAATTATTAATAAAAATGATGATTGAAATTGTTTGGTCTGTAAATATAATGGTTGCAATTTTAATTGGTGGAGTTGGCTGGGTCTTATATTATATTTTTACTTACGACCAGAAATATACATCTTAATATCAAATGGCTGAAAGAGATTTAGTTAATTTCCTAAAAAAAATTGAACAATTAAATAAAATATCTAAATTGATAGAAAAAAATCCTACTAAAAAAAGAGAGTTGTCAGCTTGTAATAATCATGAAGATGTAATTAACTTAACTTCTAAATGGGGTTTCGAAATTGGCAAAAGATGGGGAGAATATTAAACAAATAAATTTCCAACCAATTAAAAAACATTTAATTAGCAACCAATACTCATAAAACTAATTAAAATCGAAAATATAAAATTGAAATTATGACCTATATCGAAGAGATAAAAAAAAAGGTATATAAAATAGCAGCTATTACTGACAGGGGGCAAAGACTGAACAAATTAATTGCTCCTATGTATCAAGAAAAATCAAAAGAGATGGAAGAGCTTATTAGAAGTCTTGAAAGTTTTAAAACTGAAGTTACTGAAGAAAAATTATCTGGAGAGTGGGAATTAATTTATTCATCAGTTGAATTATTTAGAAGTTCTCCTTTTTTTTTAGCCATAGAAAAAGCATTAAGCGATGAATTCAAAAGTAATCTTTTTTTCAAACTTCATCAATTACAAGTTGGATCATTTGGTCTTTCTACCATTGGAAGAGTTGCTCAAAATATTGATTTTGATAAAAAAGAATTTTTATCAACATTTGATACCACAATATTTGGGCTAACAACAATTCCAATTCTTGGTTGGTTTAAGCTTCTTCCAACTTTTGGAGGAAGAGTAATAACACTTTCTGATGATTTAGCTTTAGAAGATAACTTACTTAAAATGAATTTGCAGAAAACTAAAGTTTCAAAAGTTGATGGACTTAATAAGATTCCATTGCTTAGCACGCTATTAATGGAAAGATGGTATCCAGTCAAAGAAGTCTGGGAGAAATTACCATGGAACAAAGAATCCCCTTCTTGCGAGGTATCTGTAATCTATATAGATGACGAAATAAGAATAATGAAAGATATTTATGGTTCATTTTTTGTTTATATCAGACCAACAATTTCTATATTAGACGCATACATTTAGAAAAATACAATTTTTAGAAAGTTGAAAATGATGGACTAAATGGCCCTCCTCCAAAACCACTCATTCCTCCTGAACCATCAGGGAAGATTGTCATTCCTCTGCCTGTAATGCTGAAATTGACTTCCATACCTTTTGTTTGATTTGATACCACAACTGGAGTAGTGGGTTGAAAACTCCCAAATAAATGAGTTGAACTCCCACAAGAAGAATCTGCTGTATAAGTTCCTAAATTACCACCACTAACTTGTGCCAGTACTGCTTTCATAGTCCCAGTAACTCCTGTAGTAAAGACTTCTGCGCCAGCTAACTCTGGGCTTCCCGAACAAGTTTTTCCATTGCTGAAATCCATTAAGTCTTCATCAAATTCACTATGAAGTGCTTCTGCTACAGGAGATCCATCACTGGAGGTGTAAAAAGTATTACTGTTGATTTGATAAGTACCTTTTAAACCAAAAGTATTCTCGATTTTGATATAAGCATGAGGATAAGTACCTGTCGGAGGCCTAAAGTTGGTTCCAGTTAAAGTTTGCGTAGCATTACCACCTAAATCAACTAAACTTCCCGTTGAGGATTGAAAAGTTGGAGTACAACTGGATTCAGATATTGTATTATCTGTCACTACATCATCATTACTATCAATAGAAGTTCCTGCAAGAGGATCAGAAGTGCATAATCCCATTTCATAGACCTTTATTTTATAGGTTGAAGGAGTTATGTAACATGAATCATTAATACTTGATGGATTATCTCCAAAAAGAGATTCACATGTGTTTGCATTAACCTTCTCATTGGAAGAAATAATAGAAGCTAATATACAGAAGCCAAAACTTGCTGATGCTTTTAATGAAGTGTTAGAGAAAAGTTTCATTTGAGATTAATATTAAAAAAAGGTTAGTGATGAAAAAAAGATTAGGAACCTTTAGCTCTGTTTACAAAGCTTCCTAAAGTTCGTTCTAAAAGAACATCATATTTACGTTTTACTGGTTGAGTCATTTGAGTAATCATGTTTTTCTTATATTCTCGCTTCCCGAACTTAACTGGATTAGAAGTTAGATTCATCCTTAGACCGAAGAAAGTTTCATCTGTTCCTGGAAGTGATGAATTTAAAGTGGTTGATGCAGATGATATCTCATTAGAAACCCAAGCTTCAAGACCTACATGCGGAGTAGCTTGCCAACTAACGGCTCCTTCCAATCCAGAATTATCCTGTGTATATTTATAGTCCCAATTAAAACCTCTTACAAAAAAAGCAAGTTCAGGATTATTTGGAAGTCTGTAGCCAAGTTCTACATCCCATCCATCAACTACTCTTTCCTTATATGATGTACCTTTTACAGTTACATCTTTTTCATCGGTAATTGCCATATACCAGTTGTTTCTTAATTCAAAATCTTTCCAAAGATATTCTCCTCCAAGACCAAGTCTGCTATGAGCATTACTATAGTTAGTCATTCTGTAGTCCCAGAAAGCATTAGCTCCAAGCATTGACACATCATTTGGACGATGTCTAATACCAAGACCTAAATTTGTAGTTGAACCATCTGCATTTGTAGCTGTAGCAAATCTTGCTTGAGAAAAAGCAAGAGTCTTAATATTACCCTCATCATCTTGAGCTAGTTCTCCTAGTTTCATCAAACTATTGACAGAGAAACTAGTATCTGATTCTGTTCCTCCAGAAATATTAACTGTTGTTTGAGCGAAGAAAGGAATACTTTTAATTGAGCTATTAGCTGTTGAATTTATGAAATCGAATCCAGCATCAACTAATAACCTTTTACCATCATTGATCATTAAATTAGAATATTCACTACCTTCAGCACCCTCATTCATTAAAGGAACAAACTTAGTTGAATAACTTGCTCCATTTACTATATATTTATCTAATTTGTTTTTGGGAATATAAATATCTGAATTATTATTTTTGGACGGTTTATCTAGATTGTATAAATAGTTAGACTCACTATCAAAATTTGGGGTTGAATAAGAAGAAGGAATAAATGTTCCTAAAAAGGAGGTTGATAAAAAAGCTAAGATTAATTTTGTTCTACTCAACATTAAAAAATTTTTAAAATTATTCCAGTTATAAAAGATTAAATTTGTTTTAATGCTGTTTATTACAAAATTCATAGAAATCTAGTTAAATTAAGTAGAACTACTTAGAGAAATATCACAAGATCCAAATAAATGAGTTATGTTCAGGATGAACATTTTAAAAATTATGCTTAAAAATAAAGAAAAAAATTCTGTAGTAAGAGGAATTTTTTTAATTGGAGGTTGGGGTTTAGGTTTAGATAGATTTTACGAAGGAGATAAAAAAGGTGGAGTCTTATCAATTATTGGATGGAGTATTACATTTTTTACTTTCCTCTACCTGAAATGTTCTGGATATGAATATGTTGATGGTGTAAAAAATTATTCAGATTACTCCCCAAATCCTTTAATTGTTTTACCTTTGCTAGCTGGGGTTTATGGAGGGTTTCTTATAATTAAAAAGGCTTTCAGATTAGCTAAACAATTTGAAAACGCTGAGTAATCATCTTAAAAAATAGTCAAGATAATAAACCTGATCCTTTCAGATAAAATTTAAACAAAAGAATAACTAGTAAATTAACAATTGCTAAAGCAACTATTCCATTTCTGTTTTTTACATCTAGCTTTTTAATTAAATTAGAAAGATAAACGACAGGATTTTCAGGTTCTTTATTGTTCAATATTGATAAAATTAAATTTAAATCAAATTATCACGGATTCTTTTTAAACCGAATAATGTAAAGTTTAAACTTTAAAAAGATATATAAGCTATTACATTATTCCTGCATTTCTCAAGAAAGCTTTACCTACATTTCCAATAACAAAAAATAAAGACAAATTAATCAAAAGAATTATTAATAGAGCCAACATTTTGTAGTTAGGATTTGATGAAATCCCATCAAATCCATCATTGAGAATTCTTTTAAAAAGAGAATTATCTTTAAATTCTGGTTTTTTTTCTTTTAAATCAGAGTTTGCTTTTTCTTCTTTAATGTTTTGATTACTTGCTTCTTCAAGGAATTCAGTAAATGCTTTAACATTCTCCTCTTTATTACTTTCTTTCTTTATCTCAAAAGATGATTCAATTGAATTTTCCTCAGGAATTTGCTTTGATTCTTCCAAATTTTAAATTTACGCTAGGGACATATTACACCATAAAAAAAACCCACTCAATCAAATGAAGAGAAGGTTAGTTAAGATTAAAGTTCTTAATCTCATATTAATTAATTTTGATGAGTTTTGCGATTAGAAATTTTTTTAATAAACCAACAGAATTTTAAAAGTAATTATTAAAATAAATTATGCTTGATTCACAAACTATAAAAACCTGCAAGGAGAATCCAACAATAAGAGACATTAAGATAAAAAATATTGAGCATGCTATTGATCAAGCAGAAATGATGATCAAAGAATCAAAAATGAATCAAGAAGAATTAAGTTTTTTGAAAAGGAAAATATCTGATTCAAGGCAGGATCTGGAGATTCTTTATTTGATGAAAATTTAAATAAATAAATGCTTTTAAAATTAAGTTTTAGTATATTTGGAGACTTAAGAATGTATTGAATAATGTTTATATTTAAAAGAAAATAACATAATGTCAAATAAAAGTTTTTATATACCTATAAAAGTAGTTCCATATATATTTGTCTCAATTGCTGCTATTACTATCGCTGCTACTACAAATATAATTATTTAGTAATTAAGTGCATTGTTTATGAATAATATATAAAATAATTCAATAGGACGTATTAATTAATCAAAAGAATTAGTTAAGAACAATAAATACATGAAAAATTTAAGTAGAAATATCGTATTGATTTTTTTATCTATAGTCTTCTTAATTAGTTTAAAAACATATCGTGATTTTGTTATTTCTAGTGATTTAAAAAATGAAGAAAAAAATAAATTGAAAAAATCAGCTGAAATCTTGAATGAATGTTTTGATCTTAATAACAAGAGTAAGAGAACTACAAATGACTCGTTGAAATTGATTGAATATTGTTTAGAAGAATTTGGATCTGAAAAATAATTTAATTAGCATATGCTCAACTACTTATATCTTTTTAAATATCTCATCTAAAATATATAAAAATGTTTATGATTAAAAATAATATTAATAGATGGGAACCAACAAAACTGCAAATCGATAATATTATTCTTCCTGCCTATACCGATCTTTCTAAGAGATGTGTTGCTTATATCAATGAACTTGAATGCCCACCACAATACATAGCTGATATGTTAAGAGATTTAGCTGAATCAATAATGACTTCATATCCTGAAGTTAAAAAAAATAGTCCTAATATATAGTTTTTAAATGAGTAAAATTACATGTTCTTATTTAGGGGACTTAAAATGCGAAGCTAAACATCTCCAATCTGGGAATCTAATCACAACTGATGCACCTGTAGATCATTGCGGTAAAGGAGAAAACTTCTCACCAACTGATTTACTCGCAACCTCTCTAGGATCTTGCCTTCTAACGATTATGTCTATCAAAGCAAGATCAAATGGTTGGGAATTAAAAAATATTTATTTAGATATAGAGAAAATAATGACTAAGAATAAAGAAAGGAAAATAGCACAACTAAAAATAGATATTTATATTCCTGATGACTTATCAAAAGAAAAAATTGATTTTATAAAAAATGCTTCTGAAGATTGTCCTGTCACTAGAAATCTTTCTGAATCGCTTGATATTAAAATAAATTGGCATAACCAATAAACTTTACAAAAATAATTTTCAATTTTTAATAATAGGATTATATGAAAGACTTCATAGGAATAATTATTCTTTTACTTGGAATATTTATAATTACTGATTTAGCATTTAAAACTAGATATACCAGAAAAAGACTGTCCGATAAAAACAAGAATGAATAAGATTATTGTTCTTATAAATCCATATATTAGAAATTATTTAGGATACTTTTCTGGACTTTCTATTATTTTTTTCAACCCATGATTTTTGCCTTTTGTTTAAATCTGAGATGTATGCTCGAGATTTTCTCGCTAATTGAATTTTTTTCTCTCTTTGCCTAAGTTGATTTAACTCTTGAATAGAATAGATTTTAGTATCTTTTTTATGCTTAAAAATACTTAAAAAATTAAGAAAATATTTTTTCATAGACTTAATCTACTGTCTTTTGTCATTTTGCCAATAGAGAAAAATTACTTCTATTGAATAATAAATTTAAAATAATATTTGAATTATTTATATTTATCAATTTTTTTATCAATTAAATCGATTAAAGGAATCATAAAATTAACATTTATGCCTATAGTGCACCATACGTATGTAAGACAAAATATCAACTTTATATATAAGTTAGAGGGTAAAGTAAGAAACAATTTAAAAAAGCTGCCAATAAATAATATTAATATTCCTATTTGTAATGATCCTTTAACTATCCAAAATAAACCTCGTTTCCTTATATTCTTGTAGAACCAAAAAAAAATAGCTCCAAAAATAAATAATAAAATTAGATTTATTATCATGTAAATTCTTTAATAACACCTGTTAATAATAATGCTTTGGTTAAAGGAGATTATAAATATTACATTTTTAAAATCAATTTATATTAAAGCTATTAATTTATTATCTATAAAATATTTTTGAAAAACTATGAATCTAAATTAATTTAAAATAACTTCGATTTTAATAAATCAACCCTCTTTTGATTCACACCAAGGTCACTTTCACCGACTCTAGATTCAGATCTAACAAGCAATTTACGAGATTCAGGAACAAAAGATACTTCTAAATCGTCAACGTATTTCATCCATTTACTTGTTACTTCAGCATGAAGATAATATCCGTCAAGCTCAACTATTACTGATCTTGGAGTATTCTCTATAATTTCTTTAACTTCCTTAAAAGGTTGTTTGATTGAGTCGACTACCCACTCTTCTCTAACACAATGTGCTATTTCAACACACTCACTCAATTCAATGTGAGAGGCAAATGAAGCTGAGGGAAATATAAATCCTATGAATATAAAAAAACTTACAAAAAAGATTTTCATTAAAACAAGCATAAACTTTTCTTAATCTAACCAACAAAAATAAAAATTTGGTGGAATAATATTTAGTAAAATTTATATCTTACAGAAGAGCTAAAACTTCTAAGATTTAGAATTACGTTTCAATAAATCTAAATATTGTGGAATTAACTGAACTAATAAAAGATTATATAGCCACAGAATTATTATCTAATATTGAACTTGACTTTCTAGAAGGAGAATTATGGGAAACCATTCAACATATTTCTGAGATAAATACATTAACAATGGCTCCAAAGGATATATGCATTAAATTAGAACTTAAGGAAAAATCATGCTGGCAATTATGTTGTGCTGCAGTACTCGATTTTTCAAGACCTTTAAAGGAGAAAAATGAAAGAGTTGAAAATTTCAACAAATTATTAAATAAATATAACCTTTACAGTAAATAAAAAAGACCCCTAAAAGGGGCCTAAATTGGTTTTAACAAATCAAGTGTTTCCTTGTTTCCACTGATTTAATAAAACCTCTCCTACACACAGATCAAACTTCACATGATTTTTTGAAAGAGTAAATACTTATTAGGCAAGAATATTAACTGTCACAAAGCTAAAAACAAAAAAGTACTCAAATTATTGTTCGAATACTTATTACTATCAGAAAAATGTGTGTGAGGAGTTTCTGATTCAATTAATCTACACTTATTCAAATTAAAAAAGCTTCAGTATTAATCGCTATTTATTCAGATTTATTTACTTATTAAAAAATAAAACTAGAATATTTGGATTGGTACAAGATATTATCAGATGAAAAAAAGGTACAAGAAAGTAATTTACATTTTTACTACAATTATCCTTATTTCAATTATTGGAGGAGTTGTAAAATATTCATTTAAATACATCGACGAAAATCCTGATAAATATATTCCTAAAACGAAGCAAATAATAATTTAAATCTTTTTCGATTAAATTTTTTCAAATATTTTTTCAAATTCCTTATTTCTTTTGATAAACATAGATTCTGAATACTTAATAAAATAACTAAGCTTAAAAAGAAATTATTTGAGTATAAATCCACTTTCCAAAATAATAAATCTATCTTATAAACTTCTCAATAATTGGAGGACTTTATGAAAAGAAAAAACACATTTTTTATAAATAAAGAAAATAATCAAGAAGAATTTAAAGCAAAACATAATTATCAAATAGTAGAAGAATATTGGAGGAAAAGAAAAAAAGAATGTGAAAAGAATCTCTCTAAATTTTGCTAACCAAAAATTATGAATTTTATTATTTCTATTTTTCTAGCTTCTGTTATGTGGGTTCAAGTTCCTCAATGGGAGGCTGATTGGTCAAAGTGTGCCGTAGATGTTCCGGATACTTCGTGTCATTGGTATGTCGCTGCACCAGATAATACCTTTGGAGAAGGATTTGATTGGGAAAGTGCTCCTTGGTTTGATGCTAACGGACTTCAAGATGTCGCAAAAATTGAGAAAGAAAGTGTAGTAGAAAAGCTCCAAAAAAATTAGATAAAATTCAATTTATAAATTACATTTTTTGCAATAAAGTATTTATTTACTTTCAAATATTATTTAAAATAGAAATGACTTTTTAATATTTCAATGCGCTTCAAAGTAAGTTTAAAAAAAGATGGCAAAGAATTTGATGAGGTTGTGATAGCAAACAATAAGAAAGATGCTATTGAAGTGGCTTTAAAAAACAACCCAAAAGCAGAGGTCCTTAATTCAGATTGGACATTCAAACTTTGAAAAAAGTTTTAAAATTTATTTCCAATTTTTGGAATTATTAGAGAAGCAACGCAAATAACGCTTATAGCAGGACCAGGAGATAAGTTAAAAACAATTGAAAGAATAAAACCCAATAGAGAAATACAAAGTCCAAAGAATGAAGATCTCAACATTGCAATCCTGAGACTTTGTGCTTTATCAAGTCCTAATAAAGTAGGTGTTGAGAGTAATGCAATTACTAAAATTACTCCAACAGCTGACATTGAACTAACGATAACTAATGCAGTAGTGAAACTTAGAGCCAAGTTTAATAAGGACACATTTATTCCACTAGCTGAGGCGCCCTCTGGATCTAATCCGACATATACAACTTTTTCATATCCGAATGTTATTAATAAAATAAATGTTAGAAAAGCAATAATTGTTCTTAACAAATCGCTAAGATTTGCGGTTAATAAATCCCCAAATAAGACTGCCTCTAAATCAATTCTTATCCCAAGAAGTGGAATTAGTAAAACTCCAAAACCCAGCATGCCAGCAAGAATTGTATTCATTACCGCTTCATAATTTTCACTTTTTTTATTAGTTAAACTCTCTGCAACAATTGAACCAACAAGACCACTAATAACTCCTCCAATTGAGGGATGAATACCTAGAGCTAAAGCGAGAGCAAGACCAGGTAATACACAGTGAGAAATTAAATTTACTTGTAATAATCGTCTATGCGTAATCAATACTGTTCCCATAGCTGGGCATAAGATTCCAGAAAAAATAGTAATTATTAAAGGAATTAACCACCAGTTGTTTAAATAAGACATTAATCGTATGATTCGTTATGATCAAAAAAACAGGACATTAAAAGATCTTGAAAATGATGGTAACCAAGCCTGACATTACCAAAAGACAAGAGCAACTTCTTGAAGAACTTAAAAAATGTGATGATGAATTGAGTGGTCAAGAATTGCATAGGCAATTGATTATCGATGGCAAATCTATGGGTTTGACAACAGTTTATAGAAATCTTCAAGTTCTTATAAAACATGGATTAATTCGATCTAGACATCTACCAACAGGTGAGGTACTTTACACTCCTGTTGATAGAGATATTCACCATCTGACATGTGTTCAATGTGGAGAAACCTCCAAAATGGAAGGTTGTCCGGTAAAAGATATTCATAGTCCAAAGAAAAACCCAAAAAAATTTCAACTTTTGTTTCATACACTTGAATATTTCGGCCTTTGCCAAAACTGTTATCAAGCTCAGAGTTAAATTTAAAAATATTTTTAATCACAAGTATTATTTTCTTTTAAAGAACTAATATTAAGATCATCCAATTTGCTTTGTATTGAATTGGGAGTTCCGGATGCTAATACTGTTTTATCTAACACAACTACATGATCATAACTATTGAGAGATGAGCCCCAATCATGACTACTTATAAACAAAGCTAAGCCTGCATCTGCAAGTTGACGGACTATCTTAAGAAAATCATCTTTTGCGGGAGGATCTAATGCAGCACATGGTTCATCTAGCAGAAGAATTCTTGCAGGAGACATTAAAGTTTTAGCCAAAAGTGCTCTTTGTTGTTGTCCACCTGAAAGAGAATCAAGTCTTCTATTTGCAAGATTTGAAATGCCAACTCTTTGCATTGTTGCTTCCAATTCGCAACATTTATTAACCCAAGACTTTGGATTTGCGAGAAGAGCCTTTATTTGGAATGGATTAGTATTTTTTGATTTTGAATATTTTATTTGACCTAATGAGACTAATTTTTCAACAGTAATAGGAAATTTCCAATTCATTGAGCTTCTTTGTGGCATAAGTGCAACCTGGGATCTAGTTCTAACTAAACTTTCACCATCAATAGTTATATCTCCAATATCAGGATTATTTTGTCCTTGCAATAATTTCAAAAGAGTTGATTTACCAGCACCATTTGGTCCAACAAGAGCAGTCAATGTTCCTGGTTTTATTTGAACTGAAACCTTATTTAAAGCTGGCTTGCTTTGTTTTGAATAAGAATAAGTTAAATTATCTGCAATTAAAGTAGCCATTAATGAATATACTTAAATCAGTTAGACCTTTATTTTATCAATATTAAGGAATCCATACTTATTTCATAACAATTGATACCAAATATTGACGTTAATTATGAAAATGATTATCATTTTAAATATTTAACGAATTTATTGAATGTCGATTTTTAAAAAAGTAATTTTAAGTAATAAGAGATCTAATCATTCTTCTGTTATCAAAAACACTTTATTAGCTGGAACCGTATTACTATCAGCAGTTGGTCAAGATGTTTTAGCGAAAGAAAAATCATATGTAGCTGTAGAGCCACTCACTTGCGATTTAGTAAAATCTATTGCCTTACCTTCTGATGAAGTAACCTGTTTGGTTGATAGAAAACAAGATGTACATGACTTAAAAATAACTCCAAGACAAGCTCAATTACTTAACAGTGCAGATAAAGTTTTTACTCTAGGGAAAGAGATGACCCCAAGCATGAAAAATTGGGAGGGTAAGCCTCAAACAGTTGTAATTGGGGTAAGTGCGATAGATGTAGATGACCACTCAGATCATGGTGGGCATGATGACCATGATGATCACTCTGCGGCAAAAGTAGATGACCATGATGATCACGCTGGACATGATGATCATGCAGAAGGTTCATTTGAATGGGCAGGCAAATTTCAACTCTCTAAAGGTTCCTACAAATGGTCATTTGCAAAGGTAGGAGGGGAATATGCAGATCCAGCTATGAAAATGGTGATTCTCGAATCAAATGATATTGAATCTTCTGAAGAACTTGCTAAAGAACTATTAGGTTCTAAGAAGTCAATAAATAAAAAAAATAATGGGACTCTTGTAGCTAGTAATAAAGCCTATGTTCTTAATTTTGATCAAGGGAAGGAAAGTACAGTATTTAATGTAGAAATTCAAGAAGATGGCCAATATACATTCTTCACTGAACATATGCCTTTTGAGTTTGAAGCCGAAGAACACTTCTTTAAAGATTTATCTAATAGCGATGTTGAACCAATTGCACAAGTTCCAGATGAAGGTGAGGGACATCACCACCATGATCACGGAGGATTAGATCCTCATGTTTGGCATGATCCTCATAACATTATAAAGATGGGTGAAGTTGTAAGTAAAAGTTTAAAGAAAGATATCTCTGTTTTTAATAGATCTGACAGGAAATCAATCAATTCGAGCTTTGCTTCAGTAGATTCAATACTAGAAGAACTCGATAGCTGGATTGTTGCACAGGTCTCAACAATTCCAGAATCAAACAGAGTTATTGTATCTAAACATAAAGCAATGGAATATTACGGCGATGCTTTTGGATTTGAGACTATTAGCTTACTAGATTTTCTTGGTGACTCATCAAGTCTAAGACCTGACAATATTCAATCAACGTTGAAGATGCTTGATGAAGAAAATGTTAAGGCAATATTTCCTGAACAAATACCAGCTTCTAAGTTATTAAAAAACTTGTCTAGACAAAGTTCAGTTCCTTTAGCTTCTAATCAAATATTTGTTGATGGATTAATGATGACAGGGAATACAGTTTCAGTTGCAGTTCACAATACATGTACCATTGTTAATTCCTTAGGTGGAACATGTGATAAGGAAGCAGGCTCCAGCATTGAAGGCACCTGGATTTCTCTACAAAATTAAACTTTTCCATAGATAACGGTTTTCATTATCAAAGAATGTCTAGTATATTGATTGGTGGACATTATTTTAATTAGATCAATTAATAGATGAGTATCAACGAAAAAGTTCCTGTTACAATCCTTACTGGATTCCTAGGCTCAGGTAAAACAACTCTACTTAATAGAATACTAAGTGAAGAGCATGGTAAGAGAATAGCTGTTATTGAAAATGAATACGGTGAAGTTGGAATAGATCAAGGTCTTGTAATAAATGCCGATGAAGAAGTATTTGAAATGTCTAATGGTTGCATTTGTTGTACTGTTCGCGGAGATCTTATTAGAGTCCTTGGTAATTTGATGAAAAGAAGAGATAAGTTTGACTATGTACTGGTTGAAACAACAGGATTAGCTGACCCTGGTCCTGTTGCACAAACATTTTTTATGGATGAAGAAATTAGTTCTGAATTCACACTTGATGGAATAGTTACATTAGTTGATGCAGCTCATATTGATCAACAACTTGGACGTAGTGATGAGAGTTCTGAACAAGTGGCATTTGCAGATGTCTTAGTTCTCAATAAAACTGATTTAGTCTCAGATGATGCTCTTGATAACCTTGAATCAAGATTAAGAGATATGAATCGTATGACTCGTATTATTCGAGCGGAGAAAGCAGAGGTCCCTATTGAGACAGTTTTAAATTTGAGTGCATTTGATCTTGACCAAATGCTAAAGCGTAGACCAACTTTTTTAGAGCCTGAATATCCTTTTGAATGGTCAGGAGTTTACGAACTTGAGACTGGAAAATATGAGTTGCAACTTCAAGAAGGGCCTGATCCTGAAATGTCTTTAGTAGCATTTGCTAATCAAGGTTTTAGTGAGGAAGAATTAAAGAAGGGTGCTGAAGCTTCTGTAAGATTGTATGCTGAAAAAGCTAAAAACTTAGAACCTGGAAATACTATTCCATATGATGAGCATGTAAGTCTTAAATTGCAAAAAAAAGGGTCTAAATCTTTTATTTTGGATGTAGAAAAAGCTTCAAAAGTTGGATTGTATACACAACATACTGCTGAAGAATTCAATATGAAAGTGCTAAAAATAGATGCCCAAAATAATGTAGTTGAAATTCCTTTTAAAACTGAAAGGAAATGGGTCGCAGAACATGAACATGATGACGAAGTTGGATCAATTGCTATAGAGCGTTTTGGAGATGTTGATCCTGAAAAATTGAATACTTGGATGGGAAGACTTCTCTCCGAGAAAGGAGTAGATATATTCAGGACAAAAGGGTTTATTAGTTATTCTGGCAACCCACGACGAATAGTATTTCAAGGAGTTCATATGTTATTTACTGCCCAACCAGATAAAGAATGGGGAAATGAACCACGAAGAAATCAACTCGTGTTTATTGGAAGAAACCTAGATGAAAAAGAGATGCAAGAGGGATTTGATAAGTGCCTGATATAGAACCTTTTAGCCCTAGAGGTATGTTTCATGAGGGATGGTCTGCGGAAGTTGATGATTATGCAATAGTTTGTGGCTGGGCTTTAGGAGGTAAACTCTTTATCGTTGGAGATGTTGTCGGAGGGCTTTATGGATTCGAAGGAGATACAGGTAAGCTTTTTTGGAAAAAAGATGAAGCCCATTCAGGAGGTCTTCTTGCAATGTCTATTCATCCGAATGGAGAGATTTTTGCAACTTCTGGACAAGACGGAATAGTTCGAATATTAAATTGCAATAATGGGGAAGAAATTAAAGCCATTAAACTTGGTAAAGGTTGGGTAGAACATTTAAGTTGGTCAAATGGCGGTTTATATTTAGCCATAGCTTTTTCCAAAAAAGTATATGTATTTAATCAAGATGGTAATGAACAATGGGTTTCAGAAGAACATCCAAGTACGGTAAGTGCAATATCGTGGTCGAATAAAAATGAATTAGCAACTGCATGCTACGGACGAGTAACTTTCTTTGACGTAGCAAATAAAAAGACCAATCAGAAACTTGAATGGCAAGGCTCACTAGTGTCGATGAAGTTAAGCCCTGATGGAGATATAGTAGCCTGTGGTAGTCAAGATAATTCAGTACATTTCTGGCGTAGATCAACTGGACAAGATGCCGAAATGACAGGTTATCCTGGAAAGCCTTCTCACCTTTCATTTGACGATACTGGCATGCTATTAGCAACAAGTGGTAGCGAAAGAATTACAGTATGGAGTTTTTCAGGTAATGGCCCAGAAGGAACTATGCCTGGAGAATTATGTCATCATACTGAACCAATTTCTAGCCTAGCTTTTTCTAACAAAGGTTTGCTAGTTGCTTCAGGTTCAAGAGATGGTTCAGTCGTAGCTAGTTTTCTAAAAAACGATGGGAACGGTGATCCTGTTGGGGCTGCATTTGCTGGAGATTTAGTTGGAAATATTGCTTGGAGACCAGATGACTGCGCTTTAGCTGCAATTAATGCAAAGGGTGTTGTAAAAGTTTGGAATTTCAAAGTACGTACTAGTACTTTTTAAACAAGATTTAAATAATTACTAGCTTTTAAATTTACCAATAATTAGTTTTCAAATGTCTCTCCATACAAATCACTTCGCAATCATTATCAATACCTTTTGGATGAATATCACAATATGAAAGACATTGTAAATATTCATCCACGGGATTATTAATATCATTATTATGATTATTTTGAATTTTTGAATTAGTCATAAATAGATTTCCTCAATTCATTTAGGGTTAACATAAACGAGAGAGATAAGAAAAGAAATAAGCAAAACTTACTAAAAAACTAAACAAGAACTATATAAAATTTAAAGCGTAAAATAAACAAATTGATTATTACTATCGAACATTTTGGATTAAAAATCAATGCGTATAAAAACGGATTGTTTTTTTAAAAGTTTTTAATTAATTTGTGATTGTTGAGTTTTAGGAGGTCTTTCAAAATGATCGATAGCCTGCCTGCAATTTCGGAATAATTCCGAACTAATTTAATTAACTGCTCCAATTATTTTTTATTAATGTCTGAACTTACTTCTTCCGCATCGTTTAGGTGCCCTACAGGAAAAAAGTTCAATTCTAGAGTCTTTGCCCCAGTTAAAAACAATTAGTTTTTTAAGGTTATTTTAAGCTGAAAAATAATTAACAACAAGGATCAATGATTTAGGCTAGTTGTTAATTTTGATAAATAAAATAAGTATAGAGAATAAAAGGAGAGCTTTTAAATGCTCTCCTTTTTATTTGGGCTAAAAAAACAAACTTTGGCATTATTATATTTTTTTAGCTATCTATTGTAATAAGAGACTTTACTTTGATAGAGATAAAATAATGTCAAAAAAACTTAGCTTTTTTTCTGATTTATTAGCTAGAGCTGTTAATGAAATCGAATACAAAAATGTTCTTAAAAAATTAAAGAAACATGATCTTATAGCAGATATAGATGATCAGAGATCACACCATTTCTATTCATAGCGAGGGGACTAAATTGAACTATTGGTATAAATCTTTTACTTCAATAATCTTACTTTGGCTAGAAGTAATATTACAAAATAAATTTTTTATATTTTTAATAATAAGAAAAATAATTTTGTTTTAATCCATGAATAATTACTATTGTCCATACTGTAATCCCAAATATCAATTTCAAAAAAAATCAACATCTGGAGAATTAATATGTGGGTTATGTGGTGACCCTTTAGTAAAAAAACCATTGATTAAAATTAATCAAATAATTGCTATTATTGCCTCCCTATCGCTAGTACTTCCATTGATTTACACGTTTATTATTTTAATTAAAAACCAAATAAATCCTCCTAATAGAAACTACAATGCAAGTACAAATTTTATCGAGAAAAATTTAAAAACAAGATTTTTTCAACCTCTACAAAGTGATTTACTTAAACAAGAATCATCATCTTCAATTTGATTTTTATAACTAGAATTATTTAACTCTTTATTCATAATTAATGATTTAACAGATTCTTTACAATGATTTTTACATCCTCCATTAAATGAATTGTGAGCTTGTAAAAAGTGAGTATTTGTTAAAAAGATAAATAAGATTAATTTAAAAGTTTGTTTTATTTTGGATTTCATTTTTAGTAAATTATTTACCAAGCCTGGATTGATATTATCAATTAATTCCAAGGAGTGTTAATTAATCCCCAAATATCAAAAAAGAAAAATAAAATTGCAATAACAACTAAATCCCAGGCCCTTTCCCTAAAAGCCCAAGGCGCTATAAAAACTTCTCCCAAACCATGAAGTGCAGCTCCAGTAGGTAGATGATCTAAAACAAGTAAACTATGAGAAAGAATAAAAAGTAAACTCGCAAAATATCTAAAAAAAACAAATTGCCAATTGCCAGAATTCATGTTTTTTATATTTTTAAGAAATATAGTTCAATGCATAAAATATTGAAATAGATTTAGTTTATAGATATTTCTTTTTGTAGTTTTAAATACTAAATATCGTCCCAAGCTAAAGTAAAAAGTTAACAAATGAAGAGATATATGTTTTCAAATTATCGTCCTAAAAATAATTTTGATGAATACTTTAAAGATAATTTAAATTCTGCTAGAGAAATTTTAACCCCCTTATTATCTTCCCTAGATAATATGGGTTTAGAAGAACTAAACAGAAATCATTCGGCGGCCAAGAAGTTATTACTAAGACATGGAGCAACTTTTAGGCTAAACGACACAGGCTTAAAAGGGACAGAAAGAATATTACCTTTTGACCCTTTACCGAGAATAATAAGTAAGCATGACTGGATAATTTTAGAAGAAGGCTTAAAGCAGAGACTTGAGGCAATAGATCTTTTCTTAGATGATATATATAATTCTCAAAATATAATTAATGATGGAATAATTCCAAGGGAACTAATTGAGAGTTCTGATGGATGGAGGCCTCAAATGTTGGGTTTTAAGCCTCCATTAAACAAATGGTGTCAAATATCAGGACTTGATTTAATAAGAGATGGTCAAGGTACTTGGCATGTTTTAGAAGACAACTTAAGATGTCCTTCTGGTGTGGCTTATTTTTTAGAGAATAGATTAGTGATGAAGAATATCTTCCCTAATCTTTTCTCAGGCAGGATAGTTAAACCTATTGATGAATACCCATCATTTTTATTAAAGACTCTCCAAGAACTAGCTATTTGGACTGATACACCAAAAATAGTTTTATTAACACCTGGGATTTTTAATAGTGCATATTTTGAACATAGTTATTTAGCTCAAGAAATGGGTATCCAATTAGTTCAAGGTCATGATTTAATTTGTAATGATGAATATGTTTACTTAAAGACTACTGCTGGATTAAAAAGAGTAGATGTAATTTATAGAAGGATTGATGATGATTTTTTAGATCCTATAAATTTTAGAAAAGATTCATATTTAGGCGTTAGTGGTTTACTAGATGTCATGAAGGCAGGTCATGTTGCTGTTGCGAATGTCCCCGGGACAGGAATAGCAGATGACAAAATGATTTATTCTTTTGTTCCTAAAATGATCAAATATTTTCTTGATGAAGAACCAATAATAAAAAATGTTGAAACCTATATTTGTTATTACGAAAAGGATAGAGAATATGTCTTAAATAACCTTCCAAAACTTGTTGTCAAATCAGTCTCTGAAGCTGGTGGTTATGGAATGTTAATTGGTCCTCAATCAACTACAACTGAGATAAATGAATTCTCAGATAAAATCAAAAATAATCCTAGAAATTTTATAGCTCAACCTACTCTAGAACTTTCTACAGTTCCCTCATTATGCAATGGTGAACTTTATCCATGTCACGTTGATTTAAGACCTTACATTTTAAGGGGAAAGGATTCATGGGTAAGTCCAGGAGGTCTAACTAGAGTTGCTTTAAAAAAAGGTTCATTAGTAGTCAATTCTTCTCAAGGAGGGGGTTGCAAAGATACATGGGTTGTAGGAAATTAGAATGCTTTTAAGTCGGGTAGCTGAATCTCTTTATTGGATTAATCGTTATTTAGAACGTGCGGAAAATATATCTCGTTTCGTGGAGGTTAGTGAAGCAATGTCTTTAGATTGTCCGCCAGGCAGTGCTGAACCATGGCTGCCCCTAATTGATGCTTCAAGTGATAGAGAAACATTTGATTCTAGATTTCCTGAGAAAAAACAGGATGATGTTATTAATTTTTTAATTAGGGATCGCATAAATCCCAACAGCATAATCTCTTGTATCCAATTGGCTAGAGAAAACGCTAGGCAAATAAGGGATGTAATGACATCTGAAATGTGGGAACAAATAAATATTTTATATTGGAATTTACAAGAAGGGGAATCTATATGGGACCTTCCAAGGCAGGAGCAATTAAGCGAAATAAGAAGAGGATGTCAGTTGTTTTATGGCATAACAGACGCAACTCTTAGCAAAGATCTTGCATGTCAATTTAGTATTTTAGGTAGATTAATAGAAAGAGCTGATAAGACATCAAGAATCTTAGATGTAAAATATTATTTATTACTACCAAGCTTAGACGAGCTTGGAGGAGTCCTTGATGAGTTGCAGTGGATTGCTCTTTTGCGTTCTGCAGGAGCATATCAGATGTTCAGGAAAGCAGAACAAAATTCTATCCAGCCAAATTCAGTAGCCCGATTTCTCTTACTAGATAATAATTTCCCAAGATCTGTTAGATATTGTTTGGATGGTATAAGTAATACCCTAAAAATGATTGACACCTCTCCAAGTTCAGATAATCCCTCAAAACTTGAGTGCATGAGGGGTTTACTTAAAGCAAAGTGGAGTTATATCAGAATTGAAGATATAATTAATGATGGACTACATGAGGCTATTGATTCCTTACAAATTGATTTAAACAAACTTCATAATCTCATAGAAGATAAATATTTTATAAATAAAGAATTTGATCAATGAAAATTAAATATATTCATAACCTTGAATATTCCTATGAAGAATCAGTTCAATTGGGGGAACATCGATTATGTATCAAGCCAAGATCGCATGGATTTCAAAGGCTAATAAACTTTAATTTAAATATTTCTCCAAATCCTAAAATTCTTTATCCTTTACTTGCCGCTAGTGGTGAAGAGATTAACAGAATTACCTTTGAGGGATATACTGATTCATTATCTATTAAAGCAATAAGCGAGGTTGAGACACTTAAACATCCTTGCATTCTTGATGGTGTTAAAGAAAGGGACCTTACATTACCCTTTTGTAGAAGTATCATTAATAGAGATCTTCAGGGAGCTTTGGAAGGATGGATGCCCAATGGGCAGCATGACCCTTCTGCTGTTGAATTAGCGCAAGAGTCATTAGCAGGAAGTAGCAATAATGCCTTATCTTTTACATTTCAACTTATTGAAATTATTCAGGATCGAGTTAAGTATACGAAAAGACATACTGGCCCAGCATGGCCAGCAAGCAGGACTCTTAGAGAAAGGGTTGGATCATGTAGAGACTTAGCAATGTTAATGGTTGAGTCATGCAGGTCAGTAGGAATACCAAGCAGATTTGTTAGTGGTTATCATTTTGAAGATCCTTTACCAAAAGAATTTGAATTACATGCATGGGCCGAATTATATATCCCAGGAGCAGGATGGAGAGGTTTTGATCCAAGCGGTAAAGGATTAATAGACGAAAGGTATTTAACATTAGTATCTTCTTCAAAATCGAACCTAACAGCAGTGATCACTGGAAACTTTAGAGGCAAAACAAACCTTAAGAATAATTTGACATGGGAAATAAAGCCTTTAGAAATTTGTAATTAATTAAGCCTTTTAATCTTTACATTTATTTTAAAGGATATTTAAAAAATAATCTTAATTATTAATTTGTATAGAAGTCTTCCTTAATTGGTGTTAACTGATACGTTATCTTTAAAATTTATCTGTTTTCATTTAATTAATATTTCAAATAAATTGAACTCAACTTTAAAAATCGAACTTGCCAAGCCAAACAAATCTGAAATGTTTGAATTGAAAAGTTACGAAAAATTTCGTGATACGGAAGATGTCAGATTTTTCGATATTAGTATTAATAACTCAAATTTTAGAGATTTAGTAATTCATAATGGGCCAGCTGTGAGTCCTCCTAATGATAAAGAATTAGGCAATTGGCAGTTTTATATTCATCACAAACAAGAGGATAACCTTTTAGCTATTTCAGGAGGAAGAACTTTTTATCTCGTAAACTTAGGCTGGGAGTATCCTTTCTACAAAGTAAGATTAGAATCATGTGGATTAATCTTGAAAATCCCTAGAGGAACTTTTCATAGATCTGTTTCTGATGAAAATGGTTCTGTTGTTTTAAATCAAGCTATAAGAGATAAGGAAGGAAGTGTTGAATCTGAATTCAAAGTTACCAATAGCAAAGATAATAAAAAACTTCACGATTGCATAACAAATTTACAACCTAAATTTAAAATTTATAGTGTTAAATAACTTTAAAAACTTTATTCAAATTTTAAAAACAATTTAAATCATTATCTTATTGAGATAAGATAAAGGCACTGTAAAATCTCAACATGAATCGATTTAGCTTTTTGAAATACTTTTTATGTCTGACTTTTTCTTTTCTGATTTTTACCTCTCCTGTTCTTGCAGGTGCAAATGTTGCCACTAAAGGAGAGGGAGATGAGGTTCCTAGTTACGTAAGATCTAATATTACTGGTTTTGATTTTCATGGAGAGGATCTTCATTTATCCTCAATAGCAGGAGCAGTAGCAAGAGATGCTGACTTTAGTGAAGTCGATCTTCATGGAACAACATTAACTTTATCTGACTTAAAAGGTTCTAATCTTAATGGAATAGATTTAACTGATACTCTCGCAGATAGAGTGAATTTCCAAAAAACAGATTTAAGGAATTCCATTTTGATAAATATGATAGCTTCTGGGAGTAGCTTTGCTGGTGCTCAAATAGAAGGAGCAGATTTTTCTTACGCGATTCTGGATAGTGAAGACCAGAGAAATCTTTGCAAAATTGCTGAAGGAGTTAATCCAACAACAGGAGTTTCTACTAGAGATAGTCTTGAATGTAATTAAGTAGTTTTATATTAGATAAATTTTTTCTTCCCATTAATATATTTATAGATCTTTTGATTTGGATCTATAAATATAGTTTCTCCATTTAATTTTGACTTCTTAAATTTTGAGAGTCTTGCTCTATGAATATTAGATTTTCTATTTGTAATATCTTCATTATCATAAATACCTATATTGATATTAATATCCGGATCTGAAAATGTTCTTTCATCATCTCGTGAAAAAATTTTTTCAATATTTGACTCTTTACTAAGAAGTTTCTTTTTAAATTTAGATAACTTATTATTCTTATTTTTTTTTATATTTATAATTTTTTTAATTAGTAAAATTAAAACTAAAGCACAAGCAAAACCAATTAAATATATATTCATCTAATTTTAATTTTGAAATCAAATCCTAAATTGCTTTTAGTGGTTAATATTTCCTTTTTAAAAATCCCATAGGTAAAAATCCCAGCTAAAGTTTTTAGAGATTCAAAAACCAAAAAAGAGATTAATAAGAAGAAAATCATAATTGAATCAACAAGATAACTTCTTTTTGTATTTAACAAATTATTCATTAAAAATTCACCTAACTATGGTTGTTAACATTTTTATATGGTCCAAAATGTTCACTGCAATTTCTACCCATTATTTTAGCAAGATTTAAACTTTCTTCTATATTCCAATCTGAGGAAAGTCCATAAAGAATTCCCGCCGCGAAAGAATCTCCGCATCCATATGAGTCAATTTTATTTTTTTTATTTTTAATAGCTTTATATCTACCTCCTGGGAATACTATCCCGCCATTCTCACCTTCTGTTTTAATAACATATTTTGGGTTTAATTTTAATTCATTTAAAGAAAACACTTCTCCGGGATCAAGATTACTTCCAATTAATCCATCTAAAAATATCCCGGATTCGTTAATTATGTTTAATCCTACTCTGGGTGTGGTACATAATGTTTTAGCTATCCTCGATTTTTTAAATAATTCTTTATCACCTGCTGTAATAAATACTCCATCCATATCATTAAGGGCAGCCCAATCTAGATCATCATTATGATTAGGGGACAATCTATCTCCAATAATAGTGATAGATCTTTCGCCATCAGAATCAATTACACTAAAACCTTTTCTTGTAGATTTATCTCGCCATGCTACATGTAATTTAATACCCATATTTTCAAGAATATTTAAACATTGCTTGCCATAAAAATCATTACCTAAAGCTGTAAAGAAATGGACTTCGCTATTAGTTAATTCCCGTAGTCTTTTTGCTATGACTGATCCTCCTCCGGCGGGATATTCTAAAGATTTTTTTGAATGAGAGATTAAACCTGGTTTAGGTAATTGATCTACTTCAATAAAATTTATCCATTCAATATGTCCAATAACAGCAAACTTTAGGTTTCCTTTTATAAATTTATAATCCTGAAAATTATAATTTTCTTCTTCAATCATAAGTTGATTAATACTATTATTAGGATATATATCATTTGCATATGAATTCACTAAACATACTAAAAGATAATAAACAAAAACTATCTTATCTTTACCTTTTTCTATCATTCCTAGGAGCAATCCTTCCAATGATGGCAAATTTTGATTTTGCTATTGAATATGGAAATAGTTTTGATATTAAAAATTTTATTTCATTAGCAAATGCTAATCCGGCAGCTCAATCCATTTCAAGAGATTTATTAGTGGGTGCTACTGCAGTTTTTATTTGGATAGTAAATGAATCTAAAAAATTGAATATAAAAAATATGTGGGTTGTTTATATTGGAACCTTTTTAATAGCATTTGCTTTCTCTGCTCCTTTTTTCTTATTTCTTAGAGAAAGAAGAATAATTGAAATAGAAAAAAAATAAATATTATTTATATAAACTTTTAAAATGATTTCTTAAATATCATCGCAAACATTAAAAAACAAAAAGATGAAATAGCTACCCACATAATCGATGCATACCCAAAAAGATCTAGTACCCTCCCAGAAATAAATGGTCCAAAAAAATATCCCATTGCAAAACATTGTGATAACAGTGCTAGTGCATAACCTTTTTTATTTGTAGGGGCAATACTGAAAACAACATCTGTAGACGTTGGTAGGAAGGAAGATGTGCCTAAACTTATTAAGACGATTGCAAAAAACACGAAATAAAAAGCTGCAATATTTAAATAACTAGATATAAATAACAAAAGTGAGGCGAAAGAAAAGTTGATTAAGCTAAATTTCAATCCAAATAATTTTCCTTTTTTTGATATCCATGAACCAATTGGCCATTGTAAAATTAATAATAAAATCAACTGAAAAGAAATTATAAAACTAATAACTTGTTCATTTAAGACATCTCTAATAACTCCACCCTTAACAAGATCAAGTGGTAATGTCACCTGAATTAAAGCAAGAGATGTAGTTATCAATATCACAGATAAAACTATTATGGTTGTATTTTTATTCCATCTCTTTTGATAAATTTCAACTTCATCTAAAGCCTTTTTTTGAGAGTTCTCTAAAGTTTTTTTTATAGACTTTTTATTTCTTAAAATCAAAAAAATAATTGAAAGCATACAAAATATATCATTAAAAAAAATCGATTTGAGATAAATAAAATTATTCATAAATCCACCAATAAACACTCCTAAAAATATCCCTAAAGCCTCAGAAGTTCTAACGAGGGCATAAGCTTTTCTCGTATCAATAGGTTGACAAAAATATGGGACTACAAATTCTGCAGTAGGCCAATATATCCCCGCGGCTGCTCCAATAAAAGCTTGACCAAGGATGTAAAAGTAAATATCTTTTGAAATAATTAAACAAAATCCTGCAGCAATACTTATGAATGAAGAGATAACTAAAGGATTTTGAATTTTGCCTGTTTTATTTAGGTAATTTCCAGTAACGATTCTTGTTAAAGTACCTATGATCGCTGATATCGTGAAACCTAGACCAATTTCTGTTGCTGACAATCCAATATTATTAAAAATAAGGGATGTTAAATAAATTACTCCTCCTGCTCCAAATGAAGCAAAGAATCTTATTTTAGTTATTAACCTTAAATGAAAGGGAAATTGACTCCACCAAAGTTTAGATGTAAGTAATTTATTCGGAATAACCACAATTGAAATTCATTTTTATACTTTTTTTAAGTTTCTTTAGTTTTTGTTCAGCAAAAGATGTAATGGCGGCTGAAAAGATAAATATCAAGTTCGAAGAGATGTCAATCCCTTTAACTATAGATCAATTATTAAACTTAGAGAATTATAAGGATGATTCTACAGAAGTAATAGACTGGTTTAAGCAAAATGGTTTTTTAAAAGTATTTGAGATATCAAGATTTTTAAAATTCCCAGTTTTTAAAGAAGAAAGTTTAAACAGGCAAGTATTAAGAAGTTGGGTAGGTAACAAGATTCTTTCAGAATTAAGTAATACTATTTTGGTTCCTAATGACAAAGAGGGTATTAAGGTTTTTAATACAATAGAAAGTTTATTGGAATTCAAAAATGAAGTTTCGACTTTGGACATCCTAAAGGCTTTACCTTCAGAAGAAATTTCATTAGATATTGATAATTTAATTTTAATAATTTCTTCATGGAAAAAGGAATTAGCAAAACAACAAAGTCTAAACCTAAAATTAAAATCATTAGAAAAAACCAATAACTCTTTTTCTAAGAAAAAAATATATAAAGGGGATTCAGATCTTATAAAAATTAATAAAAAAATTTATTCGTCTCATAGAAGTGAGCCTTTAAAAATTGAATTATGGAAAAATAAGAAAACCAAATCAAATAAAGATCTAATCATATTTATGCCAGGACTTGGAGGAAATATTGATAATTTCAGATGGATTGGCATTGAATTAAGTAAGAGAGGTTGGCCCGTATTATTTATAGACCATGAAGGAAGTAATTCAGAGGCTTTTTTGGAAGTTATCGAAGGTACTAATTCAATTCCAACTAGTGCTGACTTTTTCTTATACCGTATCAAAGATTTAGATGCAGTAATAAAAGCGCATAACAATGGGAAATTAGGATTAGCCAATGATTCATATATTTTAATGGGACATTCATTAGGAGCTTTAATAGCTTTTTTGTATGAAGGTGATTTACCCAAAGATGACTTTGAAAAAAGATGTGATTTAGCTTTAAAAGATTTTGCAATAACAAATTTATCAAAATTACTCCAATGTCAATTAAACGAAATTCCTTTACCCGAAATAATCAATTCAAAGAAAGCAAATGGAATTATAGGGTTTAATTCATTTGGCAGCTTAATCTGGCCAAATGAAAAAAATTCTGGAATTGAGATTCCAGTACTGTTAATTGGAGGAACTTATGATCTTATAACTCCTTTAATAAGTGAACAATTCAAAGTATTTTTATCTACGAATAATAATCCTTTAAATAGATTCTTGATTATTGAGGGATCAAGTCATTTTTCACCAATAAGAATCAATGATAAGTATTCAGAAAATATCAATAATAATGATATTTTTAAAATCAATAAATCTTTTATTGGATCAAATCCTTACTCCTTTCAAAATTTATCTTTAAAAGTTATCGTAGAGTTTTTAGAAAATATAAAAAATAATGAAAGCATTAAAGTTATAAAAAATCAAACTGAAAGCAATCTTGATTTTCATCTTTTAGATAGAAAGAATTTAAAAGCAATAATCAAAAATTAGTATTCAATTCGAGGATCTAATATAGCAATTAAAATATCTACAAAAAGATTTAGTGAGACTATTAGTAAAGAGGTGATAATTACAATTCCTTGAACAACAGTATAATCCCGTTGGGAAATAGCTTCATGTAACCTTAAAGCTATCCCTGGCCATGAAAAAGTAACTTCAAAAAGAAGCGCTCCTCCTGCCAAAGAAGCTATTGTCAAGCCTGAAATCGTAACAATAGGCAAAAGTGCATTAGGTAAAGAGTGATTTAAGAGAATTTTCCTTCTTGGAATCCCTCTACATAAAGCTGCATTTACATAATCACTTTTTAGTGTCTTGTCTAAATTTATTCTTAAAGATCTACTAAAAATTCCGCTCAATAGAAAGCCAAGAGTTATTGAAGGAAGCGCAAGATGATATAAGCTTTCTCTTAAATAGATAAGATTATTATTAAGAAGACTATCTAAAACTAGAAAGCCTGTAATTTTAGGTTGGCTATAAGTTATTGGGAACCTCCCACCAATTGGAAAAATTCTTAAATATACCGAAAATATTAATTGAGCTAAAATTGCCCCCCAGAAAGGTGGAATTGCATATGAAGAGATTCCTATTACTCTAGCTATGTAATCACCTTTTTTCCCTTTATTTTTTAAACCAAAAAAACCAAGCGGAAAGCCTATAAAGATTGCAAAGAATATTGAAAAGATACCTAGTTCTACACTCGCTGGCAATGATTTAAGAATAATATCAAGAACAGGTTCTTGAGTACTTAAAGATTCTCCAAAATTTAAGTGCAAAATATTATTAATGTAAGAAAAATATTGACTAAGAAGAGACTCATTTAACCCTAATTTATATCTAAGAATTTCTCTTGAAGCCTCATTAGCTCCAGATCCTAAAATTGCGTCAACTGGGTCTCCTGGCGCAACTCTCAACAAAACAAAAACTAATGTAGATATAATCCATAACATTAAAGGAATTAAAGAAATCTTTAATAAAGAATAATTTAAAAGTTTATTAAGATCTCTACTCATTAATAAATTTGAGATCACTCATTAAAATAATTCCTGCACCATTAAAAATAGGTTTTGAAATTTCATTTTGCGACCAAGCTTTTTGAGATGAAATCCATATTGGAATATAAGGTATTGATTCTGAAGCTATTTTCTCTATTTCGATTAATTTCGATAATCTTTCTTTACCGTTTAAATTTTCGCTATCAAGAAATAAATCTTCTACTGTATTTGATCCCCAAAAACTTCCGCTGTAAACTGATTCTCCTTTTTTACAGTTTTTAACCTCTATTTCACTACAACTTAGAAGGGGGGTTAAATATGCCTCGGGATCAGAATAAGCACCTGTCCAATCAAGAATAACCGCTGTATATATTCCTAAATTTAGATTCTTATAAATAGTTGTAGACTCTACTCCGTTGAGTTTAATATTAATACATTCATTCAAAATATTTTTTATTTGTTCTTGCCAAGAAAGTGCAATAAGTTTATCAGCAGGTACGTTAGATCTATAAGTAAGAGGAAAATCCAAAACATTACCGTTACAGTAGCCTTCTTTTTGTAGTAAAACTTTTGCTTCTAATGGATCATATTTTGGCCATAATTCTTTCTTATTTTTTTTATAAATTGGTGGAACAAGTGATCTTGAGGGTTGCCTTAATCCATAACTAACCTTTTCGCTAATGAATTCCCTATTAAGACTTTTAGCTATAGCCAACCTTACATTAAGATTATTTAAGGGATAAGAATTTGTTCTTAGACTAATAAAACTTATTTCTGTAGCAGGGCTCTTTCCTTCTTTAATTTCTTTGTTATTACTTAATAAATTTAAATTATTTCTTTGAATATCATCGATTGAATTTGATAAAAGAACATCAATTTGTTTACTTTTTAAAGCTCCAAAAAGAGAAGAAGAGTTGGAATATCCAATAAAACTAATACCTTCATTATTAGGTTTATCACTCCAATAATTTAAATTTGGTTCAATTATTTGAATTTCATTTGAAAATCTCTTCAATATATATTTACCTGTACCAACAAATTTATCATTTAAAAATTTATCAGAATAATCTTTATAATAAGTGGGTGAAATAGGTGTCAAATTTATAGATGTTAGTAAACCATTAACAGAGCTTGATGGTTTATTTAGATTAATGATTACCTTATATTTGCTTGGAGTTTCTATAGATTTTATTTTATTCCCCAAGATATAATTCATTGTTCCGATTCTTTTAAATCTATCAAAAGAAAACTTTATAGCGTTTGAATTAAATAAAGTTCCATCATGAAAAAGAACATTTTTTTTAAGATTAATTATTATTTGTAATTTATCTTTTGAAAAAATTGGCATTTCTGATGCTAATTCAGGAATCAATTCTCCTTCAGAATTTAATTCATATAAAGTATCACCAAGTGAACTTAATAATTGCAGTGATTTAAGAGTGCTTGCCCTAGCAGGATCTAACGATTCAATTTTACCTGAACTTGCAACTATAATTCTTTTGGATTTATTATTAGAGACGCAAGAATATTGTGATAAAGAAATTAAAAAAACGAATAAAGCTATTAAAAAATTATTGTGCATAACATTTGATTTTTCAGAAATTTACTTTTCATTAAAAGTATCAGAGCAATAGGTTTGTAGTGTAATTTGATTAATTTCCAAGGAGAATGTCTTATTAACTTCCAAAGCGAAGGGCCACTCTCTTATCCAACAAACTTTACTCTCTGGATTAATTCCTACAACCTGAAATGTCTTTTGACTATTTTTAATTTTCACACACGCCCCTTTATAGAGGTTTTTATAACTGTTATTAGGATTAAATTTAAAATTTTTTTTTATTTCTACTAATTTTGAAAAACTCATTACATAAATACATTTCCTCTCTTTGGTTTAGCAAGCTAAAGAGAGATATGCAAATGTTTTTTTTCAAATACAACTTAATTGGCTAGCAATTAATTCAACTTCAGAAAGTGCATTAATTTCCCTTTTTGATTTTTCAAATTTACCATTTGAGACTTCGTGTGTGATAACAACTATTTCTGCTTTATTTTCACTTGCATCTAATTGGACAATTGATTCTATTGATACATCATTCTTACCAAAGAGATCTCCAATCTTACCAATCACTCCTGGACTATCTAAACAAATAATTCTGAGATAATTCTTTTTTGATATTTGATTAGAATCAATGATATGACAGTCTCTCCAAAAATTAAAAGATAATAATGGATCAATGGATTTCGTATCCTTTGTTAATGAAGACTGAAGATTTAAAATATCAGAAACAACAGAAGCAGCGGTTGGTCCACTTCCCGCGCCTGGTCCGTACAACATTATTTCCCCTAGAGGATCAGCATCTATAAGGATGGCATTATTCACACCATCAACCGTTGCCAAAGGATGAGATTTGGGGATTAAAGAAGGACCTACCCAAATATTTAGGGGAAGAGAATCATTAATGTTGATGGCATTTCTTTCAGAAAAGGCTAAAAGTTTTATTTCAAAACCTAGTTTATTTGCATATTCAATATCTTTAATATCTATTTGATTTATACCCTCTGTACTAATTGAATCTCTATTGATTTCACCTCCAAATGCGAGTTCAGAAAGAATTGAAATCTTATCAGCCGCATCGTGTCCTTCAACATCAGCAGTTGGATCAAATTCTGCGAAACCAAGTTTCTGAGCTAATTGTAATGTTGCCTTATAATCAGCTTTTTCATTTGACATTTTTGTAAGTATAAAATTTGTTGTACCGTTTATAATCCCAACCATTTTATTTATTTGATTACTTTTAAGAGATCTTTTTAAAGGTTCAATTATTGGAATCCCTCCACATACTGCTGCTTCTGTTAAAACATAAACTCCATTCTTAGCGGCTGTGGAATATATTTCACTCCCAAATCTTGCAATTACCGCTTTATTAGCTGTAACTACTGATTTTCGAGCCTTTAAAGATTTCAGAATAATATCTCTGGCTATATCAGTACCTCCCATTACTTCTACAATCACGTCAACATTTGGATCTTTAATTAGTTCATAAGGATCATTTATTAATAGATTATTCTCTAATTTAATGTCCCTTTTTTTATTGATATTTTTAACAGCTATTCCTACGATTTCTATATCTTTTAAAATTGGATGTAGGTCATTTGTCGATTTTAGGATTTCATAAATACCTTTTCCTACAGTTCCAAAACCAATAATTCCAATTTTACATTTTTGCATTAGTTATCTTTTATTGTAATTTCAATTTTATAATATTATTTCGACAAAAAATCATTTGCCTGAGACTGCATTTTTAAGAGAATATTTAAAAAACCATTTGATCTTGATGGGGTTAGACTTGCCTTTAGACCAGTATCTTCTATAAATTTATTGTTTATGTTAACTACTTGTTTTGGCGTTAATTCATTCATTCCATTGATGAGGAATGCAAGTAATCCCTTTGTTATCAAAGCATCAGAATAGCCTTCCCAATAAAGTTTACCTTCTTGAAAACTTGCTTTAACAAAGACTTCAGAAACACATCCTTGAACTTTATTTTCGGGAATTAAGATACTATTATTTGGTTCTTTCAATTTTTTACCCAACCATAAAATGAACTCATATTTTCTTTTGGGATCTTCTGCGTTTTTCAGTTTCTCAACTAATTTATGTAATTCAATATAAGTTTCTTTTTTTTCCATTGTTATAAAACTTTTAAATCACTAAATTAGATATACATTATACTAATATTTCTTTTTCCGTTATAAAACCTGATAGAGGGATATCCCAATCAGCTCTAGTCAAAAATTTATCGCTTACACAATTAGAGGTTAAGATACCAATACATGGAATAGATCTCCAATTTTTATCTTCCCTTAATTTATCAAAATATCCTCCACCGTATCCTAATCTTATTAAGTTTTTATCAACGGAAAGACACGGAATAAACATCATACTAATTTTTTCATAACTTAATTTATTTGAAGAATAAGGAGCTGGTATCCCATGTAAATCTTTGGATAATTGTTTCTTATCCCATGCACAAAATAAGAGATTTTTGTTTTCTTCACATCTCGGCAAAGCTAATAAATATTCATGATCAAGACTTCTTAAATCAACTTCATTTTCAAGAGGCCAATAAATTCCTATATACTTTTTTTTTAAATCTTTTCTAAAAATTGAATCAACATATTTTTTTACATTGATTTCGACTTTTCTCATATCAATAGCTGAACTTTTATTTCTCAAATTTCTAAAAAATTTTCTTTCGAAATTCTTTTTTTCTGAGATAATCATAATTTATATTTAATTAAATCCTTCTTCATTTAATTTTGTAAGGGCTATGGCTAATGCATCTGCAGAGTCATCAGGTTTTGGTGCACGGGTTAAATTTAGGTTATACATAACCGCTTCAATAACTTCCTTCTTAGATGCTTTGCCAGATCCTGCGATAGTAAGCTTGACTTGAGAAGGGGCGAACTCACTAACTTTAATGCTTTTGGAAGCAAATACCATCATAATAACTCCCCGAGCCTGAACAACACTAATGGTAGTGCTAGATCTATAAAAGAAAAATTTCTCTACCGCAGCAATATCAGGTTTCCACTGATCAATCAATGTATTGAGATCATTAAAAATTTCATAAAGTCTATCTCCTTCCTCTTTATTTTTATTAGTTTCAATTACCCCACAATCAAGAAATATCTTCTTTTCATTTTGAATCTCAATAATTCCATATCCAACTCTTCCTAATCCAGGATCAATTCCAATAATCCTCACTTTATTATTCTTGTGATGATAATTGAAATTTGGAAAGGTCTTCTTTTTCATTCAAATCAAATATTTTACAGAATGCTTGAATGACTCTTTCTCCTGAATCGACTTGCTCTAAGGGATCTTTTCTTAATCGATGCCTCAAAGAACATGTAATTACTCTAGCGATATCTTCTTCTTGCACTTCAGTTCTTCCCTCAAATGCAGCAATTGCCTTTGCAGATCGATTAGTTACAATATCACCTCTTAATCCATCAACATCAAGTTCGCCACATACAGCAGATATATTTAATCTAAGATCATCATCCAATTGAACTGAATTTAATATCTCTTGAGCTTTGATAACTTTTTGCTGTAGGTCATCTTGCTGTTTCTCAACACTTATTGAGAATTCATCGGGATTATCATCAAATGAAGTTCGCTGATCAACAACTTTAACCCTTAATTCTGCATCTCTTACTGTCTTAACCTCAACGCTCATACCAAACCTATCTAATAACTGGGGCCTAAGTTCTCCTTCTTCTGGATTGCCAGAGCCAATTAAAACAAATCTTGCAGGATGTCTAACTGAAACTCCCTCTCTCTCAACAGTATTCCATCCAGATGCGGCGGAATCTAAAAGAACATCAACTAAATGATCGTCGAGTAGATTAACTTCGTCTACGTATAACAAGCCTCTATTAGCTTTTGCTAATAAGCCGGGTTCAAATGCCTTAATTCCTTCGCTTAAAGCCTTCTCTATATCAATAGTTCCGCACAATCTGTCTTCTGTTGCCCCCAATGGTAAATCAACCATTGGGACCTTTTTTTTATCTTTCTCCAAACTTTCTCCCTGTACAATTTTCTCTAAAACTTCTTTACTCTGTAAATCAGGATCTATAAGTGAACTATTATATGGATCATCTTTAACAACATCTATAGCTGGTAACAAGTCTGCTAGAGCTCTTATAGTTGTAGATTTACCAGTTCCTCTGTCACCCATAATCATTACTCCTCCAATTCTTGGATCTATAACATTTAACAAAAGAGCTAATTTCATTTCTTCTTGACCAATTACAGCAGTAAAAGGAAAAACTCTTCTTTTCTTTGTTGTATTCACAGCTTTAGTTTTTACTTTATTTTCGAATGATCAATAGATGATACTTCAGAAAATGTTTTTAGTAAATATCCAAATTAAATTGAACGTTTTTGCTATATTTGATCTTATTTATGTACAAATTTATTTCTTAATCTAATTAAATTTTTTGGAGTCTATTTTTTACCATATAATCTGACGTTTATAATATATTTGAGACTACATTCCTAAAAGAAGGGCTAAGTAAAAAAATATCAACTTTTCATGCATTTTTAATTAAATTTATAAATTCACTTGCCTTTTGAATTATTTAAAAACCAGTTAATTTGGTGAACGATTCCTCTCAAGACATTAATATCATAACTTGACGTCTTTGCTTTTAATAAATATTTTTTGAATTTACTGATTTTTGAATTAGCTGTATGTTCCAAAAGATACCCAGTTTTAAGAAGCATTTCTTCTATTTCTTTAAAAGATTCATAAATTTGTTTTGATGATGCAAGGTCAAAAACTTGTAAATCTTTCTCTACATTATTTGTTAAAGATTTATTTAATTCATACAAGATTATTGAAACTGCATGAGATAGGTTTAAAGAAGGATAGTTTTGAGAAGTTTTAATATTAAGAATCTTATGTGCAAAAAGTAATTCATTATTACTTAATCCTCTATCCTCTCTTCCAAATAAAATACCTAAATTATTAATCTCAAGAAAAGATGAAATCCATTCAGATATGTCCTCAGGAGATTCACATTCAATATCATTACTTAAATCAATCCTTCCACACGTAGCAATAACCAAATCACAATCAAAAATTGCATTCTCAATACTTTTAAAAATTTTACAATTATCAATATATCTATGTCCTTTAAGAGCCATTTTTTTTGCATCTAAGGAAAAAATATCACATTTTGGAGAAACAATCCTTAATTCATTAACATCAAAATTAGAACATAATCTTGCGATACTTCCAACATTTAAAGGTCCATTTGGTTCGACCAATACAACATTCAAGTTAAGTCTTTTTTTCTTCAAGTTTATTGCAAGCTATGTAAATACGTTAATAAATTAGACATGTTTTGAGGATCAATTTCAAAACTTGGCATAGGAGGGGTAACTCCCTCAATTACTTGCTTTATGATTTCTGCATCATTTAAACGCAGGGTTATTGAATGTAAATCTGGTCCAACTAATCCTCTCGCAGTAATACCATGGCATCCAACACAATTCATTTTAAAGAGAGTATCTCCTTCTTTAACTGAACCGTTGAGTTCAAGAGTTTTAAGAATATATGTATTATTTTCTTCATGATTAAAATAAAAGAAAGAGCCACTTATTAATAAAAAAACACAAACAATAAAAACCCGTTTCCAAATTTTCGTTTTCAAAGTTTTTTCTGATGCAGATGATGAAGATGTTGTCACAAAAAAATGTCTCTGTGTCACAATTGTGAATGAGAAATGAAAAAAATGCCAGAAAATGATTGAACCTCTTTTATGTGGAATAGTTTTAGGATTAATTCCTATAACCCTTCTAGGATTATTTGTTAGCGCGTGGAATCAATATAGAAGAGGCTCAGGAATGTTAGATATGGATTAAAAAAGTCAATTTTGATTGACCATAAGTCCTAACATCAAAAATCTTCCAGAGAATATTCGCCTTAATATCCACATCTAATGAATGTTCGCAAATAACAATAGTGTCTTTCTTTATAAAATTACAATTAAAAATTTGATTTAAAACTAATTCATGGTAATTAGATCTATATGGGGGATCTAAATAGATAAAGTCAAATTTTATTTTATTAAAATTATTTGAAGAAGAGATATTCCTCTCAGTATTTGGCTTAGTCCAAATTAATACATCTTTGCAAATAACTTCAATATCATTTTTTCGATTATCTATATTTTGCAATGAGTAAAGATTTTTTAAACATATTTTTGAATTGTTTTTATTTTTTTCAATTGCAACTATTTTTTTTGCTCCATGATTATAGGCTTCACAGGACACAGCACCTGTTCCACTAAATAAATCTAACCAATTAGAATTTTCGACAGTATTTTTCAAAATATTAAAAATTGCTTCTCTAACCATTAAGGTTGTTGGCCTAGTATCAATATTTCTAGGGCTTTCAAGCTTTCGTCCTCCAATTAACCTCAAATTTGTTTTCATATATCACAAATCAAATTATTGAATACTTTTAACCCATCGACGTAAAAGTTTTTCACCAGTTTTCCCAGATTTTTCAGGATGAAATTGACAAGCCAGTAAATTATCTCGTTCTATCATTGCTGTTAATTTTTCAGAACCATAACTAACATTTGCAGTTACTAAATTAGTATTTGAGGGTACTGCATGATAAGAATGAACAAAATATACCCAATTATTTAATTCATCCTCTTCTAATAAGCTATTAGTACTCGTTGGTATAAGTTCGCACCATCCAACATGAGGAGTTCTTTGATCGGATAATTCAGGGATTTTTTTTATATGACCTTTTACTATTCCAAGTCCATTAGTTGAGCCTTCATCACTTGATTCAAAAAGCAGTTGCAATCCAAGACATATACCTAAAAATGATTTCCCACTTTTAATCCAAATTTTAATATCACTTATTAAATCTTTATTTATAAGATTGTTAATTGCAGGGTCAAACGAACCAACTCCAGGAAGTATTACAGCTTTACAGTCTTTTGTTTGATCTTTATTTTTAATTAAAATTATCTCTTGATCAAGACTTTCTAAGGCTTTTGTTACAGAATGAATATTACCCATCCCATAATCTATGAGTCCTATTTTTGACAATACCTTATTTTATAAGTGTTTAGATAAGGTACTTGAAAGAGTCGCTTTTGGTACTGCTCCAACAACAGTGTCAACTTTTTGACCACCTTTGAAGATCATTAAGGTCGGGATACTTCTGATTCCATATTGACTTGCAACATTTGGATTCTCATCTGTATTTAATTTAAATACTTTGATTTTACCTTCAAAGTCTTTCGATATCTCCTCTACAACTGGAGCGACCATCCTGCAAGGTCCGCACCATGGAGCCCAAAAATCAACTAAGACTGGCAGGTCACTTTGCAAAACTTCTTTGTCGAATGAAGAATCAGTTACGGCGGCGGCTGATGACATAATTTAGATATTCCTTTAAGAAAATTTAGCAAGCTATTCTTTTAAGTGATGATTTCATTACAGATAAAAACATATAAGTAACAAAACAGACTTAAAAAAGCCCGATAAATCGGGCGATTTGGTGTGTGAGGAGTATGGGGTTTCCCCCATATCTTAATCATAACTCTTAAAGAGAAAATTTTTCCATATAAAGAGATTAGATTTTTGTTATTTACCCATTCCAAGTCGTTGGGCTTTTTGATAAACTTTCCCCTCTGTCAAGAGAGATGGTGCAATAACAATTTCTACTTTTTGCATTTCTTTGATATTTTTAGCTCCAAGAGTACTCATGGATGTCCTTATAGCTCCTATTAAATTATGTGTCCCGTCATCAAGTAATGCCGGTCCTTTTATGATTCTTTCTAAAGAACCTGTAGAGCCTACCTCAATTCTTGTACCTCTTGGTAGAATTGGACTAGGAGTAGCCATTCCCCAATGAAATCCATTACCTGGAGCACTTGATGATTTAGCTATGGGGGAACCAATCATTACAGCATCAGCACCACAAGCAAGGCATTTACAAATATCTCCACCAGTAATAATTCCTCCATCAGCAATTATGGGAACATAACGTCCAGTATCTTCAAAATAATCATCTCTTGCTGAACTGCAGTCAGATATTGCTGTTGCCTGAGGGATTCCGATGCCTAAAACCCCTCTAGAAGTACATGCAGCTCCAGGGCCAATTCCCACCATAAGAGCTGCTACGCCTGCTTTCATAAGTAGATCTGCGACTTGATAAGTTACACAGTTTCCTGCAACAACAGGAATTTTTAAAGATTTACAAAGACTTTTAATATTTAACGTCTCTTTTCCATCCATACCTAAATGCTCGGTTGATACTACTGTTCCCTGTAGAAAAAATAAATCTATTTTTGATTTGACAAGTGTTTCTTTAAATTTAATAGCAGCTTGAGGAGTTCCACTTAAAGCGGCTATCCCTCCTTTTTCTTTAATTTCATTAATTCTTTGAATTATCAGGTCTTCTTTTATAGGTTCACTGTATATTTTTTGCATTAAAGGAACGAATTCACTTTTCCCAACAGATGATATTTGACTCAATATTTCTTTTGGATTTTCATATCTAGTTTGAATACCTTCCATATTAAGAACACCAAGAGCACCTAACTCTGAGAGTTCAACAGCTGTATCTACATCAACCACACTATCCATTGCACTCGCAATAATTGGAATTTCTCTTTTAACATTTCCAATTGACCAAGAAGGATCAGTTAAATCATAATCTAGAGTTCGAGTCCCGGGAACTAATGCTATTTCATCAATACCATAAGCTCTTCTAACTTTTTTGTTTAAACCAATTTCAATATTCACGATTTTTTTATTTATTCTGATTAAATTAACAACTAAAGGTGTAATAAGCCAATGATTATTGAAAAACAAAAGAGTTTTTTTATTATTTGTGTATAAATGTGAGTGTTTGAAAATTAATTATTAGCTTTTTTTTATTCATTCTGACAATCAGGGATTATTATTAAGTAAAGGTCTTTTATATGTCTGATATTGTTGATTCTGAGAATTCTGGTTTGAGTGAAAATAACGATCGAATCATTCAGACTGATTTAAGAAATGAGATGTCGCGCTCTTATCTAGAGTATGCGATGAGTGTTATCGTCGGACGTGCACTCCCTGATGCGAGAGATGGATTAAAGCCTGTTCATAGAAGGATCTTATATGCGATGTATGAGCTTGGTTTAACAAGCGGTAGGCCATATAGAAAATGCGCGAGGGTAGTTGGAGAGGTTTTAGGAAAGTACCATCCTCATGGAGATACTGCTGTTTACGATGCATTAGTACGCATGGCACAGGATTTCTCTATGAGAATGCCATTAATTGATGGACATGGGAACTTCGGGTCCGTAGATAATGACCCCCCTGCCGCGATGAGATATACAGAATCACGTCTTCAATCCCTAACAGATGAAAGTTTGCTCGAGGATATTGAATCTGAGACTGTGGATTTTTCCGATAATTTTGATGGCTCACAACAAGAACCAAATGTTTTACCAGCTAGGATCCCCCAACTCCTATTAAATGGATCATCAGGCATTGCTGTTGGAATGGCAACTAATATACCTCCGCATAATTTAGGAGAATTAATCGATGGTCTTAAAGCTATAATCAAAAATCCCTCAACAGAAGATAAAGAACTTTTTGAATTAATTAAAGGACCAGATTTTCCAACTGGGGGACAGATATTAGGAAGAGATGGTATAAGAGAGACCTTCAAATCTGGGAAAGGGTCAATAACGATGAGAGGTGTTGCAGATATTGAACAAATCAAATCTCCTGGAAGAGCAGAAAAAGATGCCGTAATAATTACTGAGCTTCCATTTCAAACTAATAAAGCAGCTCTTATAGAAAGAATCGCAGATCTAGTAAATGAGAAAAGATTAGATGGAATATCAGATATTAGAGATGAAAGTGATAGAGATGGGATGAGAATTGTAATTGAGCTTAAAAGAGATGCCTATCCTCAAGTTGTTCTAAATAATTTATTTAAAATAACACCTCTACAAAATAACTTTAGTGCAAATATTTTAGCTCTTGTCAAAGGAGAACCTACAACCCTTTCTCTCAGAAAAATGCTAGATGTATTTTTAGAATTTAGAATTGAAACAATAAAAAGAAGAACAAGTTTCTTATTGAAAAAAGCAGAGGAAAGAGATCACATTATCAAAGGTCTTCTTTTAGCCCTTAACGCTATGGATAATATTATAAATTTAATAAGATCTGCAAAAGATACGAATTCAGCGAGAGAACAACTGCAAAATAATCATGAATTATCTGTAATTCAAGCAGATGCAATTTTACAAATGCAATTAAGAAGATTAACAGCTTTAGAGGCCGATAAAATTAAAGCAGAGCATGATGAGCTTACAAGGAAAATTACAGATTATAAAAATATATTGAATGATAAGGAGAGAATAAATGAAATTATTCTTGAAGAGCTTAGTAAAATAAATGAAAGGTTTTCATCACCCAGAAAAACAGAGATTCTCAATTTAGGCGGGGGACTTGATGATATTGACTTAATAGCTAACGAAAGATCCGTTGTTTTATTAACGACAGCAGGATACTTAAAAAGAATGCCTGTAAATGAATTCGAATCTACAAGCAGGGGGTCTAGAGGTAAAGCTGGAACAAAGAATCAACAAGATGATGAAGTAAAACTATTCATAAGCTGCAATGATCATGATACTCTTTTACTTTTCAGTAATAGAGGGGTAGCTTATGCACTCCCAGCTTATCGAGTACCTATGAGCAGTAGAACAGCTAAAGGGACTCCCTCTGTTCAACTACTCCCAATACCAAGAGAAGAACAAATTACTTCTCTTGTTTCAGTAGATTCCTTCGATAACGAGTGTTATTTATTAATGCTCACCAAAGCTGGATTTATAAAAAGGACTCCATTATCCGCTTTTTCAAAAGTAAGATCAAATGGTCTAATAGCTATTAACCTAGAAGAAGGAGATGCTTTAACCTGGGTTAGATTATCAACAGAGGGAGATAGTGTCTTAATTGGGTCGAGCAGAGGAATGACTATTCATTTTAGGTTAGATATTAATGAATTAAGGCCTCTTGGAAGAACTGCTAGAGGTGTTAAATCAATGAACTTAAAAGAAGGAGATGAACTTGTATCAATGGATGTTCTTAGTTGTGTCATGGTTGATCAATTAGCAAATCTTGAAGAGGAAGATATTGAAAATGAGAATGAGGAAGATCTTGAAAGTAAGTCTTTAAAAGGACCTTGGGTTCTAGTAGCCAGTGCTTTTGGTCTTGGAAAAAGAGTTCCAGTTACAAAATTTAGATTACAAAAACGTGCGGGTATGGGACTAAGAGCAATTAAATTCAGAATCAAAGATGATTCACTCGTCGGCCTTAAGGTTCTTGGAGAAGGTGAAGAATTACTTTTGGTTACAGAAAGAGGCGTAATTGTAAGAACTAATGCCGATAAAATCTCTCAACAATCCAGAGCTGCTACAGGTGTAAAGTTACAACGACTAGATGATGGAGATCATTTATCAGAGGTTGTGTTGGTTCCTCATGAACAAATTGAAGAAGAAGATCAATTAATTTCGAATGAAGAAGAAACTTAACAACCTTTAGATTAGAAAGTTCTTATGGAAATTCTTGATATTTTGATATTAGGTTCTGGTCCTGCAGCATTATGTTTAGCTTCAGAATTAGCCAAACAAAATCTTAATATTAAGGGGATATCAACAAAATCTCCTTATGAAAAATGGGAAAACACATATGGGATTTGGGCTTCTGAGTTAGAAGAATTTGGTTTAGCGTCTTTGTTATCTCATAGATGGTCAAAAACTATAAGCTATTTTGGAGATGGAATAAAGGACAAAGGTAATAGTCCCACAAAACATTATTATGATTATGGTTTAATTAATCAGGAAGCTTTTCAAAATGAACTTTTGAAGACCTGTAAAGGTATTCAGTGGTTAAATGAAACTGCAAAATTAATTAAATCAGAAAACAAGATTTCTGAAGTGATATGTTCATCAGGGTTAAAACTAAAGGCAAGATTAGTAATTGATGCAAGCGGACATAAGAGTAAATTTATAAAAAGACCATTTTTAAAAGAAGTCGCACAGCAAGCTGCTTATGGAATCGTCGGTAAATTTTCTACTCCTCCTGTAGAAAAAGATCAATTTGTTTTAATGGATTTTCGTTCTGACCATTTAAAGGATGAAGAGTTGTTAGAATCTCCGTCTTTTCTTTACGCAATGGATTTAGGGAGTGAAACTTATTTTGTTGAAGAGACATCACTAGCTAGTTATCCATCTTTTTCACAAGATCATCTAAAAAAAAGACTTTTAAGTAGATTAAAAAACAAAGGTATAAAAGTAGTGGAAATTTTTCATGAGGAGAATTGCTTATTCCCTATGAATTTACCACTACCATATAAGAACCAATCAGTTCTTGGTTTTGGAGGGGCCGCAAGTATGGTTCATCCCGCATCTGGATATATGATTGGATCTCTAATAAGAAGAGCTCCACTTCTCGCTAAAAAATTAGCAATCTTTTTGAAAGAACCAAACTTTAGTTCACTAGAATTAGCCACTAAAGGATGGTCAGTCTTGTGGCCATATGAATTAATTCAAAGACATAGGCTCTATCAATACGGACTCAGAAGATTAATGAGCTTTGATGAAAGTAGATTAAGATGTTTCTTTTCTAATTTTTTCAAATTGTCAACGGAAGAATGGGTAGGTTTTCTAACCAATACTCTTCCATTACCTAAATTGATTTATGTAATGAGTAAAATGTTTATAAATTCACCTTTAAAAGTTAAGCTTGGGATGTTAAAGATAAAATGAGATTCTTATAATTGCCAGTCTTGAATTCTTATATTAGGGAATATTTTATCTTCCTCTTCAATATTTTTGAGAAATTTATAATCAATAAATGATTTTTTTTCTAACATCTCAATTAATTTCCAGAATCTAAAAAGATGTCTATCAATCCTTTCTTTAGCGAGTTCAGTTGTAGTTCCCGCCTTTAAAATGAAGCTCCAATCAGAGGATTCAGAAAGAAGTAACTCTCTTGCTGCTTGCTTTAACAATCTTATAGAGAAATCATCATTAAAGTTCATACTGGATAATTCAACAAAAACAGCACCCGCTTTTGTGATTTCTGGAACTATCCATGCGTTTTTTTCATTAAGCCAGTAATTATGAAATCCGCCCTGACCCCAGCTTGAAGGAGATGGATCACAAATTTGAAGGTTAGGATTTTGAAGAAGAATTTCCCTTAGGTTTGTAAGTTTAATGAAATATTTTGTAGATTTTTTAAGTATATTTTCAATAAATCTTGGTCCTTCATACCACCAATGTCCAAATAGTTCAGCATCAAATGGAGCAATTAACAAAGGTTCGAATGATGCGGATAAAGAAAGTTTCTTTAATTGTTTAGATCTTGATAAAAGATAATTGTCAGCGTGTTCTTCAACTTTTTTTATAGCTTCATCTTCTACATAAAATTCTTTTTTGCCTAATGAACAATTATTGTTTGTAATTCTATGAAATTTCAATCCTAAAGGCCTGCTTGTTGGAATTCCTTTTTTTTGTAGTTCTGTGGGAGACAATTCCCACCCTAAGTCTTTATGAAATTCTCTATAAACTGGATTCCCTGGGTATCCTTCTCTTGAGGACCAAACTGGCAATGTTGATTCACTATCTCTCCCAAAAAAAGCTACCCCTTTTTTTGAACAAATAGGTGCATATACTCCATACCTTGGCCTTGGTGATCCATTTAAAATCCCATGACCGTCTAGAACTGCATATCTAATTCCGCAATTAAGCAATATTTCATCAAGATTTTCATAATAAGCGCACTCAGGTAACCAAATCCCTAATGGTCTTGTTCCAAAAATAACTTCATGACTTCTTATTGCAGTATTTATTTGACCTAACACTGTTTCAGGGTTTTCTCTAAGGATTGGTAAATATCCATGTGTTGCCGCACAAGTAAGAATATCTAAATTTCCACTCAAATTTAAATTTTTAAATCTCTCAATTAAATCTCCAGAATATTTTTCCCAATATAAATAATTATTTTTTATATTTCTCAGAAGAAATTCAGATGCAGTTTGTTCTTTTTTAGGTAAATCATTCAAAAATTCTATTCTTGTTTTTATCCAAGATGAGTATTTCTTTTGAATTTGTTTATTTTGAAGAAGTGACAATAATGTTGGAGATAAACTGAGGGTTAATTTTGTATTGCTTGTATCTTGCTTTTTGCTTGATTCCATTACTTGAAGTAATGGAATATAACATTCGAGGATTGCTTGGAATAACCAATCCTCTTCTAAAGAATTTTTTTCATTTTTTCTAACAAATGGGAGATGAGCATGTAGAACTATTGCCAATCTGCCTAAGTAATTTTTATTAGGGAGAGGCCCATTCATAGTTTTTTTTAAGATTATGATTGAAGTTCGTTATAAAATGTAAAATTTACTTTTAGGCAAATATTCAATTGTTTAATTTTTTAAAATACTACTTTATTAATCAAATATAAAAACTTTTTATTTATAATACTTTAACCAAAAATAATAAGGTTTTAATTCCTATAGAAGGGTTTATTTATCCGTATCTAGTAATTTTTTTTTAATTAGCTTACTATAGAATTAGTCGTAATAAATTAATGTCCAAAGATCCTGGCAGAATATTGATCTTTGATACAACACTGAGAGATGGTGAGCAATCCCCTGGTGCAAGTTTAAATCTTGAGGAAAAGCTTGCAATTGCCCATCAACTTGCGAGATTAGGGGTAGATGTTATTGAAGCAGGATTTCCATTTGCTAGTCCTGGAGATTTTAAGGCAGTAAATAAAATTGCTGAAGTAGTTGGTGGAGAAAATGGTCCAATAATTTGTGGTTTAGCTAGGGCTTCTACAAATGATATAAAAGCTTGTTATGAAGCTATAAGCCCAGCCCCTAAAAAAAGAATTCATACATTTATAGCCACTAGTGATATCCACCTAAAACATAAACTCAGAAAAACAAGATCAGATGTTCTTTGTATAGTGCCTGAAATGGTTAGTTATGCTAAATCATTAGTTGATGATATTGAATTCTCTTGTGAAGATGCCTCAAGGAGTGATCCTGAATTTCTTTATGAAGTAATTCAACTAGCGATTGCATCAGGAGCTACAACTATAAATATTCCAGATACAGTGGGTTTCACAACTCCAAGTGAATTTGGGAAGCTTATTTTTGATATTAATAAAAATGTTCCAAATATTGATGAAGCTATTATTTCTGTTCATGGTCATAATGATTTAGGATTGGCAGTTGCTAATTTTCTAGAAGCAGCAAAAAACGGAGCGAGGCAATTAGAGTGCACAATAAATGGGATAGGTGAAAGAGCAGGGAATGCCTCCCTAGAAGAATTAGTAATGGCATTACACGTGAGGAAAAGTTTTTTTAATAGTTTCTTTGGAAGAAGTTCAGATTCACCGACTCCATTAACAGCCATAAGAACAGAAGAAATCACAAAAACTTCGAGATTAGTATCTAACTTAACTGGAATGAATGTTCAGCCTAATAAGGCAATTGTTGGGGCAAATGCTTTTGCTCATGAGTCGGGAATCCATCAGGATGGTGTACTAAAAAATAGACTCACATATGAAATTATTGATGCAAAAACTGTTGGTTTGAATGATAATAAAATTTCATTAGGAAAACTTAGTGGAAGAAGTGCCGTAAGAGCAAGATTGGAAGAGATGGGATACGATTTAAGTAGAGAAGACCTGAATGATGCTTTTGCTCGTTTCAAAGATCTCGCTGATAGAAAACGAGAAATTACTGATAGAGATTTAGAAGCTATTGTTAGTGAACAGGTTCAACTTCCGGAATCTAAATTTCAACTAAGTCATGTTCAAGTTAGTTGCGGCAGTACATCCAAGCCTACCGCGACAGTAACTCTCATAAATACAGAAGATCATACTGAAGATACTGCTGTCGCAATAGGCACTGGACCTGTAGATGCGGTTTGCGAAGCACTAAATGCATTAACTAAAGTTCCCAATGAATTAATAGAGTTTTCAGTAAAATCTGTAACGGAAGGAATAGATGCATTAGGGGAAGTTACTATAAGAATTCGGAACAAGAATAAAATATATTCAGGACATTCTGCTGATACAGACGTAGTTGTTGCTGCTGCGAATGCTTTTGTAAATGCTTTAAACAGGCTTGTATTTTCAGAGAAGAAAAACTCTATTCACCCTCAATTTGATAATTTAGAAAATCCTAAAAATAAGATATTTTCAAATCCTAAAAAATAATTTAGTTTTGGGATTATTAAGTTTAGCCAAAAACTAGTAGCCTAATAATGTAGATTAAAGCTTTAATTTTATATTTAATCAACTAAAGTTAATGAGAGATAGGGTATTAGGTTATTGGACTCTTGCATGGGTTGGTTTAATAGGTAATATCATTGCTTTACCCATAATCGCCTTAATAGTAAGTTATGGGCCTCCATTAAAAGTGGCTAATATTACTCTAGCTGTAAGTATTGGTTGGCCTGCTGCAATAGTTGGAATAGTATCTGCTTCTGCTCTTTTAGCGGAGAAGAAATGGGGTATTACCTTAACTCTAGTATCTCTCTCAATGTTAATTTCTGGAACAGCTCCATATTCTATTTTTCGATTAGTCGCCCTTAAAGATATTTTTGGAATTGGAGGTATTACACTTTTGTCCGCTTTATTTGGAATTTTAGCTTTAATATATTGGTGTAATCCGAGACATCGAAGAAATATTAGATTATAAAAAATATTAAGTTAAGAAAAAGTGTTATTTGTTTTTGTTGGATATTGAATTCGTCTATGTCTAATTCTTTTCCAAACATTTAAAAAAGATTTTTTTATTAGAAAAATTTCTCCCTTGGAAAGATTACTATCATTTAACTGGCCATCAGCTTCTCTTGAATTAATTATTTTAGATATTGTTACTAATGCTTCATAGTCAGAAGCATTAATATCCATTGCTCTTAATGCAGCCTCACATCCATCGGCAAGCATCAAGATAGCCGTTTCTTTAGATTGAGGGATAGGTCCTTTATATCTAAAATCGCTTTCATTAAAATCTAATTTTTTCTCTTCAGCTTTATTTAGAAAATATCCCATTTTTAGAGTCCCTTGATGTTCTGGTATGAAATTAGCTATTGGTTTTGGTAATCTATTTTTTCTTGCAAATTTAAGACCTTCGTCTACGTGGGCTTGTAAAACCTCTGCGCTTTTTAAAGGATCATCTATTTCATCATGTGGATTTATCGCACCATCTTGATTCTCAATGAACCAATTTGGAGCATGTAATTTACCAACATCATGATAAAGAGAACCTGTTTTAATAAGATCAATATCTCCTCCTATCATTCTTGTCGCCTCTTCAGCAAGTCCACATATTAATAAAGTATGTTCGAAAGTCCCTGGAGCTTCAATAGAAAGTCTTCTAATAAGAGGTTTTTCTTTATCGGCCAATTCTAACAATCTTGCCTTTGTTAATAATCCAAATATTGACTCAAAAATGGGAATAAATAATATTGTTATGAGCATTATTATTGCTAATAGCAGAGAATCAGAAAATATTTTGCCATTTATATTGAAAAATTCTTGGTTATCCAATAATAAATATTCCTCATTGCCAATTAGTAACCATTGAGAAAACATTGCCCCAATGGGAACAAATATTGAAAGTTGAAGTAACTGAGCTCTACTTCTTATTCTTCCGCCAAGAACTGAAACGACACATGCGCAAATCAAGGTTATAAGTAGCAGATTACTATTAATATTTGTCAGAGAATCTGGCCAACTTAGACTTGCTACTGAGACCCAAGCTAAAGCAGTTATGGTTCCCATACCTTGAGAAATAATTAAAGCAGGAGGTATGATGATTGATAAAGGACTTAATCCTGATCCAAAGATATTTTTTATCATTTGAACCACTAATAGTAGTGAAATAATTAAGAGGATTTGTCTTGAATTAATATTTGGATTTTCTTTTCTAGAAACTAGTATTAAAAATCCGCAAGTAAATAAGACTTCAGTAAAAGTAATGCCCCAAGATAAAAAATCTGAGCCTTCTAGAGTTTGAAGAAGAAGAATTTCGTAGGAGGATACTATCGAGATAACAATACATATTAGGAAGATAATTAATTTATCTATTGTTGAAATTTGAATAGGGTTCTGTGAAGGTAATTGACTTCTTTTCCATAAATTATTTAATTTTTTTATAATTCTTGTTGTATTTTGCACAGAATAGAATTAAATCTAATTGATTAATTTTGAATTATAGGCATGCTAGGAGTAAAAAGGAGAAGTTTTTCTAAATGTCATTAAAACTAGATGGTAAAAAATTATCCTTAGAAATAGAAGAAAGATTAAGAAATTATATTCTTACTAATAAAACAATTGCGAAAAGAAATCCTGGTTTAGCTGTAATAAGAATTGGCGAAGATCCCGCAAGCGGAGTTTATGTAGGGAACAAAGAAAAAGCTTGTTCAAGAGTTGGAATAAAGAGTTATATTTTTCATCTAAAAGATACAGTAGAGCAAAAAGAAGTTGAACAATTATTAAATAAATTAAATCTTGATAACAATATTGATGGAATGTTATTACAACTACCCATATCAAATAAATTTGACGAACAAAGATTGATAAGTTTCATTAATCCAGAAAAAGATGTAGATGGATTAAATGAGCAAAATATTGGGAAGTTAGTAAAAAATGAACAAGCAATGAGATCTTGCACACCAGCTGGGATCGTAAATTTACTAAAATCCCAAAATATTAAAATTGAAGGAAAAAAAATTGTTGTTATTGGAAGAAGTTTGTTGGTTGGAAAACCCCTATCTCTTATGTTGTTGAATCTTAATGCTACCGTGACAATAACTCATTCAAAAACTATAAATTTAAAGAATATTTGCAAGGAAGCAGATATATTAATCGCTGCTGCAGGAAAACCTAACCTCATAGACTCAAGTTTCGTTAAAGATGGTGCTGTAATTATTGATGTTGGAATACATAGATTAACAAGTACCGACAAAAGCAAAACTAGATTATGTGGAGATGTATTATTAGAAGATGTCATTCCCAAAGTATTTGCATACACCCCCGTCCCTGGAGGTGTTGGACCAATGACAGTAACAATGTTACTAGTAAATACTATTTTCAGCTGGCAAAAACAATTTGGTTTATCATCAACTCTTAATGACCTGCTGCCATAAAGCTAACGATGCAGAAAAACATTACTCAACGTAAAAAATGACAGAAGTTATAGATAATATTCCAGATTTTGAAAAATATCTAACAGACACAAAAAAAGTCGTCGAAGAAGCTCTTGATTTCTCATTAGGCCCCGAGAACCCAGAAATCCTTAGAGAGTCAATGAGATATTCTCTCCTGGCTGGAGGGAAAAGGATACGTCCAATTTTATGTCTAGCTTCTTGTTCACTAGCAGGAGGAGAGCCCTCTCTAGCTGTTCCTACAGCAGTTGCCATCGAAATGATTCACACCATGTCATTGATTCATGATGATTTACCTGCGATGGACAATGACGACTTAAGGAGAGGAAGACCTACTAACCATAAAGTCTATGGCGATGCAATAGCTATTCTAGCTGGTGATGCATTACTAACTAGAGCATTTGAAATGGTCTCACTAAGAAGCCCTGGCGTTAATCCAAATAGATTATTAAATGTAGTTGGAGAACTTTCCCGTGTAGCAGGAGCACCAGGACTTGTTGGGGGGCAAGTTGTTGATTTGGAATGTGAAGGGAAAGAAGTTGACCTCGAAACCCTTGAGTATATTCATCTTCATAAGACCGGTGCATTATTAAAAGCTTGTGTAAGAACTGGTGCAATGATTGCCGGAGCTAATGAAGAATTATTAAAGGCCCTAACTACATATGCAGAGGGAATTGGTTTAGCATTCCAAATAATCGATGACATCCTTGATTTAACATCAAGCAGTGAGAAGCTTGGTAAAACAGCAGGCAAAGATCTTTTGGCAGATAAAACTACGTATCCAAAATTACTTGGAATGGAAGAATCAAAGAAAAGAGCTTTTGATTTAGTGGACCAAGCCAAGAAAGCAATTGAGCCTTGGGGCTTAAATGCAAAATATTTAATCTCCCTAGCCGATTTCATTACTAATAGAGATAGGTAAAGAGTATTTAACTTATGTCAGAATTTTCAGCTCTCTTCGATAATTCAGTTCTTTTCTGGGGTTTATTATCCTGTTTAATAGCTCAATTTTTAAAAATTTTATTTAATTTCTTTTCAACAGGAAAGATCAGATTTGGAATTATGTTTGAAACAGGAGGCATGCCCTCAAGTCATTCTGCTTTGATAACCGGTACTACTTCAGGAATAGGTTTTCAATTAGGCTTTGATAACGCACTATTTGCATTAGCAGTTGCACTTTCACTAATTGTTATGTACGACGCCAGCGGTGTTAGAAAATCAGCTGGAATTCAGGCTGCAGAAATTAACAACCTATCAAGAAAATTAGATCCTAAGTCCCAAGTAGCTTTAAAAGAGACTCTTGGTCATACAAAATTTGAGGTTATTGTAGGAAGTCTTTTAGGCCCATTAATTACATTACCAGGAATTGTTTTTATAGGTTCTCCTCTCAACATCTTTAATTTGATAATAAATTAATAATCTTGAGAATAATTAAATTGTGTAGCATCTACGAAGTTTTTTGCAGCTTCAGGGCTGCTTGGCAAATGTAAATGAATCCAACTTGCATGTAATTTTTTATCTGACCAACCTTCATTTTTAAATTTAGTCTCCCACGATTTAATTTCCCATGGAGAAGATAATTCGCTCTGATACCCAGTTTTTTTTAAATCAAAGTCTGAGGAAGAACTTTCAACTTCCCAATAATGAAATTCATGACCTCTCATTGATTGATTTTGTTTAATTATTGGAGTATCTTTTAAACCCTTTATATATCTATAACCTACAGACAAATTACTTTTTTTTGATTTAAAAGGTAATATTCCGCTCATTTTATGATTATTACCATTTTCATCTTTTATTAAGTCACCTAAGATCATCATCCCACCACACTCTGCATAAATAAATCCTTTTTTACGGAATTCCCTTAATGACTTTAAGCTTTTATTTGAATCACTTATATGGTTAGCATATTTCTCAGGAAAGCCTCCTGGAATAATTAAAGATGAAGCCTCGTTTGGAATTTCTTCATTATTAAAGATACTCCATGAAATTAGTGGAATCCCTATTTCATCAAGAAACTCCTTGGTTTCAGGGTATTGAAAATGAAAAATTTTATCTTCTACAATTGCGATAGGTTTATTTTTATCTATTTTAAAATCTTTACCACAAGGGGTATTTAATATATTTTTTTGGGGAGGAGATTTCAGGAATTTGATTAGAGAAACAACATCAAGATTTTTTTCAGCAAAACTTGCAAAATAATCAATATCAATTTTTTTGTCACTATCAAATGGTGAAATTAAACCTAAATTAGCTTTATTAACAGTTATTTTGGAATCAGAAGGTAAAAACCCAAGGATTTCGATATCTTCATTTTTAAAAACTTCTCTAATTAATCTTTTATGTCTATCTGCATTGACGTTATTAAATATAATCCCTTTTATTGATAATTTATTATCAAAATCTCTAAAACCTCTAACTGTTGGGAGAAGAGAGGCTACTTGCCCTTTAGCATTAATAATAAAAATGATTGGAACATCAAGAAGTTTGGCAACATTTGCAGTACTTGAATAAGCTGTTGCACCTAATCCATCAAAAAGACCCATAGCTCCTTCAATTAATGAAAATTCATATTTCCAAGAATGCTTTAAAAAATTTTTTTGAACCCATTCTTCACCACTTAAAAAAATATCTAAATTCCGACAACTAGGTTGGCCAATAGAACTAAGTTGTTGCTGATCAAGATAATCTGGTCCGACCTTAAAAGTTTGAATTTTTATCCCTTTTGAAAAAGCCCAACAAGCAATCAAAAGAGATAAAGTAGTTTTCCCACTATCAGTTGAAGGAGAAGATATTACACAAGGCATTTAATTATTCTGATTTATTAAAACCATTAAATATTTGAACTGCGACCTTAATAGCATTTTCAAAAAGTGGGCTAGTATTTCCTCTACTACTTCCCAATAACTTACTTACATCAGATTCTGATGAAGAAAAAGCATTTGGAACAACTTGCTCTATTAATTGCATATCAGCCATACCTCCAGCTTCAAGTCTCATACATTCAACAGATTCACAGCCAAGAATTACACAAGTATTGTTTTTAAGAACCTTACTAATTTTAGAAATCAATCTTAATCCTATAACTTGGCCTGAATGTATACTTGGATTTCCCAACGGAATAGAGTTTATAAATGTTGAAATTTTCTCACCATTATTTCTTTTGAATTCTATTTTTATTAATTCTCCATGATTATATATTTTTGAAAATGCCCATCCTAGTTTGTCACTAATCCACGAAATTAAAAGTAGCGCTTGAATAAAATTACCTTCTGCTATATCTATATCTATATCTGAGATATGATCTAATATAGGTCTCCTGGATGGAGGATCAAAAATCATTGCTAATGATTCACGCCAGCTTTTCAGTCTTACCCAATTTAAATCATTTATAGCCTTATTTGAATTTATTGATTGATAAAGGATTTTTAAACATCTTTTAGGAGACCCATTTGCAGTATCAATAATTAGCCTAATACCCTGATCAGTAAAATAATTAAAAATTTCTTGTGATTCATCAAGGCTGCCATTCCACCATAACCATATAGGTAAGTCTTTTATAGATAGGTCATCAATAATTTTCAATCCGTTTTTATTAATAGAATTAGAGTCACCCCTTATGACGACTAAATCGCCACAGATAGGTTGAGTTATATTGTTATCACTAAGTGGGCAATAAGCAGATACAAAAGTTTTTATTTCTGATCCTTTATTTAAAGTTGGTGCTAAGGTAATTAATCTTCTAGGATTTAAGGTGCTTATTGAAGATTCAAAGAATTGTCCTCTTAAGTCTTCATAATCTTTATTTGATAAATTCCCCTTTAATAAAGTCAACAACTTTTCACTAAATATGGAAGTAGTATGTGACAATCCTTTATCTATAATTAATTTTTTAGCAACTTTTATAATCTCGGGACTTAATGTTCCAGTAATTGGTCCACTTATTAAGCCTGATTTAACTAAACATTGTTCAAGCCATGCAGGCTGCCAGACAATCAAAGTAAAAGTATTTGCTCCAGCGCTTTCTTCATCTTCAGAAATCCATAATTGATTTAAATAATTAGATATTTCTTGATGAGGTAGTTCTAATGGGGTTTGAAGTGTTAATTGAGGTTTCATTATAAAATTAGGGTCTGCGCCAAAAAATATTGTCTTTGGAAAGTAATTGATCTGATTCAGGAGGTCCCCAAGTCATTGATTCGTATTTATGAATAGGTAACTTCCAAGGAGAGTCTTCCATTAATTCTATTAATGGAGTATAAAGTTTCCAAGCAGCTTCTACCTCATCACTCCTTGTAAACAAGGTAGGATCAGAGAGCATGGCATCAGCCAACAATCTTACATAACCTTCGTCAGAAGGCTCTCCAAAAGATTCATCGTAAGAAAATTCCATCTCAACTGGTCTTGATTTCATCCCAGAACCAGGTGATTTGACTTCAAATTTAAAAGTAGCCCCTTCATTAGGCTGAATCCTAAGAATAAGCTGATTTGGCGAAGGATTAATTATTGTTGATTCAAATAAATGTACTGGGACATCTTTAAATGTTAATACAATTTCCCCAAGTCTTTTCGGTAGTCTTTTACCTGTTCTTAAGTAGAAAGGAACTCCTTGCCATCGCCAATTATCAATAAATACTTTTGTAGCGATATAAGTCTCTGTTGTACTGTTCAAATTTACTCCATCTTCATCTCTATAACCTTTAAGTCTTTTAAGACTATTCCCTCCTTGTGCATACTGACCTCTGACACAGCAATTCCAGGGTTCATTCTCATCGGCAAGTTTTGAAGCTTGAAGAACTTTTGCTTTTTCATTTCTTATTGCCTCAGGTTCAAATTTACCAGGAGGCTCCATCGCAGTTACAGCAAGCATTTGAGTTAAATGATTTTGAAGCATATCTCTTAACGCACCAGAGCTTTCATAATAACCAGCTCTATCTTCAACCCCAACAGTCTCCGATGATGTTATTTGAACACTTGAAATATAATTCCTATTCCATATAGGTTCAAAAATAGTATTAGCAAACCTCATAACGAGTATGTTTTGAACAGTCTCTTTCCCTAAATAATGATCTATTCGATATATCTGACTTTCATCTGCACAACTTTGAACGATCTTATTTAATTTCTTCGCACTTGAATAATCTCTTCCAAAGGGTTTTTCAATAACGATTCGACTTTTCTTTAGATCATCTAGTAATCCAGCATTCTTTAGAGCCTTACATCCACTTCCATAAAAGTTTGGAGATACTGATAAATAAAAGGTCTTATTTCCATGAGTAGCCTGTAATTTATCAACTTCATTTAATCTTTTGGAAAGTCTTACAACATGATCACTTTGCTGTAAATCAACTGGTTCGTAGAATAGATAATTTGAAAACTTTTCCCATTCCTTTTCATTGTCAGATATTTGATCAGTTAACTTAGCCTTCATTTTTTCCTTAAAATCTTGATCACTCCAAGGCCTTCTTGCACACCCGACTATAGCAAATTCACTTGGGATCCTTCTTTGCAAATAGAGTTCAAATAAGGCAGGTATAAGTTTTCTATGAGTAAGATCTCCACTAGCTCCAAATATTATTAGGCATTGTGGAGATATCACTCTTTCTTGTCGCAAACCCAATCTAAGAGGATTACTTAAGGTTGAGGACATATCTTTTTATAAGTCTTATATAGATAAAATCGTCTTTTTTGGACTAATTAGCTACATTTTGTGTCTAAACCAAAAAAGTCTTTAAATTATTAAAAAAATTTTTAGTGGGAAATTTAATAAGTTTCTACGTGCCACCTACCAGCTTTTTTTAATTGTGGTCTTAACTCTGACCAATTTAATCCCTTCTCTTGTGCTGCTTTTGTCATAGCTTCATCTATCCCAGGTTCCATTCCTTTTAGACCACAAAGATAAATATGAGTTTTTTCATCTTCGATCATATTGAAAATTTCATTTGCATATTCTAAAACCCTATCTTGAATATACATTCTCCCCCCTTTTGTATTTTGTTGCTCACGACTGATGGCTTTAGTATATTTAAAGTTATCTGGATAGGTTTCAAGATATCTCTGTAGATCTTCCTCATATAGCAAGTTAGCTGATTTAGGAGCACCCATAAATAACCAAGCTTTACCTTTGAAATTCCATTTATTTTTTTCTTTTTCAGTAGCTTCAAACATTCTTCTTAGATAAGCCCTCATAGGAGCTATACCCGTACCAGTAGCTAGCATAACTATATTTGCATCTTCTTCATCAGGAAGAAGCATTTCTTTTCCTACAGGACCTGTAATCTTTACCTTAGCTCCTGGCTTAATATCACATAAATAAGAAGAGCAAACACCATTAATAGTTTCACCGTCTTTTTCATACTGAAGTTGCCTGACGCAAAGAGAAACGGTATTACCCTCGAAATCATCTCCATGCCTTGTACTAGCTATTGAATAAAGTCTTAGTTTATGTGGCTTACCATTAGCATCTTCACCTTCAGGCATAATACCGATGCTTTGTCCCTCTATATAGTTTAAAAAAGGATCGCTTTCTTTAAGGTCAAATGTAATGTGATTAACTCTTCCAATAGCACCTTCTTTAAGAAGACTGTAGTTACCAGTAACAGTTCCTTCGAATGGAGTCTTTGGTCTATATATATTAACTGGTACATCAGCATGCTTTTTCTTCAAAGGCTTCGGGGATTCAACCTTTGCAGCAGCTACTGGTTTCGATTCACTCTTAGATTCCACTACCTTCGCCTCAGTTTTTTTTGATTTATTTGCTTCTTCAAATTTTATAGCCCTTTTATTAAAAAAAGTCATTATGAGATAAAAAACTGATATAACAATTGGAATATGAGCTAATCCACCTGCGATAACTTTTGCTTGTGAGTAAACCATTTTTTGAACTTATTTATACTAAAAGATTATCAATTTGTATATTAATTTGTATGTGTTTTATAAAAATGGTTACGTTTTGAGATCGGAATATTTAATTATAAATCTTTCCATTTTTAAATTTTTATAAATTTTATCGGTATAGTTACACAGGAATAATTTTTTATTTAATAAAAAATTCATCTATGAATAATTCTCAAAGATCAGTAACTCATTCTCAAAATGATGATTATAGGACAATTGAGCAGACCATGGAAAAGCTTTCTGGAGGAACAAGAAGGCTTGCTGCTCAGTTAACTACTTCTGCAACTTTCAACTCACTATGGAATGTTCTAACTGATTATGACCGCCTAAATATCTATATCCCGAATTTGTTATCTAGTAGAAAAATTTATAAAAATAATAATAATGTTCATCTAAAACAAGTTGGTGCTCAAGATTTCCTTGGAATGAAATTTTCAGCGGAAGTTACTATTGATTTATTCGAAGAGAAAGAACTTGGTTTATTAAAATTTAGTCTAATTAAAGGAGATTTCAGAAGATTTGAAGGGAGCTGGAAAATTAAAAAAATAAAAGACACTTCAAAAAACTCATTAATTTATGATCTGACTGTTCAGGGTTGTCAATGGATGCCAATAGGAATGATAGAAAAAAGGTTAAAAAAAGACCTTTCTGAAAATTTGATTGCGGTAGATAAGCAAGCAAAAGCTTCAATAAAATAAATAATTAAAATTTTGAAAATTAATTTATAGCCCCAAGGGGATTCGAACCCCTGTCGCCTCCGTGAAAGGGAGGTGTCCTAGGCCTCTAGACGATGGGGCCAAGGAAATAGCTTAATAGCTAATAAAAAATTAGGAGTAAAGCTATCCTTTCGTCAAGTGTTGTTGATCTTTGTTTTGGCCTTGCCACACTGGAACAGTAAAATGAAAGCATGAACCTTCACCAACTTCTGATACAACCCATATTCTCCCTCCATGAACTTCAACAATTCTTCTGCAAACAGATAGGCCAATACCAAATCCTGATGTTCCCTCAGATGTCTGTGGTAGTCTAACTCTATCAAGAAATATTCTTTTTTGCTCACTTACTGGAATTCCAGCACCTTTGTCACAAATCGTTATTTCTACCCATTGATTTGTTTTATGAATCAATGTAATTTTAATTCTTCCAGAATCTTCTGAAAATTTAAGGGCATTTTCAATTAAGTTTAAAAATACCTGTCTCATTCTTCTTTGATCTGCATATACGCTTGGGAGATCAGATGGTATGTCAGTATCAATTTCTATCTTCCTAAATCTCCAAAACTTTTCTAATTCAAGAATTGCCTCAGCACTTATGTTTCCTAAATCAATTTTTTGAGGATTAAAAAGAGCTTCCCATTTTGTTGTTCCAACCTCAAGAAGATCTTGAGATAAAAGTTCAATTTCTTCTAAACGTCGTTTAATTACATCTTGCAATTTTTTTATATCAATTTGTCCTAGTTTTTGACTTTGAATAGCAAGAGTTGCTGCCGTCAGCGGCGTTCTTAATTCATGTGCAACCATTCTTAACAGTCTTTCCTGTGATTCAATTCTTTTTGTAAGTGTCTCGTTTTCTTGTCTAAGGACCAATAATTCTTCCTCAAGGAGAAACTCTTTTTGGGTTCTAATTGAGTCTATTTTAGAAGGTTGAAGATTAATACCTAAATTTTGTGTAACTCCTTCTTGTTTCCATCTAGGCAACCAAGTCTGCAACTGAACAAAAATATTACTTCCTGCAAATATTTGCTTTGGAGCTGGTGAAACTTTAATAAGAGCAGGAATAGCAACCAATCTATGCAATTCAAGTAGTTCAGGTTGTTCCGTTGGTTCAGAAATCTGAAGAGAAATCTCAAACTCGCAGTCATCAGACTCTAAATAAGATAGTAATGATTTAAGATCGCCTCTAGAAAGATGATTTCTAGCAGCTACTAATATTAATTTTAATTCTTTTTTTTCATTCAAATCATTTGCCCAGAATTTTTGATAAGCTGTTTTTGCTTATAAACACATTAAGATATATATATATACTTTACAGTTAAGCTATCAAATAAATAGATGATATTTAGAAATGGTTGCTAATATTCAAAAAAATAATATCAATTCCGGTGGATATAATTCCCCTGAAGTAAGCATAGATAGTAATTTAAAAAGATGGTTTTCTCGTAATATTGGACTTTGGAAATCCAATAGGACATATTTTCTCGAAGAAGAAAGGAAAGCTTACAACCTTTGCATGTACATAAATATTGAGTCTCTTGAAAATAAAAAAGAATGGGAATCTCATTATAAATTTACTTGGTATCCAGAAAAGAAATATAGTTTTTTTGATGAATATCCCAAATATAGAGAAAGAGGAGAAATGCAAGCCTTTATAAAAGACCACCAATTAATAAGAGAAAAATTTTATTTAAGTGATATTGATGGAATATCCAATATTAAACAAGTTGATGAACATGAAATGATTTTCGAATCATCTTATGAAGATTGGTACATACTTGAACACACAAGACTTATTGACGGGGATAATTATAGATATAGAGTTATATATTCATGGAACAAAGATAAACTTAAAATAGTAGAAAATCATCATGAAATAAAAATTATTACATAAATTCTGTTAGTCAATTAAGTTTAAAAATAAAAAATGTTATCTTTAAAAAGTAAATTAAAAAATAATTAATGCTTATAAACTTGTATACAAAAAAATTTTTTAAAATTTTAACTCTTCCTATATTTTTATACTTAACTTTTTTTGACATAACAATATTCAATAAAGAACTAAAAGCCGACAAAAAATTAAAAGCGGCTACCGAGACAGATCTTTTCTTATATAGGCAAATGGGTGCCTCTTATCTTTGTATTGCTACAAATGCTGAAGTTGATTTTGAGAAAGGTCTTGGAATAGCTAGTGCTACTTTCGCAAATGTAATTATAGGAAAGCATGAGGGTCTTATTAAAGAGTTTGGCACTGAAAAACTTGACCAAAAGAGATTATATAATGCTGGAACTTTTCAGATTGTGTCAAGTGCTCTAAATATTTGTCCAGAAAACATTCCTAAAGAAGTAAAAAATAGTTATGAGGAAAGACTAAAAGAGCTTATTAAACAAAATAAAAAATAAATTTATTATCTAAACATAGAACTAACCGAACTTTCTTCATGAATTCTCCATATTGCCTCTCCTAACATATTTGCTACAGAAAGAACTTTTAACTGAGGAAAGTCGTCATTATCAATAACTGGAATACTGTTAGTAACTATTACTTGTTCAAATAAATCTTTGGAACTTAACCTTTCATAAGAGGGTGGAGAGAAAACTGCATGAGAAGCACATGCGAAAATTCTCTTTGCACCTTCTTTTTTTAATAAATTTGCTCCGGAACAAATAGTACCCCCAGTATCAATCATGTCATCTATAAGAATAGCCGTTTTCCCCTTAACTTCTCCAATAACAGTCAAACTCTCTGCGATATTATGAGCAGATCTTCTTTTGTCAATGATCGCTAATGGAGCATCATTCATTAATTTGGCAAATGCTCTTGCTCTGGCCACTCCACCCACATCAGGAGATACAACAACAACTTCCTCCAACTTTAGAGATTCAAGATAATCAATTAAGACAGGAGATCCATATATATGATCGCAAGGAATATCAAAATATCCTTGTATTTGAGCTGAATGTAAATCCATGGCAAGAACTCTATCCACACCTGACTTCTCAAGTAAATTTGCTGTAAGCTTTGCTGTAATTGACTCTCTTCCTGAAGTTTTTCTATCCGCCCTTGCATATCCAAAATATGGAATGACCGCTGTAATTTGTCTAGCTGAAGCTCTTTTACAAGCATCAACCATGATCATTAACTCCATTAAACTATCGTTGACAGGAGCACATGTAGGTTGAATAAGGAATACATCGCAACCTCTTATAGATTGTTGAATTTGAACATAAAGTTCACCATCAGCAAATCTTTTAGATACTAAGGGAACATTTTCAATCCCTAAATATGATGCAATTTCTTCAGCTAATTTAGGATTAGAAGTTCCACTAACTAACCTAAGTCTACTATTAGTTAGATTAAAAGTTGGCTCTTCATTATCTACTGCCGTGATAAAACTTGTCACGAAATTAGCTTTAAAAATCTACTAATATCGTAATACCTAATATTAATTTCGCAAAAATTAATTAACTTATTTATCTTTCATAGTTATAAGTACTAAGTTTGAATATTAAATATTCCAAAATATATAATTTTAAAAGTTATCGGCAAATATAAGAAACATCTAAATTTATTTGTTAAATGATATATATTTAATTATTCTTAATCTTAGATAATAATTGATAAAAGAATTATAAAAAATCACCCTATATTAATGAGTTTAAAATCAGTTCTTAAGAAAAAATCATTAGGTATACTTGTTCATCCTTCAAGTCTCCCCGGAGGTAGTTACTGCGGGACCTTTGGAGAAGGCGCTAAAGATTGGATTAAGAAACTTTGTAAGTATAAGATTAATCACTGGCAATTCCTACCTCTTACTCCAACAGATTCAACTGGATCTCCGTACAGTTCGCCATCCAGTTTTGCGTTAAATCCTTGGTTTCTTGATATCAATAAATTAATTGAAGAAAACTTTATCATTTCATTAAATAAGAAAGATTTACAATCAATTAATCAGAACGAAGATCATTTTGATTTTGATTTTGCAAATAATTTATCGAAAAAATTAGGAGAATATCTTTTATTTGATTGGAAATCTCAATCTGAAATGAGAAAAACTGATTTTTATTTATGGAATAAAAAAAATACTTGGGTTGAAGATTATTCAATCTTTATGGTCTTAAGAGAGAAATTCAATATGTTGCCATGGTGGGAGTGGCCATTGGAGTTTAAACAAAAAGAAAATGAATTTATAAAAACATGGATAAAAGACAAAAAAAATGAAATCCTTAAAACAAAATTAATACAATGGCATCTTGATAAACAGTGGAAGGAAATCAAAGTCTTTGCCAAAACTAATGGAATTACACTCATAGGTGATTTACCTTTTTATGTTTCAAGAGACAGTGCGGATGTATGGAGTAATAAATCACTATTTTCAATATCTCAAAATGGAGATTTACTTTTTCAAAGTGGAGTTCCTCCTGATTATTTCTCATCTACGGGTCAACTATGGGGTACTCCCACCTACTATTGGGCTCAGCACAAAAGTACAGCATTTAAATGGTGGAGAAAAAGATTTAAGAGACAATTTGAACTTGTTGACATATTAAGACTTGATCATTTTAGAGCGTTGGCTGGATATTGGAGAGTTGATGGAAATGCCCAAAATGCTATTAATGGGAAATGGATTAATTCCCCGGGGAAAGAGCTATTAAATATTTTAAAAAAAGATTTAAAATCTGATTATCTACCTATCATTGCTGAGGATTTAGGAGTAATAACTAAAGATGTAGAGATTTTAAGGGATAATTATGAATTACCTGGTATGAAGATTTTACAATTCGCATTCGATGGGAATGAAAATAACCCTTATCTACCTAAAAATATCGAAAAAGAGAACTGGGTTGTTTATACAGGAACCCATGATAACGCTACTTCAACATCGTGGTGGGACTATTTAGATGTCTCAATTAAAAACCATATTAAAGATAAATATAAATACTCAAATGATCCCTCTTGGAATTTAATGGAAATTGGCATGAGTACAAAAGCAAACCTTTTTATCTCTCCAATTCAAGATATCTTATCTTTGGATGACTCAAGTAGATTAAATACTCCTGGAACAATTACTAACAATTGGAGATGGAAATTAAATCAAACTCTTGATGAGATAGATATGAATTTAAAAAAATATAGTGACCTTGGAAATAATTATGGGAGAGTAAGCAATTAGATCATCAGATATATTTTATTTTCCTTTTTCCTCAATAATTTGAATCTCAATAATATTAATATTTGAAATAAAGTATCGATTGAGAAAAAATAGTATCAAAATTAAAAATAAAAAATAAAAAAAACTTCCCTGCCAGGAATTTAGAAAATCAAACTTTCTTAAAATGATTTTTTTTTTGTTTTTTTCGACAGTATTTGTTTCTCTAATTTCTAACCCCGCCAATGTATTATTTTCCAGGGATAAACATTTTTCCAACTTTAATAATATTGACCTTAGAAAAGGATCTCTTGGTCTAAGGTCTTCAATATTGTTCTCAATTGATTTTATAGAAGATTCTGGAATTTTAGAGATATTTGATAATTCTTTAACAGAAAGATTATTTTGAGTCCTTGCTTCTTTTACTAATTTACCAAGTTCAATATATTGATCATATTTTTTACTATTATTTTGTTCCTCCAATGTTATTTTTTTATTTTTTAGAAAATTAATATTGAATAATCTCATTAGATTTTTTTTTATTTGACTATTTAAATTATGCATCTAAAGGATTATTTAATTTTAACCAATTCATAAATCAAAAACTATAATGTACAAGCAAAAACTAAGCTGGAGATATAATATTTTGAAAAGCACTTTTAGCCAATTTTAAAGGACTAAAAGTATCTCTAAGCAAAATTAAGAGTTTTTCTGCATCTTTTAGTTCCAATCTATCATCCTTAACAAGGCTTAATAAAAGGTTTTTTCTAACTTCAGATCCTTTGTCACTTACAATTAGTTTCAAACCTGCATTGGCTACAGGAATGAGATCTGCATTAATATTTTCTGTATCCTTAAATAATGTATTTAATAAACTTTCAAGCTTATCTATCTGAATCCTTCCTTCATTATCAAATACAACTTCAAGAAGAATATTTACAATTTCATCTGAATTATCTGTTAAAAGTTTTTTTGCAATATATGGATATGCAATTTTTAAGATCTTAAATTCAGGATCAAGTCTCAAAGCTAAACCTTCTTGACTTACAACAGCTCTAATTATTAGTGCGAACCTACTTGGAACTCTAAACGGATAAGAATACATTAGTTTTGAGAATTTATCAGTTACATTTTTTAAATTAAAATTTCCAACCTCGGCACCAAATGAACCCCCAAGGACCTCTTTTAGTGGTTCTACAAGTTGTTCAAGATCTTGTTCTTTGGTTAAGAAACCTAATTTCTGAAAATCTTTAGCCATAAGTAAATATTCTTGATTAATTAAATGCACAATTGATTTAATAAGTGTGAGCCTATCTGAATTTGTAATAGTATCCATCATCCCAAAATCAACGTATGCTAAGTGTCCATTATCTAAAGTTCCTCCTTTAAGAGCAAACATGTTTCCAGGATGAGGATCAGCATGAAAATAACCATATTCGAATAATTGCTGCAGTCCACTTATTACGCAAGTTCTAATATAGGAAGAAGGTATTAAATTATTTTGCTCTAAAATTTCTCTGTCCCTTAATTTAACTCCATCAATCCAAGATGTAGTAATAACCCTTTTTGAGGAAAAATCTTTTTCTAATTTTGGTATAAATACATTAGGATTAGATTTAAAAAGATCGGCAAACTTCAATGCATTTTCCCCTTCTTGCTCGTAATCAATTTCATCAAAAAGGGCTTTACCAAATTCATCTATTATTTCTCCAATACCAACACCTATATTAAGTGGTAAAAATGATCCGAAAGTAGTCGCTAAGATTTTTAGAATTACAATATCTCTTCTAATAAGAAAATATAAATTAGGTCTTTGTACTTTAACAGCACAAAAATTATTATTTTTTTTTCTTGCTTTATAAACTATTCCTAGGCTTGCTGATGCAATAGGTTCATCTGGAAAATCATCAAATAATTCATTAGCAGGAAGTCCAAGTTCATCTTCAATTATTTTTAGAGCAATTTCATGTTTAAAAGGTGGAAGATTATCCTGTAGATTTGTAAGTTCTGTTAGCCAATCTTGCCTTACAAGATCTGGTCTAGTTGAAAGTGCTTGTCCTAATTTAATAAAACATGGACCCAAATCGGTGATAACGTCAAAAAGGTATTTTGAAAGATTTTTCTGTACACTCTTACTATTACTGTTACCTTGAAATAGTATTCTTACTGAAAGAAAAATTAAAGTTAATAGTATATATAAAACTCTTGGTAATAATATCCATGGTCTTAGGATTAACCAAATCATATCTCCTTTAGGTGAATATTTTGAATAAGAAGTTGCCATTTACATTTAAAATATTAAAGAAGAATTTGTTTTCAACATATTCTATATGTGCCAATAATACTTTATGAGTATTTCTTCTTTTCTAACTAAAAAGTTTTTAAAATCACTTTTTTTTCCTGCCCACAATAGAGGGAAAGCTTTACCAAAAGGCTTGATTAGATTATTAAAAAAACAACCAGGTTTTTGGGATTTACCAGAACTTCCTGAAATAGGTTCTCCATTATCTAATAGTGGATTAATACATGATGCGCAAATATCAATTTCAAAAAAAATTAATACAAAAAAATGTTTTTTTGGAGTAAATGGAGCATCTGGTTTGATTCAATCAGGAATAATCGCTATGGCTAATCCTGGTGAATATATTCTTATGCCTAGGAATGTTCATATAAGTGTTATTAAAGCTTGTGCTTTGCAGAATATTATTCCAATATTCTTTGACATAGAATTTTCTAGTGTAACTGGACATTACATGCCCATCACTAAAAAATGGTTTACAAATGTATTCAATAATATAGATTTTGACAATTATAAAATTGCAGGAGTCATATTAGTTAGTCCTTACTATCAAGGATATGCGACGGATCTTGAACCTTTAATTAAAATTTGTCATCTACATAATTTGCCTGTTTTAGTTGATGAAGCCCATGGTTCTTATTTTCTTTTTTGTGAAAACTTTAATTTACCAAAATCAGCCTTAAGATCCAAAGCTGATTTAGTTGTCCATTCATTACATAAGTCACTTAATGGACTAACTCAAACAGCAATAATTTGGCATAATGGGAATCTAATAGAAGAAAACAAATTAATCAAAAGCATAAATTTACTGCAAACTACTAGTCCTAATTCTCTCTTGCTTTCTTCTTGTGAGGAGTCCATTAAAGACTGGCTTAATAAGGATAATCTTAATAAATACAAAAAAAAGAATTTTAGAAGCAAAATCAATCTACAATGAGTTAATTAAAAAAGAGATACCTCTTATTGAAACTCAAGATCCTTTAAAAATAGTACTAAATACTTCAAAAGTTGGTATTGATGGCTTTACTGCAGATAGATTTTTCTATAAAAACGGATTAATTGCTGAATTACCTGAAATGATGACGCTTACTTTTTGTCTTGGATTTTCAAATCAAAAGGATTTTACTTTTTTGTTTCAAAAATTATGGAAAAAGTTACTAGTTCATACTAATAAATCTTATGGTTTGAAAGCTATAAAACCTCCTTTTAGAATAGTTCAATCACCAGAAATACCAATAGGAGTTGCTTGGAAAAGTAAGACTATTAGCATTCCTCTAGTTGAATCCTTGGGGAAAATTTCTGGAGATATTATTTGTCCTTATCCTCCTGGAATACCTTTAATTATTCCTGGAGAGAGAATAGACAAGGAAAGAATAGATTGGATAGAAGCTCAAAGTTTGTATAACGAGGATCTGTTAAATTCTTATATAAGGGTCTTAAATAACTAAAAATCAAATATGAGATTGCGAAGTGGCTTATTAATCGGATTATTTGGGTTAGTTGTTGTTTTATTAGGCGGATGGTATTTCACAATAGCAATTGCATTACTTACCTATATTGCACTTCTCGAATTTTTTAGAATGGCAGAATTCACAGGAATTAAACCAGCCACCAAAACTACGTTATTCTCATGCTTCATAATTACAATTGCTACATATCTAGAAGTTATTGGATTCCTTGATAGAGAGATATACAATTCAATATTACCAATATGTTCAGTAGGAATATGCACGTGGTTATTGTTGCAGCCAAAATCAGGCACTATTTCAGATATTGCAGCATCTATTTTCGGATTATTTTATTTAGGTTTTTTACCTAGTTATTGGATTAAATTAAGAGCGATACAATCGACTATAAATAATTCTTCCGATGGAATATTATCCTTTGAAAATATCTCAAATTCAACAGGTCTTTATTTAACATTAATTTCTTGTTTATTAATTGTGGCAAGTGATATAGGTTCTTATTTTTTTGGAAAGTCTTTTGGTAAAAGGGCTCTTTCCCCATTATCTCCAAGTAAAACTATCGAAGGTTTGATCGGAGGAATAATATGCTCAATTTCAGTAGCAACCTTTTTTGCGTTTCTACTTAGTTGGCAGAATCCATTCTTAATTGGGATTTTATATGGAATATTAGTTTCTCTTATGGCATTAGTAGGAGATTTAATTGAATCAATGATGAAAAGAGATGCGAAAATTAAAGATTCTGGAACTTTTTTGCCTGGTCATGGTGGAATACTTGATAGAATTGATAGTTATATATTTACCCCTTCAGTTATTTATTATATAATCATAATTTTTAAAGTTTTTAATTAATTCCTAAGTATTAATTTTACAGATTAATCTATATTTACTAATTAATTTTTTTATTTAGACATTACATTTAATGTTTTTTACAAAGGTAGAAATATCTTGCTTAAATATAAATTAAATATCAAGTTTAAATTACATTACTAATAAAATTATTAATAATACTTTTATTAGGCACAAAAATAATCATAAATAATCTTGCTAGATAATGATGGTAAATCTACATGTGGAAGATGACCACAATTTTTCAACCCAATAAAATTTAATTGATCTATTTGTTTTATTTTATTAATTTCTTTTTTACCAAGAATGCGATCATTCTCCCCACAAATAGTTTTAATTGAAATATTTTGCATGTATTTATATGTCCCAGCAAATCCACCACTTTTTGCAAAAGAAGCTAACGAATTTCTCCAGCCAGAGCACCCTAAATGAATTGAGGCAATTTGTTCTTCCATTGAACCAACACTTCTATCTGGATATGCAAAAGCTTGCCTACAAAGACCCTTTCTTACTTGAGATAATCCTAAAAAAGACGCTCCAATCTGGTTTAATGGGAAAGGAATATTTTTGGATTCTCCAAACAAACCCGCTGGAGATAACAGAATTATCCTATCAATAAGCTCTGGGATTTCCTTCGCCAAGTTTATCGCTACGGATCCTCCCATCGAAGCCCCGACAACCATTAACTTATTTTTTAATGTAAGAGTATTTATAATATCTATAAGATTAGAAATTATTTTACGAGGATTATATTGATTGGAAGCATTCCTCGGAGTAAATCCAAACCCTAATAAATCAGGAATTATTAATTGGAATTTTTTTTTTAAAAAAGGATAAATTCTCCTAAATTCAAGAAAACTACTATCAAATCCATGCAAGAAAAGGATTGGTTGACCAGTTCCTCCCATAACGACTGGAAATTCAGAAGAATTCCATTTTTCGTTAAGCTTTATCCAATTAACGTCGTTAGATATATTCAACCCTAATGGATCCTGAATAGAGTTTTTGACTTTTTCAAAATAATCAATATTCAATTTATTAAGATCATTATAGATATTCTTATTCAAAGTATTTATGCTATTTTTATATTTTGTTTTTCAAATTTTGTAATAGTTTCTATTATATCTTGCTGATTGATTTCAAAAGGCAAAAAATGAATTTCTGATTTATCCCTGCATGTAAATTCAGCAATTTTTTGTAAATTGTTATTTTCAAAAACATTTATTCCTAAGTCGGCGATAGTAGTTGGTAAATCCAATTTTCTCATTAATTCTAGTAACTGTTTAGTAGATTGATTAGCTAATTTATTATTATTTTTAGTTTCTTCTAATCTCAGTTGCAATAATATTCCAACTCCAACGATTTCACCATGTAAGGGCTTATGACTTGAAATTATCTGAGTAATAGCATTATGAAAAGCATGCGCTGCTGCAGTTCTACACTTTTCCCCACCAATGCCTCCAATCAATCCAGCAGTAAGTGAACATCCCTCTACAACATTACACCAAGCAACATTTTGGATTGACTGACTCTTATAAGCACTTTCTCCATTAATAAGTAATTGGTCTCTTAATACTCTTGATATTTGAATTGCTTGCTGAACAAGTCCATCTTCAATTTTTGAACTAGTCAAAGAAGATTCGTACCATTTAGCTAATGCATCAGCTATTCCACTAGCAAGTGTTCTCTTAGGAGCTGTTTTAATAAATCCGTGATCAAGTACCAATATTTCAGGACAAGACTTCAACTCAATATCTTTGATAAATTGCCCATCTTTTGAATAAATATTTGATAATGCAGTCCAACCTGCACAAGTAGATGCACTTAAAGGGATAGTAATAGCTGGAATCGATAGAAAGTCTGCTAAAAATTTTCCTGCGTCTAAAACTTTGCCTCCGCCTATAGCAATAATTGAATCGCAATTATTTTTAATTATGATACTTTTTATTCTTTCAAGATCTTCATAACAACAATCAAACTGTAAGTTCGATGTATTTATATAAAAATGATGATCTTGCAAATCTTTATAAATTTGATGCCTTATGTTTTTTGTTGATAAACTTCTACCTAGAAGCAAGGGACGCTTAGAAATTTTTTTTATATGTGTAAGAGATTTTTTCCAAGCATTATTTCCCCTAAAAATTTTTTCTGGAGATATTAATTGCATATCATAGAAACTATCTAGAAATTAGCCCCTGCCAATTCTTGAGAAGATTCTTCTGAGGAAATATTTACTATGACTTTCTTATTCTCGTCTATATCAACTAAAGCTTTATCTCCATCTTTAATTCTTCCTGATAAAACTTCTTCAGCTAAACTATCCTCTAATAAGCGCATAACTGCTCTTCTTAAAGGTCTTGCTCCGTAAGAGGGATTATATCCTTCTTCGACAAGCCTTTCTTTAAAAGCATCAGTAACATTTAATTTTATACCCTTCTCGTTTAATCGAGAAAAAACTTCTTTTAACATTATTTCTGCAATTTCTTTAACTTCATTTTTAGATAATTGTCTGAATACAATTATTTCATCAAGCCTATTTAAAAATTCAGGTCTGAAGTATTGTTTTAATTCCTCATTTACAAGTGATTTTATCCTATTGTATTGGCTATCTTCAACTGAATCTCCTGAAAATTCAAAGCCTAAACCCCCACCACCTTTTTCGATTACTTTAGAACCAATATTAGAAGTCATTATTAAAAGTGTATTTTTAAAATCTACTGTTCTACCTTTTGAGTCTGTTAGTCTTCCATCTTCCAGTAATTGTAATAATAAATTAAATACGTCTGGATGAGCTTTCTCAACTTCATCGAAGAGTACAACAGTATATGGTCTTCTTCTTACTGCCTCTGTAAGTTGGCCTCCCTCATTGAAGCCTACATATCCTGGAGGTGAACCAATTAATTTGCTGACAGTATGTCTTTCCATAAATTCAGACATATCTAATCTGATCATGGCTTCTTCACTACCAAAAAAGTACGAAGCCAAGGATTTGGTTAATTCAGTTTTTCCAACACCAGTAGGACCTGAAAAGATAAAACTTGCAATTGGCCTATTAGGGTTTTTCAAACCGACTCTAGCTCTTCTAATAGCTCTTGATACTGCTTTAACAGCCTCATCTTGACCTATTAACCTTTGATGTAACGTCTCTTCCATATTAAGGAGTTTGACCGACTCGGTTTCTGTTAATTTCTGAACGGGAACGCCGGTCCAAGAGGCAACTATATGAGCTACATCCTCTTCACTTACAAGAGGATCATGAATAATCGTTGAATTATTTTCAGTAGTTTCTTTAGAAATACTTGTATCATTTTTTTCTGAACTTTCTTTTTTATTTTCCAAAAGCTCTTTTATTTTTGCAGATAATTCAATTTCTTTTTCTCTTAACACTCCTGCCTGATCGAAGTTTTGATCTCTTACTGATTCTTCTTTTTGTTTCTGGACCTGTCTTAATTCTTTATCAATTTGTTTCGCTTCGGGAGGAAGTTTGGAATTGATCAGCCTTACTCTACTGCCTGCCTCGTCTATAAGATCTATAGCTTTATCTGGTAAAAACCTATCAGAAATGTAGCGATCACCTAAATGAGCTGCTGCTTCTAAAGCGTCATCTGTAATTTTTAAACGATGATGTTGCTCGTAACGTTCCCTTAAACCTTTTAAAATTTCAATAGTATCAGCAATAGATGGCTCTCCAACCATTACAGGTTGAAACCTTCTTTCAAGAGCAGCATCTCTTTCAATATGCTTTCTATATTCATCAAGAGTTGTAGCACCTATACATTGAAGTTCTCCTCTAGCTAATGCTGGTTTTAATATGTTAGCAGCATCAATTGCACCTTCAGCAGCTCCTGCACCTATTAAAGTATGAACCTCATCGATAACTAATATAACGTTACCAGCAGATTTAATTTCTTCCATTATTTTTTTTAGTCTTTCTTCAAATTCACCTCTATATTTTGTTCCTGCGACAAGGAGGCCAATATCAAGAGTTAGAACTCTTTTATCCTCAAGGATATCTGGAATTTCCCCAAGTTGAATTCTTTGTGCTAAACCTTCAGCAATAGCTGTTTTTCCTACTCCAGGTTCACCTATTAGAACAGGATTGTTTTTAGTTCTTCTACCTAAAATTTGAATAACTCTATCAATTTCTGCGTGGCGTCCAACAACTGGATCAAGTTTTGATTCACTTGCTAGTTTTGTTAAGTTTGTACCGAATTCGTCAAGAGTCGCGGTTTTCAAATTACCCTTATTTGAAGAACCGCCTGAACCAACTTCAGCAGTCTCTCCAAGCATTCTTATAACTTGAGTTCTGACTTTCGTTAAGTCAATTCCAAGATTCTCTAAAACTCTTGCGGCAACACCCTCTCCTTCTCTGATTAGACCCAAAAGTAGATGTTCCGTGCCTATATAATTGTGACCCAATTGGCGTGCTTCTTCAAGAGATAATTCTAAAACTCTTTTCGCTCTAGGGGTAAATGGGATTTCAACGGCTACAAATCCTGAACCTCTTCCTATAATTTTCTCAACTTCTATTCTTGAATCTTTTAAATTTACACCTAGTGATTTAAGCACCTTTGCAGCTACACCTGTTCCTTCTCCAATTAAACCTAAAAGAATTTGTTCTGTTCCAACAAAATTATGACCAAGTCTTCTAGCCTCTTCTTGCGCAAGCATAATGACTTTGATTGCTTTCTCTGTGAATCTTTCAAACATTGAAGGGTTAAGTTTCTTACTAATAACCTACCAGTATTAAGTCAATTTTGTGTTCAGAATGAGCTTTTGTGAATACCCAAAAGTATAATTCATGTCAAAATTAATTTACATAATTGATGATATAGCAGCTTTATTAAGGTGATTTCAGGGATTCTGGTTATCCGCACAAAAAATTTTATAATAATTATTTTATGAATTCCTTTTCTTTTAAAAGAGCATCATCACCATTTTTATAATAGTTTTTTCTTCTTCCAACAGTTAAAAATTTAAATTTACAATAAAAGATCTCGGCAATTGCATTGGTTTCCGAAACTTCCAAAAGTAATTTTTTTATATTTAATTTTTCACAATCTTTTATCAAATAGTTCATTAGTTGACTTCCATAACCTTTTCGACGAAATTTTTGTTTTATTGAAAAATAACTTATTTGAGCTTCATCAATTATTGTTTGAACTACATAAATTCCAATTATTTTCTTTTTGAAAAATATTGCAACTACTTTGGTACCAATTTTATTAAACTCACTTTGCCATTGTTTTTTAGTCCATAAACAAATTGTATCTGAATCTAATTCGTAACATAATTCAAATTCTTTTTGATCAATTTCTTTTATTGAGATCATCGAAGTAAATATTTTCTCTCTAAATAGTTTTTGAAATTTTATTTATTATAAATGTTCTGAAAGTTGTAGAATGAAATTATGAAAAAGATTCCCATGAATGTAAAAACATCATTCTTAAAAAATAAAATTCATGAAAATAGTCCCAATAAAAACATAGTTCCTGTCACAACGACTATTAGCAGTGATAATAACTTATTTATTGGTGGATGTTCTTTGGAAGATTTAGTAAGAAAATACGATTCACCCCTCTATGTTTTGGATGAGATTACCTTAAGAAATTCCTGTAGAGCATATAAAAAAGCACTAGTAAAATATTATCCAGGCCCATCTCTACCGATATATGCATCCAAGGCAAATAGTTCAATATTTATGAGTAATTTAATTGCATCAGAGGGTTTTGGGCTCGATGCAGTTTCAGAAGGAGAATTATTGACAGCTCTAAAAGGTGGAGTTCCGAATGAAAAAATTGTTTTTCATGGAAATAATAAATCTGATAAGGAAATTGAATTTGCGATAAAAAATAATATCAAAGTTATTGTAGATAACGACCATGATTTAAAAAGACTTGAAGAGACATCTAATTCCTTTGATCACGATATAGAGATAATGATTAGATTCACACCTGGAATAGAATGCCATACACATGAATACATCAGAACAGGTTCTTTTGATAGTAAATTTGGATTTGGAATCGAATCACTAGGTAAGCTATTCGAAGACATAAGTAAAACTAAACATATTAAATTAACAGGATTGCATGCTCATATTGGTTCTCAGATTTTTGAACTAGATCCTCATAATGACCTTGGGAAAATAATGGTAAATGTCATTTTACAAGCTAAAGATTTTGGTCACAACATAAAAGAACTAAATGTAGGTGGTGGTCTAGGAATTAAATATACTGAGGATGATGATCCACCTTCTATTGATGAATGGATTAAAACAGTATCATTATCTGTTGTAAAAGCATGTGATAAAAATAATTTAAACTTACCAATACTTATGTGTGAGCCGGGTAGGTCTATAGTTTCAACAGCAGGAGTAACTATATACAAAATTGGCTCATTTAAAGAAGTCCCTGGGATAAGGACATACTTATCGGTAGATGGCGGTATGAGTGATAATCCCAGGCCAATTACATATCAATCAAATTATTCAGCTTGTTTGGTAAGTAACCCTTTAAATAGTAATTCCAAAAATAAATATACAGTTGCAGGAAAACATTGTGAATCTGGAGATGTATTATTTAAAGAACTTGAACTTGGTGATTGCGAAACAGGTGACTTGATATGTGTTTTTGGTACTGGTGCATATAATAATTCTATGAGTTCTAACTATAATAGGATTCCCAAACCTGCTGCTATTTTAGTCTGTAATGGAGAAGCAGAGATTATTCAGAAAAGAGAAAGTCCACATGATCTTCTAAAATATGATGTCCTTCCTGATCGCTTTATCAAACAAAGTTAGGTACATTTAATATAATTTAAATTTCGATAGTGAATTTTTGGGGGTTTATAAACTTAAAATTTTTACTAGACGTATTATTTGCTCTAGGATTTGGTCTTTTATTATTTTCAAGAGTTAAAGAACAACGAACATTGTGGTTACTAAGAGGGTATTTATTCTTAGTTTCTTTTGCTTGGTTTATTCAAAGATATGCATATCTACCTCTAACTTCAAAATTAATTGATGCTGTAGTACTTGCTTGCTCTCTGTCTTTAGCCATCCTATGGCAGGGTGAACTCCGACGATTAATGGAATTACTTGGGACTGGAAGGCTAGCTGTATTACTAGGCAACCCACCTAAAGAATTCAGAGCAACATCTACGACAGTTAACCAATTAGTTGATGCTGCAGGAAAGCTATCACAAAATAGAAAAGGAGCTTTAATAGTTGTAGATTTAGGAAGCGATTTAAGACCAGAAGATTTTTTATATTCAGGGATAAAGATTGAAGCAAAATTGTCTACAGATCTTTTAATAAATTTGTTCGCAACAGATACACCCTTACATGATGGAGCAGTCTTAGTAAAAGGTAATAAAATAATTTCAGCGGGAGTAATATTACCTCTATCAAGGCAAGGTATTAGTAGATACGGAACAAGACATCTTGCAGCATTGGGCATTACAGAAAGGTTTGACAGATGTATTTGTATTGTTGTCTCTGAAGAAACAGGCACTTTATCATTAGCTAATCAAGGAAAACTAGAGAGACCTATTACGAGTAGCAGATTACAAGAACTTCTCATAAAGTTAGTAGGGAATCAAAATACGTCGGGGACTCCAAAATCATCTTCGAACAAAACCAATTCGTACCAAAAAACAAATACCAATGATACTATTACAGTTGAAAAGAAGTTAGACAAACCAAATACTATTCAAGAATAATTTATGAGATTGAATAACATACAAACAAAAAATAATAATATAAATTTATCTAGTGAATTAGATAAGGAGAGAATTCCAGAACACGTTGCAATAATAATGGATGGCAATGGGAGGTGGGCTACAAAAAAGGGGTTACCTAGATCATTTGGCCATAATAAGGGTGTTAGTGTTCTAAAGGAAATTATTAAGGTATCTAAGAAAATAGATTGTAAAGTTCTAACGGTTTATGCCTTTTCAACTGAGAATTGGATTAGACCCTCCAAAGAGATTGATTTTCTTATAAATCTTTTTGAAAAAGTTTTGAAAAAAGAAATTTCTGAAATACATCAAGAGTCAATAAAAATTAAGTTTATTGGAGATTTATCCCCATTTCCTAAGTCATTAAAATCAATAATAAAGAGTTCAGAAGCACTTACTAATAATAATAATAAATTTACATTAAATATTTGTGTAAATTATGGAGGAAGGCAAGAAATAGTAAAAGCTGCTAAAGAAATAGCCATCAAATCTACCTCAGGTGAAATAAAACCCAGTGACATAGACGAACAATTATTTAATTCAGAACTGCTAACTAATGGGAGCAAGGATCCTGAACTACTAATTCGAACTAGTGGTGAAAAAAGGATTAGTAATTTTCTTTTATGGCAATTAGCTTATTCTGAAATTTATATAACTGATGTATTATGGCCAGACTTTACTGAGATTGAATTTTTAAAAGCCATAATAGATTATCAATCGAGGAATAGGCGTTTTGGAGGTATAGAATCATTATCAAATGAATCTTTTGAAGATTCTTACTATTCTTCCCTAAGTAAAAATGATTAATTCAGATAATCAAAAATTTAGCGAAATAAGATTTGATTGGGAAAGAGAGGAGATTTTGGAAATATTAAATTACCCATTGATAGATTTAATGTGGGAAGCTCAAATTATTCATAGAAGATTTAATCAATATAAAGTACAACTAGCCTCTCTTTTTAGTGTAAAAACTGGCGGGTGTGAAGAGAACTGTTCTTACTGTAGCCAATCAATTTATAGCTCTAGTCAAATAAAGAGTCACCCTCAATTTGAAGTTGAAGCTGTTTTAAATAGAGCGAAAATAGCAAAAAAAGAAGGTGCTGATAGATTTTGTATGGGTTGGGCTTGGAGAGAAATTAGAGATGGCAAACCTTTCAACTCAATGATAGAAATGGTTAAAGGTGTAAAAGAACTTGGAATGGAGGCATGTGTAACCGCGGGGATGCTCACAGATGAGCAGGCATTGAGACTTGCCGATGCCGGGCTAACCGCATACAACCATAATCTCGATACAAGTCCTGAATACTATAAAAATATTATTACGACAAGAACTTATCAGGATAGATTAGATACTATTAAAAGAGTAAGAAATGCAGGTATAAATGTATGTTGCGGAGGAATTATAGGTCTAGGAGAAAATAATGGAGATAGAGCATCTCTTTTAGAAGTTCTCTCAAACATGAATCCTCACCCTGAAAGTGTTCCAATTAATTCACTGGTAGCTATAGAAGGAACAGGTTTGGAGAAAAAAAAAGAAATTGATTCTATTGAGATGATAAGAATGATCGCTACTGCTAGAATTCTTATGCCAAAAAGCAAAATAAGATTAAGTGCTGGAAGGGAGAACTTAACTAAAGAAGCTCAGATTCTTTGTTTTCAATGCGGAGCAAACTCTATTTTTTATGGAGATGAATTATTGACAACCTCAAATCCATCTTTTCAAGATGACAGAAAACTACTTGAGGATGTAGGGGTTTTATTTAATAAAGATTTTGAATATTGTGATAAGACTGTTTCTACGGTATGACTAATAATATTTATAAGATAGTTTCGCTCTATTCTTTCTTCTCATTTCAAGAAAATTCAATAATTGAACTCAAAGAAAACTTATTTAGTATTGAGAAAAACAATGATCTTTCAGGCCTATTAATAATTGCGAAAGAGGGTCTAAACGGAACCATTTGCGCTGAAGAGAGTATTATTGAAAATATCCTAAAATTAATCAAAAACATTGTTGGGATTAAAGAATTAAATATAAAAGTTAGTTATTCAAAAAAGAAGATTTTCAAAAAATTAAAAATAAAAATTAAAGCTGAAATAGTAACTATGGGTATCCCTGAAATAAATCCATCAAAAGATGCCGGAACTTATATTGACTCATTTTCTTGGAATAAATTAATTAAAGATCAAAATACAATCGTCATTGATACTAGAAATCATTATGAAGTATCTATAGGAAGTTTTAAAAAGTCAATAAATCCAGATACGAAAAACTTTAGCGAGTTTCCAGAGTGGGTGGATAATAATTTAGGGAAATATTTAGGCGACGAAGATTCTAAAAATATAGCTATGTTTTGTACTGGAGGTATTAGATGTGAGAAAGCTACTAGCTTATTAAAAAAGAAAGGTTACAAAAATATCTTCCATTTAGAAGGCGGGATACTTAAATACCTCGAAGACATTTCAAAGGAAGAAAGCTTGTTTGAAGGAGAATGTTTTGTTTTTGATAAAAGAGTAGCTTTAGATCACGAACTAAAAAAAGGTTCTTACTCAATTTGTCATGCATGTGGGATGCCAATTTCTATAGAAGAGCAAAAGAATGAGGAATACCGAGAAGGTGTGCAATGTCATTTTTGTGTAAACAAATTTAGTGATAACGATAGAAAAAGATTTGAAGAAAGGCAAAAGCAAATAAATAAATTAAAAGAGAAAAATCAAAAAGTTTTTAAGGATTAATTGATAATAATTATGAAAGTTGTAGAATTACAAACTATTGCATTACATTTAGGCCTAATTATAAAAATACAAGTAAGAGAAACTCTTGGATTATGTTTTTTTAAAATTGTTATTGCGGAACAAACAGACAATATTGTAAAGATTTGGGGAGAGATGAAAGGTTGGACTTACTTTAATCAGGAGGGTATTCAACTTGATACATTAAGGATCCTGAGTAACTCTCCACCTTTTGTTTCGGAATTAATATGGGCATCTACCATGGCTTGGTCAATCGAAATGAAAGTTAGTAAAAAAGCACGATTATTAGCCATTTATGATGCCGAAGGATATAGTAAAAAACTTGTCAGATACTTTAAAATTATTGGATTTAAAGTTGTAAAAGAAGTTGGCTCTAGTCCAATAGACCTTTTCTTAAGATTAATTTGGGGAGGTGCGGGAACACTAATGAAAGGAGACTGTTCTTATGTATTAAATAAAATGAAAGAAAAACTTTCTTTAATTAAAAAAGTTTAACCAGCGTGATAACTACTTCTAACTAAAGGGCCACAAGATACTTTTTTAAACCCTAATTTCTTACAAAAACTATTTAGATATTCAAACTCCTTTGGTTCCCAATATTTCTTAACGGACAAATGCTTTAATGAAGGTCTTAGATATTGTCCAATAGTAATTTGATCACAATTCACTTTTTTTAGATCAAGAATCGTAGTTTCTATTTCTTCTAACGTTTCTCCTAAACCCAACATTATTCCTGATTTTGTTTGAATGTTAGGAGCAATAGACTTTGCTTTTTCTAATAAACTTATTGAATTTTTATAGTTAGCACCTCTTCGGACTTCTTTTTGAAGCCTTTCCACTGTCTCAAGATTATGATTAAAACAAATTGGTCTTTGTTCTAGAATTTTTTTAAGTCTATCTTTTTGAAGTTTATCTTTATCTCCAAAAGATTTTCCACCTCCCCATAAATCAGGGGTAAGTACTTCTATTTGAATTTTTGGGTCAATTTTTCTAATCTCATTAATCGTTGAGACAAACAAATTAGCTCCATGATCGGGGAGGTCATCTCTGGCTACTGATGTAAGTACTACATATTTTAAGTTTAGAATTTTCACTGCTTCTGCGACTTGAATACTTTCATAATTATTTATTTCAGTAGGTTTACCTTTGCTTACCTGGCAGAAAGCACAGGCACGTGAACAAATTGATCCCCCAAGTAAAAAAGTAGCAGTCCCTGAGGCATAACATTCGGCCCTATTAGGACATCTCCCTTCTTCACAAATTGTATGTATATTTGACTTTTTAATGAGCCTTTGCATTTTCTCAAATTCTGAAGCTTTACTAATAGGGAATTTTATCCAAGAAGGAAGCCTTAAAATTTTTTCTACTTTAATCTGATTTTTATTTTTCATTTTTAAATTAAATTTGTTCTTCCTTCTAAGGCTCTTGCTAAAGTAACTTCGTCAACATATTCAAGTTCACTTCCCATAGGAAGCCCATAGGCAATTCTAGTAACTTTAGTAAAAGGAGTTAGTAATTTTCCAATATAAAGGCTTGTAGTATCGCCCTCAACACTTGGAGTAAGTGCCAGTATTATTTCTTCAATGTCTGATTTACTTACTCTAGCAACTAAACTTCTGATCTCTAACAATTCTGGACTAATTGAATCCATAGGAGAAATTAAACCTCCAATAACATGATAAGTCCCTTTAAACTCCCTTGATCGTTCTAAAGCAAGTAAATCTTTAGTTTCTGCTACTACACAAATTATTTTTTGATTCCTCTCAGTATTTCTACATATTTCACATTCTTCTTCTGAAGTTAAATTAAAACATTTTTTGCAATAGCCAACATTACTACGTGCTTCTAATAATGATTTAGAAAAATCTCTAATACTACTTTCAGGTTGTTTTAAAACAAATAATGCTAATCTTTGAGCTGTTCTTGGACCTATTCCTGGAAATTTCTCAAAATGAGCAATTAATTTTGAAAGTGGTTTAGTAAATGTTATCAAGATTAAATTTCTTCTAGAAACAATTTAGACGCATTTTTTGTAATTGGATTTATTTGTTTGCTTTTAATGTCTTATTATATTTTTAGTTAATAATTTCTAACAACAATGAAAAATATGAAAATTAACCCTTTTAAAAATTTATTATTAATAATTTTATGTTTTGCATTAAGTGCATGCAGTGGAGGAATCAATGCAGGATTAGAGGCTTATCAGAGTCCCGATGGAAGATATGCCTTTTTATATCCAACAGGTTGGACAAGAGTAAAAGTAGATGGGGGGCCTGAAATTATTTATCACGATCTAATTAATAGTAATGAGACTTTAAGTTTGGTGATATCAGATGTAAATAAAGAAGTCGAATTAGAGCAATTAGGGGATCCAAAAGAAGTTGGACAAACATTAATAACTAAGGTCATTGCGCCTGAGGGTTCAGGAAGATCAGTAAAACTTATTGATGCAAACAAAAGAGAAGCATCTAATCATATTTTTTATGATCTAGAGTATGAATTAAATCTTAATGATCAAGATAGGCATGAACTTGCGACTGTTGTAATCGATAGAGGAACTTTATATACTTTTGCCGTCGGAACAAATGAAGAGAGATGGAATAAAGTCGATGGTATGTTTACTAATGTTATAGAGTCTTTTAACTTCTTAATTTAGTTTTTGAAAAAATATTTTCTAAATACCTACTTGAACATTCCATAAGTCTGAATATACGTTCTTGTTATTTAGCAACAGCTCATGTTTCCCGCTCTCAATAATTTTGCCCTTATCTATAACAATTATATTATCAGCATTTTTAATAGTACTTAATCTATGAGCTATAACTATAGTTGTTCTTTCCTTAGTTATTTTAGATAATGATTTCTGAATTAAAACCTCTGTCTCGTTATCCACTGAAGCAGTAGCCTCATCTAAGATCAATATAGGTGCATCTTTTAAAACAGCCCTAGCTAAAGCTATTCTCTGACGTTGTCCTCCTGAAAGTTTTTGTCCCCTTTCCCCAACGATTGTTTTATAACCATCCGGTAATTGTTCAATAAATTTATGAGCTTCAGCAATTTTAGATGCTTTTACAATATCTTTAATTTTTGGACTAGTTGCCCCATAGGCAATATTTTCCTCAACAGTTCCATGAAATAAATAAGTTTCTTGACTTACTAGAGAAATACATTTTCTTAAATCTTTTAAATTAATATCCTTTATTGGAATGTTATCCAAAGATATTAGACCCTTATTAGTATCATAAATTCTAAGAAGAAGTTTAATAATTGTACTTTTGCCAGAACCAGTTAATCCAACAATTCCTAATGTAGAGTTATTCTGAATTTCAAAATTTATGTTCTTTAATGTTGATTCTCTACCTGGATAATTAAAATTTACATTTTCAAAACGAACATCGCCTTTTATCTTTTTAGAGCCAATTTTTATTTTGCCATCTTTTATTTTTATAGGGGTATCGATAAGATCTATTACTCTATTTATTGATGCCATTGAGCGTTGAAAATCATCTAAAACATGACCTAGAGTAGTCAAAGGCCATAACAATCTTTGAGTAATAAAGACTAAAAAACTATATGTTCCTACATCAAGTAACTTATTCCAAGTTTGAAAACCTCCAATAAGTAAAATTGCTATAAAAGCAAATAAAATAGCAAATCTTATTAGTGGAATAAAAGCAGATGATAATTTTATTGCTGCTTTATTACTTCTTTGATATGCAAGGCTTTCTTTATTTAGTCTATTTAGCTCCCAATTCTCTTTAGTAAAGCTCTTAATAGTAAGTATCCCACTTAAATTATTATTTAATCTTGAAGCCAAAAGACCTGCTTTATTCCTGACATCTTTATATTTTGGAGAGAGCTTTCTTTGGAATCTTATTGATCCAAGAAATATTAAAGGGATAGGTAAGAAAGCAAATAATGCGATTTTGGGCGCAACAAAGATCATTGTCCCCCCAATAATTAAAACCGTAATAAATAATTGAATAAGTTGATTAGCGCCTTGATCAAGAAACCTCTCGAGTTGATTTACATCATCATTTAATATCGAAAGTAGTCTTCCCGTATTATCGTTTTCAAAGAAAGCCATATCTAGTTCTTGAATATGCTTATAAGCCTTTATTCTCAATTTATGTTGTGATATTTGGGCTAAATTTCTCCATAAAACTGAGTATAAATATTCAAAGAAAGATTCTGCTGACCACACTATCCCAGAAGCAAATGCAAGAAATATTAATTGGTTTGGCACTTCCTTTATCCCTAAACTAGCAATCCAAGAATTCTGTTCTTTTACTACAATATCTACAGCAAGCCCAATAATTACTGGAGGAGCTAAATCTAAGATTTTATTTATTATTGAACTTAAAAAAGCAAATAAAAGTAGACTCCTTTCCTCTCTTAAATTTAGATAAAGCCTAACTATAGGATTTTTATTATTTATAAATCTCATTGTTGTTTTATTATAATTTAAATTTTTTCTTAGTTTCTAACTTACATTCATTAATTGAATTTTGATGACTAGTACCTTTTCTAAATTTTTCAAAGTAGCAATTACAAGTATCTTTAGCAATTTCTTCGTCATAATTTAAATTCGCTTTTAACATTTCCAACTTAAAACTTTCAATACAAAACAAATTTATAATTGAATTATTTTTTGTATTTGCTAAATATTCAGAATTTAAAAATCCGAACAAAAGAAAAAAACTTCCTAGTACAAAATGTTTTGTAATAGAACCCATGATCCAAAATTAATTCCTTATTCTTAAATTTTTTAGTTTGTTCCTAACTTCACCATGTAAATCTCTTGGTAAATCTACCAAGCTGTACTCATTAAATATTTGTATCTTTCCAATCGATCTTCCATTAATATTTGTAGACGTACAAATAGAAGAAATAATATTTGCTACTCTAACTCTGTCCATTTTGCCAAAATTAAATTTATAGGTTTCAAAAGAATCATTTTGATAATTATTTCTTCTATTTGTATTTCTCATACGATTATTTCCATTTCTATTTGATCTATTACGATCAGAATTATTTTGTCTATAAAGCCAAGACTCGTCTTCGTTAATAAAGAAAGATTTATTACCTATTGCTAAATTAATAGCTGCCATTGCTATATTTGAATCTTCCATAGAATGCTTTTCTCTTAGGGTATCCAGAATATCGATCATCAAAGCTTTTTTTTCTTCATTATTTTCCTGATCTAAAGAACTTTCATTCAAATTTGTAATTAATTTACCCATTCTTTTTTCATTAATTATTTTATTATTAGGTATCTCAATTTCTTCTATTTTATTTCTTGTTGAATTTTCTAAATTCCTAAGAAAATGTTTTTCTCTTTGATTTACAAATAAAATTGCTTCCCCAGACCTACCTGCCCTCCCTGTTCTACCGATTCTATGAGTATATGTTTCCTTATCAAAAGGAAAATCGTAATTAATAACAAGTTTAATCCTTTCAACATCTAGGCCTCTAGCAGCGACATCAGTGGCAACAAGAATATCAATAAATCCTTTTTTTAATCTATCAACTGTATTTTCTCTTTGATTTTGTGGGATGTCACCATTAAGAACAGCTACACTATGACCTGAGTTTTCTAGAGCTTCCGCAATTGAGGTAGTAAGTAGTTTAGTCCTCACAAATATTATTACTCCTTCATTCGTTATTTCTAATATTCTTTTTAGAGCATCTAACTTATGGTGCCTTTGAACATTAATATATTTTTGAGTAATTAATTGAGTTTCTTGTTTAACGCTTTTAATGAGTATTTCAGCTGGTTCATTTAGATATTTTTTTGCTATGTTTCTTATCTCATTTGGCATTGTTGCAGAAAACAAAACCATTTGTTTATTTTCTGGAAGTTTATCTATAATCCATTCAATATCTTCAAGGAATCCCATTTTTAACATTTCATCTGCCTCATCAAGAACAAGACAACTTATGTTATTGATCTTAAAAGTTCCTTGTCTTATATGATCCATTATTCTTCCAGGAGTTCCAACGACAATGTCTGTCTTTCTTTTAAGTGATGAGATTTGATTCCTAAAATCAGTTCCTCCATATATTGCTAATGTCCTTAAATTAGTTGATTCAGCACTATAACTTTTAAAAGAATCTGCTACTTGAGTAGCCAACTCTCTTGTTGGGGTCATAACCAAAACTTTAGCGTTTGATTCTTTATTATTTTCAAGCTTTTCTATTAATGGGAGAGCAAAGGCTGCTGTTTTACCTGTACCAGTCTGAGCTTGTCCTAACAAATCTCTTCCAAGCATTAATTCTGGAATTGCTGCTTTTTGTATAGGTGTAGGTGTTTTATATCCTTTACTTTCTAATGAATTTAATATTAATTTATTAAACCCAAAGCAAGCAAATCCATTATCAATATCCTCTTCTTTAAAAGAAATTTCATCTTCGGTAACTTCTAATTTTTGTTCTGATTGAATTGAAGGATTATTAGAAATATTTTCTACCCCCAAATTATCGTCATTTTTTTCTACTAATTGATTGTCTTTATTTGAAGCCATTAAAATGCCTGATTATCTACTGATCAGGCATTCAACATTTATCTAAAGAATATTAAATTGTTGACTAGCCTTTCAGAGCCGAATCACTAATCTAACATCTGGAGGTAAAGATAACTCTGATTTCACGAAATAAAAACTTAATTAAGAAAATAAATATCCAGAAAATTCTTTGCTCTTGTAATTGCGGTATATAGTAATCTCTTTTCATAACTATCTCTAAAGAAAATTAATTTGCTTTCTTTCAGACCTTCCTTGTAATTGTTAATTTGAGATTTTTGGGTCCACAAAATACTTACTTTTTCAGATTCGCTTCCTTGAGATTTATGAATAGTGATAGCAATTGCTGGCACGACATTATCAAGAGTTGATGGTTCAATAAAGTCAACTACAAGATCATTATTTTCATTAAATTTCCTAAATAGAAATTTCCGGTTTTCATTTTTTCCTATTAGGACTCCAATATCTCCATTTGAAATTCCGAGTTCGTTATTATTTTCAGTACACATTATGGGGATCCCTTCTTCAAGGCTAGTAAAGTCATAAGGTTTTCTCTGGCCTAAAACAATATCATTTATATTCTCAACGCTCCATGTCCCAGTATTCTTCTCACAAAGGATAAGGTGACTTTGTAAATCTGTAAAAATATTATTTATTAAGTCTTTTTCATGGCTCATTAAATCTCCAAATGTTTTTTGAAAGATATATTCTTTTTTACTTAAGTTTGATGTTGAAATTCGTAATTTATTAATGTAATCTTTAATTTCATTTAATAATCTTAGAGGAATATTCTTATTAATGCTTTTTAAGATATTAGCTTCTTTTGATTTTTTATCATTTTCTAATTCTTTTATCTTTTTCTTAAATAAGGAATCTGTAGGATTAAAAATAAGATTACTAAGTAATTCAATATCACCACTATTTCTATAAGTTTTATTGAGATTTACTATACAAGATTTGATTACCTCATTATTAGAATATTCGAATAAATAATTCCAAATAGAGGAATTTTTTACTGGAGGTAATTGATTTTTATCACCAACTAGGATTATTTTACAATCTTTAGCTAATAAATCTAAAATCAATTCAATAATATCAATATTTACCATTGACATTTCATCAATAATAAAAATATCTAATTCCTTTAATTTAAATTTTAATTTAATAGCTTTATGTTCAGAATTAAAAATCCATTTATGTAAAGTTTGACATTCTATTTGATCAAGACTTTTACTAAAAATTATATCTTTTTGTTCATTAAGAGATTCTTTTAGTCTAGAGGTAGCTTTTCCAGTAGGTGCTGCGAGTCCTATATTTAAAAAACTGTCACTTTTTAAAGAATTTAATATAAATTTTATAATTAAAGTTGTTTTGCCTGTTCCTGGTCCTCCTTGCAGAAATACTAAATTTGAACTTTTAAAAATATTTTTAATTTGATGAAGTTTATTATCATCATTTATTTTTATTGGGATTTTATCTATTTTCTTTAAGAAGATATTTATAACTCTATTTATCTTTCCAGACCATTTTGCTAATGATAATTTCCTATCACTAAATATAAATGGGGAATTAAAGGAGTTTAACAATCCTAAATCTTTGAGAACTTTTAAATGTTCATTAGGCCATCCATCTTTTAATAAATCAAATAATATTAACCTTTTATCAACTTCTACAATAGTTTCACCATTTTTCTCAAATTCTAATAATATTTTTAAAGTATCTTTTACGAAATCTCCATCTTTTATTTCATTAAATCCAAAAATATCCTGGAGGAGATTAAATATATGATTATATTGAAATGCTTCTATATCCAAATTAGTATGATTCATTCTAAAAAAGTTTATCTAAATAATTAATTCTATTTATAGGAGCCTGGCCAATAAAAACTCCTGGAGAAATATCTTTCTCAACAGATTTTTCAAACAACTTTTTGTCAGGCAATCCCTTTAAAAATAAATATACATATCCTCCAAGATGAAGATTAGGTTGATAATTTTTTAATCTCCACTTTAATAATCTATGTAATGCCAATAGATAAAGATGAGATTGCAATGGGTAATGATGTTTAATCATTTCTTCTTTCATATTTTCATAGTTATAGTTTCCAGGTAAACAATCACTATTTTCGCTTCCAGAAATAAAATTACTTTTCCAATCGATTACCCACCATTTACTATCCTCTAACGTATTACCAATAGGGACTACACAGTCAATACAACCTGAGTGAAAACCTTTATTTAGAATTTGTAGATCATTAATTTTGTTTGAGTAGCTTTTACCAAATTCAAATTCTTGATCCAATAGAAAGCATTTAGAAATATCATATGAATTAATATTTTTTCCATTATGAGAAAGTGTTAAATTGTACTTAACCTCTTTTAGAATATTATTTGAAGAGATATCAATTAATTTTTTATTTAATAATTTCCTTCCAAGCGAGACGTTAATGATTCGCAATATACCTTCTCTTACATTTAATGCTAAAGAAGTATCAATTTGAAAGAAATTTAATTCTTCTTTAATTAAATCAAGTAATTTATCGTTGTTATCATTTTGAAAATCAAATCTCTCTATTATTTTATGCAAACATGTACCAGCAATAGTACCTTTAGGAAAATCACTTAAGGGATTGGAGAGAGTTAAGTATTTGGGACAATTTTTTGATTTTTCTAAATTAGTATCTTGGTAATTATTAAGAATTGAGATATTATCTTCATAATCCTTGTATTGATTGGAAGCATAGTCTGTTTTTTTTTCTTTACTAATCCATGAGGAATAACTTGAGAAAGAAATAACTTCTTCAGAAGGAATTTTTTTAGGTTTTTTTGTATTAACTTTATTTATTTTCCAAAGATTATTCTTCAAACCATTAAAATTAAATTTATTAGATATTTCTCTAATATTTATTGCCTCTATTTTATGTTCAATTTTAGATTTATGAAAATTAATATTTTCTAGGTTAGGTAATAAATCATTATTAATAATATTATTTGTATTATTAATATCATTAAAGATAATGAGCTTATATTTACTCCTGGTAAGAGCCACATAAATCAATCTTTCACTTTCTTTAAATAAATCTCTTTCTTCTATTAATTTAAAATCTTCTACCTTACTGTAATTATTAGAAATATTGATATAGATAGACCTATCCAAATTTGATTTCCAGATTGGACCTTTGGTTTTATTTGATTTGTTGGAAATAATAGATAAGTAGGGACATAAAACTATTTCATATTCAAGTCCCTTACTATTATGAATTGTCGAAAGATTAATTCCATTTTGAAGATTATAATCTTTTGTAAAATAATCGTCTCCAGTACAACTCCTTAAAGAATCATCTAATTGGTTTAGATACCACTTAAATACTTTATTTAGATTAAATTGATTATTGATTAATTCTATTTCAATTATCTCTGACAATTGAAATAGATTCGAGTATAAATCTGCATCAAATATAATTGAGGATGACTTGTAATTAATAATGAGTTCATTAACAAGGGTTAAAAATCCTTTCTCTTTTAATTCCAAAGACCATGAAATACATCGATTAGTTAAAATTTCAATTTTTTTACTAATTTGATGATCAATTAATTCTGCCATATCCATTTCTATAAATTTAGAAGTAGCCAACAAACTTATATTCCTATAACGCCTTGGATATAATATAGATTCAATAAATAAGACTAATAGAGTACTGGCTTCAGTATCAAAGATATTTTTTTTATTTTTAATCTGGCACGGTATATTTAACTTTATTAATTTATTTTTTAATTCTAAACATTGAGAATTATACAAGGTAAGAATTGAAATTTTATTAATATCAATTTCATTATTATTTAAAAGAAAACTAACTATATATTTAGTGACAAGATCTTCAATATCAACTTCTTTGCTTGAAAATTCTACAATTTCAAATACATTCTTAAAATCAAATTTATGATTAAAACTTTTATTAAGTTTAGAGTTTAAATTATTATATTCAAGTTTTGATTCTCTAAGTCCATTTTTATATAGATTATTAATAACATCAAGTAATTTATTTGAAGATCTAAAGTTATTTGTAAGACTAAAAACTTCAATGGCATCAGATTTAGCCTCTAAATAAGTTTCAATATCTCCACCTCTAAATTTATAAATAGCCTGCTTTGGATCTCCAACGCAAAGTAAAAAGTGATTATTTGTATAAAAGAATTTTTTTATTATGCTCCACTGAATATTATCTGTATCTTGAAACTCATCCACTAGAACACATTTAAATCTATTTTGAATTTCTGAAAGACTTTTATCATTGGTAAGATCTGATCCTAGATATTTTTTCTCAACAGTCTTTATAAGATCATTAAAATTAAAAATAGATAAACTTCTTTTTAAGGTAATTAGTTTTATATAAGCTAATTGAATAAATATTCTTACAAATTCAGTATAAAAGCCTTCTTTAATTTTATAAATTTTATCTTGAAGTAATTTAAACCTACTAAAATCTAGACTTAGATCAAATTTATTTATTTCTTTATTGATATTTTTATTATAAAAATATTTAAATAAAAGATCTTCATTTGAAATCTCATATAAAAGTTGACTTATATCTTCTGAATTAAGTCTTTTATTAATATCTTCTATCCATTCAGTTATTTGATTAAACTTATTGTTTCTTGGCTTGGACGAATATACCTGACTTTTGCATCCAATTTCCTTTATTAATTTCCCTAATGAAATAAGTTTAAGATATAATTCCTCCCCATTATTATTCCATTCAACACAAAACGCTTTCCAATTTATATGTAAAAATTCTTTTAAATAACTTGATATATCAATATTCTTATATTTATTTATTATTTCAAATTTGCAAATATTTTCTTGATCAATATTTTTTAAAATTTCAACAAAAAATGATTTATTAATTTTACTTCCATATATAGAACTTATTTTTTTTTGATTAACTGCAGAAATTATTTCTGGATCAAGATTTTGAAATTGCTCAATCCATAAATCATCGATTATATCTTGGTATAAATTATCTATATTATTTTCAATAAATGGATCTTGTGCTGAGCCTATATCTATACTAAATTCCTCTAAAATATTATTGCAAAAAGCATGGAACGTAGTTACTTTTAGTTTATAAATAGTATTAATAAAATTATCAATATCAAATATTATTTTTTTCGGATTCGTTTCCTCCTTTTGAAAGTTTTTATACCATTCTAAAAGAGTATTATCTAATTCAGTTTCTTCGGGATTCTGTAAAAATAATTTGAGTTTACAAAATCTTGAAAGTATTTTATCTCTTAATTCTATACATGTATTTTTCGTGAAACTTAATAAAAGTATTTCCTCTGATTTGATCTTTTTCTCCAATACATTTCTTAAAACTAAGTGAGCCAAAGTAAAGCTTTTTCCAGTTCCTGCACTTGCTTCTATTAATTTAAAATTATTATCTAATTTAATTTTGTTAATATCCATATCTTATTTAAGTTAATATTTAACCTTATCTGTATAAATAAAATAATTTTTAAATTTTTTATTTAAATAGTTCTCTTCTAAAATTATCTTTAATTTAATTATTAAAGCAAGACTTATTGTTAAAAATAAATGATAAAAAGATAATTTAGTAATAAAAAAACCAAAAGATATCAGTATTAAAGAATAATACATAGGATGTCTAATGAAACTATAAATGCCTGAAGTAGTTAGATTGCCATTGACTATAGGTCTTGGGAAAGGAGATAAATTTCTACCTAAGTCTTTAATTGAAATCAACATGACAATTGTTGAGATTATGATGAGTAAGAAACCCACAAAACTAAATAAAAAATTAACTTGCATTATTTCTTTCTTAGGAATAAATTCCAAATGAATAAAATGAAGAATAATGATGAAGAACTGAAAAAGAACTAGGGAAAATTCATAAGATTTCTTAAAAAATCTTTTCAACTTTAATTTATACATTATTTATTTTTTAATGCCTCAAATAAAGGGCCATATAATCTGAAAGATAAATCATCAAATTTATCATTTCCAAAAAAGAAGTCTCCTTCTTTTTTATTTCCAAAACACATTTGAATTACACTATTATCTCTTTCTCCTTTGGTAAATGTTTTATTCCCTATCCATTTATCAGAAAAAGCTTTTTTTTCATTTTTCAATAGCTTTTTTGCTTCTACATATTTATATGTACTTTCTGGAGGGAGAGGTAAACATTTATCAGAGTAATTCTTAAAAATATTTATATATTCTTCTAATATTTTCTTTGATTGGAGTTGGCCTGGTGTTTGAAGAATTTCTGATTTATATTGATTTTCTTTTCTAAAAATTACTTTTGTCTTTGTTATCCTCTTTTCTAAAGAAGAAATAAAGAGTAACTTAATCCAAGCTTCTGACAAACTTTTCAAACTAAGTTTGGAATGAATCAATTCAATCACAACATTATCAGAAATGAAATATTCTTCTTTATTTGAATTTGATTTAACGTAAACTCTTTTTATATTTTTATCATTACTCAAATTTTCAACTAAACTTCCTAACAGATTTTGTATCTCTTTTTCTTTTGTAAAAATACTATTTCTTGGCGCAATAATTCCATTTTCAAGAAATTGTTCGTTTATATTTAAATTTTTTAATTCATCAATAATGTCATAATTATCAATTTCTAGTTTCTGAATAACTTTAGTAACTAGTTTAAATTTCTGCAAATTACTTACATACTCTTCATCTGGATGATGATTAAATATTCCTTTAGGAGAAATATTCTTTTTATTGAGCCAATAAAGCTGAGGAGCTTTAAACCAATAAATCAATTCAGATAATTTAAAGTCTTTACATTTATAAATTTTTTCTTCCCAATCTATTTTATTTAATAAAGAATATTGACTTTTTAAAAAATTACTATTATTAGGATTATCAACTTCTTCTTTCTCATAATCAAAGTATTTGATTATGGACTTTCTTTGTTTTACAGATAAAAAGCTCTCTAAATAGTTTATTAGTTCCTTAATAGGGAAGGAAATATCTAATATTTTATTATCTTTATCATTATTAACCCAAGAAACTATAAGTTGCTTTCTACAGGAAATTAATAACTCTAGGAAAAAGTATTTTTCTCTATCAAAAATAGATGGATCCCCAAGAAGGTATTTTTTAGTTAGCAAATTTATATTTTCATTACTAGATAATCTTGGATAATAAAAACTATTCATATTAAGTAGGAAAATAATCTTACGAGGAATTAGCCTAACCTTCTCAATATCACTAACTAATATCTTATTTATATAAGATTGATTTCTATAGTTAAGTTTATTTATACATGTAATTAATATTTCTCTAAAAACATTCAACACAATTACTTGATCAGATGTTGAAGATATTAAATAATTATCAAGAATTCTATTTATTTCATATATATCTAAATTGAAATTCTCATTAAAATTTCTAATTTTTTTAAGTATAAATTTAATCTTTTTAACCCAATCTGAATAATTAAAAGATCCTCTTAGTAAATTAATATATTGTTTTAATTGAACTAAAATTTTAACCCATTTATTCAAGTCCAAGCTTGAATTCTTAGGGGTAAATGATTTAAGGTTAGAATTATTTAAACTAAATTCTTCATCATAAACTAGACCTAAAGTAATTCTATTTATACACCACTCTAAAGTATTTTTTTCTTCACCCAACCTTTCGTTAGTATCTAATCCCCAATGAAAACCAACTTCATTTAATATTAAAATAATTTCATTTTTCTCATCAATATCAAAATCAAAAATATTCTGATTAACTTTTTTAGAAAGGAAATATTCTATTTTTTCAAGCGTAATTTTCTCATTTGCTAATTCAATAATATCAAGTAAGAAATTATATACATTTGAAGAATCCTCATAATTATCTTCAAGAAATAAATGAGGTAGCTTTTGTCCGTTTATTAATTCATTATTAAAAATATACTTAAGATAAGGTTTTATTAAACTAGTTTGAGGAGATACTATAGCGATATCACTGTATTTAACATCATCGCAAGCTTCTAATATTTCTATGACTTTATTTCTTACATACTCTAATTGACTTAATTGATTAAAATGCTCCCTAAAAATAATTGACTCATCCTTTTCATTTATCAAAAAATCATCTTGACTATTATCAATTAATCTTTTCTGAATTTGATTAATCAAAGGTATATCTTTCTCACTTGTAAAACTAAACGTTGGATCAATATATATTGAATTATTGTTTATTTTTATATTTTCAATATTAGAAGTTTCCTCAATTAATTTCTGATAATTAGCTCCAAATTTGCCAAAAATTTTTTCGATATTTGAACTATTTAAATTAAATTTGCTCTCAATAGAACTAAAATCAACCTCTCCCTCAAGAGAATTTATTCTATTCCACAAATTATCTCCAGCAGAGAGTAAGTATAAATTAACCTTAGTAAATTCTGCTAATTTAGAATAAAAGCTAACATGTAATCTTGATAAATTATTATCAGAAATAATATATATTTGTCTAGGTAATAGATTTTCTTCATTATGTATTTTTTTAATATTATTTATTATGTCAATCATGAATAAACATGAAGGTTTCTCGGTCATTTTTTTCTCAAGTAATTTATATAAAATTGGTTGCCAATATTCATTTGAATTTAAATTATTAAAAAGATTTCGTGAACTCAACTCATATCTATGCCAATTAGCTATCATCTCAGGCCTGAAAATTAAATACTCAATAAAATTATTTGCAATCTTTTTTGATAAGTTGTGAATATCCCCATCGATTAGCTTTTTATTATTTAAGTATTTATTAATCCAATTACTTAGCGGTAATGATTCTTTATAGCTGTTTAATTCCTCAAATGAATCTATAATTCCCCATTTTATTGAATCAAAATTCCATACTCCCATATTAATTGCAGGGAAAATTTTTGTTAATAATGCTTCGGTATAACTTGATATGGTCTTAAATTCATAGAGAGCACTTATTTGATTACTTATTGTTATTTGGTCCCACAACCACTTTCCTAAAAAATAATTAGGAACTGCTATATCTAGTTTTTCTGTTATTAAAGGGGGGCTAATTATTAATTCTTTTGCTAATAGCTCAGTAATAACTTCAATTTTGTTTGATTTATAAATATTAAGCAATTTTCTTTTATTCTTTTTTACTCAACTTTAAGAGGGTCATTAATTTCGCTATTAGGGCATTCAAATTCTCCTACAGCAACAAATTCTAAGCGAAGCTTTAAGAATGTAATAAACTTTTTATCTGTAGAGATAACGGCGGCTGGAGTATTAGGGATTTTTTTAGATAAATCTAAAAATGCTGAAGATTTCAAAAAAGATGGATTCTTTAAAAGCCAAAAATCTATTTCCTTTTTGTTTTCTTTATAGTTTCGGATCCTTTCTTTTAAGATCTCTTCAAGAGGTTCTTCAACTGTTAAAAATTTTTCACTTGCTGCAACGAAAAAATAAGTTGTCATTTTAAATAATTAATTTATTGAAATTAGAGTCTTCATTTCGCGTACAGCTCTTTCTAGACCTACCGCTAAAGCCCTTGAAACAATACTATGTCCAATGTTTAACTCATTCATATTGTTAATTGATGCAATCTTTTTTACATTTTGATAATTCAGTCCATGCCCAGCATTAACGACTAATCCAATATCTTCGGCATAATAAGAAGATTCAATAATTTTTTGAAGCTCTACATATTGATCTTGTCCTTTTAAATCAGCATATTTACCAGTATGTAATTCTATAAAATCAAATCCTATTTCTCCTGAAGAATTAATCTGATCATTTGCAGGATCTATAAATGCGCTTACTTCAATATTGGAACTTTTTAAACTATTAACGTATTCTTTAAGGTATTTCTCATTATTTTTAACATCCAAACCACCTTCTGTAGTGATTTCTTTTCTTTTTTCTGGTACAAGTGTTACATAATCTGGAAGTAACTTTTTAGAAATTCTCAACATTTCTTCAGTCGCTGCCATTTCTAGATTAAGTTTGGTTTTAATAGTATCTTTCAAAAGATATATATCTCGATCTTGTATATGCCTTCTATCTTCTCTTAAGTGAACTGTTATGGAATCAGCACCGCCTAATTCTGCTAAAAAAGCGAATTGAACAGGATCTGGTTCTATAGTCTGCCTAGCCTGCCTGACATTTGCAATATGATCTATATTTACCCCTAAAGTTGCCATAAATTGATAACTCTTTGATTTAGACAATTTACTAACAGCCTAATCCTAGCTAATAAAAAATTACAATCCTATAATTTATTAATATAAAGTAAATTGAATTTGAAAAATAAAACTAATAATATTTGCCATGAAATTAACCCTTTTTTGGGCCTTATTGCAATGTTTATAACCCAAGATATTGTTATGAAAATATTTTTTAAAAAAAAGAAAATAATTAATAATAAGTTTCTAATTCCCTATAACAGTTCGGTTATTTTAGCCCCAACCCATAGATCGAGGTGGGATGGATTAATTCTTACTATGGCGATGGGTAGGAGAGTTACCAAAAAGGATTGTAGATTTATGGTCACAAAATCTGAGATGAATGGAATTCAGGGTTGGTTTTTAAGAAGACTTGGTTGTTTTTCAATAAATCAATCATCTCCCTCTCTTGCTGTCTTGCGATATGCTGTAAATCTAATCGTCAAAAAAAGGCAGTTAGTTGTTTTTCCAGAAGGAAAAATTAATAAATATGGAAAAAAAATTGTCCTAAAAGAAGGACTCTTTAGATTAGCCAGATTAGCAAGAAAAAAGGCAAAATCTATAACTATAATTCCTATCGGAATAGCTTACAGTGAGGTAAATCCAAAGTTTAGAAGTAATGTTTCTTTATGTTTTGGGGAGCCTTTAATTATTAGTGAAAATATAAACTTTTCTATAAATGAATTTAATGAAATATTGCACGAAAAAATGACCGCAGCAGAAAACAAAGCATTAAAAATAGTCGGTCGATGATTCCATTATCAGTTAGTATTGAAATTAACAAATACGACAACATGAGAGTCTTAAAGTTAATTCCGATTATTTTTATATCTTTAGGAATATTTTCCCCTGCTAATACTGTTTATGCAGATAGCGATGATCCAAATAATTATAAAATTCTTTCAAGTACTAATAAAAAACTTTCAATTACAAACGTACAAGCCTTCTTAAGAGAAGGAGATAATCTAATAAAATCTGGTGATTTTGATAAAGCTAAAGATTCTTTTGACAAAGCAAGAAATTTAGCAAAACAACTAGCAGGATTTTACGGGGATTTAAATGGTTCGTTTCAAGGGTTAGATGCAAGGATCCCAAGAGAGATGGCAGAAAAAGGTAAGAAGTCATTACAAATTTGGGCAGAATCAAATGGAAGATTAGCTTCGGTATATAAAAGTAAAAATCAACCTGAAGTCGCTGTACCTTTACTTGTAGAAATAATCAGGTTAATGTCACCTACTAGCCCAGAAGGTAAAGAAGCTTATAAAGATTTGGTTCAACTTGGTTTTGTTGAAACGCCCTACAAAGGATTATAGGAATAAATAATGGCTACTAAAAGTGAAGTAATTAACTTAATAAAGCAAAAAATAGTTGATTCTGAAGTTTATGTTGAGAATCTAAAAGGTAATGATCATTTGCAAGTAACTGTAATTTCATCTGAATTTAATGGATTATCATTAGTTAAGCAACATCAACTAGTCTATTCTGCACTAAAAGAAGAATTAGCTTCAGAGGCTATCCATGCGTTAGCACTAAAAACAGAAACCCCTAATTAAATTATGGAAAACACTACTAAAAATAAAATTCAAAATCTTATCGACTCTAATCCAGTTATGGTCTTTATGAAAGGAAATAAATTAATGCCTCAATGTGGGTTTTCTAATAATGTAGTACAAATTCTTAATTCACTTGGAGTGGCATTTAATACATTTGATGTCTTAAGTGATTTTGAAATAAGGGAAGGTATTAAAGAGTACTCGGAATGGCCAACAATTCCTCAAGTTTATTTAAAAGGAGAATTCTTAGGTGGTTCAGATATTCTGATCGAGATGTATAACTCAGGAACATTAAAAGAAAAGATCGAGATTGCATTAGCTTCTTAAAATATTTACTAAGTATAAATACTAAATTTAGTTAATAAAAATTAATATTTTAAATCTTTTTTTTATCAAAAAAACCTTTATTTTCATCGCCATCTGGATTTATAAAACTGGACGGATCTAATATCCATCTATCAATTAATCTTTCTAATTTCTCTTGATCTTTTAGCTCTAAACTGTTGCAATTCCTTAAGGCTTGGAGATAACCATCACTATATAATTTCAAGTCTGAGGGTGTATGAAATCTAGTTACTAGGTCTTGGCAACTATCGCATATTGATTGAAAATGGCGAATTGCTACTGGATTTTCAAATGATGTCATAATTTGATAGATTCTGATTTTTATTTAGCATTTGTTATACCTTATTAAGGATGATTAAAAATTGCCTGGCCAAACAGTAATTAAGAATGCAATCAACTGAGCAAATCTTAGCTTCAGCTCCTGGCAGCTCCCAATTGCCTTCGACCTCTCAAACACCTTCGAGAGTTCTTGTTGTTGAACCTCACCCCACACTAAGAACAGTCTTAGTACAAAGACTTCGTCAAGACGGTCATTTAGCAGCCGCCGTAGGATCTGCTGTTGAAGCTGTTGACTTATGCAGAGAGCAGTCTCCTGACTTACTTGTCAGTGCCGAGATATTAGAACAAAATACTGCAATGAGGTTAGCTCAGCAATTGGGTTGCTCAGTTATTGTTCTAACAGCGAGATCTGGGGTAGAACCATTAGTTAGCTTATTGGATGAGGGGGCTGATGATGTTCTAAGAAAACCTTTTGGATTAGAGGAATTAGCCGCAAGATGCAGAACTCTACTAAAGAGGGGTCGTATAGGTTTACAGGAGAAAGTTGCAGTAGGTCCTTTAGAAGTTCATTTACTTTTAAGGCAAGTAACTTTAAGCGAGAAGCCCGTAGAATTGAGCCCTAGAGAGTTTGCTTTGCTTTGTGCTTTACTTATGCCTCCTGGTATGGTCCGAAGTCGCCAAGAGCTTCTAAGATTGGCATGGCCGCCATTTAGCGGAGGACCAAGATCTGTAGATACTCAAGTTCTGACATTGCGTAGAAAACTAGAGCAAGCAGGATTAGGAGAAGGAGGAGGCATTACAACAGTTCGACAGCAAGGATATAGATTTAGTATTGATAATATTTAAATTGTAAAAGCTATTATTTCGCCCATAAACATCAATATTGACAAGTAAGTTAGTATTTTATATGTCCATAAGGGTGAAATGTATGATAATTTATCGATATTTAATTTTGTCTTATCCTCAATTATAAATACAAACCTTTCAAAATTTTCAACCCTTTGCGGAACAAGATAACTTTCACTTTTATTACTAATAAAATAATGTACATTACTTCCTTGGCTGGTTGGCAAAGATTTAATAAATTTAATATCTTTCCACAAAATTTCCCAATCTTTTTTTCCAAATATTTTAGAAATAAAGCTTGTTTTATAAGAAATTTTTTTATCACAGGTATCCACATAATCATTTGTAATATTGATAATCAAAAGTAAACCAAAGGCAAAAGTTATTATTGAGAATATTTTTAAATTTTCACTTGAAATAAATGGGATAGGAAATGTGAGTGCTAAATATAGTGAAATCAAAGAACTTTTAACAAAAAAAAGAGTTTTGAATTTTTCTGCCATCTGATTTATCTTTTTAGTCTGGTAAATTAAAACTATTTATATTTAATTTTGATCCAATTTTATGAGCGCAAGCATAACCACTAAAAGCAACTGCATTAAGACCTTGTCCTGGAAAACATGAATCTCCAACGCAATAAAGGTTTTTAATTTTTGTAGTATTAAATGGCATAGGAAGTAATCCAAGCAATTTTTTATTAGGAATTGGTCCATAACTGCCTTCGAATCTTCCAAGAAATTTTCTATGGGTTCTTGGAGTGCCTATCTCTTTATGATCAATATTTTGATCTAATTTAGGAATTATTTTAGAAATTTTTTCTATAAGAAATGAATAATAAACTTGCTTCTTTTTAAGATAATCTTCTCGTGAGAGGTTCTCCCATTCTTCGATTGATGAAGGAGTAAATGCATGGATAATATGTTTACCTTCTGGAGCTAAGGACGGATCTAGTAATGTAGGTATAGAGATGAAAATCACCCCTTTTTCATTTTCTAATTCGTCCCAATTCTCAACAATTATATGATGACAATTAAAGTCTTTATTTATTAAATCTTTTATAACTCCAAGATGAATTGAGACGAAAGATGGAGAAGGCTTATAAGTTTCAGACCACTTATTTTCACTTTTTGGTACTTGATCACTTTTAATTAATCCTTTTTTAAGATGATTAAGCCCAAAAGTATCCCATCTTGTAGAATTGGATACAACAATATTTGAGTAAATTTCTTCTCCATTTAAAAGCTTTACTCCTACTGCCTTTCCATCTTTTAATAGTATTTCAGTCACATTAGCTCTATAACGTATTTTACTTCCAAGTCTTTCCAACCCAGAAACTAATTTTTCTGCAATCTTGCCAACACCACCTTTTGGATAATTAATTCCTCCAGCATGTCTATCAGTAAAAACCATTCCAGCATTGATCATAGGAGTTTTAAGGGCAGGCATTACTGACCAACAAAAACACTCAATATCAATAAATTTTAAAAGTTCAGGATCCTTAATAAACTTTCTTGCAACATCTCCTGCATTTATTGGAAGCCATCTAGCCAAACCTAAGCAGGATAATGGCGCTTTAAAGAATACCTTAAAAAGATAACTAGGATCCTCTATTGATAATAAAGGCATGGAATCTAAACAATTAAAAACCTTTTTACAAGTTCCATAAAACTTACTTATACCCTCCTTCTCATCAGGAAAACGTGCTGATAATTTACTAATAAATTTTTGATAACTTTTATCTACAGAAATACTAAGTTTATTTGGGAGATGATATTCAAGTTGAACGGGATCAGGAATAGTTTCACATTTCTCATTTACATCTTTTAAAGCACGAGTTAACAAATTTGTATAACCTTTCTCTCCAAACCCAAAAATCATTGAAGCGCCAACATCGAAAGTATAACCCTTTCTTTTAAATGAACCTCCACTTCCCCCTGGAATAATATATTTTTCAAGAACGAGTACTTTGGCTCCCTTAGCAGCTAATTGTGATGCTGTTACTAAACCTCCTATACCTGAACCAACAATAATTACATCGAAATTTTCTTTATTTGATTTCATTTTTGATTTCATGAATAATTTATTTTAATTAATCTCAACAAGTAATTGATCATTTTTAAAAGATGCATCTAATACTTTTTTAAATAATTGCAATTCCTTTAGCGACCTTTCTTGATATGCCTTATATCTTAATTTTTTATCTTTTATTTTATTAGTTAATTCTGGGACTAAACCAAATGAAGCAGGCATTGGTTGAAATTTATTTTTTTTCTGATTAGACATGATTTCATTTCTATTACTAATGAAGTTTATTAGAGACCCAATCATTGATTCGTTTGGAAAAGTCACTAGACTTTTATTTTTGGCTAACAAGGAGGCGTTTATTCCAGCCAACAAACCTCCAGCAGTAGCAGCGGCATATCCCTCTGTGCCTGTTATTTGACCAGCGGCAAAAAGAGTTTCTCTTTTCAAAAATTGTAGTGTTGGCAGAAGTAATTTAGGGGATTCTAAAAATGTATTTCTATGCATTACTCCAAAGCGTGCAAACTCAGCTTTTTCTAGGCCTGGTATCATCCTAAATATTCTTTTTTGCTCTGACCATTTGAGATTAGTTTGAAAACCAACCATGTTTAGTAATTTACCTTCAAGATCCTCCTTTCTTAATTGAACAATTGCATGAGGTCTTTTTTTTAATCTATTTTCCCTATCAAATAAATCCCCCCAATCTGGATTCCATAAGCCAATAGATTTCAAAGGTCCATATCTCATCGTTTCAATGCCCCTTCTAGCTATTTCCTCTATAGGTAAGCAACCTTCATAAAAATTTGCAGATTCTTTATCGAAATCTTTTAAAGTGGCTTGTTCTCCATTTATCAATGCATTTCTAAAATTTAAATACTCCAATTTATCAATTGGACAATTTAAATATGCTGGATCTCCTTTATCGTATCTACTTGCCTTAAACACAATTTCATGATCGATAGTCTCGCCATAAATAATTGGACTTGCTGCATCAAAAAAATGACAAGAATCTAAACCAGTAAAGTTTTTTATTTTATTAGCTAATTCATTTGAAGTTAATGGTCCTGTTGCAATTACAGTAATATTTTTTTTATCTGGTAGATCAAGTTGTTCAATCCTGCTTATTTCCACAAGAGGATGAGCAGATAATGTTTGTGTTAATGATTTACTAAATTTGGATCTGTCAACAGCTAAAGCCCCCCCAGCGGGCACAGAAAATTTATCAGCTGTTTGTATTATCAAAGAGTTAAAAGTTCTTAATTCTTCTTGAAGTAGACCTGCAGCCCTGTCAGGGCTCAGAGCTCCAAAACTGTTACTGCAAACTAATTCCGCAAATTCATTCGTATGGTGGGCTGGAGTTGAATGAAGGGGTCTCATCTCAACAAGTTTTACTGCTATACCTGAATTAGCTATCTGCCAAGCCGCTTCACAGCCAGCTAGTCCTGCACCTATTACTATTACTTCTTTATCTATCAAATCAAATTAATCCTTTCCCAAAAAGTCTCTATTAAATTGTTCTCTTGCAGGTTTTTGGATATTAAATACAACCCAAGCTAAAGCGGCAATAATTGGGGCGAAAACTACAATGGCTCTTAACATGTTTAAAAACTTAGTTATTTATATAATACTTTACCTATCAATTGCAAATAAAGAGAGCAATTTAAAGTTTTGATGTTATAACGTAAAAAATTGTATTTCAATTGTTCAACTTAGGATATAAAGTTGTTTTTTTTACCTTAAAAAGGGATAATTTCATATGTACTCAATTTTACAAATGGGTCGCTAGCTCAGCGGTAGAGCATCCGGCTTTTAACCGGCTGGTCCTGAGTTCGAATCTCAGGCGACCCACATTTTAAAAATTGAGTCTACATAAATAAAGAAGAAGAAATTAAAAGATTAGATTTTTAAAAATTAATAAAAAAAGTACATTTTTTAGTTTATTAAATTTTAATAATTGACTGGTCTTTTAAAGATAATACAGATCAGATATTTGCAACAAATGAGTCTTTTCAGGACCTTAACGAAGATATCAAACAAAATTATTGACGGTTTTAATTAAAGTTTATAGCGCTCCAGAGGATGGCTACGGAGAAATCAATTGCAAGAAACCTAATATATCTGTCTTATTCTGTATTAAAAATGTCTAGAAAAAACATTAATATTAGAGCAGCTCTATAAAACGAAGAATTTCTTCATCACATAACGAAAAAGCGTCTGAACGAACACATAACTATTTGTTATACATATTTGTATCAATTATGTAAATTAAAGTGATTTTTGCTTGAATTGTATTGTATTTGGAATTAAATAGATATAAAAGACTTTACAAAGCTTCATATTTACTGTTACAATCATTAATATAAATTACAAAAATTATCATGACACCTGAAGCAGAACGTTTTAATGGTTGGGCAGCAATGTTGGGATTTGTCGCAGCAGTTGGTGCATATGTAACTACTGGTCAAATCATTCCAGGCTGGTTCTAAACCTTTATTACACATCTCAAACAAAGTGGCGTCAAAAATACCCATATTTTTGAGTCACTTTTTTTTTATATTAATAAAAGTTGTTTGTACCTAATTTGTCGTCAAGGTTTTAAAAAATTAATTTGTTAGACAAATTTACTTTTTGATTTATATTATTCAATTTTAAACAGCATTAATCATGTTTATTGCATATTTTTTCTTGAAAACACAACTATCGTCTATAAGAAGAACACACTAGAAAACTAAAAAAATTGTATTCTTATTATTAATTTTTGCAATTTAGCTTTTTATTTTAAATATTCATTAGGTAATAAATACAAAAACAATAATAGTAAACCTGTAATAATTAATCATTTCAGATCTTTTTTTGGCTTTTTATCTAAATCATCTAAACATGAGGAGCACAATAAATGTCCTTTTTTGACCCAAAAAGCTTTTGTAGATCTTTCAATATCATTTCTGCAAATTAAACATTTAAAGATAGGAGGCATTACGTTCTCAAAATATAAAATAATGTTTTCTTAAAGACATTTAAAATAATCTTAACAATTTCATCAAGAGCCAAATGATATCTAAATAAATAGTATGGTGAAATGAAGTTATTAAGATTGTTATTTTTAGAATTAATAATTGATCTTTTAATAAGATAAAATTCAATTTTTTTTATATTTATACAAAAACATTTCGAATTTATTTGTAATTATTTCAACACTAAAAAACCTGCCATTATGGCAGGTCTTTTAGTGTGTAGATTTTAATTTCTAATTAAATTAATTAGAAGCTAAATGATGTTTTAACTGCTATACCAGTTTGGTCATCACCTGATTGTTCTCTAACAAATACACCAGGTGTGATTGTCATACCATCATTTACTGGATAAGCATATGATGCTTCATAAATGTAGTACTCAGTATCAGCACTTGTGTAGTTTGCTGCTGTTCCCATACCTATATCGAGTGATCCAGGACCAACTTCAGCAAAACTTAGACCAACCATGAAACCTGTTGCTGTGTCAGATCCATCAGCATCAGCAGATTCTACACCAGCACTTAGTGTTGCAAAATCAAAAGCGTAAGTTCCGTTGATTCCCCAGTAAGTTGTTGATTCTGCATCAGAATAAGCAACTGAAACTGAGTATGAATCTCCAGAGTATGCAGCTTCAATACCGAATATATCAATACCTTCTTCGGTTAAGATACCAGGTACTGTACTATCAGCTTTAGTTTGTTCAGAAGAAAGACCACCAGCTAATGTGAAACCGCTGTCAAAAGCGTAAGACATTGCTGCAGTAACTCCTTTACCACCAACACCAACAGAATTACCAGTACCACAGTTACCCATATAATCAGTGAAAGAGCTGTATGCACATGCACCTGAGTAAACAGCACTGATATCAGTGTTGTCACCAACCATTACAGTTGCACCACCCACTGGGAATGTGTAAGTAAGTCCATCAAGTTTTAGAGCGTCACTAGTTCCATCAAAGTTCAAACCATCAGTACCACCTACAGCAGAAGAAGCATTACCTATATCGATAGTTGCGCTTAATGAATCTTCGCCAGTAAAGCTAGTTTCTAAGCCGATACCCATTTGGTAGTCGAATGTTGTTTTTTCAGTTACTGAAGATCCGTCAACTGCACCAACTAGGAAATCAACACCGAAAGATGCTGTGGTTGTTTCTGAAAAGGATCCGTCATGATCATGACTATCAACTAAACCTTCTCCTCCTGAAAGAAGAGTTTCTTTTGAAGATAAAGATTTAAAAGAGTTTGAATCTACCTCTACAACATCTCCAGAATAACTTGAGATTGCCTCAAAATTAACCTCAGAAGCGCTAGCAGAAATAGGTGCTAAAAGTCCTAAAGCTGCAGGGGCAACAAGAAGTTGCTTGAATAATTTCATAAAAATTCCTCACACAGAATATTTGTACTTTTAATTCTAAAGGTAAAATTACTTAATCGCAAAAAATATCAGCCATTTAATAAATCGTACGTAGGGAATAAACTACGTAAAGGTTTTAAAAGTTGTTTATATTTTTCCCAATAATTAATTGATTGATTATTAATTTCTTTTCTAACTTGAGCACTACTTGCAGTAAAAACATTTCTTTTATTTTTTTGAGGTGAGAGATATTTCTCATCCCATTCCCAATTTAACCAATCAATTAATTTACGAATACTGTCCTCAGGATTTTGTACAACTTGGTCATGATCATAACTATAAATAATCGAACTAAATTGAGTTTTGTACTCATCCATAAGTTCCATATGATATTTATACAATTTCGCGATATCATTTAATGAGCTCGAAAAACTTTGATTTATAAAATTTGTTCGATAAATGGAAAGGACATTATCAAGCGGATTTCTCGTGCAATGTATAATTCTCGAATTTGGGAAAAATCTATAAATAATCGGACAATATAAAAAGTTAAACAAATTTTTATCTGTATATATATTATTAGATGAATTAATATCAAATACTTTTTTGCTGTAAGTATCATAAATCTTTTTTAAATCTTCAGTTTCTTTTAGAGATTCTTCTAAAAAGAAAACTTCTCCTAAATCGGTAACTCCAGAATTAAGACTTAAAATACTTTCAAGTAATGTGCTTCCACACCTCGGCATTCCAACAATAAATAAATAACAATTATTGTCCAAATTTTTATTTAAATCCTCTTGATTTTCAAATTTAAAATTCCTATATATTTCGCCTGTATTTAACTTTTTTGTTAAATCCGATGGTTGGAGTTTTAGCTTTTCATCATTAGCTATTTTTAAAAAATATGTACTATTCTCAAATTCACCTTTGGAGTGGTAGATATTTGCTTTTGAAAATCCAATATATATTTTTTGTATTGGAGTAAAATTTTCTATGTCAATGCTTAAAAGATTATTTAATTGATCCTTATGACTTGAAAAATTATACAAGGTTGATAGTTCGTAATAACTATTGAAATTAAATTTATCCTTATCAAGGATCTCTAAATGCATATTTATTGCTGAATCTAAATGACCGGAATTTCTATACATCACTGCCAAATTAAATTTTAATGGAATAAAATTTGGAAATTTCTTAAGACCCTCTTTTGAAATTTTAATGCCTTTATTAATTTCTTTATTATTAAAATATAAATTACTTAAATTAAGGAATAAAATGGGTTGATTATTAAATAAGTTTTTTAGTTTTAATAAAGTTTTTTCTGCTTGGACATAATTCTTCTGATTAATAAAAATTCTTGAAAACAATAGTTCCTTTTGAAAATATAAATTATTATTTTTATCTAAAATTAAATTTCCTAAAATTTGTTCTGCCTCTTGATTCTGAAAATTATCAATTAAAATATCAGCTTTTAAAATTTTATATATTTCTATTTTAGGGGAAATTAATAAAGCATTATTTATATACTCAAGTGCTTCTTTATATAGTTTATTCTTTTTATAAAGAATTGATAAATTATAATCTACATCTGTGTTATTTCGTTCAATTCCCTTTGCCAAAAGAAGAATTTTCAAAGCTTCCTTAAAACTATTCTCTAGGCTTAGAATTTCAGCTAACAATAAGTATGGCTTTATAAATAAGGGATATTTTTTAATAGATAAAGTAAAAAGATTTTTCGCAATCTTAAGATTATTAATTTCTTTATTAAATAATCCGTATGAGATAAGTAAATCGTAAGTAAAGAATTTTTTATTAATTAAATTTTTATAAATTTGATTGGCTTCATTTAATTTTCCTTGTTTATGATTTTTTTTTGCAATTTGAATATATTTAGTTATTTCTGATAAATTTAATTCCATTTTTATTTCAATAGAAATACAGATTTTAATTAATAATACATTTTAAAAAGATATTTTACTTTTCATTAAAAAAGACCTGCCATAATGGCAGGTCTTTTAGTGTGTAGATTTTAATTTCTAATTAAATTAATTAGAAGCTAAATGATGTTTTAACTGCTATACCAGTTTGGTCATCACCTGATTGTTCTCTAACAAATACACCAGGTGTGATTGTCATACCATCATTTACTGGATAAGCATATGATGCTTCATAAATGTAGTACTCAGTATCAGAACTTGTGTAGTTTGCTGCTGTTCCCATACCTATATCGAGTGATCCAGGACCAACTTCAGCAAAACTTAGACCAACCATGAAACCTGTTGCTGTGTCAGATCCATCAGCATCAGCAGATTCTACACCAGCACTTAGTGTTGCAAAATCAAAAGCGTAAGTTCCGTTGATTCCCCAGTAAGTTGTTGATTCTGCATCAGAATAAGCAACTGAAACTGAGTATGAATCTCCAGAGTATGCAGCTTCAATACCGAATATATCAATACCTTCTTCGGTTAAGATACCAGGTACTGTACTATCAGCTTTAGTTTGTTCAGAAGAAAGACCACCAGCTAATGTGAAACCGCTGTCAAAAGCGTAAGACATTGCTGCAGTAACTCCTTTACCACCAACACCAACAGAATTACCAGTACCACAGTTACCCATATAATCAGTGAAAGAGCTGTATGCACATGCACCTGAGTAAACAGCACTGATATCAGTGTTGTCACCAACCATTACAGTTGCACCACCCACTGGGAATGTGTAAGTAAGTCCATCAAGTTTTAGAGCGTCACTAGTTCCATCAAAGTTCAAACCATCAGTACCACCTACAGCAGAAGAAGCATTACCTATATCAATAGTTGCGCTTAATGAATCTTCGCCAGTAAAGCTAGTTTCTAAGCCGATACCCATTTGGTAGTCGAATGTTGTTTTTTCAGTTACTGAAGATCCGTCAACTGCACCAACTAGGAAATCAACACCGAAAGATGCTGTGGTTGTTTCTGAAAATCCACCAGCTTCAAAGTTATTGAATCTAGCTTCTAATCCATCAACACGACTGTTAGTAACAGCAAGTTCTTCAGCAGGATTAAATTCGCTGATGTTCTGAATTTCTTCTGAAGAAGAATAACCAGAAACGTCGTTTAAGTTCAGCTCATTAGCTGTTGCAGTCATAGGTGCTAAAAGACCTAATGTTGCAGGAGCTACAAGCAAGCTTTTAAAAAGCTTCATTTAAGTGCCTCACACATAAAATTTTGTACACCTTAAAATACTGTATAAATGAGGTTGATTTCAAGTATCAACCGCTACTTTTTAAAAGGTTTTATTGAAAATCATATTTTAATTAGATTAATATTTTTAGAAAAACCTCTAATCAATTGCCCTGCAAGGGTTTAAGATCCTATATTTTAAAATTTAGAAATTCAAAGAGCTACTTGTGACGATATATTTTCTGTCCGCATATACAGATATGATGATGAATTTATCAAAAAATAATTGAAAATCAATAATATTTTTTTAATTAGAATACTTAATTTAAAAACAGAAAGTTATTCTAAATAAGCAGCATTACGTCCTAGGTGATAATTATGAAAGGTTTTGGTAATGAGAAAAAAAATATTCAAAAACAAAATTCTAGAGGAAATTCAAATCCTAATAAAGATCAATTAATTTCAAATGCATTTCAATATCACTCAAAAGGTCAGCTTAAAGAGGCATCTGATATATATAAATATCTGATTAAGAATGGATATTATGATCCAAGAGTTCTCACAAATTTAGGAACAATTTACCAACAAGCTAATGAATTTGAAAACGCAATAATTTTATATAAAGAATCAATAAAGAAGTTTCCAAATAATCCTGAAGCATATTCAAATTTAGGAAGTATTTTAATAAAAAAAAATGAACCCAAATTAGCGGAACAATATCTTAAAAAGGCTATTGATTTAAAGCCAGATTATTTAATGGCATATTCAAATTTAATTAATGTTTACGTAAATGATGGCAACTTAGAAAAAGCGGAAATTTACCTTAGAAAAAGCATAGATAATAATCCAAATGATGCAAATTCATATTTAAATTTGGGTAGCGTACTAAAGGAGCAAGGTAAAACTGAAGAAGCAGAACTGTCTTTAAGAAAATCATTAAAATTAAGACCTGAGTTTGATTTAGCCTTAATTAATTTAGGCGCCACTTTAAATGAATTAGGTAAAATATTTGAAGCAGAAAAGTTATTAAATCGAGCTATAGAAATTAATCCTAATTCTTCTATGGCATTTAATAATTTAGGTAATGTTTTAGTAAATCAAAATAAACCAAATGAAGCAGAAAAGAGTTATAGAGAAGCTATTAAATTAAAACCTGATTTTGCATTGGCATTTAATAACTTAGGATCTTTATTGTCAAATAATGGGAACATTATCGAAGCTGAAAAATATACTCAGAAAGCTATTGATTATAATCCCAAATTTGAATTGGCATATGTAAATTTAGGCTCAATAAAGCTCGATTTAGATAAATTAAAAGAATCTGAAAAATTATATCTAAAAGCTATTGAGATCAAAAACGAATATCCATATGCATATAGTAATCTTTTAAGATTTTATGAAAAGACAAATAATTTAAAAAAATTAAAACAAGTATTAATATCATTCGAAGACAGAAAATACATATTAAATGAAGTTTTGATGTTTAAAGCAAGACTTCTTTATAGAGAAAAAGATTTTAAAAATGCAAAAAATTTAATTAATAAAATACCCATAACATGGGTAAATAATACTGATCAGAATACTAAAATTCTTTTTTGGTCTTTTAAGGCATTCATCGAAGAAAAAGTAGAAAATTATGATGAAGCACATGAATGTTTTAAAAAAAGTCAACTTAACTTAAAGTATGAAAACTGTGATCCTTATATTTTTGAAAATTATATTAAAAACTACAGAAAAAATTTAGATAATAAAGAATTTCTAAAAAGAGATAATTACAAATATGATAAGAATTTCGAGCCTGTTTTTTTGATTGGATTTCCTAGATCAGGAACTACATTATTAGATACAATTTTAAGAAGTCACCCTTACATAGATGTTCTAGAAGAAAAACCAATACTTCAATCCGTCGAGAAAATTATAAAAACAAACTATAAATATTCTTTAAGTGAAATTCATAGACTCAATCAGGAAGAATTAAAAATTCTTAGAGATCATTATTTAAAAAGTTTAAATAATAATTCCAATAAAAATAAAGATGCCAAAATATTAATTGATAAATTCCCTTTTCAAACTGTTTGCTTACCACTAATTAATTTGTTATTTCCAAATGCAAAAATAATTTTCACCCATAGGAATCCCTACGATACGGTTTTATCGTGTTTCCAACAGGCATTTGAACCAAATAATGCGATGTCAAATTTTCGTTCCATTAATTCTTCTGCGAGAATTTATAATCTCACAATGGATATGTGGGTATCTTATAAAAATAAATTGGATTTAAAGTATCTCATGTCTAAATACGAAACACTAATAGAGGACTTTGATAGCCATATTTCAAATGTCCTTGAATTTTTAAATCTTGACTGGGACGAAAACATTAAAAATTATAGGGATACGGCCTTAAATAGAGGCAAGATAAACACGCCTTCATCTTCTCAAGTTATTCAACCACTCTATAAAACCTCAATTGAGAAATGGCGTAATTATGAAAAGTTTTTTGAAGACTCACATATTTATCTTGATAAGTGGGTGGATTATTTTAATTATTAAGTTTCAAAATACTATTAATCTCTAATTCCGAAAAATTCAAAGAATTTAATTTTGAACTATTTTTTTTGAAATGCGATACGATATTTTTTTTGTTTTATAATTTTTTTTCTGGCCTTTATTAAATTCATCAACATACCAACCTGAAGCCAATCTGGTATCAATTTCTTCATAATCATGCTTTAAATTTAATTTTTTTATCGATTTCTTTAAATAATCCATTTAAAACATAATCCTTTTAAAACAATAGCAAATAAATTACTAACATTTAACTTTTTAAAAGAGACAGTTTTAAATAAGATAGAAGAAATAAAGCTCGAATCATAATATCTTTAGAAAAACAAAAGAAAAAATAAATATCCCTCGGTATTCATTTTTATTGGCTAAATTAAATTTTTATTAATACCTGAGGAGCACAAGGTTAAATGACTCAATTTAATTTGATAATAAATTCTCTACCAAGAGATCTTTTAGAATTTTCTTTCTTTCTTATTGTTGGTTTTACAGCTGGTTCAATAGGTATAATATAAAATTAATTTTTTTATTACAAAATCAATATTTCAAAATTGATTCAATAGGATAATTAAATCTTAATGAACCACCAACTGCCTGGAGTTCAACCACCACCACAAGACCTGTAACTGTCTTGTCATTATCATCAAGAATTTTTGCAACGCATCCAGCGGTACCCCCGGTAGCAATCAAGTCATCAATAATTGCGAATGAATTAAACTTCTTAATTGAATCCTTCTGAATAGTTAATACATCTTCTCCATATTCCAGATTATATTTTTTTTTAATTATTTCACCAGGCAATTTTCCTGGTTTCCTTGCAACTATCATAGGTTTTGAAGTTATCAAAGCTATTGCAGATCCAAAAACAAATCCTCTCGCATCAATAGAAATTATTGCTTCAGCATTTTTAATTAATTCACTAGAAGCCATTTTTATTATTAACTCTTTAAAAATTTTTGGGTGGTGAACAATCTCAAGGACATCTTTGAAATTAACTCCAGTTTTTGGATAATTTTCATAGGTTGGTATCAATTTTTTCAGTTTTTCCATAACTTAGAATTAAAAATAAAAATAAAAATAACTTGTACCACAATTAAATTTTATTTATTAACAAAATTCTAGCTATTAAAGATTTTTTAACTTAAAAAAAAATAATACCTTTTATATATCCCTTTAATCTATAACTTTAAAACTTTCTAGTGGCAAAATATCAGGGGAACTCATTTTCTAGCCTCAAAAGTGATTATTTATGAAATATTTAGCAATTTGGTCTTTTATAGATGACTGTTATGAACTAATATCTTATCAGCGGGGCGTGGCGCAGCTTGGTAGCGCGGGTGCTTTGGGAGCACTAGGTCGCAGGTTCGAATCCTGTCGCCCCGATCAGTTAGAGCAGTAAGTCTCAGCTAATAATATATTTACCCTTAAAAGTAGTGTGCCCAAAAAGTGCCCATAATCTAAATTTTACTTGAGCTTTTTCAATGCAGTTAATGATATTGAATGTTTATTATCTCTAGAACTGTAATTAGCAATAGATAGAGCCTTTTGAAAATCTCCAAAATAAAACTCTTCCCAACTCCCATCTTCATTAATAGTTAAAACTAATAGCAAGTCAGCTTCTCCTCTAATACCAATTTGTTTGGAATAATGATTTGCTTTGATCTGAACTTTTTTACCATTTTCATCAATGGCGTCATATCCACTTGCTCCAGGATCAGCTTTAGTGAAACCATAATGATCAATTGCTACGCATTCTCCATAATCACCTAATAAGTTTCCAAGACCGGACCATTTAAATTCAGGAGCTAAACTTCTCAAAGCATTTTGAGCTGCAAATATTGTTGCAAGAATATGTTTTATAGCATGTATTTTTTCTGTCATAACAAATTTCACACTTTAAAAATGATTTACATCAAAAACAGATAGTAGTGGGAGTAGTCAACGATTCATCTTCTATTTTTTAAATTTAAAAATAAGTTTGTGTAATTCGCAATAACTAATAACAGCAGAAGAAAAGTATTAATGGACATTAAATAAACAGGGATTTTATTCCCTTTAATATAAATCGACTTTCAATTACTAACTATTAGCGAGGAAAATAGTAAAAGTTTCTTTTATTAATCACAACAACTGTCTTTTGTTAAAGAAGAAGTCCAGGAGGTTTCCTCCATTGTTGATAAGTCAACTCTATGAGTTGCCATCCAGTCACCATTTGCTTCAACAAACTTCTGAACATTTCCTTCTGGCGCTTGATGAATAACAATAATTTTTTGAGGATCTTCCTTGCTTACTCCTCTGAAAAGCGGCTTAATATCAAATTCTGAATGCCTTTTATCTGCTTCTGCACTATCAAATATCGAAGCCCATTCATCGAAAGTGCTTTCAATTTTAAAGGTAAACACGGAGGTAACTGAGCAGGACATAAAAAAAGGAGCTAATTCCCTCTTATTTTATATCGACTGTCAGTTAATAACTACATTGATTATGTGCCCATAATGTGGCCAAAATCCGAGAAATTAGTCCTTATTAGGTTAGATTTTTTCTCTAAAAGTACTTTTAGCAAAATAAGTCTCACGTACATCTAGAAACTTGCGGGTGCTTTGGGAGCACTAGGTCGCAGGTTCGAATCCTGTCTCCCCGACCATTTAAAACAAATTCATACTAGCGAGTCTACCAACTCGCTTTTTTATTTCTCAGAAGTCTCAATAATTCAAAAAGCGATTAAATAGCGATTATTTGTATACCCTTATATGACGTTGTCCAGTTAATCGCTAACAACACTAGTTTCACTAAATCTCTAAATAAATAAAATAATCAACAAATTACCAATATTAAAAATTAAACTCCAACCCTGAGAATTAATTTTCAATTTAAAAATTACTTGTACGTATTTAGTAAAAAAATATAAATCCCCAATAAAACTGATATAGCTACACCTACACCAATAACTGTAGCTGGTTGATTATTCCAAAGCTCTGGAAAATATCCCATGATTAAGAATTAAAGGATTGGATATGCTATCCATCCAAATAAGGTGTAGTTAATAATGACAGCCATGAAGCCTATCATTGCCAGCCTTCCATTTGTTCTTTCCGCAATAAACCAATAGCTATTTGGCCATTTAAATTTAGTCGTATTAGATATTTGATCTTTTGAAAGTGGAGTCTCATTAGAAGTATTGTCCTGATCAATATAATATTTGCTATCTGGATAAAAGCTTTCGCTTCGAATATTGTCTTCTTTTTTTTTAATCATTTTTAAAAATTTGAATTTTATACATCTTAAAAACTAAAAAACCTAAATAGGTTAAAAAACCATTTATTCAAAAAACCTTTTACTTACATGAAAAAGAGCCAATTTTCCCTTATTTAGATCCACTACCAATCAATAATATTTTATGTTTTTAAAAATCACTAGGTCGAGCCTTAGCGATTAATTGTATACCTAAGGATAGTATTGTAAATCTTTGGCCTATTTTTAAGACTTGTAACTTTATAGATAAAGCAACTAACGAGCTATAGCCTCACTTGTTTATTTAACCTACTGTCTCAATTAGTCGTATGGGTGCTTTGGGAGAACCAGGTCGCAGGTTTGAATCCTGTCGCCCCGATCATTTATAGCAACGGATCCTATATATTTTTTACATTCTGAAATGAGAAAGGGTAGCTAGAAGGGCAGCTAAGAAGTACTTATAAATAAATATGCAAATATTTCTATTCATTGAAAAAACCATTTAGCAAGAATGTGCACTAATTAAAACAATTTTTGCAAATCTAATTTATTTAGAACTCTTTTTTTCCACAATCGAAGGTTATAAAATTGACTGTATAAAATTTTTTTTCTTAAGTGAAACTTTTTTTATCAGGTCTTCCAAGATTCAACGAAAAATCTCTGAGTGATTTAAAGTTATTTCTGAAAAAAAATAAGATTCAGAAAATATATGCAGCCTTTTGGATATCTGATTTAGATTCTCAGAGAAAAGTTGAAAACTTTAGAAATATATTTAAAAATGCTGATGTTTTTGAAGTCCCCGAAAAATTATTTAAATCAAGAGATACTTTTTATTGGATGGAATTAAAAGATAAAAGGATAGAAAAACAATATTTCTTATTAAATTTTCTTTTAAATAAAATTCCAGAGCAATACGGAGAATTTGTTAGATATAGAAGTGATTTAGTATGGGAAATAATACCTCAAATACAAGATAAGCTTAAAAAAAATATTTTTTTAACTACTCCATTTGAAGGCCATGAATACGTACCCTTTGAACCAAACATATTAAACGATCAATTTTATATTGCGGAAATTTCATTGATAAGATCAGTTTTTAGAATTATTTTTGAGAGTAATCCTAAAGAATTAAGAGCTCTTCATCTAAAGCAGAAAACAAAGCTTTGCTTTACTCAACCGCCTTGTTCTTTGCAAGGCATAGAGGGTTTACTCTTTGAGATTTTGTCAGAACTTAGAGCTGATATTAATTATTGCTTTGGTTATTACTCTATTTTTTATAAGCCAGAACAAACTCTTTTTAAAAAACTATGTCTTTTTGAAATTAATCACCCATCAATATTCTTCTTTAAAAATTCTCCATCAAGAATTAATTTAGCATTTCTACTTAATTTTTTTGTTTGGCTTCCAGGGAGATTTAGTCTCAAACTTAATAAAGTTATGACAAAAATTAAGATTTATCTCTTTTCGTAAATAAATATAAGAGTTAAAACATGAATCAAAAAAAAACTTAAGCTTGCAAAGGGGTAGCTAGTGATTAATTACATGTAAGTATAAGCAAGGATAATGAGACTGATAACTTATAAAAGTTATTGAAAATTTAATTAATATTTATGTTATAAAAATCTCAAGATTTTTTAAAAATACTGCTAAGTAATTTGGAAGCACTAAGTCGCAGGTTCTAATCATATAGCCCCGATTTGTTATTGAAGTAAGTCTCTGCTAATTCATAATTTATCCTAAAAAATAGATTGCTCAAAAAGTACTCAAATTTAAATTTATAAAGAAATTAATTTAGCAAATATTTATAAAAAATTTGTTTCTGAAGTTAAAAATTAGATTTCAGATTTTTTAAAAACTTGAAATCACTTTCATAAAAATCATAAAGAAAACTTAAATCTCTAGGAGTTAATTCTTCTTTAATCCATAATTTATTTTTACTTGAGTTGATTTTAGGAACTCCCAAAAATACTTTTAATTTATTTTGCAAGATTTTGGGGACTTCATGATTTAGTTCATCAAAAAGAATTACCTTATCAACTAACAATTTATTAGTTTCACTATCATACAAAAATTTTACTTGAGGAGAAATATGTCTTTGCAAATCACTAAATTTATTTAGTTTAATCACCTTTGATATATACTCCTCTACACTTTCAATTCCATTAATATTATTTGAATTTTTTTTTGGAATTCTTTGATAATTAATTTCTGACAATATTCGGTCAACTGGATTTCTTATAATTGAAAATTTAAAAAAATTATCATATTTTTCTTTTGGAATATATCCAAATTTAAAATACTCTTCGGCATAAAGATGTGCTAGTCTTTCGGGACCTTTTTCATTAGCCTTCCTAGGGCGTAAAAGTAAGGGGTGTCTCTGTTGCCAATTAAGACCTAAGTCTGTAAGAAAGATATTTTCAATAGATTGGCCTGCACATTTAGGTATATGGATAAAAATAATTTTATGTTTTATTGAAATCATCTCAAAAAATTTTTATTTATTAAGGAGTTATTTTTATAGAAATTTAATTTTATGATACCAATTACTTTGGCTACTCTAGGTCGCAAGTTCGAATCCTGTCGCCCCTACTCTAATAATCTAAGTCATAGAATGATTTCCCAGCTTGTCTTTTTTATTGATAATTCTCTCATATTGAAATAGGGGATCTGTAGGTGGATCTAGAATCTTCAAAAATCCCCAATAGGTACTTAATTAATGACACTATCGGATGCAGAAGTAAAAGTATCCTTAAATAGTGACTTTAATGCTTATATGAAAGCTATTTTTTTAACATTAATTGTTGAACAGTTTGTATCTTTATTCCAAATATTCTTTGCTTACTTTTAATTTGATTGATGTTTTAGTAATTTGTAAATCTTCAGAACAAAACCTTCTTTTTAGATAAATGAATTATCAATTTATTATCCAATAAATTATGTCATTTACTATCATTTAATTATATCAACAAGTAAATTACGCAAATATTAAATGGATGATAAAAGTAAAAAAGAAATCCAAGCATTTAAAGCTTTAAAAAAAGGCAACCATCTAGAGGCAGAAAATTTACTTAGACAAATTGTCTCAGATGGAACTAATAATTATTTTATTTATGGAAACTTGGCAATTTTAAGTGGAAAAAAAGGAAATATTAATGAAATGCTCGAATACTTAACGCATTCAACCAAGCTAAACCCAAATTACGCTGAAGGGTATTTTAATTTAGGCATTATTTATTTAAAAAAAGGGGATTTTGATAATGCTGTAAATTCTTTTTTAAACACAATTAGAATAAGGCCTGAGGACTCAAATGCTCTAAATATGCTTGGAGTAGCTTTTTTTAAAAAAGGAAATATAAAATCATCAATTAGTTATTATTCAAAGGCAATAAAATTAAATCCCCAGAACGAAAACATCTATAACAACCTGGCAATTGCATATTCAAAGTCAGGTAATATTGAAGCTGCCGTATCAATTTACTTAAAGGCCTTAAAAATAGATTCAAATAGTTTTTCTACACTTTTTAATTTAGGAAGAATTTATCAACAAAAAGGTGATTTAGAAAAAGCTTTGGAAACTTTCGAAGCAATATTAAAGCTCAAAAATGTTTATTCCCTTGATTTGGTCTTCAATGAAATTGGAATTACCTTACAAAAAAAAGGAGATTTTCAATCAGCTATTAAAGCTTATTTAAAAGCAATTAAGCTCAATAAAAATTTAATCCAGTCATACAATAATTTGGGTTATGCTCAATTTGAAATGGAGGATTTTGACTCCGCTACCTCCAGTTTTTTAAAGGCAATAAAACTTAATTCCAAAAATGCAATAGCTAGAAAAAATTTAAGTAAAATCTTTTTGCTCAACGGAAATTACAAGGAGGGATTAAAAAATTATGAATACAGGTATGAGCATTCAAACATAAGAATCCTTCCACACGCATCTCCCAATATTCCTATTTGGAGTGGGGAGGATTCAGAAAGGCCTGATAAGTTATTAGTTGTCTCAGAACAAGGTTTAGGAGATACCCTCCAGTTCATGAGATTTTTACCTTTATTAAGAAAAAAAGATCAAAAGGTTTATTTTTGTGCTCAAGAAAAACTTCACGGTCTAATCAAAAATTCAAAAATAGACTTGGATCCATTATCCCCAAATAAAGCAAATAAATTTTCAGAAGGCAAATGGATTCCATTATTATCACTTCCAAAAATACTTAATATTCGTCCAAAAAATCAACTTATAAAGTCTCCCTATATCATTTCTGATGAGTATTTAATTAATAAATGGAAATTATTATTTTCTAAATATGAAGAGAAAATAATTGGCATTCATTGGCAAGGTAACCCAGATACTGAGCAAGGAATTCATAAAGGAAGATCTTTATTACTTAGCGAATTTTCAACACTAGCTGAAAATAGTAAATGCAAATTTTTATCCTTGCAAAAAGGTTATGGAGAGGAACAATTAAAAGATTGCCTATTTAAGGATAAATTTGTTGATTTTCAAAAAGAGGTCAATGAGATCTGGGATTTTGTTGAAACATCATCAATTATTGCAAATTGTGATTTGATAATTACTTCAGACTCTGCAGTTGCTCACTTGGCTGCAGGCATGGGTAAAAAAACATGGCTATTACTTCAAAAAATACCTGATTGGAGATGGGGTTTAAGAGGGAATCATACCTTCTGGTATGAAAGCATGGAAATATTTCGCCAAGTTGAGATAAATAATTGGCGGGAAGTAATGATAAGGGTTTCAATAAGACTAAATAATTTTTTTTAATAATTAAATATGAAAAAATCCTCTATTAAAAAAAAAGTTATTAATGCTCCAATCTCAATTGGAGAGCTCATAGATAAAATTACTATCCTTGAAATCAAAAAAATTAAATTACAAAATTCTAAATTGGAAAATGTATTGAAAGAACTTTCTTTTTTGAGAAAATTAATGGAAAGACACCAAATAGAAATAACTGATGATTTATTTACTCAGCTTAAAGAAATAAACCTAACATTATGGAATATTGAGGACCAAATAAGAATAAAAGAGAAAAACAAAGAATTCGATAATACTTTTATTGAATTAGCCAGATCTGTTTATTTTAAAAATGATAAACGTGCAGAAATTAAAAAAAGTATAAATCGATTATCAAATTCTGAAATTACTGAAGAAAAGTTTTATGAAGATTATTAAATACTGAAACCTATATGGTTTGCAGTCTTAAAACAAATTTAATAAATCGTTTGGCAAATTAGGAAATTTTATAATTTCTTCTTTTATAAAATTCTTCATTAATTTTTTTTCTTTATCACAAATCTCCATTGCTTTTCCGTAAATAAATTTTTCTTTATTTGGTTTTGTTGGTTGCTGGAATGTATTGATCTTAAGTTTATCGCATATATATTCAATGGTTGTTTCAAAATTATTTTTCAATTCCGAATAATTTACTAAAACTATATTCGATGAATTTCTTGCTGAGTTTTTCGCATCAATTATGTGTGATGCCCATCTCGCAAAATAATTCGTATAATTTTCTATTTGATATCTTTGCGACTGTCCTTTTGGATTAGTTTTAATAAGTTCTAAGGGTGAACTTAACTTAGGGCCTTCCAACCAATTCCATCTATGCAAAAACTTCCAATAAGAAATAAAAACCTCCTCAGGATTCCTATAAATGTATATAACCCTACATAAATTTTTATTATGATCCAAAAGACTTAAAGGGAAATGGGACTTGATAATACTGTTAACGCAGTAAGTGTTACATTCATTTTGACTAATGTCTTGCAAAGAAAAAAGAAATTTATTCATACTTTCCTTTGAAAAAAAATTAACAAAAGAACCTAAAGGCATATAGTCAAAGTTTAAGAATGGATTAACGGTGTATTCAGTACATTCTGCAATTGAGTTCATCATGAAATGAGTCCCGCTTCTTTCATGAGAACATACCATTAAGGGAATCTTCACTTTCTCAGAACAAGAGAGTATAAAGCTTGGACCGTTGATCTTGTAATTAATCATTGGATCTAAAATTTAAGTTTTGTTTTTACTCTATTTTTATTTACAGAATTAAATTTAAAAAGTCCCGAATCAGTAAATATAGTCAATTCATCTCCATATGATTCTTTTATAGATAAACCTTCAGACTCTAAATTTTTAACAAATACATTTCCAATTAGTTTTAAAATTTTCTCATCTTTGTCATAAGTAAGTTTATTTGAGGAAGCTTCAAAATTATTATTAATACTTTTGATAATTACATTACCAATAGCTTCAAAATTACCTTTGACATTTTGTATCTGAGAATCAGAAATTATAGTGTAATTCAGTTTCTCTTTTGCAAATGAAATTTCGCTTAGAAGAAATAGTACTGCTGCAAATAGTGAAAATTTCATTTTATGCAATTCTTATAACCTTCTATTTTTGCTAATTCTTTAATACTTAAACCAGTATCTTTTAAAAGTGTTTCTCCAATATTATCGTTATTGAATTTATTTAAAGCACCTTTTTCAGAGAGTTTTATACATATGTTTTTATATTTAGCTTCTTTAATTACTGGAGATACATACAAACCTAATAAAATTAAAAAGCCTCCAAAAGTTAGAACTCTTCTATGATTTTTCCACCATTGATAAAATTTATTAGTCATTTAAGAAAGACAGTTTTATCTCTCTAATATAGAGTATCTTTACATTCGTTTAATAAATATTTTTAAATTCTATAAATTTAAAATTTTCAAAATTTCCGAAAACAAGCATCTCCAACTAACAATACTTTCCAATACTTATTTTTAGCATTTTTAATCCTTAATAAATAATTTGGATTGACTGAGAGAATAGTTTTAATTTGGATATTACCGTCACTTCCATCTTTTATAATATTGTAAAAGCATTTCCTACTATTTATTGAAATTATCCCAGGCCAAATTGCAATAACTCCTAGAGAAAAACCTAAAAAAAGAATAGATAAATTTTTGATATAAAAAACTTTAAAAAATTTTTTCTTTCTCATTTCAAAATTTATTTTGTTGAATTAATTTATTACAATATTCACAAATAAAAAAACTTCTACCAAAGCGATTATACTGCTATTTTTCAAGACTAATTTTTTAACCACTCGATAAACCCTCCTCAGGATTACAAAGTTTTATCCTAAATGCCTGATTGTAGTATAAAAATATCCATACGCTACTAATAATAAATTAGGAATAGTTTAAAAGTTTCAAAAAGGTAATAAAAACTAATTTCAAAAATAAATTATTTAGTGAATTGTTAATTCAATACTTTATATCGATTTAATAATTAATAATGTTAGTAAAAACAAAAAATATTAGCCCAAGTAAAAAACTTTTAAGTATTTTCAAGAATTATACTTTATTATTTATGAATGCTTAAATTAAATACAATACCTACGTTTTGTGGAATAGTATAGATATTTAAATTGTAATTAAAAATGTTTAGCTCAAAAGAATCCGATTCAGCAAATCCAGAAAATAAAAAATTTCCTACATTAGACTTTGATGGTAAGAAATACGATATAAATTCACTGCCTGACGAAGTTAAAGATCTTATCAAAGGTTTACAAGTTGCAGATACACAAATTCGAATGCATAAAGATACTTTAAAACTTTTAGATTTAGGAAGAAAATCACTTGGCGCTCAATTAAAACAAAAATTAGAAAATATATTTCCAGTAGAAGACTAAAAAATTTAATTAACTTAATCTAGTTGATTTGATAAAAATCCTTTTTAATTATCTTATATTTAAGTTATTAAAATATTCTTAAAAATTAAATGATTAATTCTATTGATACTGAACATTTACCTCTTAAAGATTTAATTATTTCTGGTTTAATAATTTTCATAATGTCCACAATTATTGCCAACATTTATAATCCATTATGGGGTTTCACTTATGCTTTTGGTAATATTTTAACTCTTGTATTCTTGAGCTGGCTTTATCAAGATACATGGAATGACAATCAGAAATAATTACTATATGATAAATCTTGCTTTATAAAAACTTATTCAGTAATGTACAAAATCCAACATTAGTAAAAAAACTTTTTAATATATAAGAAACTGTACTAAATTGAGTAATTCTGATTTTGATAAAAATGGAGTTGATAGTAATGGAACACATTGGCTTCAATATGCTGCTTTTGCCTTTTCAGCTTTTGCCATCTTTACTACTTGGGCCTTCTTTTTTGATTATAAATTTCATAATTTTATATTAAATATTCTCAGAGTTTTTAATTGTAGTGGCTTCAACTGTAATGGTGTTTACTAGGATAATAATGGCTAATCCAGACTAAAGACTATACTAATTGAGGAAACATCAAAAGATCTCATAAAAATCTGCAAAAGATTTCAAGCTGATTCATGCTCATCAGATTCTGAAGTTAAAACTCTCTTAATAGAAATAGTTAGATTATGGTAAACCGAAGAAAAAAAAATACATTCGGTTTCAGATTTTAACCATGTCATACCAATTAAATTCTTAAATAAATAATTACACTATTTTTAAACTTTTATATTGGATCCATATTTAATTTTTACTAGATAAGAAGCGAATAAAGATAGAACTAAAAAAAATAACAAACTTTCCAAAGTAGATTGAGGCATAACCATAATTAAGTAAGAGAAGATAGCTATATATCTATGAAAACGAAATTTATAAAAAAATCAATCAGAAACAATTTTTTTTGCTAAATATTTCTCTGATCTCCTTAATGCCCTTATAGACCCTTTAAAATCTCATTTATTATATTTTTCTTCACTTTTTTGTTCTAATAAATTAATAATTTTAATTATTTTTAATTCGTCAATTTTTAATTTATGGTCGTTTATTAAGTCAAATTTCGATTAATACAAGAAGAATAATTCTTCTTTAAATTTTTTAATAATATTTTCATCACAAAATTTAGAATTCAAGAGAACCCTTACTTTCCTCTTATCTTCTATTGCCCCTTTCAAATTTCCCTCTTTAAATTTTTTTTCGCTAGACCTTGTCTTATTAACAATATTTTCGATAAATAATTTATCTTAATTAAGCATTCTTAAGACTTTTGGATCAGCTAATAAAAAATTTACCAAATAATATGCAATTATGTTTAATCATTTATATAGTTTTTAACCAATTACAAGTCCTTTCTTAAGGAGTAAATCATATACTTTTACACTTTTTGTTATTCCTATTTTAGTAGGATTATGAATATCTAAAATTTCAGCAAGGCACATTATCCAAGAAGTTCCTTTTCTTAAATTAAGTCCTTTACAAATATGTGTAGGTGCTGACTTGAAACAACCAAAATCTGTTGATATATTCATATTCATGATCTGAGTTTCAAGCTCTAAGCTTAAAAGTTCTATTTCTTGATTAGAAAGAGTAGTTCCAAAAGAATACGATTCAATTAAAAGTTGATAATTCATATAAAATAAAAATTCTTATCAAGAATAAAAAAATTTTTTTAAAGTTAGTTTATTAACAGATCCAACGAGTTATTTTTGTACCTTCATAAATATGCCCAGAAGCTTCAACTATTGGTTTTGTTTCGGGATTTATGAAAATATTATATAAAACATTTTCAGGACCTTGAAACATTACTATTGCTCTAGTTGGATCGTCTAAAGAATTTCCAATATAAAAAGTCTTAACACCCATCTCATTAAACATTGCTTGTTGTTCAGGTGCCTTCATATGGGCTTCATATTCTTTAAAAGTATTACTTAGTTTAAAATCTAGAACTGTTGTTTCGATATTCATAAAAATTCATTAATTATCCTTTTATGATTTTAAATCTTATGTCAACAAAAACATTATAAAGAAGACCTTTTGAAAAGAATTCAATCATTTAGAAAATAATTAATTATTAAAAAATAAGTTTTTATTCAAAATAACTATTATTTATTTTTATATATGAGTTATAAATCAACTATTAAAATCATTTTGTAATTTGGACTCAAAGATTTCTCAAAGGGAGCAATGGACGAGTAAGCTCGGATTTATTCTTGCGGCGGCTGGCAGTGCTGTCGGCCTAGGCAATTTATGGGGATTCGCTTATAGGGCATCTCAAGGCGGAGGAGCTGCTTTTGTAGTTTTATATATATTAATAGTATTAATTGTTTGTCTTCCAGTTTTTATCGCTGAAATGGCTTTAGGAAGAAGTGCCATGGCAAGTTCATTACTTGCCCCTGTGAAGTTAGGAGGAAAGAATTGGTACCCACTAGGAATACTTTTCTTCATAGCTCCTTTAGGGATCGCTTCTTATTATTCAGTAATAATGGGTTGGACAGCAGATACTTTATTTCACTCATTATTTTTTGGATTACCAAAAAATATTGGTGAAGCTGAGAATTTCTTTGGTTCTATAAGTAGTGGAAGTAGTGTTTTATTAGGACATTTATTAAGTCTTTTACTTACAGCTTTTATAGTTTCATCGGGAATAAAAAAAGGTATAGAAAAAGTTACTAGATATTTTATGCCTGTACTTTTCATAATTCTTTTGGGTCTCGTAATTTGGGCTACCACCTTATCTGGGGCATTGGAAGGTTATAAGACGTTCTTATTGAAGTTTGACTTTGCAGAATTAAGAAACCCTCAAACAATTAGAAATGCATTTACTCAAGCATTCTTTTCTTTAAGTTTAGGTATTGGAATAATGGTGACTTACGCTTCCTACTTAAATAAGAAAAGTAATTTACCTAAATTAAGTATTAGTGTTGCTTCATTAGATACCTTGGTAGGACTAATGGCAGGTTTAATTACTTTCCCAATAGTTTTAACCTTTGGCTTAAATGAAGCTATATCGGAATCAACGGTTGGAGCATTATTTATTTCTATTCCAACAGGATTAGGTTCCTATGGAGCCGCAGGGAGGGTAGTAGCTGTTGCTTTTTTTGCATTAGCTTATATTGCTGCTATTACTTCTTCAGTCTCTCTATTGGAAGTGCCAGTCTCCTCGTTAATGGATAAATTTGGATTTCAAAGAGGTAAATCTGTTTGGATTATTACTCTATTTTTATTTTTAGCAGGAATTCCTTCAGCATTAAACTTAAATATCCTTGGAACGGTTGATTCAATATTTGGAGGGGTATTACTTATCTTTGGAGGATTCTTAGTATCTTTCTTTATGGGATGGGTAGTTCCTACAAAGTTCAATGAAGAACTTAATACATCGAAAGTAGGTATAAAAACTACTAGATATTTGAAATTTATGATGAGATGGGTCTCACCTCCAATTATTGCTTTTGGATTAGTTATTAGTGTTTTTGACTTACTTAAGGGTTGGATATCATGATAGAAATAATGGTAAATATCTGAAATTTTTAGATATTACTAAGTAAAATATTCTGAGGTTATAAGGGGGTGTAGGTAAAGGAAGAATTTATTAAATTGCAAAAATTTCATATAAATAAAAATTCACTATTTGCAATAGTTCTTAGCTAAATTAAGAAAAACTTGGATAAATTATATGTATTTTTTACCAAAAAATTTATGCTAAAAATATTTTTACTGCGGAACTTTTCTTTGACTTCTATACAATACTAAACTAATTTTTCACTTATGTAATTCTTTACATAACAGTAAAGTATTTAATTTCATATCGATGAAGTTTTATATAAAGTATTATTACTGTTTATTTTCAATAAATTAAAACCTAATCAAGAATAAAGGCAAAGATTAATGTCACGAAAATCTGAATCATTAAAAAGTAAAGAAACTAAAAATTTTTTTGAGTTTTCACAATTAGCAGACTTTTCTTTAATGAATTCTCTCAAAGCTGATCCTCAGTCGACAAAAGATGGTAATGATCACAGAGCTAGGTCAGTTTATTCAGGTCATTATGTTCCCGTTAGTCCAACACCAATTCCAGAACCAATATATATATCGCACAGCAAAACATTATTTAAAGAATTGGGATTAAGTTCTGACCTTACAAAAGATAAAAAGTTTTGCCGTTTTTTTTCTGGTGATATCAAAGTTGCAGAGTATCCAATGAGCCCATTTGGCTGGGCGACGGGGTATGCATTATCTATTTATGGTACTGAATATACACAACAATGTCCATTTGGGACAGGTAATGGCTACGGAGATGGTCGAGCAATTTCTGTATTCGAGGGTTTATTTAAGGGGAAAAGAATGGAGATGCAACTTAAAGGAGGAGGCCCCACTCCTTATTGTCGTGGTGCAGATGGCCGAGCAGTCTTACGATCAAGTGTTCGTGAATTTCTTGCACAGGAGTTAATGCATGCATTAGGAATTCCCACTTCAAGATCTTTATCTCTTTATGTCTCAAAGACAGAAATAGTTAAAAGACCCTGGTATACCAAAGGTTCTAGGTATTTTGAGCCTGATATTATGGTTGATAATCATGCCGCAATTACTACACGTGTCGCACCATCATTTTTGCGAGTAGGTCAGCTCGAACTCTTTGCTCGCAGAATTCGAAGCAATTCACATCATGACGCTTTTAGTGAGCTTAAGATTATTGTGCAGCATCTTATAGATAGGAACTATAGAGATGAAATTGAGCCTAGTCAGTCATTTAATGAGCAAGTGATTAAGTTGGCTTATTTATATCGAGAAAGACTCATATCACTTGTAGCTAACTGGATGCGAGTCGGTTACTGCCAAGGTAATTTTAATAGTGATAATTGTGCTGCGGGAGGTTTTACTCTTGACTATGGTCCTTTTGGTTTTTGCGAATTATTTGATCCAAGATTTCAGCCTTGGACTGGAGGTGGAGAGCATTTTTCATTTTTCAATCAGCCTTTTGCTGCAGAAATAAATTTTAAGATGTTTTGTTCATCTCTCCTACCTTTACTTTTAGAAAGTAAAGAAGACATAAAAAAATTAGAGAAAATTAAAAATGATTTTTCTAAATTAATGAGTAAAGAAATGCAATTAATGTGGGCAAAAAAGCTTGGTCTTGAAAAATACGACGAGACTCTTATTAACGACCTTTTCAAGCTTATGGTTAACTCTAATGCCGACTTCAGTATTTTCTTTAGAAAGCTTTCTCATATCCCTGACAATATATCTTCTATAAAAGAGAGTTTTTATTTACCTTCAACCGAAGAGCTTGATAAAAAATGGTTAATTTGGTTAAAAAAATGGCACGATTGTATTAAGCAACAAGGAAATTTTAAAGAAATCTCCAAATCAATGAAACAAGTAAATCCTAAGTTTACTTGGCGTGAATGGATGATAGTTCCTGCATATGAAGAAGCTGAAGATGGTAATTATAGCAAAATAAAAGAATTACAAACTATCTTCAAGAATCCATATGAAGAGCAGTCTTTGGATATAGAACAAAAATATAGTCGTCTTAGACCAAGAGAATTCTTTAATAAAGGAGGAGTTTCTCATTACAGTTGTTCCTCTTAAAAAGAAATTAATTAAGTTATGAAAAAATTGATAAATAATTTAAATGAAGACTTTTATTTATTGATAGTTGTTGGCACTCCCACCACTGAAATAACACCAACATGAAGAATGGCAGGTTTTTTCCCAATATTTTTTACATAATGTTCTCCTCCATTATTACTCTCAACGAACACATCCCCTGCTCTAAAAGTATTGATAACTCTACCTCTAACATGTTTTAACTTACCTCTAGTAACATGTATCAACATTGGGGAAGGATGCTTATGAATAGGAGTCTTTAAACCAGCAGGTATTTTCACTCTCAACAACCTTAATTCAGGTTCTCCTTCTAGATAATTAAAACTTTTTCCACTTAAGCCTTTAGAAGTTTGAATTAATGGAACAACTTCAATTTTTTCTTCAGCTAAGGAATATTTTGGAGATATTAAAGATGTTAATATAACCAGAAAGGAGAAATAACATTTTTTGATTTTCATATGGTTTAGATAATATAACTATTATATAAATATTGATATTAACTACATTTAAGTTTTACTTTTTATATAGTTTTTCTAACTGTTTAATTTCTTCCCTTAATTCTCTGCCTCTGCCATTTAATTTATTATTTTTTTTAATTATTGGAATTATCCACCAAGCTTGTAGACCAACAAAGACCAAAATCAAAAGAATTAAATCAGGAGTTCCAGGCGACATTAAGATCGATTTTGGTTAAATTTTTTAATTGATAATAACAATACTTTATTACTTTTAACTATTAAAAATAAACTTAATAATTTTATGCCGCTTCTAAATCAATACGAAGCTCCCTACTTTTGTAAATTATTGCTTCTTTGAAATTAATTAGTTTTCTTATTCGTTCCTGCCTTACCTTATCAGTAATGTATACATCCTCAACAACCTCTTGTATTGCTAAAGTAACTTTCTGAAGTTGAAACTCTAAATCTTCTCTATAATTCATTGATTAATAAAATTGTTTTACTAATTAAAATAGAAATCTTTAATTAGTAAATAAGTACTTAACCCAATAAAATTTTCGACTCTAGGCCAAACAAAATATAAAGCTAAAAGTACAAGTGACCTATATTACTAATGGCAATCAGAAGGGCTAATGGTTGTACTAATTTATCTTATGGCAGTCGTATTGATACGCCTAAAAGTTGTCTTCTTAATCCCGAAGGGAGAAGATTAATTTTCTTTGAAAGATGCAAAAAATCACCACAGAACAGCATCAAAATCTTTACACATACTTTTTACACGAATCACCTAGGAGAGCCCGCAGGATTAAAATCTACAAGCAAAATCCGAGTAGAAGAGGCTTGGGAAGAATGGAATGATCTACAAAAACTTGGCTGGACAGAAGTATCACATAATTTTGGTTAGCCAGGATAAATCAAAAAAAAAAAAAACACACAGACAAATTAATTTTTTAGAAGAAAAAATTAATTACCTTAAACCGTCTGTACCACATCAAATCAAAAACTTTAAAGGTATCCAAATAATTCATGAGCATCAAACAAAAGCCATAATAAGACCTTCCTATATACAAAACTGCCTCGTTTTTGACACAGAAATAAAATAATTTACTTATCTTGCTCCTTGCACTTTACATTATTTAATACTTGTGTTACATTCATTAACAATTACAAAACAGCAATGGCTAATTCTCAAGTAACAAATGAATCAGGCGGAAGACAAAATATGTTTCCATCAGAAACTCGTCCTTACATAGATGAGTCAGTTTCTTATGACGGTTATCCTCAAAATGCAGAAAAAGTAAACGGTCGTTGGGCAATGATTGGCTTCGTAGCATTATTAGGCGCATACGTAACAACAGGTCAAATTATTCCTGGAATATTCTAAAAATGGAACCAATTTCTCCTGAACTTTATGAGAAACTTGTTGCAGGGTATAAATACAGCAGGTAATTTTTTATTTTTTTAGTAATCTCTTTCACGATAAAAGTTCTCTTTTATAACAATAAGTAATTACGAATTTTTTAAAACTGATCAAAAATATCAATTTTAAAAATGGTAAAAAAATTTTTCTAGCAGGAGAAAATACCTTCATTTTTATTTAATTACAAAATTTCTTAAAAAAAAGAGATCGTTTTTTAGCTGAAAACGATCTCATGTTACCTAATTCTCACAAGAATAATATCAAGTAAGCTTTTATAGCTTAGTTTATTTTAAATAAGTGTAAATCCGTAGATATGCCGATTTAATTTTATCTCTTTAATCCACCTCTCTTAATCCATAGAAACCAAGTTACCCAAATTGGAGGGAGAAACCTTATTAGATAACCAATTTTATAAATATAAAAAGGAACATTATCATCCATAAATAAATCTACGACAGCTGAAGATAATGATACCCAAATCACAATAATTAAAATATTTGCTCCTAATAAAGCGAATTTGTTTTGCTTAAATATTTTTGGCATGTAAAAAAAGATATGATCCCAATATTAAAACTAATTGAAAATAAAATAATTATTTTTCAAAAAAACTTCAAATTTAATATCCAAAACCAAATAAAAAAAATACTAAATTTTATCCCACCTCCTAATATAATTCCAAAAATATAAGGTGGTAAAAAGAATATTATTAAAATCGAAAGTAAACTCAAAAGAGCAAAAGAGCATCTAAGAACAATATTCTTTCTTCTTTTTCTTCTTAATTGTTTTAAGAAATTCCACTCCAATTCTATTAGCCTGTAAAATTTTTCAGATAATAAAAATAAATATTTCATAACTACTTATTTATAGTAATATTGGACTCCTTAAACAAAATTTTCCTAGCAAGTCTATTCAAGCCAGACCATGTTGAATATTTTTTCTGAGCTGCTTTTATAATTTCCTGCTTCCCTTTTGATGTTAATTTATATCTTTTTAATAATTTCCCTAGGGCTATTGAATTTATAGAAATAGAAGTATTCACTAATTATTACTCAGTTTAAAATGTATATATATTTAATTTCTAATCTTAGCAATAAACTTTATTACCTTCTTTAGAAAAATAATAAATTCTATCCTCTGAACTAACAAAAAAAGTTAAACCTTTATATTGAGATCTACCAAATTTAATTAATCTATTTTTATGTAAATCCCAATTCTTCGTATTTATATCTGGATTAAACTCTTCTTCTTTTACAGTAGGGATTAAAGATCCAAAACTAATCTTTTTTATTGATCGGTTAAGTGGGCTCTTGTAAAGCAATAAGAGAAGTATAAGAATTAAAAAAACAAATATAAAAACTACAAATAAATTTGACATTATCAACGATTAAATAATTCTTCTAATTAATTATTCTAAGAATACACTAATTATTTCTATCACTAAGTATTAAATCCTATTTTTAAATTCTTGTATTTTTGAATACTTACAAAATGTCTTGAGAAACTTGAAAATAACATTAGCTCGCAGTTTTACTATGACTCAAACTTCAATGAACACTCCTTATGCAAAGAGAGTGGCTGAGAAATTTAAAGAAGCTCAAAATTATTTAAAAACAAATGGGTTTAGTAGATCAACAAACCATCTTTTAGAAGAGATCGAGAATACATTTGAGAGATAATACCAAAACCTCCATTTTTACTTGATATTCTATATGGCTATGATGATGGTTTTAGTACCATTATCATTAGCCTTATTGGGAGTTGTATTGATTACCTTTTTGTATTATTACTTTGTCTCTTTGAATTTAAATTTAAACAGATTTTACAAACTTAAACATTAAACAAAAACTCCATTACATCTCCTTCATTCACAACATATTCTTTACCTTCACTTCTAAGTAAACCTTTAGTTTTTGCATTTGAAATCGAACCTGAATCTATTAAGTTTTGATATGAAATTGTCTGAGCTCTAATAAATCCTTTTTCAAAATCAGTGTGTATTACTCCTGCAGCTTGTGGAGCAGTCATCCCATCTTTTATTGTCCAAGCTTTAGTCTCTTTTTCTCCCGTTGTAAAATAAGTTTTTAATCCTAATAATTTGTATGTAGATTTTATTAAAGATTTTAATCCGCCTTCCTCTACTCCTAAACCCATTAAATAATCTTTTTTATCCTCAGGTTCCAACTCTATTAATTCTGATTCAACTTGGGCTGAAATTTTTATACATTCGGTATTTTCAGAGTTTGCAAAACTTTGAACTTGTAAGGAGAAATCATTACCCTCAGCTAAATCATTCTCATTTAAATTAGTCGCATAAACAATTGGTTTTGCAGTAAGAAACCCCAATTGTTTAATCATTAAATTTTCTTCATCGCTTAAAGATATTGACCTGACTGAAAGACCTTTTTGTAACTCATCCTCAATTTTTTCTAATAAAGAATCTTCTTGTGCGGCTTCTTTACTTGTTTTAACTTGTTTCTTGATTCTTTCTCTTCTTTTTTGAAGTTGAGATAAATCAGCTAAATTTAGCTCCAAATTAATAATCTCAATATCATCCAAAGGATCGATCTTCCCAGAAACATGAATTACTTCACTATCTTCAAAACATCTCACTACATGCACAATTGCATCAACTTCTCTAATGTTGGAAAGGAATTTATTTCCTAAGCCCTCGCCTTTACTAGCACCTTTTACAAGACCTGCGATATCAACAAATTCAATTTTAGTGGGGATAATATTTTGACTAGAACTTAAATTACCTAACTCTTGAAGCCTTTGATCAGGAACTGAAACAATACCTTTATTTGGCTCAATGGTACAAAAGGGGAAGTTTGCTGCTTGCGCTTTTGCATTTTCAACAAGCGCATTAAATAAAGTTGATTTTCCAACATTTGGTAATCCAATAATTCCGGCTTTTAACATTTGAAAAAATTTATAGATAAATTAGTCAATGAATCATCTTCTTGTAATATAGAGTTTACTTAACCAATCATGGATAAGTTAACCATAATCGTTTCGATTATTCACTATAGTTTCTAAATATCCTTAATTGCTTGCTTACTAAAAAAATATGCTTAATTTAATAAAGAAGAATTTAAATATAAAAAGTGGAATTGCATTAATTGTTTTAGCAGCTTTTTTTGTCTTTTTAAGTAATTCTTTTAAGAAAAACAAATCAAAAGACATATCCAACTTTGTAGTTTCCGTTGAAAAGGGAATTCTTTCTGAATCAATTAACACTACTGGAGAAGTAAAGGCTACTAGAACAAGCAATATTGGTCCAAGAAAGCAAGGAATACTAGAAGAAATTAAAGTAGAAGAAGGTGATCTCGTAGAAAAGGGCCAAATTTTGGCTACTCTCGATGATGAAGATTTCATCTATAAGCTTGAAGAACTTGAATTAAATTTAAAAAAACAAAAATCTGAATATTTAAGAAGAGAATTTTTATTCAAAGAAGGAGCAGTTAGTAAAGAGGATTATGAAAGCTATAAAAACAAGTACAACACAAGCGAAGCAAAATTTAGTGATGCAAAAGCTGAAAAAGATTTTTATTCTATAAAAGCTCCATACCCAGGGAAAATAACAGCTAAATATGCAGAGATAGGTTCGTACGTTACACCTAGTTCAAATTTAAGTTCGGACTCTAAAGCTAAAAACTTTATTTTTGAATTATCAGAAGGTCTTGAAATTATTGCCAAAGTTCCAGAGAGTGATATAGGAAGGATAAAAACAGGTCAAGAAGCCTCTGTAAGGATAGAAGCTTATCCCTCAAATAAATACAGAGCAATAGTTAAAAAAATAGCCGAAAGGGCAGTAAAAGATAATAATGTAACTTCATTCGAAGTAACCTTGAAATTCAAAGAAATCTCTGAGGAAATAAAAATTGGTATGACCGCTGACCTTGAATTTAAAGTTAAAAGTAGTGAAGAAAAAATCTTAGTTCCGACAGTTTCGATTGTCACCGAAAAAGGTGAAAAAGGTGTCTTAAAAGTAGATAAAAATAATGCTCCTAAATTTGAAAAGATAGAAATAGGTATTAGTAGCGGCAATAAAACTTCAATAATTGATGGTTTAAAACCAGGAGAACAAATTTTTATTGATATTCCACCTTGGGCTAATAAAAGAAAATGAGTTTGAAATCTAAAGACTCAAAAAAACCAATTTTACTTTTAGTTGATGGCCATTCTTTAGCCTTCAGAAGCTTCTATGCATTTAGCAAAGGGGTTGATGGGGGATTAACAACTAAAGAAGGTTTTCCAACTAGTGTCACCTATGGATTTTTAAAGAGTCTTCTAGATAATTGCAAAAATATTAATGCTGAAGGCGTTTGTATTACCTTTGATACAGAAAAACCAACTTTTAGACATGAATTAGATCCAAACTATAAAGCTAATAGAGATGTGGCTCCAGATGTTTTTTTTCAAGATATTGAACAACTAGAAATCATCTTGAAAGAAAGTCTTAATTTACCTATTTTCAAATCACCAGGATTCGAAGCTGATGATCTATTAGGAACAATTGCTAATGATGCATCCTCAAAAGGTTGGTGTGTAAATATTCTTTCTGGGGATCGAGATTTATTTCAACTAGTTGATGATCAAAAAGATATTTATGTTCTCTATATGGGGGGAGGTCCTTATGCTAAAAGTGGCAATCCGACTTTAATGAATGAAAATGGAGTCAAAGAAAAACTAGGAGTTTATCCAGAAAGAGTTGTAGATCTGAAGGCCTTAACTGGTGACAGTTCTGATAATATCCCAGGTATTAAAGGTGTAGGACCAAAAACAGCAATTAATTTATTAAAAGAGAATGATACCTTAGACGGGATTTATAAAGCCTTGGACATTATTCAAAAAGATGAAAATAAAAAATATCAGGGTTTTATAAAAGGAGCCGTTAAGGAAAAGTTAAAAAATGATAAATTCAATGCTTATCTTTCAAGAGATTTAGCAAAGATCGATGTTGAAGTACCTCTGGTCTTAAGTAATGGATATGAATTAAATCAAATAAACCAAGCTGCTCTATCAGAATCTCTTCAAAAACTTGAATTATCAACTTTACTGAGGCAAGTTGATATTTTTAATTCAGCATTTAGTAAAGGCGGTTTTAATAAAAATAATGAGGAAAAACAAAAAGAAAAAGAATCAAAAGTTTCAGCTGCAACAGATTTAGAAGAAACAGAACATGAAATCCCAAAAATCAAAGTAACTATAGTTAATGATTTTAAATTACTAGATCAACTAGTTAAAAAATTAGAGATTACGAAGGAGATAGTTGCGTTAGATACTGAGACAAATAGTTTAAATCCCCTAGAGGCAGAACTTGTAGGTATAGGTTTTTGTCTTGGTGAAGATCTTAATGATTTATTTTATATACCCATTGCTCATCAATCACAAAAAAATGAGTTAAATCAATTATCAATTGAAGATATATTTTCTAATTTAAGATCATGGATAGAAAATCCAGAAAAAGAAAAAACACTTCAAAATTGTAAGTTTGATAGACAAATATTTTATAACCATGGGCTAAATCTTAGAGGAGTTATTTTTGATACCCTGTTAGCAGATTACATTCTCAATAATCAGGAAAAACATGGATTAAGTGAAATTAGTTTTAGAGAATTTGGATTTAAGCCCCCAACTTTTAAAGAAACAGTTGGAAAAAATAAAGATTTTTCATTTGTCGACATTAATGATGCAAGTATTTATTGTGGTTATGATGTATTTCTAACTTACAAAATCGCGAAAATTTTTAAAGAACGATTTAATAATGAAAATAAGGATTTAACAAAATTATTTAAAGAAATCGAATTACCTTTAGAGCCAGTCTTATCAGAAATGGAGATGAATGGTATCAGAATAGATACCACTTATTTAAATGAACTTTCTGGAGAATTAAAAAGTACATTAGAAAATATTGAGGAAAATGTTTTTGAAATAGCAAAGCAAGAATTTAATTTATCCTCTCCAAAACAACTTGGTGAAATATTGTTTGAGAAGTTAAATCTTGATAAAAAAAAATCAAGGAAAACAAAAACAGGTTGGAGTACTGATGCAGTTGTTCTTGAAAGATTAGTAGAAGAACATGAGATAATTCCCTATCTAATAAAACATAGAACTCTTAGTAAACTTTTAAGTACATACATTGATGCTCTTCCCAATCTTATTAGTGAAAAAACTGGAAGAGTTCATACTAACTTTAATCAAGCAGCTACCGCCACTGGGAGATTAAGCAGTAGTAATCCTAACCTTCAGAATATCCCTGTCAGAACAGAATTCAGTAGAAGAATTAGAAAAGCCTTCTTGCCAGAAAAAGGTTGGAAATTACTATCGGCAGATTATTCTCAAATTGAATTAAGAATACTTGCTCACTTAGCTAACGAAGAAATTCTTATAAATGCATTCCACAAAAATGATGATATTCACTCTTTAACAGCACGATTGATTTTTGAAAAGGAAGGTATAAATTCTGACGAACGAAGAGTTGGTAAAACCATTAATTTTGGAGTTATTTATGGAATGGGAATAAAAAAGTTTGCACGCTCTACAGGGGTAAGTACGACTGAAGCAAAAGAATTTTTGATTAAATATAAAAAAAGGTATGCCAAAATTTTTAAATTTCTAGAACTTCAAGAAAGGCTTGCTCTCTCGAAAGGTTATGTAGAGACAATTTTTGGAAGAAAGAGAGAATTTAAATTTGATAAAAATGGACTTGGTAGATTAATAGGAAAAGATCCGTATGAAATAGATTTGCAAACTGCCAGGAAAGCTGGGATGGAGGCTCAGTCATTAAGAGCCGCAGCAAATGCTCCTATACAGGGTTCTAGTGCTGACATTATTAAAATAGCTATGGTTCAATTGAACAAAAAATTATTAGAGATGAATATTCCAGTTAAAATGCTTTTACAAGTTCATGATGAATTATTGTTCGAGGTCCAACCAGATTTCTTAGAAATCACAAAGCAACTAGTGAAAGAAACTATGGAAGATTGTGTGAAATTAAAGGTACCGCTTCTAGTCGATATCGGAGTTGGAAATAACTGGATGGAAACCAAATAATCTTCCAATAAAAACTTTTTTAATATGATCAAATTATTTAATACTTTAAGTAAAAACGTTGAAGTCTTTAAACCAATAGATGAAGTAGTAAAAATATATTGTTGTGGCGTAACTGTTTATGATTTATGTCATCTTGGGCATGCAAGAAGTTATATAGCTTGGGATGTTCTTAGAAGGTTTTTAATTTACAGAAATTATAAAGTTAAGTTTGTCCAGAATTTTACTGATATCGACGATAAGATTTTAAAAATAGCAAGAGAAGAAAATTGTTCAATGCAGGAAGTTTCTCAAAAAAACATCATTGAATTTCATAAAGATATGGATTCATTGGGGATTATGAGACCAGACAGCATGCCTACTGCGACCAACTCTATTTTAAGCATCGTTGAGTTAATTAAAATTTTAGAGAGTAAAGGATATGCATATTCTGTTGACGGAGATGTTTATTATTCAGTACTTAAAAATAAAAATTATGGGCAACTAAGTAATCAAAATATTCAAGAACAAAATGTTAATCAACAGGGAAGAATTTCTGTGACGGAAAAAAGCAAAAAAGAGGCTCCTCAAGATTTCGCTCTATGGAAAAATGCAAAAGCTAATGAACCATCTTTTAATTCTCCATGGGGTCAAGGAAGGCCTGGATGGCATATTGAATGTTCAGCAATGGTAAAAGATGAATTAGGAGAAACAATTGATATCCATTTAGGTGGATCTGATCTTATCTTTCCTCACCATGAAAATGAGATTGCACAATCTGAATCGGCAAATAATAAAAAACTGGCAAATTATTGGCTACATAACGGAATGGTCAATGTAAACGGACAAAAGATGAGTAAATCATTGAAAAACTTCACCACAATAAGAGACTTATTAGAATCAGGAACAAGTCCAATGGCTTTAAGATATTTTGTTTTAACCGTAAACTATAGAAAGCCACTCGATTTTACCGATGAGGCTTTGAAAAGTGCCTCCGAAGCATGGAAAAATATTAATGTTGCTCTTTCTTTTTTTGATATTACTAAAAAAGAAAATCTATCGATTGAGGTAAAGGAAACTAATGAATTTGTTGAAGAAACATATAAAGATATGATCAATTATGAAATATCTCAAAAAAAGATAAAGTTTACTAATGCTTTAAATAACGACCTTAATACAGCAGGAGCAATTGCAATCATTTATGAATTAGCCAAACCACTAAAAAACTTTATAAATCAATTCCAAAGAATTAAAAACCTTGAAATAAATACTAATGAAAAATTTCATCTTAGAGAAACTTTTAAAACACTAGAAGAACTGACTGATGTTCTTGGATTAAAAAAAGAAGAAATAATAATCGACAACAGAATCAACGAAGATCAAATACTATCCCTCATTAATAAAAGATTGGTAGCAAAAAAGGAAAAAGATTATGCAGAAGCCGACAAAATAAGAAATTCATTAAAGGAAAAAGGCGTAGAACTCATAGATCAATCCCCTGAGCTTACAACATGGGTAAGGATCTAAATTTTAAGAAAAAACCCAATTTAAATTTTTTATTTTTTAAATTCACCTTTAAGTGGGAAAATATTATAAATATTAGAGAAAATTGAAATACATTACTGTGCTGGGTTCAACAGGTTCAATTGGGACTCAAACTCTCGAAATAGTTAGTGAACTTCCTGATAAATTCAAAGTAGTGGCTCTTTCAGCAGGGAGAAATATAGACTTATTAACGGAGCAAGTTAGTCAACATAAACCAGAAGTTATTGCTATCGAGGATGAAAATCTTTTAACAGATTTAAAAAATAATATTAACAATTTAGGAATAAGTAATCCTCCTATAGTTTTAGGTGGTCGAGAGGCGATTAATTCAGTGGCAGCATGGGATTCTGCCGATACTGTAATTACTGGAATAGTAGGATGTGCTGGACTTATTCCGACGATGTCAGCTATTAAGGCTGGTAAAAATATTGCGCTTGCCAATAAAGAAACCTTAATTGCCGCGGGATCTGTTGTTATACCTGCTTTAAAGGAAAGCAAAAGTAGACTTTTACCTGCGGACTCTGAGCATTCAGCTATCTTTCAATGCATACAAGGATTACCTAATTATGAAAATGCCGATTTTTCAACAGGTCAAATCCCAAATGGTTTAAAAGCTATTCATTTAACTGCATCAGGAGGTGCTTTTAGAGATTGGGCAGTAGAGGATTTAAAAAATGTCACAGTGGAAGATGCGACTTCCCATCCAAATTGGAGTATGGGGAGAAAAATAACTGTAGATTCTGCGACTCTTATGAACAAAGGATTAGAGGTTATTGAAGCACATTATCTTTTTGGGACGTCCTACGAAAATATTGAAATTGTTATACATCCTCAAAGTATTATTCATTCAATGATTGAGATGGAAGATTCTTCTGTCCTAGCTCAATTAGGATGGCCTGATATGAAGCTCCCAATTTTATATGCAATGAGTTGGCCAGAAAGATTTAAAACTAATTGGAAAAGATTTAATTTAACTGAGATTGGGCAACTTACATTTAAAAAACCGGACGAAGTAAAATATCCATGTATGGGACTTGCATATTCAGCAGGAAAATGTTCAGGAACAATGCCTGCAGTACTAAATGCTGCAAATGAAATGGCAGTAGATCAATTTCTAAAAGAAAAAATTTCTTTTCAAGAAATTCCTATCTTTATAAATAAAACTTGTGAATCACATTTAAATAAAATCAACTTAAATCCAAAGTTAGAAGATATTCTAGAGGTTGATAATTGGGCGAGGATTTTTGTTCAAGAAGAGATAAAAAAAGGCAAAAAATATATCAACGTAGGTTAAAAAAAGTGAACGTTCAAAAGCACTTATTACTTTGTGCAACGCCTACAAAACAAAAATGTTTTAAAGGCGATGAAGGTAATAAGACTTGGGAATGTCTTAAAAAGACTTTAAAAAATTATGAGAATGATTCTTCTTCAAGAAATATACAAATAATGAGATCTAAAGTTGATTGTTTAAGGATATGTAAAAATGGACCAATTCTTCTTATTTGGCCTGATGGCATTTGGTATGAAAAAGTTTCTCCAGAAAAAGTATCAGAAATTTTCACCTCTCATGTAATTAATGGTAATCCAATCGAAAAGTGGATTTTCAAAAAAACTCCTTTTGAAAAATAATTTTAAAAATATATATTTCTTAAAAACTTAAAAGCCAATTCTTAACTGCTTCATCAGACCAACAACCATTATTTGAATGAAAACCATTATGCCCCCCTTTATCAGTTATCAGAATAGTTAATTTATTAAATGATTCATTCAAAGAATTTTTTAAATTTAAAGTAGATTGATATGGAACCCAAGGATCATCCTTAGCGTGGATTAAAAGAGTAGGGGGAAGATTCTTAATTAAATTTTGAATCCTAAAAATAGGTGAAGATTGATAATAATAATCCTCTAAAGATTTGAACCCCCAACTAGGTGCAGTGAAATTTGCATCAAATTCTCCTATCGTTTTTAAACCTTTAATTTTTTTACTCAAGCTACTTTTAGGCAATAAAATCCCTTCATTTTTAAATCCATCCCATAATTGCCTTTTCAAACGTTGCATTAACCATTTTTGATATAAAAAATTTCGAGGCCTTTCTATACAATTGCTGCAAGATAATAAATCTAAAGGGCTACTAACGCAAGCCAATCCATCTAATAATTTTCTACTACTATTTTTTGAGCTGTGGTCTAAGCAGGCATTAAGAAGAATAGTTCCTCCAAGGGATAATCCAACTCCAAATATAGGTAAATCTTCTTTGTTTTTTAAAGAATCTTTTAATTCAGAATTAAGAAGTTGTCTGAAAAATTTAAGCGCCAAAATAATATCATTCGAACATCTTGCGGAATAATTCCCTTTCGCCAAATATCTGGCTGATCCAGCTCCTCTAAGATTTAATTTAAGAACTCCAAATCCATTATTAACTAACTTTCTAGCAATTCGTTTTAAACCAAAACGCCTAGTAGATCCTCCTAATCCATGAGTAATAAGAACAATTCCTTTTAAACAATCTAAGTTCTCTGGGAACTCTAAGAACCCTAAAAGATAATCACCATCAAATTTTTTTGAGAGAATATTATTTATTGGTAAAAGTATTTTTTTATTTGTTTTAGCTTGGAGAAGATCAAAAATAAATGTATCTCTTAAAGTTTGAAGGTCCCCTCCAATCCAAGGGAAAGCCTGTTTAAAAGGTCTTTTGTTTATATAATCTGAGAACTTAAATGAGAGATTACTATTTATCGCCAACTCCTAGATCCTTTAATTCTCCAATTAACTCACTTAAAACTTTCTTGGCATCACCAAAAACCATAGAGGTATTTGGCAAGTCAAACAAATCATTTTTTATACCCGAATAACCAGCGCTCATTCCTCTTTTTATTACAAAGACTGTTCTTGCTTCCTGGACATCAAGAACAGGCATTCCGTATAAAGGAGAACTCTTGTCATTTTTTGCTTGAGGATTAACAACATCATTTGCGCCTAAGACCAAAACAACATCTGTTGCTGGGAATTCAGGATTAACAACATCCATTTCTTTGAGTTGTTCATAAGGAACATCTGCTTCTGCCAAAAGAACATTCATATGGCCTGGCATTCTTCCTGCTACAGGATGAATCGCATATACAACTTCAATACCATTTTGTTCTAGTTTTTTTGTTACTTCTCTCAAAGTATGTTGTGCTTGAGCCACAGCAAGACCATATCCGGGAACAACGATCACTCTATTTGCTGCCTCTAATGTTAATGCACATTCTTCAACACTACAGGAAGTTATATTTGTATATTCCCCTGATCCAGAAGATGTAGTAGTTTGTGCAGATAAAGAGCCTCCAAAAAGGACAGAAATCAGAGATCTGTTCATTCCTTTGCACATTACCTGAGTTAATATCAAGCCTGCTGCTCCCACCATTGCTCCAGCTACAATTAAAAGCTGACTGTCTACTACAAAACCTGCAGCTGCAGCTGCGATACCTGAATAGCTATTTAAAAGAGATATAACAACCGGCATATCTGCACCACCAATTGGCAAAGTTACCCCAATTCCTAAAAGAGTAGAGGCTATAACTAAAAGCCAAATCGAACTAACATTACCGCTTATTAGGTATATGAAAGATATCAATGAAGTTACTCCAAAAACAATGTTTACAAAATGTCTAGCTTTAACCTGAGTCCATCCAGGGGTGGACAGCCAACCTTGTAATTTAGCCATTGCCACGATTGAACCTGAAAAAGTAATCGCACCAACAAATATTGAAACTGAAATTGAAGCATCATTAATAAAAGGTTCTAAAGATCCTGCTTTCGCTACTTCATTAAAAGGGAATAAAAATGCACCAATAGCTACCAATAGAGAAGACATTCCGCCAAAACCATTGAACAAAGCTACAGTCTCTGGCATTGATGTCATTGGAACCTTCTTAGCAAGTAAAGTTCCTAACAAACTTCCCACTAAGGATCCAACAATGATCCATGCCCATGATTGAGATGGGATTCCAGAAGTACCTAGATAGTAGGAGAGTAAACCTACAACAGAAAGCAACATAGCAAATGCTGCTAATATATTTGCTTCTCTAGCAGACCTAACTTTTGATAACCCTTTTATACCAAGTGCTAATAAAAGAACTGCTAGAAGATCTATAACGAATTTAATAATATCAGGAAGATTCATTTTATGTAATTAATTGATTATTTATTTTTTTTTGTAGGTTTACGACTAAACATTGCAAGCATTCTGTCCGTTACAAAAAACCCACCTACAACGTTAAAAAGGGCAAATCCAAGAGATATTGATCCGATTATTAATAATGGACTATTTGGCTCTGCTTTTATAATTGCAGTTAATGCTGCCAACATTGTTATACCTGAGATGGCATTTGCCCCACTCATTAAAGGTGTATGAAGTGTTGGAGGTACTTTTCCTATTAACTCCAGACCTAATAAACTTCCAAGCAATAAAACCCAGAGCAAGCTATCAAAATTCATAATTTAATTAAGACCTCAATTTTCAAAAACTTTATTTTGAAGGATAACTCCTTCATTACTTAATAAACAGCCAGAGATTAATTCATCCTCTTTATCTAGATTAATTACACCATCTTTTATGAAAGGTGTAATCAAAGATGTGAGGTTCTTAGCATAAAGTGTACTTGCATCATAAGGAACAGATGATGGTAACTCGCCAGCTCCTATTAGCTTTACGCCATTCCTAATAATAGTTTCATTAGATTTTGTTCCTTCGCAATTACCTCCTTGAGATACGGCCAAATCAATAACTACTGCTCCAGGTCGCATCTTTTCAATCATATTAGAATCGATTAAAACAGGAGCTTTTTTACCTAAGACTTGTGCAGTACAAACAGCAACATCAGCTTCGGATAAATATTTAGTTAACGTAGCCTTTTGTTTAGAAAGGAATTCAGGCGTAACTGCTTTTGCATAACCACCTGATTCGCCTGGTTTTTCGTCAATTTCAGGAAGTTCTATAAATCTTGCTCCAAGAGATTCAACTTGCTCTTTTACAGCTGGCCTAATATCTGAAACGAAAACAATAGCTCCAAGTCTTTTTGCAGTAGCAACTGCCTGCAATCCTGCAACCCCTCCACCAAGAACAACAACTTTCGCAGGCTGTACAGTTCCTGCTGCAGTCATAAGCATCGGAAAATATCTATCAAGTTCACTTGCTGCTAAAAGAACTGCTTTATATCCTGCGATATTGGCTTGAGAAGAAAGTACATCCGATGATTGAGCTCTACTAATCCTTGGAAGTAATTCCATTGATAAAGCTGAGATCTTTTGACTAGTTATAGTTTTTTGAAGTTTTTCATTAGCATATGGATTTAAAAGGCCTACTAGAATAGCACCTTTTTTTAACTTGCTTAAATTAGATTCAGAAGGAGGTTGAACACAAAAAACAACATCGACATTTTCCCAAATATTTATATTAGATTCACTAACAATTTCACCTCCAGATTCTTTGTATAAAGTGTTGTTAAACCCTGATAGTTCTCCAGCTGAACTTTCTACAAAAACTTCGCATCCAAGACCCTTTAATTTTTTTACAGCTGAGGGAGTAGCTGAAACTCTTCTCTCTCCAGAGGCTGTTTCAATAGGAATGAGTATCTTTGTCAATTTATAGTTGTTTTAAACATACTAAAGATAAATTGAATAAAGTCAAAAGTCTTGGAGTTTGAGTTTTGTTAAAAATATATTTTCTTTTCTTTAAATCATGGCTATGAAAATTATATAAGTATTAAAAATCTAATGAGCATAAAAGCTATCGAATGCCCAGATGGAGTTTGTCATAGTCATCATGGCGGTCATGCTGTTCCAAGACAAACCATGCAGAGAAACTTAGAGAAACATGGTAAAGACTGGTGTGAAAAACTAGCTGAAAGAATTTATGAAATGTCAGTTGATACCTATTCTCAAACAGTAATGCCTAGCCTTCATTCATCAGGATGGCAAAGAAGACATCTAGATTGGGAATTTAAATTAGCCGAAAATGACTCTGAACCTGATGAAGCTCTTGTTGAAGGAATCATAAATGCTACTGAAAGTTTTCTAAGAAGCAGTGAGGTGCATAGATTATTCATACAAGAACTCGTACAGGGTACGTTTGAAGAAGCGAATGATAAAAAAATAATTTCTAAAGCTATAAAGTCTATTATTGAAGAGGAAATAGTTATTTCGTTAAGAGAAAAAAAAGAAATTCTTTTAAGAAAAATATCATCAAAATTAGTTTCTGAAGAAAAAGTTAGCGAGGAGCTTGCAATAAATTCAGCGAAAGAAGGATTTGATGAAGTTGAAAGGTTACTCGTTAATCATACAGAGGCAGTTTAGATCAAATTCTTTATATTTTTTTTATATTCACAGCAAATATAGGCTCAAATATTAACTAAATATTAAATTATTGTTTGAAAGTACAAAGTTGTAACTTATTAGACAATGATTTAACCAAACCATATGCTTATCTATAGTCAATTCCAAAGCAGGAAATGTCTAATTTTATAAGGAAAAGAATTGATGTAGCAACCTGTTGGGCAACCAACAGAATATCCGTAATGGATACTCTAGAAAAATACGAGGATAGTTACGCAATTGCAGAGGAGTTCAGAGAATGGATATTGCATATTGGTGAAGAAAATGAAAACCTAAAAAGTTCTGTATTAAATTTTCCTAATGAATTAAAAGAATTATTAAATCAAAAGATAAATGAGAACTTAATCGAGTGAAATCCGACCTTCATAAGTAGGGCTAATTGATTAATATTAGAGAATATAAATATCTAAATGGAAACAAAAGTGAAAGAGGACAATGTAGAAAATTTAGTGATAATAGGCTCTGGTCCAGCAGGTTATACAGCTGCTATATATGCAGCCCGTGCAAACCTTCAACCTCTTTTAGTAACGGGATTTAATTCTGGTGGAATTCCAGGTGGTCAATTAATGACGACTACTTTCGTTGAAAACTATCCAGGTTTTCCTGATGGAGTATTAGGTCCTGAATTAATGGATTTAATGAAAGCTCAAGCCGAAAGATGGGGTACAAATTTATATGAAAGTGATGTTATTTCAATTGATACCAGCAAAAGTCCTTTTGAGTTACAAACCTTAGAAGGAGTCATTAAATCCAATTCAATTATTATCGCAACTGGCGCAAGTGCTAACAGGTTAGGAGTTATAAATGAAGATAAATTTTGGAGCAAAGGGATAAGTGCCTGCGCAATTTGTGATGGAGCGACGCCACAGTTTAGAGATGAAGAATTAGCAGTTATTGGAGGCGGAGATTCTGCATGTGAAGAAGCTGCATATCTCACAAAATATGGTAGCAAGGTGCATTTACTCGTTAGATCCGAAAAACTGAGAGCTAGTGCAGCAATGATAGATAGAGTAAAAGCTAATTCAAAGATTGAGATACACTGGAACACAAAAGTAGAGAAAGCTAATGGTACTGATTGGCTTGAAAACGTTGAAACCATTAACTCACAAAAAGGTAACGTCGAAATTAAAGTTAAAGGACTTTTTTATGCTATTGGACACACACCCAATACAAAGTTTTTAAATAATAAAATTGAATTAGATAAAAAAGGATATATCGCTTGTAAATCAGGGAGACCAGAAACTTCAATAGAAGGTATATTTGCGGCTGGCGATGTTGTAGATTCTGAGTGGAGACAAGGGGTTACAGCTGCTGGGACAGGATGCATGGCAGCATTAGCTGCTGAGAGATGGTTAGCAGAGAAGAATTTATCAAAAATAATTGTTAGAGAAACAAGCGAGCCAGAGAAAACATTGTCTTCATCAAGTTTCAATGAAGAGGAGACAAATGAAGATACGTTCGATTTAAATTCCGAATGGCAAAAAGGTAGTTACGCACTGAGGAAGCTTTATCATGAGAGTAATAAACCAATATTAGTTATTTTTAGCTCACCAAGTTGTGGACCATGCCATGTATTAAAACCACAACTTAAAAGAGTGATTAAGGAATTTGATGGAGCTGTACAAGGTATAGAAATTGATATAGATAAAGATCAGGAAATCGCTAAACAAGCAGGAATAAATGGAACTCCTACAATACAACTATTTAAAGAAAAATTACTTAAAAAACAGTGGCAGGGTGTTAAACAACGTAGTGAATTCAAAGAAGCGATACAAAATATCATTTGAGCAAATTATTTATTATTTATTTCCTTCTAGCATTATTTTTAGAATTTCCAGTTCTTGGGCCACCACCTCCTGCATTTCTTTCACGATAGGTGATCCTTCCTCTTGTTAGATCATAAGGACTTATCTCCACAAGTACCTTATCTCCGGCTAACAATTTAATTCTAAATTTAGTTAACTTACCTGCTGCTCTGCATAAACATTGGTGACCTTCAGGTTGCTCTAAAGTAACCAAATAAAAACCATTTCCTTGTTCTTTTTCTATCACACCAGATGTTTCGATCATTAAATAATTTATTTTCTAGATTTATATTATCAGAAAAGAATAAACAAAATTTACCTCAACATAATTACGTCAGATGAAATAAATTAATTGCAAAGAATTTTGATTTATACAAAAAATTTTATTTCATTAATTATTTGTAACTGACCATAATAAAAATTTGCCTTTGCAATTTTTTCAGGATCATCTAGTTGATCGAAAAAGACAAATCCTAAACTCTCCCATAAAGATGAGCCACAAACATTATTTAATTCATTAGTTGCCTCTTGAGCGATATTATTCAACTTACGCTCAAGATTTTTAGATTTAGAAATTGACATCAGAAAAACTATTTATAGTACAAATATACTATAAAACTTACTTAATGCAACCTTAGAAAGGGAGTCTCTTTTTTTCTTCAATATTTAGATCAGCTTCCATTTCTTTAAGTCTTTTTAAAATCTGCTGATAATATTCTTTAATGTAACTTTCTAGAGAAGTAGAATCTTCTTTTTTAAGTTCTAACACTTCATAAGTATTACTCATATCAGCGTCTAAGGGGACTCCACTACTAGTAACTTCAGCGAAGGCTAATCTTTCAGAAACATTTAGTGCATCTTGAAAAAATGAAACCACATTTTGAGTTGCTTTTATTAGAAAAGGCGAAACTCTAAAAATCTTTGCTTTCTTATTACTATATTTTTCGCATAAAGAAATTACTTCATCAGAATCCCAGGCCCTTGGTCCAACTAAAGGAAGTGAAAGCTTATAAGATTTTGGCTTATTTATTGAGGAAACGACAATTTTAGCCATATCTTGGGTGTTCATATACGCGATTTTAGTTGGGGTGCCACTCATCCATACGGCTTGACTGTCTAAAACAGGTATAGCGAATTGACTAATGACACCTTGCATAAAAGCAGCGCATTTGAAAATTGTATAGTCAAAATTAGATTTCTCTAGAAGTTTTTCAGTGCAATACTTAACATCCATTAAGGGTACATTTCTAAACTTTTCTGTTGATAAAATCGAGAAAAAAATAACCCTTTTTATTTTTTTCGATTCACAAGCATTAAAAAGATTAAGTTTACCGTCCCAGTCAGTTTCATATATACTTTTGGAATCTTCGGGTCTTCCAGTTGCGCTATCAATAACTACTTCAATATCTTGTAGAGCATAATCTATATCACCAGAGTTTAGTAAATTTCCTTTTGTAAGTTCACAACCCCATTCTTGGAGAAAAGAAGCTTTCCTAGGATTCCTAACGAAACATCTAACTTCATGCCCTTCTTCAATAGCTTGTTTTGCTATCTGCCTTCCAAGAGTTCCTGTTGCACCTACTAAAAGAATCTTCATACTTAAGGATGTTCTTAACTTTTCGAGATTAACTCACTTTCTATAGTATTCGTGAGAATCAATCTCCTTGAAATTTTAATAATAATGCACCACCAACCAATCCAATTGGTATCAATATCCAAAACACAGCAGCAATACTAAAAATTTCTTTGGCCATAGGAAACTTAATCAATTATTATAATTTAACGTTTATATGCATTTTTTTGTAGAAAAAATAACTAATGCAAATATCTTTAAATTATTTAAGAGAGGAATAAAGGGTTATTTATATGAACTCTATCGATAAATCGCAAGAAAGAAACAAATCTAATTATTGGTATTGGAACGGATTTAAAATTTTTTGGAGTGTTAAAGGTGAAGATAATACACATCCAATGATTTTGCTTCACGGGTTCGGCGCAAGTAGTAAACATTGGAGAAATAATTCTTACTACTTTGCTCAAAAAGGATATTCTGTTTACTCAATAGATTTAATTGGATTTGGCAATTCAGCACAGCCAGGAATTAAAGACATAGGGAAATTAGATAATGGAGTTTGGTGTAATCAAGTCAGTGATTTTATTAAACAAGTAATCAGGCCAAAGACTTCTAAGAAGATAATTTTAATAGGAAATTCTTTAGGTTCTTTAGTAGCTTTAACATGCGCAGTCTATTTAAAGAATGAAATATTATCAGTTATCGCATCTCCTCTTCCAGATCCTCTAGTAATTAAAAAAAAGGAATCAGAACTTAATTCGATTTTTGAAAAATTTAGAATCAAACTTATAAAAATATTTTTCAGAATATTTCCTTTAGAAATAGTTCTATTTTTAATAAGTAAATTGGGAATAATAAAATTAGGACTTAATTCTGCATATTTCAAAAAAGATAAAGTAGATAAAGAATTAATAAATATTGTTAGTAAACCAGTTTTAAGAAAGACTTCGGCAAGAGCACTAAGAGCTATGTGCATTGGTATGGCAACAAGGGGAGATAAGTTAAGGGCCTCTTACCTTTTGGAACAACTTAGTCTTTCAAAAAAAATTCCTTTTTTATTGTTGTGGGGAGAAAAGGATAATTTCATACCTTTATTTCTTGGCAAAAAGATTGCAAAATTCCATAGATGGGTAGAATTGAAAATAATATCCAATTCAGGCCATTGTGTTCATGATGAAGATCCTTCATTATTTAATAAAATTTCTTATGAATGGATTAGAGACTTAAAAACCTATTAAAATATGAAACATACATTATCAGTACTTGTTGAAGACGAATCAGGGGCATTAAGTAGAATCTCAGGTCTATTTGCTAGAAGAGGTTTTAATATCGATAGTCTCGCTGTTGGGCCTGCAGAAACTAAGGGGATTTCAAGATTAACGATGGTAGTAGAGGGTGATAATGAAACCCTTCAACAAATGACAAAACAACTTAATAAATTATTTAATGTTCTTGGAGTCGTTGATTTTACAAACCTTGCTGCAGTTGAAAGGGAATTAATGCTTCTCAAAGTATCGTCAAAAGAAGATACTAGAAGTAATATTTTAGATATCGTTCAAATATTTAGAGCAAAAGTAGTAGATGTGTCAGATATTGCTTTAACTCTTGAAGTGGTGGGAGATCCAGGAAAATTAGTTGCTTTGGAAAAGCTTCTTGAACCATATGGAATACTTGAAATTGCAAGAACAGGGAAAGTTGCTCTTAAGCGATCTTCTGGAGTAAATACTGAAATGTTAAAAATAAATAAATACTCTTTAGAGATTTAATTAGAAATTATGATTTCATAAATCAAATCTTCTCTATCTATTTCCTTTAATATTTCTATCCCTTTAACAACTTTTCCAAAGATTGAATATCTTCCATCTAATTCGGGGAATTTATTAGTTACAAAGAAAAACTCTGTAGAAGAAGAATTCCTTTCTCCACTTTTAACCATAGCTAATGATCCCTTTTCAAAAAAGTTAGTCAAAGTTTCAATTCCTGCGGGATCTAAAATTTGGTAACCATATTTTGGTTCGATTTCTTTTTTTAATTTTATTTCCAAGGGAATATTTCTTCTAAGTTTGTTTAAGTTTTGATTTTCTTTTTTGTAATAATTGTTTTCTGGATAAATACCTGAATGAATTACTTTAACTTGAGGAAAATTAATTATCTTATAAAACCTTTTATTTTTATAGATATTTTTATTTACATTTTGAATAAAATTGCTTACTGTAACTGGTTTATTTTTTCCATATAATTGAACATCAATATTACCCTTTGAAGTCTTGAAAACTACTCTTTGGTTCTTTTTTAAACAGTTAAGATCGAGCTTTTTACAATAAAAATTAGAATCAAAAGTATTTTTATAACTGCAACCTGTAATTAATAATAAAAATATCTTAAAAAATATAAGTGGTTTTAATAAATAAAATCTTCTTATTTTAAACCCTCCAAATTTACATTTAGAAATTTGGCTAATCTTGCTCCTTCCTCTTCAACTTGAAGCAACGGTTTAAGTTCTCCTGCGCCACTCAAAGGAAGTGCTTTTTTTCTGCCTTTAAGAACTAATGCAATTCTTCTTCTTGGATTAAATCCTTCACTTATATCAAGTTTTACTGACTTAATTTCATCGAAACTTAATTTAACTTCAATATCCTTAAATAATCCTTTTCTTTTAATTTCAATAGATTGAGAATCTTTATCAAAAAAGTTATAACCAGAACCGAAATTTATAAAAACCAAATACCATAAATAAATATTAAGCAAATTCGCTATTACTCCATAAGCACCCATTATTATTCCCTGAGGGATAAAAAGTAAGGTTGAAGGATTACCTAAAGGGAGCAAATCTCTACCTGTATAGCTTGAGATCGCAGCTAAGATAAAACCTATACCGCCAATAGATAACATTCCTCCAATAAGGTAGTTCGATATTTTTCTTGAACCATTGATTTTTTGTTCAATTTTGTTAAAGGAAGAGAGATTTGATTGCATAATATTTTTATTCTAGATGTCTATTCCTACTAATATAACTTTAAATATAGAGTATTAATACCTAATTTTTAGCATTAAAGTTAGGAAAGCTTTACAAGGCATTTCATATATACAGATATTTCCCCACTTTACTCTCAATCTTTGTTACAGTCTCATCGTATCCCGAAGCTAAAAACGATTTCTCATGACGATCGCCGTTGGAAGCGCCCCACAGAGAGGATGGTTTGATGTCCTTGATGATTGGTTAAAGCGCGACAGGTTTGTATTTATTGGTTGGTCCGGTTTACTACTTCTACCTTGTGCATATCTTGCAATAGGTGGATGGTTTGTCGGAACAACATTTGTTACCTCTTGGTACACACATGGTATTGCATCTTCATATCTTGAAGGAGCAAACTTTTTGACAGCAGCTGTAAGTACCCCTGGAGATGCCATGGGTCACAGTCTTCTATTTTTATGGGGTCCAGAAGCCCAAGGTAGTTTCGTAAGATGGCTACAACTTGGTGGTCTTTGGAACTTTGTTGCATTACATGGAGTATTTGGCCTTATTGGTTTCATGCTTCGTCAATTTGAAATTGCTGGTCTTGTAGGTATCCGACCTTACAACGCACTTGCTTTTTCAGCTGTAATTGCAGTTTTTACAAGTATCTTCCTTATCTACCCACTAGGACAGCATAGTTGGTTCTTTGCACCATCATTTGGTGTTGCTGCAATCTTCCGTTATATCTTGTTCATTCAAGGTTTTCACAATATTACCCTTAATCCTTTTCACATGATGGGTGTTGCTGGAATTCTTGGTGGTGCACTTCTTTGCGCTATCCACGGAGCTACAGTTCAAAACACATTATATGAAGATACAAGTGTTTACACAGACGGTAAAGTTCAAAGTTCAACCTTTAGAGCTTTCGATCCAACACAAGAAGAAGAAACTTATTCAATGATTACAGCGAATAGATTCTGGAGCCAAATTTTTGGTATTGCTTTCTCTAATAAGAGATTCCTTCACTTCTTGATGCTATTTGTACCTGTTATGGGTATGTGGACATCTTCAATTGGTATTGTTGGTTTAGCACTTAACTTAAGAGCTTACGATTTCGTTAGCCAAGAGATAAGAGCTGCAGAAGATCCAGAATTTGAAACATTCTACACAAAGAATATACTTCTGAACGAAGGTATGCGAGCATGGATGTCTTCTGTGGATCAACCACACGAAAACTTTGTATTCCCTGAGGAGGTTCTTCCGCGTGGAAACGCCCTTTAATAATTTACTAAGAGCTCCTAACCAGAGTATTGAAGAAACTGGTTACGCTTGGTACGTAGGTAACGCCAGATTAATTAATTTATCTGGACGTTTACTTGGAGCACACATTGCACACTCTGGCCTAATAGTATTTTGGGCTGGAGCAATGATGTTATTCGAAGTAAGCCATTTCACATTTGATAAACCAATGTGGGAACAAGGCTTGATTTGCATGCCTCACGTTGCAATGTTTGGGTTTGGAATTGGCCCTGGTGGTGAAGTTACTTCTGTATATCCCTTCTTTGTTGCAGGTGTTATACATTTAATTTCCTCAGCAGTTTTAGGTTTTGGAGGAATTTATCACTCTTTAGCTGGCCCAGAAAAGCTCGAGCAAGATTTTCCTTTCTTTTCAACTGACTGGAGAGATAAAAACCAAATGACTAATATATTGGGTTATCACCTAGTAGTTTTAGGGGTTGGTGCTTTATTTTTCGTAGCCGATTGGATGTTTATCGGTGGTGCTTATGACACATGGGCTCCCGGTGGAGGAGAAGTTAGATTGGTTAGTCCAACTTTAGATCCAAGAGTAATACTTGGTTATCTATTTAGGTCTCCATGGGGAGGTGCTGGTTCAATTATCGGTGTTAACTCAATTGAAGACATTGTTGGAGGCCATGTATACGTTGGTATAACTGCAATTATTGGTGGTTTATTCCATATCTTCACAAAACCCTTTGGATGGGCTAGAAGAGCATTCATTTGGAATGGAGAAGGACTTCTAAGTTATGCACTTGGTGGAATCTGTGTTGCAAGTTTTATTGCATCAACTTTCATCTGGTTTAACAATACTGCTTACCCTTCAGAATTCTATGGCCCAACAAACGCTGAAGCTTCACAGGCCCAAAGCTTTACTTTCCTTGTGAGAGATCAAAGAATAGGAGCTAATGTAGGTTCAACAATGGGACCAACAGGATTAGGTAAGTATCTCATGAGATCTCCTACAGGTGAAATTATATTTGGTGGTGAAACAATGAGATTTTGGGATTTCAGAGGACCATGGTTAGAACCTTTAAGAGGACCTAACGGATTGAGCCTTGAGAAAATTCAAAATGATATTCAGCCTTGGCAAGTTAGAAGAGCAGCTGAATATATGACTCATGCACCTAATGCTTCTATCAACTCCGTTGGTGGTATCATTACTGAGCCTAATGCTGTTAACTTTGTTAACTTAAGACAATGGTTAGCTGCAGCTCAATTCTTCCTAGGATGGTTTACATTCATCGGTCACCTTTGGCATGCAGGTCGTGCTAGAGCAGCCGCTGCCGGTTTCGAAAAAGGAATTGACAGAAAGAGTGAGCCAGCTCTAGAAATGCCAGATATTGATTAACTCTAATCAATTTTCAAAAGACCCTTTTTAAGGGTCTTTTTTTTATGGGAAAATTCCTTCCTTAATAAGACTCTTTCTAAGCCATGGCAAACTTAAACCCATTACATTACTAAAACAACCATCTATCCTTTCGATATATTTACCTCCCTTGCCCTCTAAAGCAAATCCTCCAGCACAATATAAAGGTTCAAGAGAGTCAACATAATTTTTTATCTCTTCATCTTGCAATTTAGAAAAATATACTTTAGAACTTACTGTTTTTTTAATTTTCTTTGTCACTTTTAGTATTTTTGAACTTGAGTCAAAAGTACTAAAAAGTAATGTATGTCCCGTATGGAGAAAACCAAATTCTCCAGACATTTGTGACCATCTTCTATATGCCTCTTCTTTATCTGATGGTTTTCCGAAAGGTCTTCCATTAAATTCGAATATTGAATCACAACCAAGAATTTCTACAGAACTATAATTAAACTTTTCTGGTAAGTCTATTTCTTGGATATTAAGAGCAATCCTACTAGCTTTTTGAAAAGACAATTCGAGAGTTAAATTAGATATATCTTTCTCTTTTACTAAATCTTCATCAAAATTACTTGATATTTGAATAAATTCGATTTGAGAATTTTCTAGTAATTTCTTTCTAGATTGAGAAGCAGAAGCTAGAATTAACACAAATTTTTTTATCTAATTATAATTCAATTTACTTATTAATAAATTTCAAGATTAATATAAATTACTAATGGAATTAATAGAAAAACTACAACCTATTAAAAAGCCCTTAATGGTTTTAGGTACATCTAGCGGGGCAGGTAAATCTTTAACAGTTACGGCCATAGGCAGGATTCTTAAAAATTCAGGAGAAAAACCAATACCTTTTAAAGGCCAAAATATGAGTAACAATGCATGGGTTGATTGGAATGGCGGAGAGATGGCATTTTCTCAAGCTTTACAAGCATTTGCTTGCGGGATAATTCCTTCTTCGGAGATGAATCCTATCCTATTAAAACCACAAGGGAATTCAACTAGTGAAGTCATTCATTTAGGAAGAAGTATGGGTATCACAACAGCAAAAGATTACTACAAAGATTGGTTTTCCTCTGGATGGGAAGTAATTAAAGAAAGTTTGAATTCAATATATGAACGACACCCAAATTGTCGTTTAATTATTGAGGGGGCAGGAAGTCCTGTAGAGATGAATTTAATTCACAGAGACCTTACGAACTTAAGAGTTGCAAAGTATTTAAATGCGAATTGCATTTTAGTAACTGATATCGAAAGAGGAGGCGTATTTGCTCAAATAATAGGAACTCTTGAGTTAATGAAACCGGAAGAAAGAAAACTCATTAAAGGTATATTAATAAACAGATTTAGAGGGGACCTTTCATTATTTGAAGAAGGTAAAAAATGGATAGAAAACAAAACAAAAATCCCTGTTTTAGGAATAATTCCTTGGTTAAATGATAAATTTCCTCCAGAGGATTCTTTAGATTTATTAGAAAAAAAATCATCTGTAACCAACCCTGAAATAAAGGTTGGAATTATCAAATTGCCATCTATAAGTAACTTTTCAGATTTTGATCCATTAGAAAATGAAGAATCAATATTAATCAAATGGGTAATGGAATCTCAAAATTTAAATCAATTTGATTTTCTTATTATTCCTGGAAGTAAACAGACTATTCAAGATCAACAATTTCTTAGAGATTCTGGTCTATCAAAAGATATAAAAAATTATTCAAAGAATAAAGGTAATATTTTTGGAATTTGCGGAGGTTTACAAATGTTAGGAACAATTCTTGAAGACCCATTTTTTAAAGAAGGATCAAAAATCAATTTAGAGAAATCAATTAATGGAATTGGATTACTCCCTTTAAAAACAACTTTCCTTCAAAAAAAGATAACAAGGCAAATAAATTCTGAGTCAATTTGGCCGCAAGTTACAGAAATCAACGGGTTTGAGATACATAACGGGGTAACTGAATTAGATAATAGTCAAGATACTTTTAAAATAAAACCTATTTTTAAGGATTTAGATCTTGGTTGGTATAAAGAAAATATTCAAGGAGGGACTATTGCAGGTACATATATTCATGGAATCTTTGAAAATGATTACTGGCGAGATCACTATTTAAATTTAATTAGAAAAGGGAAAAACTTACCTTTATTAGACAAGAGAACAAGATCTTATAAAATGAAACGGGAAAACATTATTGATAATCTCGCAAATGAATTTAAAAAAAATTTTAATATTTCATCATTGTTAAATTGAAACAATCAAAAATTAAAATTATATGGCCAAATAACATCGAGACATATGCCTCAGAAGGAGACGATTGGTTTTCAATTGCTGAAAAGGTAGGTTTTGAAATTCCAACTGGATGTTTAACGGGGAGTTGTGGAGCTTGTGAAATAGATGTTAATGGCGAAACGGTGAGAGCTTGTATAAGCAATATTCAAAGTAAAAAAGATTGTTCATTAAGCGTTTCTTTTACTACTGACCCTTTCTGGGAAAATTAAATTATTTAATTATTGAATTATTTTTATTAAGTACAAAAACGGAGAGGGTGAATTACATCACACACCATATAGGTAGATATTGGAATACATGGGACTCATTTTTGAGTAGTAAAGGCATATCCACCAACATATCCAAGAAAACATTATTGGTATGAATAAGAATACTTTGGACGATAATGGAAAAAAAAATATTGAGTTTGCAAAAAAAAACCCCTATTTCTAGAGGTTTTTTTCTGGTTTTACTGAATCAAGTGTTTCCTTGTTTCCACTGTTTCAGTGAAACCTCTCCTACACACATACATATATTAGATCATAAAAATTTTTTTCGTGAAGGGGGTGAGTAATATTACTTAATTGTCACATTTACCAGTTTCGGCCTTTAATACTTAATTGCATTAAAAAACACCCTAATTCTCAAGAATCAGAGCGTTAATATCAGAAATTAGTGTGTGAGGAGTTTCTAATGTTATTAATCTAATAGAAAAGATCTCAATTCTGTGTAGTGTTAACACTATTTCTTTTCCCAAAATAGATAAAGATTTGAAAACTGATTTTTAGTATCTACTACTGCAGTGCTTGTTGAGATTAACTTCCAACCGGCAGAATTACGTTTTCTCATAATTGCTGCAATCTCATTTTCTTGTCTTTGAGTATTTGCATTGCCTACTGCGTAATAGATATCAAGATCATTTTCTACATATGACATATTTAAATGTGCTGGTTTATTCAAAGTTAATAATACTCAATCTTTCATCGATACTGAAATGGATTCGATAGGGTTATTAGAAATAAGTATTGTATGGTTTTACCTTCACCTCAAATTGCAATTGGATTATTGCTTATAAGTATTGGAATCGTAGTCACCTTTGATATCAAAATTGATTTATTTAAAGGTAAAGAGTAAAAGACAAAAGTTGGATATCTGGCAAAATGATTATATTAATTTGTTCAAAGAATAATCTTGTCAATTAAAGAACGCAATTACGATAATGATGGAACAGATCCATCAGAAGAATATTTTAGAAAGAAGAAAAAAGATAATGATGATGATACCTACTTCCCCTTAGAAGAATCAGAACCACCACATTATTAAGAACAGTAGAAAATTTATTGACAGATTCTTTAAAATTAAAAAAATAAAAAAATTTAAATATGACTGAACAAAGGAAAATAGAGAAATTTGGAGTCGGGAATTTGTATCCTGATATTCATCCACCAGAATTTTCATTCTTTAAAAAAAAATGTATAGATGTAGCAATTGGATATGATGATGGTTTTACTTTCACTCCTAAATTTGGGAATTTTAAAGAAACTGAAGATATTTTTGATTACCTAAAACAATATCTTGAAGATAAAGAATTAGAAAAATTAGATATTCGTTTTGATACCTTAAAAACTTGTATATACCAAATAAATCCTGAGACATTAGAACTTGGAGAATTATTGGAATGTGAAGGAAGTGATGTTAAATATTTTGAATGGAATAAACAAACTAAAAGTTTTGAAGAGGTTGAATCAAATTCACTAAGTGATGAAGAAGAAGAATATTTTCACTAAGTAATGATAATTCATATTTCCCTTCAGAAGAAACAGAGCAAGTTGAGACATTAATAAAATGAATAAAGAGCATAATTATGAAGAAGGATTATTTAATTACGTTGTTTTGAAGGAAGAAAAGGAAGTGATCTTTTATTTACATAATCCCTATCCAGATTGCTTAAAAATTCCAGATATAATGAAACAAAGGTTTCCTAGTGATTCAAGAGCATAGTTGTAAATTCTTTGGATGATTTCAAAAAGTATGGAGCAAAAAGTTGAGCACTAAATGGGATGACACTTCATGGCAGAAAGAGTTCTTGAATATGAAGGCACATTCGCCTTCAGATGCCAAACTCTTAATGGGAGGTGTAAAAGGATTGAAAGGTGCTTGGCGTTTAGGTGTTCTGCACGTTGAATACGAAAGACTGAAGAAAGCACAAGAGCAGCAACAACAATGAAAGAAGAAACAAATTGGAAAAAAGAATTACTAGAAAGTAAGAAGTTCAATAATAAATTTTCAAAAAATATATTAGAAAATGGTGCAAAGAATTATATGCAAGAAATCTATATAGGATATATGTATACCCGATGGAGAAAAATTAGAGAGAAATCTATACTATAAGCATTACCATAAGTACCTACCACATCCCAAAAAGCATTCCACAACATTTTGATGGTGGTTATAGCGTTAATTTCAAAATGAGAATATAAAACTTTAAATCTATATAAAAACAACTATCCTGTATTTACAGGCATTTTAAAGGATTAATTGTCACAAAAAAAGGTATAAGGATCTAAAAATATACGGAGAGGGTGGACATAGAATTCAATCTAGAATTCCAGTGTAGACCTACTCTGACCACAGTTTAGTTTAGTAATTCATATGAAACCTTGAGACAACCTAGAGACATTTTAGTTTTTATTACTTAATCGATGGATTTAATTTATTGACTACAAATATGGGTCTTCATCACATAGTTATTTCAACTGATTTAGAAGCAAAGAGTATAAAAAGAATTTCAACTGAGAATAATAGTGACCATGATGGAATAAGTTGTTTAATTAATTTTTAAAAGTTAACCAATGAAAATTAATATGGCACAATAAATATGATTTAGGAAATCCAAAAAATTATTGTGGATACTGCTGATAAACTTTCGATTCTTCAAGAGAGCGTAAACGCTTTCTTCATTAAATTTTTTGATGGAATGTATCCAGAGAGAGTAGACAGAGATCCTGATTTAGTTAAGTTAAAACGAATTGGAAATCTCAACCAATTCAATGGAATTGATAAGGATTTCCCTGATTTTGATATTAAAATGGATATCACGAAAGCATTTACTCATATTATTGAACACGGTGATGGAATTGAAATGCTTAAGGAAGAAAATGTTCCATTTGAAGATAGTGTTGAAAGATTAGTTTTGGAAGAACTTACAAATACTGAGAATAGATATGGATATGATTTCAATGATGATGTTGAATAAATGAAAAAACTATTTCTTCTAATTTTAATATTTGGTTTTAATACTCCTGTAAATGCAGAACAATATCAAAGGCACAAATATACTTGCCCAGAATCTCAAAGTGAATGTAATGAAGGAGAAATAGCAGCAATTAAATTAGTAAATGACACTTATTGGGAAATGCTTTCAGAGAGAATCAAGGAAAATAAACATTATAAGTATCCTTGGTATTGGGTTTACAAAAAGGGGGAGTGTAAATATTCTGTCGCTGCGAAGGAAGATATGCCAAAGCATACAGTCACTATGGAATGGATTGATGTTGATATTTGCGAAAAAACCACTAAATTGTTGGATCTAAGACGCAGATGAAAATTAAAAAAAATATTCTCTCTAAGATTGCTAATCGATCATTATCCCAATTGGGTTCTTTTCTCATTGATTAAGACTAATTAACTTGCAACTAATTCTTCTCCTAGAGTTTCTGCTTGTTGTAGAACAGTCTCAACTGCAGTAATTTGTTCATCTGGTGGATACTTATATCTCTTCAAAAGTGTTTTGATTTTAAGTCTCAGTTTTGCCCTGACATTTTCTTTATATTGCCAGTCAATATTTGCATCTCTCCTCATAATTTCTGCAAGTTCTCTTGCCATATTTGCAAGAACTTCTTCTTTCAAAAGTTTATGAGCAGATGGGTTGTCTGCTAAAGCATCATAGAAAGATTGTTCTGCAGAAGATAAACCTAATGCAATCCCACGTTCTAAATCTTCTCTGAATTTCTTTGCCATTTCAATTAGTTCTTCTATTACTTGTGCTGCTTCTATCGCCCTGTTTTCATATTTTTGCAATGATTTAGAAAGCATTTCACTAAAGTTTTTCTGCTTCACAACATTTGTTCTGAACTTACTTTTTACTTCATCATTTATGAGTTTTTGAAGCAATTCAACTGCTAAATTTTTCTGTGGGATCTTACTTACTTCTGATAAGAATTGATCTGACATGATACTTATATCTGGATTCTTGAGACCAGCAACTTTGAATACATCAGTTATTCCATCAGAGACTAATGATTCAGATAGAAGTTGTTGTAATTCAAACCCATAAGTTTGAGGTGGACGTACAACAATATCTCCTTTTATTAGCATTGCTCTTATTGCTTGAAGGAATGCTATTTCAGGACTATGTTCAAGTGCTTCATCAGTTGTTCCACAAAGAGCAAATGCTTTCGTTATTTTTAGAACTGTATTGCAGAATCTTTTCTTCCCATCATCTATCTCGAGAATATGGTCAAGACAATTTGGAATAATGTCTAATGCTTTTCCTTTCTCTCTAAAGTGACCCCATTCAACAGGATGTAAGAGATCTTCTGCTATTTGAATTTGTTCAAGAAGTACACGAACTGCTTCACTGGTATCAAGTTTTATTTCCCCTTTTCCGTTTGCTGCTGTGTAAGTAGCAAGTGCCTCTTTGAGTTGTGGAGCAATACCTATGTAATCAACAATCAGTCCACCTGGTTTATCCTTGAAAACTCTATTGACTCTTGCAATTGCTTGAGCAAGATTTGCTTCTTTCATTGGTTTATCTACGTACATAGTTGCTAAACAAGGTGCATCAAAACCCGTCAACCACATATCTCTTACAAGAACGATTTTGAGTGGATCATTTGGATCTTTGAATCTATTCTCTAAATCTTTTTTTTGTTGTTTGCTTGTGTGATGAGGTTGAAGAAGTTCCGACTCAGAAGCAGATGCAGTCATGACAACTTTTACAGAACCTTTCATATGATCCGAATCTTTCCATGCTGGTTTGAGATCGACTATCTCGTTGTAAAGACGTGCACAGATTTCTCTACTCATTCCAACAATCAATGCTTTTCCAGGTTGCGTTTTAGATCTTTGTTCATAGTGGGCAATAAGATCTTTTGCTACTTGTTTGAGTCGAGGTTCTGCTCCTACTAATGCTTCTAATGCTGCCCATCTACTTTTCGCCTTTTCAGTAGAAGAAATATCATCTTCATTTTCAAAAATTTCATCAAACCTACTATCTAAACTCGGAGTACTGCTTTCTTTGAGTTTTAGTTTTGCTAGTCTTGACTCGTAATAAATTGGAACTGTTGCTCCATCATCTACTGCTTGCTGAATATCATAAATAGAAACGTAATGACCAAAGACTGCTTGTGTATCTCGATCATCTTGAGAAATTGGAGTTCCTGTAAATGCCAAGAAAGTTGCGTTTGGAAGAGCATCCCTCAGTCCTTTTGCTAATCCATATTTCACTTCTCCTGTCTTTGAATCAATTCTTCCTTTGAAACCATATTGAGTTCGATGTGCCTCATCACAAATCACCACAATATTTTTTCTATCAGTCAATGCAGGGAATTTTTCTTCGTCCTTTTCTGTTGCAAATTTTTGAATGGTTGTAAAAATAATTCCTCCACTAGGTCTGTTATCTAATAGATCTCTTAGATCTTTTCTTGACTCTGCTTGCTTAGGTTTTTCTCCCAATAAATCTCCAGATCCAGTAAAGACACCAAATAACTGACCATCAAGATCTTGCCTATCAGTGACCATTACTAAGGTGGGATTTTGAAGTCTTTTATCGGTTAGAAGTTTTCCTGCTAAACATGCCATCTCGATACTTTTTCCTGCACCTTGCGTATGCCAAACAACTCCACCTTTGCGATCACCATCTGGTTTACTTGCCTCTATGACTCTTTCGACTGCAGTATTGACTGCATAGAACTGATGATAAGCAGCAATCTTTTTGATAATTTCTTTTTCTTCTTCAAAGACACAGAATGAACGTATGAAATCTAATAATCTTTTTTTATCGAATAATCCTCTAACTAAGGTTTCTAATTGTTTGAACTTTCCAAGTGGATCTAAATCTTGTTCTTTTTCAATAACTCTCCATTGCTGGAATCTTTCCTCATTCGCAGAAAGCGATCCTACTTTTGCATAAGTACCATCACTAATAACTAATAGAACATTTGGAGTAAATAAATCAGGAATATCTACTTTATAAGTTCTTAGTTGATTGAAAGCGTCCCAGATATCAGTTTTTTCATTTGCTGGATTCTTGAGTTCAATTACTGCAATTGGGAGACCATTTATATAAACAACAACATCAGGTCTACGATTATTTTTTGGACCACTAATTGCTAATTGATTGACGACTAACCAATCATTTTTATCAGGATTATCAAAATCAATAATTCTTAGTCGGATTCCAATTTCTTGGTTACCTTCCATGTAAGAAATAGGAAGTCCTTTGGTCATCCATATGTGAAATTGACGATTCGAAGCAACTAATCCAGGAATATTTGGATTGGTTATTTGTAGAACTGCTGAATCAATAGTTTTACTAGGAACTTCAGGATTCAATTTTATAAGTGCAGACTTCAAACGAACTGTTAGATAAACTTGTCTGAAATCAATTCTTTCAGGAGAGTCTCCATCAGGAGCAATATTTGGACCATAAACATATTGATATCCGAGATCTTCAAACCATTCAATTGAAGTTTCTTCTATTAGATTTTCATCTATCAATGACATTAGATACCAACCTCATCAATCATTCTTTCTGCATCAGAAATTATGAGTTCTCCCGAAACTAGTCTTGGAAGCAATGTATCTCTAAGTTCTTCTAGCAACATATTAGAAACTATATTCGAAGTTCTTTTTTTGAATAATAATAAGGCAATTTTTTCGTAGCGTTCGCATATTTTATTAGGAGGCACAATAATCTTTAATTTTCTACAATCTTCTCTTCTTAGAAATCCTCTTGCACTTCCAGAAACCCATGAAGTAATTTCTTTGACCTTATTACTAAAGGAATAGTAAGTAAACATTTGGTCAATACTATTATTTTTTGATCTAATTCTCCACATATTTTGATTTAGTAAAGATGGAACAATATCACTTGAAACCAAACCTATTTTGCCTAAAGTTGCCCCAACCATTACAAATAACGTATCACCTTCAAGTAATTCAAATTTTCTAAATTCATCAAATTTATCTTTCTCAATAAAGACAGCATCCTTTTTATTGATAAAAGAATCTTCTCCAATGTTTAGTGTTCTAACTATAAAAGATCCTTTTGTAGTGTAATCCTTACTTTTGAAAGCATATCCGCCACTCAAATCTGCAATTTCATCTAATTCTTTTACTTGCCATCCTTTTGGAATCTCTCCTAATTCAGAATCTTCAAATGAATCTGGAAATAAATTACTAATCTCGTCAGGTAATCCAGTTGAGAGACCTTCTACTTTTGCTTTTACAGGATCAAAATCTATAAACCAAGATTTGAAAAGTGCTTTTGCTATTTCTTCAAGAGTTTCATTAGTTTTTTGATTGATTTCAATTTTTTTATCAAGGGTTCCAATGATATGTGCAATTGCTTTTTGTTCATGGAGAGGAGGATATTCAAATTCAAATCTTCCTAAAACCTTTGCATTTGCTCCTGCTTGTGCAGAACCAGTTTTTGAACCCCTTACGAAATTCCACCATGAGGAACTTCTCATACATCGCCATACATATGAAGGATCCACAATTTGTTTATTTACGCGAAATCTTATGAGGTAAGAAGCAAAAACCACAAAAGATTCTCCTTGAAATAAATAATTTTCTCCAGTACTATTTCCTGTTCTCGCAACAACAATATCTCCATCGTTCAAAAGATATTTTGATTTTGAGGATGAATCTATTTCGCAGAATGGAACATCTCTCCATTGCACAAAACCATTTTGAATATCTGTAATTCTTAGGAATTTTGTGCCAGTATTTTCATCTGTTGCACTTGCTGTAAAACCATACTCGATTTTTTCTGAGACGTCAGCAAGTGAAGTTTTTTTCCAATTACTATTCATATCCTATACGATTCAAATTCTCAGCAATTTTTTGATCTAATTTTGCTCCCTCTTCCTGTTGTGTTTTGAGTAAAGAGGTAAGTCTTTTCATCTTTTCATCAAAAGGTTCACCATCATCCTCTTCTTCTGGAGCACCAACATATCGTCCAGGAGTTAGAGCAAAACTATTCTTTTCAATCTCTTCAAACTTTGCGTTGTAGCAGAAACCTGCAACGTCCTCATACTCATCATCTTTACGCCAAGATTGGACAGTATCTGCAATCTTAGAAATATCTCCATCAGTGAGAATTCTCTCAACTCGATTTTTCATTGTTCCCATTTGGCGAGCATCAATGAATAAAGTTTCTCCTTTTCTATCTCTACCTCTTTGAGTTTTATCGTTAGTCAAAAACCATAAACAAACTGGAATTTGGGTATTCAAAAATAATTGCCCAGGCAATGCAACCATAACTTCAACCACATCTTTTTTGACCATCTCTTCTCGAATATTCCCCTCATTACTTGTATTAGAACTCATAGATCCATTTGCAAGAACTACTCCTGCTTGACCACCTGGTCTCAACTTCCAAAGCATATGTTGTAACCATGCATAGTTAGCATTTCCTGCTGGTGGTCTTCCATATGCCCAGCGAACATCACTTTCATATTTTTCCCCACCCCAATCAGAAATATTGAAGGGTGGATTAGCGAGTATGTAATCAAATTTTTGATCAAGATGCTGATCTCTTGCAAAAGTATCTGCAGGTTCTTGTCCTAAATCGGCAGAAAAACCCCTAATTGCAAGGTTTATTGCTGCTAATCGCCAAGTAGTAGGATTACTTTCTTGACCATAAATTGAAATAGCATCTCTTTCTCCTCCATGTGCTTCTATAAATCTTTCACTTTGAACAAACATTCCACCTGATCCACAACATGGATCATAAACTCGACCTTTATCAGGAGATAAAACTGCAACTAATGTTTTTACAACGTGAGAAGGAGTATAGAATTGTCCTCCTTTTTTTCCTTCAGCACTTGCAAATTGACCCAAAAAGTATTCAAAAACTTCACCTAAAACATCTCCCGAATTTTCTTGCTCAGTGAAACCAACGGTTGAAAAAAGATCTATTAGTTGTCCTAATATTCCAAATTCTAATTGAGCAGTACTAAATCTTTTATCTAACTTTCCCCTTAGGTCTGAGTTTTCATTCTCAATCGAAACCAATGCTTTATCAATACGCTGACCAATATCAGGTTGTTTTGCTTGATTTCTAAGTTCTTCCCATCGGGCATCTTTTGGAACCCAAAACACATTTGCTTGAGTGTAATAATCTCTATCTTCTAATGCCTCTTGATGATCTTTAGGATCATCTCCAAGAAAATAATCTGAGTCTGGGGTGCTAACTATTTCTAATACTTTTTTCTGATGTTCAACAAAGGTATCCGAAACAAATTTTAGAAATATCAATGGAAGAACAAGATTCTTATATTCAGCAGCATCCATTTGAGCACGTAATTTATCTGCACTTGCCCAAAGAACTGCTTTGAAATCTTTTGGAGTATCTTCTTTCTTTTTAGGAATGACCAATAAAAAATAATTGCTCTTATTTTATACCTAATTGCTATTTTGTTTGATTCAATGCTTACTTTCTGACATGCGATTTGTTATTTTTTTAATTAGTTAAAGAGCGAATAAAATCATGATTACTAATAAGAGATACCAAACGTTATTAATGCTTGCGACAACAGGCAAACCTTTAAATAAAGACGCTACAGAAGAAGAAAAGAAATTCTACGAAGAATGTAAACATGACTATAAAGTCATGAAAGAAACCGCAAAGAAAAAGGGCATAAAGAATCCAATTTTAGAAATACCAATGGAAGTTGATTTTTAGAGAAATAATGCAACCACCAAAGACCTCTGAAGAATTAACAGAAATGTATCCCGATCTAGAACCTTGGCAAAGGGATGAACTAGAAATTTGGCACAGAGGATGGATTACTAAATTAATGACTGGAGATGCAACATCAAAAGAATATAATGCTGCAATACCTCCTCATCCAGATCCTCATCACCCTGAAGATGATGAGTAAAATAAGGTTTGAAAATTATTTGTATCTCTAAAAAACCTAGAGACTTTAAAAAAATAACCCTGAGACAACATAGAGACAAGAGTGGTCATTGTGGTAACTTATAAAAGTCAAACGGGTTAAAGAATACCTAAAACAACTCAGTCATAACAGTGAATCTGGACATTCTGACCAATTCTGACTACATCTTATTTGTATAAAAATACGGAGAGGGTGAAATTCACTTTCGTGTTTTAACGGCAGATACAGGAACATCTGGGATGGTTAAAGGGATGTAGAGGCAAATATCCACCAACACATCCACCAACACCAAAAACTTGCCTATATTGGACGATATTGGATTGATAAATCTGTATATAAATTACAATTTTATATATATTTTTTTCTAGGGATATAATTATCAAAATATTTAATAAAAAATGAAAACACTCTATTCATTTTTAGTTTCATTATTAGTAATACCTTTTTCAACAACTATAGGACTAGGGTCTTTATATTTTTATAGTGAACTTGCAATTTTCACTAGAGAAGCAAAAGCAACAAACTGGAATGCATTTAATCTAAATTTTAAAAAAGGGTTGAGATATCTTGATAAGGGTGAATATCAAAAGGCACTTGATGCTTACAACAGAGTAATTAAAATTTATGCACTTGATGGACCTAGTTTCTACAACAGAGGCACAGCATATTTAGGATTAGGAAAATACAATGAGGCAATTAAAGACTTTTTAAAATCAATTAAATACGATAATGAGAAAGGCAACCAATATGCTTATAACAATATTGCAGTCGCATACGATAATCTTGGAGATTACAAAAATGCCCTTAAATATATCAACTTAGCAATAGATGCGTACCCTAAATTTGGACTTTATTTTCACAATCGTGCTTACTATAATTTGGAGTTAGAAAATTTCAAAGATGCAGAAAAAGATTATGCGAAAGCAAAAGAAGTTTACTTAAAATATAAAAGTACAAGAATGATTGGAGATTGTCCAAAAGTTAAGAATCTAGAGCATTGCAAACTAGATTCTTGGTTCTATAACGATTTAGGTTATGCAAAAGAGAGTTTAGGAGATTTTAGAGGAGCATTGGTTAATTACGATAAAGCAATAGAAATAAATTATCCAAATCCAAATGAAGAAAAATTTATCATATTCAATAATCGGGGAAATACAAGATATGAATTAGGTGATGAGAAGGGTGCTTGTAAAGATTACAAGTTTGCTGCATCAATAGGTGACGCGGAAGGAGTTGAGTGGTTGAAATCAAAGGATGGTAAATGGTGCGGAGAAATGGAATTTTAAAACATAAAAAGATTTATCCACCAACACATACTTTCTCCATCAAATATCCACCAACACATCAAAAAATATCCACCAACATATCCACCAACATATCCACCAACACATTTATGCATATACTGGTAAATGTTGGATTATATAGGACAAACAACTTCTCTAAAATCCCATTTTGACCGCATTTTTGCCAACATAGCACTTCACAGGATGATAATTAAACGGAGAGGGTGGGATTCGAACCCACGAATAGTTACCTATTAAACGATTTCGAATCGTTCGCTTTCGACCACTCAGCCACCTCTCCGTAATTAAATAATATATAAAATTTATAAATTCGTTTTTTTTATCTTATTTATTAATTCCAACCCGCTTCTTTCATCATTTTGATTGCGAGAGAATTATTTTCACCTAACTCATCTACCGTGACTTTATCAGAAGTAAACTCCCCAAAGTTTTTGACTATTTCATTTTGATTAACTTCATTTAAAGGATGTTCAAAAGTAGGTGCGGCTAAACCCTTACTTCCTTCTGGTGAGGCTAAAAATTCAAGCAATTTTATAGCTTCAGACTTGTTAGTAGCATATCTAGCAACACCTCCAGCACTAATGTTTACGTGTGCAGGATTGGGTGTAATAACAGACGTTTTTTTTGCATATAAAGAATCTCTTCTTCCATTAACACCGGCAAGCATTCTTGCAACATAGTAGTGATTGACAATCCCGACACCACATTTTTTCTTGGAAACTGCTCTTACTATTGCAATATCACCTGGGAAGAAAGGTTTAGAAACATTAGAAATCATTCCACTTAACCAAGCTTTAGTTTCAGTCTCACCTTTATTAACTATTTGATTAGCTACCAGAGATTGGTTGTAAGGACTTTTTCTATTTCTTAAACATACTTTCCCTTTTAAAGAGGGATCAGCTAGATCCGAATAGTCCCTTATTTTATTAACATCCACAACTTTTGGATTAGCAACCATGACCCTAACTCTTCTAGTTAGCGCATACCATTCCCTACCTGGATCTTTTAAACCATCTGGAACATCGTTCTCTAAATTTGATGAGTCAATTCTTTGCAGCAAACCTGCTTTTGCAGCATTAGTTATTCTTGCTGCATCAACAAGCAAAATCACATCTGCTTGAGAATTTTTTCCTTCTCTTTTTAATCTTTCAATTAAAGATATCCCGGCAGCTTCAATAAGTCTTACTTTTATCCCAGTTTCTTCCGCAAATTTCTTATAAACTCCTCTATCGGTATTGTAATGTCTTCCTGAATAAACTTTCACTTCTTTTTCAGTTGAGTTAACAGGTATATTTGTATTAAATAAGAAAGTAAGGGTCAAAGCTGAATAAAAAAGTCTTTTTAGTTTTTGCACTTTTATCAATTAGTATCTATGGTTACTTTATATATATCCAACGAGCAAGAATCCTAAAAGAAATTTTCTATACACGGCCTTGTATCATTTTTTATACATAAAATGAATTATTTAACGCACCAGCTACTTAATGAAGAGGAAATAGAAATATTAAATAACAATATAAAAAAACAAAATAATCTTTGGGAAGATGGAAAAAAGACCGCGGGAAGTCATGCTTCAAAAGTAAAAAATAATTTGCAATTAAATAGAAATTCGGAAGTTTCAAAAAAATATTCTCAATTAATTAATAAAAAGATCCTTGCCAACTCGCTAATTAAGAGTTTTTCACTACCTAAAATAATCCATGGAACTATGTTCACCAAATCATCGCTAAACATGGGTTATGGGAGACATATTGATAATCCATTTATGTCTTCAGGTAGATCAGATTTATCGTTTACTATTTCATTAACTAATAAAGATTTTTATGAAGGTGGAGAGTTAGTAATTGAAACGATTAACTCTGAGAAAGAATTTAAGCTAAATGCCGGTGAGATAATTATTTATCCAAGTACTTATTTACATTCAGTTAAAGAGATAAAAAATGGTGAAAGATTAGTATGCGTTGGATGGATCGAAAGTTATGTTAAATCAATTGAACAAAGAGAGTATTTATTTGATCTTGATGCGGGAGCAAAAAGCATATTAGCTAAACATGGCAGGTCGGATGAACTTGATTTAGTTTTTAAATCTTATTCAAACTTTCTTAGATTGCTTGGCAACTAAAGAAACATTTTATACATGCTGAAGAAATTAGTTATTTAATTATTTAATATATTAATAGTTAAGTTTAAATTTAAAATGCCTAAAAGAAGTGCAATAGCATTATTTGTAGCAGCAACAAGTGCCCTTTCCATAGCGGCAACAGAGGATATTTCCTTGAAAGCCGGAGAAAATGATATGGGAGGTTTAAAAGAATGGAATACTGATATGCCAGTTAACTCAGATTTTATATTGGATGAAGCAGCCCAAAAATTAGCTGATGAAGCTGCTAAATCAAGTATGTGTATACCAATTGGAGAGGGTGAAAACTGCTGGTAAAAAAATTTCCTAATATCAACAACAAAGTAAATATTTAAGTAGTTAAAAAAAAACGCCCTATTCAGGGCGTTTTTTAGTTTCAAAATCTAGTTCTAGAATTTGAATGTAGTTTCTAAAAGTGCACCAGTCAGGTCTGAACTTGCTGTTCCGTTTCTGTCGGAACCACCAAATACAGTTGGAGTTACATTAATAGAATCATTCACTTGGAATGAATAATAAGCTTCCCAAGCAAAAGGATCAGTTGTTTCTGACTCTTTCTTTTGTGGCTGACCGAAAGCTAATCCAATTCTGTCATCAGCTTGGAAAATATCTTGCCAGTTTAAACCTACAAAATACATATTTGTATTACTGTTTGAACTAGCATCTGTTTCAGATGTATCAAAACCAACAGAAATTGAAGGGGTAGCATTTCCTGTTTCTGCAGGTCTCCACCATCCTCTTAAACCAATATTGGTACTATTACCATCTCCAGCTCTGGTTTTACCAGCTGAAGTAGTGAAGTAACTATCAGTCCATCCGTTGTACTTTTGGTTAACAATCGCTGATACTGAATACTGTGGTTGTGTATAACCAACTTGAGTAGCCCAACTTGTCTTACCATCGTTAGTTAAAACACCTGTAGATTCGTTACCTTTTTGAGTAGTGAAGTTTGTGCTAAAAGCTAGTCCACTATCACCAGTCCATGTCAAGCCTGCTCCAGGACTTGTACTTGCACCATATGCTGACGCATTACCACCAAGAGTAAACTGTTTTAAAACAGGTTTGTAAATTGATGGGGTTGTACCATGCATATAGTAGTTTTCAATCTTAGGTCCAGCAGTAAATGTAAACTTGTCACCTACAGGCATTGAGTACCACAACTTATCAACCTTGAATCCATCTCCATTCTGGTTGGCAGATGATAAATATGTACCATATGCAGTTTCGTTAAATGGTAGGGTTTTTTCTCCAGCGGAATCTTTAGGACCGTTTCCAGTCTTAATTCTTACGTAAAGATTGTCATCCCCAGTAAAACTTGTATTCAAGTTCATTACGTACATGTACTGGAAAACAGTAGCTTCATTAAGAGCAGTAATGCTATCATCAGCATCAAGAGCTCCAACAGAGAAAACTGCTTTACCATCCATTGTTGTGGTATCAGAGAAACCACCTGCTTCAAAATCGTTAAATTGAGTTTCTAAACCATCAATTTTATCGTTGACTGTTGCAAGTTCATTTGCAAAAGATTTGCTATTAAATTGTTGTTTTTTTGAAGATGATTTACTACGAGAGTAGCTATTCATACTTTCAATATTAATGTCGTTAGCTTGAGCACCGATCGGAGCAATTAAGCCGATAGCTGCACTAGCAACCAACATTTGTTGGAAGAGTTTCATTTTACCTCACACGGAAAAAACCCACACGAATGGGTAAACAAATTGTATCGAGTGTAACCTTATTGAGTAGGAAAATAAGATTCCTTTGCAAGTATCAATTTATACATAAGCCCTTATTTTTGAATATTAATCTCTAGATTTTTATTTTTTCACTAATGGGAAGTTTAATAACTCTCTCTCTTTCACCCATGAAGAGGCAACTTCTCTTGCTAAATTTCTAATCTTTTCAATGTATTGAGCACGATCTGTTACCGAGATTACTCCTCTCGCATCAAGTAAATTAAATACGTGACTACATTTTAAAACATAATCAAGAGCAGGGTAAGTAAGCTTCTTTTCAGTTAATAAATTTGCTTCATCTTGGTAGATCTCAAATAATTTTCTGAGATTTTCAGGATTAGATTCAGTGAAATTATATGAGCATTGACCTTTTTCAAATTGGAGCCAAATGTCACTATATTTCAAATCTTTATTCCATTTCAAGTCCCAAATACTTTCCTTATCTTGCAAGAACATTGCAATCCTCTCTAAACCATATGTAATTTCAATTGGTATTGGTTTACAATCAATTCCACCACACTGTTGGAAATAGGTAAATTGAGTAACTTCCATCCCATCTAACCAAACCTCCCAACCTACTCCCCACGCTCCTAGGGTAGGTGACTCCCAATTGTCCTCTACAAACCTTATGTCATGATCTCTAGGATTTATTCCAAGAAATTCTAAAGATTTCAAATATTTTTCTTGAATCCCATCTGGGGAAGGCTTAATTATTACTTGATATTGAAAATAATGTTGAGCACGATTGGGATTATCACCAAATCTTCCGTCTGTTGGTCTTCTACATGGCTCAGCATATGCAACAGACCAAGGTTCGGGTCCAATTGCCCTCAAAAAAGTATGAGGATTCATTGTTCCCGCTCCCTTTTCAGTATCGTAAGGCTGCATAATCAAACAACCCTCTTTGGACCAAAAATTATTTAAATTTTGAATTATATCCTGAAAAAACATCAAATTTTAAGAAGTTTAGAATTTAGATCAATGCCATTAAACATAATAACAAAACTTAAAACAAAAAATATTTTCAACTCTAATTTTTCAAAAGCATTATCTGGTATGTGGATAGTATAAAATTTAATCCAATATAAACATAAATTAGAAATTAATCATGAAAAAAAATCTAATGGCAATGGTCCAAAAGTATTAGATTCTTTTGCATCTTCATCATATTGGCAAGTTATTAAAATTCCTTCTCCCAGACCATTTTCAGATCTTATATAAACATTTCCAGTTTTTTGATTACCTTTCAAAAAAACACTTCCATCAGCATGAAGCGAATCTAAATTACCAAATTTTATTGAGGGATATTTATTAGAAATTGATTGCACTACTTCAATAGCTTTAGTATCACAAGGTGCCATTATTCCTATTGTTATCCAATCGGCATTATAAATATTAGTTTCTAGTTCTTCTAAAAGTTTTTTTATTTGACTACTGCTTAAAAAAGGAGCAGATCTAAGACTGTTTAAATCAACTAAATTATTTATTCCCATTTAATTAATACCTAAAAAAATAATACTTAACCAAATGTTCTTCCATTCCAAGCCCACATTGAAGCAGACACATCCTCGAAAGAAATATAAATCTTATCTATTGGAATTCCCATTTTTTCATAAACAAAATTAGATATTGGCTTTGCCATTTCTGAAGGATTTAAACAGCCTATTGACTTAATCTCTAAAAAGCAGCAAGGGCTTTCATCATCGAAATACATTTCGGAATTATCATCTAATTTAGCCATAACGAATCTTTTAGATTTATTTGTTAAAGACGAGACTAATATTGAGATTTCTTCAAGTAATTTTTGCTTATCCTCTATTTTTGCAGATGTAGAAACATTAATGTAAGGCATATTTATGCAGCTAAATTATCTTTTTGAAAATCATTTTGTAGATAAAAAGTTTTAGTTTTTAAACCTTTTTTTGATGAAAGATATGCCATATCGTATTGACTAATTCCGTTTTTATATGGATTGAAAAGGGCGTTTTTAGATCTACTTTTTTTGCTCCTTTTAGATTCAATCATTTTAATTAAATTGATATTTAATAATTTAACTTTTTTTGAATAGATGTCTAGTTTTTTTTTAAAATCTTTAATTAATTAAGTGCTAAATATATTTCAAAATCACAATATGAATATCTATTTACTAAATTTAAAATATGTCTCATTAAAATCGACTTGGAAGTTTTAAATAATTATCAAAGAAAAAAGCTTGATGAGAGTAATGACGAAGAATTTTATTCTGACCCAAAATTTGTCTATCATCTAGATGCTAACTTCAGGCAATATCTATCAAATGTTTATAAAACTGAAATCGCAGATTATTCAACTGTCCTTGATTTAATGTCAAGTTGGGATAGTTATTTACCAAAAGAGAAAAAGTATAAAAAAGTTATTGGACATGGATTAAACAAACAAGAACTGGAAAAAAACAAAATTTTTGATTCTTATTGGATACAAAATTTCAATTTAAATCAAGAGATTCCTCTAGATAGTGGAAGCGTTGATTATTGTTTAATGGTGGCAGCTTGGCAATATTTACAATACCCAGAAAATTTAACCAAAGAAATCGTAAGAATTTTGAGTAATCAGGGCAAGATTATGATTGCTTTTTCAAATAGAGCATTTTGGCATAAGGCTCCTAATATATGGACTACATCTACTGAAGAAGAGAGAATAAAATATGTAAGAGAAGTATTAATCACAAACGGATTTAATGAACCAAAAATCATTAAAAAGTTTAACGAACCTTCTCTTAATATTTTTAATTTTTTAAATAAAGATCCTTTTTATTGTTTAATTGCGACTAAAGAATAAATTATTAATTTAATGCAGTATAGGAAAAGTTAATGAAAAGCTAATAATTAAAATCCATAGCCATACTTTTGAATAGTTACTAATATTGGGTAGTTTAAAAATTTTCAATGGGATCTAAAAGAGAAAAATACCCTGAAAAATGTCCATGGGATCTAGGACCTAATCAAGATTTGGCAAAAGAAGAAAACTGGACACTAAGATTAGGGGAGGCAAATGTATGTTTTAGCAAAAACAAACTAGATGCTAATTACTTTCATGTAATCAGTAATGAAAATGAAGAGCAAATTCTTGCTTTTAGAGCAAGGCTTCTTTATCAGAAATTACTTGATAAAGGATTTAGATTAGTAGAGTAAAAAGTGAACCACTAGACTAATAAACTTAGATCCTCAAAAATAAACTTTTGTATTTCTTCTTCTTGGTTTTTATTTAAGTATTTTATAGATCTTGAATTAAGTATCCAAATATCTTGAGAACCAATATTAATAAATCTATCCTCATATTCCAACTTCAAAGAATTAGCCTTAAGAGTATTAGGATCAATTTGTTGGCTAGTATATTTTTTACTTAGGAATCCATTCCCAGTATCGAAGAATTCTTGAACAAAAATTTCTATGATTATTCCGTGGATTTTTCTATAAACCATATTTATACAATTATTTTTGACACGATATTTATCACCCTCACTTTTACCGGAAACCATCATTTCAATTCCACTTTCTGAATCTTTAATTAAATTAAAATTATTTTTCGAGTGAATTTCTTTAAATTCTCTTTTTACCCTATGGATAGACACTTCGAATAATTGTGAGGATATACTTTTAACTATTTTTTGATCATCAATATTATCTATTTCAGGTTTAAAATCTTTACCTAAAACAAAATTACCTTTATAGGTATCATTATTCACGGAGAAAATGCATTTACCTTTATACCCACTAAATTTACTATCCCACGTATATCTTCTTTCATAAGCATTTTTAAAAAGTTCTTTGCAGTTTATTTCTGTTAAATTCATTATTTAATAAGCATGTTTAATAATAATTTTACAAAAAAATCCCCTCTAATTAATAGAGAGGATTTTTTCGTAGTTAATTTAACTAATTTTGTGTAATTTTTGCATTCTCCATATTGTCAAAAGCTTGACCAATTTTCTTAAAGTCAAATCCCATAGCTCTTAGAGCATGCCATAAATGACCTTGTAAAAAGAAGAATCCTAAATAAAAGTGCGTATTTGCAAGCCATGCTCTAGAACTATAAGCTCCAGAACCTAAATCAACAGTGTCAGTAAAGTAAGGAGCAAATTCAAATGAAAGCTTTAATGGTTCCCCATAAAGATCAACTGGATAAATAGTAGTATTTGAAGCACACCAGAATGCTGCTACAAAAGCCATATAAGAAACTCCTACTACTGAGTAAGAGAGGATCGCCTCAGCACCTAGTAATCCTTTACCTTTGAATTCTGTATATTCTCCAAATTGTTTTGTGCAAATATGGAAAACCCCTCCAATAATTTCTAAGAAGGCTAAGAACGCATGACCACCCATAATATCTTCCAAGCTATCAATTTTAAGAAAATCAAACTGATGATTCCAAATAGCAGCGATATCTAAATTGTAAATTACTTGTCTTGTGGAACCAATCGCAGGATCGTAAATACCATGAATGCGAGCCCATTCAACAAACATTATTGCTCCAAGTCCTAAGAAAATAAGATGATGACCAAGTATAAAAGTCAATTTATCAGGATCATCCCACTCGAAATCAAATTTTTGAGGCTTACTATTTTCTGGATAATCTCCAAGATCACCTGCAAATTTGTTGGAATGTAATAATCCACCAGCACCTAATACTGCTGAGAAGATTAGATGCAATGTGCAAATTACAACAATTCCATATGGTTCTGTAATGACTCCATTCTCAATCCCTCCAATCCCAATGCCAGCGAGGTGAGGCAAAACAATTGCTTTCTGAGCACCCATTGGAATACTGGCGTCATAACGAGCTAATTCAAATAATCCAAAAGCCCCTGCCCAGAACATCATTAATCCTGCATGTGCAGCATGAGCAGCTATGAATTTACCTGAACGGCCAACAACACCAGAATTACCTGCGTACCAGTCATAGGTAACATCAGTTTTTCCGTAGTTTTGTAACACTTGATTTAAATAAACAGCAAATTGAGCTTATTGCTAATTCGAGTGATTTTTACAAGATCTTTACAGGCATTAATCATTTATGTAAAAAAAACATACCATCAGAGAACAAATGTTACAAAGGAACAGAAATATCTTAAAAGATTTATCCCAGTGAAGGAATTTCGCCTTTTAATTGAGAAGCCCATGTTTCTAGACGAGAGTCTGTTAAATCAGATTCACTATCTTCATCAAGTGGTAACCCACAAAAGCTTTCACCCATTACGCTCTTTGACTCATCAAACGTATAAGCAGATTTATCTACATAGCCAACCATTTCGGCGCCTGCTTTTGTGAAATAACTATGTAATTCTTCCATTGCATCGCAATAGTTTTCTGTATAGGTAGATGAATCCCCTAAACCAAAAATGGCTACCTTTTTTCCTGACAAACTTAGTTCCCCAATATCCTCTAATATTGAGTCCCAAGCAGTTCCAGACCTTTCCTCATCTGCTCCAGTATTCCATGTAGGAATACCACAAATTATTCCATCAAGGCCTTCGAATTCCGAAAGATCATCAACATCGGAAACATCCTTAGGTGATTCTGCTGAAGAAATAAAGTTGTGAAGACGATCAGCTACGTCTTCAGTTTTTCCGGTTGTAGTTGCGTAATAAATTCCTACGGTCATAACTTCAAAATGTTTACATTAAAATAATAAAATTAAAATACGATAAATTAATTTTTATAAAAACTTTTTCATGTATATTTTTATACAAATTAACGTAAAAAAATCTGTCCCTAGCAATCTAACTTGAACAGTATCTAATAATGCTAAGTAATAATCAAAAAACTAATCTCAATAAGCTGATTAAAGATTTTAATTTTTCAAGTTCAAAAAAATATAAATTAATTGTTTTATTGGGCCTGCTGGGTGATTTTGATAGTTTTGAATACGCAATAAATTTGAAAAATTTTATAAACAATACTCAAAATAAGGATATAGATATTTTTGCAATCGCAATTGGTAACAAAATCGGTAAAGACAAATTTTGCAAATTTACAGGATTTCCTAATAAGAATTTAGAAGTAGTTTACGATAATAAAATTCACGAGGACCTTAAGGTTTCAAAAGGTATTGATATTGGACTGGGAGGTTGGATGAATATGTTGATAATGTTATCAGGAATATACTCTTTAAAAACGATTAAAGAGGTCATTAGAGGTTATACCGGTGATAGAAATTCAAAACAAATTTTTTCTGACGAGGATCAAATAAATCTTTTCAATTTAATAAAATTTTCTGGAGTGTTCTTCAAATATACATGTGGTGATGGTTATTTAAGGCCTTTTGAATTGGCTACTTACAGATTAAATAACATGTTGGAAATTCTTCAAAACTGGAATGATTACATTCTTGATAATAAGTATCTTCCTCAAAGGGGGGCTTCCTTTCTATTAGATGATAAAGACCAAATTATTTACAACTATTTTTCCAATGATGTGCTTGGGTATTCTTCTAAAATGGAAGATCCCTTAGCGTTTTTATCTGAGAAATGTAAATAATGAATTCTTTAAATATCGAGTTTTTCGGATACATTGCTGCAATCTTAACTACAGCTGCTTTTCTACCACAGTTAATTAAAACGTTAAAGACGAAAAAAGCTGAAGATGTCTCTTTAGTTACTTTAATAATGTTTATATGCGGTGTTTTGTCTTGGATTATTTATGGATATAGAATCTCCTCATTACCAATTTTAATAGCAAACATTATCACTTTAATACTTAATTTATTTATTTTAATTTCAAAAATATATTATTCCCGAGATATTAGATAGTGATAATTAGTTAATCTAAAAGTATTAATTTGCCCGTAAAACATTTAAATAAAGCCTAATATAAATCAAATAACAAATTTAAGTCTTGAAATCTTCTAAATGCTGGGTTTGGTTTAAAGGAAGCCTCAATGAAGGGGGATATTGGAAAGAGGGTTTTAGTTGCACCTTTGATGAAAAGCCTGGAATACTAATAGAAAGCCCATCATACGTAACATGTAGAGTTCCAAATTGGCGTGTCCTTACAAAAGAACCTGAAGATTTAAAAAAAACACCTTTGATTCCAGAAAATGCAATTTGGAAAATAATTTAAATTAAATAAAAAATATATATTCATCACATAACTCCTAAAAAGGTAGGATTATTTTATTAAAAATAAATTAATACTATTTACGATCTTTTTATAAATATTATTCCTTTCTTGATTTTAGGTTTTTTTATTGGAAAAAGAAAACCTAAACTATCAGAACTTATCGCTTTACCCCTAATTAAGTATGGTATTCCGTTGAGTGTAATGGGCCTCTTATTAAAAGAAGGAATTGATCTAGATTTAATTAAAACTGCTTTAATTGCTTTTCTATCAATTGGATTTTTAATAGTTCTTATTAATTATTTATCAATATTTAAAACAAGACTACCTAATTACTCTTTACAATTAGCTGGTTTAATAGGTAACACTTCATTTCTAGGGATCCCAATTGCATTAGCCCTCCTTCCCACAAGTACTATTAATTTTACGATAGGATTCGATTTAGGAACAACTCTATTTGCTTGGATATTTGGGCCTTTCTTTCTAAAAAAGAGGATAAACACTAATACAAATCTTAATTTCAATGAACTTTTAAAAGCAATACTAAATAGCCCTGCCTCAAGAGGAATAGTAGGTGTACTGATTGCATATCTTTTAGGGTTGGAAAATGTTTTAGGAGATTATTTGTGGATCCCAGCAAGAATAGTAATAGTTCTAGCGATAGTTGTTGTTGGAACAAGATTAGGAATAATCACAAATAGCAAAACTAAATTTTTTAATTTGAATAAAGGGATTAAATATTCAATAATTTTAAAATTATTAATTTTCCCTCTATTTATATTTGTTTTTAGCAAGATCTTGGGCTTTAACTTAAACGAGACTTCAGCGGTGGTTCTTCAGGCAGGAACACCCTCAGCTGTATCAACAATCTTGATGGCTGAGGCTTATAAAACAAATCAAAAGATTGCAGCTACAATTCTTTTTACAACAACATTAATTTCAATTATTACGATTCCTATTCTGGCAAATATAATAAATTTTTCTAAATAAACTCAGAAATAACCCCTTTAAACAAGAATATATATATTCATCTAAACAACATATTTGCTGATAATTGTAAATAATATATCCGGATATTTACATAATGTCTTAAGATTTATAGTATGAAGTCAGTAAATCCTAAAAATGAATATATCCCTCTAGATCTTAAAATCTCCGTAAGAAGAGATACTTTACGACTCATTTCAGAAATGGCTCGTGATATGGGGATTAGTATCAATGAGGTTTTTAGTTTTTTGGCGGAGGATTCGGTCATAGATTTAGAATTATTAGATAATTTAAATAATGTCGAAATTCCAAATAAATGTAGTTTGGATGACCTAAAGAATGAAATGCTTAAAAAAAAGCTTTATTAAAATTTTTCCACTTTTTTATTTCTCCAGTTAGCTTCAAAACCATTAATTAGTAAATTAGTTGCTTGATCATTTAAATCACTTTTTTTGATCCTCCATAGATTATAAATTCCATAAAAACCTAGTTTTTGATGACTAATATTTGACCAATGTTCTTCAATAGATGAATATTTATCTATAACAACCAAAAAGGTTTCCTTATCGTAATTAGGTTTATCTTGAAAATTAATCCTTCTATCAAAAGTTAATCTTTCGGATAAATTAATTACTCCTTCTGCATTTCTAGATTCATAAAAAACTATCTGTTTTGAGTAGAAATGTAATGATGGTTTTCTTATTCCAATCATTGCAAGAGTTTCACCACCCTGTCGAGAATTTAAAATTTGTTTTGAGATATTACGTAAAGGTAATTGTCTAGATGTATCTCCTAATTTCCTAATTGGAGGCATCAAAACAGTTTGTCCCAGCAATAGTAATAATTGAAGATAAAGAAAAGTATTTTGGGATCTCAAAACAAATAAAACAATTCCAACGAAAGCAAAAGCAAAGAAAAACAATCTTGCTTTAAGAATTATTCCGGTACTCAATAAGTTTGACGCAAGATTTGGCATTTCAGGATCATTTATTGTGTTCAACCAAATATTTGATAAAAAGAATGCTATTGATAACCCAAGCAGGATAAAAAGATTAATAATCCACAAAAAGGAAAAGGCTTTTTTTTGATTTTGAAGCTTCGTATAACTATTGCTTGTCAGAATTGCTGCAGCTGGGATAGCAGGAAGCCAGTAGCTTGGAAGTTTTGTTGCAGAAATACTAAAAAAAATAAAAACAGAACCCAGCCAACATAAACAATAAATAAATAAGCTTTCTGAAGGGATGCAACCTTTTTTTAAACTAGTTTTCAAGTCTTTAAAAGCCTCAAATATTCCGTGAAATAAAAGAGGAGTAAATGGTAATGATCCTATAACCATTATGTATAAAAAGAACCAAATAGGTTCTGCATGATTATTAACTACTGATGTATATCTCTGAAAATTGTGATAGCCAAAAAAACTATCCCAAAAAGGTTTACCTTCCTTTATTAACTCTAAAACGTACCAGGGCAAGCTTAACAAAACTGTAATTAATAAACCTCTTTTAGGTTTTATTTTGTCAAGTAAATCCCTCCAATCCTTTTGAATGGATAAAAAAGATGAAATAGTCAATGCAGCAAGGACAAAAGCTACTGGTCCTTTGGTTAAAATTGCAAGCCCCAAAAAAAACCATGGAGAGATACAATTTTCTTTTTTATTACTAGCCATTCTTCTCCAAAATAAAAGAAGGCTTATTCCTAAATTCCCGCATAAGAGTGCATCACTTACCGCAGTTCTGCTCCAAATAATTATTAGTGGAGACAAGGCAAAGCTCAAAGATGCCACTATCGGCGTAGCTAATTTTCTCTCACCTTTTTGAGGCCAACAATATATTGTATCTCCAATCATTAGCATCAAAAACAATGAAGCCAATGCCGAAGGAAGTCTTGCTGATATTGTTCCAAGGCTATCCCATACCTCGTTTTTCGGTAAGGAATAGAACAAGCCCATTAGCCAATAAATAAGTGGTGGTTTATCAAATCGGAAAATACCATTTACTTTTGGGGTTAACCAATCGCCAGATTCACTCATTGCCTTCCCCGCAGCAGCAAAAAGGGGAGGAGTTTCATCTACCAATCCTGTAAAACCTAAACCTAAAAGAAAAATTATTATTCCAAAAAACAAAACTACTAAAAAAGTTAGAAGCCTTTCTTTAGATTTAAAAAAAATCATTTAATATAATTTTGTGTTTGATATTCTTTGATAACCTTATTAAGCCAAGTCACTACTTTATCAGCAAATATATTTGAAGAAGCATTACTATCTACCCATTCTCTACAATTTTTTCGGTCAATCTTATTAATGATTTTTATGTAATTAAGTAGGCCTTGCTTATCATCAGGTTTTGCTAGGTAACCAGTTTTTCCATGCTGAATAATTTCACTTGGCCCTCCCCTTTTATATGCGACAACAGGTACTCCACAAGCTAATGCTTCAACTACTACATTTCCATAAGCTTCGTTCCATTTGGGAGTATTAAGTAAAGCTCTACAAGTTCCAAGTTCTTTCTGTAACTTATCAGTTTCTACAAAACCTTTCCATTCTAAAATCCCTGGAGAGAATAACTTTTCAATTTTTAATGCATATGATTCATCTTGAACAATTCCCCAAACATTAAGTTTTTCGCCAAGAGCATTAGCCACATATGCTGCATCCTCTAAACCTTTTTCAGGTGCTACTCTTCCTACCCAACCCAGAGGACCATTTTTACAATCTTGAAATACATAATTACCTAAATTAAATCCGTTGCCAATAATAATTGGATTTTCAATAAAAGGATAATCAGATGCTTGTATCTTTGAGTGAAAAGCAAAGTTATTAGGAAATTTGGAATAAACTTTTGAAATTAAATTACTTATAACAAAACTTTCAGAACCCATACTAATAATATGAGCAATTGGAATGTCCATATTTAGAGTCATCCAAATTGGTAGCCAATCATAAGAAAAATTCAAAATAATATCTGCTTTCTTTCCTATATCTATTGCCTTTTCAATCATTCCTGATAAAAGGGAATCATCAGGAATACTTACCGACGAATAATAATCTTGGTGTTGCCAACTTTTTTGCTCTTTTCCCTCCACAAAATGTAATTTTGCTTTTTTACTAACTTCAAATAATTTAGATTTATTTGGGGCCACTACGTCAACTGTATGACCTTTTACAATCAAGCCAGAAACTAAAGAGTTTAGAGTAAGCTCTACTCCTCCACCTTTACCACTGCCTAAAAAACCAATAGGAGTACTAATTAAAACTATATGCATTCTTTAAAAATTATTTTCCTATTGACTTACTAAATATTAGTCTTAGTATTTGAAAATTCCCATATAGACTTTCTCTGGCTGACAAAGAAAACTGATATTAGGACAAAACCCACTCCTATCCATTGAATGATTGTTAATCTTTCATTAAGGTAAATACCACCACTAAGGAGCGCAAATATTGGTGTTAAAAAGGCAAGAGTGCTAAATCCTGTTATTTCTTTATTATTTGCAAAATAGAAAAATAAACCATATGCCAAAGCGCCTCCAAAGATACTTGCAAATGACATAAGTCCCCAATCAAATATGGACCAATTTGGTATCAATTGAAAATTTGTTTGTAAGCAATGTTTAAGAATAAGAGGAACACTCCCAAAAACCATGTGCCATCCAGTTACTGCAACTGGATCACTTTTAGTACATGTGAATCTTATCAAAATTGTTCCAAGTGCCATTGCTAGAGAGGCTCCAAGCATCCATAATTCTCCAACATTAAATGCAATATCACTAATACTCTTATCAGACATTAACCACCAACTTTCCAAAAGTTCTTTTGGAACTCCTAAAAAAACTATTCCACCTAAGCCAAAAAGTAGCCCTAACCATCCAATTGGATTAATTAAATTACCAAAAATCGCTCTTGCCAAGATTGCTACCATCAAAGGTTGAGAATCAATCAACACAGAGCCGAGCCCTGCACCTGTCTTAGATATCCCATATGTTAAAAATAATTGAAAAAAAGTTGCGTCTATGATTGTAAAAACCAAAAACCATTTCAAATCACACTTATAAATTTTTAAATCTCGTTTAAATAAATATGTTGTAATAAGAACAAGAATTCCGGCAGGTAGAAGTCTTAATGAAGCGACAAAATCTGGACCAGCACTAGATACTAGAGGGGTCATGGCTGCCATTGAAGTCCCCCATAGAGCAAAAGGGAGTATCATTAAAAACCAATTTAGGATTGAATTCATTAGTTCTGCTGATAGTCTTTTTAAAGTAGATTTATGATTTGTACCTTAAAAGAATGATTTGGCCTTTTAGACGTAAGTCAAAAAAAAGAATGGCTCGTATAGTAATTGATGAGCCAATTACAAGTTCAACAAGAGTTTCTGTCCTTAAAGCTCTAAAACAAATTGAGGATAGAGAATTCCCTGCATTAATACTTAGGATAGACTCCCCTGGAGGTACCGTCGGCGATAGCCAAGAAATATACTCTGCTATTAAAAGACTAAAAGAGAAAGGTTGTAAAGTCGTAGCAAGTTTTGGAAACATATCAGCTTCTGGTGGAGTATATATCGGAGTTGCGTCTGACAAAATTGTAGCGAATCCAGGAACTATAACGGGTTCGATTGGGGTAATAATCAGAGGAAATAATTTATCTGAACTTTTGAATAAAATTGGTATTAAGTTTGAGACAGTAAAAAGCGGGATTTATAAAGATATTCTTTCACCAGATAAGCCTTTAAGTAAGGAAGGAAGGGAACTCTTACAAGGATTGATAGATGAAAGTTACAAACAATTTACAGAGGCTGTATCTGAAGGTAGAAATTTACTTGTTGAAGAGGTAAAGAAATTTGCTGATGGAAGAATCTTTACTGGAACACAAGCAAAAGATCTAGGATTAGTTGACAAGATTGGAGATGAGTTTGTTGCAAGGGAGCTTGCAGCAGAGATGGTAAAAATCGATCCAAAAATACAACCAGTTACTTTTGGTAAAAAGAAAAAGAAAATATTAGGACTTATACCAGGGAGTAGAATTGCAGAGAAAATTATTCAAAATATATTTTTTGAAGTAAATTCATCTAATAAAATACTTTGGTTATATAAACCCTAAATCCGATATGATTGAAAAATTTGAAGGAAATTACCAATTAACAATCATAAGAGGGGCTACTACTGCAAAAAATAATTCTAAAAAAGAAATCGAGAGTGCTGTAGTTGAATTAATCGAAGAATTAATTGCAAGAAATAATATTGTTGTAAATAATTTGTTATCGATTACATTTACTGTTACCAATGATTTAGATGCATGTTTTCCTGCTTCCATTGCAAGAAGATGTAAAAGTCTTGATTCCGTTGCATTCTTAGACTGCCAACAAATGTACGTGCCAAATGATGTTGATTTTTGCATTAGATTAATGGCACAAGTTTTGTTAACTCCCAATCAATCTGTTAATCATCCTTATTTAAGAGGCGCTTCAAAATTAAGGGCGGATAGATGTTAATCTTATTAAAACAATTTTCTCTAATAAATTCGATAGTTAAGTAACTAATTATCTATTTACTTAAATATGATGTTTAACAAACAAAAAAAATTCATTTTAAATTTAAAAATTTTAAAGTTTTTATTTTTTTCACCATTGTTAATTTCAATTCCATTTTACCTCGCAAATAGTGGTGCAAAAGCAGGATTGGAATTCCAGTGGAATCAAGATTCAGGATATCGAAAATTAAAATGGTACCAAAAAGAGGATAAAAGAAAATTTAGAAATACAATTTTTTTCTTCTTAAGACCTTCTGATAGAGAAACAGGACTTCTAAAAATTACATTAAAAATCCCCGAAACATTCGATTCAAATCTTAAAGATAAAGTAAGTCTATGTGAGGTAAAAATAGGAGGCTATGAAGGTCGTACTAAATGTTTAAAAGATATACCTGCAGATATAGAGATAAATGAAGATAATTCATCACTAGATATTTTTCCTTATAGCCCAATACCTTCAAATAAAAATAGTTACGCGATTGTTTTTAAAAAAATATTTAATCCTAAAAAGTCTGGTCTTAAACAATTTCATTCTTTTGGTCAGTATGTTCGAAAGAATAGCTCTTCAAGATATTTAGGAAGCTGGACTATATTGATCAATTAAATGATAAATTAATAAAGGATAATAAAAAAAATGACAAAAAGAACATTCGGCGGAACATCAAGGAAAAGAAAACGTGTATCTGGTTTTAGGGTAAGAATGCGTTCTCACACAGGAAGAAGAGTTATTAAAAGCAGAAGAAAAAGAGGTAGAGAAAAAATAGCAGTTTAACATTTTTTATGATGGCCTTGCCCAAAACTATGCGTTTAAAAGGTCATAGGACTTTTGATTATATTCATAAAAATTCCGCTAAATATTATGGGAAATTAATGACTTTCAAAATAGCCAAATCAAATCCAAATATTCTCATCTCCCATAACAATATTCATAGTTTAAATAATTTTAAAATTGCCATATCAATAAGTAAGAAAGTTTCAAAAAAAGCAGTAGAAAGAAATAAACTTAGGAGAATATTGCAGGATTGTTTATTAAAAAATTTCAGCGAGGAGAATAACCACAAACCTTATTGGTTACTTGTTAACCTGAAAGCTGGTAATTTCTACAATGATAAGATAAATCTATTGGAGGAATTTCAATACCTAATTTTTAAGTCAGGTTTATTTAAATGATTAACATTAATGAAGAATCGTTTTATGAGGGTGGCCCAGCAAAAAGTGATTTAATAATCAATTTATTTGCTGGTTTAACTCTTCTTGGTCTTCCATTTACATTCGCTGCAATAGTAAGGGCCTTATGGTTAAGATACAAAATTACCAATAAAAGAATAACTATTGATGGAGGATGGTTTGGTAAAAATAAAACTCAAGTATCTTTAAGCAATATTGAAGAGATAAGATCTATCCCGAGAGGATTCGGATCTTATGGGGACATGGTTTTAATACTCAACGATGGCTCCAAGGTTGAGATGAAATCTTTACCTTTATTTAGAGAAAAACAAAAATTTATTGAGGAAAACATGGTTAAAAGATCACAAACATTAAATCTTAATGAGGTTGAGGGATTTGCTACTAAATCTTGATTAAATTAATTACAAAAGTATTATTATCCTGTAAAATCAAAGTGACAAATAAAATCAAATCTTCTTTAATATCGTGATCGGGTTCATTTCAGAGAAATTATTAATCCCGATTCTAGATTTTTTCTACGGGTTAGTACCCAGTTATGGATTGGCCATAGTTGCACTAACAGTCGTAATTAGAATCGCTCTATTCCCACTAAGCGCAGGTTCTATTAGAAGCGCTAGGAGAATGAAAATAGCTCAGCCTGTAATGCAAAAAAGGCAAGCAGAAATAAAGTCCAAATTTTCAAGCGACCCAAAGAAACAGCAAGAGGAATTAGGAAAATTAATGAATGAATTTGGTAGCCCTCTCGCAGGATGTTTACCTTTAATTGTTCAGATGCCTGTTTTATTTGCATTATTTGCAACTTTAAGAGGATCACCATTTGCAGATGTACCTTACAATATCAACTTAAAAGTCTTACCCCAAGATCAAATTGCGGCTATTGATCCTAAACCTTATAAATCTCCGAGACATTCAATCTTTGTTACAGAAAAATCCCATTTTCCTGTTATTGCCACTCTACCTAACGGTACCAAATTGGGTTCCGAAGAATCAGTTAAGATAAACTTGCAAACAACAAATGGGAACAATTATTCTGAAGTACTTTCAAAATATGATAATGGTTCAAGATTTCTTCCAACTTGGACAGTTTCAAAAGGTTCAGAAAACATTAAAGTTTCTCAAGAGGGATTAGTTACCGCAATCAAGCCAGGGGATGCAACAATTGAAGCTAAAATACCTGGATTGGCAGCAAAAAGTGGATTTTTGTTTATTAAAGCACTTGGACAGGTTGGGTTTTATGTAGACGGTTCAATTAATTGGGATATAGCTACTTTAGTTGGAGCTTTCGGTTTAACCTTACTACTCTCACAAGTTTTATCTAGTCAGGGGATGCCTTCAAACGCTCAACAATCCACTGCTAACAAAATCACTCCTGTAATGATTACAGGTATGTTCTTATTTTTTCCTTTACCAGCTGGAGTATTACTTTACATGGTTGTAGCGAACATATTCCAGGCATTTCAGACTTTTCTTCTAAACAAAGAAGCTCTTCCAGAAAACTTACAAAAAATTCTTGATGATCAATTAACAGGCAAAAATAAAGTAATACCTTCCACTGCCAACATTTCAGATAAAAGATTACCATTTGAACCTAATAACAAAAAATAGTTTTTCTTTTTAGATAGATAATGGAATCTTGGAGTAGAAATTTCGAATTACTTATAAACTCCAGAACTCCTCTAATTTGGATAAGGACCAAAGAAGAAGAAAGATTATCCAAAGTTATAGATCAATCATGTAAAAAATTAAATATTAAAAGGTTCGTATCTTGGGATTGTGTTAATGGAATCAAGGGAGTACTAAATGAAAATGGCAAATTTTCGAACAATCCGCTAGGAGTTCTTAATTGGATAAAGGAACAAACGTCTGAATTACCTACAATTTTATTGGTAAGAGACTTTCATAAGTTTTATGATGATCCATCTATCAGTAGAACAATAAAAGAATTATCATCTTCACTCAGAGAAACGAAAAATCACCTAATTCTTAGTTCACATATATTGCCATCATCTGAAGAACTTGACGATTTAATTACAATAATTAACCTACCTCTTCCTGATTTAAGTGAACTGACAGCTCTTATAAAAAAAATTGCTTTTAATACTGATTCTGATTTAAGCGAACAAGACCTAAACGAGCTTGCCATAGCTTCAAGTGGATTAAGCGAAATAAAAGTTAAGCAAGTAACAGCAAAAGCACTCACTCAAAGAGGGAAAATCAGTAAATATGACATTAAAGATATTCTTGAAGAGAAAAAACAAGTTATTGCTAGAAGTGAAATATTAGAATTTTGTGAAAGTAAGTCAAGTCAAAATGATATTGGAGGTTTGAAATTATTAAAAACTTGGCTTAAACAAAGATATAGAGCTTTTTCAAAAGAAGCCCAAGAATACGGATTGCCAATTCCTAAAGGTGTCTTATTAGTTGGACCACAAGGAACTGGGAAATCTTTAACAGCCAAATCAATTTCTGAAAGTTGGTCAATGCCTCTTCTTAGACTTGATGTCGGTAGATTATTTTCAAGTCTTGTAGGGTCAAGTGAGGCAAGAACAAGAGAGACAATTTCAAGAGCAGAAGCAATGTCTCCCTGCATCCTATGGATTGATGAAATTGATAAGGGATTTGGTGGGGATGCTAGAAGTGATGGAGGAACTAGTCAAAGAGTTTTAGCTAGTTTGCTAACTTGGATGGCAGAAAAAGAATCAGCAGTATTTGTAATTGCTACCGCTAATGCTATCGATAAGCTCCCAGCAGAATTATTAAGGAAAGGCAGATTTGATGAGATATTTTTTCTTGATTTACCTAATTCTGAAGAAAGATTGAGTATCCTTGATTTGCATCTTAAGAAAAGGAGACCAAGCTATAATTTTCCTCTTTCAACAATAATTGATCGCACAGATGGATATTCAGGAGCGGAACTTGAGCAAGCAGTTATAGAGGGTATGCACTTTTCATTTTCTGAGAATAGAGAATTAATGGAAAAAGATTTAATTAAAGCTGTTTCTGAATTAGTTCCATTATCTCGAACAGCTAAAGAACAAATTGATTTCTTAAAAGAATGGTCTTCTACAGGCCGAGCTCGTTCTGCCTCTTAGTTTCTTTTCAATTTAAAAATGTAAATTAAGTTAGTAATCCCTATATTTAATTAATTTTTCATCAAAAAACTCTAATAATGATTTGAGATAAACTATCTTATTAGGATATAAAAAAAATTAAAAAGAGTGTTAGATCAAAAATTAATAAGAGAAAATCCAACATTTGTGAAAGATAATCTTTCCTTAAGAGGAAAAGTTTATAATATTAATTTCATACATAAGCTAACAGTAGAAAGGAAAGAAATAGATATAGAAATATCAGGTCTGCAATCAGAGAGCAAAAAATTAAGCAAAATAATTGGACAAGAAATAAGAAGTTCTAACAACACTAATTCTCAAGAACTAGACGAGCTTAAGGAAAAGGGCAATCAATACAGAGTAAAAGTTTCTGAATTTGAAGAAAAAAAAAGAATATTAGATAAACAACTTAAAGAGGAAATCTCAAAATTACCTAATTTTCCAAGTAAAGAGGCACCTTTTGGAAAAAATGAAAATAATAATATTAAGATTAAAGAATGGGGCGATCCTCTAAGAAAAGATAATCTCAAAACTCACTGGGAAATAGGAGAAAATTTAAATCTATTTGATTCCATAAAATCAACCAAAATTGCAAAAAGTCGTTTTATTACTCTTACAGGCAGTGGAGCGAAGTTGGAGAGGGCTCTTGTAAATTTCATGTTAGATGTTCATACAAATAACGGGTACTTAGAATTAATGCCTCCAGCATTGGTAAATACAGAAAGTCTTGAAGGATCTGGCCAGCTTCCGAAATTTTCAAATGAAAGTTTTAAGTGTGATAATGATGATTTATGGCTCTCTCCAACAGCAGAAGTACCTTTGACGGCTTTTCATAAAAATGAGATTATTGATCCAAAATATTTACCTTTAAAATATGTAGCTTACAGTCCATGTTTTAGAAGAGAAGCAGGTAGTTATGGAAGAGATACAAAAGGTTTAATAAGGCTTCATCAATTTAATAAAGTCGAATTATATTGGTTTTGTGATCCGAATAAATCATTAGAAGCTCATAAAGAGATAACTGCAGATGCAGAAAGTATATTAAAAAAACTGAATTTGCCATACAGACTAGTAGATATTTGTACTGGAGATTTAGGCTTTTCTTCTAGCAGAACTTTTGATCTTGAGGTTTGGTTGCCTAGCAGTAAATCTTATAGGGAAATATCCAGTTGCAGTAATTGTTTAGACTTTCAGGCTCGAAGATCATCTATAAGAACAAAAATTGATAAGAAAAATTCATATATACACACTTTAAATGGAAGTGGTTTAGCTATAGGGAGAACAATGGCAGCAATTCTTGAAAACGGTCAACAATCTGATGGGAATGTTAAAATTCCGGATGCTTTAGTTCCTTACTTTGGATCATCTTTCATAAAAACCACTTAATATATACTAATGAACGTTTTAACCTCAATAACTGTCTTGGGATTCCTCATTTTTTTTCATGAAATGGGTCATTTTCTTGCGGCAATATTACAAGGAATATACGTTGATGGGTTTTCTATTGGCTTTGGTCCCTCAATAATACAAAAAAAATATAGGGGTATAACTTACTCATTTAGAGCCTTTCCTTTGGGAGGATTTGTTTCATTCCCTGATGAAGAAATCAACAACATTGAACCTGATGATCCAAACCTTTTAAAAAATAGGCCAATCATTCAAAGAGTAATTGTGATATCTGCTGGAGTATTTGCTAACTTACTGCTTGCTTATACGATTCTAATATTGAACGTAACTAGTATCGGTATCCCTTATGATCCAGAGCCAGGAATTTTAGTTTTAGCAACTCAACCAGAAAAAGCTGCTTTTAAAGCCGGTTTAGAAGCAGGGGATAAAATTCTAAAAATAGATGGAAATATATTAGGTGTAGGAGATAAAGCAGTAAAATCACTTGTAAAAAGAATCCAAAGTTCATCAGAAGAATCAATATCAATTGAGATTGAGAGAGAGAACTCTTATCAAAAGTTAACTTTAATTCCTCAAAATATAGATGGCAAAGGGACAATTGGAGCTCAGTTACAACCAAATATCAAAAAAGAAACAAAAAAAACAAAAAATATTAATGAACTTTTTCACTATACTAATAAGGAGTTTTCATCCCTATTAATAAAAACAATCCAAGGTTATAAAGGACTAATTACAAATTTTTCATCAACAGCACAACAATTAAGTGGGCCTGTAAAAATTGTTGAAATTGGAGCTCAGTTATCTGAGCAAGGTGGCACTGGAATATTATTATTTGCTGCATTGATATCTATAAATTTAGCAGTTTTAAATTCTCTGCCATTACCACTTCTTGATGGTGGTCAACTTGTTTTTACTCTTATTGAAGGCTTAAGGGGAAAGCCAGTCCCAGTTAAAATTCAAATAGCTGTTACTCAATCAAGCTTTTTTCTTTTAGTAGGACTTAGCGTCCTATTAATAATTAGAGATACTAGCCAATTACTTATAGTTCAAAGATTGCTTAATCAATAATTTATTTTTTATTTTGATAGTTAAGCTGTTAGTATAAGTATTATATTTTTGTAGAAAACTTTTAATGGCTAAAAAATCAATGATTGCTAGAGAGGTAAAACGTAAAAAGCTAGTAAATAAATATGCTGCAAAGAGGAAATTATTATTAGATGAATTTAATGCTGCTAAAGATCCAATGGAAAGATTGGAAGTACATAGAAAGATTCAAGGACTCCCAAGGAACTCAGCTCCAACAAGAGTTAGGAATAGATGTTGGGCCACAGGTAAACCAAGAGGTGTATATAGAGATTTTGGATTATGCAGAAATCAATTAAGACTAAGAGCTCATAATGGCGAATTACCAGGGGTAGTTAAATCTAGTTGGTAATTAAACAAAAAATTCATAGATTTTAAGAAATTAATTAATTCTAATATTTTAGAAAAAGCCCAGTGATCCTAGTACATTAAGGACTTTATCAATCCTACTCTAGGAATTTTTTTAAAACCTTATTTAAATAATTCTCTCAATATGTACCTATGAGATGTAAGAATAATTATGTATAGATTTATAATTTAAAAAGTGGAAGAAAAAAATACGTCGATCACGTTTGACGGACGAGAGATACGACTAACTACTGGACTATATGCTCCTCAAGCTGGAGGAGCTGTAATGATCGAATGTGGAGACACATCTTTATTAGTTACCGCAACAAAAACAAACAAGAAACAACCTGCAGATTTTCTACCTCTAATATGTGATTACGAGGAAAAATTATATGCTGCCGGAAGAATCCCAGGCGGTTTCATGAGAAGAGAAGGTAGACCTCCCGAAAGAGCAACATTAATAGCAAGGTTAATAGATAGGCCAATGAGGCCTCTTTTCCCTTCATGGATGAGAGACGAGATACAAATAGTTGCTTCTTGCCTTTCACTAGATGAAAGAGTGCCCGCAGATGTTCTAGCAGTAACAGGAGCTTCTATTGCGACCTTGTTAGCAGAAATCCCATTTTATGGCCCAATGGCTGCAGTGAGAGTAGGGCTTATAGGCGATGACTTTATTTTAAATCCTAGCTACAGAGAAATCGAAAAAGGTGACCTTGACATTGTTGTAGCAGGATCTCCAGAAGGAATTGTAATGATTGAGGCAGGAGCTAATCAACTTTCTGAACAAGATACTATCGAAGCAATAGATTTCGGTTATGAGGCTGTAACCGAACTAATTAAAGCTCAAGAAAATCTCCTTAAAGACTTAGGCATAAAACAGGTTAAGCCTTCAGAACCAGAAGAAGATAAGGCATTAGCCACATATTTAGAGAAAAACTGCACGAAACCAATAGATCAAGTTCTAAAGAAATTTGATCAATCTAAAGAAGAGAGGGATCTCGAATTAGATAAAATAGAACTCGAAGTGCAAACGAAAATTGATTCACTTAAAGATGATAATCAATTAAAAGTTCTTACTTCAGAGAATGAAAAACTAATACATTCTGACTTCAAAAAGTTAACAAAAAAATTAATGAGAGCACAAATCATTAATGATGGTAAAAGAGTTGATGGTAGAGATCTCGATGAAGTTAGAAAGATATCTGCTTCTGCTGGAATACTACCGAAAAGAGTCCATGGCTCAGCATTATTTCAAAGAGGGTTAACCCAAGTCTTATCTACAACCACTTTAGGTACTCCAAGTGATGCTCAAGAGATGGATGACCTAAATCCAAGCACTGAGAAAACTTTCTTACATCACTATAATTTTCCACCTTATTCAGTTGGAGAAACTAGACCCATGAGAACTCCAGGGAGAAGAGAGATAGGTCATGGAGCATTAGCAGAAAGAGCAATAATCCCAGTACTTCCTGGGAAAGAAACATTCCCATATGTCCTAAGAGTAGTAAGTGAAGTCTTAAGTTCTAATGGTTCCACCTCTATGGGATCAGTTTGTGGGAGTACACTTTCATTACTAGATGCGGGTGTCCCTCTAAAAGCTCCTGTTAGTGGTACTGCAATGGGTTTAATTAAAGAAGGGAAAGAAGTCAGAATCCTTACAGATATTCAAGGGATTGAGGATTTCCTTGGAGATATGGATTTCAAAGTTGCAGGTACTGAAAAAGGCATAACTGCATTACAAATGGATATGAAGATTACTGGATTACCCGTATCTGTTATTTCTGATGCTATCAAAAAAGCTCGTCCAGCTCGATTGCATATTCTAGAAAAGATGCAGGAAGCAATCGACAAACCACAAGAATCATTATCACCTCATGCACCAAGACTTTTAAGCTTCAGGATTGATCCTGAACTTATTGGGACTGTAATTGGCCCTGGAGGTAGAACTATTAAAGGAATTACAGAAAGGACCAATACAAAAATAGATATTGAAGACGGAGGAATCGTAACTATTGCATCTCATGATGGTGCTGCTGCTGAAGAAGCTCAAAAAATTATAGAAGGATTAACTCGAAAAGTACATGAAGGTGAAATCTTCTCAGGAGTGGTTACAAGAATCATTCCTATCGGAGCTTTTGTTGAAATCCTTCCAGGTAAAGAGGGGATGGTTCATATCTCTCAATTATCTGAAGCAAGGGTTGAAAGAGTTGAAGATGTTGTAAGACAAGGCGACGAAGTAACAGTTAGAGTTCGAGAAATCGATAGTAGAGGGAGAATTAATCTTACTTTGAGAGGGGTTGCTCAAAATGGTGGTATGTCTTATCCTGAGCCAACACCAACACCAGTAGCACCTCTTAGTTAGAACTAAAGAGGATATAAATCGTTTTTCTTAATTATTTCTTTTATCTCAGAGCATATATTGCTATGGGTAATGTGATTATTTGATGCAACTATAATTCCTCCATGTTCGAAGTTTGACTTTCCATAAGAAAGTTCTTCATTATCTAAATTTGTTATTGCTCCTCCAGCAGCCTTCAAAATAGCCTCAGGCGCAGCAAAATCCCAATCTTTTGGAGCACTTTTCCCTGGAAGGCTTAAGCAAATATACAAATCACTTTCTCCTCTGACAATTGAGGTGATCTTACATCCTATACTTCCCATAATTAAGACTTCATTAAAGTTAATTTTTTTGATCAACTTTTGTAGCGTTTCATTATTATGGTTTTTACTAGTTACTAAAGTCATTTCTTCAAGATTTTTTTTATTAGGTTGATTAGATTTAAGATGAGATTTATCTCTTTTCTCACACCAAACCTCTTCTCCGTTACTTATCCATAATTCATCTTTTTCAGGTATTAAAACAACTCCAATATATGGTTTTTGCTCATAATTTAATGCTAAGTGCATAGCATAATTACTTGTTCCCTGAATGAAATCCTTCGTTCCATCAAGGGGATCAAGTACCCACAACCAGTCTGCGCGAGTATTATGATTATTAGAATCTATCTTTACATTCTCTTCGCTTAATATTTCCCAATCTATATCCTTATATTTTTCATTAATTCTTTGAATTATTACCTCGTTTACTTTTAAATCAGCTAGTGTTACAGGGTCTTCAATATTATCATTTTTTAAAATATTGCTTTTATAGTTTGTATCTTTAAGTACTTTAGAATAGTAAAGTAGGATATCAGCAGCTTCCCAACTAAAAATCCTCAAATCTTCAATAAGACTATTAATTTTTAAACCTGATGGTAATTTAATCACTTAATGAATATTAAATCTTCATCCTCTCATAAAAATCAAGAACCTGAAAGTGGTTTTTTATATATTGTTGGTACACCTATAGGAAATTTAAACGACCTTTCTTCTAGGGCTATAAATATTCTTAAAAATGTTTCTTTAATCGCTTGCGAGGATACAAGGCAGACAAAAAAAATAATGAGCAAATTCGAATTCACAAATAAACTTATAAGTTTTAATAAACATAATTCTTTTAAAAAAATTCCAACATTGATTAGTGATCTTAGTTCAGGTAAATCAATCGCACTAGTTAGTGATGCAGGAATGCCAAGTATTTGTGACCCTGGAGAAAATCTTATTAAAAACGCTAGGAATAATGGAATAAACGTAATTTGTATACCTGGACCATGTGCTGCTTTAACTGCACTTGTATCTAGTGGCCTTCCATCCTCAAAATTTATATTTGAAGGTTTTCTTACGAAAAAGAATTCAGAAAGAGAAAAAATTCTTTTAGAAATAAGTAAAAGAGAAATAACAACAATAATATTTGAATCACCCCATCGTCTTATAAAACTACTTTATGAATTAGAAAAATATTGCGGGGGGGGCAGAGAAATAAGAGTTTGTCGGGAATTGACCAAAAAATTTGAGCAACACATTGGCGATACTATTTATGAAGTTATCGACTTTTTCAAGAACAAAGAAGTAATTGGTGAAATTACAGTTATAGTTAATGGGAAAGAAAAATCTAACAATAATATATATTTTGATAGCTTTGAAATAAAAAAAGACCTTAATGATTTAACTGAAGCAGGATTAAGCTTATCAGCAGCATCTAAATACTTAGCAAAAAAGAATAATCTTCCAAAAAGCACGGTTTATAATATGTACTAAAATTAATTTAATTAGTTCTTATTAATGTTATTTTCTTTAAAAAAAATATTCTTTATTATTACATTTAACTCTACTTTATTTTTACTATTAATGATTGGAATTCAAAATAGTGAGAATAGTAGAAAAGTAAATCTAATTTTAACCGAAACAATTAAATTACCCATAAGTTTCATAATTGGATTAAGTTTTATAAGTGGTTCATTAACCGGAAGTATTGTATCAACAAGCTTCACAAAATCAAAAACAATCAAATGATTAAAGAGCAATTAATTTATCCTCAGTTACAATTCTTGAGATACCTCTGGACAATAAAAGAGGAGCAACAATCCTAAAAACGTTAGTATTTGGAACTTTTATAACTTTTTGATCTTTAGTACAAATTCTTTTTGCATTTTTCAAATCTTCAAAAATTTGAATTGTTGTTCTATTTAAATCTTCCTGAGAAAGAAATTTCCAATCTGGAAAATCTTTTAAAAATTTAGTTTCCAATTCAATTTTTTTATCCACAATCATGAATACTATTTTTGGTAGATCAACCTCCGAAATAGGTACAGATGATAAATCTTTTTGTGTAACATTTTCAATTTGATAATCTAGAGGAGCGATTTCAATTAATTGATTCATATACGAGAAATCTTCTTCTTTTCTATCATCACCGATTTCAGAACGATAATTCTTTTCTTTTAGATCATCGTTTTTAATTTCTGTTTTATTTCTAATAGAAAAATTTGTGTCTTTATTTTTATTGGATTTCTTAGTTGATTTTGCGCTTGAAATTAGTTCATTATATTTCTTTTCTCCTAAAATTCTTTTTAAATTTCTAGTTATTGTTAAATTTGTACAATTAAATTTTTTAGATAATTCATCAATAGTCTTACCATTAGTAAAAAAATCACTTATTTCATTTTTCTGTTTTTCTGAAAGTCTCTTAGGCATAGATTTATAAATAATGTATGATTTAATTTAAGATTAATAATAATCTAATATAAATTATCTTTTTGCATAATAAATATCTCGAAAAAAATTATTTTTATTGTTGAAGCTTTAACTGTCAGATATAATATCAAGATGCTTCCTTAGCTCAGCTGGATAGAGCAACTGCCTTCTAAGCAGTGGGCCGCAGGTTCGAATCCTGCAGGAAGCGTATATTTTTTCACACATAAATGAATGAAACGAACAAAATTAAGTTTTTTAAAAAAAGAACTTTAGGAGAATATGGAAGTTTACTTTTTCTTGCGGGAATATTCTTTTTACCTTCAACATTATTTATAGGACTATTATTATTATTATCTGCATCTATTATAGGAGCTTTTTTACAAGACAAATCTTTTTTTAAAGATAGATGGAATTATTCTCTTTTATGTTTTGGTGCATTAATACTACTTAGCACGTTTCTACAAAACTACATTTTATTAAATAACTTTGATAAAATTTGGGATCCAAAGCTATCAATAATTGGGTTAGGCAATTGGCTTCCATTTATTTGGTTCTTTTGGGCCTTGCAGCCATACCTTAATTCAAAACAAGCAAGATTATTATTTTCAATAGCTCTTTTAGCTGGAAGCTTTCCTGTATTAATAACGGGATATGGTCAATACTTTTTTAATTGGACTGGCCCTTTCGAAACACTTAATGGACTAATTATTTGGTACCAAAGACCTATAGAAATTCCTGGAGGATTAACCGGTTTATTTAATAATCAGAACTATGCAGGAACGTGGCTTAATTTTATTTGGCCATTTTGCATTGTTTTCCTCATGAAGAAAAGAAACTCCTTTTTTAAAAGAATAATTAGCTTTGTATTCCTTATTTCTGTGGGTTTTGCAGCATTTTTAACCTTTTCAAGAAATGCATGGTTAGGTATATTAATATCTTCATTAATTATTTCAGAAAAAAAAAGACTCGTATTTACGATATTGGGAATTGGATTAATGTTTATTTTTTTATTCTCTCCAATCTTCAGTGAGGTAATTCAAAATAGTATAAGAAATATTTTACCTGAGAGAATCTTCCTAGAATTTTCTCATGAGGGATATGTTGGACTAGATGTTACTAGAACCGAAATTTTCTCAAGCGCAATTCAACTTATAAAAAACAATCCTATTTTTGGCATTGGAGCTGGATCATTTCCAGAAATATTTAATTCTCAAACAGGCTTTTGGAAAGGCCATACTCATAATCTTCTTCTTGAATTAGCTATTAGTTATGGGTTGCCTGCAACCATTGTTATTTTTATTACTTTCAGTTTTATAATAATTTTATCAGGTAAAATTATTTTCTTACAAAAAAGATTAGATATAATTTCACCAATTGATAAAGCAATTTGGGCATCATTATTTTTCTTTTTAATTTCACAATTAGCGGATATACAATATTTTGATGGAAAGATAAGTACGGTTATGTGGATATTCATGGCAGCACTTAAAAAAATAATAGATATCAGTAATAAACCAATCTTAGAACGTTAAAAAATGGAATTTAAAATTATAAAAAATGATTATGCAATAATTCTTTTAATTATTATATTAAGTACTTTAGTAGATTATTTTTATATCTCACAAATTAATAACCCTCCAGCTTGGGACCAAGGATTTCATCTAAGTAACGTCTTTAAGATGTATAACATTTTAGGCGACCAAGGCATTGGTATACCTGAAAAATTTAATCAATTATTAAATGTCACTGACAGCTATAGAGGCCCTTTAACATATTTTATATCGGCTCTATTTTTGAAATTATTCAATAATACTTATAAATTTGCTTATCTTTCAAATCAGATTTTTAATATAATTTGTATTATTTCTATATTCCATCTTGGCAAATTAGTAAAAAACAAATCTACTGGTATATGGGCTGCATTACTTTTCACGTTTAGTTCAGTTATATTAAGTCAACGTACAGATTATTTAATCGACCTTTCACTTACATCATTTAGCACACTTGGATTTTTATTTTTTACTAAATGGTATTTTAATAAACAAAAGTTTAGTTTTTATTCATTTTTAGCAGGAGCTATATTAGGTTTAATATTTTTAACAAGACCTACAGGAGTAGTTATATTTTTTCTTTCATTTTTGTTAATTATATTAAAATCAATCAAATCTAAATATACTTTTGATAATAGCTTAAGAGAATTTATATTTTTTTTTACAGCATTTATAATTGTAATTTTCCCCTGGTTTTCTCGAAATTGGTTGACTATTATTACATCTACTATTAATGCTTGGAAATGGGGTGTCAATTATCAAGATGGCCTTGAGTTTTATTCAATTGGAAGCTGGTTATATTATCTGAAAAGAATACCCTTAATGTTTGGAGCAATTAACTTTTCAATTTTTTCAATGATATTTTTGATAGAGAGGTTATTCCAGAAAAATCTATTAACATTCAAAATTAAATCATTAGAAAAAATCGATTTATGGTTCTTATTATATATAATTAATTGCTACTTAATTATAAGTTTAATGTCTACAAAAGACATTAGATTTCTTATACCTATTTACCCAATTATTTGTATTTATTTGGCTAGATTCTTGGACACAAAAGATTATAAATTTTTTTCAATTAAACTTAAAAAATTAATAATGATAATATCAATAATTTGTTCATTATTATTATCTAAAAATGATTTAAATAACAAGAACTTAAATAATTATTCTTCATACAAGTGGCCTCATACTGATATTCTAAATGAGATAAAAAAGGAAAACAAAAATCTAGTTTCAACTTTAGCAATATTGCCTGATACTAAAGAAATTAATACTTTTAACCTCGAAGCAGAGGCTTCTAGGCAAGGAGAATATGTCGCAGTTAGACAGATTATTAGTAATAAAGAGACATATAAAGATGATTTAGAATTTTTTGACTGGTTTCTTGTAAAAACAGGTTATCAAGGGGTGATGTTTAACGAAGCAAAAAATTTACTTAATGAATATTTATCAAATAGTCCTTCTTTTATAATTCACAAGGAATGGCTCTTGCCAGACAAAAGTAAAGTTTCCCTCTTTAGGAGAAAAGTATTAAATAGTTATCTACTAAAGCAAGATTGTAAAAACAGTTCATCAAATTTAGATATTAAAAAAATCCCAGAAGGTATAAGATTAAGTCTAATAGGTAAAGGAAATACAATAAAATCTTCAAGTTTATTAATAGATTTTATAAATGAAGATTTTAAAAATTATACAAATATTTCTTTGGGCAACGGTTCTTTTCATAGAAAATTCGATGAAAAAAGTTGCTATTTTTTGACCCAGGATATTCCAGTTACTTTTGATGAAAAAATTCAAAGGGGAATAAATATTAAAGCGAGACTTTTAGATAAAAAAGGAATAATAAAAGATTTAAATTTAATTGATAATGAAATAATGCTCAAAGATAACTCTAAAAATAGGAGCATTATAAGAATGACTAATAAGATTGCAAAAGTTGATTTATTAGGTGATTATTTAAGAAAAGGAGAATTTGAAAAACTTTTTAATTTAGTTGGAGTAATTAATCAAAGTGATCCAAACCAAATATATCTCAAAGATGCTGAAAAAATATATTTACAGAGGTACAATGATAATAAAAACATAAAGAA
>QCUR01000004.1:0-195120 GCA_003208875.1 Prochlorococcus sp. AG-679-M23
AAAATGAGAGAATTGTTAATTCATTAAAAGAATCTGGCGAAATAGATTATTAAATTTTCCAATTTTAATAAATTTCATAAAAGACTACAGAATAAATAATTATTAACTAATATGGTCTTTTAACTTGCTTAAATAATGGATAAAATTTCTTTAGCAAATGCACATCTACCTCAACTGATAGGTTTAGTATTAATGTCGATTGGCTATACTTTTGGAAACAAGTTTTACCTACCTCAAGTAAACAAAAATAACTAACAAATAAATATATTTTAAAGAAAAAAACTTTTTACCAATAAATCTAATAGAGTAATTTTCGACACTTATGTAACAAAAATGCGACTTAATAACAAGAAGTAAACTCTTTTCCCCTTTTTTATTACAATACGTAAAATTTATGTTACATTTATTAATAATTATCACCTTAAAATGTCAAAAGTTAAATCTGTTGAAAAAGAAAAAATTGTTGCTGAAAAACTTAATGGGAGATTTGCGATGATTGGGTTTATCGCGGCGGTTGGAGCTTACTTAACAACTGGTCAAATCATACCTGGATTCGTTTAATCTAATGAGCCCACTTACTGGTTTTATAATTGTCGTTATAGCTATAACATTGCAATTTACGCTTTACACCATAAAGAGATTACAAGAACCTTTAGAGCCAAATTTATTTGATACACAAAAATTCCCTAAAATGAACAACAGAAAAAAAAGCTATTGGAAAAATGCCGAAATAACCAATGGAAGGTTAGCCATGGTTGGTTTATTGGCATTAGTTGTTAATTATGGTTTTTTTGGATGGATAATTCCTGGATTTATTTAAGTTGTTAAGCTTGCAAAAATTATTTAAATAATCAGCATATTTACGCATATACAAACAAATTTATTCATACTAACTTTCAATTATTCAAAAGGAGGGATTAGAAATGATAGATAGTCCACCAGAGAAGTTCATTAAATTGGTTTAAGCAGCCAGTTGTTTACTATTACACATAACTAAGTTAAGAGGTTGATTACTAAAGTCAGTAGTCAATCTTTTTTTCTTTTTTAGTGGAGGCTAAATAATAAAAATATTTTTATATCTTTAAAAAAAAATTAATATAGATATGAGTACTGATCTTGCTAGTATTTGGCTTAAATGAAAAATTTCCTAATTTAATCCATAATATTTTTAAATGTTTAAAACTATTTTTAGATTAATTTTATTAACTTTAATGGTTGGATTTATTACTATCAGTCCAAGAACAAGATTCATAGTTGGAGTATCTTTAAAGCAAATATCTTCATTTCTTTTATGGACAGTTAAATATGAAGACAGAGAGAAATGGATTATGGATAAACCCAGTTGGCTTCCAACTCAAATCTTAACCCCCTCTAAATAAGTAATTTCTTCTAAATCTGTAAAGCAAATCCAAATAAAAGATTAAATTTCTGGGGTTTCTTAGAAAAATATTTTAGAAATATATTTGAAATTTTATAATTGAGGAACCTATGGAAAATAAAAAAGGTATGAAAGGAGAGCCATTGAATTTCTTTTCAAACGATATGACGGTAGCTAAAGATCAGCTAGCTCATAATCATTTAAAGTTAACCTATCAAAGGGATTCAGTTACAGATCTAGAACAAAAACATAAAGAATGGGCCCAAGAAGATACCGCAAGTTAATACTTAAACAATTGGTTTGTTTGACGATAGATATTTAGAATGATTAAAACTAAATAGATTATTGACATTCTGTCTAAAATAAATAAATAAAGCTGACATTTTTAATGACTGATAAAGAAAAAATTATTTCATTGTTAGATGAGCTCGCATCCCCAGAAAAGATGGGTTCTTTTTTCATGAACAATGCAACTCCCGATTTTCTATTTATCAGACCAAGTGGTAATCCTATAAGTGCAAAAGGATTTGAAGAAATGATGAACTCTGGGGATGTAGTACAAGAAAAAGCAGAAATAACAAAAATACACCGATTCGAATTTCTAAGTGATAATGTCGCAATGTGCATTTTCACTCTTGGTTCAAAATTCAGATATAAAGGGACTTCTAATGATGATTTGCCAACAGTTACTTCTATTTTTAAAAAAGTAGGTGATGTTTGGAAAATTCATTGGATGCAGAGATCAACAGGAGATTCGAATTTATCTTTATGGGTCTAGCAAAGCTAATAGCTTTATTAATGGTCCTGCTACTGGTAGGAAGTTCTTTTATAGGTTTAATTATTTACTTTATTAAATGAATTCACCTACGAATTGGGAATTTTTTAAGCAAGATCAAGATAAAATTATATGGGTACATATCTGTACTGAAAACTTGGACGGAATTGCAATATCAATAAACAACTGGTGGAAGAGAAGATATCCAAATTACAAAATAAGAGTCGTTTCTAAAAATGAATTTGAACAAATAAAAAATGCCACCGAATTACCACAACAACAAAATTAATTTTTGGTAAATTTTGATGCTGAATCTTTTATTTAAGGGGCTATATTAGTTTTAGGAATAATGAAAAAATGAACTCAGCACTTACAAAAGTCTCGAATCTAAAAGTTAACAAAACTTCTAAAATAGTCCTTACTTTTGCATCATCAGTCTTTTTCTTATATGCATTAGGTCAAGCACCGATTTTTAAAAATATTCTTGAAGGAACCTTTTCTTGTTCTGGCTAAAACAATTTAGCGTTTTATGGAGAGTAAAAATTCCAACATAAATAAGGGATTCAAAGGTGATCAAGAAAAGGAGTAATTAGCTCCTTTTTTTTTGGAAACTATTTCCAGATGTATTACTAAATACATTAAAAGATCTTATTTAGAAATTATTATTGGTGTATTAATTATAAATAAATTCATGCCTCAAAATCCCTTTTATCTTGGGTGGAATAAAGGTTGGTCCTTTCTCTTTTATCTTGAAGGTGGAACTCCTAAAATTGAGGCTAGTGGATTTGGTATTGCCATGTCGACCGATATTAAGAGGGGAGAATCACCGTCGCAGACCGCAGATAGATTAATTTTTAAAGAACAACGAAATAGACAATCTAGATACTATTCTTGGATTCGTTCAATTAAATTCAGAGATGATTCTAATTAATTATGCAGTCTTCACAATCCTCTCTTGATTTTCACTAATTATTTCAACTAAGTAAAAAGTCTTAAATTTTCATTTTTGTACGGTTGATCACTTTTCAGTTATTCAATTAATTTGCATTATGGATGTAATTACAAAGTAAATATTATGACTCAGTCTTCAATAAGTACTCCATACGCGCAAAGACTAGCAGAAAAATTTAAAGAGTCCCAAGCATATCTAAGAGCTAATGGATTTAGTAGATCAACTAAAACTCTTTATGAAGATATAGAGACTTCAACTGATAAATAAGGCACATACCTCAACACTTGCCGCAAATACAGTTTTGCTATGATTTGGCTTTAACTACAATAACGTAAGGTTTGATTGGGATTAATCTTGGTTTTTCTTTTTGTATTATTGCTTTCTTATTTTGAATTCAAATTTAAGAAACACAAATAATAAAAACTATAAATTTAGTAAGAAAATTATAATAAAACTCTTACTACTTTCACCGTTTATTAAATCATGAAACCTAAAGAAGAGAAAGAAAAAGCTATCGATGAAATCGTAAAAATAATACAGAAATTTCAATACAAATATGAACTTAGTTAGAAATCCAAAAGAGAAATTTTAGACCAAGATAAAATATATGATTGACAGTCGATCTACATAAGAGACTATTTAAACACTCTTTTTATGACTATTAATACATTTCTATTACCGTCAATAGTAGATTTTTATGCAAATTAAAACTAGATAATAAAAAAAGACCTCTATTTCTAGAGATCTTTATATAGTTTTACTAAACCAAGTGTTTCCTTGTTTCCACTGTTTCAGTAAAACTTCTCCTACACACATATACAACATATACAAGATATTTCTTTTTCGTGGATATGGATGAGTATTGTTACTTATTGGTTATATATGATAGTTACAACACTTATTTCTAAATGCAATACGACACCCTCATGCTTTCAATCAGCGCGTTTAATGATCAGTACTGAATGTGTAAGTAGTTCCTATATCGCTTATGAGCTGAAAAAAGGAATTCACCAAGTATTTACTATTTTTTATGTCTTTTCAATTGGTGCCATGGTTAATCCATTGGTGACAAGTTGCTGATGATATAGTTCTGCCTACTCAAAGGGTCCTCTCCATACTTCTGCCGAACCTTCCCTATCAACTTCGAGTGCGTGTAACCATAATTTTTTTTTCACTTATTCCAGGGATAATTATTACAAGACAATTTGCCACATGTTCAAACGTATTAAAATTATCATCAAGAGCAATTATCCTTGCTTCTGGATATTTTCTTTTCGTTGTCTTTGGATCTACGACTGAAGTAGTTAAATTGTCAGAAATTTTCATATAAAAAATTTATTAGGAATATAGTTGTTTTAAAAAGGTATTTCTTATTTTTAAAAACTCATTGTTAAAACTTCAAATAAATAAAGTTATTACCCATGGTCAAACTTTGAATAGTTGCTACGTTTGAAATAAGAGATGAACTTTATTATGTTTACAAATTATCTGCCTAGTGAGATGGTGACGGTTTTAGAGGTAACAACGATGTTTTCATTCTTAGTTGGGACAATATTAGTTATGTTGTTTACATCAGATCAGGCTAATAAAAAGAATCTATATTTAAAGAAAGCCAAATAACTAAACATAAAGATTAGGCAAATATATTAACTAATAGAAGTTGATTGAGCCCTAGCTTCAAATTTATTTTTAATTTCATTAAAAATAAAAATAAGGACTGGTATATGGGCTAGTCCACCAATAATTACTTTAGTTTCTGAATAAGGCATTTCGAATGTAATAAGAACTTAAAGATATTTAAGCATAAAATTTATTTATCAATGCTTTTTGTTAAGTAGCTTCAGGAGCAAAGATAGTTCTATTTTCTCTCCAACATTTACATCCCTTAACTAAGTGATCTCCTTGAGGAATAAGCTTCTGGTGAAAGGGACAGGTCAAGATAGTTACACATTGATCTGTCGTGCTGTAACGAAAGTGAGTGCAAGTAATGCAAATCTTTGTGCGTTTGCTTTTCAGTTCTGAGTTGTATTCGAAGTAATCCCATGACTGAGGATTTCCCATTAATCATATATGTATTCTTCATCGACCTTAATTACTACGCCACTAAAAAATTCTGCTAATAGTTTTGATGGGTCTTGAACAGATACTTTTCTTTTCTCTTTTGCAAGTTTCTTTTTGATTAGATTAAAGTGGGTCATGCTGATTCTTGAAATTGGTTTGTTACTTCAGTCCATCCTCCAGCTATTAGTTCATTCCATGTTTCAAACGCAGAGTCGAGATCATGAAGTCTTGTGTTTTTAAGTCCTGCTGGTTCTCCTAGATGATTTGCATAGAAGAGGTGGGTATAAACATTGATGTTGTTCCGTGCTGATTTCTTGCACTTTTCAAACAAGATTAAAAAGCTGCCTTGCGGGTTAAGTATCCAGCCATTGGGTGAATCAACACGACTGCCATAAGAAAAATTAGACCAAACATTGGCTCCTCCTAGAGTCATTAGTAAGTAATACAGGTGTACTACTACTATAAGTGCGATGGGCATAGTTCGTCAAGTATTGAATTTGTTATTTACCTTTTTCTATTAATTCTGGAAATAAAATTACCTACCAAAAGCAAGTGTTAGCAAGCAGTTTGATAGGTAACACCGAATCCCCGCCAGTTCTCTGATGCATCGACCTGGAAAAGCCAGAAGAGGAGTCAAAGTGGGCTTTCGTTTCCAATTACAGGATTGGTTTACGTCCACATCACGACAGTCTCCTCAAGTCGAAAAAGAGTCAGATCAGAGCACATAAAGAAGAACTTGACCAAAGATCCAGTATGTAAATATTAACTTATTTCTTTAGTCATTTGGAGATGGCCAAATCTCTCTTACCTTATTTAAGATTTCTTTTGATTTTTCAACTCTTTTCGACTGATTATCTTCGTTAAGTAAAAACGTTATATGAGCCATTTTTCGTCCAACACTTTCTTTAGATTTACCATACCAATGGAGATTAGAACCCCCGATTTCAGATAATAATTCTAATCTTTTTTTTATGGACAAAGGAAATTTTTTATTTAAACCTAATAAATTTATCATTAAGGATCCTTGGGAATGCATTTTTATCTCTGGAGGCTTGATACCTGAAGATATACAAACATATTGATCGAACTGGCTTGAAGAACAAGCTTCAATAGAAAAGTGTGCGGAATTATGAGTTCTAGGAGCAATTTCATTAATTAATAGTCCTTTATCACCAAAAAAGAATTCAATTCCCATCACTCCTACATAATCAAGTTCATTTACTATTGATGAGAAAATATTTTTCGCAAAAGTCTCCAAATCATAATCAATTTCAGCTGGAGACAAAACCCAATCACAAATATTATTTTTTTGAAATGTCTCGACAACTGGAAAGAATCTTATTGTTCCATCAAAATCTCTTGATCCTACTAAAGCAAACTCATTTTTATAATCTACCCATTCTTCAATTATCCATTCTTCTGAATTGGTCTTAACAAAAAAAGAATTCAAATCTTCTTTAGTATTGATTTTTGTATTTCCTTTACCGTCATATCCTCCTTTATAAGATTTAATCATTAGAGGAAAATTCCAGTACTCAATTTCTTCATCATTAAGACTTTTAAATTCCTCTATTGGTTTCCATCTTGGTGATGGGAGGTTCAATCTTTCTATTAATATTTTTTGTGAGATTCTATCGACCAAAGGTTGAATTGATTCAAGGCTTGGTACAAAAATATTTTTAGACTCAATTAAATTCAATTTTTCAATTTTAATCCATTCATTTTCAAAAATTATTTTTTCGCACTCTTTAATTAAGTCCTTATTCCCTTTTACCTTTAAGGGATCAGCTTCAATTACATAATCTGCTTTTGAACCTGCTGGATCATTGGAAGATTTAGTTTGAACACATACTTTTATTCCTCTATTATTTGCAGCTTCAGCAAGCATTAAAGCTAATTGACCACCTCCAATTATTCCTATTGGATAATTTTTCTTTATATTTTCAATATTTTTTTTAAGATTCATATGATGATCTTATTATGATTTTTAATTCTTAACAACTGATTATTTTAATCTAATTTTTAAGTCAAGATAAGGTTAGAATAAATAAAATAATTTTTTAAATTAATAAAAAACTTTTCTAAAACATTTATTGTGGATAAGAACAAAATACTAGTTCCTCTTAGTAATAATTCATACGAAGTCATTATAAAACAAGGCCTAATTAATAGCATTGGAGAAGAACTAACCCGAATTGGTATTAATAATAATAGAAAAATTCTTATAGTTTCTAATAAAGAAATCTCAACATTATTTGGGGGGAAACTTCTTAATAATTTAAAAAAGTATAATTTCAATGCTGAAATATTCAATATTAAAGCTGGAGAATCTCATAAGAACTTAGCAAGTTTAAGTGAGATATTTAATGTTGCTTTTGAGGTTGGTTTAGATAGGAATTCCCTAATGATTGCACTCGGGGGCGGAATTGTAGGGGATGTCACAGGTTTTGCCGCCGCTACCTGGTTAAGAGGTATTGAATATATTCAAATCCCTACAACATTATTATCTATGGTTGATTCATCCGTAGGTGGGAAAACTGCCGTTAATCATCCTAAAGGGAAAAATCTAATAGGAGCTTTTTATCAGCCTAAAGCAGTTTTTATTGACCCTGAAACTCTAATAACTTTACCAACGAGGGAATTCAAGGCAGGCATGGCGGAAGTGATCAAATATGGCGTCATAAAAGATAAATCACTTTTCGAATACTTAGAAAATGAAAAGAATAGAGATAAAATCCTAAATCTCGAGAACGAATCATTAATAAAAATAATCAATAAATCAATTAAAACTAAGGCTTGTATAGTTTCTGAAGACGAGAAAGAAAATGGAATTCGAGCAATATTAAATTATGGTCATTCCTTTGGCCACGTTATAGAAAATTTGTGCGGATATGGAGAGTATTTACATGGCGAAGCCATCTCGATTGGAATGAAAATTGCAGGAGATATTGCGACTGAAAAGAGCTTGTGGTCAAAAGAGAATTCTTTAAGGCAAGATCATCTTCTTGAAAGCTATGGTCTACCAACACAAACACCTAAAATCAAAAAGGATGACGTAATGAAAATACTTATGGGTGATAAAAAAGTACGTAATGGGAAAATGAGATTTATATTACCTATAGAGCTTGGAGAAGTTGATATATTTAATGATATAAATGAATCGCAATTCCTAAAATATTTCGATTAGCGAATACAGAGTGAATTTATTTTAAATTTCTTATTATTAAATTTGCTAAAAACAAACCATTTAAAATCTCCTAAACAGATTGGGTCAACTAATCTCAACAAGGCTTCTCTTCTAGAAAGAGCTTTTGAGATATCGTCCTTTAGTTCATTCTGAATTTCAAAAAGTCGTTCGGCTAAACCAAGTGATAATAATGCCTCTCCTTGTTTGACTATTCCAATAGTTTCAAAACCTAAAGTTTCCGAATCATGAATCAAACTTTCAATACAAATGTGAGAAGTTAAATCACAATCCCCTGGAGACTCAAAAATATTTTCAACAATTTTTTGGTTCTTATAGGAAATTAATGTCCCATTACTATTACTCAATGAATAATATCTTTTAGCTTCTTTGGCATAGTCAATTATTAACAAAATTCCATTATTGATTTTTGCATAAATATCCTTTAACCATTTTTTATTATCTATATGCCATTCGGTGGTCCATCCTTCTGGAGCAAATTCAGGAGGGATATTAATATCTAATTTTTCCTGAGCGGAGGCAATACTTTTTTCTAATTCTTTTGTGATTGCAATTTCTTCAAAAAACAATCTTCCTGATTTCTTATCTATAGAAACTCCTTGCCGATGTATTTTACCTTTTGAATTTATTATTCTTTCTACAGGCAAAGCATCTAGTACCTCATTAGCTAATACAACGCCATTTAAACTTCTATCTTCAAAGTCCTCTAGGCTTCTCCATAAAATATCAAAACCCAATTTTAAATATTTTTTTAATTTCTTTTGCTGTTTTTTTATCATTCCTTTATTTGGCTCAATAATGATAAAACAAACATTTTTTAATATTTTTTTATCGTTAATAGAGAAATACTCAAGGAGACCACTCATAAGACTGCCGTCTCCTGCTCCAAACTCAATCACTGATAACTTATCATCAAAAATTGATTGATTTTTCACCTGTATCAACCATTCGTAAATTTGTTTCGATAACAAAAACGCGAAGTCATCTGACATTGAAGGTGAAGTAACAAAATCACCCTTAGAGCCTAAATTAGCTCTACCACTTCCATAGTATCCATTATTTATGTCATTCAATACAAAGTCCATATAGTCATAAAAACTTATAGTTCCTCCCTTTTTTATTATTTTTTTTATTAACCATTCTTGATTATTCGCGGGTTGGCTTTTCATCGGCGAAAATATATAAAGACAAAAATACTTCTATGCATTCAAAGATTAACTATTTCTTAGGAATAATTCTATCTATAGTAATTTTAATGTTTAATGAACCTTCTTTTGCAATTAATAATCCAAATCTTTTACCTGAAAAAAAAACACCTGTTATTGATTTAGCTAAGACATTAAGTCCCATTCAGAAAAATTCTTTAGAAGAAAATCTTAATAACTTAGAAAAGGAAAGTGGTTGGAAGATTAAATATTTATCTCAATTCGAGAGTGTCCCTGGAATTGCAATAAAAGATTATTGGGATTTAGATGAAACAAGTTTATTAATAATTGCAGACCCTAGAGGAGGGAATTTATTAAATTTTAATGTTGGTGAAGCCTATTTTGCTTTCATGCCAAGATTATTTTGGGTGGAACTTCAAACAAGATTCGGGAATCAATACTATGTAAAAGATCATGGAGAAGATGGAGCAGTGTTAGATGCAATTAATTCAGTAAAAATTTGTCTTGACAGAGGAGGATGCCAAGTTGTTCCTGGATTACCAAAAGAACAATATATATGGACTTTGTGTACTTCTATTTTAGGAGGACTAGTTGCAGGATTTGCTGCCGCCCCAAGAAAAGAGGGTCAAATCATATCAATTGGATTTTTAGCTCTTCTTTCTCCTTTATGGGGAATGCTCTTTGGCATTTTTGGTTTAGCACCAATAATTTCTAGAACGAGCGAAATTATACCGTTATTTAAGAACGGACTTGCTTTTGCTGCCGCAGCAATTGCAGGATACCTTCTATCACAAACCGTATTCTCTAGATATGAGAAACCGAAAAAAAGTTAATAATTTCCTTCTTATAATCTCTATTTCAAAAAAGAATTTCTTCTTCACATATCTCTCCTAACTCTGAATACCATCTGTGAGAAATATGTGAAATTTCATTATCTACAAACTCAACCCATGAAAAGTTTACTAATAATTGGCCGTCTACATTATTTTTATATCTCGGAACTATTGCAGAATTCAAATAAGCTGTACCTTTTTTATCAATTTTGAACATATTTCTCAAACCTTGATTTCTTTTGAGACGATTATGCATATGCCCAAAAATGACAAGGTCTATTTTTCTTTTTTTTTGTATTTCTGAAATTGCAACAGCTAAATCTCTATCTCCCCAGTCACAAGAGGGCTCTTTCCAATCTTTACCACAAATACTCGTAGAGTCTGATCCCAAACCTGAAGGACCTGCATGTGACATAAAAATAAGAGGTAATTCTCTACTATTTTTTTCTGAACATTTAAGCATTTTATTAACTGACTCTTGTTCGCTTATTGGTCCATAAACAGCTTTAACCTCATTTGAAAGATAATAACCACCTCCTGAACTGCAGGGCCTAGCACTTAAAATATTTAATTGATTATTAAATATTTTCAAATCCCAAGCGCAATATTTTTCTTGCAAAATACGAATCTGTTTTAAAAGAGTCTCTCCTGTTGAGTCTTTACCTCGATCGTGATTTCCCAAAATCACAAAAGTAGGGATTTTTATTAGATTAATTTTCTTTATTATTTTGATACTACCATCTGAAATATCTCCAATAAATAGAACAATATCTGGTTTTATAAGCGATAAAATCCTAATATCCGCTTCAGACCACTGACCGTGACAGTCCCCAACAATAGCAATTTTTAAATTTGTCAGAATTTTTTCTATTTAAAGGCATATAATCTATTAAGAGACATTCTAAATCCTGACCAGTATAACTTCTACTGCAAAACAGAAATCTATTCAAAACGAAAAAGATTTGATTTCTGAAATTAAGGAGCTTTGCTTAAAAGCTAATGCGATAATTCTTGCTCATTATTATCAAGCGCCAGAAATTCAAGATATTGCTGATTTTATTGGAGATTCATTAGACCTCTCTAGGAAAGCCGCAAATAATGATGCAGACATAATAATTTTTTGTGGTGTCCATTTCATGGCAGAAACAGCCAAAATACTTAGCCCAAACAAAACAGTTTTATTACCTGATATTGATGCAGGTTGTTCTTTGGCTGATGATTGTCCTGCAGATGAGTTCCAAAAATTTAGAGAAGAAAATCCAGATCATTATGTTGTTAGTTATATAAACTGTACTGCAGAAGTAAAAGCTCAAAGTGATTTAATTTGCACTAGTAGCAATGCTGTTTCATTAGTAGAAAAAATTCCTAAAGATAAAAAAATTATATTTGCACCAGATAAAAATCTTGGTCGATGGGTTCAAAAAAACTCAGGTAGAAAACTTAAACTTTGGCCAGGAAGCTGTGTAGTTCATGAAACATTTAGTGAAGAGGCTTTATTAAAATTAAAGTACAAACATCCCGATGCAAAAGTAATAGCTCATCCTGAGTGCAGCCAAAATTTATTAGTACTTTCAGATTTTATTGGTTCAACCAGTAAGTTATTAGATTTCGTTAGTAATGATTATTCTGAAACTTATATGGTTTTAACTGAACCAGGGATAATACATCAAATGAAAAAGAAAGAACCTAATAAAAATTTTATTGAAGTACCAGATATTGATGGTTGTAAATGTAATGAGTGTCCATATATGAAATTGAATACATTAGAAAAAATTTTAGATTGTTTAAAAAACAATTCCCCTTCAATTGAATTAGAACCTGAAATAATTAAAAAAGCTTACAAACCCATAAAAAGAATGCTGGATATGAGCATCTAATTTAATGAATAAACGAAATTAATATCATTATTTTTAAAAACAGCTAATAAATTTGCAGATTTAGGTTCAAACCGACTTACTAATTTAGTTTTTTTAATAATTTTAAGAAGTTCTTTCTCACCGGCTCTATATTGTCTATCTCTTTTAGTACCAATTTCTCTTTGAAGAATTGGATTAGAATTCATTTTGACTTCTATATCTGGAGTAATTCCAAACTTATTTATATCTGTTCCATTAGGAGTTAAGTATTTTGCGACCGTAACTGTTAACCCTGAACCATCCACCAAAGTTCGCATAGACTGAACAAGGCCTTTGCCGAAAGTTTTCTTCCCTACTAATTTACCTCTGTTATTATCTCTTATTGCTCCGGAGACTATTTCACTTGCGCTCGCCGAACCTTCATTGACAAGTACAATTAAAGGTTTTTTTGTTAAAGCCTTACCATTACCTCTTTTTGTTTCTTTCAAACCATCTTTAGATAAGGTGCTTACGATTATGCCTTTATCAATAAATTGACGAGAAATATCAATACTAGATTCTAATAATCCTCCTGGATTACTTCTTAAATCAAGAATATATCCAGAAACTTTTTTTATTTCTAGATCTTTTAATATATCTTTCATCTCTCTTGATGCATTAGCATTAAACTGTTTAAGTCTCACGTAACCTATTAATAATCCATCTTTAGTTTCATTGATTTTGCTTGTCACTGATTTTATTTCTATCCTTTCTCTTAATAAAGACTTATAAAAAGAATTCCCATTTCTTAGGATTTCAAGTTTAACTTTTGTACCTCTTCTGCCCCTTATTAATTTAACTGCATCCTCAATATTCAACCCTTTAGTAGATACATTATCGATTGATAAAATCTTATCTCTAGCTTTAATTCCAGCCTCATAAGCAGGAGTTCCCTCTATAGGAGAAATAATTATTATAGAATCAGATTCTTTATCTTTAGCAATTTGTATACCGACTCCAGTTAATTCTCCTGAAGTATCTATTCTCATTTGATTAAATTCTTTAGGGTCTAGAAATCTTGTATATGGGTCATCTAAATTTGAAAGCATATCTCTAATGGCATCATAAGCTTCATTATTATCTGAATATTTTTTTGCTAAAAATTCCTTTCTTAAATTAATCCAATTAGATCTCTCAAATTTCCCACTTGAATCAAGGAAGTCTCTATATACTATTTGCCAAACGTGATCAATAACCTCTTTGTAGTTATTTTCTAAAATTGTCGCCTTTGAATGATTACTCACCAATATCCCAGAAAAAGTTGTCACTATTAAAAAGACAAGTTGATTTTTAAATAATTTTTTTATTTTCAAGGTTCGGGACTAAGCATTAATTTTTCTATTAATTGAATTATAAATTAAAAATAAGTTTAGGGATCAATCCATTTTCCATCATCTTTAATGAGCCGAATTAAAGCATCAACCCCTTCATCCTCAGGTACTCTTTTTATCTCTTCTTTTCTTCTGTAAAGAGCAATTGTACCTTTACCTTTGCCTACATAACCGTAATCAGCATCTGCCATTTCTCCTGGACCATTTACTATACAACCCATTATTGCTATGTCTAAACCAGTCAAATGGGAAGTGGCATTCCTCACTTTATCTACAACCTCCTCTAAATTAAAAAGAGTTCTACCACAGCTAGGACAACTTATATATTCAACCATTGTTTTTCGCAATCCTAAAGATTGCAAAATTGAATAGCATACTGGAATTTCCTTCTCAGGAGCTTCAGTCAGAGAAACTCTGATAGTATCTCCAAGACCTTCGGCAAGAAGTGTTCCTATACCTGCAGTACTCTTAATCCTTCCATAATCACCATCTCCTGCTTCAGTAACACCCAAATGCAAAGGGTAGTTATATCCTTCTGCATCTAATCTATCTGCAATCATTCTATATGCAGCTAACATCACTGGTGCTCTTGATGCTTTCATAGAAATAATGATGTTATGAAAATCAAGTTCATCGCAGATTTTGACGAATTCCATTGCAGATTCTGTCATCCCTAAAGGTGTATCTCCATAAGTAAAAAGCATCCTCTCGGATAAAGATCCATGATTAACTCCAATTCTTAAAGCTTTATTCTCCGACTTTAAAACTTCCACAAGTGGAGTAAATCTTTTAAGAATTGTTTTTTTAATAGTCTCAAACTCAGCGTCAGTATATTCAGTCCTTGCAGGATCTGATTTCTCAAAAACAAATAATCCTGGATTAATTCTTACTTTATCAACATGTTTTGCTACCTCCATTGCAATTTTCATTCCATTGTGATGAACATCTGCAACTAAGGGGGTATCTATATTATTTTTAATTAATTTTTCTTTAATATCCCCAACAGCCTTTGCATGAGCTAAAGAAGGAACAGTTAGTCTTACAATTTCGCATCCAACTTCATGAAGTCTTTTAATTGCTAAATAAGAATTATCCACATCCATTGTATCTTCATTTATCATCGATTGAACTCTTACTGGATAATCACTACCAATTGCGATATTCCCAACCATTACTGTTCTAGTTATCCTTCTCTCAATATAAGTTGAATATCTCCTTGAGAGACTATTCACCTCTTTTGATTGAGTAAGTGACATTAAATTCTAGAAATTCAAAAAATCTTATTTAAATTATAAAGCATATAGTTTACTACTAACATTCTTAAGGTCTTTTAAAGTTAGATCATATGGTTTTTCAAACTCTTTTGAAGAGAATCTCAACAAATAAGATGGGTGAAAGATAGTAATAATTTCTCTCCCACCTTTTTTAAACCATTTTCCTCTTGTTTTAGAAATTGGATTCTTTATTTCCAAAATAGTTCTCATAGCAGTCGAACCGGTTAAAATAATAAATTTTGGATCTACTAGTTTAATTTGCTGCATTAACCATGGTTTATGAATATTTATTTCTTTATTAGTTGGTTTTCTATTGTTTGGAGGACGACATTTAATTACATTGCAAAAATATACATCCTTTTGTAAGTTAATTCCTGCTTCTATTAATAGGTGATCCAACAATTTCCCTGATCTACCAACATAAGGCTCTCCCTCTAAGTCTTCTTGAGCACCAGGTGCTTCCCCAATTATTAATAAATTTGCAAATACATTCCCTCTACTGATGACTAATCTTTTCAAAGCAAATTTAAGTTTAAAGCTTATGAATAATATACAAACTAAAAATGATTAAATAATAATAATAAATATATAATTCTTAACTCCATATTTTAATTTTTTATAAAAGACCATACGAAAATAAATTAAATTAAGAAAACGAACCAAAACAAACCAATCTGTGATACTTTTATTTATTCTTAATTTAGTAAAACAAAAATTTTTAAAAGTTATATTTTAAGAACTTTAGATCAAATGAGTGAAGTAAATTTATCAAAAAGAGCACTCTCCATTGAGCCTTCACTTACTCTGCAGATAAGTGCTAAAGCTAATCAACTCGCAAAAGAGGGAAAAGACATCTGTAATTTAAGTGCTGGAGAACCAGACTTTGATGCTCCCAATGAAATATTAAAAGCAACAAGTGAGGCTATATTTGATGGATATACAAAATATGGTCCTGCATCAGGGGATTTAGAACTCAGAAAAGCTATTGCTGAAAAACTTCAAACCCAAAACAATTTAAATGTTGAACATGAAAATATAATGGTAACAAATGGAGCAAAACAGGCAATTTATAATCTTTTCCAGGTTTTATTGAATGATGGGGACGAAGTTATTATACCTGCTCCTTATTGGTTAAGCTATCCTCAGATGGTTAGATTGGCAGGGGGAAAGCCTGTCTTCCTAAATTCTTCGGCTGAAGATGGATTCAAAATAAATATACAAGATTTGAAATCTAAGATATCTCCAAAAACGAAATTTATAATTATTAATTCTCCCAACAATCCAACTGGTAGAGTAATGCCAAAAGAAGAGTTGTTACAAATTGCAGAAGTAGTAAGAGAAAATAAAAATATTAATATTCTTTCAGATGAAATTTACGAATTAATTCTTAAAAAAGAATTTAAGCATTTAAGTTTAGCTTCACTAGCACCTGACCTAAAAGAAAGAATTTTTATAATTAATGGTTTTGCTAAAGGTTGGGCAATGACCGGCTGGAGAGTGGGTTATTTAGTAGGACAAAAAGATATTGTTAAAGCATCATCAGCATTACAAAGTCAAAGTACAAGTAATGTTTGTTCTTTCGTTCAAAGAGGTGCTTTAGAGGCTTTAAAAGTAAACCGAGAATTTTTCTTAGAAATCAATAGCCATTATGATCTCAGAAGAGAAGTCCTTTATAAAGGACTAAAAAATATCGAAGGACTATTTATATATTCACCTAATGGAGCTTTTTATGCATTTCCTAGATTACCTAATAATTCCATGACTTCAGTAGAATTTTGCAAAAGAATTCTTAATGATTATGGTTTAGTTGTGGTGCCTGGAAAACCTTTTGGTGATGATCAATGTATTAGAATTTCTTGTGCCTCCTCAAAAGAAAAGATTCTTGATGGCTTAAGAAGATTAGAGAAAGGCATTTTAAATTATTACTTTTAAATGAATAAGATTTGTATTAAAATCAAAAAGATAGTTGCAACATCTACTATTTTTTTTGCAACTCTTTCTTCACCCTTAAATGCAAATCCAAAAGTTTTAAAAATCGGGGCAATCCCTGATCAAAATCAAGAGGTGTTAGACAAAAGATTTAATTTGTTTGCAAAAGAATTAGCCAAGAATCTAGATGTAAAGGTAAAGTATATTCCCGTTATTAATTATGTTGCTGCGGTTACTGGATTTAGAACAAATGATTTAGATTTAGTATGGTTTGGCGGTTTATCCGGAGTTCAGGCAAGATTACAAACCCCTAATGCAATTGTGATTGCTCAACGAGATATTGATAAAGAATTTAAAAGCGTTTTTATTGTGAATAAGAAAATAAAACTTGATTCAATTTCCAATAAAAATGGACTTGAAAAGCTCAAGAATTTAAGATTTACTTTTGGTTCTGAAAATTCAACATCTGGAAGATTAATGCCAGAATATTTCCTTAATGATGCTGGAATAAAAATAGAAAACTTTAAAGGAAAAAGAGTAGGATTTAGCGGTAGTCATGATGCAACTATCGCTTTAGTTAATAGTGGAGCCTTTGATGCAGGAGCTTTAAATAAACAAGTGTGGGAAAACAATCTTAAAAATAATCCTAAACGAACAAATAATGTAAATCTTTTTTGGATGACTCCTGATTATGTTGACTATCATTGGGTTGCTCAAGGTAATCTTGATAATAGATTTCGAAAAGGTTTTACTAAAGAACTTAAATCTACAATTCTTAATTTAGATATTAAAAATACAGAACATAAAAAGATATTAGATATGTTCAACGCAAAAAAATTTATAGAAGCAGAATCTAGTGACTATAAAAATATCGAGGTAATCGCGAGAAAATTAAAAAAAATCAGATGATTAATCCTCTTCTCGAATTAAAAGGGGTAAGCTATAAAAATAAAAATAATTTCACCTTAAAAAACGTAAGTTTACGAATTAAATCGGGTGAAAAAATTGCCTTATTAGGCAAAAGTGGCGCGGGTAAAACTACCCTTATATCTATTCTTAACGGAACACTCAAGCCTAACGAAGGTAGAGTCAAATTATTTAATACAGAATTTGATAAATTAAACTTATATCAAAAGAGAAAGATATCAACTATCTGGCAGGATTTAAGATTAATAGAAGATCTATCAGCAGAACAAAATGTTAATTGTGGACTTCTTGGAAAACAAAGTTTCCTATTTGCTTTTAAAAATTTACTAAATATAAGTTCTTTTAATAAAGCTCATCAATATATGCAAGTTTGTAATCTTAAGAAATCTATTTTTTCCAAAAATATTAGAAAAATATCTGGAGGTCAAAAACAAAGAGTTGCTATTGCAAGATCATTAATTCAAGAGTCAGATATCCTCCTCGCTGATGAGCCTTTTAATAATTTAGATCCAAAACTAACTTCTAATATTAAAAATCTATTATTAATTACTAAAAATAAAAATAAAATAAAAGTTCCGAAAACTACTTTAATTTCTTTGCATAGATTAGATCTATTAGATGATTTTAATAGAATTATTGGAATGAAAAATGGTGAAATATTATTTGATTTAGAGAAAACTAAATTAAAAAAATATCATTTAAACAAGATTTATTAGATAATTGAATAAATTAAAATTAAATTCTTCTTCAATAACTTTTCTACCAATACTAGTTTGTATACCTATAGCCTATGAACTATTTATTAATTTTCATATTGGAGGAATTGAATTATTTAAAGAATTTATTATTTCTGCCTTAAATCCAAAAATTAATAATGAAATCATTTTCACATTAGTAAAAAGATTAAATGAAACTATTTTTATTGCATTTTTTAGTTGGCTAATAAGTATTATATTTGGGGTTATTTTTGGAATATTATCTTCACAAATTTTTTATAAAATATTAAATTTACCTATATTTTTAAAGAGATTTTTAAATTTATTTTTAACTTTTATAAGATCGATTCATGAAATAATTTGGGGACTTATATTAATGCAAATATATGGTATAAATTTTGCGATTGGAATAATAGCTATTTGCATTCCTTATGTTGCTATAAATGCAAAAGTTTTTAGTGAGCAAATAGAAAATATTAATCTTAAAACTATTGAATCAATTAAACAAATTAATGGTATTAAATCTTCCACTTTAATAACATTAGTTTGGGCTCCAGTGATAGAAACCTTTAAAAATTTTGGGTTATACCGTTTGGAATGTGCCATAAGAAGTACAGCAGTTTTGGGATTGTTTGGAGTTGGAGGAATAGGCACAAGTATATTTTTATCCTTTCAAACTTTGAATTTCCGAGAGCTATGGACTTATCTTTGGGGTTTAGCTTTTTTAATTATTATCTCAAAAGAACTATTAAAAAAATTCAACCTCTCTAACACTTCTAAGAATTTTTTGATCTCTTTTGTAATAGCTTTATTTTGTATTAGTTTATTTTCTTTATCTTTCTTTGTCTATTTTATATTTAATAAGAATGCAATACCTTTTAATTCAATCAACAATCTTTTGATATCAAACTTTAATTTTAATTCATACGATTTTTTAAAGCTATTATTAGAAACATTAGTTTTATGTCTTTTATCTACTGGAATAGCTATAAGTTTTCCTCCTATTTTTATATTGATTTTAAATAATAAAATAGGAATTACGATTATAAGAATAATCTCATTTTTATTTCGTTTAATACCACCGCCTGTATTAATTCTAATTCTTTTAATGTTTAATGATCCTTCAATATCTTTAGCCGCAATAACATTAGGATTACATAACGCAGCTATAACTAGCAAGTTGCTTTTGGCGAATTTACATAACCAAGATAATAAACAATATATTGCGATGAAATCATTAGGAGTTGCAAAGAGGTCTAGTTGGCTTTTCGGATTATTTGTTAAACAAGCAAATAGTTACTTAGCATATTGTGCTTATAGATCCGACATCATAATTAGAGAAACAGCCATTCTGGGAGTAATTGGTAGTGTTGGTTTAGGTTGGCTACTTCAAGAATCATTGAGTTCATTTGCATGGGAAGAAGTTATAGTGATTTTGTTTGCTTATAGCTCAATTGCAATAACTGGAGAATTAATAAATGGTAAAATCAAAAGTAATCTAACTTGATTAGTAATAAAAATCTTCTCAAATCAAGTGAAATGATTTAAAGGAAATTAGTGCCTATTTTACCAAAACAATTGGTTGTAATCGGAGATAGTTCAGTATATGGATGGGGGGATACTGTAGGAGGAGGATGGTGCGAAAGACTAAGAAAAGATTGGTCTAAATTTCATGATTTTCCAATTATTTATCCACTAGGGGTAAGAGGAGACGGAATTGAAAAAGTTTCTTTACGTTGGGAAAAAGAATGGTCATCAAGAGGAGAAACAAGAAGAAATAAACCCAAAGCAATCCTCTTAAATGTGGGTCTTAATGATACTCCAACAATTGGACAAAAAAATGGGCGGCACCAATTAGAGATAAATGGATTCGAGTATGGATTAGAAAGATTAATTTTTGAAATGAAGTCCCAAACTCAAGTTTTTGTAATTGGGCTAACCCCAGTTGATGAAAACAAAATGCCATTTGCTGGATGTTTATGGTATTCAAATGATTTCTGTCATTCTTATGAGAGAAGAATGGAAGAAGTCTGTATAAATCAAAATGTCCCTTTTCTGGCAACTTTTAGAGAAATGTACTCAGATAATAGAAGTAAGAATTGGATCGCAGAGGATGGTATACACTTAAATGCACATGGACATCTTTGGATTTATCAACGTCTTAAAAGTTGGGATATTCTTAATAAATGGAAGGAATCCTAATTTTATTAAAAGGTAATTTAATTAGAAATTTTGAGATAAAAAATTAGAACAAAAATAGCAATTATAGAAGAAATACTTGTTTGAATAGAATTTACTAATTCATTACTTAATTTATATTTTTCTTGAAATTTAGCTCCAATAAAACTTTCAGAAATTGTTGCTAAAAAACCAGAAATTACAACTATCAAAAATTGATATTTTGTTGAAATAATATTTAAAATAAACATTATTAATGACATAAATAATGCACCTAAGGCACTTGCCGCTGTACCTTCTAAACTAATTCCTCCTTCTGTTCCTCTTTCAACTTTTCTAAAGGAAGTAATTAGGTATGTATTTCTACCAAATCTTTTTCCTATTTCACTACCAAAAGTGTCAGCCAACTTTGCGGCAAAACTTGCAGCAAACCCAATTTTGTAAAAGACTAAATTAGTAAAATTCAATTTAACCATTATTGCAAAAAACAATCCTGTTGCAGCCGAACCCCAAACATTTTCAGGGCCTCTTTTACCACCTCTTTTTTCAGCTATCCCTTTTTCATTTTTAAATTTATAACCAATTTTTGTCACAAGAGATCCAAGGAATAAATATATTACAACAGAGCTCCAGCCTTGCCATGATAAACATCCCCATAAAATAGACCCTAATATCCCAGCACTTATCCACCCACCTTTTGTCATCAATGGGACTCTAGAAAACAAAGAAATTAAAATAAGATTAATTAAAAAACCAAATAAAAAATCATTAGAAAGTAAATTCATTTTTTTAAAGAATTAATTTAAGATCATTACGCCATTGACTAAGAATTGAAGTTGCATTAACAGTAGCTGTTGAAGTTCTTAAAATACTTTCTGAAAGTTTTACAAAAGCAATTTTATTTTTAATAAAAAATTCAATTTCACCTTGGGACCAGCCTCCTTCCGGTCCAATTACATTCCATAAAACTCCTCCTTTTTTATCCAAAACACTTTGCTTTTTTTTTAACCAATGGGTTAAATTATCAGAGCTATTATCTCTTGTAACAGATACTGAAATAATATCTTTATTTTCTATAGAATTTATCCAGTCGAATAAATTAATATCACTCAAAATAGATGGTCTCCATAATCTCTCACATTGTTCAACAGATTCATTAACAATTGAATCCCATCTTATAAGTTTATTTGAGAAGTTGGTATACTTCTTAACTTGTCTATCTGAATACAAAGGTTGTATAAAATCAATTCCTATTTCAGTACACATTTTTAGAATCTCTTCAAAACCATTTTTAGGAATAACAACAGCTATTCCTAATAAAATTTTTTCTTTTTCTTGAAATAAATAAGGATTATTAATATTGTTTATCTTTATAGAATTGTCCTCTAAGTTTATAGCTTTCCATAATGAACCTTGGCCATTAGTGATAAATATTTCTTTACCAATTTTTATTCGCATTACTTTATTTATATAGCGCGCTTCATTATTTGTAAGTTTTAAATTATTGTTCTTGTTATTAATTATTCTTTTATTCTGTATAAATAATCTTGTTAAATCATCCATATATAAAAATCAATTTTTAAAAACCAAATCTTCATGTTCCTCAATCGACCAATCACTATTTTCTCCCCCAATTATTAATTCATCAATTTTTACATAATTATTAGATATCTCATTTAACGCATTTATTAAAATATCAATAGAAAGTGAATCTGAAGTTCCAAAATCAACCCAACTTCTTGACCATAAATTTTGATATTCCATAACACCTAAATTATGCATCAAGGCAGGAAGAGCAGATTCTTTTTGCTCATTATCGTATGACATCCAACTTAAATCAGAGCCCTCTTCATGTGTTTGTAAATTTTCAGAATTAAAACCACCTAACCTACCTAGAACATACCAACTATCAAAAACTCCATCTAAGTAGTTTTTTTCTGCTTCAGTGGGTATTTCAAAGAATTTTATCCAAATCCAACAATTAAAAGGATCAACTTCTCTAAATGCAATATTCATTTTTACTGTTATTTTTTTTTAGATCTATAGTTATTATAAGTTGATAATTCAAAGTTTAAATTTTATACCTACAACTAAATTAATAATGCTTGATTTAAAAGATATTACTTATCAACCTCAAACAGGAAATAAAAAAATATTAGATGATATTAGTTTCAATCTTCATGAAAATGAAATTATATTAATTTGTGGCAAAAGTGGTTCAGGAAAAACTACTCTATTAGAAATAATAAGTGGACTAATTACTCCTCAGAAAGGTAAGATCACTTGGAAAAATAAAAATATCACTGCTAGGCAAAGAAGATGGATAAGTGGAGTAGTATTCCAATTCCCAGAAAGATACTTTTTAGGAACAACCATTGGGAAAGAATTAAAAATTGGTTATAAATCATTGAGAGAAGAAAATATAGAACAAGTTTTAAAAAAAGTTGGGCTATCAGATATAAATCTTACTCAACCTCCTGAGAAATTAAGTGGTGGTCAACAGAGAAGATTAGCTGTAGCAGTTCAACTAATGAGAAATCCAACTATTCTTTTACTTGACGAACCAACTGCTGGTCTTGATTGGTCAATGAAAAATGATGTTAAGAATTTAGTTCTCAATCTCAAAAATAAAAATACAATAATTATCGTTACTCATGAACCCTCATTATTTGAGGGTATACCGTCTAAAATGTTAGTTCTTGAACAAGGAAAGATTAAGGAATTAACTAAAGGAAATTATGGGGGATAAAATTGTACGGGCAACTGCGGCTAATGGTGGAATAAGGTTAGTTGCGGTATTAACAACAGATGCATCAATGGAAGCGAAAGAAAGGCATGGATTGTCTTATCTAACTACCTCTATAATGGGGAGAGCTTTCAGCGCCTCGCTTCTTTTAGCAAGTTCGATGAAAGTAATGCATGGGAGAGTCACTTTAAGAGTAAGATCTGATGGCCCTTTAAAGGGATTACTTGTGGATGCGGGCAGAGATGGGAAAGTTAGAGGTTATGTAGGAAATCCTAATTTGGAATTAGATCTAGTCAAAACCAAGTCAAATCAATATTCTTTTGATTTCACAAAAGCATTAGGTACAGGCTATTTAAATGTTATCCGGGATAATGGTTTTGGAGAACCTTTTACCAGCACTGTTGAATTAGTTAATGGAAATATTGCTGAAGATTTAGCATCTTATTTATATCATTCTGAGCAGACTCCTTCTGCTGTATTTATTGGGGAAAAGATTCAAAATAAAAATATTATTTCTAGCGGAGGATTGTTAGCTCAAGTTTTACCAAAGAAAGAAACTGATCCATTATTAGTCTCGCTGCTTGAAGAAAGATGTAAAGAAATTAATTCTTTTAGTGAAGACTTATTTAAATCAAAAGATAATCTTCTTTCACTAATAAAAAATATATTTCCAGATATTGACGATAAATCAATTTCAGAGAAAGCTCGAACTCAAGAAGTTAGATTTGAATGTAGGTGCTCTAGACAGAGAAGTTTAAATGCAATGAAAATGCTTGATAAAAAAGAGTTAGAAGATATTTTAATTAAAGAAGGAAAAGCCGAATTAGTTTGCGAATTTTGCAAGAATAAATATCTAATAAATTCTGAAGAGATTAAAGAGATGATTAAAAATTAATTTAAAGGAAAATTACTCCTATCCACAAAATTATCATTGCTGGTAAACTTTGAATTTTTTGAATTGATAAAGAGTTATTAGATATTTCCTGAATAAATGAGTTAGTTTCAAATAAACCTCCAAATATTAATCCTATTGAAAGAAATGTCACACTCCATCCAAGAGAACTAATAAACTTTTTACCTGATTTAATTTGAATATAAGTAAGGATTAAAGTTGAAATAGAAAGCAGAAGTCTGTTGTAAGAATCAGGACTAATTAAAAGTATTATCAAAAATAATAATCCAACAGATAATTTGATTGAAAGATTATCAAAAGATGGAGGGGTTATTTTGGGAAGGCTATATTCGTTTGACTTGTTACCATTATTATTCAAATTTTTTATTTTTGATAAAAGCGGGAAATCATTATTAATGAGTTTATTAATTTGTTTCTCTTTCTTAGAAGCATTTTGAGCTTCGAAACTAACATTACCTGACTGCCTTGCTTTCAAACTACCCATTAACAATTGATCAAAAGATGATTCTACTTTTGCCTTAAGTAGTAGATCTTCACCAGCCTCCTTAACTTTAAGATCTCTTGCTTTTTGTATATCTTCAAAATCGGCACCTTCGTCAACACCTAATATTTCATAGGGAGTTTTATCGGGATTATTTTTGCTTTTATTTGAATCCAATTGATTTTTACAATAACTATAGATTAACCAATTTTATTATCCAATAGGACTTTATAAAACAATTGGTTCCACTCCACTAACAACAGGTGCTACTTTTTTTAAATCTAAATTCTCATTATCTTCAATAAATTGATTAAGATTCCATTGATTCTTAAAAAGAATCACTGGCCTATTCCAGCAATCCTTTACTACTTTGCAATTAAAGATCCTTCCTAATTCGTCAATTGCTGACCATCCATCTGAAACCCATCGTGCCAATTGGTATGGCATAGATTCAAGATTGGCATCTACACCATATTCATTTTTTAATCTATGAATAACTACTTCCAACTGTAATTGTCCAACAGCTGCAAGGATAGGATCTCTTTTGCTCTCATCAAAGTCATAAAGTATTTGAACAGCACCTTCTTCACGAAGTTCGTTTACTCCCTTCCTAAAGTTTTTAAATGCTGAAGGGTTTGGATTTCTTAGCCAACTAAATATTTCAGGACTAAAAGACGGTATACCCTCATATTCAAGATGAGTGCCTGTATATAAAGTATCTCCGATAGAAAACATTCCAGGGTTATTAAGTCCAATTACATCTCCAGGATAGGCATCATCAACTACTTCTCTGTCTTGACCAAATATTTTTTGAGGTCGAGATAATCTAATAGTTCTTCCTGTTCTTGAGTGCTTGACTGACATATCCTTTTCAAATTTTCCACTACAAACTCTTATAAAAGCAACTCTATCTCTATGCTTTGGATCCATATTTGCCTGTAATTTAAATACGAAACCGCTAAATTCATCGCTTGCAGGCTCAATATCTCCCTTATTACTATTTCTTGAAGTTGGTTTTTGAGCCATTTTTAAAAAACTATCTAAAAAAGGTCTTACCCCAAAATTCGTCATCGCCGAGCCAAAGAAAACAGGAGTAAGTGAACCATTAAAAATTTCTTCTTTTTCTAATTTCGAACCCGCCTCATCAAGGACCTCGAGCTCTTCAAGAGAGATCTCAAGTAATTCTTTCTCTACATATTTTGAAAGTTCTTTATCATCTAAACTCATTCTTTTCTCATTTGACTGTTTCCCTCTAACAGCTTTATCAAATAAAATTACTTCTCTTGTAAATCTATCAATAACTCCTCTAAATTCCTCACCTATACCAATTGGCCAATTAACGGGCAAAGTATTCAAACCAAGCTCTGATTCAATTTCATCAAGCAAAGAAAAAGGTTCTCTGCCCGGTCTATCCATCTTGTTAATAAAAGTAAAAATAGGTATTTTTCTCATTCTGCATACCTCAAATAATTTTCTTGTTTGAGGTTCTAATCCTTTAGCGGCATCTTCAAGCATTACTGCATTATCTGCGGCAGATAAAGTTCTATATGTATCTTCAGAAAAATCTTTGTGACCAGGAGTATCCAACAGATTTATTACTGATCTTTCATATTCAAACTGCAAGACAGTTGAAGTAATTGAGATACCTCTTTGTTTTTCAAGTTCCATCCAATCAGAAGTAGCTTTCCTTTGATTACCTCTTGCTTTTACTGCCCCTGCTTGCTGTATAGCGCCTCCATACAAAAGAAGTTTTTCAGTAAGAGTTGTTTTACCAGCATCAGGATGTGAAATAATCGCAAAGTTCCTTCTTTTATTTACCGCCTCTAAGATATTTTTATTATTTAAGTTTTCAGTACTTGCACTCATTAAATTCTATTTTAACAATCCCATCAACTCTAAACCTTACCATAAATGACTAAATATTGATCACCTTCTTCGAATACTTCTAAAGAGGATAATTTATTCTCAAAAATAAAATCTTTTAATTCTTTTGAGGTGTAAGAAGCCTTTAATGATGCGTAATAATCATTAGTCAGAATTTCATTATATTTTTCCCCACATTTTTCTTTTAAATATAAGGCTGATTGTTTATCAATAGGTCTTTTCAGATCTTTATGAAAATTTATAGTCAAATCACTTGATAATCTCTTTATGCAATTAAAAAAATCATCCAGATAAGTAATATGGTGAATTAAACTGTTGCTGACTAATAAACTTATATTTTTTCCGAAATAAATATCACTTGATTTAAGGCTTTTTATATCTGCACAAATGTAACGCAAATTTTTTAATCGACTCCGATTTAAGGAATTCTTTTTATTTAACTCAGCTATTCGAATCATCTCTTTGGAGCCATCAATACCAATAACATTGGCATTAGGCCATTTAGTTGATAACTTTTCAGAAATATTGCCAGGACCGCATCCTAAATCAACAATCAATTCTTTTTCACTCAAATGAATATTATTTTTAATCAAGTAATGATTTATTTGACTAATAAGATTATTCTCTCCATCTGAAAAGTCAGCTTTAGCATAAGAATCAACTTGGTCTTCTCTTTCCATTAATTCAGGTTCAACAGTTCTTTCCATAAACTTCCGTGAACAAAGATTTCATAATAAACATATTTTTACACAAACCGTTAAATAGTGGTAAGAATAGTTGCAGACGCCACAGGTAGAGTTATTCTTCCTTTACGGGTAAATTTACATACTTTTTTTATCGTGACAATTGCACCAAATAAAGCTTCCTCTGAGAGCAATTCTAATAATCTTAGAAAAGATGACTTCCCAAAAACAGCTCCCGCTGCTTATCCTGTCTTCTTTAGGTCATATAGCAGAAAGACAGTTTCCGGGAAAAGAGAGAATTGGAGTGAAGTTGGAGAAAGAAATTTATCTGGATTAAAAGAATTAGGAAAACTCTCTGATCAAGAATTGATGTTAATGAGAGAAATGCAGAGCAACCAAAAGGCTCAACCATCTGGAAGATGGTTATGGATCGGAGGGACTCCATGGATTAATAAAAACCAGAATTTTTCAGGAGCATATAATTGTACTTCGACAAATTTAATTGATTGGGAAGCTTTTGCCTTAATGATGGATTTAGCAATGATGGGTTGCGGCACAGGAGCAATAATAGAACCACATTTTATAAATAAGCTTCCAACAGTAAAAAATAAAATAACTATTAAATCAGTAAGCGAAGTAGGAATAACTCCTAAAGATCAAAGGCAGGAAAAATCTTCTTTAGAAATTAAAGGCAACGATATTTTTATAAAAGTTGGGGATAGCAGAAGAGGCTGGGTAGATAGTTATAAATATCTTCTTGAAGCATCAAGCAATGAAAGTCTTGAGAAAGAAGTTAATGTTCATATTAACTTAGAAGATATTAGGCCAGCAGGAGAATCATTAAAAGGTTTTGGAGGTATGGCGAATCCTATTAAATTAAAGGATCTATACTCTCGAGTTGCTTCTCTATTAGGAAAAGCAATTGGTAGAAAGCTAAATACAGTTGAGTGTTGCTTACTTATTGACGAAGCAGCTGTAACAATAGTTGCCGGCAATATAAGAAGAAGCGCTGGCATGAGGCAGTTTGCATCTGATGACAAAGAAGCAGCATCAGCTAAAGAGAATCTATGGAGTCAAGACGAAGACGGTAATTGGAGAATCGATCCCGAAAAGGACGCTCTTAGAATGGCAAATCATACAAGGGTTTATCATACAAAGCCCTCTTATCAAACAATTCTGGATGCTGTAACCAAGCAATTTCATTCAGGTGAAGGAGCAATTCAATTTGCGCCAGAAGCAATAGCAAGATCAAATGCAGATATTTTGAACGGAGAAGATCTCAAAAATGAATTCATAGAAATATATTCGGAACAAGGTAAAGAGGAAGCTAGAAATTGGATTAATCTAAATTACGGACCTTTTTCTGAAGAAGAACTAGATCATAGAATGAGTAGATATGGACTTAATCCTTGCGGAGAAATATTAGGCAACGATTTTCATTGTAACTTGGCCGAGGTTCACCTAAATCAGATAGATCCGAAAAATATTGAAGAACAAAAAAAAGCCTTTAAAGCTGCAGCTCTTTCAGTGGCATGTTTGCTAAATCATGAATTCGAAGTTGAGAGATATAGAAAAAGTAGGGAGTATGATCCTATTGTGGGAGTTAGTTTTACAGGATTATTTGATTTCTTTGTACATGCGTTTGGGACCCCTTGGTTGAAATGGTGGGAAGCTGGGAGACCTTACAACGAAGAAGGAAAAGAATTTAAAAAGCAAGAAGCTAAATTCTTAGATTCATGGAGAAAAACTGTAAAAGAAACTGTTTGGGAATACTGCGACAAACATAATCTCAGAAGACCTAATAGATGCACTACAGTTCAACCTGCTGGCACCAAAAGTCTTTTAACAGGAGCTGCTCCTGGATGGCATCCACCTAAAGCACAAAGATTTTTAAGAAGAATAACCTTCAGAAAGAATGATCCTATTGCTTTAGCTTGTATGGATTATGGTTACTCTGTTGTTCCATCTCAATCCGATAAAGATGAAAAAGGATGCTTGCTTGATAATCCATTTGACCCAAGATGTACTGAATGGCTCGTTGAAATTCCAACAGAAGTAAGTTGGGCAAACATAGAAGGAGCAGATCAAATAGATATTAATAACTTCTCTGCCCTTGCACAATTCGATTTTTATATGCAAGTTCAAAAGTTTTATACAGAACATAATACTTCTGCAACTGTTGAATTTAGAGAAAGTGAAATTGAAGATTTAGCAACAGCAATACATAATGCAATAGAAAATAACGAAGGTTATATTTCTGCAGCATTATTAGCTCGATTCAGTGCAAATGCTACATTCCCAAGATTACCTTTTGAACCTATAAGCAAAGAGGAATATTTATCTTTGCAGGAACAGGTAACTGAAAGGAAAGTAAATAATGATTTCTTTGATGCACTTAATAAATATGATATTGGAGAGCTCTCCGAAGCAGGACCAGCTGGTTGTGATTCAGATAAGTGTTTACTTCCGTTAGCTAAACCAGAAAATTAAATATTAAGTTATTTGTAAATTAATTAAATTTTGTTTTTAAAAATTCAATACATGGCTACATCTTAAGTAGGTATGTAAATTGACTATGACATTAAGCTTAAATATTGGTAATTTTTTTAATGATTCATCTACTCATGCTTTAGTTGACGAGCTTAGGAAAAGAAATACAGAAGAATCAATATTAGAATTTGAAGAAAAATTCAACTCATCAAACGAAAAAAATCTACATATTTATATATGTAGATTTCTTAAAAATAGATCTATATCTCGAGCTTTAGCTTCTAAGTGGCTAATTACAATGATTAACGACAAAGAGTCAAAAATTAATTCTCTGAAAAATTAGATAATTAAGTTAGAGCAGAAAGCCTCCAAAGTGCTATCCCAAAAATTGAAACACCCATTATTAAAGTAAAAGCCAAAGCATTAACCACTTGAACCTTCTCAGTCATGACATTCGCGAATGGAAGTAACTGCGCATACAAAGGTTTGTCTTCAACTACTGAAGCTTTTTTACTAGGAGATTTTTTGTTTCTTGAGAACATAAACATCGTTATAATCCTCTGAATTTTACATTTAAAAAGTAAAGTTATTAAAAATAAATAGATTAATTGAACAAAATGTAACCTGCTTAAATCATTAAATTCTTCTAAAAAAAGATTTCATCCCACTTAAAAGATAAATTTTCTTCGATTTAGCAGCATAAATGTCATTTAAAGCCTTCACAAAAAATTATCTATGTGTTAGTATTAATTTGTAGCAACCGCTACCAAAACGTTCAACTTGTAATAATGCAAGCCGCAAATCGACTCAAGCCATGGAACGGGGACTTGAGCGAAACCGGAGAAAATAGATGACACTTATCTACAGAGGACAAAAATACGTCCAAAACAAAGTAGCTGCAAAAAAACAGCATACAGAATTAACTTATAGAGGCAAAGCTTACACAAGTTAATTACTGTACAAAAATAAAAAAGGCCACGTTACGTGGCCTTTTTTTATGGTTCAAAATATCAGATGCTCAATTTATAACTAACCATCATAAATTTTACAATGAGAATTTGTAGGATGCAAAATACATTCCTCATCCCAGTACTCATTAAAAGTATCTTTTGGTAATTGATAATTAAAATCGTGCATCCTCCATATGTCATTCATTGAATTGTTGAGGATGGTAAAAGGTGTTGTAAGTTTCATAACCTTCCTTTGTAACTAGTTACTCTATAAAACGAGTCCACATATGAAGTCAAGCGAAGAAATACTCAATTGTACTTTCAAATAATGATATAAGATGATTAAATATTAAACCTTAAGAGGAAAATCATGACAGACGAAAAACCTCTATTTAAAACTCCTTATGATATTAAAGATGTAAGTGCTCTTTTTGCGATAGTAGCTTTTGTTTTAATTATTGCTGCCATAGTTGGTAATAATTTATTTGGGATATTTCAACAAAATGTTAATTTTGGCTAATTCATTTTGATCATAAGTAATCTAATATCTTCTTCATTAAAAAAACAAGAGCCTGTTCTTTAGTTTCCTCATGAAGGTTAATATCGAGTAATACCCCCTATTTCCCATTTTTGTTAATTGTATAGATTTATTAATAGAAGATAGTCATATCAATCAATCTAGTATTTTTGCTTATTGATCCCAATAAATTCTTCCAATAATATGAACGGAATTTATAAAAGGTTTATTTTATGAGTATTCAAAGAAGTCAAAATCATAAGAGACAATCAAAAAGTAATTCAGAATGGCTCGATGTAATGATAAATATTATAGACAGAATGAAAAACAAACTTTAGAACGTAATCGTAATGGGATTTCCACATTGCCCTATTTGCGTGGCTTTAGCATTTTTCACTTTTTGTGTAGTGGTCACTCGCAGCTACATGTTGTTTTTTATTTATAACGAGTCTTTAAAAAGAAGATCTCCTTTTTTACCTATTCCAAAATACAACCTTAATCCTTTATAGCGATCTGCCAGTAGGGATAATTTATACTTGATTTTTCTCTAATTAATTGTAATTTTCTAGAATTTATTTTTACAACTATTCCGTCAGTTGGATAGTCAGTAAATAATTTTTTATCTAACCATTGTTTCCTAAAGACTTGGACTTGGCTTGTGTAATTACAGCTTTTAATGTCTGGGGTGTTGAAGCCAAGTTTTTTAAGATATTGAATGGTTTCGTATTGATTAAGCTTTCCATTAATAATTTGGAAACCGCAAAAGCTGATACCTTCTGGAGACCCTGCTGCAGCTCGGACGAAGCCTGATGCAATTCTTTGGGAAAAGTTGGGAGATCTATTTGGAGTGAAAAGTTCGCCTCTAATTTGCATAATTCCTGAAACAGGAAGTTTGAGGGGTATGTCTTGAATTTCAGCAATTTTGTTTGTGACATCTATACCTTTTCTAGAAATGGACTTTTCTAAGTTGCCATCTCTGTATTGCAAAGCAATAGCAATGCCATCAATCTTAGGCTCTATTAACAATCGAGTATCAGGCAGCAATCCTTCTAAGAATTCATCAATAGAATTCTTTTTTAATGAAGGTAATGGGAGAGATTTTTTATTAGTAAAGTAATCGCAATCAGGATCTATTCTTAAAAGATTTTTTTCTAACTGATCAAATTGTTTATCTGTAATTAAGGCATTGCCTATTCTGTAATTGTGGTCGTACCATTCGAGTCTCTCTTCAAGATATGTTGTCATAATTTATTGGCTCCTTTAATATCATATATTTCTTGAAAACTAGATTGATATCTAGTTATATCAACAGATTTCATATGAAATTATACATTAGTTTCACAAAAGTTTTCTAAAAAATTAACCTTCTTTTGCTATAATAATAAAGTTAAAAATTTAATATTTTTCACCAGGAGAGGTGGTCGAGTGGTTTAAGGCTCTAGTCTTGAAAACTAGCGTACCGGCAACGGTACCGTGGGTTCGAATCCCACCCTCTCCGCCATATTTATAGAAAATCAAATTTAATTTGTGTTTTTGGAAAACCGAAAGCACTTTTTTATTGGAAACAAAAGATTTTTAATTAGTCATATGTTTTTGAAGAGTTTTTGAGTAATTCATTCAATTCAAAGAGTTCTTCTTTGGTAAATTCGCGATATTCTCCTGTTGATACGTCTAATTTAATATTCATAATTCTTACACGCTTCAATGATTTTACTCTAAATCCTAGGGATTCACACATTCTCCTAATCTGACGGTTAAGTCCTTGAGTGAGTATGATTCTGAATTTTTTTGGCCCCAATTGTTTTACGAAACAATTCTTAGTAATGGTATCTAATATTTCAACGCCATTACTCATGCTTTGAATAAAGTCTCTATTAATCGGCCGATTAACGCTTACGATGTATTCTTTTTCATGATTATTTCTTGCTCTGAGTATTTTATTTACGATATCTCCATCGTTAGTTAAGAAAATCAATCCCTCACTGTGCTTATCCAATCTTCCAATTGGAAAAATTCTTGTAGGATATTTAATGAAATCTATGATATTGTCGGATTCTACTCTTCTATCGGTTGTGCAAACAATTCCAGCAGGTTTATTAAAGACTAAGTATATTTTTTCGTGTTTCGTTGATTTTTCTATTCTTTGACCTTCAACTTCTACTTGATCTCCATCCTCTACCTTGGTACCCATTTCTGGAATTTGACCATTAATAGTTACTTTTCCTTCTTCAATTAGACTATCTGCTACTCTTCTAGAGCAGTAACCGACTTCACTTAAATATTTATTTATCCTAGTAGCCATTTTGTCAAAGTTACCTTTTATTTATTTGAAATTTAGTTATTTTCTCGAAAAAAAAAATTAATTGACTTTATTTTAACTAATTGACTTAGTAAGAATAGTTAAATTGCAAATTTGGAGAGCTACTGTTGCGACTGTTGATTTTGATCTACGACTGGCTGTTTAAATTCTAGTTTTCTTTCGAGTCTCTTGATGACTGACCAAGTTGCGGATTTATATTTAGATAATAGAACTACTTATTGTTTGATCTTAAGGTTTTATTGATTAACTCTTAGCGCGCTTACTTCATTCATCTGAATATTAATAAATCATTTTTTCATAAAAGATGTCTACACATATACCAAAAATGTTCTACATCGATTGTGGTCGTTTTGAACTTATCAGTTTCTATTTTTCTTGAAGATGACCTTTGCATTATGACTTTTATTGATGGATGCTTCATTGAATATACAGGTTTAAATCCTGCTTTTTTTGCTTCGTTATGAAGATCTCTCTTTTGATAGGAATCCATTCCACAAAATAATATAGAGGGTTTATTGTCTAATCCTTCTTCTGATTTCAACATCCTATATTTTAAAACTTTTGCAATCTTTTCTAATTCCCACATTATTATTTATTCAAAGAAATAATCAATCATTACTTATAGTATTTAATGACACTAAATACGCCAACAAAAAGGATAACAATTGCAACACCATAAAATACGAAAGGAATAATCGGATATTTATATAAAGTATTTCTAACTTTCTGCTTGACCTTATCTTTATTAAATTCGGGTAAAACAAACTCTTTTTCTCTAGGGGGTAAACCCAAATCTTTCCTTCTTTTAGCTTCTCCCATATTAAAAACAAGACTATTCAAATGGTAATCCAATACAGATCTTATTTGGTTTTAAATACACTGTTTATTTTTGTTTTTGTTAAAGTTAATTTTTGGAAATAGCTATGGGAAAAGGATTTGCAACAAAAACACAAAGTACCAATAAAACAAAAAAAATAATTACTTCAAAAGAACCCAAAGGTAGACTCATCTCATGGTCTCCTTGGCCACCAGCAAATTTCCAAACTCGCTATCCTGCTTTTCCCTTGGTTCTCACATTATTAATTATCTTAGTTGGGCAATGGTATATTTCACTTTTGAGATAATTTAAACCTTCATATTAAATTTAAATTAAGTTGAGGATATTTAAATAAATTTGTTTTTCTTTATCTTATTTTCTGCACATTTGCAAGCAGTAATTGTCCCAATAATTTTTGGAATTAAATCAATTAATAAATTTAAAAATATAAAAAACCATATTCTAATTCCCTTTGGTTTTATTTTTTTAGGTTTAGCCTCATTGTTTGAGATGATTGATCATACAAAAACAAATTGGATTTATATAGATCATTCTTCTCTCTTTAATTGGTTTTTTTATACTTTTCTTGCATTAGGCTTAACAAGTTTTACCATATCAGTTATTAAAAATAAATTTGCTATTGGAACAAATATCTTCCTATGTTTTTGCTCAATAGTTTCCTATTTATTAATTGATAAAACGATCGCTCTCTCATTACAAGTAATTATTAGTATACTCTTGATTATAAATTGGCAACGAATGTTTAAAGATTGGATCTTCATTGCTTACCCAATATTTGGCATTGTTTTTACAACTTTCTTTGGAACAAATCTATCAATAACTGGAAACCAAATTTGGCATGTTTTTATTGGCCCATCAGGGACCATTAGTGTAATAACTTTTTATTTAGTATTAATGAGGTCAAAAAATAAATTATCTAAGATTTTGAAATGAGCAGATTTATCATTATCTTTTTTTTAATTTTGCTAACTTTCATCGTTTCACCAAATAAAACGTTAGCTGAAACACCTCTTGATGTTTATATGAATGATTTTTACACTAAATCAAACGAAGCCAGCAAAATTCTCAAAGAAATAGAAACTACTCTCAAAGAGGGTTCTAGAAAAAATGTATGTTCAAGACAGAGAGAAGCTGCAAGGTTAGGATTATTAGCTAATAAATCCTTAATTAAAGCATTTGAAGTAGGAGGAACAGAACCACCAATGGAAGCTATACAATCCAGTCAAAAAAGATGGGAATCTATTTTCAATGAATGTTAAAAAAAATGCAAGTAAACATAAACTTATGAAGTTCTTTAAATTTGCATTCTTACAGATTTGCTAATAAACGGTATTTCAGGTTCAACACCATTAATACACTGGAAGATAGAAAAAATAAAAATAGATAGTGTAAATATAAATACTATTGAACCAAATTCAACTAAAGGCAAAATACGTAATAGATAACTAATTATGATTAAAGCAATATCAAGGAGTAATGCTTGGCAAGCGTTATATCTTATGAAATAAGGAACATTTGGATTTCTTACAACTCCTGCAAACAAGATTATAAAAAATAATAAACCCCCAAAAGGTAAGGATCTTTCGATTATCGCAACAGGAAATGTAAGCAATAAAAGTACTTTTAAAAAAGAAAATTTATATAATAAAAAATATCCAAAAGGCAATGAAGCCTTCAGTGGCAAAGTATAAAAAAAAACTGAAGTTGCTCGTTGAATTATTTGATTCAATTAAAACCTACTCTTTAATATTTAATTTAACGTATTTTCATAAAAACCAACTTTACTAAATATCATTGTGTGTAGATAATTAAACTTTAAATGAGAATCTTACACACCATGTTGAGAGTTGGTGATCTAGATAAGTCTATTGATTTTTATGTAAATAGATTAGGGATGAATCTTATAAGAAGGAAAGATTATCCTCATGGAGAATTTACTTTAGCTTTTGTTGGCTATGGTTCTGAGAAAGATAATGCAGTAATTGAGTTAACTCATAATTGGAGAAAGAAATCAGAAGACTATGAGCTTGGAAATAAGTATGGACATATCGCTATTGGTGTAAAAGATATATATGACATTTGCAAGGGATTAGAAGATAACGGCTGTAATGTCACGACTAAACCAAAAACGATGAAAAACAGCACAACTGTTCTAGCATTTGTTGAAGATCCTGATGGATATAAGATTGAACTTATTGCAAGAGATTAATTATGACAATTTCGGAATTAAATGAAGATACACAGGATCAAATATGCGATCTTCTTGAAAATTTGCAGCAAATAGAGAAACTTAAAAATAAAGATATGCGTATTTTGTTAGATAAAATAGTTAGAACTTATGGGGGAAAAGTGGTAAATAAATAGGTTAGTTTCTAATTATTTTGCTATAAATTAATTGAGGCCAAACCTCAATGAGTTAAATATATATATTTAACTCCAAGACATAGATTGATTACGTATAGTTGTGTACTCAATTTAATAACCCTTCTGGTAGTGGGAATTTCTGGAAGGGTTTCTTGCTTTTACTTTGCCTTGTCAATACAAAATTAAGTATTAATGCATAAAACTACAACTTGGCTAATTAGAGGGGTTGTTCTTATTGTTATGGGAGGATGCCTTCTTGCATATTTAAACTTAGAGAAAAAACCATCCTTAATTTTTTCAGAACCTACTATTGAGGATTTGAAATATAAAGAATTAGATAAGAAACGGGCAAATGCGGAATTTGCTGCAAAAAGAGATTCTATAGACTATGAAAAATTTGGAAGTACAATTTTTTGTTATTCCTCAATGAATAGCTGGATTGAATCAGTAAATTATTCTAAGCAAATGGATTTGTATATTTTTGGGGAAGATTCGGATTTATCAGAATGGGATAATGCAATCAAAGATTATGAAAACGAAAGGTCAAGATGTAGAGACTTTAATCCTTAAAGGAATTTTTATTTGCCTAGAGCTGTGGGTAACTCCAAAGGTCGAAAGTCTTAATCAGATTAGATAACAGTTATCGTATTATAAAATTTATAATCCCGACAAAAATACTACATTCTAAATATATTCTAAACAGAATCTATAGACAATTTGAATAGATTAAACTATTCTTAGATTACAGCTAAAAATTTATGTCCAAGAATTGGTCTTACATTAGAGATGAATGGCTTAAGAGCACAACTATTGCTGAGGATGACGCAAAGTGGGCGTTAGAAGCTTTAATTAATACCGAAGAAGATTTATTTGAAATTGAGAGGAAATTTAAAAATAATCAAGATGCATTAGGACAAGTTAGAACTTTAAAGAAAAAAGTTAAAGAAACTATATCTACAAAAGAAACAAGCCTCGATGACATTGCTTTAAATACTTCTAATTCAAACAAAGTTCAAATTTCCGTCCCATCAAATCTCAATTATCTTTTAAAGGTTTGGGCAGCTGCAGAAGGCCGAGATCTATCAAGTGTTGCATTTCAGTGTTTAGAAACTGGTCTTAGAGAAATGAAGAGCAAAGGTTCAATTCCATCAATAGCAATAAATCGATATGATTCCGCTTGTCAGAAAAGAATTGCTTTAGCAGAAGTAAATAATTTATTAGAAAAATATGAAATTTCTCAAAGCGAATAAAAATAAAATGATATTTAAAAAATACACTAATAAAGAATATCGTAAATTGATTGCATCATCTTTAAATCTAGCTCCTCAAAAATCTAAATTTGGAATAGTTTATACTCTTTATTCTGATAGATTTAATTTAATAGAAGTAGGCTTTGCTGAAAATGATAAAATCCTGAAAAATAAGATTTTGCAAAGCAATTCAATTTTATTAGATAAAAAGAAAGGTAAAGAACAAGACCTTAATTTATTAATAAAAACTCTAAATGAATTGGATATAAATTTTTCTAGTAGATTAAATTTCAGATATTCAAATATCTTAATAAGACATTTATTTACTTTAGGATGGCCCGTGGGGCGATCACTTTATAAACAGAGAAAAATCAAAAAAGAACTTTCATTAGCTTAAATTTAGATATAATCGCATTCTAATGTTTCCCTAGTTTCTCTATTAGTAAAAGGATTAGTTCCAGAGGCGTCTTTACAAAATTCCCTTACAACATCCCTTGGCAAGTAGACATTTGTGAAATCTGCGCCTTGAATTTTTACATTTTCAAATTGTGTACTATAAGCAAAAGAATCCTCTAAATTAGTATTTGTTAAATCAGTTCCATCTAATACGGCTGAGTCTAGAGTAACTTCTCTTAAATTAGAATTACTTAAATTAGTATCCTTTAATTTTGCGCCATATAAGCTTGCATTTTGAAGATCACAATCTGATAAATTTGCATCCTGTAAATCCGTCAAATAGAAAGTTGCACCTTGTAAATCAGATCCCGAAAAATCAGTTCCTAATAATGATTGTTTGCCGTAATCTAATGCTGCGAAACAACTCAATGGAAAGATTAAAGTAATCGAACAAAAAATCAATATTATAAATCTCATTTAAATCTAAAAATGTTTAAATAAATTCTAACTTCTTAAGTTGAAAACAAGAAATATATTTTTAACTGAATGCTATATTTGTTGATATGAAAAATATAAAAGTAGATTTTGGATATAAATCCTTTTGATGCAATCGTAGTAGGTTCAGGCGCAACAGGAGGAGTAGCTGCACTTACTTTGGCCGAACAAGGAATTAAAGTTCTAGTAATAGAAGCAGGACCTCAAATTAAAAGAAATGAGGCTAGTAGTAATGAGCCGAGAGATACCTTAAACAGATTATCGGGAATAATCTCAAAGAAACATGCTAATCAAAGTCAACATCCTGGTTATTGGAAAAATAACCCTGATTTATATTCAAATGAATTAAATCATCCTTATATCCAATCAAAAGATAAGCCATTCCTTTGGACTCAAGGAAAGCAATATGGAGGTAGATCATTAACTTGGGGAGGTATTACTTTGAGATTTTCTCCAGATGATTTTCAACCATCAAAAAAAGATGGGTACGGACCAGATTGGCCTATAACCTACGATGAATTATCGCCTCATTATGATTTTATTGAGAAATTTTGTGGAATTTATGGACAAAAAGATAATATTGAAGAAGTTCCAAATGGGAAATATATTGGTGAAATACCTCTCACAAGTAATGAAAGTTTTTTTGGGAATCAAGTTAAATCAAAATTAAACTACCCATTTATTCAATCTAGAGGATTTGATCGTAACTCCTCAGTGAAAGAAGAGCAATGGCCAAGATCTTCAAGTATCGGGACCACCTTTAAAAAAGCCATAAGCACCGGAAATGTTCAAATACTTTCTAATCACCTCGTAGAATCATTCGAAACAGACAAAATAACTGAGCTAGCTACCAAAATTATCATTGTTAATCTAGAAAATGGTCAAAGAATATCATTAAATTGCGATTTAATTATTCTATGTGCATCCACAATATCAACACTTAGGATTCTACTTAACTCGGAATCTAAATCAAATTCTTCAGGTTTTAAAGATACCTCCGTTAAGTTAGGAAAATATTTGATGGATCATATTTCTATCTGTAGGTTTTTTTCAATTCCTAATACAATTCAGAAAAAAAATAAATCTAATTCTAATTTTTATCCTGACCTCTCGGGCGCAGGGAGTTTTTTCATACCCTTCGGGTCAAACTTACCTAGACCTGAAAATATTAACTTTTTAAGAGGTTATGGAATTTGGGGCGCAATTGATAGGCTTGGAATCCCTAAGTTTTTACAAAAAGAATTAAATTCTTCTACAGGTTTTCTAATCGCCCATGGTGAGGTCCTACCAAGGAAAGAAAATTCAGTAACTCTCTCTAAGAGAACAGATAGCTGGGGGATTCGAATCCCTCATATTGAATTCAAATGGAGTGAAAACGAATTAAATATGGCAAAACATATGGAAAGTACGATAAGAGATTCGATAAAAGCGGCAGATGGGAAAATCAGAAGAATGGATGAGCTCATAAATATTCCATATGTAGGATTATTTACAGAAAAATCTATTGCACTTTCAGGAAATCCACCACCACCGGGATATTATATTCATGAAGTAGGGGGAGCAGCTATGGGATTTAGTGAGGAAGAAAGTGTCGTCAATAAATCAAATCAACTATGGAGATGCAAAAATGTCCTTGTACTAGATGGTGCGTGTTGGCCAACTTCTTCATGGCAAAGTCCCACCCTAACGATGATGGCCATAAGCAGAAGAGCTTGTTTAAATATTAAAAAGACTTAGAAGGTGTAAAAAGTTGATTTATATAAATCTCTGAAACTGAACTATCAGTGCATCCATTTTGGACAAGAAAAGTAGCTAAAGCAGAATTTATAAGTTTGTATTGATCCCAAGTAGGATTATGTAAAACAAAATCTTTCATAGTTTCATAAAGACTTTCTGAAAGCTCAGTTTCTAAAGAAACTTTTGATGGGAAAGAATTATCAAATTTAACTTCAATGTTACTCCCTTGATTTATTTGATTCATAAATACAAACCTCGTGTTCAAATATAATTGTCTATTTTTTTTTAAAAGTCAAAAAAATATTTTTATCACTTCTACGTCATTATTAAATGAGACTCATGTTATAAATAAGATTTAACAAAAACGGTTTTCCAAAAGGGAAAATTGAAAAAAGCTTTAAGAAAAGTCAATAATAATGTTGAAGTGCTGTTATTTTCGAGATAAGGCTTTATACCTAAATCCATGTGGATATGGACGTGGAAAACTTATTATTAACTGTGGAAAATATAGCCTAAAATACATTTCTAAATATCTATTAGGAATACTTATATATGATAAGTCTATTGAGACCAAACTAAGAAAGAGACGGTTGATTCAGTCTTTTTCAACTGAATTTCTTAAGATTTGATCATCACTAAGCAAGCGAAGCGTAACAGGGCCTAAGGGATGTTTGGAATTTGGGTAAACACTATGATGATGATGATGATTGTTATCTTCATGTTTATGATGATGTTCATCATTATTTTTTTCTACTAAAAGTACTGGCTGATTATCAACATCACTCAGGTTTTGACTATTCGTTTCGCATGCCCCATTACATTCAGAATCACACAAATCACAACTAAGTCCTATGCCCTCAACATGATCATGATGACTTTCTTGTACTAAACCAACTTCTTTTTCAAAACCAAATAAATTCGATCTGTATTTGCACAAGGAACAATTCATAAAATTGTTGCTCTCGTCATTAAAAATTTCTTCAATCCTTTCTACAAATGTTTGAACAACATATTTATGAGATGAAAGATATTTTGCCTCATGAAATTCAACATGTGGATTATCAAGCGCCACTATATCGCTTTGCCTTTTTATTCTTGTTACCAGTACCCCTGAAAAAAGAAAGTAAGGAAAAATAATTATGTTTTTATAACCAAGTCTTACAACATTTCGCAACCCAGGTTCTACTAATGGAAATGTTACTCCAGAAAATACAGTTTCTCCCCAGCCCAAACCAACTCCTTCAACAATCATTCTTGTAATTTTAGATACATTAGAATTTGCATCAGGATCAGAGGAACCTCTTCCAACAACAACTAATAATGATTCTTCAGGAATTAAAGAGTTATTTTTTTGGAATACTTCTTTAACTCTCTCGCAGGCTGCACTAATCATTAAATTATTAATTCCTAATTCTCTTCCATAAATTATTTCTATATCTGTTTTCTTCGCATAATTCATAAGCAGACTTGGTATGTCATTTTTTACGTGCCCAGCAGCAAAAAGCATAGCCGGTATAGCTATTACTTTTTTTATAGAACGATTTCTTAATTTATCCAAAGCATCAGTAAGAGATGGTTTTGCAAATTCCAAAAAACCAAATTCAACTAATATCGATGGATATTTTTTTTGTATAAGCCTAGTTAATTCCTGAAATTCTGTAATAGCTAATTTATTTCTACTCCCATGTCCACAAATGAGAATGCCAATTTGCTTATTTAAGTTCGAATCAAAAGTATCCAATTGTAAGCAATAACTAATAACATAATAGTAAAGAAGAATATTTAGTAGTGAAAAAAAATAATCATTTACTTGAAGTCCCAAATATTAATTCCAGTGATGCACAAGTTAAAAACCTAATTTATAAAATTGACGAAGATATATTAAATAGCCATTACAAATTATCCCCAAAATCAGAATATCTTTGTGTTTGCAGCGGGGGTACTACATCAAGCTGCGCTAGAAATGGTTTAATTACTCTTGATTTAAGAAAAGAATATAACCAAATTCATCTTGAGGAAGAAAAGAATTTAATAAAAATTGGAGGTGGGGTGATTATGAAGGATCTTATGAATTATCTAGAAAAACATAATAAGACCTTCCCTACAGGCCTCTCAAAACTTCCCGGAGCAGGTTACATATTAACCGGAGGAATAAGTCCGATGAGTCGAAGATATGGATTAGCTATTGATAATATTGAATCTATAAAAGGATACTTAGGAAATGGAAATTTTATATCATTAGAACAAAACAGTCTGGATTCCGCCCAAAAACTATTATGGGAAGGACTTAAAGGCGCTGCTCCTTTTCTCGCAATAATTACTGAAATTGGTCTTAAAACATTCCAATCTCACCCTATTCAAATTATTGAAGGATTTGTAGATGATAATGAACTCTCAAAGATTATTAATTTAGCTGAGGGATTCCCAGAGAATTTAAGCCTACAATGGATTTATGCTGAAAATATATATATTTATATCTTCGCGGAGATAAAAAATGATTCAGATAACAAAATTACCAAAACCTATTTAAAAAAACTTGAAAAATTTAATTATCTCAAAATAAAAAGTTACGAGAACTATAATCAGATAAACTTTTTTCCAAAAGAATTAGAACTATTCGAATTAAATAAGAATAACCATTCAGAAGTAATAAGCCTTCTTGGAGGAGATTTAAAAGATAATATTGAAATTTTTGTTAAATGTATGCACGAAATAATTAGGAACAAACCAAATAAATCTTGCTATGTTGCCTCACAACAGCTTGGAGGAAAGACAAAAGAATTAGACCATAAATCAAGTTTCTTTATTCATCGGGCAAGCACTTGGAAACCTTGGATCTATGCCGCATGGGAAAAAGGTGATCTTAAAGAAAAGGAAATTGTTTTGAAGTGGATGAATGAATCGTGGAAGAAACTAAAAATATTTTTCCCAAAAATACATCTAGCTCAGATTCATAATCATTTAAATTCTCATGAAGAAGAAGTCTATTTATCTTTTGGAGAAAGACTTAGTGAATTAAAAACTTTAAAGAATATTTGTGATCCAGAAAGTATTTTGCCTCCTCTATAAGGTAACTTTTTAAGTAAAAGAAGAATTTAAAATGTCAAATTTCACCAAATATTTATCTAAAAATTGGTTAGATGATCCAAAATCTAATATTCTTTCGGGTTTAGTAGTGGCTTTTGCAATGATTCCTGAAGCGATTGCTTTTTCAGGAATTGCTGGGGTTGATCCTAAAGTTGGACTTTATGGCGCATTCTGCTTATCTATAACAATTGCGATTCTTGGTGGCAGAAGGGGTATGATTACATCCGCGACAGGATCAACAGCACTATTAATGACTGGGGTTGTTGCTATTGGAGAAGCTCAGGCCCCTGGAACAAATCTTGGTCTTTCCTATTTAATAGCAGCAGGATTATTAACAGGTGTTTTTCAAATACTCTGGGGATATCTAAGGCTGGCTTATCAAATGAGGTTTGTTCCGACAGGTGTATTAAGCGGATTTGTAAATGCTCTTGCTTTATTAATATTTCAAGCTCAATTCCTTCAACTAGGAATTGGCATTAATGAAGGGAAACTATTAGAAAATGAACTTTCAAAATATCCGACAAATAGTCAAATACCTACCGTTTGGATTCTTGTAATTTTAGGATTAATTGTTATTTACGGATTCCCCAAAATGACAAAAGTAATTCCTTCTCAATTAGTAGCAATTGTTTTGCTTACTTTAATAAGTGTATTTTTTAAATTAGAAATCCCTACTGTAAGTGATTTAGGGACATTACCAAATGGATTCCCTAGTCTCTCCTTACCATTTGGTGAATTAGCAAATGGGAAAGTACCATTCAACCTTTCAACTTTGGGTGTGATATTGCCAACATCCTTAGCGATATCGCTGGTTGGTTTAATGGAAACATTCTTAACTCAAGATATATTAGATGATGCCACAGACACAAGTTCCAACAAAAATAAAGAAGCAAGGGGACAAGGTATAGCCAATATAATATCCTCTTTATTTGGAGGCATGGCAGGCTGTGCGTTAGTAGGGCAATCAGTTATGAATAATGAGAATGGAGGTAAATCTAGGTTATCAACCTTAATTTCAGGATTATCATTATTATTAATGATAATCCTTTTAAAGCCTTGGATAGGGGCCATACCCATGGCCGCCTTAGTAGCAATAATGATCACAATTGCAATAAGCACTGCTGATTTAACTGGTTTGAAAAATATTAGAAAGATACCAAAAAGTGATACCGCAGTAATGCTTATGACTTTTGCGGTTACTATGCTTACAAAACCACATAATCTTGCCCTAGGTGTTATTGCAGGAGTTGGTTTAGCTGCAATACTGTTTAGCAGGAAAGTTGCAAAAGTAATAACAGTTTCAAGAGTTAAAGGTAAAAACCAAATAACTTACAAAGTTGAAGGCCAATTATTTTTTGTCAGTAAAATATATTTTCTACAAGGATTCGATATTCATGAGCATCCAAAAGATATTTTAATTGATATGTCTTTAGCTCATATTTGGGATCAGAGCGGGGTTGTTGCTTTAGATCAAATTATTAGAAAATTCAAAAATAGCGGCTCAAAAGTTGAAATTATTGGTTTAAATAAAGAAAGTCTGAACTTATTTGAAAGACTAGGAGGTCTTGAAACCTCTCACTAATTCAATTCAACTGAGACTAACTTGCTGATAACAAAACCATAGCCATTGCTGGAAAAGGAGATTTCGATGAGATCTCCAAGATGTATTTGAAGAATTAATATCAAAATTCTCAGGAGGAGGTACATCTCCCTTTTCTTTATCTCTGTTAATTTCGCTTATTATTCTATGCACTGTATATTCAGGATGACCTAAATGCATGAGTTGTTTTTGATCTTTGGTTTCAAATATTGTGTAACCAACATCCTTGCCATATGCAAGCAAATTCAATTTCCCTTCTTTTTGAGCTTCTTCCATTTCAAGATCAGGTAACCCTGCAAATCTACTTTGAGGACAAATAAATTCATCATCTTGCGTACCCATTAAAGGATGACCTGGGGCAAGACTCTTTAAAGGAAATACCCCGAATAATTTCTTATCAAATACTTTTTTATTAACACCTGCCAAATAAGCAAGTGCAAATCCTGCCCAGCACAACCCAAGGGTGCTTGCACATGAATTTCTTGCTTCATTAGTAATATTTACGAATTCATCCCAATATTTAACTTCTTCAAAAGCTAAATGCTCAACAGGTGCTCCGGTAATAATTACTCCATCTAATGGTTCTGGATCATTTGCCTGCTCCCATGTTGTATAAAGATTATTTAAATGGTTAAGATCCCATGTTTTATATGAATGAGTTTTTAACTTTATCCAAACAGGCTCAATTTGAAGAGGGGATAAACCAAGAGGATGTAATAAATTAAATTCATATTGCTTACCAAGTGGCATGATATTTAAAATACCAATCCTTAATGGTCGTATATCCTGTCTTTCAGCCAAATCTGGTTCAATCCAAGAAATATGATTTTTCTCTACATCACTAATCTTGTGATAATTGCTAGGTATTATTAAAGCCAAAGAATCTCCATTATTTAAGAAATTTTTGAAAGTGCCTGCTCAAAATCTGCTTTTATATCATCAATATGCTCTATCCCAACAGATACTCTTACCATTGTTGGAGTAACGCCTGCTGATAATTGTTCTTCTTCTGACAATTGCTGATGTGTTGTGGAAGCAGGATGAATAACTAAAGTCTTGGAGTCTCCTACATTAGCAAGATGGCTAGCTAATTCTAAAGAATCAATAAATTTAACAGCGTTTTCATATCCGCCATTTAAAGAGAACATAAGCATACATCCCATACCTCTGCCTGTGGTATACTTTTTAGCTCTTGAGTAATAAGGATCAGACTCCAAACCAGGAAAATTAACACTTGTAACTTGAGAATTTGAATCTAACCATTTTGCTAACTCAAAAGCGTTAGAGGTTTGTCTTTCTATTCTTAAACTTAAGGTTTCTAAACCTTGTAATAATAAGAAAGAATTAAAAGGACTTTGAGCTGGGCCCCAATCTCTTAGACATTCCAGCCTAGCTCTTAAGGCAAAGGCTATATTCCTATTATCAGGGACACCCAAAGATTTACATATATCACTCCCAAATCCAAATGCATCCCAATGTACTAAGCCGTGATAAGCAGCGCTTGGTTCACTCATAAGTGGGAATTTTCCGTTTCCCCAATCAAAAGTTCCTGCATCAACAATTACTCCACCAATACTAGTTCCATGTCCTCCAATCCATTTAGTTGCGCTTTCTACAACAATATCCGCACCAAAATCTATTGGTTTAATTAGAGCTCCTCCCGCCCCAAGAGTGTTGTCAACAATTAAAGGAATCCCATTTTCCTTAGCTAAATTAGAAAGCCCCTCAAAATCGGGGATGTTGAATCTAGGATTCCCCATTGACTCAACGTAGATTGCTTTAGTTTTATCATCTATTTTGTCTTTAAAACTATCAACACTATCTCCTTCAGCAAATTTAACTTCAATTCCCAATCTAGGGAATTGAACTTTAAATTGATTATAAGTTCCTCCATATAAGAAGGATGTTGAGACAAAATTATCTCCTGCTTTCATACAATTTACTATTGCCAGAAATTGAGCGGCTTGACCTGATGAAGTTGCTAATGCAGCCATACCTCCTTCTAAAGCTGCCATCCTCTTTTCGAAGACATCAGTAGTGGGGTTCATGAGTCTTGTATAGATATTTCCAAATTCTTTTAATCCAAAAAGATTTGCTCCATGCTCAGCGTTATCAAAAACATAAGAACTTGTCTGATAAATAGGTACAGCTCTAGAGTTAGTAGTTGGATCAGGATCTTGTCCTGCATGTAACTGAAGAGTCTCGAACTTTTGGTTACTCAAAATTTTTAAATAATTACCTATTATCTATTTAACTTAAAAACTTCCTAAAAATAAATATAAAGAAGATAAATCTTTATAAATCCTCTTTTAATGATGGATAATTTCCCCTCATAAATGATTTTAAATCTTCATTTATTTCAGATCTCAAATCTTCTACATTATTACTGTCAACAATAGGGAAAGTTTTGTTTGCTTCAGGATCTTTTTCAATAATAGATTTCCAGCTTTTACTCACATCTTTTTCTGATTTATTAAATATATTAATGAAATCAAAAGGCTCGTTATTATTTTTAGCATCGTATTCTTTAAAAGCTTTTTCAATAATTTGTTTTCTATTGACAAACAAATTTTTAGCCTTCAAAGTATCTGGTAATCCCATTACTGGTTGTAGCTCTTTAAGAAGTTTTAACTCCTCTTCAATCAAAAGAGTCCAAACACTTACTTGTTTTTTGGGCACGTTAGATTCACTAAAAATTTTAATTTCTTCAAGATAGAAATTTAACCATAAATAATAAGATTTCTCTTCAATAGATTTTTTAACAGATGCTTTTTTATTTTGAATTTTAGGAAGTAACTTCTCTGCTTTTTTCAAAAATTGTCTGTCTTCTCTTTCTAGATTTATCAATCCCCATCTTTGACTATAGTCCCATAAATCCTCATACCTTGTTAAATCTTCTTGGTTCCAACCAAGAGCTTTGAGTTCAGGAGAGCGATGCGATAATTCTTTATTCAAAAAAAAACCTACTTTAACTTAATAAGTCTAACTCTCAAATTAGGATAAGTAAATAATAGAAAAGAGCAACTCAATTGATTTAGATAAATTTAGTAAGTATTGTACTAATTAGTAAAGTATTTATTTATTATATTCATTGCTTTAATGTAATTTGGATTTTTTTTAGAAGATAATTTTTCATATAATTTTTTTTCAAATTTCATTTTATTATTATTTGAAATTAATTTCTCATAAAATAATTTTTTATTATCAAAAATATCCATTCCTTGAAGTTTATAGTTTAGTTCTAAACATAAATTAGGCTTTACAGATTCCTGACAAAAATTAGTTATTGCATCTGAATTAATTAATACTTCATAAATATCTTTTTTCTCTTCAGCTTTTGCATTAAAGCATAAATAAATTAGATTAATCATCGAGCAATTATTATTTTTAATATTAAATTCCCTGTAAATTTTGGGCCAATATATTAGCGATTTCAATCCCTCAAGGCCTCCTTGACCTAAGCTAAATTTTTCACACCAATTAATAAATTCACCGACATCATTAGGACATCTCTTAAGTCTTAAAAGCATATCTGATAAAACTTGTCCTGCCTGAAAATTCCTTGTTGGATTTCCCTCTATTGGCAACGACATGCTCCCTAAAACATCAGCTTTAACAGCATTTAGTTGAGAAAAAGTATAATCAGCTGATTCAACATATTTGTTACCAAGATTTTCTTTAGAGATAATAATATCTTCACCATATCCAAGTTCTTTTAATGAAAAATTTACGTTTTGAAATTTATTTTCTTTTCTAACTTTTAAAGAAACAGTAGCTGCTTGATCCAAGCACTGAGTTAATAAAACAGTATTAATTGTGGGTAACATTCCAGGCTTTTCTGAATGAAAGTTAGTGACAAACCCTGCGAATATTGAAGAAATATTTTTTATGGACTTAATGTACTGGCATTCAATATTATGCACTCCAGGGGATACTTGAATATTTGGAGACAATTGATTTAAAATTCTTGCACCAATAAGAGCTGTTAATGAGTCAGGATGACAAAAATTAGCGGTAAAACTATCTTTAGGGTTTCGTAATGCACCATGACGATGAAAGCCTGTAAAGAAAGCTAAATCAGGATATTGATCACATAAAATGTATGGTTTTTCATCTTCATCATCAAAACAAAAAGAGCCCACAAGACATGCAAGAACTACATTCTCACGATTTAAAGATTTTCTTAATTCTATGGCATAACGAATATCATTTTGTATGTGATTACTATTTGAAGCGAGAATAACGATATTGCATTTTAAAAGAAGATCTTCGAGTGTATTGCTCTTACTTTTGCCCTCAAAAAAGTAATTTCCCATACCTTCTACTTTTTCTATTATTTTGTGTTCCATATTAGAAAGAACATCTTTAGAAAAAGCACCTAATAAATCTCTTCCAGGTCTTGGAGCTAAAAGAATATTATTTGACTCAGAATGCATTGCACAGTTATATGCTAATGATGCTGGATATAATCCAACACTATAGAATCCCACTTTGCAGCTTTCAATGTCTTCTAACAATGAATAAAAAGATTCTTTGTTATTTAACTGCCTAAAAAAACTATTATTCATTTTGTTCTTTTTATCCATAAATCATCTTAATATTTTTTATAAATAGCATTTTTATACATTAAACCAATTTATTGCCATCGCAAATCGTTTTAATATAAATATTGAATTTTATATTTTCAAGTTCAAGCTTTATTATGGATTCAAAAGAGAGGGAATTTTTATAATAGGAATGGAAAACATTAATTTAGATTTTGAAGAAATAATAATTAATTCTAAAAATATCTTATTTATTCAAGATATTGATGGAGTATGTATTCCATTGGTAAAAGACCCAATGACTAGAAAACTGGAATCGAAATTCATATTTGCAGTTAAAAATTTAGAAAAAGAATTTTATGTTTTAACGTGCGGAGAACATGAAGGTCCCAGAGGGGTTAACAGAATAGTTGAAAGGAGCCTAATAGGTATTGATCATCCAAAAGAAAAAGGCCTTTATTTAAGAGGTTTAGCTGCATGCGGGGTCGAATATCAAGATAATAAGGGGAATATAAGTTTTGAGGGAGTATCAAAAGAAGAGGTCGATTTCTTAGCCAAAGTTCCAGACTTAATGAGGCCTAGCTTTGAACAAATAGTAAAGAAAATTTTTCCTAATCTCGGTCAAGAAGAAATAAATTCTCATGCTTCAAAATCAATATGTAAAACAAGGTTCTCTCCAACAATAAACTTTAATAGCCTTTTCGATTTAGTAAAAGATGATTCTGAAAAAAGAAAAATTATTCAAAAGAGCTTTGAAGATATGATGAATGAAATTATTTACAAAGCCAAAGCTCAAGGACTTGAAAACTCATTTTTTCTTCACATATCTCCAAATCTAGGGAGCAAAAATGGAAATGAAATAATAAAACTTTCTAGTAAAAATGATATTGGATCAACTGACATACAGTTACTTATTAAAGGTGCAGTCAAAGACTCTGGGGTTCTCTTTTTATTAAATAAATTTATTTATGATTCTACTGGCATAGCTCCATTTGGTAGAAACTTTAATTTTAGAGACTCTCCTAAATCGTTAATAGAAAAAGTGAATTTCTGCAAAAAATATATTAAACCCGAAGATATGCCAACAATTATTGGAATTGGTGACACAGTTACATCCCAAAAAATTCCAAATAATGGTTACTCAAGAGGTGGAAGTGATCGATCTTTCTTAGAATTTATACAATTACTAGGAAAAGAGTTTGAGAGTAATAATAAAATAATTTTCGTTGATAGTAGTTCAGGAGAAGTTTATAGACCTTCTACAAAAATATCTGGTCTAGAAGGAATAAGTGATGATGATGACAACTTAAAGTTCAATATGATTTTTCAGAATGGTCCTAAGGAATATTTAGATTGGTTTATTAAATTTGCAAAAAATAGATCAAAATTAAAAACTAATATTTAATTACACTGTAATTAAAACTTCCCACATCATGATAGATAGTTTTCCCTTAATAAAGAAAGAACATATTGAAACACTCCAGATAAATATTGGCCTTAAATGTAATCAGGCTTGTAAACATTGCCATGTAAATTCAAGTCCATTACGTACCGAAAAGATGTCTTATGAAATAATTTCACTCATTCCAAAAGTAATAGAAAAATATAAAATTAAAACTTTAGATATTACCGGGGGGGCACCAGAAATGCATCCTGAATTTAGAAATTTAATTACTACTTTAAGTGATAAAAATATTGATATTATTGATAGATGTAATTTAACAATTTTCTTTGAAGATGGATTCGAAGACTTACCCCAGTTTCTTGCTAAGAATAACGTAATAGTAACAGCATCACTCCCTTGCTATGAAAAGGATAATGTAGAACTACAAAGGGGTTATGGAGTCTTTGATAAAAGTATTAATGCTTTAAAAATACTTAATGACTTAGGATATGGGAAACAAAAAGATGGACTTCAATTAAATCTAGTTTATAATCCCGTAAATCCTGTCCTTCCTCCATCACAAGTAATCCTAGAAGAGGACTATAAAAGAATACTTTTTGAAAAGTACAATATTTCATTTAATAATCTTTATACAATAACCAATATGCCAATTAATAGATACGCAGACTCTCTTAATAGAGAAAACAAACTTGATTCATATTACAAATTACTTAAAGCAAATTTTAATAAAAATAATTTAGAAAATCTTATGTGTAAAAAAACGATAAGTGTTAATTGGCAAGGGCAAATCTATGATTGTGACTTTAATCAGCAAATAAATTTAAAAGGAAATAAAGGACCAAAGACACTTTCTGATTTAATGAGCAAATCATTTAAATTTGATTATGGAGTAGCTGTTAAGGAACATTGCTTCGCTTGCACAGCAGGGGCTGGATCAAGCTGTGGAGGAACTTTAACTTAGTTTCTGCTAAATACAATTAGGACATATAGCTCTAACATTTAAAGAAGATTCAATAAGTGTAAAACCATTAACTTTAGCGGCGACTTTTCCGGCCTTCAATACTTCATCACTTTTAAATTCTTCAGTTCTTCCACATCTAATACAAATCAAGTGATGATGATCTGCTGTTTCATTACTTAATAATTCATATCGATGACCGCCTTCACTAATCTCTAATTCATGTAACAATCCCATCTGAACGAGAAGTCTCAAAGTTCTATATATTGTTGCGAGGGAAACTTTGGAACTAGATTTAATTAATTTTGCATGAACCTCTTCCGCACTTAAATGATTACCTGCTCCAATATTCTCAAATAAATTTAAAACTTTAAGTCTTTGGGGAGTTAATCTCTTACCATCTTTATGTAAGCCATCTCCTAAAGGAGATGTAATAACTTGATATTGAGAAGAAAAGGACAATTAAAAGCAATGTTTATTCTCAATAATAACTCTTGATGAGAGTAAATCAACTTTTAACTAATAAATATTTACTAAAGTTCCTCAAAAAGATTAAATTAAAAACATATCTATATTTAAGTTATATCTTTAAATATTGCAGAAAAGAAATTAATGACTCATTCTTCTAAAAGCGAATTACCAATCAAAAACGCTTTACTATTAGTAGATATTCAGGAAAAGATTATATCCCCAATTAATAACAAAGATTCAATAATCAAAAATATTCAAAAGCTATTAAGCGCTTACCAAATCCTGGATGAGAACATATTTGTCTCAGAACAAAACCCTCTAAAACTGGGCAAAACAATACCAAAGTTATTACCCAAAGTAGGTTTTACTAATATTCAAAAAATGGATTTTAGCTTAGCTACTAGTAAAGTTCTTTTTGAGGAACTTCATGATAAAAAGATTAGTAATTTGATAATTTGCGGATTTGAAACACACATTTGTATTCAACAAAGTGTCCTAGAATTTTTAAAAAAGGGATATGAAGTACTAATCATATCTGACGCAATGGGAAGCAGAAATAATTCAGATCACGAAATAGCACTACAACGAATGCTTCATAAAGGAGCAATTATTACTACAACCGAATCAATTATTTTCGAAATTTGTAAAACCTCAGATAGAAAAGAATTCAAAGAAATTAGTAATATCATCAAAAGTTAAAGGTAATTAAGACTGGTTTATTTTTAGAGATAATTTAAACTTTAAATATTAGTTATTTAAGGATTTAATAGATATGAAATTATTTACTGAAAACTTGTTTTTCGCAATTTCTATATTTTTTATTGGAATAATATTATCAATAATAATATCTAAAATTTCAAAGATTATTTTTAAAAGGATTTCTAAAAGAACAAAAACAAATTTTGATGATTTTATTTTTGAAACACTTACTGGAATTATAAGACCAATAGGTTTTCTTCTCTCAGCCTATTTCGCAATTGATTATTTTTTCACTGATGAAATAACTTTTATATCTGTACTATTAAATATTCAAAAATTACTTATATTAATAATTATCATTAAAGCTTTAAATAAAGTATTAATAAGATCGCTAACAGAATCTACAGCAAAAATTGATGACTCTTCGATTAGTTCAATGATCTCATCATTAACACCTTTAATTAAGGCCTTTACTTGGACCATAGGATCAATATTTTTCTTACAAAATATAGGAGTACAAATGACCGCAATTTGGGCTTTGCTTAGCGCAGGTGGAATCGGAGCAGGTTTAGCATTAAAAGATCCAGTTCAAGAATTTTTTGAATACATTACAATTTTACTTGATAAACCTTTTCAAAAAGGCGAATTTATAAAGTCAGATAGCGTATTAGGAATGGTAGAAAGAGTAGGGGTAAGATCTTCAAGAATAAGAAGTATTAACGGAGAAGTAATAGTTATGAGTAATAGTGCACTAACTAATGGGATCATTTCAAATTATGCTCAGATGAAGAAAAGGAGACTAGTTCATAAATTAGGAGTTGTTTATGAAACTTCTCCATCCCTGATGAAAATGATTCCAAAAATAATAAAAAAAATCATTGAAGAAACTAAAGATGCTTCTTTTGATAGATGTCACTTTACAGATTTTGGAGACTTCAGTCTTAATTTTGAACTAGTTTATTACATCCCAACCAATAATTATTTAGCTGCTATGGAAGCACAACAAAGTATCAACTTAAGAATTATTGAAGAATTTTCTTTAAATAAAATAGAATTTGCATTCCCAACTCAAACATTAAATATTGAAAGAAACGAATCCAAATGATCGGCATAATTCCTCACTAAAACTCCAAAGTCTTAAAGCAAGTTCTTTTTTACTAGCTTCCTCACTTACTTCACTTTTAATTAATTTATGTTTTTTATAAAAGACAAGCTTATTGCTTAAATGTAAGTACTTAATATTATTGAAATCATTATCAAAAACGATATCAGAAAGCAACTTCCCTGCATTTTCTACATTTTCAGAAATACCTAAAATATTTTTTGCAATACTTGAAAAAACAATATATCCAAAGATATTAAATTTAATACTATATCTGAAAAAGCCCAAATCTTCATTAGGAATTACAAGACCAGGAGCCCAAGAAATAACAGATATTTTACTAGATTTAATTTGTAATCTTTTTGAAAGTTCCTTAGCAAATAAAATATTACATAATTTACTATTTTTATAAGCCTTGTCAGAATTAAAATTTGTATAGTTTCCTGAAATTTCCTCTTTAAAGTTAATTAAATTATTTAAACCTGCTTTCTCTCCAACATTTCCTCCTGAACTCTTTGGATCATGAACATCTGATGATGTAATAATTATCCTAGATTCTTTTTTGTTATTTATTAGTTCTATAAGAATATTAACCAAATAAAAATGTGCGAGATGATTAACAGCGAAAGTTAGTTCAAGCCCCTGTTTTGAGACTTTAGGATAAAAAGATCCAGTATATTGTAAGCCTGCATTTAAAATAACTACATCTAAAGAAACATTTTTTCTGATTATAAAATCTCTAACTTTATGAATATTTTCCAAATTAGATAAATCAATATTATCAATTAGATTTAAATGTTTTTCTATATATTCTTTATCAAAATACTTTATTAGTTTTAATAAAAATTCCTCTTTTCTTGATAATGATCTAATTGGAATATATAGATTATTTTGAGTTTTCAACAAGTTAATTGTTGTAAAAAAACCAATCCCAGAGTTACCTCCTGTTATTAGGATATTTTTATCTTTTATCATATGTATTAAACAGTCAATTATTTTCAGTAGGAAAATTATATATTATATTATTTTTTCTTTTAATTTCTTATAAATTATTGTTAAAACACTGAAAACAAAAGGACTAGTTAAAGAGTCTCTTGCTTATTATTAAATTTATTCTCATTATAAAATTTTTGAATGAATTATAAAAATGAAGTTTTAGATATTTTTTATTTTTTCAAAAATTTTTTTAACTTCAGAATTTATAATTAATGCCTTCTAAAAGATTGCCCGATGTATTAGTTTTAGGAGCAGGACCTGCGGGAATGGCGATTGCCTCAGCTTTAGGGAAAGAAAAATTAGAGGTAGAGGTTCTTTCCCCTAATGGTCCTGACGAGCCTTGGCCAAATACTTATGGGATTTGGGGAAAGGAAGTAGATCAACTTGGCCTTCAGGATTTACTTGAATATAGGTGGAAAAATACCGTTAGTTTTTTTGGGCATGGTTCTCTTGAAGAACATCACTATGAGAATAAAGCAACTGAGCATTCTTTAGATTATGGATTATTTGACAAGAAGAAATTACATAGTTACTGGCTAAATGAATGTAATAAGTCTCTAATAAAATGGCATGAGGGTTTTGCAGAGAAGATAAACTTTCAGAAACAAAAAAGTACTGTTACAACCAGTGATGGCAAAACCTACTCAGCAAGATTAGTTGTAGATGCAACAGGATATGATCCTGTATTTCTTAAATTAAAATCATGTGGACCATTAGCAGTCCAGACTTGTTATGGAATAGTAGGAAGTTTTAGTAAGCCTCCACTAAAAAAAGGGCAATTTGTCTTAATGGATTATCGTAATGATCATTTGAATGAGGAGCAAAAAAAAGAACCACCTACTTTTCTCTATGCAATGGATATGGGAAATGGAAAGTATTTTCTTGAAGAGACTTCGCTTGGATTAGTAAATCCTTTAACAATGGATCATTTAAAAGAAAGGTTAGAAAAAAGACTTTCTTACAGAAACATATCAATTACTAGCATGCAACATGAAGAACTTGGTTTATTTTTACCCATGAATATGCCTATCCCAGACTTTAAACAACAAGTACTGGGTTACGGCGGAGCAGCTTCAATGGTTCACCCAGCATCAGGATATCTAATTGGTAATGTTTTAAGAAGAGCTCCACTAGTGGCAAAAGCTATATCAACTGCCATGAATGATAAGAAATTAAGTACTTATCATATTGCTAGAAAAGGCTGGGAGAGTTTATGGCCTAAAGAATTAATAAGAAAGAAATCAATCTACCAATTTGGTTTGGAAAAACTTATGAGATTCGATGAAAAACTATTAAGAGAATTTTTTGGTAGTTTCTTTAAATTACCTAAAACTCAATGGTATGGATTTCTAACTGATACATTATCCTTAAGGGAAATCGTGTATGCAATGTGCGTAATGTTTATAAGAGCCCCTTGGAGTGTAAAAAAAGGGTTAATGATTATGCACGGTAAAGAACTAAGAATGTTATTAAGAATAGTTTTACCAAATATATAATAAAAATTTAAAATGAGAACTATTTTGATAAGCGGTGCTAGTAGCGGAATTGGATTAAATATTGCACATAAAGAACTAAAAGCAGGAAATAGAATTAGTATTGGGCTAAGAGATTTAGAGTCTGTTAAAGGAAGCGTTATTGATCCTAATAATTGGACTAATGAAAAAATACTCCTAAATAAATATGATGCATTAGATAAATTTTCCGCCAAAAAGTGGGTAGAAAATACAGTTAGTAAATTTGGAGGTTTTGATACTTTAATAAACTGTTCTGGAGTCCTTTCAAAAGTTCCTTTTTTATATAAAGATGGGGATGAAGAAGAGATTTTAAATACTTTTAATATAAATTTTTTAGCCATTTGGCATTTATGCAGACTTTCCTGGAAACACTTAAGCCAATCAAATAATGGAAGAATTATCGTTTTAGTTTCAATGAGCGGCAAAAGGTCCAAGGGAGATTTAGCAGCATATTCCTCATCAAAATTTGCTTTAATGAGTCTTTGTCAAACAATGAAGAACAAGGGTTGGGAAGAAAATATTAGAGTTACTGCTATCTGTCCTAGTTGGGTTAATACAAAAATGGCTGAGAAAATATCATCCTTAGAAAAGTCAAAAATGACTCAACCAGGGGATATAGCAGAAATATGTTCTACAATTCTAAAATTACCAATGCAGTCAGTCCCATTTGAAATATCCTTAAATTGTAATTATGAAATTTAATTTAGTCTGAACATTAAAAAAGCCATTGTGATCATCGCAATAGCTATAAATAAGCCTTTTATTCTATTCGTTAATAATGAAAATAGAGATAAATCATCAGAAAAATATCCTCCAAAACTTCCTGTTAGAAACAAAATTATCATAGGTATCGATGCAAAACCGAATGAATAGGAAATATTTCTTAAAAATCCAACATTAAAGTAATTAAGAATTAAAAAATTTGTTCCAAATAATAAAAAGGATGCGAATAAAGTTATGGAAACCTCAGCATCAAGTGTATGCGGTAAATTTCCTTTTAAGTCAAATTGTTTTTTACATTCAGATATTTGTCTTTTATTGAGCTTCAAATATCCAGTTTCAGGAATTCTTTGGGATTTATATTTTCTCAATAACCTGGCTTCAAGAGTTTCAGGTTCTTTAGTCATAATGGAAGTTAGTAATTCATCTGGTTTGAGTTTTCTAATTTTCTTATCAAGATTATCTGCCTTACCAATACGATAAAGATCTCCAACTCTTATGAGGTAAACATATCCCGCCATTTTCGTTGTAAAGTTAAGGTTATTACTATGTAGATAATACTAAAAGAATCAAAAAAATATTATTTTTTTACAAAATGACAACAGATATTTTATATTCATTTCGTAGATGTCCATATGCAATTCGAGTTAGATGGGCATTATTAATTTGCGAAATCAAAGTAGAAATAAGAGAAGTTGATTTAAAAAATAAGCCTATCGAATTCATAAATAAATCCAGTTCAAAAACTGTTCCAATTTTATTAAAAAAAAATAATGAAGTCATAGAGGAAAGTCTAGACATCATAATCTGGGCACTTTCAGAATCAGAAAAGGAGAATATAAAAAAAATCTATAATCCCAAAAATAAAGAGGAAGAAATTCTAGAGATTATTTCTGAAAATGATCATCTGTTTAAATATCATTTAGATCGTTTTAAATATTCCGCTAGATTTAATGCTAGCGAAGAAGATTATCATTTTTTAGAAGCTACTAAATTCATAAAAAAGTGGAATAAAATCCTTACAAATAACAGATGGATAATTGGAGATAAACCTTCGATTGCAGATTGGTGTATTTGGCCATTTGTAAGGCAATTTAAAATTGCTTGCGAAAGCCAAAAAAAAACAAATTATTTTGATGATCCTATAAAAGATTGGTTAGGATATTTTGAAAAACATCAACATTTTAAAAAATTAATGCATAAATTTGATCCATGGGAACCATCTAAAAAGAAAGAATATTTCCATTTTAATTAGCTTTCAAGTAATTTTCTTTTTTCAATAATTTTGGCTAATTCTAAAAAATATCCTGCTGTTCTAAATTTTCCAATATTTTTTTCTTTAAATTCTATATCACTTCTAATTTCTGCAGTTTCAGCCATAATTAAATCCAGTTCGTTAAATCCAAGACTATATAGTTCTCCTAGTTCAACTTCTCTTCCAAGCAAGTGACTCCTAAACCATTTTTCTTTACTTTCTTGAGGAGGAATATCATATGGTGTGTAGGACATAAATCAAGAAAAATATATTTTTATACTAACCTAACTTCTTATTCATAACTTGTAGAAAACTTTTTGTTAAAAAAGAATGCAACCAAAATAGTAAAAAGAGTTATTGATGCACAAATCTCTGTCCAGTAATCTAATCCTATTTTTGAGATCAATAATGGAGCCAATACTGTAAAAAATCCTCCTGATAAGATTAACTGAGCAAAAAGTTGCTTTGATGTAAAAATCGGAAGTGTTTTAGAAATATTTTTTGGATCAGCGAGTCTTAAAAGAAGTAGTCCAGATGCAACTACTCCAGTTGAATTTCCAAATTCTATTAAACTTCTCTCAAACCAGTGTTTTTCAAATACAAAGTATGCGAAATAAGCAATACAAATTAAATTCCAAATCAAACCAAAAATAGTAAGTACCAAAATCAATCTCCAATTATCAAGAACAGTAGTAATATCTAAACTTGCCATTGCTGTAAAAATTAATAAATCTGTGGACAAGATACCAATTTCTCTTTGAAAAAGATTAGATATAAATTCTGTATTATTGGTTTTTTCTAAGATATATCTAATCAAAAGTGATCCTATTAGAATAAGTGGGAATACAGGAAGTGATAAGATAACTTCTCTTGAAAATTCACCAAAGTAGTTTGAAATATACCTTAAAAGGTTAAGTATCAAGACCCCAAAAGAAATTGCCAACCCAACAAAGCCAAGATTTATTAATAAAATTCTCAAATCTGAAAAAATACCTATTTTCCGATTTGGATTTTCACCATCTGTTTTATCAACGATCTGCTCTGTATCTGAAATTCCTAAAGTTCTTCCTAAAAAAATAAAAAAACTACCTAATAAGGAAGAGGATAAAAGGCCCATTGTAGCCATTGCAAGACCTAGGTCTAAGCCATCTGAGAATCCAAGTTTATTAAAACTTTCTCCAATAATAGTTGCAGCACCATGCCCTCCTTCAAAACCAACCTCTATTAAACATCCCATTAAAGGATTTGTTTCCATCGAAGGAGACAATAAGTATTTGACTACTAATCCTCCTACAAGAAATTGACCAAAGCCCAATGAAAGAGCCAACAAGAACTGATTAATAATGGGTCTAAATAAACCATTAATATTTGGAATTGGCCTGCCCAACATTAATGTCGCAAACACTAGAGATAAGAGAGGAGTAGGAAAATTACTCCAGACATTTGTAGTCTCCTTAGATAAAATATTTATTAATCCATAGGGACCTATCGATATTCCTACAATTCCAGAAATAACAGCTATGGGTAATCCAAATCTTTCTAATTGAACAGCAAATTTAAATTTCCTTCCAAAAATCAAGAAAAAACCGATTACAAAAAATACTATTAAACTTATATTAAAAGAGTTCGAGAAAATATTTTGATTATTTAGGAGAGAAATATTCAACTATTTTAAACTTAATACTTTTTAAATCTAATTTAATAAATAAAATTTATCAAATAAAAAAGGCCTCATTAATTGAGGCCTTTTAATATTTATTAGTGACTAAAATTTAATCTTTAAGAGTAACAGTAGCACTATCAATGTTACTGATAGCATTTGTAACTCTCTTAAAGTCAAATCCTAAGGCTCTTAGTGCATGCCATAGATGACCTTGGATAAAGAAGAAACCAAAATAGTAATGCACATTTGCTAACCATGCTCTTGATGTATAAACACCATCAGGAAGGTCAACAGTATCAATCCAATATGGAGAAATACTGAATTTCAATTCAAGTGGTTCACCAAAAAACTCTACAGGATAAACTGTTGTATTTGATGCGCTCCAGAAGGCAGCAATAATTGCCATCCAACCAATACCTGCTAAAGACCATGAAAGAACGGCTTCTGCAGATAGAAGACCTTTACCTTTAAATTTGGTATATTCACCAACTTGCTTTGTAGCAATGTGCCAAGCACCACCCGTAATCAAGACAAATGCAAGGAAAGCATGACCTCCCATAACATCCTCTAAATCATCTATTAGTAGAAAATCTGTTTGATGATTCCAAATCTCAGCAAGGTTTAGATCATATTCAACTTGTCTTACGGCACCAATAGCTGGATCGTAGACTCCATGAACTCTTGCCCATTCAACAAGAAGAATTACAGCGAATCCAAGAATAATTAAATGATGTCCAAGAATGAAAGTTAATTTATCTGGATTATCCCATTCAATATTGAATTTCCTTGCCTTTGCGACTTCTGATTCTTCAAGATTTCCTGGAAGAAGTAGCGAGTGAAGTAATCCACCAGCTGCAAGTACCATAGAGGAAACCAAATGAACAATAGCTATAGCTAGTACAGGTTTGGTATCTCCCATTAGAACTCCATCAGCATCAAACCCTATTCCAAGGGTAGCCAAGTGAGGAAGAGCAATAAGAGGTTGTTGACCCATTGGGACACTGGGGTCAAATCTTGATAGTTCGAAAAGAGTGAAAGCACCGGCCCAAAAAACAATTAACCCTGCATGAGCGACATGAGCAGCGATAAATTTTCCTGAGCGATTAGCTACACCTGAATTACCAGCCCACCATCCATAGGTGGTGTCTGGATTACCATAGGTTTGCATTTAGGAATTGATTAGCTTAAACGTTTTGAGAATACTTTATATTTCATCAAACGGATGAATTAATAACAAAATTGTAAAGGTTATTAATTCTAGGGACTTATAGGAAAGCTAATTTCAATAGGATTTCCGTGAGTAAAGAACATAGTTTAAATCGAAGAATTAATTAATCAAGCCAAATTTTTATTGCATTTTCAAATAAATTCAAATTTTTATAAATCTTTTTTTGCTGACATAAGCAATTTTTTGTGTAATAAAAACAAATACATTATTGACCCATGATCTAACAATTACTAAAAAAGGGATAATGTATCGATACTCATGACAACTTCCCAAAGAACATCAAGAAAAATTTCACTAGAAATGAAATCACAAGGGCATTACAAAAAAGCTGCTAAGTCTTATCGTAAATCAGATCAATATATAAATATGATTAACCTATATCCAATACTTCAAAGCACTTTAATTGATTGTGAGGATGAAAATCTAGTAAAATAGTATCTTGCCTGGAATTAATTTTTAATTCTTAAGAGGTTTTAAATGATTTAGAAATTAAGCTGCATGTTGGTCATATTTTTCTTCAGAATAAAATTCATCAATTATTTTTCTACATAATATTGAATTGTAAAGAACCTCTGGATTCCATGGTTTTTTTTGTCCAAGAGGAGAGCTTTTCCAATGTATTCCAGGTTTAAAAAAGCCATTCTCCCTTAGATGGGAAAGTTTAATTTCAGTTATACCTAAATACTCAGCAGCAGAACAAGATGGATGCCACATATTTTCCAGCATTGACTTATTAAATATTATTAATCCTTGATAACGTTAATTCTGTTACTTTGAAAGGGGAGAAAAGTTTTAAATAATTATTTGATTGTTAAGAATATAGTTTTATGGATATTTTTGACTTTATTTTTTTTTCAAATTAAGTGATATCGAATAAAGAATCATTTTTAATAAAGATTTTTTCAATGTCTTCTTTTGAATTATTACTTAATTTGTAATCTGAATAATCTTTAGTAATCGCTTCACTTTTAGGAAGATTTAGATATCCTTCATTCCAATTCCCACTATTTAACAATTCCTCATTTGAGATTTTTAAACTTATCTCTACATCAATAACAGAAACCATCAAAAATTTAATTTGATCTTGCTCATTAATTTTATTTACTAAAACAAAATGTCTTAATCCATTAATAGATTTATTAGAAGTCCAGAAATTTTCCACGTATATTAAAAACTAATAAACTTTTTTTAATCACTTTTAGAAATACTTTTATATTCTTTTCTAATTTCTTCTAATAAAGTTTTCCTTTTTTTTAAGTATGAATTAGATTCGTTTTTTGATAAATCAAATCTTTCTTTTTTTGTCAAATTCATCCAGTTGTAGAGATTACTTTTATTAAATTTAATATCTTTATCTTTTTTAAAGACTTTTTTATATTTATAAAATTTTAAAAATATAAATGAAAACATAATTAACAAAGAGACTAATAAAATGATTTTAAACATTTTAAAGGTTTTTATCTAAGATTAAATAACTTTTTATCCACTTTTCTAATTTTAAATTATCTTGAATTGATATGATTTCTTCTTTGTTTTCTGAATTATCACTATTAAAAAGCCTAATAACAAATTCATTTTTTACTGCTTCATCATCACCAATTACAATAATACTTTTTGATTTTAATTTATTAGCTTTTTTAAATTGCTTTGAAAATGATGCTCCACTAAGATCTAATTCTGCTATCAAATCATAATTTCTTAGCTTTCTGGATAATTCCATTGCCAATATTTCAGCATGTATACCTTTATTCACAATATAAATATCTGTTTCTCTAGTTTCTTCAAGCTCGCTACCACATAAAATAATAAGTCTTTCTAATCCAATTGCAAATCCAATTGCTGGAGTTTCTGCTCCCCCCATTTGACTAAACAAACAATCATATCTTCCTCCTCCGCATACTGTAGCTTGAGAACCTAATTTCCCGCTGGTTATTTCAAATGCAGTATGTGTGTAATAGTCTAAACCTCTTACTAAATTGAAATTTTCGATAAACGGTATTTTAAGGAGCTTTAATTTTTCTTTAATAATTAAATATCTCTCGAGACTTTTTTCAGACAAAAAGTCAAATAATTTGGGGGCTCCTTCAAGAATTTGTTTTGTCTGAACATTCTTAGTATCTAAAATTCTCAAAGGATTCTTGTCTATTCTCCTTTGAGAATCTAAATCTAAAGAGTTTTTATTAACCTCTAACCATTTTAAAAATGCCTTTTGAAAGTTTGACCTATCAATATGATCCCCTAAGGTATTAATTTCAAGATTAAGTTCTTTTATTCCTAATTTATGCAAAATATCCCAAGCCAAAGTAATAATTTCAATATCACTACTTACAGATTCATAACCGATAAATTCAACTCCTAACTGATGAAATTGTCTTTGCCTTCCTGCTTGAGGTCTCTCATATCTAAACATTGGTCCCATGTACCAAAGTTTCTGAGAAGGTCTAGTTGATATTCCAGGTTGTATTAATGCTCTTGCCACTGAGGCAGTGCCCTCTGGCCTCAATGTACAGGACCTTTCACCTCTATCTAAAAATGTATACATCTCTTTGCTAACAACATCGGTTCCTTCCCCAATACCACGCATAAATAATTCAGTCATTTCTAGTATTGGAGTCCTAATTTCCTTTACAGAAGACCTAAAAAGTTGTTGTATTATTATTTTCTCGACATTTTGCCACTTTATTAACTGATCAGGTAACAGATCTATAGTTCCTCTAAGATTTTTAAATTTATTCAAAGTTCTAAATAATAATTCAAAATTTTTTAATTTAAATAGAAATTAAATTTTACTGAAATTCTTTATGTCATAATTAAATCTAACATTCATAGAAAATATTGGGAATAACTAATAACAAAGATAGTCAGCATTGTGGAACAAAACCAAAAAAATTTGCCTTCGGCATTGCTCCCTTAGGTATCGTTTCTATTGGAATTGTACCAATGGGCGTTATTAGTATTGGGGTAGTGCCAATGGGTGTTTTTTCTTTTGGTGCTGTTGCTATGGGAATAGTAAATTTATCCGTAGTTGGCATGGGAATAATTTCTGCTGGAATAACCACTATGGGATTATGGGAATATTCTCCTAAATCACATGGCCATGAGCATCGTATTCCCTCTGAGAAGACTTCAAATATTAAAAAAGAGACCCTGATGCCAGGCATTTTTAAAACAAAAGAGGGTGCCGAAAAAGCTGCATCAGAATATGGATGTATCGGCGCGCATAAAATGGGTGAAAAATGGATGCCCTGTAAAATGCACTAAAGATTTTTCAATTTTAAAGAGCTGAAATATTAATCCAATATCTGCACTTTAAAATCAAGACTATTTGCTTCTTCGACTGTTAATTTTTTAGCCCAAGCACCTTGCTTAGGATTATTCCAGAGGAATCCTGCCTTCTTTGCTAACGATCTATCTTCATAACTCACTAATGCTTTATATAAAAATCTTGGTTCAGTCGCTTTACTAAGAAGTCCTTCTAAATTTTCACATTTTTTGAAAACCTCCGAAATATAAAAGCAATCTGATAAAGCTCGATGTAAGCTCCAAACTGGTATTGAAAAAGAAAGTGCAAGATCAGTAACTGATGGTCTATTTTTTAAGTTTTTTTGAAATGACCAATTAATATCCTCTAAGCTACAAATCCATTTTTTTTCGAGCTTGGGCAATCTGCCCTTTCCAAACCATTTTTTATCAAATTCAACATTATGAGCAACTATTAAATCAGAACAATCAACAAGTTTTAAAAAGAAATTTAAGCCGTCCTCCCAAGGTTGTTTAATATTAGTAACTTCTGCAGATATCCCATTAACATATTCAGCTTTATTTGAACTTACTGGGAATAAGAACGAAACCTGCGAGAGGACAGATTTAGAATTTACATTAAATAAAATGCAACCTACCTCAATAATTTCATCTTTATTTTCATCTAAGCCAGTTGTCTCAGTATCAAGAATTAAAATGTTTTCTATTGATTGATTTTGATTATTATTTTTGGAGCTTGAGATTGATTTATTTAAAAAATTGGTTTTTTCATTATCATTATTTTTAATTTCATTATTAAGAAAATCTAATTGATTTATCTTTTTTTTGTTTGGTAGTTCCAATTATCAAAAAAACATCTATTGTATTTTGACGCATTTGATATTATTTTCTTCTAAATTAATAATAATTAAATAATTAATGAAAAAAACTAAATCTTGTTGGATATCAACCTAATAATTTGAATATAGAATATTAAATGACTTTTACAAAATATCAATTTAATAATTACTGTTATTGGCCTTCAAATCCAAAAAAAATTATAGAATTTATTGGAGGTAGCTATTTAGCATCTAAACCAGATTTAGCTTACAAAAGATTTATAAAAAGCTTAATAGATAAAAATTTTGCAGTGCATGCATACAAATACACGCCTCAGTTTGATCATCAAGAACTGGCAATGAGAGCATGGAAAGATTTTAAAAGTTGTCAAAGATCCTTATCAAAAAGAATAGGAACATCAATTCCTTCAATAAGAATTGGACATAGCCTTGGTTGTAAACTTCACTTAATTTCTCCAGATGGAGGTAGGAATTGCGAGAAATTCATATCAATAAGTTTTAATAACTTTAGTGCTAAAAGATCTATACCATTTTTAAAAAAGATTTCTCAAAAATTGGAATTCAATAGTGAATTCAGCCCAAGCCCAGATAGAACATTTGGAATAATAAAAAAAACTTATTATCAAAAAAATAATTTTCTAATAAAATTTAACTCAGATGAATTAGATCAAACAGATAAATTACTTTCTTGTCTTAGAGCAAGAAAAGAAGATAACTCAAAAGGGATAAAGCTTAAGGGAACTCATACTATTATTGTTAGCGCAGGACTAAGAGAAAATTTCTTAGGTGATTGGGCTGACGATGATTTTAAAAGAAATACAATAAAACAAATATCTAATTTGATTGATAAATCAATTTAAGATATTTCCTTTAATTTTTCTAAAACAGAACTATCTTCAAGGGTACTAATATCTCCACTTATTTTTTCGCCTTCTGCCAAAGATCTCAAAATTCTTCTCATTATTTTTCCACTACGCGTTTTTGGAAGAGAATCTGAAATTATTATTTTTTCTGGTTTAGCAATAATTCCAATTTCATTAACTACATGATTCTTAAACTCCTCAACTAATTCTGGAGAACTATTTATATCTTTTTCTAAAGATATAAATGCAACAATAGCCTCACCTTTTAAATCATCTTTTCTTCCGACAACAGCAGCTTCCGCAACTGATTTATGACTTACTAATGCGGACTCTATTTCCATAGTTCCCAAACGATGCCCGGAAACACTTATAACATCATCGACTCTTCCCATAATCCAAATATATCCATCATTATCAATCCGAGCCCCATCTCCAGCGAAATAAACATTTTTTTCCCCTTTAAAAGAAATATATTCCCAATAACTGTCTAAATATCTTTGGGAGTTTTCATGAATTGTACGCATCATTCCAGGCCAAGGTTTTTTAACAATCAAATATCCACCCTCATTTTCCAACACCTTTTCTCCATTTTTATCTACAACTTCAACCTCGATTCCAGGCAAAGAGAATGTTGCAGAACCTGGCTTTGTAGCAACGGCTCCTGGCAAGGGACTTATCATCACACCACCAGTTTCAGTTTGCCACCATGTATCTACTATTGGACACTTATTATCACCAATTACCTCTCGATACCACATCCATGCTTCAGGATTAATTGGCTCGCCAACTGATCCCAAAAGTCTCAAAGATCTTAAATCGTATTGGTCAGGGATTTCACGTCCAGATTTCATAAATGATCTTATCGCTGTTGGCGCTGTATAGAAAATAGTAACTTTGTATTTTTGAATAATTTCCCAAAAAGCCCCTAAGTTAGATGCCCTCGGAACACCTTCAAACATAAGAGTTGATGCTCCATTGGATAAAGGTCCATAGACTATATAACTATGGCCAGTAATCCACCCAACATCTGCTGTACACCAATAGATATCATCATCTTTTATGTCAAAAATCCACTTGAATGTTAGGTGAGACCAGAGATTATAACCAGCAGTAGTATGAACAACACCCTTTGGTTTACCAGTGGATCCTGAAGTATACAAGACAAATAATCTATCTTCGCTATTCATAATTTCAGGTTCACACCAATCTTTTTGATCTTTTAATAGTTCGTGCCACCAAAAATCCCTATTGTTTACCATCGAAATATCTTTTTTAGTTCTTTGAACAACAATAACTTTTTCAACAATCTTATTTGCCCCACTTTCAATTGCCGCATCAACAGCTTTCTTAAGCTCAATTACCTTATCTTTTCTAAACCCACCATCTGCCGTTATAACAAATCTGGCATTTCCATCAATTAACCTATCTTTTAACGACTCAGAGGAGAAGCCTCCAAAAACTACGGAATGAGGAGCTCCAATTCTTGCGCAAGCGAGCATGGCAACCATCGCCTCAGGAATCATTGGCATATAAATACAGACCAAATCACCTTTTTTTATTCCCAAAGATTTGAAAGCATTTGAAGCTTTGCATACTTCTTTGAGAAGTTCTTGATACGTATATTTCTTGTTATCTCCAGGCTCACCTTCCCATAGAAGCGCTGTTTTATTCCCAATTCCGTTTTTGATATGTCTATCTAAGCAGTTATAAGTGATATTCAACTTACCTTCCTTAAACCATTTAAAAAAGGGGGCATTTTCTCGGTCTAAAACAGTCTGAAATGGTTCGAACCAATCAATTTCCGAATTTGCAAAAGATTCCCAGAATTTTGTTGGGTTTTCTAAAGATTGTTTTTTTAAACTTTGTAATTCCTCAAAACTTTTTATATTTGATAAATCTGAGAATTCTTTTGAAGGGGGGAAGAGTCTATTTTCTTCAAGAATATTGTTGATTGAATGTTTCTTATCTAGTGTCATTAGATGAATCTAGTCAAAATTTATTTATTCAAGTTAATTATAATTTTCATAGAATTATAATGTATTTTTAACTACAAAAATTTATTTTTTGATAAATCTAGTAAAGACGACTGAGCACAAATTCGGGTAAAGCTAACAAAGCTCTCTTATATTCTGATTCAGGGAGCCATAACAATGCCTCTTTTGAATGGAGAGCAAAATCTTCAGCTAATTTTCTAGAACGTTTTATTGCTTGAGAGTTCATAACAATATTCAAAGCATTATTCAAATCTTCCTTTTCTACAAGTTCTCTATTTATCAGAACAGACAAATTTTCATTTTCTTCTAGAGCATATAAAACAGGAGCAGTTAGATAACCACTTGCAAGATCACTTACAGCAGGTTTACCCAATTGTTTATCGTTACCAGTGAAATCAAGGATATCATCGACAACCTGAAAAGCTAATCCGATATTCTTTCCAAATTCGTATAAGTGATTCAATTGTTCATCTTCTAAATTACATAGAACTCCAGCTGCCTTTGTACTATTTGCAATCAAAGAAGCTGTTTTACAATAGCTTTTATTTATATATTTAGAAAAAGTTTGCGCCGAATCGAATCTATTTAGGTTTTGCTTTATTTCACCTTCTGCTAAATCCATTATTACTCTACTAAGAAGTTTAACTACTTTTACATTATCTAAATTTGCCAAATGCCAACTAGCTTGAGCAAATAAAAAATCACCAGCTAATACAGCAACTCTCGTATTAAATCTACTATGAACAGTATCAACACCTCTTCTTGTGGATGCTTCATCTACAACATCGTCATGAACTAATGATGCTGTATGAATCATTTCAGTAATCTCTGCAAGTCTTTTATGTTTGGTTGTCAAAGTAAAATCCTGAGAAATAGCTTTTGAAATCAATAAAACTATCCCAGGTCTTAACCTTTTTCCACCCGCACTAAATAAGTGTTCAGCGGCTGCTTGAAGAATTGGATGACCAGCACCTATTAAGTTTTTCAGTTCGAGAATAAGATCATCAAGATCATTTTCAACTGGTTGTAGAAGTTCTGTTACTGTATTCATAATTGACCTCTTTCATATATTAAAGAATCAATCATTGCTTCGGAGGTTAACCAACTTAATTTCTTTATTAATTTCCAACCAATATTTTACTTTTTTAGAAAAATCTTCAATATTTTGGGTGACAAAAAATTTAATATTATCGTTGGAAGTACTCTCATAACTACAATTTTTAGGAATTAAAAATGAATTATTAAAGTTATTTACTAAAGCAACTGAGGGATCAATAATTCTAATATTTGAATGCATTTTACTTTTTAAAACGTCATAAATCAAAGGATAATGACTACATCCCAGTATTATCTCTTCAATATTTTCTTTTAATAAAGGATTAATATATAAATCGGATAGATAATTTAATTTATTTAAGTCTAAGTTTGTTTTTTCTATTTCTGGAACAAATTCAGGACATGCTTGTTGGAATACTTTTACATTTTCTCTCTTTGATTCAATTATTTTTTTATAATATGAAGTCTTAATAGTTGCAGGAGTTGCCAAAACACCAATATATTTTTTAGTTACTATTTCTGAAACTGAATTAATTAGATCAAAACAAGGAATTTGTAAGTTATTTTCTAAAATATCTAAGGCACAAGAATTTGTAGTATTACAAGCTATTAGTAATGCATCCAAATTTTTATCCTCAAACCAATTACAAATATCCTTTGCGATGTATCTTATTTGTCCAATATTTTTATTTCCATAAGGAACTCTCTTTGTATCTGCCAAATAAAAAACCTCAATATCCCCACGGGTTTTCATTAAAGTACTAAGGATCGTAAATCCTCCTATACCACTGTCAAATATTCCAATTTTAAGTTTCACTATATCCTAGAAAGATATTCAAGAATACCCTTTGTGATTGCATAAGCTATTCTTTCACGATGGATAGATTTTTCTAGCCTTCTAGCATCTAACCTTCCTGTTAAAAATCCTATTTCTACAAGTACAGCTGGCATTCTGGTATTTTTAATAACGAAATATCTACCTTGTCTCACGCCTCTATCTGGACTTCCAGGGGAAACTTTAAGTATTTGTTTTTGAATTTTTTTTGCCAATAGTCGTCCTCTCCAACCGGTGTAATAAAAAGTTTCTAACCCGTTAATATCTCTTCTTTTACCTCTTGAAGCATTCGCATGAATACTTACAAAAATATCAGCATCAGTTTTGTTAGCTATTGAGACTCTTGGAGGTAAATCTAAATCAATTTCATTATTTCTAGTTAATTTAACCATCACCCCTTTCTCAGATAATAATTTTTTTACTCGTTTAGAAACATCAAGTACAACATCTGTTTCTCTTAGGCCTCCTATCCCGATTGCTCCTGGATCTGGCCCACCATGACCAGGGTCAATAACAACATAAAACATATTACGCTTGATATCCGGTAATTGCAAAAACTTATAATTTCTTCTCCCTGAGTTAATTGGGTTTTGACTAGCCTTAGGATTGTTAGATGATTTATCAACAAGACCTTCACCTATTGTCTGAAAAGATTTTTTTGGTAGAGAAAATAGTTTAATTTTCCATCTATTTTTATCAATAGCAACTAACCTCCAATTAAGAGGTTTTAAATTATTATTTTCCGAAAATTCGATAACTAATCTGGTTTTACCTTTAGTAGGTTTACCTAATCTAATTTCTTTTATAGGACCGTTCCCATCAATAGTTCTTGGAGTTTTTAGTTCTCCAGGGAAATCTATCCAAAATCTATCCCCAAAAACATTCCCGCCTTTTTGAAAGTAAGCCTTTAATTTTGAATTTGATTTAGTTCTTAATTCTAAAATCCCATTAGAATTTAAGATCCAAGCTGCTAGTGCACTAGAAGATTTTGCTGGGTAAATACTTGAATTTAAAAGTAAGAAAATTGATAAACAACGAAAAAGTTTATTAAAAAAAAACTTTGGCATCATTTTGCGAACATTTTAGTTTTCCTATGTTTTAAGCATGGCATCTGCTCTCTTATCTTTTTCACTCTCTCTTTATCTGCAGGGGCAATTGCTGCTCCTTGTGTTTTTCCTGCATCAGACAAAACAGTCCCCCAAGGGTCTATAACCATGGCATGTCCATGACTTTGTCTTCTCCCATAGTGAATACCTGTTTGAGCAGGTGCTACTACATAAGCTGTATTTTCTATCGCTCTTGCTTGAAGTAAAATTTGCCAATGATCTTTTCCAGTAAAAGCTGTAAATGCGGCAGGAATCATTATAAGTTCTGCACCTTTCGAAGAAAGGTGCCTGTAAAGTTCAGGAAATCTAACATCGTAACAAATAGATAACCCTATCTTGCAAAGACCTGGAACATCAATAACTGGAGGAAATTCCTCCCCAGACAAAATAGTTGATGATTCTTTGTACAAATTACCATCAGGCAAGTCAACATCAAAAAGATGAATTTTGTCATATTTTGCTAGAACCTGACCATCTTTCCCAAAAAGAGCTGATCTATTGAAAGTATGACGATTATCTCCAGCGGGGACTGGATAACCTCCTCCTAAGAGAAAAACTTGATATCTCTGAGACATCGTTTTTAGAAAATTAGTACACTTTGTTGATAATTCAGAAGCCATTCTAAGTTTTTCATTATCTTCACCCAAGAATGCAAAATTCTCTGGCAAGCCTATTAGTTCTGAACCTCTTCTAGAGGCTAATTCAATCTGCTCCTCAGCCTCAGCAAAATTTGCTTCAACATTAGCAGTACTCCTAATTTGTAAGGCGGCAACTAAAAAATCAGTCAAGATCTCACTCCTAAAAAATAAATTCGCGAATTATGAGGCACGAATTACACCTCTTTCAACTTGAGTAGGAACAATATCTAAACAATCAAGTTCAGAACAACACTTAAAATCATCTTCATAATCACCAAGACTTGTTAATCTTTTGCCGTGAGTTGCTGTCCTTAAACATTTTAAGATATCATTCTTCCAAACATTCCAAAGTGCTAATGAAGCTTGTAATTCATCATTAGATATATTTACATCAGAATTATAGTTTTCTTTAATATAATAGGCGAGGGCACCTGCTGCTAAAGAATCCTCTAGAGAATAGGACCCTTCCCATCCACTACCTAATATAAGAACGTTTTTCTTATTTAAAGAAATTATCCTTTGAGCCACTGCTTTTCTATTTGGAAGAGACATTGCAAACAAATATTCTACATTTTGAACTCTCTTTAATGATTTAGTCCCATTAGTTGTACTCATAAATAGTCTTTTACCTTGAACTGTCTTTTTGGTTACAGATAATGGGGAGTTACCTAAATCAAAACCATCAATCGTTTTCCCACCTCTTTCTGCGAGCATTACTCTTTTTTTACCGTCCCACTTTTTAGCAGTATCCTTTAATAAATTTAAATCAGAAAAAACTTGAATTGAATCTGCCCCGTTTTTCAAAGCCCAAGAGATTGTTGTTGTTGCTCTTAAAACATCAATAACAACAGCAATATCAGAATCTGTTTCTGGAACATCATCTGCGACATGGTAATAAGAAAGATTAATAATAAGTTGCCATTCTACGATTATTATAGAAAACAGTTACTTAACTTTTAATATTTTTTTTTAAAAACAAACTTATTGATATTATGTACCTATGAAAAAATCTATAGAAATTAAACCAACTTATTAATTTGAATACTAATCATATCCGCACCGTTAAAGGTGGAGGAAGTTTACAAGGAACAATAAAAGTACCTGGAGATAAGTCGATCTCGCATAGATCTTTGATAATAGGAAGTATTGCAGAAGGTGACACAAATATTGAAGGGTTTTTATATTCTGAAGACCCACTTTCAACAGCAGATTGTCTTAGAAAATTGGGTGTAAATATTCCTAAAATAAAAAAGAATCAACCTTTTACCATAAAAGGTTTAGGTATTGATGGTTTTAAAGAACCTGAAGAAATTCTTGATTGCGGGAATTCAGGCACCACAATGAGGTTATTAATGGGTCTTTTGGCAGGACAAGAAGGTAGTAATTTTATCTTGACTGGGGACAAATCTCTTAATGAAAGACCAATGGGAAGAGTCAGCAAGCCATTATCACTTATGGGAGGCAAAATTTACGGTAGAAAAAACGGGTCAAAAGCTCCTATTTCTATTACTGGGAATAGGCTAAAAGGTTGTGTAATTGGAACTCCAGTAGCAAGTGCTCAAGTTAAATCTGCGATATTATTAGCAGGGTTAAATGCCTCTGGAACTACTTCAGTTATTGAGCCTGCATCCTCGAGAGATCATACTGAAAGAATGCTTAAAGCATTTGGGGCCGACATAAATATAAGAGGAGAATTAGGAAGAAATATAGTAATAAAATCAGGTAATAATTTGACAGGTCAAAATATATTGATTCCAGGAGACATTAGCTCTGCAGCTTTCTGGATGATTGCCGCATCAATAGTACCAGAATCTGAAATTGTTATTAAAAATGTAGGGCTGAATCCAACGAGAACAGGGATATTGAATGTAATGGATGAAATGGGATGCAACTATAAAATTATAGACAAATCTACAATTGCAGGAGAACCCATAGGTTCTATAAATGTAAAATATGTAAGTAATTTAAAACCTTTTAAAGTAGAAGGAGATATTCTTCCAAAACTTATAGATGAAATTCCAATCCTTACAGTAGCAGCTTGTTTTTGTGGTGGAGTTTCAGAAATTAAAGATGCAAAAGAATTAAGAGTCAAAGAAACAGACCGATTAAAAGTTATGGCAACCCAACTAAAAAAATTTGGTGCGAATATTATAGAAAAGGAAGATGGTTTAATCATTAATGGTGATTCTAAGTTTCATTCTGCTGAAGTTGATAGTGAAACTGATCATCGAGTATCAATGAGCCTTGCTATTGCTTCACTTTTAGCTAAAGGCTCCTCAAAGATTTTAAGAGCAGAGGCCTCTAGAGTTTCCTATCCAACTTTTTGGGACGATCTAGAAAAACTAATTAACTGATCCGAGAGAATTCTTGTCAGAATTAAAAGAGATCTTAACTAAAGACGGGAGTTTCACTCTAAGGAGTCATATTTTTCAAGAGAATTTTCATAGTCTAGAAGGAGCTCTAAAAGAAACTGAAATTAAGTTCATAAATCCCTCCGATTTAAAAAGATTTAACGATAAGTCTTTAAACGTTTTAGATATCTGCTTCGGTCTAGGATACAATTCAGCTTCATTATTTAATAACCTTATTAGACAAAATTCTTTTATAAATTGGTACGCTTTAGAGATTGACAAAAAGCCTCTGAAGTATTCTTTAGAAAATAAATCATTTCAAAAGTTATGGCATCCAAAAGTTTTAAAAATATTTAAAGAATTATCAAAGAATTCTAAATATAAAGATCAATCTTTTGTATGTGATATTTTATGGGGCGATGCCAGAAAAAAAATAAAAAATATTCCTGCAAATATTAAATTCGATTTAATTTATTTAGATGGGTTTTCGCCTCAAAAATGTCCTCAAGTTTGGTCAGTTGAATTTCTATCAAAAGTGACTCAAAAACTTAATCCTCAAGGATATTTAATAACCTACTCTTGTTCAGCTGCGATAAGAAGAACATTAAAAGATTTTGGTTTGAACATTTTTAATATTAAGCCAAATTTAATCTCTAAAAATCTATGGAGTAACGGAACAATTGCGGTAAAAATTATTGACAAAAAAGCTATCCAAAATAATTTATATTTTAAAAATTTATCTTCGATGGAAGAGGAACATTTATTGACTAAAGCAAGTATCCCATATCGTGATCCTACTTTAAGTTCAAATAAAAAAGATATCATCCAAAAAAGAGTTCAAGAGCAATTGTTATCTAATCTAGAGACTTCAAAAAAATGGAGAGATAAATGGGGCATGACGAAATAGAACTTAAACAGTAAAATTTAGATAAATTATCTGAATAAATATGCTAACTGTTGCGATATTAGCTGCAGGTAAGGGTACTAGGATGGCGAGCACACTTCCAAAAGTATTACATAAATTATCTGGTAAAACTCTTCTTCAAAGAGTTATCAATTCTTGTAATGAATTAAAGCCAGATAAAATATTTATCATCGTTGGTCACAAATCAAAGGAGGTTGAAGATTCGGTACTTAAAAATAAAAACATTCACTTTATTGTTCAAAATCCTCAAAAAGGAACAGGACATGCTATTCAAGTTCTCTCTCAGCAAGTTAAAAAACATGACGGTAAATTAATGGTTCTTAATGGGGATGTGCCACTTATCAAAGCCGAAACTTTGAAAGGCCTTATCAAATATCATGAATCAAAAAAAGCCGATGTTTCCTTAATAACTTCTAGAAAAAAAGATCCTCATGGATATGGAAGAGTATTTACTGAAAATAATTTAATTGAAAGGATAGTCGAAGAAAAAGATTGCAATAAACATGAACGTTCTAATTTATTGACGAATGCGGGAATTTACTGCTTTAGTTGGAAAAGTCTATCAAAGATAATTAATACTTTAAAAAGTAACAATAAACAAAAAGAAATCTATTTAACTGACACTATTGCCTTACTAAAAAATTCCTATAGCTTTGAAGTTGAAGACAATGGAGAACTTCAAGGAATTAATAATAGAGTTCAATTATCAGAATGCGAAGAAACTATTCAAACCTTAATTAAAAAGAAACATATGCTTGGAGGAGTAACTATTATCAATCCAGCGAGTTGCACAATAAGTGAAGAGTCAATAATAGGTCTCGATGTAATAATCGAAGCAAATACTCATATAAGAGGAAATTCTAAAATTTCTAATAACTGTAAAATAGGCCCAAATTCTTTTATAAAAGATACGGTAATTCATGATAATTGCGAAATTATAAATTCAACGATTTTTAATTCCAAAATAATGGACCATGTAAAAATTGGTCCTTACAGTCAAATAAGACCAAATTGTGAAATTTCTTCTCACAGCAAAATTGGAAATTTTGTTGAGATAAAAAATAGCAAATTAGATGAGGAAGTTAAGGTTAATCATCTTAGTTATATTGGAGATTCTAAAGTTGGAAAATATACCAATATAGGAGCAGGAACTATTACAGCAAATTTTGATGGCGCCAAGAAATATCAAACAAATATTGGTAAAAACTCTAGTATTGGAGCCAATACAGTTTTAATAGCGCCTATTAATCTTGGTGACTCAGTAACTACTGGAGCAGGCTCAGTGATTACTAAAGATTCTCAAAATAATTCCTTAGCTATTGCGAGAAGCAAACAAGTAAATATTGAAAATTGGAAAAAAAACAAATCCTAAAATTAATCAATTGATTTAATAACTTTTTCAAGCTGCCAACAACGGCTACCTTTAATAAGGATGAAATCGCCCTTTTTTGTATATTTATTTATAGTTTCACCAACTTTGTTTATCTCATTAAGGAATAAAAATTTAGTACTATTTTTTAAATAATCTGCATAATAGATTTCTTCATTTTTATCACAAATAAAAATACATTTTTTTATGTCTGATCTATTTATTAAGTCAAAAAGATACTTATGGTATTTTTTACTTTTATTACCTAATTCCTGCATACTACCAAAAATTAAAAAATGATTATTTGGATTATCTAATAAATTATCAATACATGCTTTTACTGATTCTGGAGAAGCGTTATAGGTTTCATCATATATAGTTGTTTTGGTTGATTTCAGGATTTTATTCCTTCCGTTTAAACTGACAAAATTAAATTTGTTAGTATTTTTGAATTCTATTCCTAACTCTTTTGCAACCGCATACACAAATAAAAAATTAAATGCATTGTGAAAACCTTGAAAAGATATTTCAAAGATTTTACCTTCTATGATTACAGAATTATTAGATCTATTAAAAAATCCTTGTAAATTACTTTTATTAATACTCCGAGCTTTTTGATTTCTATCTATTAGTTCTACTTTAATAATTCTTCCATTCCAATTTTTTTTTAAAGTTTCCTCTAAAAGCAAATCATTTGCAGGAATAATTACAACGCCCTTTGGGTTTAAATGTTTAGTTATTTCGCATTTTGCATTAGTGATATTTTCTTTTGAGCCTAGTATTCCAATATGTGAGCTTCCAATATTTGTAATAACTGCGATATCAGGTTCAGAAAATTTGGACAAATTTTCAATCTGCCCAAGGCCTCTCATTCCCATCTCAAGTATTAAAGTTTTATCTTTCAAGTCAGAATCAAGTATGGTGAGGCCTACCCCAATTTCATTATTAAAATTTAACTGACTTAATTTAATTTTCCCTAATTGCTTTAAAACCTCTCCCATCATTTCTTTTGTAGTTGTTTTACCAACTGATCCTGTAATTCCTACAACAGGTATATTTAATTTTCTTCTTTTAAATAATGCTAATTTCTGAAAAGCCTCTAAAGTATCTGGAACGGTCCAAAAAGGGAACTTATTAGGTAATAAATTCTGCATCCCATCTTTAATTACAACAGCTTTTCCTCCTTTTTTTATAACCTCATTAAGAAAATTATGTCCATCAAAATTTGTACCTTTTATAGCAATAAAAAGTTCGCAACTTAATATTGTACGACTATCTAGACTTATATTTTTAAAACTTTGAAATTGATTTGTAAGATTATCCCAATTTTTTATATTACCTAAAATCTTATTAACATCAGGTACAGAAAAATCCATTAAAACTTAGATCACATTTTTTTAAGAGAAGGATCAGCAGATTGCCCATAAGAAAATTTTTCAATTTCAGCAATATCTGGAGATGGCGCCTTTATGCCACATACATCTTTATACATCGATTCATATTCTAATGCCGATCTCTGCCAACTAAATTCTTGACTCATAGCTCTGAGCTGTAATGATTTCCAACTTTCTTTATGCCTAAATGCCTCCCACGATCTTACTAGAGCAGTATAAAAGTCAATCGGTTCAAATCGATCAAAACAAAAACCTGTACCACTATTATTTTCTGGATCATGAGGCAAAACAGTATCAACCAAGCCTCCAACTCTTCTTACTATTGGAATTGATCCATATCTCATAGCAAGTAATTGACTGATGCCGCAGGGTTCAAATCGGCTTGGCATTAAGAATGCATCAGATCCTCCATATATAAGTCTTGATAAAGAATCATCATAAGTAAGAAATACTGAAAATCTTCCAGGATAATCTAAGGCTAATTGCCATAATCCAGATTCTAAAGATCTATCGCCTGTACCTAGAATAGCAATTTGAGAATCTGTATATGCGAGTAATCTTCGGGAAACTTGCAAAACCAAATCAACACCTTTTTGGTCCACTAGCCTACTTACCATACCTAAAAGATATTTTTTACTATTGACCTCAAGACCCATTTCTTTCTGAAGAATAATCTTATTTTCTGATCTACTTTCTAAATTTTTAATATTGAATTGTGCAGGTAACACTTTATCTTTATCAGGATCCCATTCATTTAGATCAATCCCGTTGAGGATACCTCTTAATTTCCCAGAAATATAATTCAATAAGCCCTCAAGACTTTCTCCATACTCATGAGTTTTTATCTCATCAGCATATGTTGGAGAAACTGCATTAACTCTATCTGCGTATAACATTGCAGCAGCCATTGTATGATCTCCATGCATATACCATGGACACCAGGTCATTTTTTCAAGCTTCCATCTCCATGGTCCTTGATATTTTAAATTATGTATCGTAAAAACAGTACTTACTTCAGGATCTTGATGCATCCATACTGGAATCATACCCGTGTGCCAATCATGGCAATGTAGAACTTGGGGCTTCCAACAATTCCAGGAAAATTCAGCAGTAGCACTAGCAAAAAATGTAAATCGCCAATCTTCATCTTCTCCTCCATATATTTGGCCCGAATCAAAAGTTGGATGTCCAACTAGGTAGATTACGTAATTATGTATTGGATGGTTTGCTTCATACACAGAGAAATCATTTCCCATAGTATTTGCTCTAAATACTGGTTCGCTTGATACTTCTAGTAGATTCCATAATTTACCATAGCCAGGGATTATAACTCTTACATCGTGACCAAGTTTTATCAATGAGGGTGGTAATGAACCAACTACATCTCCCATGCCCCCAACTTTGATCATTGGAGCGCATTCAGCAGCAGCAAGAAGAATTCTCATTAGATTATTTATTATAAAAAGTGCTTTTAAGAGTAAGAAGCTATTAAGGAGTCCATCCGTAATCAGAAAAATCAGGTGGCCTTTTCTCAAGGAAGGCATCTCTGCCCTCTTTTGCTTCATCCGTCGAATAAAATAACTGAGTTGTGTACCCAGATAATTCTTGAATACCTGCTATTCCATCACACTCAGCATTAAATGACGCCTTAAGTATTCGAATAGCAGTTGGACTATTTCGTAGAATCTCTCTTGCCCAGATTACACCCTCAGCTTCTAATTCTTCAATCTTTGTAATCGCATTTACCAATCCCATTTCTAAGGCTTCTTTAGAATTATATTTTCTACACAAAAACCAAATTTCTCTTGCCTTTCTTTGTCCCACCAATCTTGCTAAATAGCTTGATCCAAATCCTGCATCAAAGCTCCCAACTCTAGGACCTGTTTGTCCAAATATTGCATTTTCAGACGCAATACTTAGATCACAAACAAGCTGTAGAACTTGCCCTCCCCCTATTGCGAAACCGGGCACTAAAGCTATAACCACTTTAGGTAAAGTTTTTATTAACCTTTGCAATTCCAATACATTTAGTCTTTGATTACCCTCATCATCTTCGTATCCATTTTGACCTCTAATACTTTGATCCCCTCCTGAACAAAACGAAAACACCCCTCTTTTATCTGGACCTGCACCTGTTAGAAGTACAACTCCGATCTTCTCATCGTTTCTAACAAGATTGAAAGCATCTAACATCTCACAAATCGTTTTTGGACGAAATGCGTTTCTTTTCTCAGGTCGATTAATTGCGATTCTTGCTATCCCATCTCCACTATTATGAAACAAGATATCTTCATAGGATTTCCATTCTGTCCAATTTGAGTTAGTTTTTCCAGGTAAAATTTTCATAGATTTAGATAGTTTGAAAAAGTAAATTCATTAACTTGTGAGAATTTTTTTTAAGATTAAATTTCTTCCTTTCATTTCATTTTCAACATTAATATCGACTTTAATTATTACTGATTTTTGCATAGAAAGGCTCCATTCAAAAGCTTCTCTTAATTTATTCAAATCTGAAACATTTTTAATTGGTACTTGATAACCTTTTGCTAGGTTTTCCCAATTTATAGATTTAGGCATTATGAAAAGTTTCTTTAATTCCTCTTCTTCTAAATTATATTTATATAAATTATTAAATATATTTCCACCATTATTGTTGATTAATAAGATAGTTAAATTTAATTCAATTGCATTTTCAATGAGGAACCCATTGATATCATGAATTAATGCCAAATCTCCAGTTACCAGAAGTACAGGTTTAGTTATTCTTGCAATACCTAAAGCAAGTGATAAAGTTCCATCTATACCTGAAGCCCCTCTGAAGCTAAAACATTCCCTTGTTAAAGTCGCATTTTCAGAGAATGTTAGCCAATCTCTAATAGGACTGCTAGCTGAGAGCATAATAGGATAATTTTCTGGCCAAATTTTTGGTACAAAATTTGCAAGTTTATATTCTGTTATTTCAGTATTTGAAAATAGTTGTTCTTTTAAAATTTCTCTTATTTTTGCCCCTTCTTTGATTAAGATTTTTCCCAAATTGATTAAAGGTTTACTCTTGTTTTTATCATTTGAAAATGCTCCTAAAAGTTGGTTAACAAAATTTCTTATTCCAAAATCATATTCTAAAGATTTTTTTATAGGATCTAGTTTTCTTATATTATTTTCTTTTACAAGAATTTGTAACCCTTCAAAATTTAATAAAAAATCCTCTAAATCATTAGAAGACGAAAGAGGACCAAGCCTCAAGATCTGATCACATTGAATAATATTTTTATTTGTTTTAAGAATTAATTCCCAATTTTCAACTAAACCTCTCAATTCAGCTGAAACGCCTGAAACAGGATCAACAAGAACAGGCCATCCTGTAATTTCTTGTAATTTTTTTAAAGCACTATTAAAAGAATCCAAATCTTTAGTAGAACCCTGATATGGGCCAACAATAATAATTCCAGGATTAGACAGATTTATCCTTTTAAAAAATTTTTCAGAAAATTTAATATTTTTGTTCTGATTATCATGTTTTAAGAATTGATAGGTTTTATTTAAATAAAATCTTTCAAAAACCTCGAAATTCTTTTTTTTATTATTCAAAGATATATCTAAAGGTTTTTCAAATGGAATATTTAAATGAATAGGTCCAGGCGATTGGAGTATTTGTTTTTTTATAGTTTTTACTATTTTCAAAATGTCATCATCATTATTTTCATGAATTCCATTTAAATTAGTACTCAAATTACTTCTACAAACTGAATTCAAAAATTCCTCTTGATTTACTGTTTGATTAGAACCACAATTTTTTAACCTTGAAGGTCTATCAGCTGTTATAAATACAATTGATTTACATGATTTATCTGCTTCAATGGCCGCAGGCAATAAATTACCAACTGCAGTTCCAGATGTCGTAACAACTAATGAAACATCTCCAGATGCAGTAGAAATTCCAAGTGAATGAAACCCAGCAGATCTCTCGTCTATGGAATTAAATACATTTAAGATCCTACGTTTATTTAACTCTCCTGCGGCTATTGCTAAAGGAGCTGATCTACTGCCTGGACATAAAATTAAATTTTTAACCCCTATTTTTGTAAAAAGATCTAAAAGTTGTAAACTTCTAAAGAAATTTTGGCATTCTATAGATGATGTCATAATTTATATAAATACTTTAGAAATTCCTTTTTACAAATAAATAATTAAACAATGCAAAATCCAGAAGGGAAAAAAAGTTCAATAATAAATGATTTTAAAAATCTTTTTATTTGGATAATAATTGCTTTAATTATACGATGGCAAGTAATCGAACCAAGGTGGATTCCCTCAGGATCTATGCTCCCGACCCTTCAAATCCAAGACAAAATATTAGTTGAAAAGTTAACTCCAAAAATCACTTCTAAATCAAACTTATCTAAATTAAAAAATAAAATCATTGTTTTTAATGTTCCAGAACAATTAATTGAAGCTGGGTATGAATCAGATATTGCGTTAATCAAAAGGGTAATTGGGGTCCCTGGAGACAAAATAGAAGTAAAAGAAGGTAATTTATATTTAAATGATATTGCTCAAAATAATTATATTTCTGATAAGAACATCAACTATTCAATAGGTCCATATTATGTTCCTGAGAAATCACTATGGGTAATGGGAGATAACAGAAATAACAGTATGGATTCACATATATGGGGATTTCTTCCTTATGAAAAAGTAATAGGAAAGGCTATTTTTAGATATTGGCCATTAAATAAAATTGGGCCTATTCGGTTCCCTGGTCTTAATAATGTAGGTTAAAGGGTTCATGGTGTTGTAGGGTTTTTATAAGTTGAAGATGCATAAATGTTCAATCCTGAATTTCTAGCTACTGAAAATAATGATCCAAATGATGAGAATGATTTGATTCAATACCTACAAAAACAGTCTCCAGAAGTTTTGCAGAGAGTAGCCAAATCGGCTAGTGAAGATATTCAAGAAATAATAAGGCACAATGTTCAAGGTCTCCTAGGGATGTTGCCATCTGATCAATTTGATGTAAAAATAACATCTTCAAAAGATAATATCGCTAATTTACTTTCTTCTGCAATGATGACAGGATATTTCTTGAGACAAATGGAGCAAAGGAAAGAGCTTGAACAATCACTAAAAAGTGATGAAGAAATGTCCATTGAGGAAGAGTAAATCTCTAAACATTTACTTTTTTTGGAATTATCCCTAATTCAAATAATTTTTTATATAAATTAACAAGGAATTTATTATCATCTGGTAATTTATTCCATTTATCTGAATTAATTTCATCTATTAAATTCTGACAATTTTCTTCTTTGAAATTAATAGGGGCAGAATAATGAGCTGATATCAAATATTCCATGTTTTCATAAGTTTTAATTTTTTCTAGCCATCCAAGAAGTACTTGTTTTGATCTAGGAAATATTAAATTTTGCAAAACAGGAGCAATCTGAATTTTTGGAACATTTTCACCCATTATTTCAACCAAAGATGATTCCCAATCTTCATCCCATAAAAAAGGGTAAATTCCAAAATGTGATTTCTTATTTCGAAGACCTTCTTTAAAAGAGTATTTGATAATTTGTTTCAGAGAGGGAATATTTAATTTTCCTGGTTTTAAAAAGGATGAAAATAATACAATTCTTGCCCAACCTTTTTTTCTAGATTCAACGTTATCAAGAATAGGTTCATCGCCTCTATCTCTCGAATGAAATAATAAAGGGGTTGGGTCGAAGTCAAATATTTCTGGAGGCGTTGATTCGATGCCAACTATTGCGTCTGTAACATGTAGTGTCCTTGTTGAAAGATGAAAACAACTCACCTCCTGGTATGTTCCAAGTCCTAAATTTAAAGGCCCTAATGAAGACCATTTAAAACATTCTTTATAAGGAGTTCCATCTTTAAAAAGTATCTTTGTCCGCTTCGACGGGATTCCAAGAAAATCTAAAGGAAGATTAATAGGAAAACTCCATTGGCCAGGACATAACCAAATCTCAGCATCCTTGAAAACTCTAACTAATGCTGGCAATCCAATTTTATGTTCTAATCCAGAAGCACTAGGGAGCACAATTGTTTTTACTTTTCCATAAATGGAAATTAATTCTTCTAATGCATTTACAAGTTCCTTCGTAGGGGGTAAAGGGTTAATTAGCATTAGTCCATTATTAACCTTAATTATTGTCATTCTGATTGGCACTGCAACATAATATAAACCCTGAATCTGTTCCAAGGACCATATTTCGTTAGGAATTATTTCTCTAAGAATAGTTTTCTTTTTTCCATACGGATATAGGGGAAATAAAGGCCACCAATTCCAACTTTTATTATTTAGGTAATTTTCCATTTTTCACTAATAACTAGAAAATAATTTTTTAAATTTAAATATCCCGTATCTTGGAGCAAATAAAAAAGCAAATAAAAATATAAACGTTTGAACTAATACAATTGAGCCGCCAGTTTCAAGATCAAACCAAAAGCTAAAATAAATACCAAATACACTTGAAATGATTGCACTAATTACTGAAATGATGGTCATATTATCAAACTTATCTGTTAATAAATATGCCGTTGCACCAGGAGTAATCAGCATTGCAACAACCAGAACTATTCCAACAGATTGTAATCCAACTACAGCCGCTAAAGACAAGCATGTAAGTAATAAATAATGAAGAAATAAGACATTAATTCCTACTGTTTTTGCGTGTCTTGGATCAAAACAATAAAGTATTAAGTCTTTCCTAAAAACTGACAATAGAATTACCACTAATAGAGAAATAAATACCGTCTGTTTTACATCTGAGAGAGAAATCCCTAGAGGGCTACCAAAAAGAATTGAGTGAAGATCAATATTACTTTTAATCTTTGAAACTAAAACTATTCCAAGAGCAAAAAATCCTGTGAAAACCAAGCCAATTACGGTATCTTCTTTAACTCTGGATTTTTGTTTAACAAAGCCTATTAAAGCTACAGAACCCACTCCAAAAATGAAAGCCCCAAGCGAGAAAGGAAGTCCCAAAGCATAAGCCACAACAACACCAGGCATTACAGAGTGAGATACCGCATCTCCCATTAAAGCCCAACCTTTAAGTGTTAAATAACTAGATAAAAATCCACAAACAGCTGCTACTAATGAGCTCATCAATAGAGCTTTTCTCATAAATTCATGAGATAAAGGATCTGCAACAAAAGAAGTTAAGTTTGTAGATAAAAAGCATAGATCCATAAAACTAGATTTTAAGATTCAGGTCCAAACAAGACATCTGGCGACATCCCTCCAAAAGTACTTGTAATATTTTCTGGGGTAAATACTTCCGAAGTCTCTCCATATGCAACAACTGTCTTATTTATTAAAATAACTAAATCACAAAATTCACGAACATGAATCATATCATGAGTAGATATCAAAATTGTTTTCCCCTCATTTTTAAATTGAATAAATAATTCTGAGATAAGTTTCTCAGTTCTAATATCAACTCCCGCAAAGGGTTCATCAAGTAATAGTATTGATGCCCGTTGTGCAATAGCTCTTGCTAAAAAAGTTCTTTTCCTTTGTCCCCCAGATAAATTGCCAATTGGGGTAGATGAAAATTCCATAAGATCAACTCTTTCTATAGCATCCTTAACAGCTTGAATATCTGATTCTCTTGGCGATCTCAGAATATTCATTGACCCATATCGACCCATCATTACAACATCCCATACACTTACTGGAAATTGACTATCAATTCCTTCACTTTGAGGAACATATGCAATTGACTGTTCTTGTTGAGCAATTCTTAAAGACTCACCATTTATTCTTATTTTACCTTTTGAGATATTTACAAAACCAGTTAAGGCATTAAAAAAAGTTGTTTTCCCCGCACCATTCATTCCTACTAATCCACAAATTTGTCCAGCCTTTAATCTTAAATTCGCATCATATAAAGCAACTTTTCCGTGATAATCAACACAGATATTTTCTGCCTCAATTCTATAACTTTTATAATTAAGTTCATCCATATTTTTAATTGAGGCCTTTTTTAATAAGAGTCAAATTATGTTCAAGCATTTTTAAATAAGTATTAGCACTCTTATTATCTTGAGAAAGGGAATCAACAAAAAGATCTCCCCCAAACTTTGCTCCTGTTTCACTGGCAACAACCATTTGTGATTCATTACTTACAGTGCTTTCACAAAAGACCGATGGGATATTTTTATTTTTTACCAAAGAAATTGTTCTTGCCATTCTTTTCGGTGTAATTTGACTCTCAGCATTAACTGGCCATAAATAAGCTTCTTTTAATCCGTAATCATTTGTGAGATAAGAAAATGCTCCTTCACAAGTTACTAGATACCTATTATTTTTCTCAAGATTATTAATAAAAAGTGAAAAATCTTTATCTATTTTAGCGATTTTATTCTTGTAGATTCGTCCGTTATTCTTAAATGATTCTGCTTCCGATGGCTTAAATTCTGATAAAGAATCAACGATAACATCTACATAAATCATTCCCCTTTTAGGAGAAATCCACGCATGAGGATTAGGTTTACCTTTATAGAAATCTTCACTTATAAAAATCGGTTCTAATTTATTTGAAATAGTTACTCTCTTAATTTGTAAGTTTGAAACAAATTTCTCAGCCCACAATTCAAATCCAAATCCATTATCAATAAAAACAAAGGCTTTGGAAGCTTTTATAAGATCACTTGGAGTTGGCTGATAACCATGAACTTCAACTCCTGGTTTAGTAATTGATTTAACAACAAACTCCTCTTTAGCAACATTTTCAATAATATCTGCCAGGACTGTAAAACTTGCCAAAATTACTTCTTTGTTAGTTTCATTTTCAAACACAGTCCTTTTGCAAGAATTTGCAGTAAGAAATATTAGAAAAGAAAAGACAAAGAGTAATAACTTTTTTTTCATAATTTTCTTTACGACAAGTTTAATTTTTGGAATTATTAGGTGAGTCGAATCAATGGAATATTTAACTCTGGTATCAAAGATTTCCAATTTATTTTTTCATTTTCAAAGGCTCTTTCAACGATCTTATCAGAGTTTTCTTTTATAAATTCCAAATCAGGTTCTGAGACTCCTTTTGTTAAAGCCATGAAATCGGCCAATGAACTTGATACTACTCTTGTTAAATATGCTGCGCTTATTGCTTGGAATGCCCCAGTTACTAACCAATTTGGGCCATGCAATTTTGTTAAGCCTATTAAAGTCTGACCACTCCATTCAATTACTCCCTGTGCAATTGCAGTCTTGATTATTTGTTTTGATACTTTATCCAATATTTCTGGAGACCAATTACATCCCCATATAGACTTAATTTCTTTAATCATTAAGGAATTTAAAACAGTCATTGATAAGACATCTATTGATGGAATCGGAGACAAGAAAACAGAAGTAGCCACGATAATTTGATTTCTCCTCTGTAAATCCTTCAACTGCATTCTTCTTATTCCCTCAATCTCAGATTGCCAATTCGTATGCAATCTCTTCAAAAGTCTTTTTTTAGTATTTTCAATATTATTATTTGAACTTATAAAAAACTTACGCAAAGAAAAAGGTATATTTGCAAAGCTATTTTTAGTTTTGTCAAATCTAATTATTCTGTTTGCATATTCTCCTGAAATCTGAGCCTTAACTTCCTCTATTTCATTATTTAAATCTAATCCTTTTGTAAATGATGCAACTAACCAAATGGGCATATTATTAGGAAGTTTTTCTAACCACAAAAAATCATTAGCGGATAAAGGTAATTTTAAAAAATACAAAATAGCATCGCTATTTAAAATTACTTCAGGAACAATTTCAGAAGAATTATATTTTGGAAGTTTTTCCATAAAATTCAATTTAAACTTATCTTCTTTAAAGTAATTTTTAAATAATGTTGCATTCGACTCAAAATTCTTCTGCCCAATACAATAAATCTCCTCTTTTTTCTCTCTATTTAGTATTAATTCAAGAGCTTTTTTTCTATTAATATTTTGTTTTTCTAAATTATTATGTAATTCAATTTCCTCGAAGAAATCTAAATCTTCATTACAAAGTTTTATCCAACCATCTAAGTCCTTTGGCTCATTAAATTTTGGCTTTTCACTCTTTAAGTAAAAATATCCCCCAAAACATAAAATAAAAAAGCCTATTGAACCTCCTGCAAAATTTATTAAATCACTTAAAAACCATTCTCCAAAACCTAAAAAAAGTAGAATTATGAATATATTTTTTTTGGGGAACTTTATTAAATCTTTAAAAAAGTTTTCTTTACTAATATCAAACACAATAATTTAATATCCTTCTCCTTTTACTTTAGTGCAAGTTGTGAATGAAAAAAAGAAAGATTACATAACTCTTCAATTATGGATAAAATTTTAAAAGTTCAATTTAAGACTTCTTGCATAACTAGGTGGTAAGTTAATAGACTGTTTAAATAAAAAAAAGGAATCTCTAAGATGTCAAATTCCAATTACGACAATAATTATGGTCAAGAGAACTACAGAAGCCGTGGTAATAATGATAGATCTAGCTATAGGAACAGATCTGGAGGAAATAGAGATGGAGGAGGATTTCGAATAAGATTAAGTGATAATGAAATGAAAGCTGTTAGATCAATACAGGAGGCTTTTCAACTCAAGTCGACAGTCGCAGTTTTAGGATTTTCAGTTAGAACACTTAGCGAAATGATTGAAGATAAAGATTTAATGGAATCGATAACAAAATTTGCGAGAAATAACAAAAACACATCGTTATCGGGTAAGGCGACAGCTTCTGAAAAAAGAAGTGAAAAAGTAGTTCCTGATCCTTTTGCAAGGCCAGTTAAAAATACACCTAGTGAACAGACTCAACCTAACAAAGAAGAACTTAAACAAGAAATCAAAGAAATCAAAAAAGAACAAGAAGAAGTGGATGACAAATAAAAAAAGGATTCTTTCTGGAGTTCAACCTACAGGAGATTTACATATTGGTAACTGGCTTGGAGCTATAAACAATTGGGTTGAACTCCAAGAGAAGCATGAAACATTCCTTTGTGTAGTTGATTTACATGCAATTACTACAGAATACGACCCCAAACAACTTTCTAAAAATACACTTTCCACTGCAGCTTTATATATTGCTTGTGGTATAAATCCTAAAATTTGTTCTATTTTTGTTCAAAGCCAGATATCTGCACATTCAGAACTTTGTTGGATATTAAATTGCATGACTCCTATAAATTGGATGGAAAGAATGATCCAATTCAAGGAAAAATCTGTTCAACAAGGAAATAATGTTTCTATTGGATTATTTGATTATCCAATCTTAATGGCTGCGGATATTTTATTATATGATGCTGATTATGTTCCAGTAGGGGAAGATCAAAAACAACACTTAGAACTTGCGAGAGATATTGCACAACAGAGAATTAATGCCAAATTTAGTAAGGAAGAAAACATATTAAAAATTCCTCAGCCAATAATTATGAAAAAAGGTTCAAAGATAATGAGCTTAAATGATGGATCTAAAAAAATGAGCAAAAGTGACATTAACGAGGGTAGTAGAATAAATTTATTAGATACTCCTGAAATAATTACAAAAAAAATAAAAAGAGCTAAAAGTGATAGTTATATGGGAATGGAATTTAATAACCCCGAGAGGCCTGAATCCAGAAATCTTTTAATGATTTATTCTTTATTAAGTGGTAAAGAAGTTTCTGAATTAGAGAGAAATTTATCTCAAACTGGATGGGGGACATTTAAAAAAATATTTACAGAACAAATAATAGAATCGCTTAAACCTATTCAAGAACGATATCAGGTTCTGATAAACGATCCACATGAGTTAAATAAGATACTTATACAAGGTAAAGAGCAAGCTGAAGCAGTGGCAAATAAAACCCTTAGTAGAGTTAAATCTGAATTAGGATTCTTTGAAATAGAGAAATAAATTATGCCAGAAATAACATTGCCAGATGGATCTAAAAAAGTATTTGAAAAACCGGTAACGATTAAAGAAATAGCTCAGAGTATTGGAACCGGCTTAGCCAAAGCAACAATTGCGGGAAAAGTAAATGATGTTCTTTTTGATGCAACACTTCCCATAGATAATGATTCTAAAGTGGTAATTATTACATCCCGTGATAAAGAAGGTATTGAGATAATTAGACATTCCTTTGCTCATTTGATTGGTCATGCCGTTAAACAACTTTATCCAAATATAAAAATGGCAATTGGTCCGGTAATTGATAATGGCTTTTATTATGATATTTTTTCGGAATATAGATTTACGCCTGAGGATTTAATAAAAATAGAAAATAGAATTAATAACTTAATTAAAAAAAATTATGATGTTGAGATTTTACAAGTTACCAAAAAAGAAGCAATTAAAACTTTTCAAGAAAGAGATGAAACTTTTAAATTAAGAATAATTGAAGAAATTCCTGATGAAGGTCTCATCAATTTATATAAACACGAAGAATATATTGATATGTGCAGGGGTCCTCATGTTCCAAATACAAGCCACCTTAGACATTTTAAATTATTAAAGTTATCTGGTTCATATTGGAGAGGTAATAGTGAAAATGAATCATTACAGAGAATATATGGAACTGCTTGGGCTAAAGAGAAAGAACTCAATGATTACTTAACAAGAATCGAAGAGGCCGAAAAAAGAGATCATAGAAAACTTGGGAAAAAGCATTCACTCTTTCACATACAAGAAGAATCTCCAGGTATGATTTTTTGGCATCCAAATGGATGGACAATCTACCAAGTTCTTGAAAAATATGTAAGAGAAATACTTAATAAAAATGATTATCTAGAAATTAAAACCCCTCAAGCTGTTGATAAATCTCTTTGGGAAAAATCAGGTCATTGGGATAAATTCAGAGAAGATATGTTCACTACGGCATCAGAAAATAGAACTTATGCCATAAAACCAATGAATTGTCCTTGCCATATTCAAGTATTTAATCAAGGTTTAAAAAGTTATAAAGATTTACCTATTCGCCTTGCTGAATTTGGTTCTTGTCATAGAAATGAACCCTCTGGTGCATTGCACGGTTTAATGAGAGTTAGAAATTTCACTCAGGACGACGCACACATTTTCTGTACAGAAGAACAAATACAAGCTGAAGTGTCTACTTTCATTGATCTTGTTTTCGAGGTTTATAAAACTTTTGGTTTTGATGAAATTATTATCAAATTATCAACCCGTCCTGAGAAAAGGGTGGGTAGTGAAAATATTTGGGATAAATCAGAAGAGGCACTTATTAAGGCTCTTGATAATAAAAGTCTTAAATGGGAATTACAGCCTGGAGAAGGAGCTTTTTATGGTCCAAAAATAGAATTCTCTTTAAAAGATTGTCTTGATAGAGTTTGGCAATGTGGAACAATTCAAGTTGATTTCTCAATGCCTATAAGATTGGATGCAACTTATGTAGATTTAAATAACGAAAAAAGAAATCCAGTAATGCTACACAGGGCAATTTTGGGATCTTTTGAAAGATTTATAGGAATCTTAATAGAACAATATGAAGCTAAATTTCCAATCTGGCTTGCACCTTATCAAATAATTTTATTGAGTATTACCGATAGGAATATTGAGAAATGTTTGAAATTTAATCAATTAATAAATAGTAAGGGATATCGTTCGAAAGTTGATATTAGAAATGAAAAAATAGGCTATAAGATAAGAGAAGCAACTATTGGAAGAATTCCGTTAATTGCAGTTGTTGGAGATAAAGAGCAACAAGTTGATTCAGTTGCTTTAAGAGCCTTAGATGGAAAAATTTTAGGAATTTTTAAGTTAGATGAACTCTATAAATTAATGAATAATTTAATAGAAAAAAAAGGAAGAACAGAATAATTTTCACAGATGAATTTTCTTGCTTGTGATCTAGGAGGTACAAAAGTTCTTTTAGGAATTTTCAAAAAGGAAGTTAATACTTGTACTCCAAATCTAATTTTTAAAAAAAAATATTTATCTTGTGAGTGGGATTCAATAGACACAATTTTAGAAGATTTCTTAAAAAATGAATGCAAAAACATTAATCATCCTTTTTCTGCTTGTTTTGCGGTAGCAGGTCCCATATCTAATAACAATGCTAAAATTATTAATTTATCGTGGAATATTTCTGGCGATGAATTAAAAAAGAAATTTAAATTTAAAAATTGCGAGCTAGTAAATGATTTTGCAGTGCAAATTTATGGAATACCTTTTTTGAAAAAAAGTCAATATTCGGCTATTCAAAATGGAGACCGGTCAGTAGGCGTCAATAAAGATTTACATGCAATCGTCGGAGCAGGAACTGGTCTAGGCATTGCAAAAGGCATAATATCTGGAAATAAAGTAAAAGTTTTAGCAAGCGAAGGTGGTCATGTTGAATTCTCGCCAAAGTCAGAATTAGAATGGGAATTAAAGAATTGGCTCAAATATTCTTTAAAGGTTGAAAGAATATCTTGCGAAAGAATCATAAGTGGGACTGGGTTATCAAGAATAGCTGAGTGGAGACTTAGCAAACCTGATGCCAAAAACCATCCTCTACAAAAATACTTAAAAGAATTAAAAACTTCTGATAATTTGAGAAAAGAACTTCCTCAAGAAATTTGTAATCTGTCGAATCTAGGGGATAAGATAATGATTCAAGTGGAGAGAATATGGTTAGATGCTTACGCCTCATTATTGGGTGACGTTGCTCTTCAAGAATTATGTTTTGGAGGGTTATGGATTTCTGGAGGAACCGCTCCAAAACATTTCATAAATTTTAAATCAGGTTTATTTATGAAACAATTTTCAGATAAAGGAAGATTAAAAGATATTCTTAAAAATATACCTGTGAACGTAATCTTAGATGAAGAGTTTGGATTATTTAGCGCAGCCTGCAGAGCAAAAATGCTTTCACAAATAGAATAATTTTCATATGTCTTCTCCAGAAGTAGGAAAAAAAATTATAGTAACAGTTCCTTCTACAACTGCTAATTTAGGTCCTGGATTCGACTGTCTAGGTGCAGCATTAGATTTATATAACGAATTTATATTTACAAGAATAGATGGAGGGGGAGATCGATTTGATTTGATAATGGAAAGTACTGATGGTAATCATTTAAGAGGAGGCCCAGAAAATTTAGTTTTTAGGGCTGCGCAGAAAGTATGGGAAAGTGCCAATATCAAACCTTTCGCCCTTGAAGCTAGAGTTAAATTAGCAGTTCCCCCTGCTCGCGGACTAGGGAGTAGTGCCACAGCAATAGTTGCAGGACTAATCGGAGCAAATGCGATTATGAACTCCCCTTTACCTAAAGAAAAACTTTTAGAACTTGCAATTGATATTGAAGGTCATCCTGATAATGTAGTTCCATCTCTTTTGGGGGGGCTATGTTTAACTGCCAGGTCATCTTCTCAGAGATGGAGAATTATTAGATGTGACTGGCACGATTCCATTAAAACTGTAGTTGCAATACCTGCTATACGTCTAAGTACAAGTGAAGCAAGGAGAGTAATGCCGAAGAATGTACCTATTTCTGATGCTGTAACAAATATGGGGGCACTTACTTTATTACTAAACGGCTTAAAAACAGGTAATGATGAATTAATAAAAGAGGGCATGTTTGACAAATTACATGAACCATATCGATGGAAGCTTATTAAAGGTGGATTGGAAGTTAAAGATGCAGCACTACAAGCTGGCGCTTTGGGCTGTGCAATTAGTGGGGCAGGACCAAGTATATTAGCTTTGTGTAAAAAGGATAATGGTAGAGAAGTCAGTCAAGCCATGGTAAAAGCTTGGGAAAACTCAGGCGTAGCAAGTAGAGCGCCATATTTGAACGTCCAAACTACAGGCAGTCAATTCAGAGACATCTCTGGTAAGTAGTTTTACTTAGGCGTTTTTAATGTTATAGTCTCAAGCTAGAACAACTTCAACTAGAATAAAAAAATTATTCATTATTCTATGAATTTAGAATCTTTTCCTTTGCTATCCTCTATTGTTTTATTACCCTTAATTGGGGCATTAATAATGCCTTTCTTAAGTTCTAAGGAAGGAGAAGATAATACACTCCCAAGAAATATCTCATTAAGTTTTTTATTTATAGATTTTCTTCTCATAATTGGAGTACTTTTCCAAAAATTTGATACAACAAATAGCTCATTACAACTTGTTGAAAGATTAACTTGGCTACCCTCAATAGGCCTAGAATGGTCTCTTGGCATAGATGGACTATCAGCGCCACTAGTAGCTTTGAGCGGATTAATTACCTTTTTATCAGCTGCAGCTAGTTGGAAAATAAAGAAAAAATCTAATTTATATTTTGCTCTTTTACTAATTCAGGCCTCAGCTCAAGCACTAGTTTTCCTTTCTCAAGATTTCTTACTGTTTTTCTTAGCTTGGGAATTAGAATTGGTTCCTGTTTATCTTCTTATTGCTATTTGGGGAGGCAAGAAAAAATTATACGCAGCTACAAAATTTATTCTTTATACAGCATTAGCATCATTACTAATACTTATAAGCGGACTTGCACTTGCGTTGAGTGGTGATACATTTACCCTAAATCTTACCGAAATAACAAATAAACAGGTTACAGGTAGTCTTGCATTATTATCTTATCTAGGTTTTCTAATAGGTTTTGGTGTTAAACTTCCCATCTTCCCATTGCATACTTGGTTACCTGATGCTCATGGGGAAGCTAATGCTCCAGTATCAATGTTACTAGCGGGAATCCTTTTAAAGATGGGGGGATATGCTCTTTTAAGATTCAATGTACAAATATTACCCGAAGTGCATCTACAACTTGCACCTGCTTTAATTATTCTTGGAATTATCAATATAATCTATGGGGCCTTAAATGCATTTGCTCAAGATAACGTGAAAAGAAGAATCGCATGTAGTTCAGTAAGTCATATGGGTTTTGTTCTTCTGGGTATTGGAGCAGTTGATGCGTTAGGTATAAGCGGAGCAATGCTACAAATGATAAGTCACGGACTAATAGCGGCGGCAATGTTCTTCGTCACAGGCTCCTTCTATGAGAGAACAAATACTCTGTCAATTCCAAACATGGGTGGCTTAGCAAAGGTCTTACCAATAACATTTGCTTTTTTCTTGGCGAGTTCACTAGCGTCTCTGGCCTTACCAGGAATGAGTGGATTTATAAGCGAAATCACCGTTTTTTTAGGAATCACAAGTCAAGAAGGTTTTAGCTCTCTTTTCAGATCAATCACAATTCTTATAGCGGCAATTGGTCTTGTCCTAACGCCCATATATCTTCTTTCGATGTGTAGAAGAGTATTTTTCGGACCTAGAATTCCTGCGCTAGCTACCGTAAAAGAGATGAATGGTAGAGAATTGACAATCGGGTTCAGTTTATTATTGCCTACTTTAGTAATAGGTTTTTGGCCAAAAATTGCTATAAATTTATATGAATCTTCAACAAATGCTCTCAGTCAACAACTAACTTTAGCTAAATTAATTGGGTTCATCTCAAATATTAGTCAATTTAATCTTTGATAAAATGGAAACTTCAATTTTTAATTACGGAGAATTACCAGATTTTAACAAATTTTCTTCAGATAGAATTAATCAAGAATTTCCAAGCGTAATAGAAAAGATAAATCTAGATTTCAAAAAAATTGAAAAATTTTTATCTAATTACTTAGAACAAGAAAATCTAGAGTGGGACAAAGTAATTAATCCTTTAAATGAAGTAAATGAGATTCTAAGGTGGAGTTGGGGAGTTATAAGTCATCTTAATGGAGTAAAAAATTCTGAAAGCCTAAGAGAAATTTACTCAAAGTTTCTACCTGAAATTATTAATTTAAGTAATAATTTTGGACAAAGTAAAATTATTTATAATGCTCTTTTAAAGCTTAAAAAAACAAATAATTTTGATGAAATCAAAAATAGAATTCTAGATAAAGAAATTCTCGAAATGGAACATAGAGGTATTTCATTAAATAAAGACACCCAGAAAGAATTCAATGTTATTTCTGAAAAGCTTGGAAAACTTTCTACAAATTTCAGCAATAATGTTTTAGATGCCACTAATTCTTGGTCATTAATCCTGAATGATAAATCTCAAATAGATGGAGTCCCAGAAAGGGTTTTAGAACTAATGTCAATATCAGCTCACAAATATTTAAATAAAGAAGGAGAAGCTGATGCAAAAAATGGGCCATGGAGATTAACTTTAGATATTCCGACCTATACCGCGTTTATGACATATGCCAATGACCGTAATCTCAGGGAAAAATTATATAAAGCTTTTGTAAGCAGAGCCTCTCATGGAGAAAAAAATAACTCTCAAATAATTGAAGAAATTCTATCTCTTAGGACTAAACAGGCTAAACTTCTTGGTTATGAAAGCTGGGCAGAATTAAGCCTTTCAACAAAAATGGCAAAGGAAATTAATAATGTTGAAAAACTTTTAGAGGAGATTAGAAAGCCTGCCTTTAAAACAGCCAAAAATGAATTAGTTAGACTTAATAAGTTTTCAAAAGATAATGGATTCCCTAACTCTGAAAATCTTCAATCATGGGACATTAGCTATTGGTCGGAGCTTCTGAGAAAGAAAAAACTTAATTTAGATCAAGAATCACTTAGACCTTGGTTCCCTCTGAATGATGTTTTAAAAGGTCTTTTTAAACTTAGTGAAAAGCTCTTCGACATTAAAGTAATTGAAGCCATAAATGAAGCTCCTATATGGAATGATGACGTTTTGTTTTTTAATATCCTAAATAAAGATGATGAAAAAATAGCTTCATTTTATCTGGACCCCTACTCTCGTCCCGAGTCAAAGAGGGGGGGTGCCTGGATGGACGAATGCCTTAACAAAAACAATATTGGTAAAATTACACTACCTGTTGCTTATTTAGTTTGTAATCAAACCCCGCCATCCAAAGACAAACCAAGTTTGATGAGTTTTGATGAAGTTCAAACCTTGTTCCATGAATTTGGTCATGGTCTTCAACATATGCTTACCACAGTAAATCTTCCACAAGCAGCCGGTATTAATAATGTAGAATGGGATGCTGTTGAACTTCCAAGTCAATTTATGGAAAACTGGTGTTTTCACAAAAGCACTTTATTAAATATTGCGAAACACTATAAAACAGGGGAGAAACTATCTGATGAGAATTTCGAAAAATTAGTTAAGAATAGAACTTTTAATTGCGGGATGGCTACTCTAAGACAACTACATTTTGCAATTACAGATATAAGATTGCATAGCAATATTTATAGTAATCAGGGTAAAAATGCTGATGAGATAAGAAAAGAAATTGCCAGAAATACAACGGTAATCGAACCTATTCGAGAAGATAAGTTCCTTTGTTGCTTTAGCCACATATTTGCAGGAGGTTATTCAGCTGGATATTATTCTTATAAATGGGCAGAGGTTTTAAGCGCAGATGCTTTTTCTATGTTTGAAGAGGCTGATTTAGAAAATAATCAAAATATAAAAGTCATAGGTAAAAAATTCAAGGATACTATTTTAAGTCTTGGTGGAAGTTTCTCTCCTTTAGAGGTATTTAAATTATTTAGAGGGAGAGAACCAAAAACCGAATCTTTGATAAGACACTTAGGTCTATCATCTGTTAATTAAGAAGTCTGTCGATAATTTTATCAACAGCATCTGGATTTCTTATCAAATTTTTATGTTTATAGATCTTTAATGATATTTTCTCACCCGAATTCAAACAAGCTCTCCATCCAGGGAAAACCATAAGATCCCAATAAGTAAAAAAACTAATACAATTTATTCCATTAAGAAGATAATCGTATTTAGAAAGCTCTCTTAATAAAAGACTATTTATTTTCATCTCAGATATTCCTTTAAAGGGATATTTAGGAATTAATTGGGATGCAAGAGTTCCATTATGTGGCGACCCAATAGTTATAAATCTTCGCGTTCTTTTATAACCATTCAATTTTTTAATCCAATATCTACCAATTATTCCACCCATCGAAAATCCCAAAATATCAAGCTCTTCTTCATAACCATATTTTTCTAAAATCAAATAATTTAATAAATTAGTTAATTCAACAATAGATGTCATTCCATATTCGTGTTTTAATGTTGGGGCAAAATATTCAATTCCAATTTCATCAAGTTTAGAAGTTATAGAAGAGAAAATATCTGCTGTATTCCAGAGTCCATGAATTAATATTATGGGATTTCTCATTGAAAATACCGTTAATTATTTTCAAAAACTCTTACTATTGAAACCTCTCCATCAAAACCAGTAATTGGAGGTTTACATTTCGTTAATATAATTTTAATTCTGCTAAGTTGAAACTCTTCAACAATAATTTTTAAAATTTCATTTGAATATTTCTCAATAGTTAAGCAACGTATTTTCTTAGATTGATATTTTAATATTTCAACTAATTTCGAATAATCAACTGTACTTTTAATATCATCATTTTGAGTACAATTTTCAAAATCAGCCCATAAAAAAACATCTAAACTAAAAAGTTGGCCTAGGTCTCTTTCTTTTTCTAGAACACCAACTCTTGCCCAAAGTTTAATATCCTTAATTTTTAGATATGTTTCCATTTCTAAGATTTAAAAATCTTTATGTGAATAGATTAATTTACCAGATGAAAAATCATCAACAACGTGGCCTTCGCCTCTTAAAAAATACTTGTAAGTTACTAGCCCCTCCAGTCCTACTGGGCCTCTTGGGGGCAATGTCTGTGTAGATATTCCAACTTCTGCTCCAAAGCCATATCTGAAACCATCTGCGAATCTTGTTGAGCAATTATGAAAAACGCCTGAACTATCTATCTCGCTCATAAATTTATTAGCATTACTGATATTTTCCGTAATTATTCCATCTGTATGTTTTGAACTAAATTTTTGTATATGAGCAATTGCTTCTTCTAAATCATTCACAATTTTTATAGAAAGAATAAGATCTAAATATTCAGTTTGCCAGTCCTCATAATTAGCTTCAAAAGCAACACCCAATTGAAAAGATTTTTTATCTCCAATCAATTTAACATCGTTAGAGTTAAACATTGGAATCGCCTTATTCAAAAATTCAGAGGCAGTATCTTTATGTATTAAAAGAGTCTCAACAGCATTACACGCGGCTGGATATTGGATCTTACTATCTAAAACCACTTTTAAAGCTATATCGAGATTTACTTCATTATCTACGTATAAATGACAAATTCCATCAGCATGACCTAACACAGGAATTTCTGTATTCTCCTGTATAAATTTTACGAGTTCATTGCTTCCTCTTGGAATTATTAAATTTATATATTTTTCTAAATTCAACATTGCCATACTATCTTTTCTACTTGTGAGAAGACAGATTGCATTTTCATCAAGATTTGAATCTTGCAAACCCTCCTTAAGTGCAGAAACTATTGCAAGATTAGTTAAATTTGCTTCACTTCCCCCTTTTAGCATTACTCCATTACCAGATCTAATGGCCAGAGAACTTATTTGCATAACAGCATCGGGTCTTGATTCAAAAATAACTCCTAATACTCCTATGGGTACTGTTTTTCTTTCAAGGATTAAACCTTTAGAAAGTTCCCTTTTTATTTGAATTTGACCAACTGGATCAATTAAATTCCCAACTTGTCTTACCCCTTCAATTCCTAAATTAAGTTTTTCTTTTGATAGCTTTAATCTAGAAAGTAAGGACTTTGAAATTCCTTTGATTTCTGCTTTTTTATAATCTTCAATATTAGCCTCAATTATTTCTTTAGAGTTTTTTTCTAAATAATCAGCCATTAAGTTCAAGGCTCTGATTCTATCATCATTATTTGTTTGACTTGTTTTAATTGAAGCCAGACGGAGTTGCTTTGCTTTTTCTAAAAGTTCATTATCAGGAGTTGGTACTTCAAATATATCCGTCATAATTTAATTTAATTAACCTAATAATAATTCAAAATAAGCATTCTTAAAACTTTTATTTTAGGAATTAATATCTGAAAAATAATTGAACTTGACTTTTCCACTCTCCCTCAGAATCTATAGAACCTAATAATTCCAAGTTTGGATTAGCTTGCAAAGTAAGTATTCCTAAAGGTGGTAAATCATCTCTATCTGGAGTAGCTTGAATAGCAAAGTTAACTCTATCAGTAATATCAAGACCTATTTCGGCAATCCAAGCTTGACTAGACAAGCCAACATTTGAAGATGATTCATCAGTATCATCTACATCAAGGTTTTCATTAGAAAAAACATTATTAATTGGTTCATTATTTTCTATTAGGGCAGGATATAAAGACAATTGAAATTTCTCATTAAATGCATTTGCCGTGTTTAGTTGAGAAATAAATGCTCTATTTATTAAATTTGCCGAGTTTCCTCCAATTAAACCAATAATTTGAGATCTGTTATAACTTGGAGTACTTCTTAATTGTATTTTTCTATTTTCATCCTCAAATGATAATTGATCTAAAAATCCTTCATATGATGCTTCAATTTTTATAAGTCTTGTATTACCGATTCCAACCGCTCCAAAACCACTTGAACTAACATTCGCATCTAGACCACTTGAAATATTAAGATCTTGATTATTTTCACTAATTGGTATTATTGAATCTGGAACTTTACTAGTTAGTGAAAAGTTAATAAAAGGAACAATGCCACTTCTAGAGGCAAATAAAATATAATTTTCTTTATTTTTATCTAATTTGAATGGTGTTGTATATAAATTTGCTGTACCTTTACTTAAATTAATAAGTCCTCTAGCATTTAAATCTTCTCCAACCCGTCCATTAAAATTTAAATCTAACTTGGTATCTAAATTAGCCTTAACTATACCTGCATATTGAATTCTAAAATCTGGCCCAAGTTTTAATTTAAGATTCTTAAAACTTAAATTTTCAAGATAATTTGGGAAATTTTTCCCTAAAAGAAAAGAATTTAATATAGTTTCATTAGAAATTATTTCAATATTTTTATCTTTTTCCCAAGATAGCTCTGGCCAATTTCTTTCATAATTTCTTTCTTTAAAATTATTTTTTTTATTATTTTTTTTATCAGCATTATTTAAATTAATAAACCCATTATTTAATGCTAAATTTCCACTAAATATTGGTTCTTTGAATGAACCACTAATATTAATTTTAGAATCAGTTAGGAATTTTATATTATTAGATTTAATATTAAAATTATTAGTTAATAAGCTAATATCTTTTTTATCCAAACTCTTTTTACTATAAAAAGGTAAAACCCCCTTAATAAAAATATTTCCAGAAGCATCATCAGAAGCTTTAAAGTTTTTGATTTCTATTTGATCAAAATCAAATATTATAGTGCTATTAATATTTTTAATTACATTACTATAGATATCAATTTCAGAATCCTTGATAAAAACAAAACCATTAGCAATAGGTTTATTAACAGTTCCTTTTATTATCATTCTGAGAGTTATATCACCTTTCTTAAAAGTGAAATAATCATCGGTAAAGATATCTACTAATTCAATAAACTTTCCATTACCATTTAATCTCAAATCTAATTTATCCTTTTTGTTCAAAGGAATAGAACCTGAAATATTTATTGGAATATTTGAATTATTCAATAAAAAAGATAAATCTAAATCAAAAATCGAATCACCATAGAGAACTTCTCCAATATCTAATGTGATAGGGTTATTATTAATTGATGTATTATTCGAAGAAATATTAGTCGCAAAGAATTTTTTATCTAGATTATAAATTAAATTAATATCCAAATTTCCTTTAAAGTCTCTAGGTTTATCTAAAAATATATTTATAGTTTTTAAAGGTAATTTATTAATATTCAAAAAACCTTTTCCTGTAAAAATTCCTCCTTCTAAATCTAGAGAAAACTTTTCTTTAGAACTTTTTTTACTTTCGCTTTCAATATTAAGATATCCATTTAATTTAGTTTTTAATATAAGATTAGATTTATTATTTCCTTTTATAGATATATTTGCATCATATCTACTTTGAAATTTATCTAAATATCTTTTTAAATTAAATTTATCTTCCAAAATATTGTCATTATTTAAAAAATTATTTATTAAAAGTTTTTTTTCGGAAAATGAGCTTTCAATATTATCAATTTCGATATCATCCAAGGCTCTAGAATTACTATTAGGAAGAATTTTTTTATTATCAAAATTTAAAATATCGACTGCTGTTTGTAATGTCCAACCAGTACTAATATTATTAAAATTTATATTTAAATTATCATCTTTATTAGAATCATATTCAAGGTCAATCATACCTCCATCAATTGGATATAGTGATGAATTAACCAAAAATGATTTATTATCAAGAGCAAAATCAAATAATGAATTAGCAAACTTTATATTCCTATATTTGCCCAAACTCCAAGCTAAACGACCATCAAAATAAGTTTGATCTTTAGATATAAAACCAGAACCATTAACGATTCCACTAATTCTATCGAATTCATTATTACCAATAGCCAATTCAAGCTCATCTAAGGGAAAATTATTTGCATTCCAACGATACTTATCATCATCTTTAACTAAATTTATACTACCTTTATTAGAATTAAATATTCTGCTAAAAGTTATATTCTCTAACTTAATCTTTGAATCAAGATTAAAGGTAAGAAAAGAAGGCACGGGGGAATATCTATTCTTCATATTTACTACATATTTATTATTTTGATTTTTAATCTCACCCTCCCATATTTCTCTTATTCTTATCCCTTTGTAATGAGGATAATCAACATTGAAATTGATTTTAATATCAGGTTTATTTATCTCACCTTTTAATTCTCCTTTTGCAGTAATAAAACCTCTTATCTTATCTTTACGAAAAATATTTAAATTAGATAATTGGGTTCTATTAAGAATAAAACTTGAATTAATTTTTCCAAAATTTATGCCCCTTTTATCAAACCAATAGGGTACATTTCCTGATAGTTGTATTTCAGGATTTAAACTATCTAAATATCCAACATTACCTTTTAAATTTATATTATTAATATTTTTATTTAAAGGAACATTAAGATTAAAATCAGAGATTAAAGTACCATAATTAAGATTCTTTGTATCCACGATAATATTATTACCTTGGCATAAAAACCTTATAGAATCACTTTTTATATCCTCTACTAAATTATTAGTTTTCAACCTTAAGTTATTAAAAGAGAGATTGCCTTTGCAAAACGTTTTTTGGGAAGATTTATAAAATTTAAAATTAGATTTAATTTTCCCTCCTCTTATAGCAAATTTCCTATCACCAAAACTATACTTAGATCCCTTTAGGTTTATCCCACGAGATAATATCTCGAGATTCAAAAAGTCTTTATTTAATTTAGTATTTAATTTTAAATTTAAATTACCTTTACCCTTAGTATATGTCTGAAAATTACCAAATAACTGTTTAGATTTTGATTTGTATCTTAATTTTCCTTTTACTTTAGTCTCTATTCCAATATCCTTTAATTTGAAATTTGCAGATTCATTTAAATTAATATTTAGATCATAGTTTACTTTACTTTTTATAAATTTTTTTTCATTATCATCAGATTTTCCTCTTTTGAAAAAATCTTTATTTATTTCAATTTTAGTTTTTTTTGGTTTTATATTAAAAATCCATCTTTGATTCAAAAATGATCTAATTGGCATTATGCCTACGTAGATATTATTAGCTAAGATTTCAGAGCTAGAATTATTTTTATCAATAATTTTTAGATTATTTAAAGATATCCCAAGAAATCTGATCCCAGAATAATCCCCCATATCTACTTCTTTATTTAAAAAATTTTCTATCCTATTTTCAAGTATGGGTTTTCTATTAGTATAGAAATCTTCAAGAAATTTATTTAATACAAAAGTTCCTATAAAGCTAATTGACAAAGCAGTCCCTAAGAAAAAAAGCTTTTTATTAAAATTTAGAGATCTAATTTTTTTCAAGTTAGAATCCCAAAATAGAGTAGGCTTACAAAATATAAGAAATTAATCAGTTTAAAGCCACTAAATGTCTTTTTTTGAACTATTAGCAAATACACCTAAAATATTTGGATTTTTAGGAATATTTCTTTTTCTAGTTACTTTGATTGCATTTATTTTTAACTTTGGTTTTAAATTTAGAATTACAGGTGCGACAATATTTTCATTATTACTTTCTTTAAGCAGTTGGGCATTTATACAAAGTTATACAGATAATATAAAAATAGATGGAGCAAAATATGTTCCAATTGTTTACGATAATGGATTTGATTTAATTGTTACAAAAGCTGATAGTGAATTTCCAGAGAAAGCAATTGACCCTACTTTAAAACAATTATCTGAAAATCTTAAAAAAGGTAGTAGATCAGGATCAAAAGTAAAAATTAAAATCAGGAAACTTGAGAAGATATCCAATGACGTTAGTAAGCCAGTAATTATTGGAGAAATAGAAAAAAGCTTTAATATGAATTAGATGAATAAATGATAGAAAAAAATTTTTTAGAAATTTTACCTGAGAATTTTAGACATGAAAAATCTTTTTTAATTAAAGAGAAATTAGACGATTTTACAAGATTAAGTCAACTTAGTGATTCTGAATTAAATATCATTCAAAAATCTCATTCATTATGTACATTAAATAATTTAAGGAAAATCAGAGCTATTGCTAATTTTAAAAATGAGCTTTCAATAACTCCATATGAATCTTATTTACTATTACATTGTGGGATAGGGTCTATTAAATCTCTTTCAGTTTTAAACCCATATGATCTCAAAGAGAGAATTGGAAGATTGGAGAGAAGTCTAAGAACTAAAACTCAAACAAATATAACTTTATCCACTTTAAAAGATTGGATAAAGAGGGCTAATAAAATCTGTAATTCTATTTAATATCTTGGTTAAAAGATTTTTTTAATGTAGAATTTAGAAAAGATTTTAAATAAATGAATAACTTTTTTTTATTATTATTTTTATCTTTAACATATATAAATCCTGTTTTAAGTCAATCAACTCTTTTGGAAAGCGTCAAAAAGAATCCTAATGATGCAATTAAGATGTGTAATAAATTTAAAGAATTAAACTCAAAAGGCATCTCTGCAAGTTCAGATAAAGCTATAGAGTTTGTCTCAAAAAAAAATAATTTGAATCCAATTAATGCTGAGATTCTATCTATTTATGTAATTGGTCTTCATTGTCCTCAGGTTACATAAACACTTAAATGCGGGAAGTAAAATGGGTTGACAAGTCTTTAAAATTAAATGACGGAGTTGAACTAGTATCAAGAATCTGGACACCTAAAGATAAAGGTTCTTGGCCCGCGTTATTAATGAGACAGCCATATGGAAGAGAAATTGCTTCGACAATTACTTATTCTCATCCTGAATGGTGGGCTTCAAAGGGATACATAGTAGTGGTGCAAGATGTTAGAGGTCAGGGATCATCTGGTGGGGTATTCAAAGGTTTTTCTCAAGAACCTAGTGATACATCAGAAACGCATCAATGGGTTAGATCTCTAAAAGAATGCAATGGGAAACTTGGCTTATATGGTTTTTCATATCAAGGATTAACTCAACTTACAGGAACAAAAGATTCAAAGCCTCCTGATTGCTTATCGCCCGCAATGACGGGGGTAGATTTTAAAAACCATTGGAGTTCAGATGGGGGGGCTTTTTGGTGGAATAATAATATAGCTTGGGGATTACAAATAGCTGCGTTAAAGATGAAAAGAGAGAATAATTCTTTAGGATGGGAAGAAATAATATCAGCCTTAGAAAATAAAAGTTATTTAAGAAAAGGATTAGATCTTTTAAAAAGATATGATCCGAATAACTTCGTACTTGAATGGCTTAACAATCTAAATCAAAATAAAGATTTTCTAGAGATAAAACTAATTTCATCATGGTTAAAAAAACCAATGTTAATTATTGGTGGTCTTTGGGATCCTCATCTAGGAGGAGCATTTGACCTTTATCAAAAATCAAAAGCAGCAGGTGGAAATCCTGACATAATTATTGGAGATTCTACTCATCTGAATTGGTGGGAGGGATCACAAAAAACATTGTTAGATTTTTTTGATACCCACCTCAAAACAGATAAAAAAATTAATAAAACAAGTTCTCTTAAACATAAAAAAATTTGGAATCTTTCATTAAAAAAATGGGATTTAATCAAACAGGACGAGATTCATTATTACAAGTTTGGTCTTGAAAGTAATGGAACAGCAAATGTCGAAATAATTGAGGGTAGTCTTCTCTTTAATTCAATTGGATCGGGCTGGTTTTCAATTGTTCATGATCCGTGGAGACCATGTCAAGGAGACGGAGGACACTTAGGACCAAATCCTGGTTTTTTTAATAGATATATTTTTGACAAAAGATTAGATGTGGGTGTTTTTCAAACCAATTCCTTCGAGAAAGATCTTCAACTTTCAGGAATACCTGTACTTGAAACCTCTGTAAAGAGTGATAAGAAAAGCTTTGATATATGTCTTGCTTTGTCTCTAGTTAATGAACATGATAAAAATGTTAATCAATTTTCAACTGGATTTTTAAGAGTTAAAAACTCACAAAGAGACGAAAAATGTGATTGTAAAATCTCCATGCATCCTACTAACATTACGATCTTAAAAGGTACAAAACTAAGGTTATCTATATCAACTGCTGCATATCCATCTATTGGCGTTAATTCAGGATTAGGTGACGATCTGCTTGGTGCTCCAACTATTAATCACAAAATAATAACTTTAAGTTTTGAACTTAATAAAACATTTTTGAGAATGACTCCATTTTTCAATTAATTTTTTTTATTTGGTTGATAATTTGATAAACTAATTTCTTAACAGCTACCAGTCATGAAAGAAACTATTCAAGCAGACTGGATTAAATCAGAAGCTTTCAACCTCGAAAATTGTTGCAATGATAATCCATTAAATATTTTAGGTCCCCATTTCGTTAATGGACAGTGGGTAACAAGAGTATGGATGCCTGAGGCAGATGAAGTAAATATTATTTTTAAAGATAAAACATATAAAACAACTAGGTTGAATCATAAATGGCTATTTGAAGTAACACTTCCTGAAGACCCCAAAAATAATTATCAAGTAAATGTACTAAGAGGAGGAGTTTCTCATTCACAGCAAGACCCTTGGGCTTACAGGGAAGAATGGATGGGGGAATTAGACAGACACCTTTTTGCTGAAGGTAACCACCATCACATTTGGAAAAAAATGGGGGCTCACATCCATGAAGAGACAAATCAAAAAGGAGTAATGTTCTGTATTTGGGCACCAAATGCAAAATCAATCTCAATAATCGGAGATATAAATTCTTGGGACGGGAGACACCATCCTATGCAAAAAAGGCTGGGTGGTATTTGGGAGTTATTTATGCCAATAATGAAAGAAGGAGATGCTTATAAATATGAAATAAGAACTCAAGAAGGACATATTTATGAAAAAGCTGATCCATATGGTTTCCTTCATGAAATCAGACCCCAAAATGGCTCAATAGTATCTAAACTAGATAATTTCAATTGGGAAGATAGTTCTTGGATAACTAATAGAGATTCATCTAGTCAAATTAATAAACCTATTTCAGTTTATGAGATGCATTTGGGTAGTTGGATGCATGATTCAATTGATAATAAATATATTGAAAAAAATGGACAGTCAAGATCTCCAGTTCCTGCAGCAGATTTAAAACCTGGGACAAGATTTTTAACTTATCCAGAGTTAACTGAAAAGCTTATCCCATATGTGAAAGAAAGAGGATTTACTCATATCGAATTAATGCCTATTTCGGAACATCCTTTCGATGGTTCTTGGGGCTATCAAGTCACCGGTTGGTACGCCCCAACAAGTAGATATGGAACTCCTAATGAATTCAAAGAGTTTATAAATAGATGTCATGCAGAGGGTATAGGTGTAATTCTCGACTGGGTTCCTGGCCATTTTCCAAAAGATAAACATGGTTTAGCTTTCTTTGATGGTTGTCATCTTTATGAACACAGCGATCCTCGTATTGGAGAACATAAAGAATGGGGTACTTTAATATTTAACTACAGCAGAAATGAAGTAAGGAATTTTTTAGTCGCAAACCTTATTTATTGGTTTGAGGAATTCCATATTGATGGAATAAGAGTAGATGCTGTAGCTTCAATGTTATACAGAGACTATTTACGTCCAGAGGGTGAATGGATTCCAAATGAAAATGGTGGGAATGAAAATTTAGAAGCTGTTAAATTTCTTCAGCAAGCAAACCATGTCCTTTTTCAGCATTTTCCTGGTGCACTATCTATTGCTGAAGAATCAACAACTTGGCCAATGGTTACCGAGCCGACAAATTTAGGTGGACTAGGTTTTAATTTAAAATGGAATATGGGGTGGATGCACGATATGCTCGATTACTTTGAAATAGATCCTTGGTTTAGACAATTCCATCAAAATAGTGTGACATTTTCAATAACTTATAATTACACAGAAAATTTTATGCTTGCCCTTAGCCATGATGAAGTTGTTCATGGAAAAAGTCATCTTTTACATAAGATGCCAGGAGATGATTGGAAAAAGTTCGCCAATACAAGGGCTTTATTAACTTACATGTGGACACATCCTGGTAAAAAGACAATTTTCATGGGAATGGAATTTGGACAAAGGCAAGAATGGAATGTTTGGGATGATCTTCAATGGGAACTCTTAGAATTTGAACCCCACAAAGGTATTAGAAACTTGATTGATGACTTAAATAAACTTTATAAAAATGAACCTTCTTTATGGAAAAATGACTTTGATCCTTATGGATTCCAATGGATAGATTGCGATGACACATCCAATTCAGTTATCAGTTTCATGAGAAGGGAAAATGAAAGTAATGAATGGCTTGTAGTTGTTGCAAACTTTACCCCTAATTTTCATGGATCCTATAAAATAGGTGTTCCTTTAGAAGGCTTTTATAAAGAGATTTTCAATTCAGACGGTTCTAAATATGGCGGTAGTAACAAAGGTAATATGGGAGGTAAAGAAACTTTAAAATATAATATTCATAATTATGAAAATGCTCTTGAAATTGTTTTACCACCACTGAGTGTAAGTATATTTAAGCATCAACTAAACAGATAATAAAGATTTATTAATTAGACAATTTCATTTAATTCTTCACATAATGATTTTAATCTGCTCCACGTTGTAAAATTTTTAGATTAAAGATTTTTAATTTTTTTTTAAAACAACATATTGAACTCAAAAAATGGGTGAGAATTTACCACTTTTACTATCTGCTGCCTTAGGAAAGAAAGTTAATAGGCCTCCCGTATGGATGATGAGACAAGCAGGCAGATATATGAAGATTTATAGAGATTTAAGAGAACGCTACCCAAGCTTTAGGGAAAGATCTGAGAACCCAGAACTCTCTTATGAAATTTCAATGCAACCTTTTAAGGCTTTCAAGCCAGATGGTGTAATTCTTTTTTCAGATATACTTACCCCTCTTCCTGGAATGGGAATAAACTTTGAAATAATAGAAAGTAAGGGTCCAATAATAGAGGATCCCATAAGAAATATTCACCAAATAGAAAATTTAAAAGAATTAGTTCCGAACGAAAGTTTAAGCTTTGTGGGAGAAGTCCTTTCATCATTAAAAAAAGATGTAAAAAATGAAGCAACGGTTCTTGGCTTTGTTGGGGCACCTTGGACTCTGGCTGCATATGTCGTTGAAGGGAAAAGTAGTAAAAATTATTCTTTAATAAAGTCAATGGCTTTTAAAGAACCTGATTTACTTCACAAACTTCTTGATCACTTTGCAAAATCCATTGGTGAGTATTTAAAGTATCAAATAAAATCAGGCGCTCAAGTTGTACAAATTTTTGACTCTTGGGCAGGACAATTAAGTCCCCAAGACTATGATATTTTTGCTGGCCCTTATCAAAAAAAAGTTGTTGATATCGTTAAAGAAGAATTCCCAGATACTCCGATAATATTGTATATTTCGGGAAGTGCTGGGGTATTAGAAAGAATGGCTAAAACGGGTGTTGATATAATTTCACTAGACTGGACTGTAGATATTGAGGAAGCTTGCAAGCGAATTCCTACAGGAATTGGAATACAAGGAAATGTTGATCCAGGTATATTATTTGGAAATAAAGATTTAATAAAAGAGAGAATTGATAATACTTTTAATAAAGTAAAAGAGAGAAAATATATTCTTAATTTAGGTCATGGAATTTTACCAGGCACACCAGAAGAAAATGCTCAAACATTTTTTGAACATGGTAAAAAATTAACTTATTAATTTATATTTTGGCAATTAAAAACTTATTAATAACAGGTTCTAACGGATGTGTTGGTCAATATTTGATTGATTGGTTTTTAAAAAACACTCGATTTAGGCTTTATCTTATGGTAAGAGATAAAAATAAGCTCCCCCTTGCTATACAGAAGAACAAACGAATTAAATTGCTTATATGTGATATCAGAGAATGCAATAGATTTAGTAAAGAAATTAGTAAGATAAATTTTCTTATCCACACTGCAACAGCTTGGGGTGATCCAAAAAGAGCCTATGATGTAAACATAAAAGCATTCGAAGAGTTACTAGGAATGCTTGACAAAGATAAATTAGAGAAAATTATTTATTTTTCAACAGCCAGCATACTCAACAAACAATGTGAATTAATGAGAGAATCTTTAACTTATGGGACAGAATATATTCAAACAAAATATAAGTGTTTTGAAAGACTTAAAGAGAGCGCATTTGCAGAAAAAACATTCGCAGTTTTTCCTACATTAGTTTTTGGAGGGACTCTTAATAAAAGAAGTAAGTATCCCGTAAGCTATTTAACAAGCGGTTTGAAAGAAATAAATAAATGGCTTTGGTTGGCAAGATTTCTAAAACTTGACTCAAAGTTTCACTTTATACATGCCAATGATATTGCACAAATTTGTGGATTTCTTATTAAAAATCATAAGGAAGAGAATTACAAAGGGTTCAAAAAGTTTGTATTAGGTCAAAACTTTATTTCAATTGATGATGCGATAAATATCCTTTTAAACAGAAACGGAATAAATAGATATTTTTCCATCCCCTTAACAAAAACAATCATGAAAATATTATTAAGAGTGCTTCCTATTCAGATGACTCCTTGGGATAGCTTCAGCATAAAAAAATATGACTTTAACCATGTGCACATAACGAATCCTGAGAAATTAAATTTAAAAAGTTATGCTAGATCCCTGCAAGATGTTTTAAGGTTATCAAAGTTACCAGGTTGTAATATCAATTAAACTTCTCGCGAATTAGTTCCAAAAACCTTGTAATATATATAAATAGTAAATTTAAATTATGTTACGTTCATTTTTTACGGGTTTTTTTGCAATAGTTTTAACTCTTGGCCTAGGAATTTCTTCTGTTTCTGCTAAAACTGTTGAAGTTAAGCTTGGTACTGACGCTGGAATGTTAGCTTTTGAACCAAGTTCAATAACTATCAGTACAGGTGATACTGTTAAATTCATCAATAATAAATTAGCTCCACATAATGCTGTTTTTGATGGCCATGAAGAATTAAGTCATGCTGATTTAGCTTTTGCTCCTGGCGAATCATGGGAAGAAACATTTGATACAGCAGGAACTTTTGACTACTATTGTGAGCCTCACAGAGGTGCAGGGATGGTAGGTAAAGTTATTGTTGAATAAAATCCTTAATTAATTAAAAAATATTCACTAAATAGTGCAATTATTTTAATTAATTAAGTTTATTAAATTGGATTAAATGAAAATTTCCCCAAGTGAATTCTCAAATTCTGCTTGGGATATTTTTATTTTATCAAAGGAAATTGCACATAATAATTTTCAGCAAAATGTAGATTCTGAAAATATATTGCTTGCACTAATAAAACAAGATATTTTTACCTCTAAAATTCTAAAAAAAAATTGTGTAAATATTAGAAAGATAGAAACAAAGTTAAATTCTTTATTGAATGCGAAAGCAAAAATGAAGAATAAACAAAAAACTCTATTTATAGGCGAAACCACAGAAAAAGTTTTTTTAAAAGCAAACGATTTAAGAGTTTCGTTTAATGATGTAGTGATATCAACAGAACACATACTTTACGGTTTAACATATGATGAAGTTTGCAATGAATTAGTTTTAAATACAAAAAAAATTCCGGAATTTTTAGAACTTTTAAATAAGATGAAATCTGAATCCACGATTAATGATAATTTTGAAAGTTCAAATGAAACTTTAGATAAATTCGGCATTGATCTTACGAAATCAGCTAGGGATGGAATCCTTGACCCTGTTATTGGAAGGGATGAAGAAATCAGAAGAACAATCCAGATTTTAAGCAGAAGAACCAAAAATAATCCTATTCTAATAGGAGAACCTGGAGTGGGTAAAACTGCAATAGTAGAAGGTTTAGCGCAGCGAATAGTTAATGGAGATGTCCCATCTTCATTAAATAATAGGCAATTAATATCAATCGATATGGGTTCATTAATAGCTGGAGCAAAATATCGAGGCGAATTTGAAGAGAGAATTAAAAATGTTTTAAAAAAAGTTAAAAGTTCTGAAGGTAAGATTATTCTTTTTATAGATGAAATTCATACAGTTGTTGGAGCTGGAGCAACTGGAGGATCTTTAGATGCCAGTAATCTTTTAAAACCAATGCTCGCAAGGGGGGAATTAAGATGTATAGGTGCTACGACAATTAATGAGCATAAACAAAATATTGAAAAAGATCCCGCGCTTGAAAGGAGATTTCAGAAAATAAAAATTAACGCTCCTTCAGTAGATGATACGATTTCAATACTTAGAGGGCTAAGAGAAAAATATGAGGTTCATCATAGTGTAAGAATTTCTGATAATGCTCTTGTTGCAGCTGCCAGCTTAAGTGAGAGATATATAAATGATAGATTTCTACCAGATAAAGCAATCGATTTAATTGATGAAGCCGCTTCAAGATTAAATATGGTAATTACATCCAAACCAGAAGAAATTGATGAAATTGATAGAAAAGTTTTACAACTAGAAATGGAGAATTTATCCTTAAAAAGGGAATCAGATGATTTTTCTTTAGAAAGGCTAAAAAGAATTAATAATGAGCTTCAAGATCTTAAGATTAGGCAATCCGAATTAAATAATCAATGGAGAAAAGAGAAAGAAGAAATTGATGAGATTAGTAATTTAAAAGAAGAAATTGAATCTACTCAATTAAAAATAGAACAAGCCAAAAGAAGTTTTGATCTCAATAAAGCAGCAGAATTAGAATTTGGAACTTTAATTTCTTTACAAACAAAATTAAAGACAAAAAGTGAAAATTTAGTAGATTCTTTTAAAAATGGTGAAAAGAATCTTTTAAGGCAAGAAGTTAATTTTGATGATATTGCGGAAGTTGTCTCGAAGTGGACTTCTATCCCAGTAAATAATTTAAACCAATCTGAAAAAGAAAAACTTTTAAAACTTGAATCAACTCTTAAAGAAAAAATTATTGGTCAAAAAAATGCTATCTGCGCTGTTTCAGATTCAATCAAGAGATCAAGGACAGGACTAAATGATCCGAATAGACCAATAGCTAGTTTCTTATTTTTAGGGCCAACAGGAGTAGGAAAGACTGAACTAAGCAAAGTAATAGCCAAAACAATATTCGACTCAAATTCATCAATAACGAGACTAGACATGTCAGAGTATATGGAAAAGCATTCTGTAAGCAAAATTATTGGTGCCCCTCCAGGGTATCTAGGTTTTGAATCAGGAGGCCAATTAACCGAAGCCGTGAGGAAAAACCCTTACTCTCTTATACTCCTTGATGAAATAGAAAAAGCCCACAAAGATGTTTTGGATATCTTATTACAAGTTCTTGATGATGGAATTATTACCGATGGGCAAGGAAGAACAATTAGTTTTAAAAATTCAATAATTGTTCTTACAAGTAATTTAGGAGGTCAATCTATAAACGATTTATCTATTAGGAACGAAGATAAAAATGAAATTAATAATGTTGTGCACGTTGAATTGAAGAAATTTTTCAAACCAGAATTCTTAAACCGCCTAGATGAAATAATAATATTTCAAAAGTTGGAATTAAATGAATTAAAAGATATAGCTAAAATTCAACTAAAGAACCTAGAAAAAAGGCTAATCAAAAAAGACTTTAACTTTAAAATTACAGATGAGGCTATTGACCATCTGGTCAAAAATAGTTTTGATAATAGTTATGGAGCTAGGCCATTAAAAAGGATTATTCAAAAAGAAATTGAGACAAAAATTGCAAATAATATTCTCAATAACAATTATTTAAATAAAAAAGAGGTTTATATTTCTATTAAAGATGGATATATATTTGTAGATTGATATTTTAATAATATATAAATTTAAACTTTAAATAAAAACTTTTAAATAAATCTTAAAACCACTCTGGGAATCTTTCATAACTAGCAGAATTTGATTTATTTTCTTTTGATTCAGTTTTCCAGCAACATGTTCTTCCTTTATCATTATCCTTCAAGTATTCATTAGCCCATTGCCAAATCATTTCAGAAGAAAATTCCATTCCAACATTATCCATAATCTTCAAATTTAAAGCATCTAAATCATGTAATTTCCTCCAGTAATTTAATAAAGGGTCATCACTATTTACAAGAAATGTATGATCAAACTGTTCTTTAAGCCTTTTCTCAAGAGGTTTCAAACCAGAAAAATCAACCACAAAACCATTTTTATCCAATTCTTTCGCAGCAAACCAAAAGGTAAATGTCCTCGAATAACCATGAACAAATCTACAGTGTCCATCATGGCGCCATTGCCTATGAGAACAGGGAAAATCCTCATAACTTTTGCTGCAAGAAAATTTTGATGAATGAATATCCATTAATAAACTGATAAGATAAACTTTAGTAAAACAAAGAGTAAGAGGTCTAACACATTAAATATAATGGCTTATTCAAAAAATTTTTCCATAGAAGAACTTCGTTTTGATAATAATGGATTAATCCCTGCAATAGCACAAGATTGGTTAGACGGATCCATTCTTATGTTGGCTTGGATGAATAAAGAATCTTTAAATAAAACACTCGAAACAAGAAATGTACATTACTGGAGTCGATCTAGATCCGAGATATGGAGAAAAGGAGCAACGAGCGGAAGTACCCAATTTCTTAAAGAAATTAGATTTGATTGCGATAATGATGCACTTGTTCTTTCGATAGAACAGAATGGCTCAGGGGCATGTCATACAGGCGAAAAAAGTTGTTTTTTCAATGAAATAGATAGTAATTCAATTAATAAAACAGCAAAGAAAATAAGTCCTTTTTCTAATATTTGCTCAGAATTATTTGATACACTTAATGAAAGATCAATTAATCCTATAGAAAAAAGTTATACAAATCATTTGTTAACAAAAGGTAGTAATACTATCTTAAAAAAAATGGGAGAAGAAACTGCTGAATTTATTATGGCGTGCAAAGATAATAACAAAGATGAAATTGCAAATGAAGCTTCTGATATAATTTATCATCTTCAAGTTGCATTGCTACATAAGGGAGTTAAGTGGAGAGATGTACTAAATGTTCTTGAATCAAGAAGGAAAAAAAATAATTAAATACATATAAATTGGTAAGTAAAAATTTAATCAAATTAATAAATAATTATTATTAATTAAATATTAATTAAATATTAATTAATTATTACATGTATAGCTTATTAAGAAATTAACTATAAGTTAAATACATTACGTAAAAGGTGTAAATCGTGAGTTCATTAAGCGATTTTCTTGGAGAAATAGGTCGTCATCAACTTTTGACACCAGAGAAGGAACTCACTATGGGAAGAAAAGTCCAAGAAATGGTAGTACTTATCAATAGATGTCAAACAGCCGGTGGTAAAGGTCCTGATTGTGAATATTCCGAAGAGGAAAAAAAGAAAATAAAAATTGGGGAAAAAGCTAAGAATGAAATGATTACGGCAAATCTAAGATTAGTAGTTAATCTTTCAAAAAGATATCAAGGGAAAGGTTTAGATTTATTGGATTTAATTCAAGAAGGCACTCTTGGACTTACGCGAGCTGTAGAGAAATACGACCCTTCAAGGGGGCATAGATTCTCTACTTACGCTTACTGGTGGATAAGGCAGGGACTAAACAGAGCACTCTCAACGCAAAGTAGAACAATAAGAATACCAGTAAACATTAATGAAAAGCTTACTAAATTAAGAGCAGCAAAATCAAAATTAATGCAACTTAAAGGTTTTCCTCCCACTAGCATTGAGTTAGCAAATGAACTGAAAATCACTAAAGAGGAGATAGATGAGCTACTTTCTTGTGAATTAAAGAGTATCACTGTAAGTCTTCAAGGTACGGTAAAATCAAAGTCGGATCCATCTGAACTTGTTGATATTCTGCCAAGCGATCAAACGCCTCCAATGGAATTAGCAGAACTAGCTGAGAGGACAGCCTCTGCATGGACATTATTAGACAAGGCAAATCTTACTGAAAAAGAAAGAAAGATTGTAAGCCTAAGATTCGGTTTAGATGGTTCAAATGAATGGAGAACTTTAGCAGAAGTTGCAAGACATATGAGTTGTAGTAGAGAATATTGCAGACAAGTTGTACAAAGGGCCTTGAGAAAGCTTAGGAAAGCAGGAATCCAAAATGGACTAGTTGATAGTGTTAGCTAAAAGTCATTAATTAACTAAATTAAAATTATGAATAATAGCTATTACGAAAACAAAGAAAAAATTTATGATGCAGAGGTTTTAGAAAGTTCATCATTAGATGAAAATATCATTATAAAAATCTTAATAAGGGCTGGCAGAACTATTGCAAAACCAGCTTTAGAAGTTCTAGAAATGGCCCTCGATCCTTTTACTCCAACGCAAGTAAGAGTTTCCTTAATGGCCGCACTAGCTTATTTAATAATGCCATTTGATCTATTCCCTGACTTTATGCCTTTAGTAGGTTACAGTGATGACTTTGTTGCCCTCACTGCAGTTTTAAGTATCTGGAGTAGATATATGACTCCATCAATAAGAGCAAGGGCAGAAAGGAAACTTAATAAATTATTTCCTTTTATTAAATGAGTAAGCTATCTCAGCGAGAAGAAAAAGAACTTATGTCTTTTATTAAAGATTGGTTAAAATCCCATGGATATACACAAAAAGATCTAGCTAATGAATTAAATATCAAATCAAGCCGAACCTCCGAAATTAATCAAAAAGTTAAAGAATTTTATAAAAAAGGAGGAATTTTCAATATTATAAAAAATCTCATAAAGATAGAACAAAACTGGCTAAACAATATTCGAACTAATTCTCAAGGAATAAACGAAACTCACCCATATAATCAATTAGATATCGACTCCTTAGTTAACCAAATAAAAAAAGATAGTAGTAAATAAATATTTAAACTAAGCAATTTTTTTATTTAAAACATACTTACTTACTTATATAGAGAATATTTTAAAAATCATTTTTATTAAAATTTAAATTATTTCTATATCATTTTTCTCATTAAATATAAAAACTTATTTTACAAGTTAAAAATTAATCGCAGTTCTAATAATAAATAAAATTAACTAAAAGATTATCGCTTTTTTATTAATTAAAACTTTATTAAAATGCTTGGATCCATGGATAAATATCAAAATTAATCCATATACCTTCTTGCCAATAAATATCTTTCTCAATTAGTTCTCTTAATTCATTTTCATTATTAGCATTAAAAATAGCAAATAAATATTTTGTACATTTAGTAGGTCCTAAAGTAATTAAAATATTTCTATCTTTTAAATCCCCAAGTCTATCAAGATGATTTTTACGGAATGGTTCCCTTTTATTAATTGCATCATCACAATACTGGCCAAATACTATAAATTTTTCCATCATTAAAAGATAACTAATTGAATAAATATATAATTAATAATTGCACAAATTACACACTAATTGCTATGTTAATTAAGAATAACTTTTTATTAATTTATTATGCTAAGCGGTAGCGATCTCCTTGCTAAAGTTAAAGAACTTGGTGATGTAAGTAAGTCAGATCTTGTTCGTGCATGTGGATATGTTTCCACGAAAAAAAATGGAAGCGAACGTTTAAATTTCACTGCCTTTTATGAAGCACTTCTCGAAGCAAAAGGCGTTAACCTAGGCGATGCTGGAGTTGCTGGTATTGGTAAGGGTGGCAGAAAATTAAGTTACATCGCGACAGTACAAGGAAATGGTAATCTTTTGATTGGAAAAGCATATACTGCACTTTTAGACTTAAAAGCAGGTGATGAGTTTGAAATAAAACTTGGTAGAAAACAAATAAGATTATTACCTTCAGTAGAATCCGCATAAACTAATATTTTAAATATAAAAAATTAAACCCCTTTTCATTTAGGGGTTTTTTAATAAAATAAACTTACAAAATTAGCTTTAAAATTACACTTATTGATCAGCAGCTTTACGCATTTCTTCACAAAATTTACCAATTTTATTTACAACTGCCTTTTCATTACTATTAGATATTCTTTTAACAAATGCACTCCCTATAATTACTCCATCTGCTCCCCATTTGCAAACTTTATTAACATGTTCAGGGGTAGATATTCCGAAACCAACCGCGACAGGATTAATGCTTATTTCTTTTAATTTTGTAATAAGGTTCTCTACTCTATTTTCCATTTTGTTTCTCTCTCCTGTGACTCCTGTAACGCTAACTAAATAAGTAAAACCTTTTGTATTATTTGATATAATTTTCATTCTTTCAGAGGGAGTAGTAGGAGCAACTAATAATATCAAGTCTATAGAATAAGAACTAATTATTTCTGAAAATTTATATGCTTCTTCCAAGGGTAGATCAGGAATTATTAATCCTGCAACTCCTGCTTCTGATGCCAATTCACAAAAATTCTCAAGTCCAAAATTTAATATTGGATTAAAATAAGTGAAAAGTATTATTGGGATATGCAATTTATCTTTGAGAGACTCTAATAATTTGACAACCTTTTTTAAGGTAGTTCCTGACTTTAATGCTCTAGATGCTGACAATTGAATGATTGGGCCATCAGCAAGAGGGTCGCTATAAGGGATCCCCAATTCAATAAGATCAGCACCCTTATCTTGCAACTTTAATAAAATCTCAGAGGTAATTTCAATATTAGGATCACCTGCCATTATGAAAGGCATCAATGCTAATTTATTACTTTTCTTTAGTTCCAAAAACTTCTTATTTATTTTTGATAAAATTTCATTTTTAGGAATTTGCCTTTTCTTGTTTTCTTTCATGAATTTTCGATATTTTTAATTAATAAATCTTTAGGGGTTTATGGATTTTTTTCTAAATCTTCCATTAGTTTTTCCTGCTCTTCTTTTGATAATAAGTTAAATTTGATTTCTAGTTTATCATTCACAATTTTTTCATACTCTTTTCTATAGCGCTTCCTTTGTTCCATAAAAGTCATTTTTCCGTTTAAAACTCTAAGAACATAAGATGAAACCCAAGTTATGACAATCACAATCAAGATAAAGTTTGAGATAGTACTAGCTGTAAAGTTATCAATACCGATTTGTGGTGCTAATTTATAACTTAATAGTCCTAATAATGAGATTAATAAACCTATTTGTAAAACCTTACCTTTAGTCAACTATTTAACCTTTGCTATTTCCTCTTAATCTGAGATTTAAAAATGGAGAAAATATAATCAAACCTGGAAAAAAGAGAAAGACTAATCCATAAATTATTAATCTCTCAAATTTTCCCATAACATTCCATCTATTATTCATCCAGTAAAAAAGTATTAACGGAATAACAAATAAATAAATAGAAATAATTCCAACGTAGGAAATTAAAGCAGCAAATGAATTATTTAAAATACTTTCCATTTAAAATTCTGGTTTATTTAGTTAAAACATAACAACTATTAAAAGTTATCGTAAGAACTAAAAATAATTAGTTTAAGAATGGGAGTGGGGGGACTTGAACCCCCACGAGCTAAAGCGCTCGACGGATTTTAAGTCCGGCGCGTCTACCAATTCCGCCACACTCCCATAAGGAATTTGCGCTTTTCAATCGTAGCGGAAAGTATACCAATTAACCAAAAAATATCCCAATATTTACACTTTTCTGGAATAGATGGATGCGCCAGAGTAATGATTATTTATTCATTACTGAATAAATAATTGCCTCTTCACAGTCTTTTAGCTAGCAATTATGTAATTAACATAATAAAAAAGATGAAAAAATTTATAGCATTATCTTTAATAAGTACGAGCTTTTTCATGTGTAGCAATTCAGTAAAAGCCGACCTAATAAGAGTAGTTACTTTAGGAAGTAAGAACTATAAAGTTCAACGCGTTAATGAAACAACCAATGAGGCTACTGATTTAGTTGAATTTAATCAACCTAGTGGAATAGCATCTTCAGGTTCTTTTCTGGATTCTTACAATAGAAAACTTTATATGGCTGGTGATAGTGATGGATATACTATATATGATATTGACGCAAATACAATTACAAAAGTACCTTACGGATTGACTGGCCAGCTTAATAATTTTGTACCTTGGGAAGGTAAAAACGTTATCAAAAAAAATGAAGATGGAACTATTCAGATAGGTGGGGATACTAATGATGTCGACATAACTTCAGAGGGTTTATCTGTTGATGGAGATCCCATAATTAGCAAGAAAGCAAATGGTGAATTACATATTGGTAAAAATTCTTGGATTACTAAAGAAGAAAACGGAAGACAAAAGGTTTATGCAAAAGATAATGCAGGAAATCCGATTCCTATTGATTACACAAATGGAACAAAACTATTAATTAATGGAAGAGATGTTGAGCAATCGATTAATAATGTAGGGGCATTAAGTGCTGCTTTAACAGGATTACCAACCGTTCCATCTAATACGACTCTTGCCTGTGGTCTTGGAGCAGGAACTCATGGAGGTGATTTTGCTTTATCAGGAGGTTGTGCCTCTAAAGTTAATAAAACCTTATCAGTTAACTATGCGGCATCAATGACAATGCCTGGGCAAGATTATGCAGGTGATTTTGAAGATCAGTTTTCAGCTAGAGCTGGCTTTGTTTGGCAATTAGGAAAATCAAATAAATCAACTCAAATTAGTTTGAATCAGAAAAAAGAAATGGATCTAAAAATATCTAAACTAGAAAATAATAATGAATCTTTAAAATCTGATATTGAATTATTCAAAGAAGAAAACAAGGGACTGAAGGTTAAAAATAATGAAATTATTTCTCTAAATGCAAAGCTTATTGCGAGATTAGAAAGATTAGAAAATATTGCTTTTAAGTTACAAAAAAATGAAGGACTTAAGTTATCACAGGGGCATTAAAGATAATAGTTACATCTTAATTTTCATTTATAATCACGCGCGAGATTATTGGTTGGATGTTTATCCTAATATGGAAGGGTTATATATTAAGAAAGGGACTGAGTTTTACCCCAATCCCTATTTGACCAGTTAGCTAGTGTATAAGATTATCAATTTCATTTTAAGTCCGGCGAGTCTACCAATTCCGCCACACTCCCAAGAGGAATTTACCATTTTCCTAGCCGAAACTATCTCAATTAGACAAGAAAAATGCGAAAATTTAAATTTTCTCGCCATCTTAAAATTAATTTAAATCTTTCAATCATTAAATTAATCATTCATAAAAAATACTGTACTCATTTTTTTTATAAGTAATACAATTTCTTTATCTTTTTATTTAACTACTCCCTCTACTTGCCAAGTTAAAGTTTCACCTCCATGAAATGGTTTTATTTGTCCAACAACTTTATTATTCTCAATTACTTCAATAAATTCTGGAATTTCACGTGACCTAGATACCAATCTTATTTTTTCGTTATTGATAGGTAAATTATAAAAAGTAGGTCCATTCAAGCTAGCAAATTTTTCGAATTGATCTAGTGCATTTTCCTCCTCAAAAACTTTTAAATAACTTTCTATTGCTACTGGAGAATTAAAAATGCCTGCACAACCACAAAAAGCTTTCCACTGTCTTAGGTGAGGAGCAGAATCTGTGCCTAAGAAAAAACATTCTTTTCCACTTGTGGCAGCTTTCCTTAAAGCAATTCTATTATTTTCTCTCTTAGCGACTGGTAGGCAGTAAAAGTCACTATTTAAACCTCCAAAGAACATTGCATTCCTATTTATGTGTAAATGATGAGGAGTAATAGTAGCTCCTAAGTTATTACTCTGAACAAAATCAACTGCATGAGAGGTGGTTATATGCTCTAAAACAATCTTTAATTTTGGAAATTGTTGTATTAAAGGTGAAAGTTCTTTATCTATAAAAACCTCTTCCCTATCAAAAATATCTACTTCAGGATCAGTTACTTCTCCATGAATTAAAAGTGGCATTCCAAGTTCTTGCATAACTTCAAATATTTCATAAAGATTTTCTATTTTTTTAACTCCATGTCTAGAGTTTGTTGTTGCATTAGCAGGATACAATTTGGCAGCAAAGAAAACTTTATTATTAAAGCCTTCTATTAATTCATGTTTTATTGTCTCGTCAGTCAGGTATATCGTCATTAATGGCTCAAACGTGGAATTACCAGATAATGCCTCAGATATAGATTTCTTATAAGAAATACATTTTTCTATAGAAGTTATTGGGTTTTTGGTATTTGGCATCACAATAGCCCTACCAAAATATTGAGAGGTAAACCTAATAATATTTTTTAAAACAATACCTTCCCTTAAATGTAAATGCCAATCATCCGGTTTTAATATAATTAATTCTTTCAAAATTTTAATTATTTGATTAATCTTAACAGCAAATAAAAATTGACAATAGTTTTAAGACAGTTAATGAACAAATTAAAGATATAATCATCTAAATAAGTCTTTCTAAATATGAGTGAATTTATATTGCCGATAATAGAGATCATAATTGGAATAATATTACTTTTTGCAGGCGGAGAATTATTCATTCAAGGGGCCATTTCTTTATCGTTAATTTTAGGGATACCTCAAATAGTAATAGGATTAACTGTTGTTTCTTTAGGTACAAGTTCTCCTGAATTATTAGTAAGTTTAAATTCAATCTTCAAGGGGAGTGACTCACTCGCAGCAAGCAATGTGATAGGAAGCAATATTTTTAATGTTCTTGTAGTCTTAGGAATAAGCTCATTAATAACCCCTTTAAAAGTAAAAAGTAGAATAGTCCGAAGAGATGTACCCCTTTTAATAGCTATTTCATGTGCAGTCTGGGCAATGTCTTCCACTGGTCTTTTGACTTGGCAAGCAGGAATTTTTCTAATATTCTGTTTAACTTTAAATACACTTTGGGAAATAAATACTATTAAGGAAAATGAGGAGGATACAAAAAAAGCCGAACCAGAGATAGAAAAATCTCCAGGCATTGAAAGAGGTGAGTTAAATATTATATTAAAATTAATTTCTGGAATTTTTCTTCTAAGCTTTGGTTCAAATATTTTAGTAAATGGTTCTCAATCCTTAGCGACTCTATTAGGGGTAAATGAAATTATTATTGGTCTAACTATAGTTGCAACTGGTACCTCTCTGCCAGAACTAGTTACTTCAATAATTGCAGCATTGAAAGGTAAAACAGATCTTGCAATTGGTAATGTTATTGGAAGCAATTTGCTTAATCAGCTTCTTATTCTTGGAAGTTGCAGTATTTTTTCTGGATTAAAAGGGTTTACAATTGATCAAAGTCTTATAAAAGTTGACTTACCATTTATGGTTTTAACGACTTTTGCCTGCCTCCCAATCTTTTGGAGCAAGGGTAAAATCACTAGAACTGAGGGCTTTATACTTTTAAATCTATATATTTTCTACATCGTTGATAAGATATTGTTCTTAAACGGATTTAACAATCTCTATGAATTGAGAGTTTGTATTTTTGTTTATTTTGCATTTTTAACAGTATTTCTTTTTGCCCAAGAAAGTCTCAAAATAACTAGAAGATAATTTAATTACCCGTACATAGTTACAAATTCCTCTGAAATAGTAGGATGCAACGCCATAGTAGTATCAAAATCCTTTTTAGTAATCCCTGCATTTAAAGACACTGCAACCATTTGTATAATCTCAGAAGCTGCTTCTCCAAACATATGGCAGCCTAGGACCTTATCATTTTTTTTATTGACCACAAGTTTTAACATACATTTAGATTTATTTTTTTTAAAGGTATTAGACATAGGCGTAAAATTACATTTAAAAACTTGCACATTTACTTCCGAATAAATTTCATTTGCCTTTTCCTCACTTAGTCCAACTGTTGAAATTTCTGGGATAGTAAAGACTGCCTTAGGAATATTTTCATAATTAACTTTTCTTTTAAGAGCAGCGAAATAATTATCTGCAAAAACTCTCCCTTGTTCAATTGCTACAGGCGTTAAATTTGGTTTTTTTATTATATCTCCAATAGCAAATATATTAGAATTACTTGTCTGATTAAGCTCATTAACTTCTATATATATTCCATCCATTTTTAGATTTAAAGTATCTAAATTTAATCTTTTAAGAGAAGGCTCTCGTCCAGTTGCAACAAGTATATTATCGGTTAATAATTTACTTCCTGATTCCAAGGTTGACTCTAGATCATCATTTATTTTTTTTATGGACTTTAACTGATTTTTGAATTTTAAATTTATACCTAAGGAAGTCATTGATTTTTCTAAACATTCAGATAAGTCTTTGTCAAAACCATTTAACAAGTTCTCACCTCTTATTAATTGAGTAACTTCAGTGCCTAAGTTTTTAAAAATAGATGCAAATTCACAGGCAATATAACCTCCCCCAACTATTAATAATTTCTTAGGAAAATCTTTTAATTCAAAAATATCATCGCTGCTCCACGCTAAATCTGTTCCGGGAATATTTAATTTTTTTGGTTTACCTCCAACTGAAATAAGAATACTTTTGGCACTTACTTTTCTTAAAATATTTTTTGTTTTTGGACAAACTACTTCTACCGTATTTTGATTTAAAAATCTTCCAAGGCCCTCAAAAACTTTAACGTTTAATTTTTTTAAAGAATTTGAATGTAAAGCACTTAGTCTAGAAACTTCTTCCCTCACATTTTTTAGTAAAATATTAGATTCAAAAGTTATTTCTTTGCTTATTAACCCATACCCTTCAGATGAAACCATATTTTTTCTATTATTAGCAGCATAAACCATCAATTTTTTTGGCACGCAACCTCGAATAACGCAGGTCCCACCAATTTTGTTTACTTCAATTATTGCAACTTTTGCGCCATAACTCGCAGCTCGTTTTGCAGCAGCCAATCCTCCCGAACCAGCACCCACAACAATTAAGTCAAATTCAAATTCCAAAACCTTTAAAATCATTTATTATATCGTAAATATAAAGCTTAAATTCAGTAAATGAATAACATATTGAGTTGGCCTGATTTAAGTAAATTCAAAATTGATGATATTGATAGAGTTAATGGGATAAATAATTCTTATTCAAACTTAAGATTATTTGGGCATTGTGAAAAAGAAGTCGAACTAATTTTCTATAGAGATCGACATTCTTGGTGCCCTTACTGTCAAAAAATATGGTTATGGCTTGAATTCAAAAGGATTCCTTACAAAGTGAAGAAAATAAATATGTATTGTTATGGCCAAAAAGAAAAGTGGTATCTCAACAAAGTTAGTTCTGGTAAATTACCTGCAATAGAACTGAATGGCAAGATAATAACTGAAAGTGATAATATTATTACTTTTTTAGAAAATGAATTTGGAACACTTGGTTCCTCACTATTATCAAACGATCTTAGAGAAGTTAGAAATTTAGAAAGAGAAATTTTTAGATCATGGTGTAATTGGCTTTGCAGAAAAAGCCTTAATTATTTAGATGTATCCTTTCGAAAAAAGAAATTTAGAGAATCTATTTGCAAATTAGAAAAAATATTAAGTTTATCCAAAACAGGATTTATTGATTCACCAATACATGATTCAGAAAAATTAGAGCCAGGTACTGGAGACATAATTTTTATTCCATATATGGAAAGAATGAATGCTTCATTAAGTTATTACAAGGGGTTCGATCTAAGAAATAATTATCCTTTTATTGATAGATGGTTAACACTTTTTGAAAATTTCAGTGCATATAGAGGTACTCAAGGTGATTTTCATACTCATTCCCATGATCTCCCTCCTCAAATGGGTGGCTGCTTTAAGGATATAAATGATCAACAAGTTTCCTTTTCTAATCTAATAGATGTTGGAGAAGGACTAGGGAGATTGGAATTTAATCAAGATACTGACATGGATTATTACGCTAAATTTGCACTTCAAAGAGTTCTAAAACATAAAGACAATATTATTAACGCTAATCCTTATGAAAAAGACTTATTTGAGGAATCATTAAGGGCTGCTCTTACCCATATGATTACCTCCGAAATGAATGAAGTGCCCAAAAAGGGAGCTACATCTATCAACTATTTAAAAAATAGAATTTCTGTGCCAAGAGATATGCCCATAATTTCTGCAAGGATTTTAAGACAATCTTTAAATAAAATTGAGTCAACGAATCTTAATTCCAAAATTGATAAGATTCCAGAAAAACATAGATATGATCAAGATCCTGCAAGATTTATATTAAAATAAAGATTATAAATTTTTTCTTGAATCGATTTGAAGTAAATCTTTTATTTTTTGAACTTGACTGGCAACATTTGGATCACTTGACAATTTTTTTTCTACTTGCTCGATAGCATACATAACTGTTGTATGATCTTTACCTCCAAATTCATCTCCAATTTTTGGAAGGCTTAGATCAGTTCCCTGCCTCATTAGATACATGCCTATTTGCCTTGCTTGGCTGACTGGCTTTCTTCTGCTTGAACTAACTAATTCTTCAGCTGAAACTTCAAAGAAATCTGAGACTTTTTTAATTACCTGCTTAGGAGTCACTACTACTCCAACGCTATTTGGATCAAGCATTGGAGCAATTGATTGAACTGTCATAGGTAATCCAGTTATTGAGGCAAAAGCTACTGCCCTAGTAAAGGCTCCCTCTAATTCTCTAATATTTGAAGAAAATCTTCCTGCGATAAATTGAATCAAATCTCTTGGGAGATTCATTCTTTCTTGTTCAGCTTTTTTCTGCAGAATCGCCATTCTTGTCTCTATATCAGGAGGTTGAATATCTGCTATTAATCCCATTGAGAATCTTGAAATTAGCCTTTCTTGTAATTTAGGTATTTGACTAGGAGGCCTATCACTTGCAATAACGATTTGTTTACCCGCTTCATATAAAGCATTGAAAGTATTAAAAAATTCTTCTTGTGTATATTCCTTGCCCTCCAAGAATTGTATATCGTCAATTAATAATAGATCTACTGATCTATATTTATTTTTAAAGGCATGCATTCCATCTTTTCTAATAGATTGAATTAAATCACTGCTGAAAGTTTCAGTAGAAACATATAAAACTTTCGCATCTGGATCAATTTCTACCCGATAATGACCAACAGCTTGCATCAAGTGAGTCTTTCCAAGGCCGACACCACCACAAATAAATAAGGGATTAAATTCTCTTCCTGGAGATTCTGCCACTGCTAAAGCAGCAGCATGGGCCATTCGACTATTAGGACCTACAACAAATCTTTTAAAGACATAACGTGTATTTAAAGAATGAGATTTTTTTGATCTATTAATTGAATTATTAACTTGATTTATAGAAAATGATTTTGATTGAGAATTAATATTTTGCAGACTAACAGAATCAGAAGAATTTAAATTGTTGTTGATATTAGTTTCAGACTTAAAAACTACTTTTACATTATGTCCACAAATTTCTTCTGCAGCTTTTTCAATAGTTTCACTATAATTTTTTCTTAGCCAATCACTTGTAAAGTTATTTGGAGTAATAAGAGTTAACAATCCATTTTCAAAACAATTAAATTTTGCTGGCCTTATCCAAGTTTCGAAAGAAGGCTTGCTTAAATTCTTTTGAAGTAATTGTTGAACTTCTGCCCAAATGGGATTGGCTGCTTGCACTAAATTTTTTCAATAGATATTTAATCTAGTGGGAATTTATTAATTGGTCAGTCCCAGATCATAAGATCATGATAAATTTAAAATTTATTAACAATGCAGATTATAAATTTGAAAAAAGTGAAATCTATTAATTGCCTAAACCTTATAATAATTACAACTTATTTATGTTTTGTTGGATAAAGCACTACTCATAGTGATGGCTAAGTGGCATGCTTATGGTCGTTGCAAAAATAGATTATCAAAAGATATAGGGAAAATTAGTTCTGCAAAAGTGCAGAAAAAAATGACAGGTCATACTGTTTCAGTTGCAAAATTTCTTGAGAATAAAGGGTTGATTGATATTTCCTTAGCCATATCTGGACTAGGATTAAAAAATAGTAAAAGGTGGAGTAATGAATTAGGAATTAAAAACTTTAAATTACAAGGTAGAGGATGTTTAGGAGAAAAGATGAGAAGGCAAATTCTTATAGAAAAAAAAAGTAGTTTAAAAACAAGAAATATTATTTTTATAGGGACTGATCTTCCAGATTTTTGTCATATGGATTTATTAAATACTCTTTCAAAACTTAAAAAAAATGATCTGATTTTAGGCCCCTCAAATGATGGAGGATATTGGCTTATTGCTTTTTCTGAAAGATTATTATCTGCTGATTTATATTTACCCTTTATAAACATTAAATGGGGTAGAGAAGACGTCCTTGAACAAACTATTAAAAACCTTTCTTCAATGCACCTAAAGCATGACTTCCTTCATCGAAAAATAGATATTGATAGAATTATAGATATCGAAAAAAGAGAATAATTAAGTTGCCTAAAATCTCAATTATTATTCCAACTTATAACGAATCTCAACACTTACCATTACTTCTCTCGGATTTATCAATTTCTAATGAGGAAGCAGAAATTATAATTGTAGATTGTAATAGTGAGGATAAAACTGTAGAGATAGGAAAGTTATATGGATTAAAGATACATAAATCAAAAAGAAAAAACAGAGGGTTGCAATTAAATATCGGAGCCAAAAAGGCTAAAGGAAAATGGTTTATTTTTTTACATGCCGATTCTAGGCTTAATCAAGATTGGTTAAAAAAAGTGAAGTCAGTAATGAGATACGATGAAAATTCTGTTTGTTTTTTTAAATTCAAGATTAATAATAAAAAAATTATTTACAGATTTCTAGAGATAGTTGTAAACCTTAGAAGCTACATCTTCAAAGATCCATATGGTGATCAAGGTCTCTTAATTCACAGGGAAATATATTTTAAGAATAAAGGTTATCGAAAAATTCCTTTGATGGAGGATTTAGATTTTATAAAAAGATTAAAGAAAAAGGCATCTTTAAAAAGATTAAGTATTCCAATTTATACAAGTAGTAGGAAGTGGGAAAAAACTAATATTATTTTTCAAGCATTTAAGAATTGGAGTTATAGGAAAAGATGGTTAAGAGGGGAGTCAATAAAATCTTTACATAATGATTATTATAAAAATTAAATTAATTTGCATACCAAAAAGCACATTTTGAACCTTTTGGTTCTAATTCCCAACCCTGCCTTTTATAAAATGAAACCACCTCGGCATCCGCGAATAAAGTAACCTTTGATATTCCAATTTTTTTTAATTCTTGCAATATATATTTCATCAATTCTTTACCTAAACCAAGTCCTTGATAAACGGGATTAATAGCAACATCCCAAATAGTTGCCTCAATAATCCCGTCCCCAGTACATCTAGCGAAACCTACAAGCCTAGGGAATTTCTCATCATGTCGCCATAACCCAACTACTAGAATACTAAATTCTAAAGCTCTTTTAACTCTCCTTATTGGCCTCCTGCTCCATCCTACGGTCTGCAAAAGTTGATCTAACTCAATAAGATCAAACTCCTTGACCTTACTACAAACAAAAATCTCTTTTTTCTCTTGATGGGTGAATTCATAAGAATTCAAACCATAATGTTTAATCAACTCATATTGAGAAAGAATATTTGTTTTCTTAATTGATGACCTTTTGTTCCTAAAAATCATTAAAAACTAGCAAATCCTTTTTCTTGAAGCTCGGAAAGTTGAAAATATAATCCTTTTTTGAGTCTAAGCTCTCTATGATTCCCTTCTTCAATTAAAGCTCCCCCTTTCAAGACTAATATTTTATCAGATTTCTCAATAGTAGCTAATCTATGCGCGATCACTAATGCCGTTCTTTTATTCAAAAGCCTTTCAAGATCTTTTTGCAAGGTGGCTTCTGTAGATGGATCCATAAATGCAGTCGCTTCATCCATTATCAAGATTATTGGATTTCTTATGGCTACCCTAGCTACAGAAAGAAGTTGTCTTTCTCCTGATGAAAGATTACCTCCTCTCTCTCTTAGAGAAGTGTTCAAACCATCAGGCAACTTTTTCAATAAAGTACCTAAACCAAGCTCCATACAAATATCTTCTAAGTCTTGTTTATTTATATCAGTACTTAATTTTAAGTTTTCTGCAACATCACCACTGAAAATAAACGTATCTTGTAGCACAACACCAAGCATATTTCTAAGTCTTGCTATTGGTATATCCTTAATATCTACATCGTCTATCAAAATGTGGCCTTCTTGAGGCTCATAAAGTCTACATAATAATCTTATTATAGTTGTTTTACCAGAACCAGTTGGACCAACAAAAGCTACATGTTCTCCTGGATTAACTAAAAATGATAGGTCTTTTATTACATGTTCACCCTCGTTATAGAAAAAATTGACATTCCGAAATTCAATTTTCCCTTTAAATTTATAATCCTTATTTAAAATTCCTCCTGAAAGTTGTTGAGTAGAACTAGAGTCTTTAATCTCAATTTCTTCATCTAACAATTCATTTATTCTCTCTACAGCAGTAAGTCCCCCTTGAATCTGTGTAAATCTCTCTGCTAACTGTCTTAAAGGCTCGAAGAGTCTTTGAGAGTAAAGAATAAAAGTTGTTAATGTTCCTAAACCAATATTTCCCGAAGTTACTAGATACCCTCCCACAGCCAATACTAATGAGACCGCTGCAAGGGATATCCATTCAATAAAAGCAGATATACTACTATCATAAAAAATGGTCCCATTAACTGCTTTCTGGTACGCAATACCCGTATTAGAAAATTTCCTACTGTTGAAAAACTCTCTCCTAAACATTTGAACGACCTCTAAACCTTGAAGATTCTCTTGGAAGTCAGAGTTAAGTTGAGACAATTCCTCTCTTACTTGATAATTTGCTTTTCTATAGCGTTTTTGAAGCCAAATAATAAAATATGAAACCGGTATTTGAGTTAAAAGAAGCAAAGTTGCCAATCCTTTGTCTATAGAAAGCATCGTTAATGAAATGACTATAAGACTAACAAAATCAGCTATAACTCCGACGGCTCCACTGCCAAAAACCTCAGCCAAGGCATCCACATCATTGGTAAGTCTTGTTAGCAATTTACCGACAGGCATTTTATCGTGATACTTAAGAGAAAGGGAAATAGAATGTTCGAAAAGTTCTCTTCTAATCCTTGCTGTTAATCTTTGTCCAACAGATTGAATATTATATGATTGATATCCTTGTAAAATTAATCTAAATAGAACAGTTATAAACAAAGTGATAATAATTATATTTACAGATTGCCCAAAGAAGGTTTTACTTAACCAGACATCTGTGCTCTCATTTTTTAAGATTGTTATCGCTTGACCAACTAATAATGGTTGAACTGCTCCTGCAAATGAAACGGGTAATAAGACTATTAAAATAAGATAAATAGTTTTTTTATCTTTAGTTAAATATCTACCTAATTTTTTTATTCTATCAAAATCATTCAAAAACATTACTTTAAATATTTTATGTATCCATATAAGATTCTATTGATAAAATCACATCTCGGAGAGGGTTGCTATCTAATCTAAGTGAGAGAGGATTAGCTATTAATCTTGCAGTTGAATAAAAAAGATCATCAATTTTACTTAAACCGTTTTCTTTAAGAGTCTTGCCTGTAGCGACCAAATCTATTATGGCTTCTGCCATCCCAGTAATAGGACCAAGCTCTACTGATCCCGTTAGATGAACTATCTCAACTGGTATATTTAAATCATCAAAATAGGCTCTTGCAGTTTTTGTGAATTTACTTGCCACTTTACAATTAGCCGGAAGATCCGTAGGTTTTGAATAATTACTATTATTTTTTACAGCAAGTGACATATGACATCCACCAAACTCTAAATCAAGCAATTTAGCAACTTTCAATTCAGATTCCTGCAATACGTCGTATCCTACAATTCCTAAATCTGCTTGCCCGTAACTTACATAAACTGGAACGTCTCCATTTCTTACCAATAAGGCTTTGGCTCGTTTACATTTAGATTCAATAGTTAATGATCTATTATTTTCTAGCAGTGCATCAGAAAAGTTCAATCCTGCTTTTTTAAATATTGAAATTGAATCTTTTAACAGAGCTCCTTTAGGTAAAGCTATAGTAATCATATAACAATTTATTTTCAAACAATTTTTTTAATTCTAAGGTAATAATGGAATTTAATAAAGAGCAAAAAATAATTGGGATTAGAGTTCTAAGTGATAATGTAATTTGGCTCTGGAAAAAAAATAAATCAGCAGTAGTTATTGATCCTGCTCTTTCTCAACCTGTAATAGAATACTTGAAAACCAATAATCTTTATTTAGAGGCTATATTACAAACTCATCATCATTCTGATCATATTGGAGGGACCAGAGAACTCATAAAGGAATGGCCAAATGTTAAGGTTATAGCTTCTTATAAAGAAAAAGATCGTATACCATTTCAAAATTTGTCAGTTAAGGACGGAGACACATTATTGTTATTAGATGAAGAGGTAAAAGTAATCGAAGTAATAGGACATACAAGATCACATATAGCTTTCTACTTTAATAACAAAGTCCCTATCCTTTTTGTTGGTGATACTTTATTTTCAGCTGGTTGTGGAAGAATCTTTGAAGGCACTTATAAACAAATGTATAATTCTCTAAAAAAAATTAAGTCATTACCTAAAAACACTCTCATTTACTGTGCTCATGAATATACGAAGTCAAATCTTTTGTGGGCTTTGGATCTTGAACCCGATAATCAAATTATTAAAAATAAACTCGTTGAAGTTGAAAAGAAAATTGCTTTAAAAGAACTTACAATTCCATGCCTGCTTGAAGAAGAGATGAAAGTTAATCTGTTTCTAAGGGCAGATGATTTAAAAAGATTTTCTTTTTTAAGAGCAAATAAAGATTCATGGGTTTAAATTTATATAAATATCCTTAATCAAATGTCTTCAACAAAAGTAATTAAGACTTCTAATGCACCAGACCCTGTTGGTCCTTATAACCAAGCTATCAAAGCAGGAAATTTTATTTATTGTTCAGGTCAAATTGCCATCGATCCAGTTTCAAATGAAATAAATTGCCTAGGAAATATAGAGAAAGAAACTACTCAAGTTTTAAAAAATCTTTTTGCTGTTCTTAATGCCGGAGGAGCAAAAGCAGAAGATGTAATTAAAACAACTATATATTTAACTGATTTAAAAAATTTTAAAACTGTTAATGATATATACAGTGATTTTTTTAATGTCGAGAACCCACCGGCAAGAGCATGTATAGAAGTGTCTTCTTTGCCAAAAGGCGTTCTGATTGAAATAGAGTGTGTTGCTTTTTTAGATTAATTTAACATTATTTAGAAATTTGAAATAAGAGCCAATTTTGCACCATATTTGTATAGATTAATAATTAACAAAACTTCTTTGATCTATGACAGCAGCAAAGCTAAATATAGACGAACTAGAAGCAGGTTACCCTTTATTTTGTAAAGCGCTAAGATTATTAATTTTAAAAGGGAATTCACTTAAAGAAATTGAAAGGACAGTTTGTTGGGGTCATCTTGAAACATTAAACAGATGCCTTCCTGGGAGATATAAAGCCCCTACTTATTTGATGGCTCTAATAAAAAGAGATATAGATAAACCAAATCATTATTAGGTACATTATTTTTCTAAAAAGTAATTATCTAATCTCATAGAAAATTCTTTTTCATTACTTGGTATTTTCTCAGAATCTAAAAAGATGGATACACTTACAAAATTCTTACCGAAACTAATATTGGGATAGATATTTTTTTCTTTACATAATTCATCTATTTTTTTCAAAAATATACTAATTTTTTGATACTCTTCAAACTCAAATCTTTTTTCAATTCTTGAAGGCGACTCCCTTTGGTTCCACATTAACGCGTGATTTATAACGGCAATTAATACTATACATTTATTTGATGTTTTTCGTAATTTTCTGACAAATAAATCAGGACAATCAAAAGCTATAAAAGTCTAATTAGATTCCCAGTAATCGATAATTCCGCCAATAGTTAAATCAGTCTGAACTTCTGGATTAGGGCAAGCAAACCTTGCTGCTGAACCGCTAGCGGTAAAAACCCAATTACCCTCTCTAGCTCCAACAGGATCAACCGCAACAACTTTTTTACCTTTATTATTTACTAAAATCCTCAAATTCATGTGTCCAAGGCCAGCTACTCTTTGCGTGCAAACCATTCTTCCACATACCTTCATTATTTCCAAAAGTTTTATACCTCAATTTGTTTTGGACTATCGGGATCCCAATGATCAATAATTCCAACAATCGTTAAATCACTTGGATATGACTTACTTCCTGCAGCTTCTCTAGCTGCAGAACTACCAACACAAATAACCCAATCACCAGGCTTACAACCAACAGCATCAACTGCTACTTTATTTGAGGATCCATCTAAAACTACTTGTAAATGTTTATGTTCAAAACCAGGAATTCTATTGGTTGATACAAGTGGTTTTAAAACCTTGCAAATTAACATAACTAGTGAGCCTCCTCTGTTTTTTTATCTAAAGACATTCCAATAATTTGAGCGGAATGAATGTTGTCCCTATCTCTAATAGTAAGACAAGTGTGCAACAAACCTTTATCAACTAAATTTTTATATCTAATTGATATCGCATTATTGACTCTATAACAATCTTTTGCAGCCCTATCTTTTGCTCCGGGTACTTTACCAGAATAATCAAATCTTATTACTACGGGAATAGGTAGATCTTGAGAAACATTTAATCCTGTAAAAATCTTTACTCCTACATCCAAATCAGGAGCCCCTTCTTCAACTGTATCAAGATGAGCAAAATAAGTTAAATTTCTTAGATGAACTTCTTTAAAACCAATCCCAACTCCAATAAATCTTTCAGCATGACCAATATCTTCATAAGATCCTTTATGAAATTTCTTAACATAATCAATCTGAGAAATATTATTGACTATTAATTTAAAGACAAACTTGTCCAATCCCTTTAGTTGACCCTTATTAGAATTTCCTGAAATAATCTGACAAATTTCTTTTTCTGCTTCGTCTTTTGAAAAATTTATTGTGGAATTGTAAATATCTAAACTAGAAATAGTATTTTCTAAATCAATCTTTCCGTCACTTGAAGATAAATGAATCTTTAACGAATCAGTATCAGTATCAAGACCAATTAACATAAGATCTACTGAAGCGCCGCAGCAGAAGCTATTTTCAACAGCCTCCTTAAAAGCTAGTAATTTTTCACGACCCTCTTTAGCTGCTAATTTATCATCACTACCATGAGCCGCACATCCCTGATGCAAAGGGTCAACAGAACTAAAATGGTATGTGACGATTTTTAAATACCTTGTATCTTCATGGGCTTCATTTGGATTATTTTCTCTATATCTTTTATGTTCAGTTTTTACCCATCTATTCACAGTATTTTCAATATCAAAGAGTGCGCCTGCATGTGATCTTCTTCTAACTGCACTAAATGGAATTCTCATTACATAAGCAACTGAATGAGCTAATCTTCCGTCAGAGCACGGTGTTATGTCTAACAAGTGAATTCCACAATCTAGCAGTGCTTTCTCAAAATTATTTGCGTTAGGACTACCAGAAGAGCCCTCTAACGGGTCATTTTCGAAAAAATTATCGCTTAATTTCTCATGCTGCTTAAAAGCGCACCATGCATACAAGGCCCTCATATCTAATGGTTTAACCCAAGATTTATCTAAAATATGCGTTGGTAAATTTATTCCTAAATTTTTATTAGATATAGATTGAGCTGTATTTATGAAATCCTCATGATGTTGTATACGAGCAATTTCTTTCAAAGTAGGAACAATTCTGTCAAAACTACTTTTTATTTGACTTTCATATTTATAAAGTTTTTCATTCTGAGAATTATTAGTTAAGTTATGAGTCTTTTCAATATTTCTTAAATTATTTATTTCATTATTCTGTGAATGAACATTTTCTGTAAAGGTTTTCATTGGAGCGGTTGGCCCCAATGTGAAGTTCTTGGCTTTAGCCAGTCCTCTCAAAGGCATTATTTAATTAACCTCTTGCACCACCTGAAAAGGTAACCAGTTGTCCATCACGAGTGTTACCACTAGATCCAGTTATAAGAAAATCAGGTTTTTCTTTCTCATCATTTCTCTTATTATCAACAGGTGGCATTGCTCCCATAAATCCCGCTCTTGATGGATTCCTCTTCCTAGCAGAAACTCCTTCTGTTCCCGTGACTTTATCTCCTCTATCCCAGTCATCTCCGGTTATATTCCCAGCAGACTGACCCTCACCTGTTATCCTTGAATGCTCTTTTATATTTGTAGGAATATCAATATTTTGACTTTCTTCTTGTTTCATTTTTTGTTTATAAGTCATATTTTTATTAGGTTCAAATCTAAATTGCTCAGTACCCGTAACTTTATCTTCTGCCATATCAAAAGGTCCTGTGATCTTTGAACTATCTTCATACCTATTACCTGTTACTCCTTCTGTATTTTTAGCTGAATATTTTTCTCTTGATGGTGAATTAACAGAAAATTCCTTCCAAGAATTTGAAGCTGACTTCTCTTGATTTGCATAAGAAACATCATTTGGTGGTGTTTCGCAATTTGATAAAAACTGATCTCCCCCAATATAAGGAGTTCCAGTTAAATTTTTACAAGCACCTTTTCTTGCTCCAGTCATTACTCCACCAATGCCTGGCTGCAGTCCAGTTAATCTAGCATTTGAATTATTTCCAGAATTAACTGTCGCTCGAGATTTCATATCATCAGCAATTTCAGGATTGCAATTATCATTAATCTGATCTAATCCTGCATAAGGAGTTCCTGTTAATACCTTGCATGACCCAGGCTCATCTCCTGTTACGATTTTTGATCTACCTGTCATTGTTCCACTTATCAAATTTGATTTTGAAGAGAGACTCAAACCAACTTTCCTAGCCTCAGGCTGTGGAGTAGATCCGCAAAATCTTTCATATTGCTGGGAACCAATATATTCATCTCCTGTCACATTTTTACAGCTCCCATGTTCATTACCTGTTACATAATCAGATCTTCCAACACCAGTTCCTGTAACGTTATTTCCATTTAAAGTGTCATAACTTCCAACTTTTTCAAATGATTTTCCTTTTGGGCTTGGCTCTGATCCCAGATATTGATCCCCAGTCAACTGCTTCCCAGATCCTGATTCATCTCCAGTTACTAAGGACGATCTTCCTGGCAAGGAACCAGATACTTTTAATCCATCAATTGTTATGCTTTGCTTTACCTTTGCTGGTTTTTTTATTACTTCCCCACAATATTTCTTTGACTGATTAGCAGAAATATATTCTGTTCCAGTCAAGTTTTTACAAGTCCCAGGTTCGTCCCCAGTAACTTTTTCAGATCTGCCGACTTCATTACCAGTAACCTTATTCCCGGATGTTGTGGATGTAACGGAGGCTCTTATAGGTTGTTTATATTTTGGTTTATCTTGACAGAATTGATCAGTTACCTCAGCTCCCATATATTGCGTCCCAGTTACTGTTCTACAGGTACTAGCTTCATTACCTGTTGTTTTCAAAGATCTGTTAGCTTGTGTTCCTGTAACGGTTTGCCCAGAATCTGTTTCACTTTTTCCAACTTTCCAACTTGCATCAGCGATATTTAATTTAGAACCATTTTTGTTTGGACCACATGGCCTACACTTACCATTCCCTTGTTTTGATGTAGATCCTGTTTTACTTCTAAGTTCTCTTACCCTTTGAGAAATTTCCCTACTAGACAAATCCGGGTCTCCTCTTCTCGCTAAAGAAGCAGCACTTGTATTTTGTTTTGATGCTGATTTTCCATGTTTAGATTGAGCCTCTCTTCTTGCTAAAACAATATCTCTGCTTGTATTTGTTATAGGTTTTCTCTTTTGATTAATTCTTCTTTTGATATTTTGTTTAACTACTTGATTATCTTGAATAGTATTATTTTGATCTTTTAAGGTCTGAGGTTTTTCGGTTAAAATAACTTTATTAACTTTATTATCACTTTTAACATCAGTACGTGTTCTATCTAAAGAATTAATAGCTGATTTACCATGTGTAGACATTGCTTTTCTTCTTTCTATGCCAAGTTCTTTACTAGATAATTTTGATGAAGTAGATTTTCTAGCAATTTTATTAGCAGGTATATTAGATTTATTTGGGGGTGTTAAAACTTTTTTATTCGAAGAAATTGCTCCAGTTGAATGTATATCTTGAGATGATCTAACCCTATCTTTAGTAGAAGAAGAATGTAAGGCAGCTTTTTTCCCGCCATCACTCATAGCCTTTCTTCTTTCTAGTGCAATCTCTCTACTGGTTTTTGTTGACATAATCTTCAAATTAGTAACTCTTTAAAAAAACTTTCTCCAGTAAAATTTTAGTTTTAAAAGGAGAAAGATATTGACTGTTAAATAAAAATTTAGCGTCCTTGGAAAACTGCAAAAGCTGTACCTTGGCTTTGTGTATAAGCGTCATAACCAATGATTCTTACGTGATGATCAGGGTATGCTCTATGGCAAGCCTCTAACTCACTTACAACCAAGTTAAGATCTTTTTCCCCAAAGAAAGGGAGCTTCCAATAAGACCAATAAGTTTGCATACTTCCACTCGGATGTACATGCTCAATAACAGGACTCCATCCTTGAGCAATAATGTAAGCAATTTGATCGTATATTTCTTCCTGGGTCATCGGTGGTAAAAAACCGAATGTTTCCAGGGTAGCAACTGTTTGATAGTCACCAACTGAGCTCTGGAAAGGCATAATTAAATGATTTGTGAATGATATTCTCGTAAAAACGAGATTTGAAAAATTGAGGAGAAATAATTATTCTCCTCTTGTTTGAAATCTGAGTTAGCCTTGAACGTCGAGCTTATCAACGGTATCAAACTCAAACTTGATTTCTTTCCAAGTTTCGAGTGCAATAGCTAATTCAGGACTATGCTTAGCAGCTTCCATTAGAATGTCTCTACTCTCTTTTTCGATTTCGCGACCTGCATTACGTGCTTTCACACAAGCTTCTAATGCAACACGGTTTGCAGCAGCTCCGGCAGCTGAACCCCATGGATGACCATGAGTTCCTCCTCCGAATTGAAGACAAGAATCATCTCCAAATATTGCAAGAAGTGCTGGCATATGCCAAACGTGGATACCACCAGATGCAACAGCAAAAACTCCAGGCATTGATCCCCAATCTTGATCAAAGAAGTTACCTCTTGATCTATCTTCGGGAACAAATGATTCTCTTAAGTTATCAATGTAACCAAGAGTAGTTTGACGGTCACCTTCTAGTTTTCCAACAACGGTTCCAGTGTGTAACTGATCTCCTCCAGAGAGTCTTAAACATTTCGCTAAAACTCTGAAATGGATACCATGCTTTGGATGTCTATCAATAACAGCATGCATAGCTCTGTGTATATGCAAAAGCATGCCATTTTTACGACACCAGTTTGCAAGGCCAGTATTTGCGGTAAATCCACCAGTTATGTAATCATGCATGATGATTGGCATATCAAGCTCTTTAGCAAACTCTGCACGTTCGTATAATTCTTCAGGAGTATTAGCGGTGCAATTTAAATAATGACCTTTTACTTCTCCAGTTTCTTGCTGAGCGAGTTTAACGGCCTCAGCAACGAACTCAAATCTTTCTCTCCAACGTTGGAATGGCTGAGAATTGATATTCTCATCATCTTTAGTTAGATCAAGACCACCTCTTAGGCATTCATAGACAACCCTTCCGTAGTTCTTACCAGATAATCCTAATTTAGGTTTAATGGTACAACCAAGAAGCGGTCTTCCATACTTATTAAGTCGGTCTCTTTCAACAACTATTCCGTTAGGTGGTCCACCACAGGTCTTAATAAAAGCAATTGGGAATCTAATATCCTCAAGACGGAGATGTCTTAAAGCTTTAAATCCAAATACGTTACCTACTAAAGAGGTTAATACGTTTGTAATTGAACCTTCTTCGAAAAGATCTAGAGGGTACGCAATAAATGCATAAAATGCTTCTGGATCACCAGGAACGTCTTCGATTCGATAACAACGGCCTTTGTAAAATTCAAGGTCGGTAAGTAACTCGGACCAAACAGTTGACCAAGTACCAGTAGAAGATTCAGCCGCTACCGCTGCTGCAACTTCTTCTCTTGGGACACCTTCTTGGCCTGTGCATTTGAAACAGGCTAACAAATCAGTGTCGAGGGGGACATATTCAGGAGTCCAGTAGGTATCTCTGTACTCCTTTACCCCAGCGTCATACTTCTTACTCATAAGGATAAATTTAGGTCTATTAAGGGAAATTATTTATTAGCAAAATTAGATTTTGCTTTATTTAATTAGTCCTTTTGACCAAGGAAATCGCCATTACCAAGTGCTGGCTCAACTTCTCTATGAGGGCGAGCAATGATGTGAGCTGCGACAAGACCGTCACCAACTCTCTCACAAGCATCAGCTCCAGCTCTTACTGCTGCGTTAACAGCTCCCGTTTCTCCTCTAACTAAAACTGTGACATAACCGCCACCTACGAATTCACGACCAATAAGACGAACTTCTGCTGCCTTGGTCATTGCGTCTGCTGCTTCGATTGCAGGTACAAGTCCGCGTGTCTCGATCATGCCGAGTGCGATACCCATTGTTTCTGTAGCCATTGCCTACTAATTACTAAATGTGGAATGTTCAATCCGAAGAATGGTCCATAACGTACTGATAAGTCAAGCATTTTTAACTAAATACTCTATTAATGTTTTTTCTATCATTGATAAGTTAAACTTATCACCCTTGCTATTATTGATATGTCAATACTTATCAAAATTAGTTAGTGCATCAAAACATACGGTTGTGTTAATAAAAAATTTACATTAAGTTATGCGCGTACGAGACAGGCCCTGTCTACACAGGTGTGGAATGTTCAACCTCTCCTGTCTCTGTATCAAGTTTTAAAGTAAGATAATATTCAGAAATTTTTATATTATTTTGGATTCTCCTTCTGTTCTTACTATTGCAAGCGGAAATCAGAAGAAGGTATCTGAAATATTAGAGATGTTAGATGTCCTATCTTTAAAAGTAAAAAAACAACCCGAATATTTAAATGTTGAAGAGACAGGCAAAACCTATTTTGACAACGCTTTTTTAAAAGCAAAAGCAGCTTCTTTAGAGACTAAGACTTGGGCCTTAGCTGATGACTCAGGGCTTGAGGTTGATTATTTAGATGGGAGACCGGGCATATATTCGGCAAGATATGCCAACAATAATGATGAAAAGCTTATTAAGTTATTAAGAGAGCTAAGTGATATCCCTTACAGAAGCGCAAAATTCATTAGTTGTATGGTTCTATGTGATCCAAAAGGAAATTTGGTAAAAGATGCAACGGGTATTTGCTGGGGGGAAATTCTTAAAGAACCAAAATATCCTAACGGAGAATTTGAATCTATTTTTTGGGTTAAAGAGGCTAATTGTGTTTATGGAGAATTAAGTCATTCTCAATTAATTAAATTAGGCAGTAGAGGAAAAGCCGCAAAAAATATAGCTCCTTTTTTAAAAAAAGAATTTGGAATAGATTAAAAATCTATTTAATAGTTTGATATTTGATCAATTGCTCTTATCGCAGCTGCTGCGGCCTCTTCAACATCTCCCTCTTTCCCTGCGAGAGTAAGCCTTCCAAAGGCTCCAACGGCTTTTACATCAATGATGGTTATATTAGCGGATTTTTCAGCTTCATTAGCTGCCTTAAGTACATATCCCGCTGGTTCAGTCTCCAAAATAAACATGCTCATTCCAGATTGAATCATAGATCCACTTCTATTTTGCCTGTTGATTAAAACTGCATGATCTGGAGTAATTGCACGAATAACTTCTGTCCAACTTGTTGATGGCTTGGTTCTTTTCCTCACTTCACTCCCAATAGCATCTAAAACCACATCTCCTGAATGCAAAACTGTACTTTGGTCCTTATGGTAAAGAGCTAAAGAGCCAAAGGCTCTTTCCACAATCATCTGACCTAGCCTTACATTACTTGCCTTTAAAGCTATATCAGTAACCCTATGAACTGCCATTCCGGGAGAAACTTCCATCCATAGGCAAGAATCACCAGGTATTGGTAAAAAACCTCTACTAACAGTTCCCATATATGCAGCTAACTGAGGTTGTAAAGAGTCTAAAAAAACATATGTCCTTAATTCTATTTGCTCAACTTGACTTGCTTGTCTTGAAACTAATGACTTTTCAGAGTCAGTTGTTATAAAACAGCTAGCTCCATTGGACTGAGATTGAACTTCAGATCCAGTAATAAGAGAACTTCCTTTTCTTCGATCTCCTCTATTTAAGCTAGAAGTTGGTTCCATTCAGGAGACTATAACGGATTAGGGTTCTTTTTTTTCTATTAAATTAACTTGCATGCTTCGTACGAACCGATAACTTCAAATTAAAGATATGAAATTTTATGGTAACTTCTCAAAAAAAAGCACCAGATCCTTCTGCCTCTGAAAATGAATTAAGTCCTGATCAAACCCTTGGTTTAGTGAGCTTAAGTTTAATGCAAAAGTTATCTCAGAAAGATCCTTCATTTAGTTGGTTGGGAGAGATAAAACCAGATCAATTAAATCTTAGAAATCTTAGAGATAGACTAGAGTTAACCGAATTAGCTATTAAGACAGGAGCACCTCTAACAACTTCCGAAGTTTCAATTTTGATGGGAGCAAAGCCTGGTAAATCTAAGATAGAAAGAGGTGGATTATTAGCCGTAAAAGTTGCCAGAAATGTCTGGAAATTATCTAAACTTGGCCAAGGAAGTTCATATTACAGAAATTAAATTTCAGAGTAAATAAATTAGTTTAATTATTCTTATTAAAGTTTTTAAACTTTCATATAAGTTTTTTAAATGTATACATTTTGTAAGAGAACTTATCAATTAGTGCTTAAATTCAAAAGTTTATGCAAGCTTGAAGAATAAGCTCTAAGTATTTTAATGAGTAAAGTAGATCTTAATAAAGAGACTGGTCCTAGAGAAGTCTTTTGTGGCCTTACTTCAATAGTTTGGTTACACAGACGGATGCCAGATGCATTTTTTCTAGTTGTGGGGTCGAGAACATGCGCACATTTAATTCAAAGTGCCGCCGGGGTTATGATTTTTGCTGAGCCAAGATTTGGGACAGCTATTCTTGAAGAGAAAGATCTAGCAGGTCTTGCCGATGCTCATGAAGAACTCGACAGAGTGGTCAATGATCTTATTTCTAGGAGGCCTGAAATAAAGACCCTCTTCCTTGTTGGTTCTTGTCCTAGCGAAGTGATTAAACTTGATCTCGCCACCGTTGCAGAAAAATTAAACTCCCGATTTTTGGGTCAAGTAAGGTTCGTTAACTATTCAGGCAGCGGGATCGAAACCACCTTTACCCAAGGCGAAGATGGAGCATTGAAAGCTCTTGTGCCCTTAATGGAATCTACAGATGATGAGAAATTATTATTAGTTGGGACATTAGCAAATAATGTGGAAGATAGATTTAAGAAGATATTCAATAATATGGGGATAACAAATGTTGAAAGTTTTCCTCCTAGGCAATCAACTGAATTACCAAAGATTGGAAAGAATACAAAGGTCATGTTGGCTCAACCATATTTGAGTGATACGGTCAGAGACCTAAAGCATCGTGGTTGTGAAATAATTCAGGCTCCATTTCCACTAGGTGTAGAGGGAAGCACAAAATGGTTTTTAGCTGCAGCAGCTGCGTTTAAAATTAATGAACTAAAAGTTCATGAAGTAATTGCTCCTCTAGCTAATAGAGCTAGGCAGGCAATAGAAAAACACAAAGAAATATTAAGAGGGAAAAAATTATTTCTTTTACCTGAATCACAGCTTGAAGTTTCATTGGCAAGATTTTTACATAACGAATGCGAAATGGAACTCATTGAAGTTGGAACACCTTATTTAAATAGAGATTTAATGGAAGAGGAGCTTAATTTATTACCAGATGATACAAAGATTGTTGAAGGTCAGCATGTAGAAAAACAGCTTGATCGTGTAAGAGCTTCCAACCCTGACTTAGTAGTTTGCGGAATGGGTTTAGCAAATCCTTTAGAGGCAGAGGGGATTAGTACGAAATGGTCTATAGAAATGGTGTTTAGTCCTATACATGGAATTGATCAGGCGGCAGACTTGGCTGGGCTCTTTTCAAGGCCTTTAACAAGGAATCAAATACTCACCTCCAAATCATTAGCAACACATTAAATTATGGAATTAACTCTTTGGACATATGAAGGCCCTCCTCATGTAGGTGCAATGAGAGTTGCATCATCAATGAAAGATATTCATTATGTTCTCCATGCTCCCCAAGGAGATACTTATGCAGATCTTCTTTTCACAATGATTGAGAGAAGAGGCCAAAGACCACCTGTAACTTATACAACATTTCAGGCTAGAGACTTAGGAGGAGATACAGCAGAACTAGTTAAAAGGAATATTACTGAGGCAGTTGAAAGATTTAAACCAAAAACTCTTTTAGTAGGTGAAAGTTGTACTGCTGAACTAATACAAGATCAGCCAGGAGCTCTTGCTAAGGGTATGGGTTTTGATATCCCAATAGTGAACCTTGAACTTCCTGCCTATAGCAAAAAAGAAAACTGGGGTGCTTCAGAAACCTTTTATCAAATAATAAGAACTCTTTTGAAAGATAAGGTGAACGAAATTGAAAAAATTAATCCTAAAAGATGGATTACTTTAGGTCGAAGACCTAAAGTAAATATATTAGGTCCTACTTTATTAGGTTTTAGATGCAGAGATGATGTAATCGAGATTCAACGTATACTTTCAGAGCAAGGTATTGATACTAATGTTGTTGCGCCGCTCGGTTCAAGTCCCGATGATATTACAAGATTAACTGATGCTGATATTAATATTTGCCTTTATCACGAGATTGCTGAGACTTCTTGTGAATGGCTTAAGCGTAATTGCGGAATGGAATATACAACTACCATCCCAATTGGTATAAAAAATACAATTAATTTTATTAAAGAAGTTCATGAAAAACTTGCTCTCCCATTAACAAATCAAGAGGAATTAGAGCACAAGTCAAAACTTCCATGGTACTCAAAGTCTGTTGACTCAAATTACTTGACGGGGAAAAGGGTTTTTATTTTTGGTGACGGTACTCATGCTATAGCAGCTGCCAAAATTGCCAAAGATGAATTAGGTTTTGAGGTGGTAGGATTAGGAACTTACAGCAGAGAAATGGCAAGGCAAGTAAGAGCCGCAGCTAAGGATTTAAATATAGAAGCACTAATTACTAATAGCTACCTAGAAGTAGAAGATGCCATGAAAAAAGCATCCCCCGAATTAGTTTTAGGGACCCAAATGGAAAGGCACAGCGCAAAAAGACTTGGTATCCCATGCTCAGTAATTAGTACTCCAATGCATGTTCAAGATGTTCCTGCAAGATATAGCCCTCAAATGGGATGGGAAGGTGCAAATGTGATTTTTGACGACTGGGTTCACCCTCTAATGATGGGTCTTGAAGAACATCTTATTGATATGTTCAAACATGACTTTGAATTTGTTGATGGCCATCAAAGTCATCTTGGTCATACTGCCACAAAGGATACTGAGAATAAAGAGGATCAGAATGCTAGAAGTAATATAAATATTCAAAAGAAGGGAAATGTTATTTGGACAGACTCTGGAAGAGCAGAACTTACAAAAGTTCCTTTTTTTGTAAGAGGTAAAGTTAAATCAAATACTGAGAAATATGCTCTTTCAAAAGGCCTTCCTGAAATTAGCGACGAGACCCTCTATGACGCAAAAGCCTATTTCGGCTAATCCTTATAAATAAATTATTATTCTAGCATGAGTATTTTCACCCATAATGCTAATAATAATTCCGGAATATCTAGTTATTAACATATATCTTGTATCTTTAATCTTAATAAATAACTATTTGTTGAGAAATGCATTTCTAGAAGCATATTCCTGCAAGAATGTATTTATTAACGTGTTAATTTTAGTTTTAAATGACAAGTACAATAAATAAACCTCTTGATGGAGAAGGAAGTGTTCAAGTCAAACAAGATCCAAAAGTAAATATTGAAGAAGGAGCATTAGTAATCGCTGTATATGGTAAAGGGGGTATAGGTAAATCAACAACCTCTTCCAACCTTTCAGCAGCATTTTCAAAATTAGGGAAAAAAGTTCTACAAATAGGATGTGATCCCAAGCACGATAGTACTTTTACTCTTACTCACAAGATGGTTCCAACTGTAATTGATATTCTGGAGGAAGTAGATTTTCATAGTGAGGAATTAAGGCCTACTGACTTTATGTTTGAAGGTTTTAATGGAGTAATGTGTGTCGAGAGTGGAGGTCCTCCAGCAGGTACAGGTTGTGGCGGATATGTAACAGGCCAAACAGTAAAGCTTTTGAAAGAGCATCATTTACTAGAGGACACAGATGTCGTTATTTTCGATGTCTTGGGTGATGTCGTTTGTGGAGGTTTTGCTGCTCCCTTACAACATGCTAATTACTGCCTAATTGTTACGGCTAATGACTTTGATTCAATATTTGCAATGAATAGAATTGTTTCTGCAATTCAAGCAAAAGCAAAAAACTATAAAGTTAGATTAGGTGGAGTAGTGGCAAATAGATCCAAAGATACCGATCAAATTGATAAGTTCAATAATAGAACTGGTTTAAGAACTATGGCTCACTTTAAAGATGTAGATGCCATTAGAAGATCAAGGCTTAAAAAGTGTACGATTTTTGAAATGGAACCAACTGAAGATGTGGTTGAGGTGCAAAATGAATATTTATCTCTCGCTAAAAATATGTTAGACAATGTGGAGCCACTTGAGGGTACTCCACTAAAAGATAGAGAGATTTTTGATTTATTAGGATTTGATTAACTACCTAAGCTAATCCAACCAATTTTCTAGTTAATTCATAAGTTTGTCTTGAAATATTTTTCTCAATAATTCTCTGAGACAATTTTTGAGAAAAAGCTTTTCTACCTAACTTTTGGCGATTTCCCCAACTCCAATGAACTGCCGGCTTAGCATATTCTTTAAGCGTAGCTACTTGAGCGACTCTTTCTCCTGCTAATCTTTGAGATACATATCCTTTTGTGATGAATTTTTGAAAGATTGGGAATAAAAATCTAAAAAGCCAAGGGGTATCCCTAAAGAGTTTTGTATCTGCCACACATCCAGGGTAAAGGGAATTAATAATTATTCTTTCTTTAGGATATTTTTTTGATAATTCTTGTACAGTTACCATATTGCACAGTTTGCTATCTTTATAGGCTTTCCCGGGTTTAAATTTTTTTCCATTTGCCATGCTAATTGGAGATAAAAATCCATTTTTAAATCCAGATAAATTACCAAGATCAGCTGGAGCAGGTATAGGAATTCTCCCGCCTAGTTCTGAATAATTTGCCGTAACAGTTCCTAGTACGGTTATTCTTGGTTTAAATTTAATTGTTCTACCATTTAAATCAATTTCTTTCTCAGATGACAAAATATTATCAAGAAGAAGATTAATCAAGAGAAAATGACCAAAATGATTAACTGCCATAGAATTTTCAAATCCTTGGGGAGATCTTTCAGGTTTCCGTAATCTTGGCTTATAAACTGCAGCATTACAAATAATAGAATTTATGGGTTTTTGAAATTTTTTCAATATTTCATAACAACCATTTCTTACATCATCCAAATCAGACAAATCAATTTCTATAAAATGAATATTTTTCATTTCGGAATCTGTTAACGATTTCTGAGCTATTTCTACTGCCCTTTTATTTGAGCGATTTACCGCTATAACCTCCCATCCAAATCTCAACAAAGGTTTTAAGGTATTTAATCCTACTCCTGATGTTGTCCCTGTTATTAGAACTAAACCTTTAATACTCTTGACCACTAGCTATAAAAATTAAAATGAAAAATTCGATAATTAAATGACTTTATAGTCACACTTATCAACGCCATATTACTCTGATTATGTCTCTGGAAATTATTTGATCTTGATCCTTCATAAATCTTTGCTCGCCTTCAAAAGAGATTAAATCATCAAATCTACGACTTAAACGGTCAAACCTTGATTTTTCATATAAATAAGAATCTTTAATCTCCCTCAATCTAGTTAATCTAATTTTTGAGCTATATCCAATTTTTACTAAACTAACTATTGCTAAAAGAGAAAAACAAACTTTTAACCCTAGAAAAACAGAGCTTACAAATTCTTCTTGATCTTTATGGTTTAACTCAATAGCAGACGCTAAAGATCTTTTGTCTGTAGAAGTCCTTTTACGATAATGTTTAGGCAAATTATTTTTCAGAATTATATAAAAGACTCAAGTATAAAAGTCTTCTTTAATTATTAACATAAAGTTCTTGATTATCAAATTAGTTTTTTATGTTCTAGCTAAACTTATGCCAAGCCTTAAAGCCAATACTCCTGCATGCATTACAACAATAAGTCCAAGTATTATTAAATTGATTGATTGAGTTGGCTCCATAATAAATTCATATTTATTTTCTATATTCTCTACCCAAAAGTGAAAAATTGATAGAATATTACAAAATGCTGTTACGTAATTAAATCAAAAAATAATTTTGAAATCAGATAATCAAGCTTTAATTATTTCAACAATGAAATTAACTGGAGTTGAACAAATGGCTCTAGATTTGCATTTTTTAGAAAAAACTATTTCCAAAGTTGAAATTCTTTTTACATTAAGGTTCTATCATTGGGAGGGAAATTGGATTTCTCTTGGTTATCATCAAAAAGTGATTCCGCCTTATTGGGAAAAGCTATTAGAGGATGGCATTATTAAGGTCGTTAGAAGACCCTCGGGAGGTGGAGCAGTACTTCATTCTGGAGGTATAACATACGCTTTAACATTTAAAAAACCTTCTTATAAGATCTTTAGTTATGAGCTTGTAAATAATTGGTTAATTAAAAGTTTTAATGAATTAGGTTTAGGTTTAAAAAGAGGAACCATTAGAAAATCAATAATTAAAGAAAACTGTTTTGGATCATCCTATATATCTGATTTAGTTGATCAATATGGATTTAAACGAATAGGAAGCGCCCAATACAGAAAGAAAGGGGCATTTCTTCAGCATGGGGAGATTCAACTTAATCCTCCAAGAGAATTGTGGTTCAGATTATTTGGAGAAGAGCCTCCCAATAAAATTAATTTAAATCTTACAAATGACGAAATAATTAAATATTTGATTAATTCATTTTTAGAATCCAAGTCAAATATAAAATTTGAAAAAATCTACTATAAAAAAGATGAGATTAAAGAATTTTTGTGACTTGAATTTATTCAATTTCTCCTTTTTTTCTCATTAATTTTATAATCTTGGGTAATTGAATACCCAGTGGATACTGATCCTTATTATTAAATTTACTGATTAGATTGGAGGGTAAATTTAAACCTAGTTTATTAAACACAAAATAACCAATTTTATTTCTGTCAATGATTCCTAATGGTATATCAGCAGAATTGAGTACGAGTATTATACCTTCATTAGATTTCTCTATCTTTTCAATAGCTCTCCATAACTCAGTATTAAAATTGACACCCTCAAATTTCTTAATAGACTTTTTAAAATCCCCAACAAAAGTACGTTCCCATTTTTTTACTGAAACAGATTTTAAAATTTTTTCCTCAATAAATCCGTCCCATCTTCCACTATTAGTCAAAAATAAATATTTATCTTGTTTATCTTTTTTACTTTTAACCACATTATTTAACTGTACAAAATTTGAATTGAATTCTATTTTTCTTAATGGCTTAAATTTAAGTTCAGAAACTTTACTTGATTTTAAAATATTTTCAATTTTAAAAAATTGATTTTCAGACTTTGAAGAATTAATACCAAATAATCCCAAAAAAGTAAGTAATAAACCATAGTAAAAATTGAAACTAAATAAACATATAATTCCTAAAAGAAAAACTAAAATTGATAATATTAAAGTTAATTTATTTAAAAAATTTCTTCCTTTATTTTTACTTCCTGAAAAATACCAAATAGTACTCTTTAACAAATTACCTCCATCTAAAGATCCAATAGGAATTAAGTTTAAAAAGCCTAGAAAAAGATTTAATATTGCTACTCTATTCAATATATTTGTGAATATTTGTTCGTTGGATTCAGTAGGATTACATATGAAAATAAGAATTAATGCCGTTGAGAAACATAATAAAGGTCTAACTAGCGAGATTTTTATATTACCCAAAGCTGTTTGACAATCCTTTTCTATTTGCAAAACTGCTCCTAAGAAGTAAAAGGTAATATTTTTTATTTTTACTCCTTGATTTAACGAAACAAAAGTATGGAAGACCTCATGGAATATGATCGTGCTTAATAAAAAAAAAGAAGTTAAGAAACCAATTAACCAAGCTTCCTTAATATTATAAATTTCACCAGAAGTTAAATTAACTTGATTAGAAATACTCCATGAAAACAAAAAAAGGATTGCAAACCAGTACGGATGTAATTTAAAGGGAATTCCCCTTATTTTAAAAATTTGCAAACTCCTCAAAAATAATCTCCGTTATATTTACAAATAATATTAATTCTACCTATAAGATAAAGATATGCTTGAGACCAAAACTTTAGTTAAAATTTGCGGAATAACTACCATTGAACAAGCTGTTCAAGTAGCCGAATTAGGAACTAATGCAATAGGTATCATTTCAGTGGATGAATCTCCAAGATATATTTCTCCAGAAAAGAAAAAAGTAATCTTCAAAACTCTAAAAGATTTATATCCAAATATTGAGAGGGTTTCAGTTGTAAAAAATAGTCCTATTGATTCAATTATTAAAGGGTTTTTAGGAAAACCAAACGAAACTATAATTCAACTCCATGGAGATGAGGATATTGATTATTGTCAAAAACTAAAAAAACGGATTCCAGAGGTTGGCTTATGGAAAGCTTTTAGAATAAAAAATAAAAAAGATATTGAAAAGATTAAACCTTATGAAAAATTTATAGATGCAATACTTTTAGATTCATGGAATAAAGAAACGTATGGAGGTTCTGGGAAAAAAATAAAACAAAAATATTTAGAAGATTTAAGTTTCAGCAAACCTTGGTGGATTGCAGGAGGCGTTTCCACAGAGTGGATAGGTGAGACTATAAAAAATATAAAGCCAAATGGTGTTGATATTTCGAGTAGTGTGGAAATCTCCCCAGGAATAAAAGATATTCATAAAGTTGATTTAATTATTAAAGAAGTAAAAAAATACTAATTTTTAGTAATTATTTTGAGAAGATTGTTGTTTTACTAGTTCAAAAAATTCTTGTTTTAGGCTTATATCATGCCTAAAATCTCCCCTTACTACTGAATTTATCATACTAGTATTCGGCTCTTTAACTCCTCTCCATTTCATACAGTAGTGTTGAGCTTTGACTATTATGCCGAGACCTTTAGGCTCACAAAGTTTTTCTATTTCATCTGCAAGAATCATTACTGCTTCTTCTTGTATATGTGGTCTAGAGAATACCCAATCTGCAACTCTAGCAAATTTAGAGAGTCCTATAACTTTGCTACCGGGTTTAATTCCTATCCAACATTCTCCTAAAATTGGAACTAAATGATGGGAGCAAGCAGATCTTACTGTTATTGGTCCGACAGTATAAATTTCATCAAGGTTTTTATCATTTGGAAAACTTGTAACCTTTGGTTGTTCATGATATCTACCTTTGAAAACCTCGTTAAGGTACATTTTTGATACTCTTTCTGCTGTCTCCTGAGTATTATGATCATTATCCACATCAATAATTAGAGACTTAAGTAAATCTTTAATTCTGGAAGCTACCTCTTTTTCTAGAACTTTTAGCTCACCAGGATTAATGAAGTCAGCGATATTATCATTTGCACTGAATCTTGTACCTTTGCTTTTGATACGATCTCTTATTATTTCGGAGATTAATTTATTAGTAATCTGTTCGTCAAAATTTTTAATATTATCGTTGGGTAATGTAGAGGTCATAAAATTCTAAACAGGAAATAGTATGCAAACTAGATTAACTGTATCTTTCTTTAGCTTATTTGCTTATACACTATATCACATTCTTATGTTTAATCGGGTCTGTCAATACCTAAAAAAAATCACTTTATCGTTATTGCAAATTAATAAACTAGGGTCAAAAAGCGCCTCCTGAAGGCATAAGAGTTAGGTCTTCAATTAATTGCGATTCTGGTTGTTCAGCAATATATAAAATTGTATTTGAGACATTAGTAGAAGAAAGCATAGATGATCTATCGAAATCTGATTTTATTGATTCCGTCTCCCAAAGAGGTGTATTAACTGAACCTAAAGTAATTGTGCAGGCTCTTATCAAGTTAGATCTCTCTTCTTCTCTAAGACACTTTGTAAACATCGCTAAAGCAGATTTTGATACGCAATAAGCACCCCACTGAGGGAAAGCATTATAAGATGCATGACTGCTGACATTAATAATCAAACCTCCATTTTTTCTCATTTTGGGGACAATTAAACTACATATTTGAAATATACTTGTGAGGTTAATCTGAATTATTTCTTGCCATTGTGTCAAAGACATTTCAACTAAATTTCCATTAAAAGCACATCCAGCATTATTTATTAAAACGGAAGGACAGCCATATTTTTTTATTGATTCATTAATTGAATTATCTATTTCATTTGCATTAGATAAATTGCACTTTACAAGATTAATTGTTGACCCTGTATCTGATAGTTCATCTCTTAGCATTTCCAACATCTCTAAATCTCTTGCGAGTAAAATTAAGTCCCAACCAGCATTTGCGAAAGTTACTGCTGTAGCTCTCCCAATACCTTTAGTGGCTCCTGTAATGTATGCTAGTTTCAATTTATTCTGTTATTTGAGGTAATTCTTCCTGAATTTCTTCAAAATTATTTGATTCAATAAATTTTCCCAAAACCCTGAATTTTGAATATCTTTGTTCTAAAAGTTCCTCTTTATTCAACCCCAATAACTCATTAAGGTGCTTCTCAATGGCACCTTTTAGAGTATTCCCAGCCTCTATAGGAGCCCAGTTATTACCACCTGCTGGTTCTGATAAAACTTCATCTATTACACCTAATTCAAGGAGATCTTTTCCAGTTATTTTTAACGCAGTCGCAGCTTCAGAAGCTTTTGCAGCATCTCTCCAAAGAATTGAGGCACATGCTTCTGGACTAGCAACAGTATAAACACTATGTTCAAACATCAATAGCCTATCAGCTACCCCAATTCCGAGAGCCCCACCAGACCCCCCTTCGCCGATAATAGTAGCAATTATTGGGACTTTAAAACCAAACATTTCTCTTAGGTTTCTAGCGATAGCTTCTCCTTGACCTTGTTCTTCTGCAGAGAGACCAGCATATGCCCCAGGGGTATCAATAAAAGTAAGAATAGGCAATGAGAATCTATCAGCATGCTGCATTAACCTTAAAGCTTTTCTATAACCTCCTGGCTTTGCCATTCCAAAGTTTCTAACTACATTTTCCTTCGTATCTCTTCCCTTCTGATGACCTAATAAAAGAACAGGTTGATTATTTACTGAACCTAAACCTCCAATTAAAGCCATATCATCTCCTCCATTTCTGTCTCCATGTAACTCAATCCAATCATCACAAAACATTTGAATAAAATCCAAAGTACTTGGTCTTTGTGGATGTCTAGCTACTTGTATTTTCTGAGCAGGTGTTAGAGATCTAAAAATTTCCTCCCTTCTTCTTGTGGCAAGTGTTTCTAGTTGTAGTAATTGTTGACTAACATCTACCTCTGAATCTCTTGCTAATTCTCTTATTTGCTCTATTTGCTTTTCTAGCTCTACTAGAGGTTTTTCAAAATCAAGAAGATAACGTCTTGGCATAATTCAAACTGCTAGTACTTTTGGATACTTATCTAGGCCAATTGCAGAGAAGCCGTGCTTTACAGAAGCAGCTCCAATAAACTCCATTTTCTCGAGAGATATATTATTTCTTCCCCAGCTAAAGTTTGTATGACATTTTTCAAATTCTAAAATCATTGCTTCTGCAAAGCATGCAAACATTTCTCTCTGTGGATTTTGCATTTCAGCTAATTCCATCATATTCCAACCAATATCATTGAAGAATCTTACTATACCTCCTTTTACAACATGTATATTATTTCCTTGAAATTTTTCATCTAGATTCTTTGGATAACCTCCATCAATCATTAAACATGGTTGTTTAAGATTATTAGAATCTATTTCCATGGTCTTTGGCATACTTGCTACCCATACAACAATATCGGCTATAGGCAATGCTTCATCTAGATTTTTAATAGTTCCACCATCTAATTCTTTTTGCAAAGAATCCAAAGGTTCCTTTTGCCTAGCTACCAAAAGAAGCTCCCTAATACCTGTTTTATTAATTAACCATCGACAAACTGCACTACCTATATCTCCAGTAGCACCAACTACAGCAACTGTTGCACTTTTAAGATCAATACCTATTTTAGGAGCATTCATCTCTAATTGCCTGCAAATAACCCATGCAGTATGAGTATTACCAGTTGTAAACCTTTCCCACTCTAGTGAAGTGTTTCTAATCTGCTTATGTTGAAGGAGATTAAAATTTTCAAAGATGATAGAAGTGAACCCTCCCAAAGCGGTAATATTAATACCTTTTTTTTGAGCTAATTCCATTGCATTTAATACTTTTCTTCTTGCCGTTTTAAATCTTGAAAGCATTTCAGGAACGAAACATGAATCAATATAAGAACCTTCAATTGATATACCTGTAGCACTTTTAACCTCTACATTTTCAACTAGTTGGGGTGGAGCTGTGCACCAAACATCTAAATCACCATCAGCAATATGATCAAAGCCCAATAATGAAGCCTTTCTTTTTGCATCTTCAAAACTAGTTGAATGACCTATAAGCCCAAACATTGAATAACTTATTAATGGAATCTTTATATTGATATGAACAATAGCACAGAGCTATTAATAAATAGATAAAATTATTTTTTTGAATAGACTAATTAAATTTATAAAAAATTAAACAATAGCAGCCATTGCCATTCTTGCAATTTCTCTATTATCTAAACCTATTTCAAGTAGCGTATCCTGATAGGCAATCATGAATTCTTCCATTAATTCTTCCCTATCCATAGCTAGTACTGAGGCATCTTCAGCGACTTGATCTAACATTTTCTTAATTAGTGGAAGATTAGCCTTATTGGCATCCATTAGCTCTTCTTTGCAAGTCGCTAAATTTTCTTTTAGCCATTCTTGTCCATAATTTAAATGAAGATATTCATCTTTAACAACACCTTGGGTAATTTTTTTCGCAAAAGGATCAGCAACTCTTATGTAGACATGGTATGCAGATATAGCAAATGCTTCAATTAAAATTGCCTGTATCAATAAACAAGTAGTTGTCTTGCCATTCGATAACGCAACTTGAAAATTACCATGTAATTTGGAAAAGAATTCTTTAGCAAAAATCATGTCAGCTTGAACACCTAGATTTCTTCCGCATGCAGTAAAGCCTCTTTTGTGCTTAAGCTCCATTTTTGCTAGTTTCGTTAATTCTTCTAATTCGTTAGGAATTAATGTTGCTAATGAAATGTAATTATCATGAGCCTCTTGTTCACCTTCAATAACTATTGCATTTATCCTGCTATAAGCGTCTTTGTAAGAATCAGTAGTAAAGTCAGGTAAATCAATAGAATTTTCTAGACTAGTTTTTTTATTAGATTCGAGTGTTTGCATGTCAGTAATCTTTAGCTCATTATGCCTAAGTTTTACACAATTATAGTGAGTTTATTTAAATATGATGAAAATAGTTTCAATTGTTAAACGATATTATTGAATAAATAATGATTATTTACATTTTAATTTGGCCAATCTGATTTCATAAGATTCATAATTAATTTAAACCAGTGATTGATTAATAAGCTCTTTAAACTATTTCCTAGCTCTTTATTTGACCCTTTACTATCCCCTATTACTCCAGATTTACTTAAATCTTCTGTAAACCAAGCAGTTGGAGCATTTCCCTCCAAACTCCAACCCTCTGGAATTTGCATTTCAATACCTTCGCAAGGTCTTTCATCTCCCACAAGTTTAGATTTTAAAGCCATCATCAAACTAGTTTCGGCTAAGGATGCATGTAATCCATTTTCAATTTCATTTTTTGTTAACAGTTCACTTAATCCATCAACTCCTTTCCATAAAAAGCAAGGGAAGATTGAAAGTTTAGGAGCAACACTTCTTAATTCTCTTGCTGCGGTGTTAAGTAAAGAAATTTGACCTCCGTGCGCATTTATTAATATCAATCTTTTAAACCCCATATCCGCTAATTGGACTCCAACTTCTTTTATTAATAAAGTTATTAAATTTGAAGAAAGAGATATAGTCCCATCAAATCCCTTATGTTCTGGAGAAAAACCTATATATTGAGTTGGAAGTTTTTTTATAGGTGTCTCAGACGGAATTAATTTAAAAACTTCGGAAATTATCTCATCAACAAAAATACTATCTGTAGCTAAAGGCAAATGAGGGCCATGTTGTTCTACCGCTCCAAATGGCCAGATAATTGTTGATCTTATATCTTTTGAAATATTTTTTACTTCAGGCCATGATAAATACTCAAATTCGCTAGGTATTGATTTAAAGTTCATTATTTTTAATTGTGAGTACTAACATTTAGAATAAGTTAATATTAAATTACTCTTATTTTACCTATGAAGGGAGTTAGTGATAAAGGTGCCCAAAATAATAAGAAAATTAAGGGCGACAAAAACAATGTTAAGAAGCCACTTCAGGTTCTTCACCTAAGCAAAAAGGATACTATTAATAAAAAGGAAGAGGTAGTTGATAGTCATCAAAATTCTACAAAAGAAGTCAAAACTGACATCAGTGCTCTAAAGCCTAAAATTATTGAAGTCCCAATAAATGAAGTAAAAGAAAGTTATTCCAATAATATTAACTTTGAAAATATAAGTTACAAGGAGTTAGAAAAACCTTTTACTTTACAAGATGACGTTGAAGATTTCATCATAGAGAGAAAAGTTGATGAATTTGATTTTGACGAAAGTGCCTTTTTAGAAGCGTTAAACGAGAATGAGCCAATAGGTGCAACAGGAGAGACAATTAAGGGAAAAGTAATAGCATTAGAAAGTGATGGTTTGTATATAGATATTGGTGGTAAAGCACCTGGTTTCATGCCTAAAAAAGAATGTGGATTAGGAGTAATTACAAATTTCAAAGAAAAATTTACCATTGGTTTAGAAATGGAAGTTTTAGTAATAAAAGAACAGAATGCCGATGGTATGGTCACAGTAAGTGCACGAGCATTAATTCTTAGACAAAGTTGGGAAAAAGTTTCAAGTTCTGCGAAAAATGGAGAATTAATACAAGTTACAATTAATGGTTTTAATAGAGGAGGACTTACTTGCGATGTTGATGGATTAAGAGGATTTATTCCACGTTCACAACTTGAAAATGGTCAAGATTATCAATCTTTAGTTAGTAAAAATTTAAAAGTTGCATTTTTAGAAGTAAATCCAGAGACAAGGAAACTTGTTTTATCAGAAAAAAAAGCACTATTAGTTTCTAAATTTGCAGATCTAAAATTAGGACAATTAATTGAGGGTGAAGTTTTAGCAATAAAACCATATGGCTTCTTTATTGATTTAGGAGGGGCAAGCGGGCTTCTTCATCAATCCTCCATAACAAATGGATCGATCCGAAGTTTAAGAGAGATTTTCGTGGAGGGTGAGGTTATAAAGGCACTAATAACAGAAATTGACTTGGAAAGAGGAAGAATTGGTTTAAATACAGCCTTATTAGAAAATACTCCTGGAGAATTAATCATTGACAAAGAAAAAGTTATGATTGAAGCCTCTGAAAGGTCTATAAAAACTAAGTCACTTTTTGATAAAAAAGATTTAGAAAAATGACCATCAATGAAAAAATAATTTCGAATAAAGAACTTAAAATATCAGATTGGGAGTTGGACTTTTATTCGAGGCCAATTATCGAAAAAAATGGTAAAAAAAGATGGGAATTAATTATTTCATCTTCAAAAAGCTTTAAAACAGAGAAAATATTTTTGTGGAATAAAGTATGTCCCGCAAACGAAGTTAATTCAATATGGCTTACAAAAGCTTTAAATGAAGCTCTGAATGACGCAGAAACAGAAGGTTGGGCAAAGCCATTAAAAATAAGATTTTGGAGAGCATCAATGAAATCAATAATTAAAAAATCTATTGAGAATATAGGGATTGAGGCTCTTGTTAGCAGAAGGACTTATGAATTATTTGACAGAATCGAATTCCTCGAACAAGAGATATATCCTTTAGAGAAAGGATATGTAAGAGGAGTATTAGCTCCAACCTTTACATCTAATATTCTTAATGAGCCTAAACCTTTGCCTGAGGCTGTGAGAGGTGATGCATTAACAATCTCGGAAATATCTATAGAGGAATTAAAATTAGCTAAAAATTGGCCTATTGAATTTGGAGATATTTTCCCAATCCAGAGTTCCATAAAAAATGAAAATCTAGTACCTGGCCTTAGACTTTTTAGTAAAGACAGATCACTTGCTCTTGCCGCTTGGTTTAGTAGTTTAGAGCCGGTCAAACTGCTAATAAAACAGAACCAACTTATACTTGAAGCCTCAGAAGATGATAAATGGTTAGTAACAGATTTACAAGAAAAAGATGCCAAGGTATTAAATGATAAATTCACTCAAACAAAAAAAGATTCTTATGGTTATCAGTTTATATCCATACAATCAACTCCATTTATTGAAAAATTCGCTGGTTTTTGGATTTTAAAAGATATTGAACTAATTTCATAAGGCTAATATAATGTCCTTTAGCGAAAAATATTTTCAAGAAAATGAGTTTGCGATAAAAGACAAAAAATTAAAATATTATTTATCTCCTACTCTTCTTGAAAATAAATTTAAACATGGTTTTTTTACCAAAACGAGTTCTGAAATCAATCTTTCACTTTTATCAAATCATCTTAAGTTAAATAAAAAGAATTGCGTTTTAAATCAAATACACAGCAATAAAATAGTTTTCGGATCAAAGACTCCAGAGAAGGAAAGAGTAGAGGCTGATGGAATAGTTTCTGATAAACAAAATCAAAATTTATGGATATACACCGCAGATTGTATGCCTATTTTATTTGCTGACAAGAAGAAAAGACTTGTTGCTGCAATACATTGCGGAAGAAAGGGGTTAGAAAACAAAATAATAACAAAACTCATCCAAATTTTTTACGATAAAGGGTGTTCAAAAGAAGATATGCTTGTCGCAATAGGTCCATCAATATCAAAAAAAAATTATCTAATAGATAATAAAACTCTTCAAAATTTTCATAAAAAAGCTGCTTCTGAAGAATCAATTTCATTTTCAGATTCTATGGAGATATCACTAAAATCAAAAGAATCAGTAAAATTACAAAAAAACGATTTAATTCCTTTAAATCTTAAAAAGTATGCTCATATTGAACTTTTAAAAGAAAATATATCCGATACAAATATTGATATCTCTAACTTATGCACATATGAATCAAATCATAACTTTCATTCTTGGAGAAGAACTAAAACATATTTGCGGCAATGGAATTTTATAAGTTCTTAGCAAATTTTAATTTTGACAGGACTCCTTTGATAAATTTTTTGCAATTAATAAATCTGACATTTCTTTAGTTTCATTAATATCAAAAACCTTTGCTATTAATATATTTTCTTTGAAACCAATAGGTTTTATTTTGACTTTACTTCCTCTAGGAAATTCTTTCTTAAGTAGGTTTAAAGCAATTTTTTCATCATCTTCGTTGTTAATTTCTACACAAAATAATTTGATTGGAAGATCTCTATTTTGATCTCCTACTAAAATACTACTTGAGTTATTTATCTGAAGAATTTCGGCACAATAAGTTCTAATTGGATAGAAAACAAACAGAAAGAAAATGATTAAAAAAGGAGTTATTTTTTTCAATTAAGGTATCTATATTAATTCAGTTAATGATTTTAATTTTGTATATTTATACAAAAATCAGTTTTCACTGTTCACGTAACCTACCATTTGAGCATTACTTTTACCTGGAGGAACCATTGGATAGCAATTTTCACCTCTCCTCACTCGTATATTTATTAAGGCTGGCCCATCAAAATCTAAAGCAGATTTAAACTCATTTAATAATTGTTTCCTCTCTGAAATTAAGAACCCTTTTACGCCAAACGATTCCGCGAGTTTAACGAAATCAGGCTCTCCACAACTCATATCAGAGGAGGAGTACCTTTCGTCATAAAAGCTTTCTTGCCACTGTCTTACCATCCCCTGCCAGCGATTATTTATGATCACTAATTTAATATTTAAACCATATTGAGATAAAGTACCCAATTCTTGTATATTCATCAAAACACTTGCATCTCCAGCGATGCAGATAACATCCTCGTTAGGCAGAGCAGCCTTTACTCCCATGGCTGCAGGCAATCCAAAGCCCATTGTTCCTAAACCGGCACTACTTATCCATCTTCTCGGAGCATTTCTTAGATACTGAGCAGCCCACATTTGATGTTGACCTACATCAGTTGTGATGAAGGCTTCAGGAGAAAAATCCCTTACTTTCAAAAGAACTTCTTGAGGGTAAATTTCACCTTCTTCTGGAGGAACAAACAAAGGATGCTTATTTTTCCAAAAATTAATTTTTTCTAGCCAATTTTTTGTATTGCAGGATGTTTTATTAATAAAAGATTTTTCATTAATTTTGGAAAGAGCTTTAGCTACATCCGAAACAATAGCAACATCAACACGTCTATTTTTATTAACTTCTGCAGGATCGATATCAATATGAATAACCTTTGCAGATGGGGCGAATGTATCTAATTTCCCCGTAACCCTATCATCAAATCTCGCACCTACCGCAATCAAAAGATCGCATTCCGTGACTGCAAAGTTTGCATATGCGGTTCCATGCATTCCCAACATTCCAACTGATAAGTCATCCCTTTCGTCAAAGACCCCTTTCCCCATTAACGTAGTAGTTACTGGAATTTGATAATTATTAGCTAAGGTTTCCACTTCCTCATGAGCACCTGAAGATATTGCTCCACCTCCTACATATAACAATGGTCTTGAGGATTCTTGAATCAATTGAATAGCCTGGTTGATATCAGAGTCGTTAATTTCTCCGTTTCTTTTAAAGCCCTTAGGAATAATCTCACCAGGTAAAATTCTTTCATAATTAAAGAATTCTTGACCCACATCTTTTGGTATATCAATTAAAACTGGGCCAGGTCTTCCAGAAGAAGCAATAAAAAACGCCTCTGAAACTACTTTTGCTATATCAGACGGATCTCTTACAACCCATGAATGTTTAACGATAGGGAGTGTAATTCCAAAAATATCAGTCTCCTGAAAAGCATCCGTTCCTATAGCAGGTCTTGGAACTTGACCAGTAACCACTACCAATGGAACTGAATCCATTTGAGCTGTTGCAATACCAGTTACTAAATTCGTAGCCCCTGGACCTGAAGTTCCAAAACAAACCCCCACCTCACCAGTTGACCTAGCATATCCATCTGCAGCATGGGATCCTCCCTGCTCATGTCTTACCATGTAATGTTTTAACCATCCATCATTTTCTGCTTTATGTACCGCATCATAAATAGGAAGTATGGCGCCGCCTGGATATCCAAATATCACTTTTACATCATGAACTTTTAGTGAATCCATTAGTGCTTCAGCACCTGTAATCCATATAGGGTAATTTTTTTCTGAATCATCTTTTGTTAAAGATGTCGAAGTAAGCGTCACTAAAGAAAATAAATCTATTTAAATAATAAACTTAATTAAAAAATATTGCCCATTTTGGAAATGTAATGTCAAAAATTACTTAGAAATTTAATTGCTCTTGATGAAGTTTTAGATATTTTTTAATAATATAATTTATAAAATCCCTAATCTATGAAGAGGCCCAGAACCTGAGATGAGTTCAATAAAAAGTATAAGAAAAACTATCATAGCAACCCTTCCATTCCAAACTTCTGAACTATTATTCCAACCCCATTGCCATTTTTCCTGAGGGTAAAGTTTAACTTTCTCAGGCAACTCAGAAGCTTTCTCTATATTAACTATCGGTCCTTCTAGGCAAGAAACAACTAGATCACTTAGACCATCAATAAAGGTAGGATGTGTATTTAAGGCTTTTACCCTTCTAAAATTAACAATACCTGCTTTTTCAGCAATTTCTTTGTATTCAATATCAATTTCCTGTAAAGTTTCAATATGTTCTCCTACGAAACTTATAGGGACAACAATTAAATCATTTACCTTAGCTTTACCAAGGTCTGTCAAAACTTCTTCTGTGTATGGTTTTAACCATTCAACTGGACCTACCCTACTTTGATAAGACAGAGTGTAAGAGTTGGAATGACCTAAATATTTTTCAAGTTCATCGATAATTAGTAGTGAACAATCTTCTATTTGTTCTTTATATGGATCTCCTGCTTCTTCCACATAACTTTTAGGAACTCCATGAGCTGTAAAAAAGATATGTGCATTATCAGGCGATTCACATAGTGAAATTTGTTCCGATATGAGCTCAACCATAGATTTTAAGTAACCTGATTGACTAAACCAACTTCTTACGCACCTCATTGGTATTTTTTTAAACTCAGAATCAGAGTCTCTTAATTTTTTTAATTCTCTAAAGCTAGAGCCACTTGTGCTTATAGAAAAGTGCGGGTAAAGAGGTAATACCACGATTTGATCTACCCCATCTGCTTTCATATCAGCTATGGCTGATTCTGTGAAAGGATGCCAATATCTCATAGCTATATAAGTTGTGACATTTAAACCTTTATCTCTTAATTTGCTTTGTAATTCTCTAGCTTGTTGTTCCGTAATTCTTCTAATAGGAGAACCTCCACCTATTGAAAGGTAAGCCTGTTGTGAAGTAGTACTTCTAAGTGTACTTATTAACCATGCTAAAGGTTTCTGAAATGCTGGGATAGGAAGCCTAATTATTTCAGGATCAGAAAATAAATTATATAAAAATGGGCCTACATCTGTGATCCTTTCAGGGCCTCCAAGATTCATTAATAAGACGCCAATTTTTTCCATTTAATTTTTATGGAGATTGAAAAAAAACAAAGGAAACGTCATCATAAATGTAATTATATAAGTTAATGAACGTAATTCAGGAAATTAATAATATCAATGATAAATTTGCTACTCAAGGAAGCAAACTTAGAATTGAAAAAAGAGGGGATAAATTAAACATTAGAGGTTCACTTCCTTCAAAAAATAATAATAAAAACTTTTCTTTTCAAAGAATATCTCTTGGCCTCAAAGCCGATTTTAATGGCTTAGAAGAAGCTAAGAAAAAATTACAATTGATAACTTTACAATTAGAGTTAAATCAATTTGATTGGATCAATTGGGTAAATTTTTCCAAAAAGAAGGAAAAGAAAGAAGAATTTAAATTTTTAACTAGGATTAATGATTTTGAGAATTATTTTTTTAGTGAAAATAAAAACGAATATTTAACAAGCACTAGAAAAACAACTTGGAGAAGCTCTTATAAGCCCTACCTTAAGAGATTGATATCCATCCAAAATGATACTAATAATGAAAATTTAGATAATATTTTCATAACCACATTAAAAACTTATAAAGAAGGGAGCAGAAGCAGAAAACAATGCGCGACCTCTCTGAGCGTTTTGGCAAAATTTTTAGAACATAAACTTCCTGAAGATTGGAAATTAATGTCTAAAGGTTATGGACTAAATAAAGCAAGCTTCAGGGATCTTCCTACTGACGAGATAATTGAAAATCTATGGGACAAAATACCAAATAAGTCCTGGAAATATGTTTTCGGGCTTATGGCTACATATGGTTTAAGAAATCATGAAGTATTTTTTTGTGACTTAAGCTCCTTAACCAATAATGGAGACAAAATCATTAGAGTTTTGCCTACTACTAAAACAGGAGAACATCAGGTTTGGCCCTTTCATCCCAAATGGATAGATAGATTTAAACTTTACAAATTAGGCAACGATCCAGAATTGCTCCCAAAAATCAATAGAGATCTTAGAGTTACAACTTTGCAAAATATTGGAAAAAAAATAACTGATCAATTTAAACGTTATTCCCTTAAAATAAAACCTTATGACCTAAGACATGCTTGGGCTGTTAGAACAATTTTCTATGATCTACCTGATACAGTTGCCGCAAGAATGATGGGACATTCCGTTAGCCTACATACTCAAACATACCATCACTGGATAACAAAACGAGATCAACAACAAGCTGTTAACAATGCACTTTCAAAATATAAAAAAACGTGAAGTTTTTAAATAAGTATAATCAAAGTTAAAAGTTATTTTATGGCTGATGAGAAACAACCCTCTTCAAGAAATGTAACCAGTCTTGATATTCAGGCTAAAGAACTTGGGATAGGAGGTAAGTTATCCCCTGAATCAGATGAGAGTCTCTATAAAAAAAGAATGCAAAAAAGAAAAGAAGTTCAAACAAAGAGATTACAAGCAAGGAAAACAAAAAAAGGTTTAATAATCGTTTTTACTGGAAATGGGAAAGGGAAAACAACTGCCTCTTTAGGAATGGCGTTAAGAACTATTGGGCATGGTCATAAAGTGGCAATTATTCAATTTATTAAAGGTGGTTGGACTACTGGTGAAGAAAAAGCACTTAAAAATTTATCATCAAATATTTCATGGCATGCATTAGGAGAGGGATTTACTTGGGAAACACAAGATAGAGTGAGGGATGAAGAATTAGTTAAAGAAGCTTGGCAAATTGCTAAGAAATTCATCACAGATGAATCATATAAACTTATAATCCTTGATGAAATAAATATTGCAACTAAACTTGGATATCTTTCTCCAGAAGAAATAATTAAGTTTATAAAAAGTATTAAAAATAGAAAAAATCACATAGTTTTAACTGGAAGAGGAGCTTCCGAATCAATCATTAATCAAGCTGATCTGGTAACAGAAATGAAATTAATTAGGCATCCTTTTAAAGAACAGGGCATAAAAGCTCAAGAGTGTGTAGAGTATTAAATTTTAATGGAATATTAATTTGTTTTTTTGTTTTTCGATTGAGAATTGTTTAAAGACGCAAGCATTATTATCCTAAAAAAGAAATTCTGTATATTTACTTGCTAAGGTCATAAAAGTATGATTATTGAATGACTTACAAAAGAGTACTTTTAAAGCTTAGTGGTGAAGCACTAATGGGAGATAAACCGTACGGTATAGACCCTGCGATAGTTCAATCAATAGCTGAAGATGTTGAGAAAGTAATCGCAAATAAAGTTCAACTTGCAATAGTTGTTGGGGGCGGCAACATATTTAGAGGACTAAAAGGTTCTGCTGATGGTATGGACAGAGCTACAGCTGACTATGTAGGGATGTTAGCAACAGTGATGAATGCTATTTCCCTTCAAGATGGATTAGAAAGAGTTGGGGTTGAAACTAGAGTACAAACAGCGATAGAGATGCAAGAAATTGCCGAACCTTATATTAGAAGAAGAGCAATGAGACATTTAGAGAAAGGAAGAGTTGTAGTTTTTGGAGGTGGTTGTGGAAATCCATTTTTTACTACAGACACTACTGCTGCTTTGAGAGCCGCCGAAATAAATGCTGAAGTTGTTATGAAGGCGACAAAAGTTGACGGGGTTTATGATCGTGATCCTAATAAATTTAAAGAAGCAAAAAAGTATTCTTCTCTAACTTATCAACAGGTTCTGAGTGATGAAATCGCTGTGATGGACAGTACTGCTATTGCTCTATGCAAAGATAATAATATTCCAATTATGGTTTTTGATATTTTTAAAAAAGGTAATATCTCCAGAGCTGTTGCCGGAGAGTCTATAGGCTCTTTAATAAGTTAAAACTTATTTAAGTTAATTATTTCTAATTATGAAAGAACAAGAAATTCAATCTAGTATGAACAAAAGTGTTGAAGCCACTCAAAGAAACTTTAATACCATTAGGACGGGGAGGGCTAACGCATCATTATTAGACAGAATAAGTGTTGAATATTATGGAGCGGAAACCCCCATCAAATCACTTGCCTCAATATCGACTATCGATTCACAAACTATTTCAATACAACCATTTGATATTTCTTCCCTACAAACTATTGAAAAAGCAATCTCAGTTAGTGATTTAGGTATCACCCCCAACAATGATGGGAAGGTGATAAGAATAAATGTCCCACCATTAACTGAAGAAAGAAGAAAAGAGTTTTGCAAGTTAGCTTCTAAATATGCAGAGGAAGGTAAAGTAGCGCTAAGAAATATTAGAAGGGATGCTGTTGACAAAGAGAAAAAAGATGAGAAAGAAGGTTTAATATCAAAAGATTTATCAAGAGATAATCAATTAGAGATACAAAAATTTACTGACAAATATATTTCTTTAATAGAAACTAAATTATCTGAAAAGGAGAAAGAAATTCTAAAAGTTTGAAGGAATTCGATATTATAATTATTGGAGGAGGTCTCTCGGGATCTTCTACAGCACTTAACTTATCAAAAAAAGGCTATTCAGTTTTAATTATAGAGAAGGAGGCATCTGGAAGTATAAAGCCCTGCGCAGGAGGGATGGCATCCTCAATGAAAAAATATCTCCCATTAGATATAGATGAATCAATAGAATCTAAAATCAGGACTGTTGAATTCAGATGGGAATCATCTGATAATGTTGTTGCTGACCTTAGCGGTGAATCACCTTTTTGGATAATTAGAAGAGAAAAATTAGATAAATTATTACTTGATGAAGCTATAAAATATGGTGGTGAGATATTAAGACCAGTACAGGTCGAAAAAATAACGCAGCAAAATAAGAATTGGATAATAAAATGCAGCAATAAAGTTACATATAAATCTAAATTTCTTGTTATTGCCGACGGTTCACAATCTAAATGGGCTGGATATTTCAACTTAGGTCCAAGAAAGCCAAAATTTGCCAATACTATCGCCTTGAGGTTAAAAGGATTAGGGAATATTCCTAAAGATTCAGTTAGATTTGAGTTTGGATTTGTTAAGTATGGATTTGCTTGGGCATTTCCATTAAAAGACAGTGTCAATATTGGCTTAGGCACTTTTATAAATAATAAACTTCTTGAAAATAAATACCTCAATAATAAAGTAATAAAAAGTTTTGGATTTGAAGATTTATCTTTTAAGGTGGTTCATAAAAAACTAAGAATTTGGAATGGTCTAAACAAGCTCAATGGAGACAGGGTAATTGCGGTGGGGGATGCAGCCTCACTTTGCGATCCGTTTTTGGCCGAAGGTATTAGACCTTCTCTAATTAGTAGTTATTTTGCTGCAGAAAGTATTGACGAGTGTTTGTCCAGAAATAATAATGATTTAAATAATTATTCAACAAACATTAATAATGAATGGGGAAAATCCATGGCATGGGGAAAGAGAATTGCTCAAATATTTTATAGATTCCCAAGAACTGGCTATCAATTAGGTGTCAAAAGGAAAACAGCCCCTCAACGTATTGCTCAAATATTATCTGGTCAAATGAATTATGAAGACATCGCTATGAGGGTTATCAAGAGACTTCTAACCAAAAGCAAAGATTAATTTAAAGTTTTAATAAAAATTAAATCTGAGTTGTCGAAATTAATTTTTGATTATTAATTTCTGAAAGTCTTTTTAATAACAACTCTTCTAATTCTTCTATTGCTTTGCTGAAGCCTGTTATTCCTTCACTAAGCTTTTCACTTGCCATTTGATCCTCTAACATACTTAATCTAAAGTCTCTCTCATCAAATTTATAATCAATAGAGCTATGGGATTGAGTATCTTCATCTAATTTTTTAATTAATTCCCCTTCCTCTCTATTAAGTTCGTCTAAAAATTTTGGAGCAATAGTTAGAAGGTCACATCCTGCTAATTCTTTTATTTCATCTATATTTCTAAAGCTTGCACCCATGACTTCAGTTTTAAATCCTTTTTCTTTAAAATAATTGTAGATTTTGGTTACTGATATAACACCTGGATCTTCACACCCTGCAAAGTTATCTTTACCAGTTTTTGCTTTATGCCAATCCAATATTCGCCCTACGAAAGGCGAGATTAAGGTTATTTTTGCATTAGCACAGGCTACAGCTTGGCAGAAGTTAAAAAGTAAAGTTAAATTGCATTTAATACCTTCTTTTTCTAAAATTTCAGCTGCCTTAATTCCTTCCCAAGTTGAAGCGATCTTAATCAATATTCTTTCTTTATCTATTCCAAAACTTTTATAGTGATTTATTAACTTTCTCGCTTTTGTAACTGTTGCTTCAGTATCAAAACTTAGTCTTGCATCAACTTCTGTAGATACTCTTCCAGAAATAAGATTAAGAATTTCCTTGCCAAAAAATACTGAAACCTGATCTATAGTCTCTTTAATTAATTCACTTTCAGAGAAGCCAACAGGTAGGGATTTTCTTGAGCTTTCCAAAGCTTGATCGATTAATTTTATGTAATCAGGATTCTTAGCCGCCGCCAATATTAGTGATGGATTAGTAGTGGCATCTCTAGGTTGAAACTTTTTAATCGCATCTAAATCTCCAGTATCAGCAACAACAACAGTAATAGAAGATAATTGTTCTAAAATTGATTTCATTTTTAGATAACCATATATTTTTATACGATAGCTTCAATTTCAAATGAAATCATTAAATAATGAACTAATTAACTAAAAACCAGAATAATTTCATGGTTTTTTAACAAATTTCCTGTTTTCTTCAATTTGTGGCGGTATTTTTTCAATAACAATTAAACTTTCGATAATTTCTTTTGCAATTGGAACTGCAACGGTTGAACCATAAGCGTATGCCTTTGAAGGTTCGTCAATAACAACAAGGACAACATACTTTGGATTATTAACAGGGAAAGAAGCTACAAAACTACATACTTTTTTACTAGTATACCTTCCATTAACTGCCTTTTGAGAAGTTCCAGTTTTCCCTCCAATTCTGTATCCATCAATTTTCGCTCCTTTTCCACTGCCATTTTCAACAACACTTTCCATCCATTTAAGAACGGTTTTTGATACCTCGTTAGAAAAGATTTCTTTAGGAGAATAGTTTTTAAGGTGAGCTTTAAAATTTAAAGTAACATGAGGTATTATTTCACTTCCCCCATTAGCTAGAACAGCGTGAAGTTGAGCTAATTTTAAAGGAGAAATAGAAAAACCCTTTCCAAAAGATGCTACTGCTGGCTCAATTGACTGAGTAACAAATATATTTTTTGACTTTAATTGACCAGCTGTAGATTCAAATAAATCCGTCTCCAAACGTTTATTAATACCTAATTTATTTAGCCAATTCCAATAAGTCTTAGACGGCAAATTTTGCATTATTTTTACCATCCCCACATTACTTGAAACTTGTAAAACTTTTGGATAATCAATATAGCCATTTCCTTTTTTATCCCAATTTGAAAGGCTCCATCCTCCAACATTAACCTCCCCACTATCTTCAACTAAACCATCTTTTTGGATTGCTTTTTCTTCTAATGCTAAGGCTAGATTTATTGGTTTAAAAGTTGAACCAGGCTCGAATAAATCTTGAGAATACCAACCTCTAAAGACTTCGGTATCATAATCCCAATATTTATTCGGATCATAAGATGGAATTGATGCTAGTGATAAGATCTCTCCATTATTTACATTCATTACTATTGCGAAGCCTTTCTTTGCGTTCCACTTCACTACATGTTTACTTAAAGCTTTAAAAGTTGCTTTCTGTAATCTTGAATCTATTGTCAAACCTAAACTCTTGTAGTCACCAATAAAATCTCTTGGCCCCGAATTATCTGGGAGAGGTGTTCCATCTCCTCCTTTCTTAATCAAATTACTTTTGTTAAGTACTTTGATTTGATTATCTAAATGCAGCTCTAAACCAGCTGAACCTTTATTCTCATAATTAACAAAACCAATAAGATTTGAATACAAATTACGTTGAGGATAATATCTTTGAGAATATTTAACGAGATCCAAACCACTAATATGAAGGTTTCTGATCTTTTTTGCTTGATTCTCTGTTATTTCATCCAGCAATTCAATTCCTAACATTTTATTTCCAAACTTTGATAGAAGCAATTCATCTTTTACATTTAAAATTGGCGTCAATTTATTAACCACTTCATCAATAGTTCTTACTCTATTAGTTGAATCTCCAGGGAAGTTAAAGTACTTAGGATGAGCCCATAATCTGTAGAGAGGTTTATCATAAGCAATTAGTCTATTATTTCTATCTACTATTGATCTTCTCTTATTTAAAGAACTAATCTTGGTGAATTGTATTAATCTCGCTTTTTTTTGTAAGTCAGAGGCACTAAAAACTTGTAAATTTACAAGCCTTCCAAATAGTCCAAAAATCAATAATAAACAAAATATATAAGCGCCCTTAAACCTTCGAGGTTTGAGAGGTACTAAATGAACAATTTTCTTACTTCTTTTCATTAATATCCTTTTTGATATTTACTATCTTTTAATCCATCTTTAATAAATTTAATTTTTTTATTTAAATAATTATTTTTATTCTGTGTAATTTGCTTATCAAGATAAATTAAATCTTTTGGAGTTGCTTTTTTAAAAGTATTAAGGGACTCAGTTTCATTAATATAAAATTCTTCAGTCTTAGAAATATAGTCAATAAGATTATTATTATTTGCTCTTGTTTTTAATAAATTTTTATAAATACTTGTCCATTTTCTTTGACTATTAAAAGAAAGAAAAGATAAAATAAAAATCAAAATTAATAAAGATATATTTACGCTATCAAATATTCTATGAATAAATTTTAAATTAAATAATTTTATTTTTTTAGAAGTTATTTTATTAGCATCGTAAAGGTTATTTTTTAAAGAATTTTCATTCTTATTTATATTCATCTCTTAGAATTAATAGAAATATATAAAGTGTTATAAATCAAATAAACATTTTTTTAATTTAATCGCAAGCAATATAGCTAAATCTTTATGTTCTCAACAGAAACAAATTCAAAAAGGTCATCCCATTCCATAAAGAGTGCATAATCACAGAAGAGGATAATCTTCCTGATATGAGTCTAGTAGTTCCTAGTCCTATACCCAAGGTAAACAATGGGATCATTTCACCGATACTCAAATGTGCCAGAGCAAAAATAAAAGCAGAAATTGCGATACCTAAAATTATTCCAAATTCTCTTGATAAAATTGGTAGTAAAACGCCTCTAAAAATAACCTCCTCGAATATTGGAGCTAAAAATGTAGTTGTTAAAAATAAAAGTAAAAATGAAAAATAATTATTACTATTTAAAACGATCTCAAGTAAAGGATTACTCCCATTTTGATTATCAACTAAAAGATTCATAATTAATGACACCAGCAAAACAAAAGGAATTATCATTAAAAACCCCTTAAATCCCTGAATAAAAGAATCTTTTATTGGTAAGAAATTGAATTGAAAATAATCTTTTTTTAAAATAATTTTTTTTTCAAAAGATTTAATTTGATAATAAATTATCCCTAGTGGGGGTATTGCCATAAATAGATAGCCAAAAAATATTTTTAATGATTGTGTCAATTCGATTGATAAATTAGAGGCCACTAATTGAACTAAGGTGATTGAAAATAATGGCGAAATAACTTCTCCTAAAACGACAAATCCTCCTGATATCAACAAAACCATATCTAATAAATCTAAATCTAAGGGTTTAAATTCTTTCCATTCAATTTTTCTTGAAGCAAAAACACTCCATAATGTCCTTAGAACTAGTAAAGAGCCAAGGACTATTGTTAAAAGAGGTAATAATCTAATAGCTATTATTTTTAAAAACATTTTTTTTGAAAGTGTATCTGTTATTAATTGACTCTCATCAAAAGAAAATCTTTTGCTCAACAAATGGTACAGAAATCTATCATCTTTAAATAACTCTAGTAAATTATCATTAGGCTTATATGAATTATCTAGATTACTTTTACTTAAATTTTCTACTACCAATTTATAATTTTTATTATCAAAGTTATTAGGGTACTCTTTTTTAATATTTATCTCATTATTCTTGTAAGAAATTAGCCGAATCAATTGATTCCTTTCTGTTAATTGATCAAAAGAAATCTCAGAAAGAGAATTATTAATATCCTCAATTGGATCATTAATAATAAGAAGGTTTCTTAATTTAATTGGTATTGCAGGTAAAGCTAATTCTGCAATTTCTTTTTCTTTTTGACTAATATCAAAATTTACCGATGGTCGACTGAGACTATCTCGAAGCCCTTGTTGCCACACAAAAAAAGTTATGATGAGAGAAATAAAAGCTATAAATAGTTTTGTCTTAGAAATATTCTTATTCATGTAATTAATAATAAAATATAAAACCTAATTTAGTTTTCATTGAAATTTCTAATAATCATATACCTATTTTTATCACGCCATGAGATGATAAAAATACTATAATTTAAAATTATATTATGAGCATTAGATTAGTTTTAGTAAGGCATGGGCTTAGCAGTTTTAATGAAAAAGGTTTAGTTCAAGGTAGGACAGATGATTCATATTTAACCGATAAAGGCTACGAACAGGCACTTAAATCGGGAGAGGCATTATCAGGGATTAATTTCGACAAGATATATTCTTCCCCACTTGTAAGAGCAGCAGAGACTGCAAAGACAATTCAGAAAAACTTAAAAGGAGAAAATAATATTATTTACGATAAAAATTTATTAGAGGTTGATCTTGGTTCATGGTCTGGTTTAACTATTAATGAAATAAAAAACAAGTATCCAGAAGACTATCTTCTTTGGAAAAATGATCCTGAAAATTTAACTTTAGAGAGTATTCATAATTCAACGTATCAACCAATTAAAGAATTATATGAGCAGGCAAATGAATTTATTAAAAGTATTTTTAAAATCTATTTAGAAAAACAAGAAGCAAATATTTTAATAATTGGTCATAATGCAATCCTAAGATGTTTAATTTTATTATTGATTGGAAAACCTAAAAAAGGTTTTAGAAAAATAAAATTAGATAATGCCTCTTTTTCAATCCTTAATATTGTGAACCAAAGACATTCATATAAAACACAAATTGAATGTTTAAACCAAACTTCTCATCTAGATAAGAGAATTCCTGATCAGATTGGAGACTCAAGAATATTTTTAGTTAGGCATGGTGAAACCAACTGGAATAAAGAGGGTCGATTCCAAGGACAAATAAATATTCCTTTAAATAATAATGGGAAAGATCAGGCGGGAAAGGCCTCTAAATATTTAGAAGAAATTAACTTCAACAAAGCTTTTTCAAGTTCAATGGATAGACCATATGAAACAGCACAAATAATTCTTCAAAACAAGTCAGATTTAGAAATAAAAAAGATTGAAAATTTAGTAGAAATAAGCCATGGTTTATGGGAAGGCAAATTAGAACATCAAATTAAGCAAGAATGGCCAGAATTACTTAAAAATTGGCATGAAAAACCTGAAGAAGTGCTTATGCCCGAGGGTGAGAGTATTAAAGAAGTATCTGAAAGATCAGTTAAGGCTTGGGAAGAAATATGTTTAGCTCAAAAGAATAAAGATTTGACCTTGTTAGTCGCACATGATGCAGTAAATAAAACTCTTATTTGTAATTTATTAGGAATTAATTTTTCTAATATCTGGATGATAAAGCAAGGTAATGGAGGTATAACTATTATTGATCTATTTGAGGATCCTCAAAAAGATAATGTAATTAGTGCTTTGAATATTACGACACATCTTGGAGGGATACTAGACTCAACGGTATCCGGGGCTCTTTAAAAATGGGAAAAAGCTTTTTTTTTGAAAATATAAATATTTTGATGGGATCCAATGCGACAGTTATCAAAGATAATTTATTAATTATCGATAGCAAAATAGAAGCATTTGGTAAAAAGGCTAAAGAGGAGGCGTTAAAGAAGAATATAAAAATTTCTAAATCTGGTAATAAAATATTGGCTCCAATGCTTGTAGATAGTCACTCATTTTTAGAAGATCCCTTAACAGGGATTGATGATAACCTAGAAAATTTAAAGTTTAGAGCAAAGAAATCAGGTTTTGGTACAATCGCCTTTCTTCCAAATAGTAACAACTGGAGAGATAATCCTGAAAAAATACCCTTTCAGAAAAATTATGATTTTGATTTAAATATTTATTTTTGGGGAAGTTTAAGTTTGGAAGATGAAGGCAAAAAACTATCTCCCCATAGTGAACTTTTGAAATCAGGTTCAATAGGTCTCTCTACTAGAAACTTTTTTGACAACTCAATCATTTTAAAAGGTCTTTCTTTAGGCGCAGTCAAGACATCACCTATATTATTTTCTTTAACAAAAAATAATTCACTAAAGAAAGGAATTATAAATAAGGACATAAAATCACTACAATCAGGTTTTTATATTATTGACAATAATAATGAGATTGCAGAAGTTAAAAATATTTTAGGTATCAAGAATATTTTTCCAGATAAAAATATAATAATTAAAAATATATCAGATTCAAATTCCCTTAAAGAAATAGAAAATAACACTATTCCAATTTCAGCGACAATAAGTTGGTGGAGCTTAATAGCCGATACAAATAATCTCGAGTTTGATGATCTTGGCTGGAAAGTAGACCCCCCTTTGGGCTCTCAGGAAAATAGAGAATTTTTAATAAAAGGTTTAGAAAATGATTTAATTCAAGCAATTGCAGTCAACTCCAAGGCATTAAGCGATGAAAATACATTTATCCCCATAAATGATAGACCCGCAGGGATAAGCTCTTTTGAATTAGTTTTACCGTTATTGTGGAAAGAATTTGTAGTCAAAAGAGATTGGTCAATTCCAATGCTCTGGAAATATTTAAGTTTTAATCCCTCTAATTTATTAGGAATAATGCAAGAAAAATTATCTATCGGCAGTAAAAGATGGCTTCTATTTGACCCTGATACAAAATGGCTAAATAATCAAATCAATTTAGGTTATGATTCCCCTTCAAATTTTCCCAAGAAAAATCAATTAATTAAAGGGAAAGTGATTCATGTAGGGCTTGATTTTTAAAAAGTCCAAAATTCTTTAGAGGCCAAAACCTAAAATAAGCTTTTCCAATTATTTCTTTTTTATGAAGAAATTTACCTCCAGGCCAATATCTTCCATCCCAGCTATTTGATCTATTATCACCTAAAACCAAAAAATGATCCTTTGGTACTTTCAAACTTTTAAATTCTCCGCAATTATTAAAAAAGGATTCTGAACAGAAATTAGTAACATATGGCTCAAATATCTTTTTATTATTGACTATCACTTCGCCTTTAATATTGACACTAACTAATTCTCCAGGCAATGCTACTACTCTTTTTATATAAGCATCACAAGCCTGATCTCTTAATCCAGGGATGAATGACATTGGAGGAAAACCCATAAAAAAACAATAACTTTTATTTGGTAATGGGTTAGATCTTGATGCAACAAGTTTTTCATCAAAAGAAAAAGGGGATTTAAAAACAACAATATCTCCTCTTTGAGGAGATGAGTTTTTTAAGGAAATTTTTTCAATAATTAATCTATCGTTTATTTGTAATTCAGGAAGCATTGAACCAGAGGGAATGTAACGAGGTTCTGCTAAAAAAGATCTGCAAGAAGAGACAAAAAAAGCTAATAGAATTAATGGACCCCACTCAAGAAGTAAATTTTTAAAAGAGAAATTCATAAAATTTACAAAATCAAATATCTATTTGAGGTTTGCGATATATTCAGACTCATTGAATCCAAGTATTAATTTACTTTCATTAATAATTAAAAATGGTCTTTTGATTAATTTTCCATCATTTGACAATAGTTCAATAATTTTTTTTTGGGTTAAGTTAAGAATATCAATACCGATTGACTTATAACTTTTACCTCTTGTATTAAATATCTTCTTAATGTCTAGAGAAAATTGTATTAAAGCCAGTTCCAAAAATTTTTTTGAAGGTGGTTGCTTAACAATATCTATTAATTGATAATTAATATTATTTTGATCAAGCCACTTGGATGCCTTTCTACACGTAGAGCATTTTGGATAGCTATAAAAAATTACTCTTTTCAATTTATTTAACTATTGAAGATTTTTTTAAAACTTTAAAGGATTTCTTTTTTTTTGGTGTACATTTTCTTAAAAGTTCTTCAACTACTTCAAAATCTCTCCAACCATCTATTTGAACTGTCCTTCCATCTAAACCTTTGCTTGTTCTAAAGAATTCTGCAACATCTTCTAATTGATTAGGTGCTATTTGATTAATGCTAATTATATTTTCTTGCCTAGGATTAGATATAGGAACGCACAAAAGTTTCCCATCATATTGCCCACAGTCATGCATATCTAAGACACCTATAGGTCTTGCTTTTATTAGACAACCTGCGAATGTTGGCTCATCCATAATTACCATTGCATCTAGTGGAGCTCCATCATCAGCGAGGGTGTTTGGGACAAAGCCATAGTCAAATGGGTAGCGTACTGAAGAATGCAAAATCCTATCAAGTGCCATAATTCCAGCTTGAGAACAATATTCATATTTATTCCTGCTACCAGCTGGTATTTCAACAACTAAATTAACTATGCCCTTCATTGGAGATGGAGGTATCAAACTAAGATCCATCTTTTTTAATTAAGTGAAAAGAAGTGATCTCATTTCCTTGAGATAAAGGTCTACCAAGCAAAATACAAATTGAGGGTAATATAATTGTTAAGGATGCAATTATAATTCCAAGAAACGAAATTGATAAACTCCTTATACTTAAGGGGTCATCATCATCTCTTTCCAATTCACTTGAAATAGTAATAAGAGAAGATTTTTCGCTTAAATTACTTTTGACAAACCGCTTTGAATTTGTGTATCTCAAGAGATTTACTTGTTAAAAGTTGAGTAATAAACTTAACAAAATTATCTTACAATCAAAAAGTACATAAATCAAAATAAAGTTTAAAATTAATTTTTTTCTAGCAAAGATCTAATACTTTTTAATTCCTCAAGAATTTGAGAAAGAGTATTTTGTGCAGCTGAAGATGGAGAATTAAAAACTTCGACAGTAACTTCTTTAATTCTTAAAATATCCTTAGCAAATCTTGCAATTTCATTAGGGTGGAAACGTAATGGCTCTTTCTGATCAGTTCTATATTCAGGATTTAATTTTCTCGGGTTGAAGCTAGGATTTAAATTTCTTAGATCTGTATTTGTGTACCTGTAAACAGAAGCTCTTGATCGGTTAAGGAATTTCTGAACTTCATCAATACCAACTAATTCTTCTGAACTAGAAATATTAGAATCTATATTTTCCATAACTTTGTAAAAATTTCATCCAGGTTAATGAATTTACTTAAAAATTTTAAGTTTTATTATTGCAGAAACTAGCAGAAAGCATAAATCTAAACTACCTGCCTTCAGGGACTCAAGACACTTTAAATTTTTTTTTCACCTGAATTGATAAAATTGATTAAATTTATAAGTTTCTTTTATGCGCGTCACTACCTCATTTCCTCTGGGGACCCTTCGCGACACTCCTTCTGAAGCAGAAATTACTTCTCATCAATTACTCTTAAAAGGGGGTTATATTCGCAGAGTTAATAGTGGCATTTATGCATACATGCCAATAATGCTTAGGGTAATCGAAAAAATATCTACCATAATTGAAAAAGAACTTAATAATATTTATTGTTCAAAATTACTTTTACCCCAACTCCACCCAGCAGAATTATGGAAAAAAAGTGAAAGATGGGAAGGTTACACCGCGGGAGAAGGCATAATGTTTAATTTAAAGGATAGACAAGGAAAAGAATTTGGCTTGGCACCTACACATGAAGAAGTCATTACAAGTATTGCATCAGAAATGATAAATTCATATAAACAGCTGCCTTTATGTTTTTACCAAATACAAACAAAATTTAGAGATGAGATAAGACCTAGATTTGGATTAATGAGAAGTAGGGAATTTATAATGAAGGATGCTTATTCTTTTCACTCTTCAAAAGAAGATTTAGCTTCTTTTTACGAAAAAATGGAAAAAGCTTATGAAAATATTTTTAAAAATTGTGGATTAGATACAGTGGGCGTGGATGCCGATAGTGGAGCAATTGGTGGAGCAGCATCTAAAGAGTTTATGGTAACAGCAGATGCAGGGGAAGATTCTATTTTATTTACTGAGAGTGGTTCATATGCGGCCAATATTGAAAAAGCCGTTTCTTTACCATCCAAAGAGATTCCTTTAATAAGGTCCCATGAAGAATGGATAGAAACCCCTAATCAAAAATCGATTGTTGATATTTGTCAAAATAATAATTTAGATGCAAGTCAAATAATTAAAGTCGTTATATTCCTTGCAAAATTTGAAGATAAATCTGAAGTCCCAATTCTCGCATGTATTAGAGGAGATCAGAATATTAATGAAGTCAAGCTTTTTAATTTGATCAACAAAAAATATATTTCAAACTTGATTCACCTAAAAATAGTCGATGACAATACCATTATTAATAAAAATCTAACTAATTTTCCATTAGGTTTTATTGGGCCAGACATAAATGATGAAACAATAAAAATTAATTCCAGTTGGGATAAAAGTTGGATAAGAATCGCTGACTACTCTGCCAGTAGTCTTTCAAGTTTTGTGAGTGGTGGTAATAAAGTTGATTTTCACAAAGTATTCCATGCGTTTTCATTTATTGAGAAAAAGTTTTTAATATCAGATATAAGGAATGCAAAAAAAGGAGATTGCATCAGCCAGGAAAGTAATGAAGAGTTAAAAGAAAAAAGAGGTATTGAAATTGGACATATTTTTCAATTAGGCCAAAAATATAGTGAGAAATTAAATGCAAAGTTTTCTGATAAGGATGGCCAATTGAAAAATTTATGGATGGGTTGTTATGGAATAGGCGTAACAAGAATAGCCCAAGCAGCAATTGAACAGAATCATTATGAAAATGGTATTTCTTGGCCAATTCAAATTTCTCCGTTTGAGATTTTAATTATTCCAACTAATTTGAAAGATCCCATTCAAAAAGAACTCACTCAAGAGATTTATGAAGAGTTTAGAAGTAACCAAATCGATGTTCTTCTTGACGACCGAGATGATAGAGCAGGAGTGAAATTTAAAGATGCAGATTTAATTGGAATTCCTTTTCAAATAATTATTGGCAGAGACTCAATGAATAAAGAAGTAGAATTCATATCCAGATCAAGAAAAAGTAAAATTAAAATTGCATCTAAAAATTTATTAGAGAAATTTATTTCGGAATCAAAAGTAATGTACAATAAAAATTCTTAAAGCTAAAATTTATTCGGAGTTAAGTTATGTTAGTTAAAAAGATGGCTGAATTATTTTCTAGATTTTTTGTAAAAGCAATATCTTTTGCTATTTGTATATCTGTTTTTTTTACAGTATTTAATTCTCCATCATATGCAGCAAAGACTTCTATGACCGGTGATTATGCAAAAGACACAATATCAGTTGTTAAAACCCTACAAATTGCTGTTGAAACTGCAAAAGATTCTCCTGATAAGGATAAGGTTAGAGATGAATCACTTGCTCTAATAACTGATTATATTTCTAGATACAGAAACAGAGGAATGGTTAATAAAACTCAATCATTTACAACAATGCAGACAGCATTAAATGCTATGGCAGGTCATTACAAAAACTTTGCAACTAGGCCTCTACCAGATAAGCTTAAAGAGCGTTTAACAAAAGAATTCACCCTTGCAGAAAAGATGGTTCTCAGAGAAAGTTAATACAAATGATTTACTTTTTTGAAGTTATTCAATAATTTTTAATATATTATATATTCGTACAAAAATAATGTTCTTCTAAAATTGGCTAATGTTGTTGTAATCGGAGCCCAATGGGGTGACGAAGGAAAAGGTAAAATAACCGATTTATTAAGTCGTTCGGCAGATGTTGTTGTTCGTTATCAAGGTGGTGTAAATGCAGGGCATACTATAGTCGTCGATGATAAGGTTTTAAAATTACATTTAATCCCATCTGGAATACTTTATAGAGAAACAATTTGCTTAATTGGATCGGGAACAGTTGTAGACCCAAAGATATTACTCAAAGAAATAGATATGTTGATTGATAATGGAATAGATATATCAGGATTAAAAATTTCATCAACCTCACATGTCACCATGCCCTACCATCGTTTATTAGATGAAGCAATGGAAGCTGATAGAGGTTCCAATAAAATTGGAACAACAGGGAGAGGGATTGGCCCAACATATGCTGATAAATCACAAAGAAATGGGATAAGGATAAGAGATTTGCTTAATGAAGATAGATTAAGAGATGTGATTGAGATCCCTCTTAAAGAAAAGAATGGACTTCTAGAAAAAATATATGGGATTCCTCCTCTTAATAAACATAAAATAATTAAAGAATATCTTGATTATGGACAGAGACTATCAAAGCATGTAGTTGATTGTACAAGAACTATTCATTCTGCTGCAAAAAATAAAAAAAATATTCTTTTTGAAGGGGCACAGGGTACACTTCTTGACTTAGATCATGGAACATATCCTTATGTGACCTCATCAAATCCGATATCAGGAGGTGCTTGTATTGGTGCTGGAGTTGGGCCAACTTTAATAGATAGGGTAATAGGAGTGGCGAAAGCATACACTACGAGAGTTGGAGAGGGGCCATTCCCAACAGAATTACAAGGAAGTATTAACGATCAACTTTGTGATAGAGGAAGTGAATTTGGAACCACCACTGGAAGAAGAAGAAGATGTGGTTGGTTTGATGGAATAATTGGCAAATATGCTGTTTATGTAAATGGTCTTGATTGTTTGGCGGTAACAAAATTAGATGTGCTCGATGAGTTAGATGAAATTCAAGTCTGTATTGCATATGAATTAGATGGGAAAGAAATTGATTATTTCCCCACAAATTCTGATGACCTAAAAAAATGTAAACCAATTTTTAAAAAATTAAAAGGATGGCAATGCTCGACTGCTAATTGCAGAAAACTATCTGATCTACCTGAAAATGCTATGAATTACCTTAGATTTCTTGCTGAATTAATGGAAGTGCCAATTGCGATTGTTTCATTAGGAGCAAACAGAGATCAAACTATAGTCATTGAAGACCCAATCCATGGTCCTAAAAGAGCTCTGCTAAGATAAATAAGAAATTTGATCTCAATGATAGATAAAAAAAACCATTTTGATCTAAAAAAAGATATCGACCTTATTGGATTAGGTAATGCAATAGTCGACATTATTGTTAATGTGGATGATAAATTTTTAGAGATAAATACCCTTAAAAAGGGATCTATGAATCTTATCAATTCGAATGAATCTAAAGCTTTATTAAAAAATTGCACAGTAATAAAAAAATTATCAGGGGGTTCGTCTGCTAACACTGTTGTATGCTTGGCTGAATTAGATAATAATGTTCAATTTATTGGAAGAGTAAAGAATGACGATTTTGGAAATTTCTTCTCTACTGATATTAAAAGAAGTAATACTATTTTTAACACCCCGCCAATAGATAAAGGGCCCTCAAGTGCACATTCCATAATTTTTATTACTCCAGATGCTCAAAGAACAATGTGCACATATTTGGGGGCTTCAATTGAATTTGAGCCTAAAAATGTTAATTATAATTTAATAGCAAATAGCAAATATTTATACTTGGAAGGATACTTATGGGATAGTGATTTAGCCAAAAATGCCTTTCTTCAAGCTGCAAAGCTTGCCAAAGAATCAGATACAAAAATAATACTTTCATTATCAGACTCTTTTTGTGTAGATAGGCATCGAGAAAGTTTCTTAAAATTAATTGAAGACTATATAGATATAGTATTTTGTAATGAATCAGAAGTCTTAAGTCTATTTCAAGAAAATGATTTACAAAGATGTCAAGAATCTATTTCTTCAATATGTGAATTAGTAATAATCACTTTAGGAAGTAAAGGTTCTTTAATTGTCAATAAAGGCAACTCTGAAGAAATAAAACCAAAACTATTAGGAAATATTATTGATACAACGGGAGCAGGAGATCTTTATGCTGGTGGATTTATTCATGGACTAATTAATAATTATTCTTTAAAAAAGTGCGGAGAAATAGGTTCAATATGCGCTGGTCATATAATTACTCAGCTAGGTTCTAGATCTAATATTAATCTTCAAAACTTATTACGAGCAAACTTGATTTGAACAAGATCTATTTACCCAATTAAAATATTTTTTTTCAGAATTAAACTTTTTATAAATAATTTGAGGAACATCATAAGATATCTGCTTTTGTAAGAAAACTACCAAAGCATTTTTCAATTCTGGTTTACTTTTAATTATAGTCTCCCACTCATTAACCTCCTCAATTTTTCCTTTCCACTCATAAATGGAATTAATCTCTTTAAATGAGACACACGCTGCAAGTTTTTTTTTTAGTAATAATTTAGCTATTTTTTTGGCTGCTTTTTTATTACATTCAGTTGCTACCAAAAGTAAAACTTTCTTCATCCTATAGTGTTCTTTTTATCAGTTAATTGACTTATCAACTTATCATAATCAAAAAATATAAGCGAGTTTTTAAATTTTAGTTTTGGCCTTTTTACTAAAAATAACTTCATATCACTTTTATAAACAATTTCCTCCCAATTCATTTGTGCATAACTTCCAGAATCTCTGCAAAGTATATAATCTATATTCCAATGATCACATAGTTTTTTTTCTAAAATATTTGCTTTGTTTTTACTAGGTTCAAGTATTGCTATGTTTGAATTTTTTATACCTGAGGCAAAAGCTTTGGATATGCTTTCATATGTTGGAATTACTCTTGTAAATACATTTGCCCCACATTTTAAATAATAACTTGCCGTCTCATTTAGTAATCTAGATCCAATTGCTAAAAGAATATTTTTATTTACTAAAACGTCCTTGTCTATATTTTTTAAACCCTTTATGTAGTTAAAGTTTTTAAATGTTTTTATTTCCGATTTCCTCTCAAAAGCAAAAAGAGGCTTTTTGATTTTTTTACATGCTTCATCTAGGTTTTGAGAAATAATTAAAGCAAATGGATGAGTTGCATCTATTACATAATTAATTTTATTTTTTTTAATAAAGTTGATTATTTCACTTGAATCATTTAATTTTCCTGTAATGATGTGTAACTTTGAATTTTCAACGTAAGATTTACTTGCTTTATGCGTGACAACACTTACAAATACTACATAATTTAGTTTTAATAGTTTGTTAACTATGACTGGTCCATCTGAAGTTCCTGAAAGGATCCAAACATTTTCGTGGCAATTTTCTGAATTGTGCATCAATATATCTGTAATTAAATAGAAAGTTAATGAATCATTGTTTAATTCAAGCCGTAATAAATAGCGCTCCTCAGATGAGATATACCAAAGAGAATAAAACACCCATTGCTGAAATGACCGTTAATTTCAAAGGACTACGCGATGAAGATCCATTTAGAGAATTAAAAGTTTTAGGTTGGGGTACTATTGCACAAGAAATGGTGGGAGAATTAAAAGAAGGTCAAAACATAGTTATTGAGGGACGTTTAAGAATGAACTCAGTAACCAGAAAAGATGGAACCAAGGAAAAGCAGCCTGAACTGACAGCTTCTAGAATTCATAATATAAGTCCAGGAGTACAAATAACCTCAGAGAAAAAAGAAACTAACATTTCTCGTAGCAACGGTAGCAATTCTTCTGAAGAAAAATCGGGAAATACCGAAAATTCACAATGGAATACATCTCCTTTAGTCCCTGAAGTTGACGAAATACCCTTTTAAAATCAAGTCTCAATATTTGATTCTTGAACACGTATAATAAGTTTGCTTATTTTTCTTTCAAGATCAGCCAGTTCACTCCTAATCTCTGACCATTTACCTTTATCAAGATTCTCTAACAACCAAGCTCTATCTTGATCAAGTTTTAAAATTAAATCTTCTTGATTTGTAGAATTATGATCTTGCATAATATTCAATAACTTTTCTAATAAAACAAAATGAAGAAATACCTATCTCCTGCAAACATAATAACAGTCGCAGGAGGTGTTTTGGCTTTTATTGGGATGACAGCTTATTTTACTGAGTCAGTAAATCTAAGCGTGCCTACGTTCTTTTATGGAGTCCCTATTTTACTAATTGGACTTGGTTTGAAAACTTCCGAAATACCTCCAGTTAAATTAGTAAATAGAAATGATTTTAAGACCAATAAATTTAACAGGCCCAAAGAATTAACCGAATTAGTTAGAGATGTAACCAGATGGAGGTATGGAATAAAAGCGCATCTTGAATCTTCATTAGAGGCCTTAAATTTATGGAATGAAGATAATCCTCCCCAACTTAAAGAGATTGAAGAAATTACAAAAGAAGAAAAGAATGGTTTTAAGATGCATTTTGAAATTAATGATGTCCCCTTTGAACAATGGATTGAGAAACAAGAGAGATTAAACAGGTTTTTCGTCAAAGGTCTTGAATCAGAATTTATTATCAACGATAATAAAAAGGAATTCGATTTAATTTTCTTTTATTAAATATTCTTTTCATGATGGATGATTCCCTAAGAGTATCAATATTAAGCGAAGCACTTCCATACATACAAAGTTTTTCAGGTAGAAAAATTGTTGTTAAGTATGGCGGTTCTATTATGGAAGATGAAAAATTAAAAAAAGCTTTCTTCAGAGATATTGCTCTTTTATCAAGTGTTGGTGTTTGCCCAGTCGTTATACATGGGGGTGGTCCCGAAATTAATCGGTGGCTAAACAAATTAGAAATATTGCCAAAATTTGATAGTGGGTTAAGGGTTACCGATGAGAAAACAATGGAAATAGTTGAGATGGTGCTTATGGGAAGAGTAAATAAAGAGATTGTTAGGGGGATCAATAAAACAGGCTCATTAGCTGTAGGGATTTCAGGACTCGATGGCAACTTAATTCAGTCAAGAGAATTAGGAGATGGAAGTCATGGACTAGTTGGAGAGGTCACACAAATCAACCCTGAGTTATTAGACCCTCTTATTGAGAAAGGATATATTCCTGTTATATCTAGTATTGGTTCTACAGCAGATGGCATTTCTCATAACATCAATGCTGATTTCGTAGCGGGCGAAGTTGCTGCTGCAATAAATGCAGAAAAACTTATTCTTTTAACTGATACTCCAGGAATACTAAAAGAAAGAGATAAACCAAATAGTCTCGTAAAACAAATCAATCTAAAAGAGGCCAGAAAATATATTGAAAAAAATATTGTTTCTAATGGCATGCTCCCAAAAACGGAATGTTGTATTAGAGCCTTGGCTCAAGGAGTAAAAGCTGCCCATATAATTGATGGAAGGATTGAACATTCATTACTTCTAGAAATTTTCACAAATTTAGGTATTGGAACAATGATTAATGCTTGAGAATGGATTCATACAAGCAAATTGTTGAAAAGGCAGAGTTAGCTCTTATTAAAGGTGAATATAATTTCTGCATTAAATACTTATACCCAATAATCGAATCTTACCCTCCCTCCAGTAAAGAAGGAGTTAATTTACGAACTATAATAATTACAGCCCTATCAGGCATCAATAAAAAGGAAGAAGCAAAAATATTTTGCAAAGAACTTTTAAAATCTCATGATTATAAAGTGCGAGAAAATGCAAAATATTTAATGGAAATTATCGATTCTCCTGAAATTAAAAAACCTGAGAATTGGAATATTACTATTGAAAGTAATCCTGCCTTAAAAAAAACATCTCTTTCCTCTCTAAAACCTAATAATCGGAAGAAGAAGGGGAAAAAGTTCATAGATACATCAAATATTCCAACTGGTCAAACAAAGCCATTTCAGAAAGGATTTATATTTATCATTTCTCTATTATTATTATTACTAATTCCACTATTAAGCGGGTGCGTTAAAGTTGAAGACACTCTTGATATTAGTGAGATTGACTCAATTAATAATAATTTCAAAATTGAAAGCAAATATATTAAAAAATTTCCTTGGCAAATAAATTTTGAACAAAAAATTAAAGAATTTTTTCCTGATGGAGAAATATCAACAGGAGAATTAGATTTTTCATTTAAAAATAAAAATCTAAGTATGGAAACTGCTCAAGAAACTCTTTTTAAAATACAAAAGATAGCAGCTGAATTGTTAGGAGAGTCAACTGATCTAAAAATTAACAGTAATGAAAATAATTTTTTCTTTTTAAAAAAATATAACTTCAGGATTGATTTTGATCTTCAAAATCTTTTATATGTAGAAGATTTAGAAATAACTCTCAATATTGTTAACCCAAATAAAGTTACAGTGAGAGACTTAGAAAATTCTTATGTAGAGGTATCTAAGAATTTTATAAAGTGGCAATTAATCCCTGGAGATTTAAATAGCCTGGAGTTCTCATTTTGGAATTGGAACAAATTATTATTAGGATTTTTACTTATTCTATTGTTAATATCTATTGCTTATTTTTTAAGGTTTTATAGATACAAAATAGGATCTAACTTTCCAGAACTTCCATCTAATTAGCTATAACTCTACAGGATTCAGATCAATTGATAAAAACACATTTTTGGGAATTTTTTGCCAAAGATTAGACCTATCAGGCAAAGGGAATTCCGAATTTTCTGGGCCATGTATTAATATTTGCCACCTAAATTTATTACCAACCTTTGCAATTAAACTTGGAGCAGGACCAATTACCTTCCACTTATTATCTTTACAAAAAGATATCATATATTTCGCTAGCTTAGCCGCAGTTATTTCAGTAAGTTCGAAGTTCTCCCCAGAAACTTTTAAAAGGCATACCTTACAAAAAGGAAATAGTTTTGCGTCTTTTCTTAATTTAGAGCTTTCAGATAAAAATCCCTCATAATTTCTATTTTTGAGATATGAAAGCACAGGATGACTTGGTTTATAAGTTTGAAAGATAACCTGTCCTGATTTTTTAGCTCTACCTGCTCTGCCCGCTAATTGTAGAAATAATTGTAATGATTTTTCTTCTGCTGAAATATCTGGGCGGTGAAGTAATCCATCTGCGGCGATAACCACTGAAAGAGTAACATTGGGAATATCAATACCTTTTGCTAACATTTGAGTCCCTACAAGAATATCTGCATTCCCATTAGAAAACTTTGAAAGAATATTTCTATGACCATCTTTACCTGAGGTCGTGTCTCTATCAAAACGAAGTACCCTCAGTTCAGGAAATTCATTATTCAAGAACTCAATAACCCTCTGAGTCCCAATACCAAAAGGCTTAAAGGCATTTGATTCACAATCTGGACAAGTGTTGATAAGTTTTGCTTTATGATCACACCAGTGACAGCTAAGCCACTTTTTACCTTTTGAACCTACATGAACAGATAAAGGTACATCACAATTAGGACAATTTATTATAAATCCACAATTCCTACAACTTAGAAAACCGTTATAACCTCTTCTAGGAATCAAAACTATTGCTTGTTCCTGATTCTCTTTAAGCTGAGAAATTAATTCTAATAATTCGCCACAAAAGATTTTTGTATTTCCCTTTTTAAATTCACAACGCATATCAACAACTTTAATTTCCGGTATTTCAGTACGAGATATTCTTTCTTTCATTCTCAGCATCTTTAACTTTTTTTCAAAAACAACTCTTTTCCAAGTTCTCATTGATGGAGTTGCACTTCCAAAAATTAGCTTTGCTGGATTTCTTTTTACTCTTTCAAGTGCGACATCCCTCGCATCGTAACAAGGCATTGGGCTGTCTTGCTTATATGAAACGTCATGTTCTTCATCCATAATTATTAAGCCTAAATTCTTTATAGGAAGGAATACTGCGGACCTTGTCCCAATAACTATAAGAGGTTCATCTTCATCTATTATCTTTTTCCAAACTAAAGTTCTATGCCTCGAAGAACAATTACTGTGATATTCAAAAACCTCATTTTGAAATCTTTTACTGAATCTATCAATAAGTTGAGGAATTAAGCCAATTTCTGGAGCCAGTATTAAACAGCTCTTTTTATTAAGTAGTTGATCTTCAGCCATTCTCATATAAATTTCTGTTTTTCCTGAACCTGTTTCTCCCCACAGCAAACAGACATCTCCGGGTTGCATCTCTTGCATTTGCCCATATATTTTTTTTTGTTCCTGAGTAAGATTTGGTCTTTTTAATTTAATACAATCATCTTTAAAAGAACTTAATTTGGTACTAACTATTTTTTTTCTTTTAGTCTTTATTAGTAGTTTTTTATTCACCATTGAATTTATAATTGTGGAATTAAAGCCAAACCTTAATAATTCGCTTTGCCATTTTCCTTTAAGACTCAAAATATTTATTAATGAAAGTTCTCTCTTTGTTAAGTCATCATTATTGAATTCCAAACCTATTTGAGATTCGATCCATATTTGATATTTAAAATTTTGAGATAATTTTTTATATTTACCAATCCATCCAGGGGGGAAAGCTGTTTTAAACATTTTCAAACTAGTTACCCGATAAAATAAAGCTAGATCCTCTAACCATTCTCTCCACCAATCTTGAATCACTTTTTTTTGGACAATACTTTGTATAGATAAATATTCAAAATTAGATTCTTCATCAAAATCTTTTTTATTTTTATCTATCTTTAAAAAAGGACTTTTAGAAATCGTTAGTCCATTCAAGAGTCTTCCCTTAAGTCTTACTGAAACAATATCTCCAATTTCTACTCCGAGATTATCACCATCTAAATAAGAAAAAGTATTGGTATGACTACCTATATCAAGCAAGACGCCAAACTTATAAAAGGTATTTGATAAATTATTACTTGCCGGCATCAAAACTTTTTCTTAGTATTGGATTGTTGAACATTACACAAAGTGCTTTTGCATATTTTAAGTATTCTGTTTTTAAGGGAGACATGAAGCTTTGATCATTGAATTAAAATTCAAAAATTGATCTGCCAGTCTGAGAAATCCTAAGACTTTTTACTTTAGGTAATCTATAACACTATTTAAATTTTTCAACAATAAAAAAAAAATTTATCTAAACACAATTTTTGTGAGTTAGTTCTTCTAATCTTTAAGGCAAACTTTTACTACTAAGTGTATAAATTCGTCTTAATTAAATTTTTACCTAGTTAAATTCATCGTAGAAAGGAGTCCACTATGTGTCCAGCAGCAACAGAATCAAAAAGTTCTAATCCTAGTTCCAAGAAAAAAATTAATAAAAATATTGATTCAAATTTTAAAAACGATCGAGAAGAAGAAAGTATCAAGAATCAAGATCCTATTCAAAACTCGAAACAAAAGCCACTTAATCATGAAGGGAGTATTGACAATAATGATGAATTTAATGGTTCTGATGAAGAGGTCAAAGCTATTGGTAACGTAAAGCTTGGACCAAAGGGAATATACACAGAAGATTCTATAAGAGTTTATCTTCAGGAAATTGGAAGAATTAGATTATTAAGACCGGATGAAGAAATTGAACTTGCTAGAAAAATAGCTGATCTACTCCAACTTGAAGAGTTAGCTACACAATACGAGTCTGAGAAAGGACATTTCCCTTCAGTTAGAGAATGGGCTGAATTAACCGACATGCCTCTCTCTAAATTCAGAAGAAGACTTCTCTTAGGGAGAAGAGCTAAAGAGAAGATGGTTCAATCTAATTTAAGATTAGTTGTCTCTATTGCTAAAAAATATATGAATAGAGGGCTATCTTTTCAAGATTTAATACAAGAAGGAAGCTTAGGTTTAATCAGAGCTGCCGAAAAATTTGACCATGAAAAAGGTTATAAATTTTCTACTTATGCTACTTGGTGGATTCGTCAAGCGATAACACGAGCGATAGCAGATCAAAGTAGAACGATTAGATTGCCTGTTCACTTGTATGAAACAATTTCTAGAATAAAAAAAACAACAAAAGTTCTTAGTCAAGAGTTTGGAAGAAAGCCTAGCGAAGAAGAAATAGCTGAGAGTATGGAAATGACAATTGAAAAATTAAGGTTTATAGCAAAAAGTGCTCAGCTTCCAATCTCATTAGAGACACCAATAGGTAAAGAAGAGGATTCAAGGCTTGGAGACTTCATAGAGGCTGATATTGAAAATCCTGAACAAGATGTATCTAAGACTTTATTGAGAGAAGATTTAGAAGGGGTTTTAGCTACTCTAAGCCCAAGAGAAAGGGATGTTCTAAGACTGCGATATGGAATAGATGATGGGAGGATGAAGACTCTTGAAGAGATAGGACAAATTTTTGATGTTACAAGAGAGAGAATTAGACAAATAGAAGCAAAAGCTCTGAGAAAGCTAAGACATCCAAACAGAAATGGTGTTCTAAAAGAATATATTAAATAAAAAAGTTAAATATAATTTTTCGGCTTTGAAAAGTTAGCAACTATTATCTTAAAATAAATGCGACTTTATCTTAAACTAATCAAACCAATATTTAATGACTAAATTTAAATTAAAGATAGCTAGTAGAAGAAGTAAATTAGCTATGGTTCAAACATTATGGGTTAAAGAGCAACTAGAAAAAATTATTCCTGACTTGGAAGTATCAATAGAGGCCATGGCAACTCAAGGTGACAAAATTCTTGATGTCGCCTTAGCCAAAATAGGAGATAAAGGACTTTTCACAAAAGAACTAGAAGCTCAAATGCTTGTGGGACATGCAGATATTGCAGTGCATTCCTTGAAAGATTTGCCTACTAATTTACCTGATGGACTTACATTAGGATGTATTACAAAAAGAGAAGACCCTTCAGATGCTTTAGTAGTTAATAAAAAAAATAAAATTTATCAATTAGAAAGTTTACCTCAAGGTTCAATCGTTGGAACAAGTTCCTTAAGGAGACTTGCTCAATTAAGATATAAATTTCCGCATCTTGACTTCAAAGATATTAGGGGGAACGTTATTACAAGAATAGAAAAACTAGATTCAGGAGAATTTGACTGTATTATTCTAGCTGCAGCGGGTTTAAAAAGATTAGGATTTGAATCAAGAATTCACCAAATTATTCCTAATGAGATTTCCCTTCATGCCGTTGGCCAAGGTGCTTTAGGAATTGAATGTAAATCTGATGATAAAGAAGTTCTTAAAATTATAAGTGTCCTAGAAGATAAGGTCTCGAGCCAAAGATGTTTAGCAGAAAGATCTTTTTTAAGAGAACTTGAAGGCGGATGTCAAGTCCCTATAGGAGTTAATAGTAGTATTCAAAATGATGAATTAGCTCTTATAGGAATGGTCGCATCTATTGATGGGAAAAGACTTATAAAAGATGAATCGATAGGAAATATTAAATATCCAGAGGAAGTTGGTAAGAAATTAGCAGAAAAGCTAAAACTTCAAGGGGCTGATAAAATTCTTTCGGAAATATTTGAACAATTTAGAGAGAAGTAATTTTTGTTAATCAACTAATTTAGGTTCAATTTCTTTTTGGTATCTAGATTCACAATCTTGAATTACTTTTACAGCTTCTTCAATTCCATAAAAGCCATTAACAGTACATGTTCCTGGTTTTTTTAGATCTTTATAATGTTCCCAATAATACTTGGTCTCATTAAGCCAATGTTCCCCAAGATCCTCAAAAGTATGAATATGATCCATTCTCTTATCATCTGATAGGACAGCAATTACTTTGTCATCAACTTCTCCTCCATCATCAAATTTCATTACTCCAATTATCCTTGACTCTACGATTGAACCTGGTACTAGTGGTTCTGTAACACCAACTATTTCAATATCAAGAGGATCACCATCCTCATCCCAAGTTCTTGGAATACATCCATAAGCAAAAGGGTATGCAAGTGATGAATAACCAACTCTATCAAGTTTCAAATGTCCCGTTTCAGTAATTAACTCATACTTATTTATAGTATTAGAATTTAACTCAACAATTGTATTAACGATTGATTTTGTATTGTCTGTAAAAGCATCTAAAATATGCAATAAATTTGGGGTAACTCTACTTGGGGGTTGATTAAGGTTTGCCATCAAAAAATTATTTTTATTTATCCTACATCCTCACACTCAATCAAATTCTAAAACGTAAATTTTTAGCAGAAATCTTTTATTTTCGATCTCAAATGATTAACAAAGTACTTTGATGTTAGTTCTTCTCCAGTTACATTTTTCACTAGTTTCATAGAGTTAACAGATCTTCCATAGTTGTGAATATTATTTTTTAACCATAAAATTATTTTTTCATATTCTCCATCTTCAACTAAATTATCAATTAATCCTATTTCCTTTTCCATTTGCGAAGAGATTTGTGCACTTATAAGATGACCTAATAAGTACGAAGGGAAATATCCAAATGCTCCTTCACTCCAATGAACATCTTGCAAACAACCCTCAGCATCATTTGATGGTCTAATCCCTAAAAGTTCCTCATATCTTTTGTTCCATTCTGATGGTACATCTTTCGCTTCTAGACCTCCTTCAATTAAATCTATTTCAAGTTCAGTTCTAATTAAAATATGCAACCCATAGCTTAATTCATCTGCCTCAACTCTATTTAAACCTGGTTTCAAATGGTTAATAGATTTCCATAGTTCTAAATGATTATTTAAAGAACAACCCTCAGAAACAAAATGTTTGAAAAACCTTTTAGAAAAAGATTTTGATTTAACTATCCTATTTTCCCAAAATAAAGATTGGCTTTCATGAATACCCATTGATGTTGCTTGACCCAAAGGCCACGCAAACCATTGATGACTCTGAGATGGCAAACCCTGCTCATAAATCGAATGTCCCCACTCATGCGCAGTAGCTAGAAAACTTGATAAGGGTTCCCCTTCTACAACTCTAGTAGTAATCCTATAGTCATCTGGGCCTAAAGTAATAGAAAAAGGATGGGGAGATTTTGCAACAACTACTAGATCTTCATCTCTCCCAAACTCATCAAGTAATTTAGAACATAAATTTTGCTGAGATTTAGGACTTAAATCCCAGTGGTACTTTTCTGATTTATTGAGATCACTTATTAGAGATGGGATAGCTTCTTTAAGTGGCTGGAAAATTTTATTTAACCACTTCAGAGTTAAATCCGGCTCAAAAGGCTGAGCTAAAGTTTCCCAAGGTGTGTATTTATCTGATATTTGTTTTGTCTCTTCAATACGTAATTCGATCAAATTTTTAAAAATTGGTAAGAAAATCTCAAAATCGGATTTTCTTTTGGCTTCTTGCCAACTTTCATAACCTTTTGATTTAGCTTTAGCAAGTGCTTCAACTAGTTTAGGATCTAAATTTTTTTGCCTATTAAATTCCTTGATTAATAATTCAAGGTTTCTTTTTTTACTTCGAATAATTTCTTGATTTAATGATTTCTCTAAGCCATCTCTAAACTCATCCTGAGCAGCTTTAATTAAATCTGAAAACTCTTCAGAGGAATTTCTCTTATGTAGTATTTTTGCGATATACGTAAGTTGTTCAGATCTCCATGACGCTCCTTTATTGGGCATACCTGTATTTTGATCCCAATAAAGAGTACTCTGTATTGAGCCTAATATTTGAGTTTCTTTTAAATAAGCTCCAAGCTTATTCCATTCTTTTTCAGACAAAAATATTTAACTTAATTATCTATTATTTTAAGACAAAAATATTTTTCTAAGTATAAAAATTTAAAACTATTTTCATAATAGGATATTACTTATTAGGGCCTTAAATATTTATGGAACAAATTTTCTCAAAATTAAACTTTATAACCAACGGGGAGGGTTTCACTGATATTACTGATGATTTAAATTTATTCATACAAAAAAGTAATTTTGATTCAGGAATTTTTTGCTTAACCTCACTACACACAAGTTGTAGTTTGACTATTAATGAAAATGCAGATCCAAATGTTCTTAAAGATCTAGAAAAGTTCATTAAATCTATAGTTCCGTACAACTGTTATAACTCGTTATCAAAAGAAAGAGAGGAGATATATTATGAACATTTTGAAGAGGGAGAGGACGATATGCCAGCTCACATTAAAACTGCTTTAACAAATACTAATTTATCTTTAAGCTTTCAAAAAGGGAGACTCATACTTGGCACTTGGCAAGCAATTTATTTATGGGAACATCGATTTAGTACAAAAAAAAGAAGTATAAGTGTTCATATTATTGGGGAAAAAAAATCAAGTCTCTATAATAGTAAACAGTCACAATAAATAGTTATGAAGCCATACCTTTTAGAAAATGAGGAATTAAAAGAACTATCTGCAAAAATAGGAGGATGGAGAATTATGACAACTCATATTGAAAGAGAATTTAATTTTAGTAATTTTATAGAAGCCTTCTCCTTTATGACAAAGATTGCTTTAATTTGCGAGAAACATAACCATCATCCAAATTGGGAAAATGTCTATTCAAAAGTAATAATTAAACTAAGTACTCATGATTTAGGCGGAATTACTAATTTAGATCAAACAATCGCTTCAGAAATTAATGATA
>QCUR01000005.1:0-148433 GCA_003208875.1 Prochlorococcus sp. AG-679-M23
TATTAACTTAAGTTGATCGCTATCTAGTTGCTCTAAATAATTTCTCATTGCAAGCCATGATCTTTCGCTTTCTATCTTTCCACTTTGTTTAAATAAATTTGCGGAAACTTGATCTACTAATTCTTTATGAGTCATATAAATATGTTTCGTCAAGTTTAATTACAACACCATTAAAAAATTCTGTTAATAATTCTGAGGCATCTTGAACGGATAGTTTCCTCTCCTCTTTGGATGGTTTCTTTTTAATTATATTTATATTCTTCATGCTGATTCAGGTAATTCGAGTTCTTCAAAAGTCCAACCTTCTAATTGAAGGTCGTGCCATTTATCCCAGGCATTGTCCAAATCCATTTGACTTGATGATTTAATTGTTGAGGGCTCGCCAAGGTCATTTGCGTAATATGTATGGGCAATAATTCTGATATTATTTCTGTCAGATTTTTTATTTCTTGTAAATAAAATTAGTTTGCTGCGATCAGGTTTAAGAAGCCAACCACTTGGGGACTCATTATGATAACCATAAGAAAAATTAGACCAAACATTAGCTTCTCCTGAAGTCATTACTTAGTAATACATATGTACTACTAATATAGGTTAATGTTATTTAAATCGTCAAGCATTTAATTATTAACATTGCTTTTTTCTTTTAATTCTTGAAAGCAGTTAGCAATAAGGATTAACTCATAAGCCTCTTCACTCAGATATTTTTTATCTGGAACACCACTTTCAACTTCTATTGCTTTAGCTTTCATCTTATTTGGGATAAACTCTTGTCTTTGGATTGTTGTCATTCATTTAAACATTTTTTTCGTGCTTATTTGTTTAAGAGAATTTAATTGAATTTTTAAACTTTAACTTCTCAGGAATTCTTTGGAAAGAATACATAGTTGAGCTTTCTTCTTTGGAGTTAACCTATATTACTTTTCAATAAATTCCAAGCAGCTAAGGAATTGAGTTGGATGAATTCATTCTTAAAATTCTAATGAAAGCTTTTTACTTTCTTATAGTTCTCTAAAACTAATTGAAGATAAAAAAAAGCAGCCTTAAAGCTGCTTCTAATTGGTGGCGGGGAGAAGATTTGAACTTCCGACCTTCGGGTTATGAGCCCGACGAGCTACCAGACTGCTCTACCCCGCGATACATACATAGCATACATCTGAACGGGTTCTTTTTTGTGTTTTTTAGGATTCTTGGAATTTTAATTGACCTTTTACTTCAATTTGAACCCCTTCAGGTAATTTTATGATCTTGTCCTCTATATCTTGTATTCTTAATTCAGAAATCCATTCTAGTTGTTTCAAAATATGCAGACCCACAGATTGTTTTGCTCTTTTTGATCCATCTTCAACCTTTAAAGCTAAACCCATTCCTTCATTCACTTTACAGAAGCATTGTATTCCTTCTGCCCCTCCCTTGCTTATTACATGCCCATGTGATGCTTGTATAACCTCCGTATCAAATCTATTTTGGTCGCTTATCATTGTTGGATTAGTGGTCATTGCTCGACTTATTTGTTCTAATTCCGCATTATCAGAACTACTTAATAATGAATATAATTTTGCCATTTCGAGTATCTTCATATAAAGAGTTGGAGCTCCACAGTCATCTCTCTCTGCATATATCTGTTCCAATGGGATTTCAAGAAGTTCTGATATTATCCTAAAGATTTCTATTTGCAGAGGGTGGTCTCCCTTTAAATAAGTATCTAAAGGCCAATTTAATTTTTTACATGTTGCCAGAAATGCTACATGCTTGCCAGAACAATTATGTTCTAAGGGACTTGTTTTTTTTAAGGGACATTTGAGATAATCTATGCCTATATTATATTCCCACAAAATTTTAAAAGCTTCTCTTGCATGTAATTTAGATCCACTGTGAGATCCACAGGATAAGGCAATTGACCTTGATGAATTCTTGATTTTTGATGAAGCTCCACTACTCACAAATGGAATTGCTTGAAAGGGCTTTAAGGCAGATCTTATAAAGCTTTTATATTCTGGATTACCAGCACACATTAACACTCTTCCTTTTTTATCACTAATTACAGCATGTACTTTGTGAATCGATTCTAGTTTTGAACCTCTCATTAATATCATCTCTAATGGAGGATTATTTGACGTGTATAAATTTTTAAAATTAGAACTCATTTTAGAGATTATTATTTTGGAATAGTAAAATTCCAATTAAAGCAACGATAATAATAATAGATAAGATTTGAATTAAATTTTTTAAAATTGGTTTTACTTCTAATGATGCTATTAATGATTCTTTTTCCTTTAATTTAATTGGTTTAATCCATATTTGTCCGTCATACCATCCTGATTCTTCATATTCCACTTTTTCAGAAGTTAATCTTTTAAATATATGATTCCAACCAAGATATAACCTTATAGAGAAAAGGAATGGCAAAGATAAACTACTAAAAAAGCTTAATAAAATGTACCTTAATGTGGAAGTTTCAAAATATATACTCCCTGAAGAAATTACAACAAATATAAAAAATGTTCCGATCCAAAACTTTAGTAAAATAATTGAAAAAGCTTTTTTTGATTTTGGCCAAGTAAATATTTTAGATTTTGATAATTCGATAAATTCATTTGTAGGCTGTTGATCTTTTGGAACTGGGCAGTTAAATTGATTCATCAATATTTATAATGGAAAATTGAGGTCATCTCCATTACTCCAAAATGATTCAAGGTCGTAGAACTTTCTTATATCGGGTTGAAAAATATTTACTATTAAATCACCATAATCTAGTAGTGCCCATTTTGCTTCGTTAACTCCCTCTTTTCTAATTGGTTCGATCTTTGCTTTTTCTCTAAGTTCTACCTCGACAGAATTGGTAATTGATCTAACTTGAACATCTGATAAGCCTTCAGCAATAAGGATCCACTCACTAATATATGAAACTTTGTCAATTTTAATCAATTTTATCTCTTGAGCCTTTTTTATATCACAGGCTTTGGCCGCCATTAAAACTAATAATTTATTGTCCATAAACGTTTTCACTTGAAACTGATTTGTCTGAGCCCTCTTGTTGTGATAATTCTGACCTAGCTTTTTCGGCACTTTTTCTTAATGCTTCTAATCTATCTTCAAATATTATTCTTTTTTTCTTTTTTCTAGTTTTTTCTATTAGCTCTTTTAAAGCCCCGCCAAGGCTTTTATAAGCATTTGGGATACTATACCCAAATCTACAGGCAAGGTCTATGGCTCTTTCATCTGCAAAAATAGCATCTTGTAATCTTTTCTCAGAATTATTTTTTATATAAAGTCTATATCCTGCAAAACCTGATAAGCCAAGAGCAAGTAATAAAAGTAATCCATCTTGTACCCATAGTTCACCTATAGCTCCACCAAGGCCTATCGCTAAAGCTGCCATTTCCCATCCGTCCCGTGGAATTGCATCATTTTGAATCTTGCCTACTTCATGCCAAAACAATAAATTTCTATGATCAATTGCATAATTATCCCATTCTTCTAAATCTATTTGAATTTCAACTTCGTCACGACCAATTTCCTCTAATGTTATCAATGGAGGATCTATGGCGGCGGCAGCTTCAATAAAAACCCAACTTTCATTCTCTGGAGGCAACAAACTTTTAAGTCGCTGAAGTTCGCTCATAAATTATGTTTTATTATCAATACTATAGAAACAAATGTTGCTTTTCAAGTAACTTGATTAACAACTGATGATTTGTAAGTAGCATTAAATAAATGAATTTTTCTAATTATGCCTCAAAGAGGTGATCTTAAAAGAATCTTAATCCTTGGTTCAGGTCCAATTGTTATAGGACAAGCATGTGAATTTGATTATTCAGGTACTCAAGCTTGTAAAGCTTTAAGAAAAGCTGGATATGAAATTATTTTAATTAATTCTAATCCAGCTTCAATAATGACTGATCCTGAAATTGCAAATAAGACCTATATAGAACCTTTGACTCCAGAAATAGTCTCTCAAATTATTTTGAAGGAAAAACCTGATGCGATTCTTCCTACAATGGGTGGTCAGACTGCCTTGAATCTGGCTGTAAAACTTTCTGAGTCTGAATTTTTGACAAATAATAATGTTGAATTGATAGGAGCTGATTTAAAAGCTATCAACAAGGCTGAAGATAGAAAACTGTTTAAAGAATCGATGGAAAATATAAATGTAAAAGTATGTCCTTCAGGGATCGCTTCTGATTTATTCGAAGCAAGAGAAGTATCTAAGCAAATAAATTCGTACCCGTTAATCATAAGACCAGCTTTTACTTTAGGTGGAGTTGGAGGGGGAATAGCATACAATCTTGAAGAATTTAATGATCTTTGTAAATCTGGTTTAGATGAAAGTCCTAGTAATCAAATTTTAATTGAAAAATCTTTAATAGGTTGGAAAGAGTTTGAATTAGAAGTTATGAGAGATACAGCTGATAATGTTGTTATAGTCTGCAGCATTGAAAATTTAGACCCTATGGGTGTTCATACTGGGGACTCAATTACAGTAGCCCCTGCTCAAACATTAACTGACAGAGAATACCAAAGACTTAGAGATTTATCTTTAAAAATAATAAGAGAAGTAGGTGTTGAAACAGGAGGAAGTAATATACAATTTGCGGTAAATCCAAAAAATGGTGATGTAATAGTTATCGAAATGAACCCAAGGGTAAGTAGATCCTCTGCATTAGCTAGTAAAGCTACAGGCTTCCCTATAGCTAAGATTGCGGCTTTGTTATCTGTTGGGTACACACTTGATGAAATTATTAACGATATTACTAAAAAAACGCCTGCATGCTTTGAACCCTCAATTGATTACGTTGTAACAAAGGTACCAAGATTTGCTTTTGAAAAGTTTAAAGGTTCTTCAAACATTTTAAATACATCAATGAAATCTGTTGGAGAATCAATGGCAATTGGCCGATCCTTTGAAGAATCTTTTCAAAAAGCTTTGAGATCTTTAGAAATTGGTATTTTCGGTTGGGAATGTGATTCAATTGAAGATTTTAATAACGATAATGATTTAAAGAATAATTTACGAAACCCAACTGCAGAAAGGATATTAATAGTTAAAAAAGCAATGGAATCTGGTAAAACTAATTCATATATTAATGAAATAACGAATATTGATTTGTGGTTTATTGAGAAGTTACGAAATATTTTCAATTTTCAGAATGAATTTTTAAAAGGGAATGAACTTACTCGAATTGATAGAGATTTAATGTTAAATGCAAAGCAATTGGGCTTTTCAGATCAACAGATTGCAAAATTAACTAACTCTGAATTTTTTGAAGTAAGAAATTATCGAAAAAAATTGAATGTTTTACCACTTTATAAAACTGTGGATACTTGCTCAGCTGAGTTTTCATCTGAAACACCGTACCATTATTCAAGCTATGAAGAAGCTTTTGTATACAATAATCTTAATACAAATGATAATGAAATTTCTGTTGATAATGATAAGTATTTAAAAAAAATTATGATATTGGGAGGCGGTCCTAATAGAATTGGACAAGGTATTGAATTTGATTACTGTTGCTGTCATGCCTCGTATCAGGCTTCAAGTAATGGTTATCAAACGATAATGGTTAATAGTAATCCTGAAACTGTTTCAACTGATTATGATACAAGCGATATTTTATATTTTGAGCCTGTTACTTTGGAGGATGTTCTCAATATAATTGAAGCTGAAAATCCATATGGATTGATAGTTCAATTTGGAGGACAAACACCTCTTAAGTTGTCTTTGCCTTTATCTGATTGGTTGGCGTCTAAGGAAGGTATTAAATGTAAATCAAAAATTCTTGGAACATCTCCTCATTCAATTGACATAGCTGAAGATAGAGAAGAATTCACAAAGATTCTAGAAGAATTAAATATAAGACAACCTCTCAATGGAATGGCACGTAATGAAAAAGAGGCTATATCAGTTGCAAATAATATAGGATTCCCTTTAGTAGTAAGGCCCTCTTATGTCTTAGGTGGAAGGGCTATGGAAATAGTTAAAGATAAAAATGATTTATCCCGATATATAAAAGAGGCCGTTAAAGTTTCTCCAGATCATCCGATTCTTTTGGATCAATATTTAAGTAATGCAATAGAAATTGATGTTGATGCTTTATGTGATAAAACCGGTTCAGTTGTTATCGCAGGTCTTATGGAGCATGTAGAACCTGCTGGAATTCATTCTGGTGATTCTGCTTGTTGCCTACCTTCAATTTCTTTATCCCAACAAACAATAGATACTGTTAAAAATTGGACAAAATTAATTGCAAATAGATTAAATGTTGTTGGCTTAATTAATTTGCAATTTGCAATTAGAAATCATAGTAATGAAGAAAATCAATTATTTATTTTAGAGGCTAATCCACGAGCATCAAGAACTATCCCTTTTGTTTCCAAAGCTATCGGTAAACCTGTTGCGAAATTAGCGACTCAATTAATGCAAGGATCCTCTTTAAAAGATATAAATTTTACTAAGGAACTAATACCTAAATATCAAGCGGTTAAGGAAGCTGTTTTACCTTTCAAAAGGTTTCCTGGCTCTGATGCTTTACTTGGCCCTGAGATGCGTTCTACAGGGGAAGTAATGGGATTAGCCGATAATTTTGGCCTTGCATATGCAAAATCTGAATTGGCTGCTGGAAATGGCGTACCTTCTGAGGGTGTTGCTTTTTTATCTACTAATGATTTAGATAAAGAGAAATTAGAGTACATAGCAAGAGAACTAATAGTTTTAGGTTTTAAATTAGTCGCGACTAAGGGTACTGCTAAATATTTATTTAATTTAGGAATTGAAGTTGATGAAGTTTTAAAGGTTCATGAAGGAAGGCCTAACATTGAAGATTCAATTCGTTCTGGTCTTATCCAATTAGTTATTAATACTCCAATTGGATCTCAGGCTCTCCATGATGATGCTTATCTTAGAAGAGCATCCTTAGAATATAATATTCCTACTTTCACTACTATTCCTGGAGCAAAAGCAGCTTTGCAGGCAATTAAATCATTACGGCTAAATAAAATTGATACTTTATCACTTCAGGAGATTCATAACTAATAGAATCTATTCATAATTTTTAAGATTCTCTCTTAATTGGTTTTTGAGGGAGTTTCTACCAATGGATAACAATTTAAATGTGTCTTCATGAATTTTTAGCTGAGTTTCAGCTATTTGTAATCCTTTAATTAGTTCTTTTGTTTAACTAGTTAAAACATTAATATTATATTTCCCCCTCCTGAAAAGTAAGGACTCGATTTTTATTTTCAATGTTTTTTTCAGTAATGATTTTATCTTTTATTAAATAAATAAAATCAAGTAACCTGTATCAACTGTTTTTCACATAATTCTTTATAAATTCCATCTTTCTTGAACAAATCTATATGTTTCCCACTATCTACAATTTTACCTTTATCAAAAACAACTATTTTATCTGCTCCTTGGGTAGTGGATAATCTGTGAGCGATAATTATAACTGTCCTGTTATTCATTGCTTGATTTAACCCTTTTTGAACTTCTGCTTCTGAATCTGAATCTAATGCACTTGTAGCCTCATCTAATAAAAGTATAGATGGGTTACCTAATATCGCGCGAGCTATTGCTAATCTTTGAATCTGACCTCCTGAAAAGTTAGAGCCTCTTTCGGTTATGTTTGTTTCGTATTTACTAGGGAGTTTAAGAATAAATTCATGAGCATTTGCAATCTTGGCAGACTTAATTACATCGTCTTCACTAAAGTCCCTACCCATTTTTATTACATCAATTATTCTTCCAGAAAATAAAAAAGGTTGCTGTTGTACCAAGGCAATATTTGATCTTATATCTATTGAGCTTATAGATCTTATGTTTTTATCATCTATATATATGTCGCCTATTTTAGGGCTTATGAATTTTAATATCAAAGAAATCATTGTGCTTTTCCCAGCTCCTGATGATCCTACAAATGCAATTACCTGTCCTTTTGAAATTTTTAAAGTGATATCTTTTAAAACTTCATTACCCTTTTTATATTCAAAACTAACATGATTGAACTCTATCTTCCCATTTATTTTTGCTATTTTTTCTAGATTTTGCTCATCTTTTTCCATGGGTTGCATATTTATTTTTTTTAATCTTTTTAATGAAGCTTCTGCTTGCTTATATTCATTAAAGTTTGTGCTAATGTGACTAATTGGGTCTATGAGCATTAGTATTGCAGCAAAAAAACTGCTAAATTCTTCGCTATTTAAAAGACCTAGGTTAATTCTTAATGCTCCTAAACCTAATATTGCCAATATTCCAAAAGCTTCAATAAAACCTACTATTGGATGTTGGATAGCAAGTAATTTAAGTGTCTTATATTTTGCTTGTTTATTACTTCTCAATTTTGTATTGAATCTACCTTTAATCCAATTTTCTGCTGCAAATGATCTTATTGTCGAAATTCCGTTTATAGATTCTCCTATTAATCCGGCTAAATCGCTTGTTGATTCTTGACTTTTTTCAGATGCTATTAAAACTCTTTTCCCAAAATTATTTACTGATAAAACAATTATTGGAGCTAAAATAAATGTTGATATTGTCAACGACCAGTCTAAATAAAACATATAGATAATTACTGCTAATAATTGCAACACGCATGGTAATGTATCTTGAAATGTTTTATAAATCACTTCACTGACTCTGTCCGCATCTTCGGTAAGCCTATAAGTAATATCTCCTGCAGAAATGTTGTTGATAAAATTCATTTTTATTTTGTGAATTTTACTAAATAAACTTTGTCTCATTACTTCACTTATTTCTAATGAAGGCTTAGCAATATAAACATCTTGCCCATATTGAGCAGTTTTTTGAATTAAAAATACAAGAAGAGAATTTATTATGATATTAGTTACGGTTGATAATTCTCCGGATCCAATAGCAGGTATTAATTTTCCAGCTAAAAAAGCTAATATTGGCCAACATGCTACATAAATTATCATGCATATAAAACCTTTAATAAATCTATTAATATATGGAGTGATTGATGGAATTAATTGCAAGATATTATTTTTAATTGCTTCTTTTACTTTATCAATAGCTGTGAATTTATAAAACAATGAAATTGAATCAATTTTTAAAATGGCATAACGTTGTTTCTTCTGGTGGTGAGGCAAAAATTCTCATAAATTCTGGTCAGATAAAAGTTAATGGTGAAATAGAAAAAAAAAGAGGAAGAAAATTAGTTAAAGGAGATAAAGTTATGTTTCTAAAAAGTGAATTAATTTTTGAATAATTAGCCTAAAAACCCAGGCTATATTAGTATATTTTTCTTAGACAACATATTTTGAGAAAATCTGTAATCGCTGGTAATTGGAAGATGCACATGACTTGTGCTGATACAAAAAAATATTTGGAAGAATTTCTTCCTCTTATTGAAGAAATTCCTAATGACAGAAAAATAGTTATTGCTCCTCCCTTTACAGCTATTTCTACTTTTTCTAATTATACAAACTTAGATTATTTAAATATCGCAAGTCAAAATATCCATTGGGAAGATAAAGGTGCTTTTACTGCAGAAATCTCTCCTAATATGCTTATTGAACACAATGTAAAATATGCAATTGTTGGTCATAGTGAACCTCGGAAATACTTTAGTGAAAGTGATGAACAAATTAATAAAAGAGCTGTCTTTGCTCAATCAAGTGGACTAACTCCAATAGTTTGTGTCGGTGAAACTCTTGAACAAAGAGAAAGAGGTGAAGCCGATAGGGTCATTACCAGACAAGTTGAGCAGGGATTAGAGAATACTGATCCATCTAATCTTATAGTTGCTTATGAACCTATATGGGCTATTGGTACAGGTAAAACTTGTGAAGCAAGTGATGCAAACAAGATCTGTGCTTTGATAAGGAGGTTGATTGGTTTTAGTGACGTAATCATTCAATATGGAGGTTCTGTTAAACCTAGTAATATTGATGAGATCATGTCAATGAGTGATATTGATGGTGTCTTGGTAGGTGGTTCTTCTTTAGATCCTATAAGTTTTTCAAGAATTGCAAATTTCGAATAATAATTACCCTTGGCCTGATGATTGGGGGCGGAAAACCTCAATAATGGGGATTATTAATTTAACTCCTGATTCATTTAGTGATGGAGGTGATTTTTGTTCGATAGAAAAAGTTTTAAATCAAGTTAATTATTTTGTTTCTAATGGGGTTAATGTAATTGATCTTGGTGCTCAAAGTACTAGACCAGGAGCGATTGAAATCGGAGCGAAAAATGAATCAAAAAGATTGATACCATATTTAAAAAAAATTAGAAGTGAATATCCCGATATTCTTATTTCTATAGATACTTTTAATTCTGAGGTTGCTCATGAAGCTCTATCAAATGGTGCTAATTGGATTAATGATGTCACTGGAGGCAGAAGGGATGAGGAGATTCTAGATGTTGTCTCAGAATTCAAATGTCCTTTCGTAATTACTCATAGTCGCGGTGACAGCAAAAACATGAATAATTTGACAAAATATGATGATTTTTTAGTTGATATTATTCATTCTCTTGAGACTTTGACAAAAAAAGCTCTAAGCAAAAATGTCAGTAAGGACAGAATAATTTGGGATCCAGGTATTGGATTTTCAAAAGATACCAAACAGAACATAGAAATTCTAAGAAATATCCCTTTATTTAAAAAATTTGATTTTCCACTCTTAATCGGGGCCTCAAGAAAAAGATTTATTGGAGAAATCTTAAATGAACCTAATCCCAAAGAAAGAGATATTGGAACACTTGCTATTAGTTGTCTTTGTTCTCAACAAAATATTCACTTAGTAAGAGTTCATAATGTAAAAATAAATCATCAAGTTTTAAAAGTTGCTGATCAGATTTTTAGATAAAGAAATTTATTTTTACTATTTAACTCCCTCAATTTTATCCTCTACCTCTTGATAAAGTTCTTTAAGTTGCTCTATATTTTCATCGGATGTTTCCCAATAACCTCTCCCATTTACTTCAAGCAATGTTCCTACTATTCTTCTGAAACTATTAGGATTTAATTCCATGAGCCTTTTCCTCATTTCTTCATCATTAATGAATGTTTCATTAGTTTCTTCATAAACAAAGTTATCTACTTGGCCACTTGTTGCACTCCATCCAAGTGTGTAGTTAAGTCTATTAGATAGTTCTCTAACTCCTTCATATCCTGACTTAAGCATTCCTTCGTACCATTTTGGATTCAAAAGCTTGGTTCTAGAATCTAGTCTAATTGTTTCACCTAATGTCCTTACTTGAGCATTAGATGTAGTTGTGTCTGCAATGTAACTACTTGGTTCTTTCCCATCATCCCTTAACGTTTTTATTAATTTAGTAGGATCAGAATCAAAATAATGACTTACATCTGTTAGAGAGATTTCAGAAGAGTCAAGGTTTTGGAATGTTACATCAGCCGTTTTCATGACAGACTCGAATACATCCCTTTTTTGATTCATTTCTCCTGGATTGTCAGCATTAAAAGCATAAGTTTTTCTTGATAAGTACATTTCTTGCAATTCATTTTCTTCCTCCCAGGTTGAATTTTCAACAGCTAAATTGACATTTGAACTATAGCTTCCACTAGCATTTGAAAAAACTCTTGCTGAAGCTTCCCTTATTGAGGTTCCCTCTTTTTCGGCTTGTTCTAAGGAATGTTTTCTTACAAAGTTGAAATCTAGTGGTTCTTCTGCTTCTGCAGCTAATTTTACTGCTTGGTCAATTAGTGCCATTTGGTTTATAAATAAATCCCTAAAAACTCCAGAACAATTTACAACCACATCAATTCTTGGTCTACCAAGTTCCTCTAACGGGATAAGTTCTAATTTATTTATGCGACCAACAGAATCAGGTTTTGGTTTGACTCCTACAAACCATAAAATTTGAGCAAGAGATTCACCATAAGTTTTGATATTATCTGTACCCCATAAAACACAAGCTATTGTTTCAGGCCATGTTCCTTGCTCTTCTTTTTGTCTTTCAATTAATTTGTCAACTACAGATTTAGCTGCAGCTACTGCTGCAGTAGTAGGAATTGATTGTGGATCAAGTGCATGAATATTTTTACCACTTGGTAAAACGCTTGGGTTCCTAATAGGATCTCCTCCAGGCCCTGGTAATACATAATTTCCATCCAAGGCTTTTATGAGGCTATCCATTTCTTTATCTGCACAAACCTGTTCTAGGCAGAATAATAAATAGTCAAATAATTTATTTAATTCTTTTTGATTTACTTCATTAAATCCATTTAATCTACATACTCTCAGCCAAGGGGTAGGTAAATTTAAACCAAATATCTTCAAGAATTCTAATAGTTTTGAAAATAGTGATTTCTCCAAATAGACTCTTCCATTAACAATTTTTAGAGAGTTAACCATTGCAAATATAGATTCTCTGGCAGTTTTAATAATTTTTTCATTAAGTTCAACAAACTTAAGTTCTCCCTTATTATTACCGTCGTAAACCTCATCAATTTTTAAATTTATCGATTCTGCTAATAAACCTGGTAAGGATCTAAGACCTTCTTGTTCTCTTTCTAACGAAGCTATATTTACTAATGTAGCAACAGCTTCCTCAGCAGTAGGAGCCTCTCCAATTGTATGGAGTCCACATGGTAATAATCTACTTTCTATCTCCATTAATTGCTTATATATATTCCCTACAAATAAATCTCTATCTTCAATAGTTAGTTCATCTGCTTCACCAATAGGGAGATCTACATCTTTGTCGAGATTACATTGCTTTGAAGTCTCTACAATTGCATTAACAATTTGAATACCTCTACTACTTTCTCTGAGTTGTTGATAAGAACCTACTAGCTCGCTCAATTCTTTGAGTCCCTTATAAAGACCTGCATTTTCAGCTGGGGGAGTTAGGTAACTTATTGTTGATGCGTAACCTCTTCTTTTTGCAATTGTTGCTTCTGAGGGATTATTTGCTGCGTAATAATATAAATTCGGCAGAGATCCTATTAAAGAATCTGGGTAGCAAGTTTCACTCATGCCCATTTGTTTTCCAGGCATAAATTCAAGTGAACCGTGTGTTCCAAAATGTAGAACCGCATCAGCTCCCCATATTTTTTCTACGTAAGTGTAATAAGCAGCAAATCCGTGGTGAGGACTTGCACTTCTTGAGTAAAGTAATCTCATTGGATCTCCCTCATATCCAAAAGTTGGTTGTACTCCTATAAATACATTTCCAAAATGTTTTCCATAAATAAGTAAATTTTGTCCATCGCTGTTCAAGTTTCCAGGAGGTTTACCCCAGTTTTCTTCTAATCTCTTTGAATAAGGTGTAAATTCCTCATATTCTTTCACAGTCATCTTATGAGCAATATTTAATTCAGGAGAACCATCCATAGCCTCAGGATTATTAATGACTTTCTCCATTAATTCTTTGGAGTTTTTAGGGAGATCATCAATTTGATAACCTTTGGCTTTCATTTCTAAAAGAACTCTATAAATAGAACCAAATACATTTAAATAAGCTGCTGTTCCAACATTTCCTTTGTCAGGTGGAAAACTAAATACAGTTATCGCTAACTTCTTCTCCTTCCTTTTTTTAACCCTAAGAGTGGACCACTTTATTGCTCTTTCAGCAATAACATCTACTCTGTCTTGGAGAGTATGAGCTTTACCAGTAGCATCATCACGACCTGAAAGAATAATTGGTTCAATAGCTCCGTCTAATTCTGGTATCGCAATTTGGAGTGCAACTTGAACAGGGTGCAACCCTAAATCACTTTCCTCCCATTCTTGAGTTGTTTGAAATACCAATGGGAGTGCAACCATATATGGTCTATTTAGTTTTTTGAGTGCATCGATAGCTTTTGGATGATCCTGTCTTGCAGGACCACCTACCAATGCAAACCCTGTTAAAGATACAACTCCATCAACTACTGCTCTTTCCTTATCAATTGAATCATAATAAAATTCATCTACTGGTTTAGAAAAATCTAATCCACCACAGAAAATAGGCAAAACACGAGCGCCTCGATATTCTAATTCTTGTATTACGGCTACATAATGAGCATCATCACCTGTAACTATATGACTTCTTTGTAGAACTAATCCAATTGTTGGAGTTTTATCATCTTTTGGTTTTATATCTTTTCTATTATTTTCCCAATCTTGATATTCATTTAAACTTTCAAACATATTTGGCGCTAAAGGATGCCAAATGCCTAAATCTGGGAATGTTTGAGGATCTTGTATTTTAAATTCTTCTAACTGATCTTTTATATTTTCTGAAACTACATATTTTTCTGAGATCATTAATAAGAAGTTCTTCAGATTCTCTGTAGTACCGCCAAGCCAATATTGAAAACTTAATATAAATGTTCTTGCATCTTGTGCTTTTTCTACAGGTAAATATTTGAGTATTGAAGGCAAAGTATTTAATAACTTCAACATTGAATCTTGGAAACTAGCACCATCAGATTCTTTTTTCTTTTTAATAAGATCTCCAATAATACTTTTAGATTGTCCAAGTTGAGCCATGCTAAATGAACCCAATTTGTTTAATCTCATCACCTCAGGCATTGAGGGAAAAATTATAGAGGCTTTAAGATTCTCTTTATGTGGTGTAACTGCATCTACAATTTTTTGTGCTAGATCCTCAATAAATATTAGGGAGGCAACAAAAATATCTGCACTAGCTATATCAACTTTAAAATCTTCGAAATTCTTATCGTTTCTAAGTTCTTCTATAAGATACCCGCTAAGATCTATCCCTATAGGGCTATTTAGTTCATTTATTGATTTTGCAGCTTCTGTTAAGGAGTTTTGATATTGTGGCTCAAGGACAACATAAACTGCTTTTATAACAACTTTATGTTTGTTATCCTCAACAGGAGAAACTCTGCGATTTGCTGAGCGGACCTGCGTAAACATTGATTCTCTTTAAGTATTTTTACCAGCCTACGGGTGAATTGCCGTTATTGTGTGCAATATAAATAGCGTGTAACAACCTTTAAAAAAATTTTTTAATTAAAAATGATCAAAAATTCAAAAAAAACTATACCTGTACTTGTTTCTGGTGCATTAGGCAGAATGGGAAGTGAGGTTGTTAATTCCGTCCTTAATTCTTCAGATTGTGAACTTGTTGCAGCAATTGATACAAATAAAAAAAATAATGGTGAAAACATTTCAGAATTGTTAAATCTTAAAAAAAGTGAAGTTATTGTCTCAAATGATCTTGAGGGGTCTTTATGTTCAATTAGTCAAGACTATCGAAATGAGAAAATTAAACCAGTATTAGTTGACTTTACTCATCCTGATTCTGTTTATGAAAATACTAGATCTGCAATTGCTTATGGGATATCCCCAGTTGTAGGGACTACAGGTCTTACTCCCTCTCAAATAAATGATTTGGCTATTTTTGCTCAAAAAGCAAACATAGGTTGTGCAATAATTCCAAATTTTTCTGTTGGAATGGTTCTTCTTCAACAAGCTGCTTCTGTAGCAGCAAAGTTTTACGATAATATTGAATTAATAGAAATGCATCACAATCAAAAAGTAGATTCTCCTAGTGGAACTTGTATTAAAACTGCTGAAATGATTGAAGAATATCCCAAAAAATATAATCAAAACTTAGTTAATGAAACTGAATCATTAAAAGGAGTAAGAGGAGGTGTTAGAGATTCAGGCCTAAATATTCATTCAATAAGATTGCCTGGGCTTTTGGCTCATCAAGTAGTAATTATGGGTTCTCCTGGAGAAACTTACACAATTAAACATGACACTATTGACAGAAAAGCTTATATGCCTGGCGTTTTGCAGGCAATAAGAAAAATAGGTAAATTTGATTCGTTAATTTATGGACTTGAAAAATTAATATTTTAGATGCTTATACCAATAAAACAAAATCAAATATCTAAACTTATCCCTTCTGTAGGGACAGGTGGTCAGTTTAAATATACACTTGGAGATCCTAGAAAAATTTTGCAGAGACTTATTATTTCCTCTATAGGAGGAGTTTTAAATCTCTTACTTTTTATTAGTCAATCATCAACTCAAACTGAAAATCTTTGGTTATTATTATGTGTGATTTTTTTTCTTTACATAATATGGGGACCAATTCTTGAATCAAGCAGAAAAAATATTAACTATAAAAAATCTAAGTTCTTTTCTCTTTTCGATGGTTATGTTTCAGATATCTATAAAACTGAAAGAATTGAAAGTTCACGTGAGCAATCAAATAGGCAAGGACGTTTAGAGCTGATTGAAAAAAAAAGAACTTGGTTAGTTATTGAATTGGAGGATGAGGATGGTTATTTAGATAAAATAAGTTTTCCCATGGAAAACAAACATAGTCTAATTAGAGTTGGTTCCAATATTAGATGCATCATTTCATCTAATTATAGAAACTTTGAAAGAGAGATTTCTTTGACTGATGCATGGTTACCTGACTCAAATATTTGGATAGGAGAATACCCATATTTGCTTCGACCAGCATTTGAAGAAATTTGCTATATTTATCTGAAGTAAATTGTAGATATATCTTAATTAATGAATAATTATTTAAATTTTAAAATTGTTGGTTCTGGTCCCTCTGGATTACTTTTAGCAATATCTTTAGCGAAATTAAATTTCAATATTTACACAACAGATTTACTAACAAGAGAGAAACTCATAAATAAAGATAAAACATATGCTATTACTCATTCAACAAGAAAGATACTTTCAAAATTTAATCTTTGGAGTAAATTAAAATCTTATCTTTATAAATTTGATTCTCTTTCAATTTCAGACAGTGTAACTTCAGATTTTACAATTTTAACTACTTCGGACTTAGATAAAGATATTTGTTCTTTAGATACTATTGGTTGGGTAGTTAAACATTCTGATCTTATGAATGTATTTTTCGATGAGGTCGATAATATGGATAATATATTTTTTAAATCTTCTTTAGATCTTTCTTTTGATGATATTAAATTTGATTATGAATTTGTATCAACCGGAGCAAATTCAAACCACAAAAAAAATCGAAATTTTATAGATATTAGAAAATCATATAATCAGTCTTGTTTAACATTTGAAGTTTTAGTTAGGGGTAATGTTCCTAGGCGTGCATATGAAATATTTAGGAAGGAAGGTCCATTAGCTTTATTACCACTAGATAAAAATAAATATCAAATAATTTGGACTGCTACTACATCTAAATCAATGGATAGATTAAATTCAAGTAAAAGCTTTTTGTTAGATAACTTGTCAACAATACTACCTGATAATTTCAAGTTAGATCAGATCAATAGCGATATTAATATTTTTCCTGTTTCTTTATCTTTTCGTCTGCCAATCTTTAATTTCAAAAAGGTTGTATTTGTTGGAGATTCATTTCATACCTTCCATCCTGTTGGAGGACAAGGGTTAAACACTTGTTGGAGAGATGTTAATGTCATATATGATATTTTTAATAAAAATGTTCCTGTAAGTAATAGAGCTTTAAAAATATTTAAATATAAATACTATTTTATAAGATGTTTAGATATTATTTCAACTATCGTTGTTACAGATTCTTTAATTCAATTTTTTGCAAATAATAAATTTTTCTTATTACCTTTTAGAAAATTCTCTTTTTTACTTTTAAATAAGTTTATTTTTATTAGGAAAATCATATTAAATCATATGACTAAGTCTTTAATCTATTCATCAATTAAATAATTTCTATGGATAATTATTCAAATAGAAAAATAATATTTTTTCTTATGGACGAAATTGGATTAAACGAGTCTTCGATCGAGCTAGGATTAAAGTTGTCAATTAAAAATAATACGCCACTTCCTATTCTTCTTTGGAATTATGGAATATTAACAATTGAAGAACTTGATGAGTTTTACACATTTTTATTTCAAAATAAATAATAAATATTCTGTTATGATCTGTAAATAGCGTTCTAAGTTGACCATTACTAACTTATCCAAAAGAAAACAGATATCTAGAGAATCTATACAAAGACTTGATTTACTTTTATTAGCTCTAGAAACTATTGATTTAAATGGTGCTGAATCTCTACATTCCTTATCAGTCAAACTTAATTTAAAGGAAGTCATACCTAATAAAGTTACTATTTGGAAACTAAGGAATAATAACCCAATGAGGAATTCTTTTAATAATATCAATATTAAATTAGAGGAATTTGAAGCACTAATTAAACTTGCTGCTGAAATGGCAAAATTTTTATATCCTTACATAAGACAAATACTTCAATCCAGAGATGATCTTATTAGAAATCCTAATGCTTGGAATGAATTTAAGAAAAGATATATTGAATTAATTAATGAAAGGTTTAATACTAATAGTATGAAGGTCAAAAAGCTTCTTGATCCTAATTGTAATGATGAGGTTTTTAATAAAATTATACTTACTTTAGCTTTGTGCGTCTCAGACGATGGTTTTCTAAAATTAAGAACAAATTTACTTAATTATTGAGATGTTGCAAAATAAATTTTTATTTAATCAATCTTCAGTAAGCCTTGAAATTATTGGATTGCCTGATTATTCTAATAACGAAAATAAAGACTATATATCAATTATTTCGCAATGGAAACTTATGATTATTGATAAGCCTGTTGTAGAAGGAAATTTGGAACATTTAAAGTCAATTATGAAGGCTTTTTATTCTTACTCTAATTCCCTTTTAAATGATGAAAATCCAAGATATGAATCTAATTTAATTGATATTACCTCTGAGAATTTTTATACACATATACTTCTTTTGAAGAGTTCCAAACCTGAGGTTAAGCCTTTAAATATAAGAATTGGAAATTCAGTTTTAGCAGATACTATTAATTGTTTTGACCAATTATGTTCTTCAAATAAAGTTAAAAATATTTATCAAAAAGAATTTACAAACTTTAAAAATAAAAATTATTTAAGTTTATTGGATAAAAAAAATATCTTTAATTTTCTATTACCTCCATTATTTTCATTATGCTCTATTTTTCTGGTTTCTACGGCTTTAATTTATGTTTATGATGGAAATGATAATAGCTCTTCAATAAATACTAAAAACAAACTTATTAGCATTAAATCCTCAAACAAGTTACTATAAAAAAAATTCTTATTTGAGAATTATTTTTGATTTATTAGTTTGATTTTTTATAAATGGCTGATTTAAAAATACCAAATTTGAATAAGAATTCTGATAAATATTTTTTTAAAAAAAAGTTATCTTTGAGAAGAAAATCTAAAAGTAAATTGATAAATGAATCTTTTATTATGATTTTTTTTAGTGCCTTAATATTTTATCTAATTTATTTAATCCCTAATAAAATCTCAATTTTTAAAAACTTATTAATTAATTTTAGTAAATTATTTGCTAACGTTTTTGACTCAATCTCATATATTTATGAAATTTGTTTATTTATATTTATTGTATTTTCATTAATATTTGCCTTGATTTTATTTATAGGCTCATTTTCAAGAATATTAAAAGTAGTAAAAAGAAAAACTAGCCGTTTAACATTTAAATAGGGTTCATTAAACCACCACTTCCGGAATCTGAATCATCGTCGTCATTTTCAGTTTCAAAACCTAGTAAAGCATATATACCAACTGCTACAGATGAAATTAGTAAAGTAAAAGGTAAAATCGAAGTTTGTAGTCCGACGTCAATGTACTCACCCATTTAAAAAAAAAATTTTTACTAACCTAACCGAAATTTAACTTATCCGCGGTTATTAAATATTAATTTAATGTTTTAGATCTTTGTAACGGAAGTTTCTTTATTAAAGTTATTTATTTCTTTTACAAAAAGTCCTAACCAATAAATTAACTGATCAATTTGATTTTGAATATCTGTGACACCTAATCCTCTAATAATTATTTTTGAGAACTGATCATCTTCTTCATAATTAAATTTTGATTGAATACTTGATGGTAAACCTTTTTTAATAAGTTTAAATGTAGAGTTTTTTAACCTAGTTTCTATTATTACATTCGGTTTTTTAAGTTTAATTTTATTAAAGCCACACTTTTTTGCTAATAATTTTAACTTCATTAACAGTATTAAGGATTCAACAGGTTTGGGTAAAACTCCATACCTATTTGACCAGTCAGTTGCTAACTCTGTAAGCTCTTTATGATTAGTACATTCGGTAGCATATTTATAAGCATCTAATTTCTCATCTCGGTTTAATATCCATGTTGCAGGTATAAAAGCATTAATAGGTAAATCAATTTGAGTATCATTTACTTCAGGTATTTCTTGACCATTTATCTCTGAGATTGCTTCATGAAGCATTTCAATATATAAGTCATATCCTATGGCATTAACTTTTCCACTTTGCTCTTCACCTAATAAGCTCCCAACACCTCTTATTTCCATATCTTTCATGGCTAGTTGATATCCACTTCCTAATTCAGAGAAATCTTTGATAGCCTTTAGCCTTTGCTTAGAGGCTTCATTGATTTTGTTTATATTTGGATAAAATAACCATGCGTGAGCTTGTATTCCACTTCTTCCGACTCTTCCACGTAATTGATAAAGTTGTGATAAACCAAATTTATGTGAATCTTCGATTACGATTGTATTTACTCTAGGTATATCTAATCCGCTTTCAATAATTGTAGTGCAAATCATTAGATCAACCTCGCCATTATTAAATGCAATCATTGCATTCTCAAGATCTATTTCATTCATCTGTCCATGAGCGACAATGTACTTTAAATCTTTAAACATATTTTTTAATTTATTAACCGCTTGATCAATGTCAGATATTCTTGGGAGAACATAGAAAATTTGACCACCTCTATCAAGTTCTTGACTTATCGCAGTTCTGATTACATCCATATCAATTTCAGATAAATACGTTTTAATTGATCTTCTTGAAGGAGGAGGAGTATTTAATAAACTCATTTGTCTAAGGCCAGATAAACTCATATAAAGAGTTCTTGGTATTGGAGTAGCTGAGAGAGTTAAAACGTCAATATTTGTTTTTATATTTTTAATTTTTTCTTTTTGCCTTACTCCAAATCTTTGTTCTTCGTCAATAACAAGTAATCCTAAGTTTTTAATTTCGATCTCTTTTCCTAAAATTTGATGAGTAGCCACAACTAAATCAATTTTATTATTTTTTAAACCATTATAAATATCTTTTTTCTCAGCACTTGTTTTAAATCTGTTTAGTAATGAAACCTTTATTGGGTAAGGAGAAAATCTATTATAAAAAGTTCTCCAGTGTTGTTGAGCTAAAATTGTTGTTGGAGCAAGTAAGATTACCTGTTTACCAGATGTAATTGCTTTAAAAATTGCTCTTACTGCTACTTCTGTTTTCCCGAACCCGACGTCTCCACAAACTAATCTATCCATTGGCTTATCACTCTCCATATCAATTTTTACTTCTTTAACAGCTGTTAGTTGATCTGGTGTAGGTTGATAAGGAAATGACTCTTCTAACTCTTGTTGCCATGGCCCATCTTCTGGAAATATATGTCCTTTAAGTTTTTCCCTTTTTGCATAAAGTTTTAAAATGTCTAAGGCAACTTTTTTTATTATTTTTCTATTTTTATCTTTTATTTTTAACCATTCTGTACCTCCTAATTTATTTATTCTGGGCTTTATTTTTCCACTAGATCTATATCTGTTTATACTCCCAAGTTGATCAGCTGCAACACTTATTTTTCCATCAAGATAACGAATAACTAAGTAGTCTCTTGATTCACCAGTAATGTTTATTTTTTCTATTTTTAAAAATTGTCCAATACCATGATTTTTATGAACTATATAATCTCCTGGATTTATTTTATTTACATTTATATTTGAATTTACACTCCTTTTTCTTCTTCTTATAAATACATTATTAAATAAAGCTTGCTGAGAAAATAATTCCTTATCTGTTATTAGAATTACCTTCCATATCGGTAAATAAAATCCTTCTATTTCATAATTATTTTTATTTTTAATTATTACTGGTGTCGAATTGTCAATTAACTTATACGCGCTTTCAAGATCGTTGGGCTTTTCTAAGTACGTTGTATTACATTCATGCTCAAAAAATAAACTTCTTGTTCGTAATGGCTGAGCTGATAATATCCAGACTTTATCTTTATTTAATATAAATTTATTTATTTCTTTTGAGAGTTTGCCAATATTCTTAGACGAGGTATTTATGCGTTTATCTGACAAAAGAAATCTATTATCTATATTTCTTTTTGACTCAAATTCATATAAATTTATTACATCTTTATTACTAATAGTTTTTATAATTGATTCAAATTTTTCATGAAGATTAGGTCTGACTTTTATATTTATATTATTAGATTTTAAGTTATTGGCGATTTCATCTTTATATAGTTCAAAATTATTACCTGATTCAAGACACCAATTGTTAGAGAATTTATTACATTCTTCTTTTTCATCGATGACAATTAGTGTTTCTTTATTTATGTAATCTAAAAGGTTTGATGGATTTTCTTCTATTATCCCCAAGTATCTATCAAGATTATTCTTGGTTGTGATTTCTTCTGAATTAAATATACCTAGTTCTGATAAATTTTCTAACCTTTTTCTTATAAATAAATTAAATCCGACTTGTACAATTTCAACCTTATTAATACTATCTAATGTTCTTTGTGTTACAGGATCATATTCTCTTATTTTTTCAATAATATTATCAAAGTATTCTATTCTTATAGGCAGTTCATTATTAACTGGATAAATATCAATAATTTCTCCTCTTCTACTCCATGACCCTTCCTGAGAAGTCAAATTTTCTTTATTATAGCCTAGGTATACAAACTTTTTTGTTAACTCTTTTATATCTAGTTCTTTGCCCTTAAATAATGTAAATAAATTTTCCTTAAATTGATTATTTTTAATTAAATGAGGTTGAAGGGATCTCTCAGTTGTTATTATTATGTTTAAATCTTTTCTCTCTTTTTTAATAATTTTAGAGATTACTGATAACTGTGAATATTCAGTCTCCCTTGACCTGTTAATCGATGCGTATGGTAAATTTTCACTTGGAGGATAATATAATACATTTCTATTATCTATACTATCGAAATATCCATACCATTTGTAGGCAATTTCTTCGTTAGGACTTATAAGTAAGATATCTTTATTTTCTTTCTTAGCAATACTATTTATTATAATTGACTTTGCATATCTACTAGAGCCAATGATATTTAATTCTTTATTATGTTTAATTCTTTTTACTAACTCTATTATTATTTGTGAATTTGAAATATAACTAATTAATGAACTTAAACTCATTTATGTTTAATTAACTTGATTACAACTTAAGCTTATATTATATTATATTTTACAAGGATTGTGAATAATAATTAATGGATTCTGCTGCAATAAACTCCTTTATACCTACTCTTGATCAGGTTGATAGTTGGTCAGAAATTCTTACACTTTTACCGATATTGATTATTTTAGAATTGTTGCTATCAGCAGATAACGCCATTGCTTTAGCTTCACTAACTAAATCTCTTGATAGTCCTTTATTACGATCTAAAGCTTTAAATATAGGCATAACTATTTCTTTATTATTCAGAATATTTCTTATTCTCCTATCAAATATTCTTCTGAAATTTATAATAATTCGTATCTTCGCAGGTTTATATCTTATTTATTTATTTATTTCAAATGTGTTTTTTAGTAGCGAAGCAGACACTCAAGAATCAGAAGATGATAAAAAGAATAACAATTTTAAATTTCTAAAGATTGTTGCTTTGCTTTCATTGACTGATTTCGCATTTTCTATTGACAGCATTACAACAGCTGTTGCCATAAGTGATCAATATATTCTTATTATTTTTGGAGCAATTATAGGTGTATTAGCATTGCGATTTACTTCAGGCATATTCCTAAGTCTTTTAGAGAAATTTTTAAGATTAGAAACTGCTGGTTACATTGCCATACTAATTGTAGGGATAAAGCTTCTTCTAAATACATTAATTACGGAGGCAATTCTTCCAGATTATTATTTTTATATCTTGATATTTATTTCTTTCATATGGGGTTTGTCCAAAAGGGATAAAATAACTTAGTCAGAAAATTTTTCTCCAATTACAGGATTTAATTGTTGTATCAATTGATTTTTACTAGAAACGTTTTTCCCTTCTAGTTTTGCTTCTAATAAAAGAATTGGATCAGTTTTTGTTGTTATAATAATTCCTACGTTTTCTATAAGGCCAATAATTAATCCTGGATTTAATACATTACTTATAATTTTATAATTTTTATTTTCTATTTCATCAGTTTTTAGGATTCTAATTTTTGTTATTTTGAGGTTTTTCCGTTTATAAGTTGTATTGGCTCTTGGGTATAAAGCATTTATTTTTCTATAAATATCAGTTGATGAATTTTCCCAATTTATTATGTAATCTAATTTGTTAATCATTCTTGCATATTTTAATTCTCTTTTAAAATCTGTTTGTTTTTTAAGTAAAAGATTAATATCTTTATTTTTGCTTTTTTCTATGTCTGATATCGCTATCAAAAATAATTCTGATGATAAATCACTTAATTTTTTAGTTAATGTTTTAAGATTATCCTTATCATTAATTTGTATTTGTTTTTCCACTAATACGTCTCCAGTATCTAATCCTTCTTCCATTTTCATTATTCCTACACCAGTGAATTTATCTCCTTCTAATATTGACCATTGAATTGGCGCAGCACCCCTCCATCTTGGAAGTAGTGAAGCATGTGCATTCCATGATTTGTATTTAGGAATATCTAATATTGCTTTGGGTAATATCTTTCCATAGGCAATTACAATAAAAAGATCACAAGATAAATCTTTAATTCTACTTATAAATTGAATATTGTCCTTTATTTTTTCCGGTGTAAAAACTTGTATATTTTCCTTAGTAGCATATTCCTTTACTGGTGTTGATATTAATTTATTTCCTCGAGATCTTTTTTTATCTGGTTGTGTAATTACAGCAACAATATCATGATCTGATTTATTTAATACTTCAAGAGTTTTAACTGAATATTCAGGAGTACCCCAAAATATAATTCTCACTCGTCACCAGTTATAGATAATTCATTAATCCATACATGTGGAGAGATTCCACTTGTAGTTAGTTCTTTTTCATTTTCAATATTTACTATATTTTTTAGAAGATACTTTATATCTCCTGCAACAGTTGCTGATTCAATGGAACGTTTTTCCCCATTTCTATAAAGCCATCCCTCAAAAGGAAGAGAAAAAGACCCTTGACTAGCTCTAACTCCTGCATGAATCGCATTTAATTCTTCAATATATACAAAAACTCCTTGATAATTTGTATGAACCAAAGACTTGTTTAAATCCGAACATTCATTTGATTTTTCAATTACTAACCAATCTGGAGATACTGATACTTTTGAACCAAGTCCAGCATGCCCTGTAGGTATGGTATTAAAAATTTTTGCAGTTGATTCCGAATGTATAAAGTTTTCTAATTTCCCTTTCTTAATTAAGCTTAGTTTTTTTGTTGGAGTCCCTTCACCATCGAATGGTGCAGAAGATATATTTTTATCATTAAGTCCATCATCGTAGATATTCAAAGCTGGAATTGAAATCAACTCACCAATCGAGTTTTTATCTGAAAGACTTACACCGTCAATAATACTTCTAGCATTGAAGATTGAACTAAAGGCATTCATTATTGTTAGAAATGCTTCAGGTGATAGACAAACTAAATACTTAGCTGTTTTGATTGATGAGTAGTCTAAATGTGCAATTGTTTTCTTTGCTGCCTCTTTAATACAGGATTCAATATCAATGTCCTCAACACCGTATCCTAGTTTTACTGAACCTGAACTACGAGGTTTTTTATCTTTTTCTTCTGCTCTGGCATATAAATATATAGCAGCTTGACTTTTACTATAATTTCTAAATGCCCCATCACTGTTAGCATAAATTCTTTCATAAAAACTTTCTGACAATCCGTTGTAAGGAATAGATTTAATAGCCTCATGACTATCGATTAGCTTAGATTCAGCCTCTCTAAGAATTTTAAGTAGCTTTTTAATTCCTAACGGATTTTTTTTATCAACTTCTTTTACTTGTATAGGATCTTTGGCTAAGGGAGAAAAATCAGTAAATTCATTTTTATTCCCAAATTCTGAAGCTATATTAGCTTGTCTTAAAGCTTTTTTAATACCTGTTTCACTTAGATCACTTGTAGTCGTGATACCAACTAAGTTATCTTTATTCCAAACTCTTAATGTTATAACTTGTTTTTGAGATGCTTTTAACTGTTTCGCTGCTCCTCTATCAACTTGAACAGAATAATCATTAGAAAAACTAGCACCGTAATCCCATTTATCAATATTTAGCATATCTGCAGCCGTTGATATTTGAGTTGTTATTTCTGTAGGATTCATTGTTATCTCCCCCCTACTGTTATTGAATCAACTTTAATATGTGGCTGACCAACTGTTACATTAACGCTTCCGCTAACTGAACCACAAAAACCAGGAGCTAACTCTAAATCATTTCCACACATAGATATTTTAGGCATTACTTCTTTCGCGTCACCTATCAATGTTGCTCCTTTTACTGGTTTAGTTAATTTACCGTTCTTTATTAAATAACCTTCCTCAACAGCGAAATTAAATTGACCTGTCGCTCCTACACTTCCACCACCCATTGACTTACAGTAAAGCCCATCGCTAATACTATTTATTAATTCTTCTTTAGTGTATTCACCTTTAGCTATATAAGTGTTTCGCATTCTTGATGCAGCAGCGAATGAGTAATTTTGCCTTCTACCACTACCGGTTCTTTTGTGACCAGTCCTTAATTCACCAGCTCTGTCGGAAAGAAATTTCTTTAATATACCATCTTTAATAAGGATTGATTTTTCTGGTTCCATTCCTTCATCATCAATAGATAATGATCCAAAAGATCCTTCAGAAAGGCCCTCATCTATTGCCGTCACAGAATCGTGAGCTATTTTTTCATTCAGCTTATTACTAAATGGAGTTGTTCCACGTTCAATCTGAGTTGTTTCAAGTAAGTGCCCACAAGCTTCATGAAATATAACGCCACCGAATTTATTAGCTAATACAACTGGCATTTGTCCAGCTTGAACATAGTCTGCGTACAACATATTCATTGAACTTTCATAAACTTCATTTGCAGCTTTTTCATGATCCCATAATTTGAATTCATTAGGAATTCCTTGCGATCCAAATCTTCTACTCCCGTTCGATCTATATTGAGCGTCGGTAGCAATAATGTTAAGTCCAACCGTTTGATGCAGTCTTATGTCAGTAGCGTAAGTTCCATCACTTGAAGCTATTATTACTTCTTGCCAATTTCTTGCGTAACTTCCTTTTCTAACTACTACTTTCTTATCTTTTTTTAATGATTTAGTGCTAAGTAATAATTTTTCGCTTACTTCATTTATTGTGGGTGTTTCATTAAGCCAATCAATTTTTGACTTACTATAGTCTTTTAGTTTTTCAAGTCCATTAAAAATTAATTTATTAGTTTTTTTAGAGATATCTAACATTTCAATTGCTTGTGAAATAGATCTCATTAATCCATGTTTTGACAAGTCATTAGTGCTCACAAAACCATCTCTCTTGTCTTTAAATATTCTTATTCCAGCTCCTTTGCTGAATGATGGACTTACATTTGTAATAAAATCTTCTTCTGCGAGAACACTAGAATTATCAGAGTTTTCAATAAATAATTCTACAAAATCAGCACCTAGGGATATGCCATAGAAGATGACTTCTTCTAGAAGTTTTTTATTACATTCACCAAATCTAATTTCGGAAGGTTTAATACTCGCAGATACCATTTGAATCTTATAACTTTAGCTCTTTGTTAAGGTCAGATTATCTAATTGATGGTTGAAAATCATTACTTTCAAGAGGTTTTAATAAGTATAGTCTTATCAGTTGATAACCGTTTGAAATAAAGATGGGTAATTTAGATAAAACTTTAATTACATTTGGCTTATCTTTCTTATCTATTTTTGATAAGCGAGTACCATTCTCAACTATTCTGTCTAATCTTTTGTAAAAAGATTTATGATATACATTCAGAACAACAGGAAATACTTTGGCTGAGGTCTCATTTGTTTTGTTTATGACAAATTGGTCATATTCTCTAGCGTTTAAACCTAGTGCTCCATAAAAATCTCTTTTGGTGCCAAGATCTCTTATGTACATAGTTGCAAAAACAGCTAGTAGAAAAAATCTAGACCATAATTTAGAAACTATAGGATGATTATTTAAAAAATATCTAAATCTATGGTAATAATCAAAAATTGGATGTTTAACGGTATAACCAAAGATCTCAAATTTCTGGCTTAAACTTTTAACCGTTCGAGGTTGTGCTCTCATTAATGCATCAAAAAAATCACCATGCCTATTTTCATCTTGACACCAATTTTCAAAGAAATTAAATAATGGAAAAATCTTACCACTAGGATTTTTTTCAAGGTGCCTATAAATTGCTATATATCTCCAATATCCAATTTTTTCAGATATGTAGGTAGCATAAAAAATTGCTCTTGGAGCAAAATAAGTGTAATCCTTGTTGGCTGTTAGAAATCCTAAATCTAACTGTAATCCGAAGTCATTCATTGATTTGTTCAAAAATCCTGCATGCCTTGCCTCATCCCTAGCCATATGAGCAAAACATTCAGCAAGAAGTGGATTCTTGTCTTTTATCCTTTTACTTAATTCTTTGTATAATAGAAATCCTGAAAATTCAGATGTACAACTTCCTTCCAGAAAATCTACAAAAAGCTCCCTAGTTTCAGTATCTAATTTATCTGCCGCCCCCTCAAATTCTTTATTTCGTACAAAGTGATGTCTATTATAATCTTTTCTAAATTCTTCACATATTGCCTCCAATTCTTCTTCATTAATGGATAAATCCATTTTTTCCATTGCTTCAAAATCTGTCGTGTAAAAATTTGGAGTTAATATCGTATCCTTTGCAATATCCTTCCCTCTATTAACAGATTTTTTATTATTTGATTCAATAGTTTGTTGTGCCATTTTCTCTAATTCGTTAATACTATTATTTACTATTTATTGTATTTTTGAGTAAAAAGTTAACTAGGTGTTATTCTTTCCTTTTTTTAATTAATGCCAATTAATTTTTGTCCATTTAATCTTTGCAGAATTCTAGAAATAATTAATTTGAGGGTTATTCTTTTTTCATCTATTAAAAATGATTCAATTACACTTGGTTTTTGATCAGATTTGCATAATGAAATACTTTTTAACGAGCTTATGTCGTCTTTTTCAAATGATAGCCAAAAGTTGCAAATGTCTTTTATTTCGCAAAAAATAACCCAACATTTATCACCAGCAATTGGTCTTGATGTGTTTTTTAAATTTATATCTGCAACTTCTAATCCTCTTACTTTAAATTCCTGAATAATGGAAGGTAATAAATGATCGTTAATAAATTCATTAAAAGGTTTTTTTTCAATAGGAAGTTCCTTTTTGGGTTTTATTTTTATCGGTATTGAATTTTCGTCCCCAATATTTTGTTTATTAGAATCTTGTGAATTTGTATTAATTGAAGTTGATTTTTCTTTTGGGGTGTCAATATCTATAAAGTCTTTTTTTAATGAATCATCTCCCTCTTTACTATTTTCTTTTATCGAATCTACATTTTCTTCCATATCAACAATTTAAATATCAAAAACTATTATAAATATATTTTAACCTGTTTTAATCAATATTTTAAATTAACTATATTTTTACCATTCAGATACATTCTTGTTCCAATCATCATCGTATTGTGAAATATTAATTGTCTGATTACTATCTTTTAATTCATTCTCACTATTATTTCTAATAACACGATAATTAACAGAAATCGTGGGTTGAGGTTCTCGTAAATCTCTCTCAGGAGCGATGTCGAATAGTTCATCATTATCATCTGGATAATCATTATCATCGGTTCTTTTATCATCACTTTCAAATATAGTTTTAGTTTTAACGTTATTGCTGAGTGATTTCTGTAATAGAGAACTCATAAATACACCTGAAACAAAGGAAATACATATTAATCTACCTATTTCTACATTTTGAATATTCCAAATGAAATATCTAAAAGAAGTTTTTTGTCTGTTATTTAATAATAATAATATTTGAATATTTATAATTAAAAAAATAATCAATATTAAATTCTTTTTTTTAATCATTTTAAAAGTAAATTATCTTGGATATTTGAATAAAGATTTGGTAACTAATAGATTCTTGATCACTAAACTAATTCAAGATCTATTTGATATTTTAGAATATCTACTTTTATAATCTTGATATCTATTACATCACCTATCTTGTATGATTTTTTTGATTTTCTTCCAATTAATAGATTTTGCCTAGATCTATATTCGTACCAATCATTATTAAGCGTACTTACATGTACTAAACCTTCAACATATAATTCTGGAATCTCTACAAAAAATCCATAACTTTGCACTGTCATTATTAACCCACTATATATATTTCCTATATATTTTTCGGCTTTCCTTACTTGTTTTATACTTATCATATTAGATTTAAACTGTCTAACTTTATTCTTATACTCATTAATTTTATCGATCATTACATTATTAAATATTAGATCAAGAGATTTTAATGTTGATGAATTATATAGACGCCAATTAACACTTTTCCAAGATTCTTTTTCCATAATATTTATCAAATTCCCATTACTATTTTTATTTTTTTTTCCATTAATTATCATATTATAAATATTATATTGATTAATTAAATTAGTAAAATCAAATGAGGGTAATGTCCAAGGTGAAATAATATTTTTAGAATCATTTATAGAATTATCTTTAGAAATTAATGTTACTTCATTATCCCTAACAACATTAAATAATATTTTATGCAAGATTCTTTTTTTATTATCATCAGTGCATAACTCAACTAATTTTTTAAATGATAGAGTCCCATTTTCATTAAGTTCGATATTACTATCAATTAATTCTGAATTTTTTATAATTTCAGTGACATTTATATAATCTAATTTTTGAGAAATATATGATGCATTATTTAAGCCATAATTATTTGAATGATTGAACCATATTGAATTCGCCTCGTACAACAAAGGAGAAAGATATGTTTGGATGTCATTATTATTTAACGGTTCAAAATATTCCTTTGAGAACTCAGCTGGGTTGTGAACTAATAATTCTTTTAATGATTCAATATTATTATTCGACTTCGATAATTCAATTTTCCCATTCAATAATTGTTTCTTTCTAAATTCATTTGAGATTTCTATTATTTTTTCTAAATCTTCTATGTAGTCTTTAATTGGTTTAAGTATTCTTGAAGTGATTCGAGTATTACTTTTTCTAGTTAGAAGAGCATCTATGTGCTGATTTTCGACTAAGAGTGAACATTTCACCTTTGTTAAGTGGAACGACCAATTAATTATTTCATTTTCACTATTCATTTCAATACACAAACTAATAGCATCATTTATTTCGTTTGTATTAAATTTTGCAGCATTACATATTTCATCACTAAGATAGTTTTGCCATTTTTCTATTAAGGGAAATGACTCAAATCTATCAAAGAACATTTGTAAGGATTTCTTATTACTTAGATCTAATCTTTCTGCAATTGTATTGGTGTGTATCCAAAGTCTATGGGTTTTGTCTCTATTTTTGTCTATTTGAAAAATTGGCAGTATTGGTGAATTTTCAGTTTTCCAACTTTTGAACATATATGAATTTTTACTTGATAGATCTAGTCTTTTTTGTTGATTGTCAACAGTAAGCTTTGGATTTTGAAATTTAGCAATTCTATGAATATTGCTTTTAGATAATACGAAATCTATATCTAGCTTTTCGTTATTATTTAATTTTAACTCCTTTATGACATGACCAATACCTTCTTGTTGGGCAATAGGGAATAAGTCAATTTCAATTTTAACTATATTTTTATTATCAGAAATATATTTATATTTTTCATCTTTTTTGGGAAGCTTAATTTTAGCTAGAATTCTGTCATCAATAGGTATTCCATATACTTCGTCCTTAATTATTTCGACTTTTGCTAACAGTATTTGATTAGTTCTTTCAACTATGCAATCAACAACTCCTTCAGGTGATCTTCTTCTTACACCCTCTTTGATTATTCTTACTAAAACTTTATCTCCATTCCATGCATTGTTAAGTAAATTTTCTTTTATGTAAATATCTTCATTATTATTTTCTCTAACTGCAAAGCAATAGCCTTTGCTACTACATCTAATTTTAGCAACTAAGTGATTACTCTCTTTGACGTTGAAATATTCATTATCTTTATTTTTATTTATTATTTCAAGTTCTTCTAATGCTCGCAATGCTATATCTAATTTGGCCTTGTCTGTTTTTTTTGATAATTTTAATAATCTGCATAATTTCTTATATTCCAAACCTTCTTCTCGGTTTAAATTTTCAATTATTGAAGAGGTTGAAAACATAATATTTTTTAATTTTTAATTAACACATAACATTTATTCATATTATATCTTTCTTTCTAATCAAAAAACGATTAAATATTTCATTTATCATTATCATATTCGTTTGAAGTAAATGAATTTATGAAAAGTCTAATACCAATAATAAAAAAGGTTATTGATGCTATTGATTTTAAGATGATTTCAGGTAAAAAATTCGATATTGATCCACCTGCTAGGGCTCCTACTAAACTGGCTAATACTAGAGCTGATGAGGAACCTAAAAATACCGCTAGAGGTTTATTGGATGTCCCACTCATTGTTAAAGTAGCTAATTGCGTTTTGTCACCTAGTTCGGCAATAAATATTGTTAAGAATGTTGATAATAGTAAACTTAAAATCATTTATAAAATGGGCATTAAAATGTCATAAGCTAAAAATATACTTATGATCATCATCAATAAACCTGTAAAAAACGCAAATTTGTTTGGAGATATTTTATTTGACAACCATTTTCCAATTAATACACCTACTAGGCTTGAACTTATTAAAGCTATTGAACTTCCGATAAAAACAATAATTGGTTTTCCAGATTCTGCAGATAACATTAAAGTCGCTATTTGAGTTTTATCTCCCAATTCAGCGATAAAAATAGTAGTAAAAGTTGTTATAAAAATAGATGAAAAATTCTTTTCAATATTTTTGTCTTCTTTTTTTATATTAATATTCATTTTTTTGAAACAGCTGATTTAAAGTCTTTCATTTGTTCACTTTTTCTTCCATAAATAGAAGATATATGTTGCGTACAACAATCAATTAAGAATTTATCACCATTTTTTAAATAATTTTTGAATGATGAAGAAAATTCATTTACACGGCAGAAATGTGGTCTTGATTCATAAATCATGCATTTTCTACTTGATCTATCTAAATATTTACACCATCCATCTTTGCTTTTCATGGAATTTATTAATGCTATATCATTATTACTAAGTACTCCTGATAAGTTATCTCTATCAGTTAAATCTAAATGGCAACAAGCCCCGCAATTATCTATACAACTCCATGACTTCATAATTTAATTCAATCTTGTAACGTATTGGTACAGTTGAAAGGTTTATTTGTAAAAATAGTATCACATCATTTAATTATTCACATGGCAACCCTTATTCCTTTAGCCGTCGTTGCGTTAGCTGGACCTGCAATAATTGCGCTTGTTTTTTTTCGCAAATAAAAATATATTCTTTAACTCTTAGTGACTTACCTTGAGGGTGTTTATTGGGATTTAGATGGAACAATTGCTAATACTGAATTAGAAGCTCATTTGCCAGCTTTCAATTTTGCTTTTAATGATTTCAATCTTAATTGGAATTGGGATATAACTACATATTTAGACCTTTTAAAAATAAATGGAGGTAAAAATAGAATTTCTTATTATTCAAAATTAATAAATAAATCTTTGAATAATACAGAAGTAAAAGAAATTCATGAAAGAAAACAATATCACTATATTAATTATGTAAAAAAAAATAATGTGGTATCACTTAAAACGGGTGTTTATAGATTAATTAAGGAATTAAAGAAAAAAAAAGTAAGACAATTTATTGTAACTTCAAGCTCTAAGAAGCAAGCCAAACTAATAATTAATCAATTATTTATAGAATTTAATCCATTTGAATTTATTATTTCAAGTGATGATGTTCACTTTCATAAACCAAACCCCTTACCTTACTTAAAAGCAATGAAATTAAGCGGTATAAAATTTAATAAATCTATAGTTTTTGAAGATTCTATTCCTGGTCTTAAATCATCTTTAGCAGCTAAATTACCAACTATTTATGTTCCTTCAAATATACCTGCGGTTATTGAGAAGGATATGAATTTAGACTGTTTTGTAGATAGTCTGGGAAATGAAAGTTGTAAGGCTAATGTTATTAAAGGACCTAAACTTGATAGTAATTATGTTGATTGCGCTTATTTGGAAAAATATTTGATGATATTTTAAAAATGCAAAAAACAAAATTTTCAAAAATTAATGATCAATTTAATAATTTATTGTTTGGTTTTTTAAGGTCTTCTTGGAAATCAAAATCTATTAATGTTATTTCTGTATTGACAGGTTATTTTTTATTTGCAAATTTTGCTACAAAATTTATATCTGAAGGTAAAAATGAATTAATAATGGTTCCCATAATAATATTAATTATTGAAGTAATAATTAGAATTAAGCCACCTACTGGTTCTAGTTTTTTTAATTTGTGGTCAATAATTGATAAGGCTAGAATTGGAGCAACTTATGCCGTGATACTTGAGGCCTTTAAACTAGGTTCTTAACTAAATTATTCTTCACTTGACTCTTCTTCGTCAATAGGATAAACAAATCCTTGTGCCTTGCCTGTTAGAACAGATTTACCTAGTGACATTGCTTTTTGAGCAGCTAATGCTGCTTTACCTTTCCAAACAGCATGTCGATGATTTCTTTTGCTCTTTGATTTTTTCTTCTTTGGAACAGCCATACTAATTTCTTATATCCATTTATTAATATAACCTTTCAGTGGTTATCTCTCAAATATTTGAGTATATTTGTTTTAAATAATGCAATTATTAATCTGAGCTTATAAGCTTTAATTATTATATTTTATTGAAGATTAGTGTTCTTTAAATCAAATTTCTCATATTCAGATTCTAATAAAAGTTATTCTGATCTCTTATTAGAATTAGATTTGGGGAATGTACAATCTATATATTTCTATCCTAGAAAGAGGGAAATAGATGTTTTGTATAAGAATGGGAATAAAGAAAAAGTACCTATACTTTATAACGACCAATTAATTCTTGAAAAAGCATCAGAAAATAATGTTGACCTAACCATTAATAACAGTCGTAAAGAATCTTCAGCAGCAAATTCGCTTGCATCAGTTGGCCTTTTTTTGATTTTTATAATAGCCATTGTTTTAATATTGAAAAGTACCTCAAAACTTGCTTCAAAAGCTTTAGGTTTTGGTAAAAATAAATCTAAATTTGTCACCATTGATGATGTAGATACACGATTTGATGATGTTGCTGGTGTTACTGAAGCTGCGGAGGAATTAAAAGAGGTTATTAAATTCCTTAATGAGCCAAAAAAATTTACTGATCTTGGAGCAAAAGTTCCTAAAGGCGTTCTTTTAATTGGTCCTCCTGGAACTGGTAAAACATTATTAGCTAAAGCTGTTGCTGGTGAGTCTGGTGTTCCTTTTCTCTCAATTGCCGCATCAGAATTTGTTGAACTATTTGTGGGTGTTGGTGCAAGTAGAGTTAGAGACTTATTTGAAAAAGCAAAAGAAAAGTCTCCTTGCATAATATTTATTGATGAAATTGACTCTATCGGAAGACAAAGAGGTTCTGGGATCGGAGGAGGTAACGATGAAAGAGAACAAACTCTTAATCAGCTTTTAACAGAATTAGATGGTTTTGCAGATAATTCCGGAATAATTGTTATTGCCGCCACAAATAGACCAGATATCCTAGATTCGGCTCTTTTAAGACCGGGGCGATTCGACAGAAAGATTGAAGTCATGTTACCTGATCAAGATGGAAGAAAAAAAATACTCTCAGTTCATTCTTTATCCAAACCTCTTGCAAAAGATGTAGATTTGTCATATTGGGCTACAAGAACAGTAGGTTTTTCTGGCGCTGACTTAGCAAATTTAATGAATGAAAGTGCTATTCATTGTGCTAGAGAAGATTCTAAATTAATTAATTATTCTCATATAGAAAATGCTTTAGATAAAGTTACTCTTGGTCTTCGCACTTCTAATATTTCTTCTCAAAATATGAAAAAGATTATTGCATATAACGAAGTTGGACGTGCAATTGTTTCAGCGGTTAAAAATGGAATTAATTCAGTAGATAAAATAACAATTCTTCCAAGATCTGGATATGTGGGAGGATATACGAAAATTAATCCAGACGAAGATATCGTTTCAAGCGGATTAATTTCTAAGAAACTATTGTTATCTAAAATTGAAATAGCATTGGCGGGAAGAGCTGCAGAAACAGTTGTATACGGTAAAAATGAAATTACTCAATGTTCATTTAATGATATATCTTATTCAACAAGCATTGTTAGAGAGATGGTAACTAAATATGGATTTTCTATAATAGGTCCTCTATCTCTTGAAGATGGTGGAGAAATATCAATTGGAGAAGGCTTTGTTAGGAATAAATCAATAATAGCTGATAATACTTACTCCAGAATTGATAATGAAATTATCAATATTTCTAAAATTTCTCTAAATAATGCCATAAATATTATCAGTAATAATCGCGTTTTATTAGAAAAACTAGTTGAACTTTTATTGATCAAAGAAACTATTGAGAATAATACTTTTAAAAAAATAACTTTTGATTTATTAAAAGTGTGATTAAATACATTTAATTTATATAATAACTTTTCCTTGATAATAAAATTTAGTCTATTAAGACTATCCATAATAATTTTATTAGTAATACTTTTTCCATTGGTTCAAAAACAATGGTTAAATTTATACTTGTTTGATATTAATAATTTATCTATTTATAAACTTTTATATTATTTAAGCGGTTTAATTGTCCCTTTTCTAGTAATAATAAATTCTTTAAATAAGTTTACTTATTATAAATTTAATTTTCATAAAAAGAATAATAATAATAATGATCTTGATATTAGTGGTAAATCTTTATTCTTAATAACTCTAGTTATATCATGTATACTATCAATTCTCATATCTCATTATATTTTTATAAATCTAAAAATTATTTTAAATTTCTTAATGAGTAATAATGAATATTTAGTTAAATTTGATTTTGATAAACAAATCTTATTTGTTGTGATTATTTCTATTTTCTTAATATTTAAAAAAACTAAATTTCTTCTAAAAAAAATAATTTTAACAAATTTTTTTATATTTTCTATTTTTAGTTGGTATTCACAAATTAATAATTCTTCTTTAAATAATGTGATTCCATTTTATATTTTTAAATTTGGAAATATAAACTTTGTAAATTTAGTCTTCCTTTTAGCTATTGAAACAATGTTTTACTTATGGTCATATATCTCATATAACTCTTATTTAAGCGATTGGAACCTCCCAAAACCATATAAGAAAGAGGTTATACCAATTCTTAATATTATTATGTTTTATTTATTAATAATATTATATTATTCAATACTTTTTAAATAGAAAAAGTATTGAATTAAATATCTTTTAGACTTAAAGGGCAGAGAAATACTCTTTACTTCCTTTTGGATCTTCTAGCATCGTTTTCTCTCCTGGGGTCCAATTCGCAGGGCAGACTTCATCTGGATTGGCTGCTACATATTGATAACCTTGAAGTATTCTCAGTGTTTCATCTACATTTCTTCCTACAGGAGCTTTATTCACTGTTGTGTGCATTACAATTCCTTCTGGATTAATAAGAAATAAACCTCTATCTGCTTCACCATCATCATTAAGTACGTTGTAAGCTTGGCAAATTTCTCTTTTCAAATCAGATACCAAAGGATAGTTAATATCACCGATCCCTCCTTCATTTCTAGGTGTTTGTATCCAAGCTAAGTGACAGTGTTTGCTATCAACAGATACCCCAAGAACTTCAGTGTTTAAGTCTGAGAATTTATTAAATTCATCACTGAATGCGGTAATTTCTGTTGGACAAACAAAAGTAAAGTCTAATGGATAGAAAAACAAAACAACCCATTTTCCTTTGTAACTTGAAAGGGTAATGTCTTTAAATTCTTGATCATAAACTGCCGTTGCAGTGAAATCTGGTGCTTCTTGACCAACTCTTAAACTCATGAAATTCTATTCCTTTTTTTGAAAAAAATTAAGGCCTTAGTACACCTTAAATTAATTATAATTTTAACGTTTATAATATAGCAAGTAAATCTCTAATATGAATTCATGAAATGGCATCATTCCTTAACAAGGAAGTTTACAATAATGAACTATTCTAAATTAATTAAAAATCTAAAAAGAGAATTGATCAAATATCCCATTAATAGAAATGTTGATAAGAAGAGTAATCAATAATTAAATTTTTTCTCTATAAAAACATTAACAGATACAAATAACATAATTAAAGCTATTTTAATTAAACTTCTTAGATATTTTTAAAAGTATGACAAATTACATAGATAGGCTTAAAGCAAAACTCAAAATTAAAAAATTTGATTCTGACCAACCATTAAATGCCTGGTTATTTGTCTTGATATTAAATATTGTAGGTTTTGCCGGTTACTTTTATTTAAAAATAAATGATATTCACTTAGGAGACTGACTTCTTTATCTAATCTCTTTTTTTATTGATCTACAAAAATTTTTATATCTATCGATTCTTGTTAAGTCAGGTAAAGTCCAAATTAATTCTTTATCGAATAATGGATCATTCCATTCCTTAAATTCCTCTCTAATTGAATCACTATTTAATTTGGAAAGTTTTTTTGTCCTTTTCTTTAAATCTTTCTTAATTACGCTAATGTTTGCATTTATATATTCTCTCATAATAAATATATGGCTTTTTTAAATTTAACATTAAATAGGTCACTTAATGTTATCAGTAACTATTAAACGTTCTGAACTGCTTGAAATAATCCGAATGAATATCCCCCTATTAGAATCCAACCTAAAACGCTTGATATTATAGTTGACCTTCTATTATGTCTTCGTAATGCATTTTCAATCATTTCGTTAACTTCATCTCTGCTTATGGAATCAGAATTTAAATTTTTATTCATTAAATTTTTTTATTTTTATTATAAGAGAAATAAATATGCAGTGAGTTTAACCCTTTGATTTATGTTTTAAATATTAGCTAATGAACTTTGTTTTCGATATCTCTAAAACTAGTAATGGATGTATTTGTATTCATTTAATTCATTATTTCATTGACGATTTAATTGCAAATTTTCATACCCGTAAAAAATAACTAAAATAAAGTTTTAATGGTTTTATTAAATTAGGTACCAAAATATGAATGTTAATGATGCATCTGTTCTTGAAATGATAAACAGACTTATTGCTACCGATAGATTAAATAAAAACCAAATTCTCCAATTAGTGAACCTTGCATCAATTTCTAATAATATTAATGAATTAGAAGAAAATATTAAATGGGAAACTTTAAAATCTAAATATTAAAAAATTATAAATAATTATATAGTTAGTTCTCATAATAAATACCATTTAACTATTAGCAAAATTTGAAGATGAATTCTAAAAATATACAAAATAAAATATCTCTGAATGAATCTCTGGACGTATTGAAGGATTTAAATTCTTGTGAAGTAAGCAAAGCTAGCACTGAAATAATGCTTGAACGATTTTGTAATGGTAAAGAAATTGATTTTCCTTTTTCTAATTAATTAGGATTTTTTAGTAGTCAAGATTTCATTCGGAGCTATTTGAAAATAAGTTTGCTTGTCACTGTCTTTAACTTTATTAATAATAAAAACTGTTGAAATCACAAAAATTAGAATTATCATTAGGTCTCCTACAGTTAATCCTCTCTCCTTTAAATTCATAACATTTGTTTTAATTATTTTTATTATAACTGAGTTGTTTATCTAATTTACTTGAATTATCGATAGTTTACTTAATATAAATAATCTATATAAGATGTACAAAAAATATAACTTTTTACTGATTAATATTTAACCTAGCACGAACTTTAAATAACATAGCGATGATAGTTAATTTCTAAATAAGACTCCAGGAACAATTCGTGATTTAAAAATTTGAATTTTGTTTAAATACCTTTTAAAAGCTTTCTTTAAGAATATTTAATAACTTTGTCCTTTTAACATAGTTGTCTTTTTCCCATAAATTTGTTACCTCATCATTATTAATTGGTTTTGATTCATAAGCAAAATACCATAGTATTAATCCAATTGGAATTATTAATATTTGCATTTAATTTATGTTGACTTAGGTTTAATATAGTGCAACACTTATAATATGCAAGTGTTACAATAAAACTTTTATATGCCCACGCAAAGAAGAAGAATTGGGTTTTTACCAAGATCGGAAGTTCAGAATATAATAGACAAAATTTGTAATATTAATAAATTAAGTCAATCAAAAGTAACTGGGATATTGGTTGAAGAAGCACTTAGGTCTAGAGGAGTATTAAATACCTCTATTAAAGAGTTATCATACGAATTTTGTAGTAATAAAGGTGAAGCATTATTAATTCCTAATAAAACACTTAATAGTGAAATACGAAATGTTGAAAATAAAATTAATTTAGATGATGATTCTATAAATGATGAAGTTCAAATGATTAACGACTATATTGAATTTAAGGTTTTTAAAAATATAATGAACAGAAATAAAAGAAAGCTTAATTAATAGTGTCACACTTTATCAGGAATACGTGAGCATTGGTTGAACATGGGACTTGAGGCCTGTGATCCCTCAACCACTGGGAAATATATAGCTATAGCCCATAAAGAAGCAACGTTAAAAATAAATCCGTTGATTTCGAGGTATTTTATTCATTGGATGATTGACAGTCGATCTAAAATAATAAGTAATTATTATCTTTTTAATGGATAAAAGATTTATAGCGGAAAAATTAATGACTCTTCTCATTTCATTAATTTGCTAATGAATATTTCTCCCCACTTATTAATAGATGTTGGAATACTAAGTACTGCATTGACTATAACTCTGGTATTGAGAGCTAAAGGTAATGCAGCAAGAAAAGAGCGAGAAACCAAATGATTACTAAAAAAGAGGAAGCAGAATACGAAAAACCTAAATTATTTAGTTTTTGGAATTTTCTAATCTATGGAAGTTTTTGTGCTATTGGTGTTTACTTAGTTTATTTATATTTGGCTTATATCTTTATAAATAAATAATGGAACATTGGTTGATAAATTCCAATAGATCAGAAGTTAAGAGATTTATAAAGAACGATAAGAGTATTGATGAAGTATTCGAGTATATGTTCATTGATTCTGGAAAAATAGTTGGAGTATTAGGGAATGAACCTCCAGTAATTACTACAACAGTTTCTGTAGATATAGATTTAGCTAGAGAAATTTATGAAAGATTACTTTCTCAAGGTTGGCGTAAAACAAAAGTAGTTTGGTAATAAATAATAATTTACCTCATTTAATAATTGTTTCTTAAAGTAGGAGTTTTTAGACTTGTGAATTGAATTTTGTACGGGTTTAGGAACGACAATGTTCGGGAGTTGGTACGTATAAATACTTAGTGAATAATTAAGACTTTCTAGAATAATTGCATGGTTGTCATGAGAATGCCGCGGAAGCTGCAGAAATCAACCATACTTTTTACATAAATAATAATATGACAGACCCAATTCTCTATCTTTCAATGATTTTAGGACTTACTGGAGTGTACGTTCTAATATCATCTTTTGGCGATGATGACGATGATAGTAATGATGATGGTGAAAGATATATCTACAACCTTGAATACGTAAAAGTAGGTAGGTAGATTGTATTGATTTATGATTGATACATTAATGAAGGTAAAACTTCTCGATCATTAAGCTTACATAAAAAGCAATAAAAAGTTAGTGGTATCTAGAATTTCTGCTCTCACGGCTAGAAAGACCTAGTGTTAGTATTAAGAAACGTTCATCCTAGCTATATCTGGACGCATGACATGGAAATAGGGAACGGGATTTCCATTAACTGCAAAGGTCATGAATAACCTCATACATATTAGAGAAAAAATCAAAAGAGCTGATAGGCTTAATAAAGCCCAGCTTCTTGCTACAAAAAACGGAGAGATTAATCATTATAATCCTTCTATTTTTGAGCAAAGACAAAAGCAAGTTCTTAAAGATATGGAAGCATTAAATTCTTAACTTGAATTTATTACTTATATTCGAATGAAAGGGGTTTTATAACCCCTTTTTTATTAGGAAAGTTACTTGATATGAAAGCAAATACTTGCAAGGCTTTTCTTATTAAATTAATTTTAGAAAATTTAAAATACACTAGAGAATAACCTCAAGATTGCTATCCTTATTTGAAGATGGCAATTAAGTACTAATGAAGGAATTACAAGAAAACACTATTGATCAAATAAGAACTCTTCTGAGGTATTTGATTGAAACAGATCTATTAAAAAATAAAGATATTCTTATGTGTTTAGATGTAATAGCGAGAGAGTATGGCGGAGAAGTCGTAGATAAAAATTAAATATTAATATCCAATTTTATTTTTTGGATCAGTTATGAAAATTATAAGATTAAGAACTAGATTGGCAGGAAAATTAAGTGGCTTTAGAAGAAGTAAAACCATTCCCTGAGTTACATTAAAATCCATACCTTTTTTGGTCAAATTTGTATAATCCCCAAGACCTTAGATTATATCTAGCTGTTCTTTTCAAAACTATAGATTTAGATTATGTTTGTATTACATAGTGCAATAAAGTATTAATTATGTTCGATGCCGATATAGCTCACCGGTAGAGCAACTGTCTCGTAAACAGTAGGTCATCGGTTCAATTCCGATTATCGGCATTTAAATTTCAGGTATTAGTAGTAGTTGAATTTCAATATAAAATAATATTCAATTAGCTCTTTTTTTATGTATGGTTAATTTTTAAAAGCTGAATCTTTTACCAGCATTACGAAAAATAAAATGATCCCTAAACGTGAGCGCTCTAATTACACTTGGTGATAATTAAACTCATTTCATTATAGGAACTTATGTTGTTAAAATTGACATCTTTTGGAGTAATGTAAGTGGGATTAAAAATGTTTTAAAAATAGCTTTTAAATATACTGGTCTTCATCCATCCGTCCTCCAATAACTGCTTATATTCCTTTCTTGCATCTTCAATGGATTCTACTCTTGAACCTTTGATAACTGGTTTACTTGATCTTTTATATACACAAGCATATTTAATCTCCATTGCATTAATAGTTGGAGAAGGTTTACTAACATCCTCAAATGGCTTAAATATTTTTATTCGATCTCTTCTCTTGTTTATTAAAGTAAATTCTTCCATATATAGTTTACGGCAACTAGCCCTCTTTATTTTTATAGCGATAGATTTTTAATGTGGCAACTCAGGTCTAGGATAACAATCCTAAGATCATCTTAAAAATGTTTCTATCTCGTTCTATTGCAATCAGTGAGTTCTTTTTAATCCTCAATCCGTACAATTTAGTTCCTCTTACCGCACACATAAAACTCAAGTTAAACTAACCAAATTGTTTAGAACTTAAATATTAATACAAAGTAAGTACAATGAAATTAAAATCAACATTAAGTATTCAAGACAAGAATTTTAGAGATCTTGATAATTCGGTTGAATATTTAACTCTCGCTGACCTAATGAAAGAGCAAGGAGTATCAACAGATTTAGCTGATTATTGGGATAAGGAATGTGAATTGAATCCATCCGATCCTCATTGCTTAGAATATGACGATTAGCTCAACAAGGATCTATCACTAAACTCATTTCATATCAATCTATTTAGTATTTTCTACTTATTGAAACTAATAAATTTTCTAACTAGACTTTTAAAAACTATAAATTTGGGGAAATTTATGAGTGGAGATTATGAGACATTAGAAATCAATCAACCTAAGATTTCTTATTTAAAAAAAAGATCAGAAGACAATACTTTATGGCTAGATGAAATGATTGATAAGATTGAAGATATGAAGAACAACATATTTGATGCTGCTTAGTATATGAAAATAAAGGTTAATCCCTTTTCATATTTTTTATTTTTCTTCAAATGAATGTAAGAAAAAATCTAAGATAAAAACTTTTAATATCAAAAAATTCAAAAAAAAAAAAAATGTCAATGGGCGGATTTGAACCGCCGACCGCGACGATATGAATGTCGTGCTCTAACCAACTGAGCTACATTGACGTGTTTTATATCTTACTATTTTATTGCATTATTGAGCAATTATTTAATTAATTTCGAATGAATCAAAATGTATATTTTTCAATTATTTTTTTATCCATCTTTATTATTTCTTTAAATATACATCCATATTATTTCTAATATTATTCGTTGCTTTTACATTTTTAGATGTTTAGATTCTTTGTCTGAGGCTTATCCTATAGCCCATTTATAACATAAATAAAATACTGTTATCTGGGTAGCATCTTCGTATTCCCTCAGTTTATCTCAGGTTCAGAAGCAATCTAATCTTGAATATGTCTCTATTCCTTTGATTTAATAATCCACCAATTGTTGTCTTATTTCCGCAAATTCCTAAATAAGTATTTCTGTCATAAATATTCCATTGAATTGTATTATTTAATTTGCACATTATTGTTGGCTTAGATTTCTCAGGTAATAATTTATGATAATGTTGAAATTTTATTAATAAATGATATTTGTCTATCCAACCTGAAAAGTTCAATCATGAGTTTACCTTAATTAGCAATTTTAGAATTTATCTGTTTATAAGCTTCATATATAGCTATTCCACATGCTACTGATAAATTTAAACTCCTTACACCTTTGGGATCATTGTTCGATAACTCTACCTTGGGCATAAATATTGATATTAATGAATTACTAGCACTAATAATATTATTAGGTAATCCAGTATCTTCCCTACCAAATAATAATATATCGTCTTCTTGAAATCTAAAGTCTTTCAAGTAAACCCCATTTTTTTTGCTAAAGGCAATAATTCTGTTATTTTTTTTTGAATTTTTAAAGTTGTTAAAGTTAGGATAATTTTTTAATTTCACTAACGGCCAATAATCTAGACCAGCTCTTTTTAAATATTTATCTTCTAATTTAAAACCTAAAGGCTCGATTAAATTTAATGTAATATCAAAAGCAGCACAAGTTCTGGCTATACTCCCTGTATTTTGAGGAATCCTTGGTTCAAAAAGTGAAATTTCCACTTCTAAATAGGTATTTCAATACTTATGTTATCAAGTTTTATAGCTCTACCATTCAAAGTAAGCCAATTCTCTAGAGAAATCTTAGTAATTCTTTTTTGAAGATCTCCAAGTCTCTCTATATATTTATTACCAATTTCATATTCTGAGACTAGACTCCAACCTACCTGCTCTCCAACAATTAATGTTGTTTTAACCCTCATTACTAAAAGATCTAAAAGTGAATTAATCATTTTTTCCCAATCCTCATCATTTTTATTGATGCTCTCCATAATAAAACCGCCAATAGAATCAATCAGTATTGGACCGTTCTCATTTTTTAATGTATGAATTAGGTTATTGGTCTCAACTAATCCCCACTCCTTTGGCCTTCGTTTACGATGCTGAATAATTTTTTTTTGCCAATTAATATCATCCGGATTTGAATCAGATAATGCTATGTATGTTATTTTTCTAATTTTTTTACCTAAATATTCTGCAAATTCACTCTTCCCACTCTTTGTACCACCTGTTATAAATATGATATTAGATGAACTATTATCCTTGACTTCCATATATTAATGTTATTTAGAGAAATACCACCATGTTGCAAGTGGTATTAATGTAGCCGCTACTAATAAGCCAACAACGATATAGATTGATGTTGATGAACTCTCGGCGTCCACATCCCTCATAGCATTAAAATTTGGATCTACCACTGGGTTATCAATAGAAGATGGTTGACTTTTTTCGTAATTAATAATTGTTTTTTGCTGATTAACCATAAACAGATCACCAATGTTATTAAAACTTTCTGCATAAGCACTTATTGGTAGTGCAATGAAAAGAAAACCTAACATCACAATTGAAAAAAAAGGTTTATAAATAATGTTTTTCATTTTAGTTTTAAATCAACTATATAATAATAAACTATAAGCCTAAATTTCTTTGATGTAAAAATCAAATATAATTATTGGAAGTAATTTTTAAATTTACTATATTATATTTTTATGTATTTTAATGGTAAAACGTTAATTATTATTGGTTCTATTCTTTTTTTCTTTCAATTAGGGAATTTTTTTTCAATAGAGTCAATTTCCCCGGCATTAGAAAGAGCACAAGTATTATCAGCTATATCATCTGTAATTATTGTATTAATAGGTTTTTTATTTAAGCAATTTAATCCAAACTTAGGAGATAAAGTTGAATTAAAAGGTGAAAATAAATTTATATTCGAGCCTGATATACCTGGAGATATTTTAGATGAATTAGCATGGGGCACAGAAGCAATATTAACTTCAACCGCTGCGGCTACTGTATTAATTCATAATGATGGTAAAAACATCTTAAAAAGAGGTATCACAACAAATAGTGTTTTTAAACCTGGGGAAACTTGTAAAAGATCTTTAAAAGATATGAAATTAATTTCATTAGCAAACACTAAATTTTATCCAGGAAGAGATGAATTTTTCAGTTTTTGCCCAAACGTACCTTCCATATTAATTATTCCAATAGATAGTAAATCTTTCATTTTAATAGGGGGATGGAGTTATAGATGTTTTACAAAGTCAGATGAAAAATGGATTAATAATTGGTCTAAAAAAGTAAATAATATATTTATAAAAAATAGTTTTTAAAAATATATTTTAGAACGAACTCTTGCTTCTTTTGATTTGAAATTTACAGATTTATTATCAATATTATAGTAAGCATTTTCAGAGTTGATTTCATATCCACTATCTTTCATATTGTCCTTAAATTTATATTTTACAGGATTAAAAAATTCAATAATATTTGTACTTTTTTTTAAAATTGCTTTATTTGAGCTTAATGTTACAAGACTATTTTCAAATTTAACATTTCCTAATATTAAATACTCAGAATTTTGAATATTCCAGATGAAACTATTAGCTGTTAATTTATCACCTTGTTGAATAATAGTTTTGACTGATACATTACCATCTAATTCTAATAATTTATTATTATTAGATAATTTTGAATTGTCTGAATTTATTATATATTCAAGATTATTATCTTTGAATAAATTTATTGTTGTTTCTTTAAGATCAAATGTATTTTTCTCTTTATCGTAGTTTGAATAGGGACTTTTAATTGAAATCAATTTTTCTCCCTCTTTAGAAAATATATTCATATTCAAACTATTAATACTTTGACTTATATATTTCTCATCTATTTCCTTGTTCTTACATCCAATAATTATTAGTGGTAATAGCAGTAAAAGTTTATACAATCTATTCATATTCGAGCTTTTCTATTACTGGATTTGGTGCTGGTAAAATTGATTCGTGTATTAATTTACCCCAATCTAATTGCTTTTTCCAAGATTCTTTTTCGTTATATAATAAACCTAGTTGTTGATCAATTTTTGAAGATAAATTAGGTAATATAGGTAATAATAACAACCCAACTATTCTAGTACTTTCTAAAACATTATAAATAATATTACTTACAAAAGGTATATTTTTTTCATCTTTAATTAATGTCCAAGGTTGTTTTTCATTAAGATATAAATTTGTATTAATTGCAAGACTAAGAATTACATTAGCTGCTAAATCTAATTCATAGGAATTAAAATGTCTAAAATAATTCTCAACTGTCTTTTTTGCATATAATTCCAGAGTATTATCTTTACTTAACATCTCATTACTTGGAACTCTATTATCAAACCATTTTCTAGACATAGAAGAGGTTCTATTTAATAAATTTCCAATTGTATTTGCCAAATCGTTGTTAATGATATCTACAAATCTTTTATTTTGAAAATCACCATCTTGCCCCAATGTAATATCTTTTAGTAGATACCACCTAACAGCTTCTTTACCGTATTTTGATAATAAAATATCTGGATCTAATACATTTCCTAAGCTTTTACCCATTTTTTGTCCTTCTCTAGTAAGAAAACCATGTCCATAAACTTTTTTAGGCACTTTCATTCCGGCGGAAATTAGCATTGCAGGCCAATAGACTGCATGAAACCTGAGAATATCTTTACCTATTAAATGAATATCAGCAGGCCAACCATTATCAATTGATTCATCTAATGAGGGTTTATTCATATCAAGGCTTATCGCACTAACATAACCAAGCAAAGCATCAAACCACACGTAAAAAGTATGGTTATCAATATCTGGGACTGATATACCCCAAGATACATTTGTTCTTGATATTGAGAAATCTTTTAAACCTTTAGATACAAAATTGATAATTTCATTTCTTCTTTCTTTTGGATGGATAAATGTAGGCTCATTAATAAGATCCTCTATTTGTGATTGGTATTTTGACAACTTAAAAAAAAGATTTTCCTCATTTTTCCATTCCAAAGTTTTTTGATGAATAGGACATTTATGTGTTGGTGAATTATCTGGATTATCTTTAAATTCTTCACAACCAACGCAATACCAACCCTTTTGGACTCCCATGTAAATATCATCTGATTTTTTTACTCTGTTATAAAATTCTTTAACTATATATTCATGTTTTTGGGAACTTGTTCTTACAAATTTATTATGTGTTATTTCCCAATCCTTCCAGTTTTGCTTAAAGATATCTGAAATTTCATCGCAATGAAATTGAGGTTCAACTCCCTTATTTTTTGCTGTTCTTTGAATCTTTAGACCGTGTTCATCTACTCCAGTAATAAATATCACATCTTCTCCTGTGAGCCTCTTATACCTTGCTATTGAATCACAAATCAACGTAGTATAAATACTACCCAAATGAGGTTTATCGTTTACATAATATAACGGTGTAGTAATTACAAAACTCATAATATTTTTTTACTTATAATAACAATTATAAATTGTACAATAGGTCAGCAAGATTTTTTAATTAGTGAATAAACTCTAATAAATTATTATTACTTATATTATATTTAACTTTATAAATTTTATTAGTATATGTTTCTACAGAAATAAAGAGTACAATTAATAGTTCCAATGAATATTCTGGAAAGTATACTAAAGCAATACCTTTTTTATTATTTATCCATTTTATAAATATTATTTTATGAGATGTTTTTATTTCATTCTTAAAGAATATATTTAAATATTTTAATTTATCATTTTTATAAATATTATTATTTTCTAATTGTTTAATCTTTGTGATATCTATTAATTCATTAATCTTATTCTGACTTAATCTCTCAATATTATTTATACTATTAAAAACTTGTCTTTGAACAATTAAATCCAAATATCTTCTTAGTGGTGAAGTACATTGAGTATACTTAAGGAGACCTAACGATTCATGTTTATTTGCCTTAGTAGTAATATAACTTTTACCCATATATTGCTTTAATATTGAATATTTTATATCACTATCTTTGTATCTTTCTAATATCTCGTTTGCATCACAATTAATTTTATGTGTTCTGTAGGGAGTAGCTATATTATTTTCAAATAAATATAAACTAGTGACATAACCCATTAGTATCATTGATTCAGAAACTATTGAATGCGAAATATATTTTTGTATATTATTAATTTCAACATTACCATTTTTAATATTAATTTTATAACCTGGAGTATCAAAAATAATTGCTCCTTGTTTTTTTCGATAATTAATACTTTTAAGTAATAAATTCTTAATTTCAACTATCTCAAATTCTTCTTTAGGTTCTAATTCAATAATTTCTTCTGCATCTTCATATAATAATTGATATTTTGGTTTTATTTTTGCCTCTACTATTTCATATTTATTTATTGAACCATCATCATTAAAGATAATTGAGGCACTTATTGTATCTGAAACTTTATTTTGATTTAAATTTGCTTTTTCTATAATCTCAGCTGGCAGCATAGGAATATATTGATTAATTAAGTAGAGGCTGCTACTTTTACTTCTTGCATCAATATCAATTTTTGAATCTTGTAAAAATAATTTGCATGGATTGCTTATATGTATCCATAATTTTTTTTTGTTTCCTTCAATTAATTCCAAGGAAAAAGCATCATCAACTTCTTTTGGATCTTTAGAATCGATTATAAAAGTTTTTAAATTAGTTAAATCTCTCAAATATTTAAAATATTATTCAAATAACTATTATTTATAAAATTATCCTTCAGGGTTAACAAATGGCAATAAAGCAACGATTCTTGCTCTTTTTACTGCCAATGTTAAATCTCTTTGTTGTTTGGAGGTCAATCCAGTCATTCTTCTTGGTAATATTTTTCCTCTTTCAGTTATGAATTTTTTAAGAAGCTCAACGTCTTTATAATCGATTGGGTCACCAGGTTTAATTGGGGATAGTTGTTTTTTAAAAATAGAATTTGGCATTTTTTTTCTTATTTAATTTCTTTGTGAATTGTCATTTTGTTTAGATGTGGATTGAATTTTTTAAGTTCTAATCTTTCAGTAGTATTCCTTTTGTTTTTTTCAGTTGTATATCTGGAAACACCATTAGATCTTCTTGGTTCTGAACTTGTTCTAGCTTCAGTACATTCTAAGGTTACGACAACTCTTGTACCTTTTTTGGCCATTTTGATTAATACGTTGTTGTATAATTTTCTATTGTACAACTTCAAGAAACTATTTTGCATATATTTGCTTTTCTTTTAGTATCATTAGACAAAAATAATTAATGAAGGTCTCTCAGAATTGGTTGAAATCCCTTGTAGAAATAAATACTACAGCAGACGATTTATCTGAAAAACTATCAATAGGTGGTTTCGAAGTTGAGTCACTTGTTGATTGTTCAGAAAATGTAAAAGGTATAGTTCTTGGAAAGGTTTTGTCGGTAGTCAAGCATGAGAATTCAGATAAGTTATCTATATGCATTGTTGACATTGGAAGGTCTAATACTTTACAGATAGTTTGTGGAGCAAAAAATGTAAAGCAAAATATATATGTTTATGTAGCTACTGTTGGTACGCATTTAAGTGCTATAAATTTAACTATTAAAAAAAGTGAAATAAGAGGTGTTTCTAGTGAAGGAATGATTTGTTCGCTTGAAGAATTAGGAATAGAAGATACAAGTGAAGGAATCGCCATTATTGATGAGGATTTAGCCTTAAATCATAAATTAGGGACATCAGGAGCTGAAATACTTAATCTAAACGACTATATCTACGATTTAGCAATTACTGCAAATAGACCTGATGGTATGTCTGTTGTTGGCATCGCAAGAGAAATATCTGCTCTTTTGGAAACTAAGTTAAACTTTCCAGATTTAAAAACTAAGTATAAAACAAATGTTTATAGAGATTTTAATCTTTGCCCTGAGGCAATCACAAAAAATTGTCTTTATTCCATTAGCAATATTGAGTCCGTCAATGGGAAGCAATTATCTCCGGGATGGCTCAAAGATCGTTTATATAAATCAGGAATTAAATCTATCAATCTTTTGGTAGACATAACTAACTACATTCTTTTAGAACAAGGACAACCATTACATGCTTTTGATAAAGACAAATTATCTAAATTAATCGGCCGAAAGGTTTCATATAACGATTTCTCGGTTAGAAAGGCATATAATAATGAAAATCTTTTGTGTCTGAATGGTGAGAATTATAAATTAAATGAAAATATAACTATCATCGCTTGTGACAACAAACCAGTCGCTATAGCGGGTGTAATTGGTGGTTTGGAAACAGCTGTAAATGAGGACACTTCTTCAATATATCTTGAAGGAGCAGTTTTTAATCCTGTCACGATAAGAAAGTCATCAAAAGAAATTGGAATTAGAACGGAATCTAGTAGTAGATATGAAAAAGGAATTTCTTATAAAAATACATTAGATTCAGTATCCCGTGCTATTAACATTTTAGAAGAATACTTTAATATTTTAAATCCAATAATCAATACTTCTAAAGAATTGGATTCCACAAAAATACTAATACCGTTGAGAAGAGAGAGAATTAATAAAATACTTGGTCCAATTGTAATTAGAAATGAGAATTTCGATACTAATAGTAAATTAGAAAAAAGGTATTTATCAGATAATGAAATTTCGGAAAAATTAAAGCTAATAGGTTGTACCTTAAACATAAAAGAATATGGATGGGATGTAGAAATTATTCCCAACAGGTCTCAAGATTTATTACGAGAAATTGATTTAATAGAGGAAATTGCAAGATTAATTGGTTATGACATGTTTGATTTGAATTTACCAAATCCGATAAAACCAGGAAAGCTTTCTTCATCTCAAATAGCATTAAGGAAGTTAAAAACGGGATTAATAGTAAGTGGATTTAACGAAGTATTGTCTTATTCTCTTGTTCCAGAAAGTAAGAATAATTTAATCAAGATTTCAAATCCTTTACTCTTGGAAACAAGTTGTTTAAGAGATAATATTTGGCAAGAACATATTAAAATATGTAATCAAAATATTAAGTCAGGACATGATTATTGTTGGATATTTGAAGTTGGAAATATTTTCAGTAAAAAACCTGATTTTTCACAAGAAGAAATCCTAAATGGAGCTCTCTATGGAAAAAATAAATTTGAACAATGGTTAGATTCAAATAAAGATAGTAATTTGACCTATTACGAGGCAAGAGGAAAGTTAAAGGAAGCATTATCAATATTAAATTTAAAAATAGAAGATAGATCAACAGATACGATAGATTTTCTTCATCCAGGCAGATCCTCTAAATTATTTACCGAAGGTAACGAAGTCGGATATTTTGGTGAGATTCATCCAAATTTAATATCTAACAAAATAGCATTAAAAAAACTGTATTTATTTAGTTTAAACATAAATAATATCTTAAAAGCCAGCACTAGACAAAATAAATGGATAACAGTTTATAAACAATTCCCAACAGTTCCCAAAATGGAACGTGATATTAATTTTATATTCAATAAAAAATACTTAGTAAGTGAGATAATTTCACAAATAAAAAAATCTGGTAAAAAATTATTAGAAGATGTTAATTTAATAGATGTTTATGATGATGATAGTTTTGGTAAAGAATTAATAAGCTACACATTTAGATTATCTTATAGAGATTCTGAAAAAACATTATTAGATTCTGACATTGCATTTCTTCACGATAGTATTGTTGAAAATATTGAAAAAAAATTCTCCACTAAATTAAGAGATTAATTGTATCACTATTCTCATCCTAGACTTATTAATTGTCTGTAATTAAGTCTTATATGAGACGGTTAGTATTCGTGTAAATCTAAATCATCATATATAATATTAACTATGATTAATATCCTCTCATTATTAATATCTTCCGTCCTTTGGGTGCAAGTTCCTCAATGGTCTGATGATTGGTCTAAATGCGCTGTAGATGTACCAGATTCATCATGCCATTGGTACATTACAGCACCTGATAATACTTTTGGAGATGGATTTGATTGGGCAAGCGCACCGTGGTTTGATGCAAATGGCTTGAGTGATGTTCCAAGCATTGAGAGAGAAACAGCCCTCCAAAAGCTTCAGACTCAGTAGTACTGTCTTAAAGGCAGCTCTACATCATTAAAACTCTTGTTATATTAGTGTTTTTAGCTCAATAATTGAAGATTGGACAAACAAAGGACAATAATTTATAAAATTAAACTTTATATATTGATTTTCTTATTTAAGATTCATTAATAGACTATTTATAAGTCTTGTATGAGACTAGTAATACTTTCTTTAAATTTTTTTCTACTCTCATACGTAGGGAGGGGGTGCAAAACTGTATTTTATTAATTCTTATACAAGAAAGTTAAAACTTCAATATTTTTATTTAATATTTGATATGCATTATTCACTTTTAAATACTCTGAAAAGCAAGAATCAATTTTTAAAGAATTATAAAATTAAGTTTTTATCTTTTAAATCTTATATAAGACTTTTTATTAGACCTAGTTTAAGTCTCATATAAGAATAATAATACTATCTTCTATACATGTTTTTAAGCAGTTGATATGCATCATTTAATTTCCTCATCTCATCAGTAGATCCACCAGAATCTGGATGGGTTTCTAAAGCTTTAATTTTATATGCTTCTCGTATTTTATTTAATGTATGTGCTGACCCTGCGGCGGTAGATAACTTTAATAATTTTAGAGCTCCATGAACAGTCATTGTTGAATCAAGTGCTTCAAATGAATTTCCTTTATTTTTTCTTTTAAACCTACTTATAAATCTTCTTACTAATGTTGGGACCCTATTTATTAAATCAGATGTTGCAAATGGATCTTCTAATACACCTATCATTAAAATAACTAACTCTAAGGAGGGAGTTTGTTTTATCCAAAAAGGGCATAAATCCGACATTAATTTATTTGCGGCACTCCAAGTGAATGGCAACTGCTCAGTTCCATCAATATTTGGCCAAATATCTATACAAAACCAATCAATAGATGCTTCTATTACTTGTTCATTTGGAATTGATCCATATAGGTTTTTCCAATGGCTTATAATTTCAATTCGACATTTAATTAAATCATTTTCCTTAATAGTATTAATTTGAATATCATTAATTTTTTGTTTTGTCTTTTCAATGTTTATACTTCTTCTCAGATTTTTAACTTTATTTCCAACAAAATTAGGTAGGTTGATGTTTAAGTTTGGTTTTTCAATAACCTCTTTATTATTTAAAAGAAGTTTTTCTTCGGATTCTGTACTAGTACTCTCATCCTTATCAGATTTAATAAGGACTAAAGCACTCTTCTCATCAAAGTTAGAGTATTCATTAATATTACTCTTTTCGCTGTAATCAATTGTCTGTTGTTGACTTTTAGGTAATAATTCTTCTTCTTGAAGAATTTCGGTAAGCAACTTTTCTATTACAGGTCCTCTTGCTCTAAAACCCCATTCTTTTCGTAATTGATCAAACCTAGAAACTAACTCTTCTGGCAAATCAATTGAAATTCTTTTTGTATTTGAATTCTCAGAATTACTCAATTAATCATTTTTTTTTATAATAGAACAAAAATATTAATTGTATTCATATTATGAAAGTCTAAATAAATATATTGTCTTTAAATCAAAATCTTGCTTTTTATAAGTCACGTCTCAACAAAATAAATTTTTATAATAATGATAAAAAATGTTTTACTGTAACTTTAAATCCTCAGAAGAAAAAAAGTCTTTTTATCAAAAAAAGAAATTAGAAATGCTTAATTACATAAAGGATTCTCTTGAAAGAAAAATTGCATCAGTAAATGCTTCAATAGAGGTTCTAGAAAATCAAATATCCAGAGACAAAGTTGAAGTTAGTAGTTAATTTTAAACAAAATTTTCAAGAAGTTTCTCTGGTCCATATTTCTTTAAATAATTAATATTAGATTTTTCTGTGACTAATAAATATCCTGCAAAACCCAGCCCATTAACACTAAAGCCATGCACGTGATCATACTTTCTTTTAATTATGGCTATCCAATTATTTGTAATTAAAATGTTGTAAGGAAATCTTGGTTTTTCATCATCAATTGGATTTCCTAAACCAATCTTTTTTGAAAGTTCTAAGTATAAATTATAAATATTTATTGAATTATCTAAAAAGTTAAATTTTGAGACAACAGTATTTTTCTTAAGCTTGCTATCTTGATCATTATTATTTTCTAAATCTAAAAACCACTTCTCTCTTGGACAAATTATTTCACCATGATCTCTTCTTAAAAGTTGAAAATGCCTATGCGGTTGACTTGCTCCTGCTATAGGAGAACTATTAAAAAACCATAGGCCATTTGTATCTTTATTTACCATTTGTATAGCTAACCAATCATCAATATCTAACCATCCATCTTGAGGTCTCCAAGTATTTGTTATTAATAAAATATGACCTTTTTGTACAGGATATTTATTTAGTATTAATTGATGATTAGTTCCAATTTTATCAACTTCAAGTATCTTATCCCACGGGTTAAATGGATTCTGATTTGGACCATAACTATTTTTTTTCTTAAATCTTGAAGTATCAAGTTCTCTAATTATAAAATCATTTTTATTGTAATATTCCCTAGTTACAACAGTCGTTTTTAAAGGAAATAAGCCATTATTGGTAATAGATAAATGAGTTTGATCTAATGCTTTAACCCAATATTTTTCGCTTCTCATTTATAAAAGTAGAAATAAATTCTCATAATCATTTTAAAAAAGATAATTAATTTGGAATTACTTTTTATTAAATTGATATTCTTTTAATTTTTCTAACGATACAGATTCTAAAACTTTAATGTTTGTTGCTTCTAAAATCACCATAGGTGCTAAGCCATCAAGCAATGCCTGTCTCCACCTATCTAAACAAATACACCAATGATCTCCATCCTTCAAGCCTGGGAATGAATACATTGGCATAGGTGTTATTAAATCATTACCTTGAGACTTACTATATTTAAGGAAATTATCATCCATTATGCAGCAAATTGAATGATTTCCTCCATCATTTGAATCGTATTTGCAATATCCATCTCGAAACCATCCTGTAAGAGGTTTGCAGCTGCATACCTCGAGCTTTTTTCCTAAAACATTTAAATGTTCATTATTTTTTTGACTTTCTTTATTCATTTTTAGATAATTTATTTTAATAATAATAAATACTCATACATTTCTTAAAAAAGGGTTGACGAATATGGGGGGTAAAGAGGTAATAATTTTAATAAGGTTTTTTTCAATATGGATTGGGACTTCACTGAAAACATAGCATTTAAATCTCTAATTGAAGCTTTTAAAGAATGTGATGAAACATCAGCTACTGAATTCTTGGCGAGTGATGGAGCATCATATTATTTAGAGTTAATTCAAGACGCTGCAGGTGATGGCATCGATATAAGTGATTCTGAAATTATGGAAGAACTTCAAGAAGATATTATAGATTATCTTGAAAATAATCTATAATCTAAAATTTATTTAGGCACTAAAATATTTTGCTTTTGAATGAAGTGAAATTATAGCAGTAGTACTTTGTTCAGGATGTAATTGCTCTGATTCATCCATTGTTAAATTAATCCTTTTTGTATCCAATAATGATAACTGTATATTTGAATCAGAAACTTTAGGACAAGCTGGATAACCAAATGAGTATCTAGCTCCTCTATATTTTTGAGCTAATATTTCACGGTTATTGTTTGGCTCATATGATTTAAATCCGCATTCAATTCTTACTATTGAATGAACATATTCTGCAAGAGCCTCTGCTAATTGAACGGTTAAACCATGAAATATTAAATAATCACTATATTTATCAGCTTTAAATAATTCTTGGGAATATTCGCTAGCTATTTCCCCCATTGTTACTGCTTGCATTGGAAATATATCTACTGGTTCATTATTTTTAAGATCACAGTAAAAATCAGCAATACAAAGATTATTTCCTGATTTTTGTCTAGGAAAATTAAATTCAGAAATTCTTTTATTTGATACATTATCAAAGAGATAAATACTATTATCATTCCTCCCGCAACGGAAGTAGCCATAGACTGCTTTTGGTGAAATTAGGCCTTTATCTAAAATAATATTGATCCATTTTTCAAGCAATGGATTTGCATATGAATCTAAATGATTATTGTATTCTTCTACTGATTGACCTTTGTTTTTTTTAATTTGCCATTGACCACTAAATAATGCTTTTTTATCCAGATGAAAAATTAGTTTATCAAAGTCTATTTCAATATCTTGAAGAACTCTAGTTCCCAAAAATGGAGCCTTTATAGGTTCCTCTTCCTCTACAAAATTAGATCTATTAAAATTCTCAATTAATTGAATATTTTTGGTTTTTTCAAAATTATTATTTAAATTTTTATCTTTAGCGGATGACCTTGGGGAAGCTAATTTAATTTGAATATCATCAGTATTAGTAAAACCATTTTCATTAGACCATTTACCCTTCTTTTTACTATCCATATATTCATTCATAAATTGTAAATCTGTAAAAGCATCTTTCCCATACAAAATTTTACCTTTATATATCTGACTACAATCTTCGTTCACAAATTTTGGAGTTAATGCTGCACCTCCAAGAATAACTGGAACATTAATTTCAGCATTGTTAAATGCTTCTAAATTATCCTTCATAAATGCTGTAGATTTAACAAGTAAACCACTCATAGCAATACAGTCTGCTTTATGTTTTTTTTGTGCATCAATAATCGCTGAAACGTCTTGCTTAATTCCAAGGTTGATTACATCAAAACCATTATTTGAGAGAATTATATCAACTAAATTTTTACCTATATCATGAACATCTCCTTTAACAGTTGCTATCAGTAATTTTCCGTTAGATATTTTTTCATCTACTGTTTCCATATGTGGTTCAAGCACTGAAACAGCAAATTTCATTGTTTCCGCTGATTGCAATACAAAAGGTAATTGCATTTGGCCGGATCCAAATAGTTCCCCAACTACTTTCATTCCATCTAATAAATAAGTATTAATTATTTCAAGTGGTTTATATTTTTTAAGCGCTTTATTTAATTGTTCTTCTAAACCTATTTTTTCCCCATCTACAATATGGTTTTTAAGTTTTTCTTCTAAGGTGAGGTTTTTGTTTGAAGTAGATGCTTTTTTAAAGTCACTGATTGTTATATCTTGAAATGCTTTTGTTAGTTCAACTAATGGATCATATATACATATTTCATTTTCGAAATTCCTTCTGTCATAAATTAAATCTAAACATAATTTTTTTGTTTCCGCAGATATTTTTGAAAGAGGCAATATTTTATTTGGTGCAATAATCGCTGAATCTAATCCTGCCTTTATACATTCATCGAGAAATATTGAATTTAGATTGATTCTTGATAATGGTGAAAGCCCGAAACTAATATTAGATATCCCTAAAATAATATGAATATCTGGAAAGCTTTTTCTTATTTTTGATATAGCTTCAATAGTTGCTTTAGCATTTAATCTATCTTCTTCAATTCCAGTAGATATTGGCAATGCCAGAGGATCAAAAAATATCTCATAATCAGCGAGGTTACTTGATCTAGTTTTAATTAATGCTCTTTTTGCAATATCATATTTTTTCTGTGATGTTCTTGCCATTCCATCTTCATCAATAGTTCCAATTACTATTCCAGCACCATAATCTAATGCAAGTTTTAAGACCTGATTAAATCTGTTATCTCCATCTTCGTAGTTGGTTGAATTTATAATGCATTTTCCTCCTACAGTCTTTAATCCACTTTCCATTTTATCTGCTTCTGTTGAATCTATCATTAATGGAAGGTTTATATTTGTAACTAATCTTGAGGTAATTTCTTTCATATCTTTAACTCCATCCCTGCCTACATAATCAACATTGACATCTAGTATGTGAGCATTTTCTTTTTGCTGTTGCTTAGCAATTGATACCAAGCCGTCCCAATCATCTTCATTTAGTAATTCCCTTACTTTTTTTGATCCACTAGCATTTAAACGCTCTCCAACTATTAATATTGAGTTATCTTGTTTATATGGAACTGCGTTATATATAGAAGCTGCTGAAGGAACAAAATTTGTTTTTACAGTAGGAAGTTTTTTATTTATTTTTTTATCAACTATTTCCTCAATGATTGAGGATAAATGCTTGATATGTTCAGGAGTGGTACCACAACATCCTCCAATAAGTTGTACGTTAAAATCATAAATAAAGTTCATTAACTGCATTTTCAACTCCAATGGAGTTAATTTATAGTGAGCAACACCTCCTATATTTTCAGGTAATCCTGCATTAGGTATACAACTAATTGCAAACGGTGAATTTTCAGCTAAATACTTAATATGTTCTTTCATTTGAACTGGGCCAGTTGCACAATTCAGTCCCAGAATATCAATATTGTATGGCTCTAATATTGTTAATGCAGAGGCTATATCTGACCCGACAAGCATCGTTCCTGTGGTTTCCATAGTTATGGATATCATTATTGGTAATTCAATATTCCTGTTTTTAATAACTTCTTGAGAAGCAGATAATGCTGATTTTATTTGTAAAACATCTTGGCATGTTTCAATCAATAGAAGGTCAATACCTCCGTCAATTAGACCATTTATTTGTTCTTCATATGAATCTTTAAGCTTATCAAAATCAATATGACCTAATGTTGGTAATTTTGTAGTTGGCCCAATTGATCCAGCGACAAATCTAGGAATATTAATAGATGAAAATAAATTTGCACATTTTTTAGCTATCTGAGCTGCTTTTTTATTGATTTCATAAGCTTTATTAGAAATGCTATATTCGTCTAAAACAATAGATGAAGCACCAAATGTATTGGTTTCAATTACATGACAACCTGCTTCAAGAAATGAATTATGTACTTGTTCAACAGTATTAGGAGAGGATAAGACTAAGTTTTCATTACAACCCTCTAATTCATCTCCACCAAAATCATGTGATGATAAATTTAAATTTTGAAAAGAAGTACCTGTCCCACCATCGAAAATAATAATTGGTTTATCATCTCTATTTAAATAATTTCTAAATGAAACCATAATTTAAAAGGAAAAATTAAAATTAACTAATATTGATGCGGGTTATCCAATCATCATAGTCTTGTGAACGGCCTTCCGTTATTTCGATAAGCTTATTTTTCAATTTATTCATTATGGGACGATCATTATTAATATTTGTTGATTCGATTTGCTTTACAGGTGTAATTTTAGCTGCTGTACCAGTTAGAAATACTTCATCAGCAATAAGTAATTCAGTTTTATCAACAGGTCTCTCAATAACATTTATACCAAACGATTTCGCTAATTCAATAACACTAGCTCTAGTAATTCCTTCTAGGATGTCTTGATCAACTCCTGGGGTAATCAGTTCACCATTTCTTACTATAAATAAGTTCATTCCACTAGCTTCACTTACCTTACCACTAGAATTTAACAGTAATGCTTCGTCAAATCCTGATAAACTAGCCTCTGTTTTGGCTAAAGAACTTGTAATGTAAGCCCCGCTTACCTTACCTCTTAAAGGTAGAGATCTATCCTCTTGTCTTGTCCAACTACTCATCCTACAAGACACACCATCGGGAGATAAATAGTCTCCAAGTTCAATACAATAAATGAAGAAATCAGTTTCTATATTATGTAATCTTGGAGCAATCCCTAAATCACTTGTATAAACAAAAGGCCTTATATAGATCGGTTTTGTAGGTTTATTTTTTTTTAATATTGTTTTTAGTGCATTAAATATATAATCTTCAGATATTTCTGTTAAAAGCAACCTTGCACTTTGAGATAACCTTTTTATGTGTTTGTCTGTTCTAAATAACAGAAATTCATCCTTATTAGATGGATTTGGAATAGCTCTCATTCCTCCAAAGGCTGCTGTTCCATAATGAAGTGCATGAGTTGCTATTGACACTTTTGCATCTTTAAAGGGTATACACTTACCTTCAAACCAGGCATATGGAAGAAATTCTTGCATATTTTATTTAAGAAATGAGTTAAAATTGTTCTAACTTACTTAAGTATTCTAAACCTAATTGTTATATTTAAATGCATAGGATATTAAATATTGCTGGAAATGAAAATAATAACGTTGATTTAATAGAACATCCTAAAGCTGATTTTATATTTATCACAAGTGTAAAATCTGATATTAATATAATTTCTGATTTAATTGAAGATAAAGAATTTCTTTTATTACAAGATAATTTTAGAGCATTAGAAATTTCAAACCTAAATACATTTGCACAAATAGATAATTATTTTTTAAAAACAATAAATTATGCCAAAATAGTTGTTTTAAGATTGTTTGGAGATAAAGGAACATGGAGTTATGGGCTTGAACAATTAATAAAATGGCAAGAAGCAAATATTAATAAAACTCTTTTAATTCTCTCTGGTACGGATGAAGAAGATTTATCACTAAATGAATTAAGTAGTGTTGATTTAGATACTTCATTAAAAATTAGTAAACTTCTTAAATCAGGTGGTAAGGAAAATTATCGGAGATTTCTTCATTGTTTAACTTATCTATCATCTAATGAAACTAATATTCCACAAAAGTATATCTCTAACGTCAGCTATCCAGATCCTTATCAATATGATTGGAAAAATGAAAAAGGATTAAAGGTTGGAATAATTTCTTATAAATCATTGTTTTTAGCAAACGAAATTGAATTATCAAATGAATTAATATCTCAATTAAGGTGTAATGGTTTGTCACCTAAAACAGTATTTATTTCAACTTTAAAAAATTACGATGTTCAGAGGGAATTGATTAATCTTTTTAAAAAAGAAGATATAAAATTAATAATCACCACTACCTCTTTTTCTTCCTCAATTAATAGTTGTAATGAAAATATAGATAATAATTTAAATATCTTTAAGTCTTTAAATCTTCCAATTCTTCAAATACTCTCTTCTAATAAATCCAGAAAGAATTGGTTGCTGTCATCAACTGGAATGAATTCAACAGATTTATTAATGCAAATAATTATTCCAGAATTTGATGGTCGAATTACAACAAAACCTTGTGCTTTTAAAGAGGTTATTTCTGAAAATAAAACCTTAGGTAGCAAAATTACAAGTTACAAAGTTGATTTTGGAAATATTAAATGGATAACAAAACTTATAAGTAATTATGTAAGACTAAATAATTTAAATAATTTTGATAAAAAGATATCATTAGTAATTGCAAATTATCCTGTAAAAAATGGAAGAATTGGAAATGGAGTCGGTTTAAATACTCCGCAGTCTGTCCTTAATATTCTTTATTGGTTAAAAGATGAAGGTTATGATCTTGGTTCTGGAGAATTACCTAAAAATTCATCAGAACTAATTTCGTTACTTATAAAAACTAGAACAAATGATATTGAATCTCAAAATAATAAACCTCTTGATTTTTTATCATTAAATGAATACTTAGAATTTTGGAACCAACTATCCCTTAAACCTAAAAATCTTATCGTTGATAGATGGGGTATTCCATCTAAGTCTCAAGATTTAGAAAACCAAGGTTTTTCGATTAATGGACTTTTATTTGGAAAAATATGTTTACTAATTCAACCTCAAAGAGGCTACGACATTGAATCTAATAAAGATATACATTCTCCAGATCTACCACCACCCCATAGATATCTAGCCCAATATTATTGGATTGAAAGTAAATTTGATTCGAATGCTATTTGTCATATAGGAAAACATGGCACTATTGAATGGTTACCAGGAAAATCTATAGGACTTAGTGATGAATGTTTCCCGAGTATTATTTGTCCAGCAATTCCAAATATATATCCATTTATTGTTAATGACCCAGGAGAAGGATCTCAAGCAAAAAGGCGAACTCATGCAACAATAATTGATCATTTAACACCTCCTTTAGATAGATCTGATTTGTATGGAAAACTCTCGATTTTAGAACAATGTTTAGACGAATACTATGAGGCTAAGTTATTAAATTCTAAGCGAATAAACATTATTGAAAAATCTATATTAGAAATTATTAAAAACGATTTTAAAGACATTATATTATTTGACGAATCAAAAAAAATTGAAAAAATTGACTCATATCTTTGTGAACTAAAAGAATCACAAATAAGAACTGGTCTTCACATTTTTGGAAGTAGACAAAAATTTATAAATGAAATTAATTTAATCATAAGTATTGCAAGAGTTCCAACATCAAAACGTAGTGGGATAATCCAATACATTGCTTCAAATCTTAATCTAGATTTAGATCCATGGACTAATAACTATGATCAAGTTCTTAGTGATAACGATAAAGAAATTATTAGTAATTATTCAACAGATAATATCAATAACTTTAGAAGAGCATTAGAATTTATAGAAAATCAAGCAAAATATTTAATTTATCATTATTTTTACAAAGACCAAATAACTCTAAATGAATTAAAAATATTAGAAAATAAAAATATATTATCATTATTTAATGTAGATAAAAAACATAAAGATTATTTTAATCTAATTCATAAAGAAATATTAGAACCTATAATTAAATCGACCATAAATGAAAAGGCCTCATTTATAAATGCCTTAAATGGAATATATGTAAGTAGCGGACCATCAGGAGCTCCAACACGAGGCAAAACTGAAGTCCTTCCTACAGGTAAAAATTTTTTTTCGGTAGACTCCAGAGGCTTACCAACAGAATCTGCATGGATTGTTGGATGTGAATCAGCTTCTCAAATAATTGATTTATATAAACAGGATCATGGACAAGACCTTAAAAAATTAGCAATTTCAGTATGGGCGACATCTACTATGAGAAACGGAGGGGAAGATGTTTGTCAAATATTGTATTTACTAGGCGTTAAACCAATTTGGGATGGTCCTTCTAGAAGAGTCATTGATATAGAGATAATTCCTTTAAGTATTCTTAATAGACCAAGAGTTGATGTTACTTTAAGAATTTCTGGTTTGTTTAGGGATGCATTTCCACAATTAATATCATTAGTTTACAAAGCTATAAATTTAGTTTCTCAACTTGATGAAGATAAAAAATTAAATCCAATTTCAGCATCTTATAAGGACGGAGATTCTTTAAATCGAATTTTTGGTTCTGCACCTGGATCATACGGAGCTGGATTACAAGAACTTATATCTAATTCTAGTTGGGAAAATATAAATGATTTTGCTGATTCTTATTTAAACTGGAGTAAGTGGATATATTCTGATGGAAATGAACCTATCGAAAATAAAAAAGAATTAGAAAATGCGCTTAAAAATATTCAAGTAGTTATTCATAATCAAGATAACAGAGAACATGATATTTTAGATTCTGATGATTATTATCAATTTCAAGGAGGAATATCATCAGCAATAAATAAACTAAAAGGCAAATTCCCCGAAATATATCATGGTGATTTATCAAAATATCGTTTATCTAAAATAAATAAATTAAGCTATGAAATAAATAAGGTTGTTAGGACAAGAGTTCTTAATCCAAAATGGATTGATGGAATGAAGGAAAACGGATATAAAGGTGCCTTTGAGTTTTCTGCAACGCTCGATTATTTATATGCTTATGATGCTACAACGGAAATCGTATCTGATTGGTGTTATACCCAAATATATAATTCTTGGATATGTGATGAGAACCTTAAAAAGTTTTTTATCGAGAATAATCCATGGGCCTTACGAGATTTATCCCAAAGATTTCTTGAGATTATTAATAGAAAAATGTGGAATGACCATACTCCAGAAATATTAGAAAATTTAAAAAAGATTGTTAATATGGCTGATGCCAAAATTGAGAAAAACGAATACTAGTTTATCTGCCCAATAATGAATATCCATGACTATCTGTTCCGCAGGTTTTAAGCATATTAAGGCTTTCGGTTATTTTATTTATCTCTGAACATACAAAATTACTTGCTTGCCATCTTTCTTTTAAATCATAATCGTACCAAACTTCAATCCCATCAACTCCTTGCTTATTAGCCTCAGGGATAAGTTTATAAAAGGGAATTCTGTACCTCGCAGGATGTGCAAGAAAAGATAAACCTCCAGCTAATCTGATTGCCTTGGTTACTGATTTGATGTGTAAATCATTACCAATTGGTGACTCGCCTTGAACATAAGGTGTTAGATGAGTACTTTTTATATTAATTCCTAATCCAATAACATGAACTAAGCATCCTAGAAGTAAACAATTTATTTCAATTCCAGAAATTAGTTTAAAAGAATCAGTTGGATATTTTTCGAGTATATTATTGCGTTCAATGAAATCATGTGCTTTAACAGTGTGATGATCTGTTATAGATATAAATTTTATTTTATTTATAAAAGCTTGATCTAATAATTGTTCTGGATCAAAGCTCCCATCGCTAAATTTCGTATGACAATGAAAATTTACAAAGCCTGGACAGCTATCCTCATTTATATTTGTTGTTATTTTTATTAAATCTTGCCTATCCATTCTTTAGTGATTCTTCATTTTTTCTCCTGATTTTTGCATATAACTGAATAGATACAAGCATAAATATTATTAGCCCAAATACACTCCATGTCGCAATACTTGTAGGAAAATTATTTTTAAAAATAACTAATAGTACAATAATAAATAATAATAACGTAGGAAGTTCATTTAATAATCTAAGGTTTTTTGCTGATATTTTTGAAGTACCATTCTGTAAAGAGTTCATTATTTTATAACAATAAAAATGATATATGACTAAGCCCAAAACAAAAGAAATTTTTACCTGAAGCCATTTTTCACTTAGCCATCCAGGTTGCATAATTACTAAACAGATAGCCATACTTAAAGCCAGTATCATTCCTGGAGTAGTAATAATATTGGCAAGCCTTTTTTCCATTAAGGAATATTGATCATTAAACGCAATCTTCAAATCATCTTGCATGGTTCTTGACTCTTCATGATATATAAAAAGCCTAACTAAATAAAAAAGGCCAGAAAACCATACAATTACACCAATGATGTGAAGAGACTTAAACCATAAATATGCTTCTGATGACAAATTAATAAAATATAATTTATAAACTATTACCAATATAAATACTTATTTAATAGTGAATAATTTTAAATTTATAAAAATTAATCAATATTTATAACTCATTAAAGTAATTATAAATATCATTTGCTGAATGTATACCCAGACCTTTAACTTTTGAAAGTTCCTCTCTGCTTGCAATTCTAATTGCATCAATTGAATTAAAATGCTCAAGTAAATCTTTAATACGTGAAGGTCCTAAACCTGGTATTTGGGATAATTGAGATCTATTCATTCGAGTAGATCTTTTATTTCTATGAAATGACAATGCAAATCTATGTGCTTCATCTCTTACTCTTCGAAGTAATAGAAGTCCTTTTTGATTTTGATCAGTATCAAGAGATTTTGAGAACCCTGGTATGAATATCTCTTCATTTTTTTTTGCTAAAGAACATATACTAACTTCTTCATGTAGATCTAATTGTGTTAAGGCCTTCAATGCTGCATTTAATTGTCCTTTCCCTCCATCAATCATAATCAAATCTGGCCAATCTGTTAGAAGATCATTTTCTAATGTACTTTTTTTCTTAACTTGTAACGAACTAATGTCTCCGCCATCAATTTTAAATTTTGACCATTTTTTAAATCTTCTGTATATAACCTCATAAATTGAGGCAAAATCATCGCTATGACCAATAAATATATTGGGATCTTTAATCTTATATTTTCTATAATTTTGTTTGGATGGAATACCATCTATAAAGACTACTTGTGAAGCTACAGGATCTGTTCCTTGTATATGACTTATATCATATCCTTCAATTCTTCTCGGCTGTTTAGTTAATTCAAGTATTTGAGTCAAGTCTTCTATTGCAGATTCATTATCTTGAATTCCATTTAATATCCTCTCTAATTCTAATTTTGCATTTTTTAAAACCATTTCAACGGTTTCAAACTTTTTATTTCTTTTTGGGATTATTAACTTAACCTTTTTCTGTCTTAATTCACTTAACCATTCTTCAATTGTTTTATGTTTTGGAAGATTATATTGCAATAAAATTTCTGATGGTATTTCAACTCCTTCAACATTAATGTAGTGCTCTTCTAATACTCTTTGTAGTATCTCTTTCTCCTCTCTATTATCAATTTTTTGTGTATATCCAATCCTTCCTATTAATTTACCAGACCTCATTTGAAAAATTTGAATACTAGAGATGTTATTTTCAGAAACAATGCCAAAAATATCTCTATTAATTGATGAATCTGGTATCGAAATTTTTTGAGATTCGGTTAATAATTTTAAACCTGAAATTTGATCTCTTATTTTAGCAGCATTTTCAAATTCTAAATCTTTGGAATATTGATTCATTTTTCGTTCTAGAAAAACCTCTAAATCATCATTCCTTCCTTGAAAAATCATAGATACTTGCTTCATAGTTTTTTTATAATCTTCTGAGGATATTATTTCTTGACAAACACCTGGACATCTTCCAATTGAATAATTTAAGCAAGTTCTATCTTTATAAACTGGACGAGGTCTTTGTCTTAACGGAAATATTTTTTTTATGATAAATAGTGTTTTTCTTAATAATCCAACATCAACATAAGGTCCATAATATCTATCAAAATTATTTCTATTTCTCCTTTTTCTTGTTATAAAAATTCTTGGATATTGTTCGCTCCATGTAATACAAAGATATGGATATTTTTTATCATCTTTTAATAAAATATTAAAATAAGGTTTATTAGTTTTAATTAAATTTGATTCTAAATTTAATGCTTCATACTCACTATCTGTAACTATAATTTCAATTTCAGTTATTTGTCTAACCATTAGACTTAATCTGGGTGAAAGTTCAGCAAAATTATTAAAGTAACTACTGACCCTATTTCTAAGTTTTTTAGATTTACCTATATAAAGTAAGTTATTATCAATATCCTTAAAAAGATAACAACCAGAAGATTTTGGTATTTCAGATAGCCTTGATTTTAATAACTCCTTATTTTTAATAAGTTTATATTCAATTTTAAGATTATATTTTTTATCTAATACTTTAGTAGAAACATTTGTTGATGGATTAATCATCTATTATTTCTAACCTCCGTAGTTCCATCCCGTAGTATTTAAATTTAACGAATCAACATCATTATTTAAATAAGCAGATAAAACCTCACCAACAAAAACTGTATGATCACCATACATAACATTTCCTACAACCTTACATTCGACACCACCAACACTATCAACTAATATTGGTAAACCAAATTCTCCCAAATTAAATTCTACAGACTCAAATCTTCCTCCAAGTGCTTTTTGTGGTTTAAAAAAGACTGCAGCTAAATCCTTTTGATCACTTTTCAGGATATTTAAAGAAAACTTTCCAGAACTTTTTATTATTTCATGACTGGATCCTTCAGCTCTTACAGCCATAACAACAAGGGGAGGGTTAAAGGAACCTTGTGTAACCCAACTAGCAGTAAAGCCATTTACTTCATTTGACTCATCATCTTTCACTCCGCAAATAAACAATCCATGTGGAATTTTTCTTAATAAGATTTTTTTTGCTTCAAGATTTAATGTCATAATTGATTTAACTAATAATCGTATTTTAACCAAATATACTTTCTAATCATAATTAAATTATGAAAATACTTTACCCTGGTACATTTGATCCTTTAACAAATGGACATCTAGATTTAATCCAAAGAGCTGAAAAATTATTTGGAAATGTAGTTGTTGCTATTTTGGAAAATACTAGTAAAAAGCCAACCTTTGATATTAGTAAACGAATAATACAAATAAACAATGCTGTATCTCATCTACCAAATATTAGTGTTATTTCCTACGAGGGTCTCACGGTAGATTGTGCAAAAGACGTTAAAGCGAATCTAATATTAAGAGGATTAAGAGCTATGAGTGATTTTGAATATGAACTTCAAATCGCACATACAAATAAATCTCTTAATACTGAAATAGAAACAATTTTTCTTTCTACTAATACAAACTTTAGTTTTTTAAGTAGTTCCTTGGTTAAAGAGGTTGCTAAATTTGGAGGTGAAATAAACCATATGGTACCTGATTACGTTGAAAGAGATCTAAAGAAATATTATAAAAAGGATTAAATACAACCTTCTAATTTATATATGTTTTTTAACAGGTTAAATGTCTTATACCTGTCTATATTTTCTGAGTTTTGAATAATACTAATAACTAGAGGTTTCTTATCTTTGTATAGATATCCTGATAACGCAAATACATTTGATAAAGTACCTGTTTTTCCAAAAAACTTACCTTGTAATTCTGAGTTAGTGAATCTTTTAGCCAATGTTCCTCTTACCCCAAGAATTGATAGTGAAGACTGAAAAGTACTAAAGTTTTTTGAATATTTCATCTTATTTAAAAATTCTGATATTAATTTGGTTGTTACTCTATTGTTTCTAGAAAGACCACTTGCGTCCGAAATAGTTGAATTATCAACTTTTAATCCTCTATTTTTCAACCAATATTTTAATTTAATATAATCATTATCATTCCAAGAATTTGAAGCATTTTTAAAAAGTGATTCTGCAGTAAAGTTATGGCTTTCAGAATTAGCTAATGTTATTAATGATAATAATGGATTAGAAGGAATTTCTTCCAATTTAATTGATGAATTCAAATAATATTTTTCAGAATTATCTGCAATATTTATATTTATTGAGGCATTTGGAAATTTTTTAAAAATATATTTTTCTATAGTATTTTTTAAGTATTCAATATTTTCATATTTACTCTCATTACTATTTAATGCCAAGGTTGTAATAGGAGCTCCGTAATCGTATTGCTTATCTAAATATGTCCAACCTTTTGGCCAATAATATTTAGAATTTATTTCTAAGATATTAAGATTAATTTTATTACTATAAGTGATATTAGATAGTAATTTATAAATATCAGAATAGTTAAGATCTGGATCCCCTTGACCTATTAAATAATATTTATCATTACCCTTTCTATATATTGTAGTTTTAAAACTTCTTGAGGATTTGAATTTATTTAATACATATGCAGTACTAAATAACTTTAAATTTGAAGCTGGAATTCTTAAAATATCATCATTATATGAACTTATAAGAACACCATTCTCATTAATAATGGATACGCTAAAAGTCTTATCAAGCGAATTAAATAATTCATCATACTTTATACACTTTTTGTTATTCCTAATTATTCCTGAAGAATTAAAATATATGTTATTAAATAATTTACTTTTTTGAGTAGTTAATAAATTCCATATTAAAAGAGGAAAACTTAATAAGCCAAAAATTAAAATTATATAAAAATAAAATTTTTTAAAAACTTTCAAAACTATAAATTTACAAAAATAGTTTCATTATCAGGCCTCTCATCAAATTCTTTTTTAAATAAATATCTTTTATTAATTTCTTTAAAAAGTAACCAATTGTTTGGATAAGAATGCATTAATGCACCATTATCAATTGGTTGAAGAAAGTAAACGTTATTCCAAGTTTTTACAAAGTTTTTTCTTCTTTCTCTTATTACACTTCCTATACCAATATTTGCATCTTCAAATTTTGGATTTAAAGAATAATGCAAACCTTTAAAGTTATCACACATTGGTTCGAATGTATCAAAATCGTAAGGTTGAGGAAGTATCGATATCAAGATTGATTCATCTTGATCGACATGAATGGATTCATTAAAGCCTTTAAATGTAAAAATATTTTCTTTAATATCTGGATAATCCCTCTGAGCCAAAGCTACAGCTCCTGGATCAGAATAAGTAAGAAAAACATTTTTTTTTATTTTTTTATTATTATAATAATTGGCAAGAATCTTATAAATAGTTATACCTATTTTATTAAATTTTAATCCCTCGAAATTAAATTCAACAGTAAATCGAAAACTTGATAGTTTTAAACTAGAGATTATTGAATTTTCAAGATTTTTTAAGGCATCATTAAGATCCTTAGGTAACACATAAATAGTATTCATTAGAATTTTTTTATACAAATTTGAATTAGTTTAAATAATCTATCTATATCAGATTTCTTATTCATAGATCCTAAACTAACACGAATGTTTGAATAAAGTTGATTACTATCATATCCCATATTTTCAAGAGTAAGACTATGTTTTCCTGAGGAGCTAGAACAAGCACTACCACTACTTATAGCTACATTATTATCAGACATATAATTAATAACTTTATAAGCTTTTATTGGTTCTAATTTCTTATTAAATAAAAGAAATGATATGTGATTTGGAAGTCTTTCAGTACTACTACCTGTAATTTTAATATTTGGATTATTAGTTATTTTATTTATAAGATATTTTCTAAGCAGTACTTTTTTATTATTTTCGAACTCGGCATTATACGAATTGAATTTAATTCTTCCCTTAATATTTTTTATTGACTGATACATTCCGGCTATTAATGGCAAAGGAGTTGTTCCTTGTCTTATTGAATATTCTTGAGATAGTGAAATATCATTATTTTTTAATAACAATCTAGATTTTGAATTCGTCAATAGCAATCCTATGCCTTTAGGACCTCCAAATTTATGTGCAGATAAACTTAATAGATCACAGTTAAGTTCTTTCCAATTAAAAATACCGTTACTTAATATCTGTGTCCCATCGATATGAAATAAAATATCTAATTCCTTGCATTTAGTTCCAACTAATTGGACAGGTTGTAAAGTGCCTACTTCACTCTGACCCCAAATTAGCGAAACAAGATTTGTGTTATTTTTAATTACTTCATTAATGTTTGATATATTTATAATCCCATCTCTATTAACTGGCCATTTATAGATTTCCCACCCTTTTCTTTTTAGCTTATTTGCTGAAATCATTGTGGCTTGATGTTCAACATTAGAGATAACAACTCTTCCACACTTATATTTATCACTAAGATTACTAAATACTAATGATGTCGATTCTGAAGAGCCTGATGTAAAAACAATATCTTCTGTATTTGCATTTAAAATCTTTGCTATTTTAAGTCTTATTTTCTCTAAGTATGTCGCACATCTAATTCCATATTTATAAGTTGAGGATGAATTACTCCAATAGTTTTTGTATGTAGAATTTATTTTATTTAATACATTCTTAGATAATGGAGTAGTAGATGCATTATCAAGATAAATATACTTATTGTCCATCTACTTTAGAATATATGTTCCAGAAAAAACTTTTTTTGCATTACCAGTCATCAAAATATCATCTTCTGATCTAGACCAATTAATTATAAGATTACCTCCTGGTAGATTTATTTCTGTTTTTGAATTACATAAACCTAGTTTGTATGCTGCCACATGTACAGCACAAGCTCCTGTTCCACAAGCTAATGTTGCGCCTGCTCCTCTTTCCCATACAAGTACGTTAATATTATCTCTATTTATTATTTGGGAAAAATGAACATTTGTTTTTTCAGGAAATAATTCATGTTTTTCAAACACTGGACCTAATAGTGAAAGTGATATTTTAGTGATATCTTGAAGAAAAAATATCAAATGTGGATTTCCCATCCCCACGGCATATCCCTGTTGTTCAAAATTCATTTCTTTAAAGAGGTATGAAGGAATTGAATTGATTTTTGTATCTATTTTTGTTGGAATAGATTTAGTTTCTAATATTGGTTTTCCCATTTTTACAGTAATTTCGCCTTTATTATATTGAGCAATTTTTATACCAGCTTTTGTTTCTATCCTATATTCAGAAACGCTATAAGAACCTTTATTGGAATCGTTTAGATATTGGACTAAACACCTGATACCATTTCCACACATTTGAGCCTCCGAACCATCTGAATTATAGATAATCATTTTTGCGTAATTATTTCTATCAGGTTCCAATATGAAAATTACGCCATCACCACCTATACCGAATTGTCGATCACATAAATTTTTTATATCGATTGTTTTATCAGATAGAAATTTTTTGTAAATATTACTATTTCTGGAATCAACTATTATAAAATCGTTGCCATTACCATGATATTTTTCAAATATTATATTGTTCATTTAAAAATATATATCTAATAAATTTTAATTATAAAATAAAGCTTTTAACAATCTATTTCTTTTTATAGAATCAATATTAAAATAATATTTTACTAAATCTAAAATAAGTGATTACTTCTGAAAATACAGATAACAGAGCAACTAATTTATATAAACCATCTGATATAGAGGGTAAATGGCAGAAAATCTGGGAAGACGACAACTTATATAATACAGATGAGCAAGCAAGTAATAAAGAAAAATTTTATGCCTTATCCATGTTTCCCTACCCTTCAGGAAACCTTCATATGGGTCATGTGCGCAATTATGTAATAACAGACTTAATTGCACGATTTCAAAGATTTCAGGGCAAAGTAGTGTTACATCCGATGGGTTGGGACGCATTTGGTTTACCTGCTGAGAACGCGGCGATAGAAAGAGGAATAAATCCTGATAAGTGGACTAAACAAAATATCGCTCATATGAAATCACAATTAAAATTATTAGGTCTTTCTGTTGATTGGGATAGAGAATTTGCCACTTGTGATGAAAATTATTACGTATGGACTCAATTTTTATTTTTGGAATTACATAAAGCTGGTCTTGTTTATCAAAAGGAGTCTGAGGTAAATTGGGATCCGATTGATAATACTGTTTTAGCCAATGAGCAGGTTGATTCAGAAGGTAAATCATGGAGATCTGGAGCGATAGTTGAAAAGAAACTTTTAACTCAATGGTTTTTAAAAATTACTGATTATGCAGAAGAGTTATTGCAAGATTTAGAAAAATTAAATGAGTGGCCTGAAAGAGTAAAGATAATGCAGGAAAATTGGATTGGTAAATCAATAGGTACAAATATAAATTTTAAAATAAAAGAATTTAAAAAGGAAAAAATACAAGTATTCACAACAAGACCTGATACTTTATTTGGGGTAACTTATTTAGCAATATCAGTTAATCATCCATTAATTAAAAAAATATCTGATAATAAAATTTTAAGTAAACTAGAAAATTTAAAAATCTATTTACAAGAAAGTAAAGATAAAGATCAAAAAAAAATTGGTATTCCAACAAATTATATAGCTATAAATCCAATAAATTCAAAGGAAATTCCTATCTGGATAGCAAGTTATGTTCTTGATGAATATGGAACTGGAGCTGTTATGGGAGTCCCAGCACATGATGAAAGGGATTTTGAATATGCCAAAATCAATTCTATTGATATTAAACAAGTAATTATTAAGGATAAAGATAAAATTGCCAGCGAATTAACTAATGCTTTTACGGATAATGGTTTTTTAATTAACTCAAATAATTTTGATGGCTTAAATAATAGTGATGCCAAAAAACATATTTCAGAACATGGTGAACGAAATGGATGGGCTGAAAATAAAATTCAATTTCGTTTGAGAGATTGGTTAATTTCTAGGCAAAGATATTGGGGATGTCCAATTCCAATTATTAAGTGTACTAATTGTGGTTCTGTTCCAGTAAATAAAAAGGATATTCCAGTTAGATTACCAAATGAGATTAAAATATCCTCTAATAAAATTAATTCTCTAGGTAGTAATCAAAGTTGGATTAATACTACATGTCCAAAATGCGGTAATTTGGCGAGTAGAGAAACGGATACTATGGACACCTTCATGTGTTCATCATGGTATTTTTTAAGATATCCTTCATCAAAATCTTTAACAAAGCCATTCGAAAAAGAAAAAATTAATAAATGGTTACCTGTTGATCAATATGTTGGAGGTGTAGAGCATGCAATTTTACATTTGCTTTATGCAAGATTTCTTACCAAAGCCCTAAGGGACAATAATCTTTTTGATATTGATGAACCATTTAAAAGGCTCTTGACACAAGGTATGGTTCAATCTGCAGCTTATAAAAATTCCATAACTGGAAAATATATCTCTCCAACTGATATTAAAGATATAACTAATCCAAAAGATCCAAAAGACAATTCAAAACTTGAAGTTCTTTTTGAAAAAATGTCAAAGTCAAAATATAACGGTATAGATCCTGAATCTGTAATAAAAAAATATGGAGCAGATACAGCAAGAATGTTTATTTTATTTAAAGCCCCTCCTGAAAAAGACCTCGAATGGGGAGATTCTGATGTAGAAGGTCAATATAGATTTCTATGTAGAATATGGAAACTTTTCTTAGATTACAGTAATAATGATATTACCCATGAAGCAGATAAACTTAAAAAAGAAAATGAAAGCTCATTATTAAAGTCTATAAATATTGCTATAAAAGAAATTTCTAATGATATAAAAAACAATCAATTTAATACAGCAATATCAGAATTAATGAAGTTTTATAATTCAATATCCTCGAACTTAAATCATGTAAATAAAGACTTAAGAAGAGAAGCTCTTATGAAATTTTGTATATTATTAGCACCATTTGCTCCTCATATTTCCGATGAAATCTGGCATTTAATTGGTAATTCAAAATCTGTACACCTAGAAAAATGGCCAGTATTCGATGAAGATGCTCTTAAGGAAAATAGCTATGAATTAGTAATTCAAATAAATGGAAAAGTAAGAGATAAAATTAATGTAGAAATTAATATTTCTGATGATGAAATTAAGGAAAAAACATTAATTAGACCTAATGTAAAAAAATGGATTGATAATAAAACAATCAGAAAAATAATAATTGTAAAAGGCAGAATTATAAATATTGTCGTTTAGTATTAACTAATTTTTTTAATTCTTATTGTACTTGGGTTAGACCAGTCTCCAGTTATAAGATAGTCATCATTACCAAAACACATCTGACGAATTATAAAAAATATTGGCTCAGCTGATGAATTTCCAACAAGAGAAGCAATTTCTTTGATTGACAATTCTTCGCCATTATTAAATATTTCTGTTACTTGTTTTTGATAATCAATTATTTCTGCGGCTGCTTTTTTACCAGCTTCTACACCAGGTTGATCATAAGCATTTATATCAACTAATTCTGCGTAAAAAGAAACAGCACGCTCAAATAGAGCAATTAAGGCACCTAGCGTTAAACAATTTAACTTATCCAAGGTGATTGTTATGCTTTGCCTATTTTCGTTTGATAGTGCAGATCTTGTACCTTGTAAAAATCCTGATAAAAATTCTTTAGGATTTTCAGAGTCAAAATAGTAATTACTATTAGGGGTATCAAGTAACTCTATAAAAACACAAAAGAAATTATCAATACCATCTCTTAACTGTTGAACATATGCATGTTGATCAGTAGAGCCTTTATTACCAAAAACAGATATTCCTTGATGTACGATTTCACCCTTCCTATTAAACTTTTTACCTAGAGACTCCATAACTAATTGTTGAAGATATTTACTAAATACTTGTAACCTGTCTCTATAAGGTAATACAACCATATCTCTCTTACCTATTCCATCACCCGAAAAAAACCATGCTGATGATAGTAAAGCAGCAGGATTGTCTTTAATATTAGGTATCCGTGTTAAGTCATCCATTATTGCTGCACCTTTAATAAATTCAGAAACATCTCGATTAATAAGAGCTAAAGGAAGCAGGCCAACTGAGCTAGTAATACTGGTTCTGCCGCCAACCCAATCAGGAAGATTAAATATTTTCAACCAATTCTCAAGTTGTGCTTTTTTATATAATTGACTATCTTTCATTGTTATTGCTATTGCGTTTGAGTTCCAGTCTAAATTTTTATTTTCTACATGCTTTTTAATTATATTCATTGCTATTTTTGGTTCAGGTGTTCCACCTGACTTACTTACAACAACAAATAATGTAGTAGCCAATTTATCATCTAATTCATCTAATTTCTCACTTATTAAAAATGGATCAATATTATCAATGTATGAAAAATTCAATCCACAAGAATTCTTTTGTAAGGCTTCAGTTATTAATAATGGACCTAAACCGCTTCCTCCAATACCTATCCATAAAACGTTAGTAAATTTTTGATTTTTATTATTGGTGATTTTACCCTCTAATATATTTTCTCCAAATTCTGAAATATCTCTAATCTCATTATTGATTGCATCCTTTATAAGATTACTTGGAGCAACAGATGGATTTCTTAACCAATAATGTCCAACTTGTCTTTTCTCATCAATATTTGAAATCGCGCCAGCTTCTAATTCTTTAAGGGCTGAAAAAACGTTTTTAAATTTATTTTCTAAAGATGATATTTGGTCGAGAGTAAAATTTATTTTGCTGATATCTAACCATATATTTACTTGTTTATCAAACCAAAGGTAGTTGCAATATTTATCCCATGAATTAAAGTCATTATTCATTTTATATTTTGACTATTTTCTTACTTTGTTTATTATATCTAGTTTATTCTTCGTAAATACTAATCATTTCAATTTATTTAGTTATATTATTTTTAGATCATAATGTTTGTGAATTTTAATAAATACTATTAGGGGTTTTTTTTATTTATATCTGATTTATTATTCAATAAAAATATCAGCTTTTGGATAAATCATTCAATTATTTAATTTCACCTGAAATTTCACAACTTAGAGAATTTTCACCAAAATTAAAAATAGCAATTTTAGCTTCAGGTGAAGGATCAAATTTTCAAGAATTAATTGATCTCTCCAATTCAAATAAATTTGATATAGATATTAAGATTTTAATTACAAACAAATCAGAGGCTGGCTGTATATCAAGAGCTAAAAACTCTAATATCTCTTATAAGGTAATTAAAAGTTCTGATTATGAAAATAAGGATTATTTTGAGGATGAAATTATTAATACAATAAAAAAACAGGATATAGAACTTGTTGTTATGGCGGGTTGGATGAAAATTATGTCATCAAAATTTGTTAATGAATTTAAGAATAAAATAATAAATATTCATCCATCATTACTTCCTTCTTTTAAAGGAAGTAATGCAATTAAAGAAGCTATAACAAATGATGCCAAGATCACAGGTTGTTCAGTACATTTTGTAGAACCAGAGGTTGATAGTGGTCCCTTAATTATGCAAGCAGCATTAGCTATTTCGGATAAGGATAATTTAGAGACAATAACTCAGAAATTACATATATTGGAACATAAAATATTACCACTCTCAATTTCTCAGGCTGGATATATTATCCGGAATAAATTTATGGGTAATGATTAATCATTTCTAACCCATTATTTATTGGCAATCCAGATATTAGATTAAGATTTTGTATGGCTTGCCCTGTTTGTCCTTTAATTAAATTATCTATTACTGATAAAATAATTACTCTTCCATTTCTAGTATCAACTTTGACAGAGAGATGGATTTCATTTGTATTCTTAACCCACTTGGTGGAAGGATAAATATCAACTGGTAATACTCGAATATGCGAGTGGTTTCTATAATAATTTTCTAATATAATCCTACAATCAGAAGAAGTTAAACCTGGATCCCGTAATCTTCCATATATTGTCGAATGCATACCTCTTGTCATTGGTATTAAATGAGGAGTAAATAGTAGTTCAATATCATTACCAGAAATAAAACTTGCAATTTGTTCTATTTCTGAAGTATGTCTATGATTTATTAGTCCATAGGCAGACAGACCATCTCCACATTCAGAGAATAATAATTTTTGATGTGGTTCTCTGCCTCCACCTGATGTACCACTTTTTGAATCTATTACTATACCTTCATTATCAATAATCCCTTGGGATAAGAATGGACTAAGAGGAATAAGAGCAGATGTTGGGTAACATCCAGGGCAGGCGATTAATCTTGCTTTAGATATGTCATTGAAATTAATTTCAGGAAGACCATAAACTGCTTCCTTACATAGGTCATCGTCATCTCTCTTATATTTTTTCGCTTCATTAGAGTATATATTTTTCCATTGATCAAGAGACTTATACCTATAATCGGCTGATAAATCAATTACTTTTACTCCTTTGTCTAATAAACCTCTTGTTAATGTAGATGAAATTCCACTAGGCAAGCAAAGTAAAGCCACATTAGCTTTATCGGCGATTCTATCTATTGATATTTTTTCAATTAAATTGTCAGACTCTAAATTTATGAATGGAAAATTATCGCTCCATTTTGTTCCGGAAGATTTATTACCTCCTAAATAAGAAATTTTATAATTTTTATTATTCTTTAATAGATTTACTGCTTGTATTCCCCCGTAACCAGTGGCACCAACTATTGCAACATTCATTTCTCTTTATTGGCAGACTTTAAGATAGGATTATAAGTGTTGACAAAAATAATAATTTAAACACTTTTTTCTATATTGAATAGTAATAATGAAAGAAACAAGTCCCAAATCAAATAATGGAACAATTGTGGATAATAACGAAAATTTTAATATAGAATTTGATCCCATAAGCGATGCATTAGCTGCCATAAGAAATGGAGAATGCATAATTGTTGTTGATGATGAGAGAAGAGAAAATGAAGGAGATTTAATTTGTGCGGCTCAGTTTGCAACTCCTCAACAAATTAATTTTATGGCAACAGAGGGTAGAGGTTTAATATGTTTAGCGATGCAAGGAGAGAAGTTAGATGCCCTAGATCTCCCTTTAATGGTTGATAGGAATACAGATGAAAATCAAACTGCATTTACTATTTCAATTGATGCAGGTCCTGAGAATAACGTAACTACTGGAATATCAGCAGAGGATAGAGCTAAAACTATCCAAGTTGCAATAAATCCTTCAACTAAGCCTGAAGATTTAAGAAGACCAGGACATATATTTCCACTAAGAGCAAAAAAGGGAGGAGTATTAAAAAGAGCTGGACATACCGAAGCCGCTGTAGACATTGCTGCTATGTCTGGTCTTTATCCTGCCGGTGTGATTTGTGAAATTCAAAATCCAGATGGCTCAATGTCAAGACTTCCCCAACTTAAGCAATATGCAAAAGAATGGGGAATGAAGCTAATATCCATTGCAGACCTAATCAGTTATAGATTTCAAAACGAAAGATTTGTTTATAGAAAATCTGATGCAATACTTCCAAGTATTTTCGGTAATTTTAAGGCATATGGATACAAAAATGAACTTGACGGTTCTGAACATATTGCACTAGTAAAGCAAAAGTCAAATAAATTAAGTGAACCAGTATTAGTAAGAATGCATTCTGAATGTTTAACCGGTGATGCTTTTGGATCACTACGTTGTGATTGTAGACCCCAGTTAGAGGCTGCGTTAGCAAGGATTGAGAAAGAAGAAGAGGGTGTGGTTGTTTATTTAAGACAAGAAGGAAGAGGTATTGGTTTGATTAATAAATTAAAAGCATATAGTTTACAAGATGGTGGTTTGGATACTGTAGAAGCAAATGAAAAATTGGGTTTCCCTGCAGACCTAAGAAATTATGGAGTTGGTGCACAAATATTAACTGACCTTGGGATCAAAAAGTTAAAACTACTTACAAATAATCCTAGAAAAATTGCTGGATTAGGTGGATATGGAATAGAAGTTACTGAGAGAGTCCCATTAGTGATATGTCCTGGAGAGCATAATTCTGAATATCTAAATGTAAAGAGACAAAAACTTGGACATATGTTAGAAGAAGAAAAATTAAATTCTATAGATATAGATCCTTATATTGCAATTTTCCTTGATGGTGACTATAAATCAATAGATTTAGTTCCTATTAAAAATAAAATAATTGAATTCTGCGAAATAAATAAAATAAATATTATGTTAGAAAGCTCTCCTAGACTATTAGCTTTTTGGAATAGACCTAAATTAGTATGGAAAATAGTACATGACAAAACCAGAGAAGATTTCACTATTAATGATAATGAAATTAATAAGATTGAAATCTTTATTCAATTTTTATCGGAATATAATAAAAGTTCAAAAGTTGGAATTATCGTATCAAAAAATATTCAACAGGCTTTACATCCAAAAAACAATATTAAATTAAAAAATACCAATTTTTCACTAAAAAATGAAGAATTGTACTCATCCACTAGGAAATTTAATCTCGATAAAGAAACGTTTAGTATTATTTTTGATAAAAAATTATCTTAAACTAAACTGGCTTTAATAATTTTTGAGCCGTTTGTTAGTTTTAAAACAATATCCATATCATCTGTTTTTCCAAAGACAGTATGTACTCCATCCAAATGAGGTTGTGCCTCATAAACTATAAAAAATTGACTTCCACCTGTATTTTTTCCTGCATGAGCCATTGATAGCGAGCCTTTTAGATGTTTATTAGAATTGATTTCACAATTAATTTTATATCCTGGTCCACCTGTTCCAGGCATGCCTGAAGATCCAGCACGTGTATTAGGGCAACCACCTTGAGCCATAAAACCTGGTATGACACGATGAAAGGCCAATCCATCATAAAAACCTTCACTAATTAGTTTTGTGAAATTATTAACTGTATTAGGTGCATCATTAGAAAATAATTCAATATTTATATTTCCTGCATCAGTTTCAAATAAAGCTTTTGTCATTGTGAGTTTAATTAACTTTAATTTTTATTTTAAACCTTAGAGAAGCTTTTCAAGATTCTCCTTAATGGAATTTAAATCTATATTTTCATCTATATTTTCTTCTTTACTCTCTTCTTCGTTCCAAGTCTCCACTTCTAAATTTTTTTGAGGAGGAGAAATTAGTAATCTATCCTCTGCTGTCTTTGGCACAAAATTTTTCTCAACTAATTTACATTCATAATCTAGTTTTGTACAAAAATCTCTAATTTCATCTATCGAAACTATTTCTACTGTAGGCAATGGGAAATCCTGAGCCTCTAAAAGTCCACAGTAACGTTCCGCATCATCTTTTTCTTCAAACATTAGAACTATAGTCCTACCTTTTAACTCTATTGAATGTATTCCTTCTTTCTCTGTACCAAAATTATAAAGTAAAACATAAATATTCATAAAAACTTTTTTAAAATTATTATATATTATTTAACTATTCATCTGATAGTGATAATTCTTGAAGTCTGGTATATAAAGCTATTTCCTCATCATTTATGTCAGCAGGAATAACAACCAGGATTTCAACAAACTGATCTCCAATATTATCTCCAAAACTCAAGCCTCGACCCTTAAGTCTTAACAATCTTCCAGTTGAAGACTTTGGAGGTACTTGAAGAGTTACATTTCCATCAAGAGTAGGAACTTCTACTGCACATCCAAGAAGGGCGTCGGGGGGAAATAACTCTAATTTATAAAGAACACGTAGACCATCTATTCGAAGTCCATTTTCAGTTTGGACTTTTAATTGTAAATAATGATCTTTTCCACCTTTAGCAATATTTTCTAATCTCAATCTCCAACCATCTCCTGCGAATGGGGGAGTATCAACTTCTACAACAGTTTGATCTTCTAATTCTATTAATACAGAAGCCCCACTAAGTGCTTCATCCGGGGTTAATTCGATAATAGTTTCGATATCTTGATAAAGTTTTACGGGTGGTGGTTCTTCTGGAGATCTTGCTGGATAGTCGTAACTATTAAACTCTTCTTCATTAAATATTTCATCAGGCTTTTCATCTTCATAAAAATCAGAAGATTTGTCATCATAGCTTTCGTTATCTAATTCAGATTCGTATTCAAATCCAAATAGAGAATTGAGATAATCTTTAAATTCAGGAAAACCTGTCCTGTAGTTTTTAAAATTTTCTTCATTAGAGGCATTAGAATCTTTAGATTTAACTCGTCTGGCAGGATCACGTAAGAATTCGTAAGCTTCATTAATTAATTTAAATCTATCCTCAGCATTGATATCATTTTTATTTAAATCGGGATGCCATTTTCTTGCTTCTCTACGAAAAGCTTTTTTAAGTTCAATTTCGTCGAATTCAGAGGATAAACCTAAAATCGACAAATAGTCTTTTTTAGAGGAAGTAGTCATTGTCCCATGGATCGTCATCCCTAGAGTTACCATACCTTGAATTCCTAGAATTACTATTCATTTGATTGTCCCAAGGATCATCATCCCAGTAATCATCTGAAAATAATTCATCTTTTAAAGAGCCAAAGGTATTTTTAATTCCTTGTAGAGGATTACTATCAACTTTCTTCTCAGCAGCAAATTTTCTATTTAAGCCAAAAAGGGCTTCTTGCAATGAACTTACAGAAATTTCTAATTCTTGAGGATCATCATCATCTATAAATTCTTCAACATCCTGAATTGCAAGCTCTACCGCCCTCTGTTGTCGCTCTGCTCCATATGGTCCAAATTCTAATGAAGCGTCTCTTAATCTTCTTTCGGCTTGAGCAATTAGTGTAAGTGCATTATTTTTCCTATCAATTACTGATCTTTTCATCCTATCTTCTGTTGCTTTTGACTTGGCTTCAGCGATCATCATATTAATTTCTTGTTCATTTAAATTCGAACCTCCAGAAATACTTACTGTTTGTTTTCTACCTGTAGTTCTATCAGTCGCACTGACTTCTAACAATCCATTTGCGTCAATATCGAAAGCAACTTGTACTTGGGGAATCCCTCTAGGTGCGGGAGGTATACCTGACAATCTAAATTTTCCTAATGATTTGTTTTCTGAAGCCAGTGGTCTCTCGCCTTGTCTAACTTGCACAACTACTGACGATTGATTAGATTCCGAAGTACTAAAAACATCTGATTGCCTTACTGGTATTGGGGTATTACGTGGAATAAGAACCTTCATAAGTCCTCCAATAGTTTCTAATCCTAAGGATAAAGGAGTTACATCATTTAAAAGTAAATCACGTAAATCTCCACTAATTATTCCAGATTGTATTGCAGCACCAATTGCAACAACTTCATCAGGGTTTACAGATTGACATGGCTCATTAGGAACAAGAGTTTTAACTAATTGTTGAACCATTGGTATACGAGTACTTCCACCAACAAGGACGACTTCATCAATTTCTTCAGCATCCCAACCAGAATCTTCTAAAGCAATTTGAACAGGTTCAAGCAATCTATCGAGAAGATCATCAGATAACGATTCAAATAATTTCCTATCGAATTCCTCTTCAATATGTAATGGTCCAGCTTCACTTGTAGTTATAAAAGGTAAGGAAATTTTAGTTTTTTGTAGTCCTGACAATTCACATTTAGCCTTCTCAGCAGCTTCTGTAAGTCTTTGAAGAGCTTGCCTATCTCGTCTTAAATCAATCTTATGTTTCTCAAGAAATCGTTCAGCAATCCAATCTACTATTTTGGAATCAAAATTATTACCTCCAAGTTGAGTATCTCCACAGGTCGCTTTTACATCAAAAACACCATTAGATATCCTTAACAAAGAAACATCAAAAGTCCCTCCACCTAAATCAAAAACTAGTACGTTATTGGAAGAGCTTTTTTCAAAACCATAGGCTAATGCCGCTGCTGTTGGTTCATTTAAAATTCTATCAACTTTTATCCCAGCTAACACGGCAGAATCCTTTGTAGCTTGCCTCTGAGACTCGTTAAAATAGGCAGGTACAGTAATTACGGCAGAATCAATCGTATCTCCTAAATAAGTTTCTGCATCATTAATTAATTTTCTTATTATCGAACTTATTAACTCTTCAGGGGCATACTCTCGCTCTGTAAATGGACTTAGAATTCTAACACTACCTCTATCATTAGATTTAACATTATACGGAACAGAAATACTTGTTTCATCAAGTTCATCCCAATCTCGTCCGATGAATCTTTTTAAGTTATAAAATGTATTTTTAGGATTTAAAACAAGTTGCCTTCGAGCCTGATCACCAATAACAATTTCGGAGTTTTTAGTGAATCCAACTATCGAAGGGGTTGTTCTTGTACCCTCTGAATTTGCAATTACAACGGGGCGGCCAGCCTCTATAACTCCTACAACGGAGTTAGTAGTACCTAAATCAATCCCAACTATTTGCCCCATAGTATTACTTGATTAATTAAAAGTTATCCTTAACTAATAATTTAATCAATTTAAATTCTCTGTTATCTACATATAATAATAAAAATCTATTAATTTCAACTTTATTTAAATAAATAAAATCATTTACTTATTTTTTTTACTTTTACAAATTACATAAAATTTATAAAGTATTGATTAGTTAAAATTCTGATTGTTATTTTATATCTCTATCAATTAAAATAAAACGGAGAGAGAGGGATTCGAACCCTCGATAAAGTTGCCCCTATACAGCATTTCCAGTGCTGCGCCTTCAACCACTCGGCCACCTCTCCTAATATTTATATTTTACCCTTTTTATATACCATTATTGAGGAAAGTTACTTGAAAAAGACTTTTAAAGTCACTATTAGGAATAAAGAAACTGGTAAAGTATATCAGGAAAATATTAGTGATAAAGAATATATTTTAAAAGAATTTGAAAAAAAAGGTTTAAGACTTCCATTTTCCTGCAGGAATGGATGCTGTACAAGTTGTGCGGTAAAAATCATTTCGGGTAAGCTTGAACAACCAGAAGCAATGGGAGTATCCCAAGATTTAAAAGATAAGGGTTATGCTCTTCTTTGTGTTGCGAAAGTAATAGAAGATATTGAAGTCGAGACTACCTATTATGATGAGGTTTATGATTTACAATTTGGCCAATATTTCGGTAAGGGGAAAACGAGGAAAGCTCCTCCCTGGGAATTTGAGGAAGATTAATTATTATGTTTGAAATTCAAGAATTTAAAAAAATCAATTCAGAAATTGATTTAATTTTACTTACTAACATAGCTAAAGAGAGTGCTCTTATAGGTAATGAAATTCTAATTAAAAATTATAAAAAAATTCAAACAATCACTTCAAAAGGGAGAAAAGGTGATTTAGTTACCAACGTAGATTTAGAAGTAGAAGAGAAAATCAAGGAGTACTTAACAAGTAAAACTCCCGAAATTTCTATTCATGCAGAAGAATCAGGAAAATTAATAAAGACTTCGGAATTAACTTGGTGCATTGATCCATTAGATGGAACAACTAACTATTCTCACGGTTATCCATTCTTTGGAACTTCAATAGGTCTCTTATATAAAAATAATCCTATCTTAGGTGCTATATCAGTACCATATTTAAACGAACTTTATTCTGCATGCATAGGGAAAGGTTCATATTGCAATGATAAAAAACTGATGGTATCAGATGCTAATTCTCTTATCGATAGTCTCCTCGTAACAGGTTTTTCATATGATAGGTTTGATACTGAAGATAATAATTATGCAGAATTTTGTTACTTAACACATAAAACTAGAGGAGTAAGGAGAGGAGGTGCAGCGGCTGTTGATTTAGCATTTGTTGCCTCAGGGAAAATAGATGGATATTGGGAAAGAGGTCTAGAAATATGGGATTTAGCTGCTGGTGCTATTATTGTTAAAGAAGCTGGTGGTTCCGTTTCTGATTACCCTAACGGTGAATTTAATCTTAGCTCTGGAAGAATATTGGCTTGCAGTCCTAGACTTGAAGAAGAGCTAAAAACGGAATTAAGCAAAGTAACTCCTCTAAATAAACAACTTTACACTTAAAAATGAAATTATCGTTTTAAAATGAGTGATATTAAAGAATTTAATTTAATAGATGTAAGGAATAACTCCTCAATTGTTAATGATTTAAATGATGTATATAAGTTGTGGGGTTATGAAGAAATTTCACCTTCATTTATTAATGATCTTGAGACAATCAAAGGTAGAGAAGTAATTGATGGGGACGAACTTATTGGAATAGTAAGTAATAGTTCATTATGTTTAAGACCAGAAATGACTACATCAATTGTTAAATTAACATCCACAAGATTATTAAATAAGAAGAGACCAATAAGACTTTTTAATAGTGGTATTGTATTTAATAAAAAGCAAAGTTATAAAAATACTTTTAAATTTCAAGAAAATTTACAAAGCGGTATAGAACTAATCAGTTATGACACTCAATACCCTGAGATAGAGGTGATTAATATATTATTTGATGCAATTGATAATATTAATTTAATTGAAAGTTGTAATCTAATTCTTCTTGTTAGTACAACAAAAATAATGGATTTAATATTATTCAATTATAAAAATAATAATTATGAGGAGATTAAAAAATGCATGGTAAATTTAGATCAAGAATCATTAGATAAATTAAATATTGACAACAATGATAAAGCAATACTGAAGGAATTATTATTTACAAGAGGGGAACCTGCAATCATACTCAAAAAGCTTAAAAATGTTTATGGTAATAATAATGTTATTGAGGAACTTGACTGTTTATTTAATACTTTATCAAAAATTTCAAAAAAATATAATATAAAAATACAACTTGATCCTACTTATCAACCTCATCTTAATTTATATGCAGGTATAGTTTTTCAACTTATTTGCGATAATAAAAATGTTAAAACCATAATTGCAAAAGGTGGTAGATATGACGAATTAGTAAGATATTTTAATCCTAATGAAAAAATAATTAATGGAATTGGATTCACAATCTCTATAGATAATTTAAGAGAATTGATAGTTGAAAAATCTCAAACTAAAAAGAAAGTGTTGCTGTTATTTAAAGATTCTTATTTATTAGATAAAGGTATAAATGAGCAAAAAGCATTGCAAAAAAAAGGGATAATTACAATATTATATTTGAATCCATGTAATGAAAATTCAAAAGCCAACATTCTTATGAAAGAACATAATTGTACTGAAATTCAATGGATTAAATAATTTTTCCCTTTGAGATTAATAAAAAAAAATGCAATTTGAATAAGCTACGACAATATAAATATATAGTACGGACAATACTCCTAATTAAACTTGATTACCCTTAAAATAGGAAATAAAATCTAATAGTTCAAAAAAAAGAAATTAAAATGGAAAAAGGCGAAATTAGAATAAATACCGAAAATATTTTTCCAATAATAAAAAAAGCTGTATATTCTGATCACGAAATTTTTTTAAGAGAACTCGTTAGTAATGCTGTAGATGCAATTAGTAAAAGAAGAATGGCCTCAATGGCTGGAGATTGTGAAAATTGTGATGAACCTCAAGTAAAAATTACTATTGATAGGGAAAAAAATATCTTAAAAATTTCTGATAATGGTATTGGAATGAATGATGAAGAAATAAAAAAATATATAAACCAAGTTGCTTTTTCTAGTGCTGAAGAGTTTCTAACTAAATATAAAAAAGATAATGACGAATTTATAGGACATTTTGGATTGGGTTTTTATTCTAGTTTTATGGTCGCAGATAAAGTCAATATTTTAACTAAATCAGCCATAGGTAATAGTAAAACTTTTAATTGGTCATGTGATGGCTCACCTAACTTCACATTAGAAGAATCTGAAAGAGATTCAGTCGGAACAGATGTAATCCTTCATTTAATGGATGAAGAAAAAGAATTTATAGAACCAGAGAGAATTAAATCGCTTATTAAAAAATATTGTGACTTTATGCCTATAGATGTTCTATTAGAGGGTGAAACAATTAATAAGAAAAATCCTCCATGGAGAAAACAACCTAGTGAACTAAAGGATGAAGATTATATTGAACTATATAAATATTTATATCCTTTTCAAGGAGATCCTCTTTTATGGATTCATTTAAACACAGATTATCCATACGACATTCAAGGTATTTTGTATTTTCCTAAATTATCTGGAAGAGCCGATTGGGAAAAAGGCGAAATAAAACTATTTTGCAACCAAGTATTTGTAAGTGACTCAATAAAGGAAATTGTACCTAAATATCTATTACCCTTGAGAGGTGTAATTGACTCTACAGATATACCATTAAATGTAAGTAGAAGTGCATTGCAAACTGATAGAAAAGTCAGATCAATTTCATCATTCATTTCCAAAAAAATTGCTAATAAGTTAAAAGATTTATTAAAAAATACTCCTGAATTTTATACAGAGATTTGGGATTCAATATCTGCCTTTATTAAGATTGGTGCTATCGAAGACGAAAAGTTTGCTGAACTTGTAGAAAATAGTATTATTTTTGAAACAATTATAAATTCTGATAAGGACGTAAAAAAATATCTCGACGATAAATCTCTTATAAAATCTAAAGAAAAGTTTTACACAACATTATCAAATTATAAGGAGAGAAATAACATAGTCGATTCCAAAAAAATTATTTATTGTTCTGATGTAATTGGTCAATCTAGTGCTTTAAATATTTGTTTATCTGACAACAAAGAAGTAATCAAATCTGATCCTTTAATAGATGCACAATTTCTTCCATGGATAGAAAGTAAAAATGAAAATTATCAATTTCAAAGAGTTGATTCTGAAATAAATGAGCTTGAAGATAAAGAATCAAAAGAAATAGTTGATAAAGATGGCAAATCAAACACAGATAATCTAAAGGATATTATTTCTAAAGCTTTAAATAACGATAAAGTAACAGTAAAAGTTCAATCTCTTAAAAGTAAAGATGCTCCTCCAGCAATGATATTGTTACCTGAACAAATGAGAAGAATAAACGATATGGGGGCATATATGGAACAAAAAATGCCTGGTTTACCTGAATATCATGTCCTATTAATAAATAAAGAACATCCACTCATTGCAGGATTAAATAAAATAACTGGTAATAAAATTATTCTTGATAAAAACGACCCAGTTGAAAATCCATTAGCATCAAAAATTGCTAATCATGTTTATGACATGGCGAAATTAAGTGTAGGAGGATTAGATCAAGAACAAATTATAAATTTGCAAAATAATAATGCCGATTTAATTTCAGATTTACTTAAAACATCAACATAAGTAGTGTGTTAGAGTTGATGCATATATTCACTAAATGATATGTCTAGGGTTTGTGAGCTGACAGGCGCAAAAGCTAATAATGGAATGGCTGTTAGTCATTCGCATATACGTACTAAGAAATTACAACAAGTAAATCTTCAAAAAAGGAGGCTTTGGTGGCAAGAAGGTAAAAAGTGGGTAAACATAAAAATTAGTACTAAGGCATTAAAATCAATACAAAAGGTTGGTTTAGATAAGGTTGCCAAAACAAATGGAGTGGATCTAAATAAGTTCTGATTTTGATGAAGAGTTTATTTGGCCTTTTTGTAATATTAATATCATTATTATTTAATCTTAAATCTGCAATTGCTTTTGATTATGCTCCCGAGATAGGAGATTTAGCTCCTAGTTTCAATTTAGAGGGAATAAACAAAAGTATTAAATCGAAAAAAATATGGGATTCGAATGAATTAAAAGGTAAATGGATAGTTTTGTATTTTTATCCTAAGGACTTTACTGCTGGTTGTACTCTAGAAGCAAAAGGATTTTCTCAATTAAAAAAAGACTTTTCTAAATATAATGCTGAAATAATTGGAATAAGTGCGGACAATCAAGATTCTCACGACAGTTTTTGCAGTGAAAAATCAATAAATTACACATTATTATCTGACCCCAATGGAACTATTAGTGCAAAATATGGTTCCTGGATCCCTCCTTATTCCGATAGAAATACTTTTTTGATATCACCAGAAGGAGCAATAGCATACCGATGGATAAGTGTATTACCCATAAATCATGCTAAAGAAGTTCTTAATGTTTTAAAGAAAAATATATAGATACTTTGCACGAACTTTCATTTAGTACATGGTTAATTCATATCAGCTCAGTAATAGAGTGGATTTATGCAATTTTTATAATAAACAAAATAAGTAACTTTAAAAAACTAGAGCTTTATTACTGGTTAAGTCTCGCAATGATACCTAATTTAATTGGAGCCATGTGTGCAATTACTTGGCATATTTTTGATAATCAACCAGAATTATATGGGTTAGTTACACTTCAAGGGATTTTCACTTTTCTAGGGAACTCAACATTAGCAATAGCAACTATTGCAATTTATAAGAGAAAAGTGTCCTATGAATGATTTTTTTTTAAGATTTCTAAATTTCTTATCAAGATTTGATAATACAGCCTTATTTGCAGCATCTATAATTCCATATTCGATTTTCTTATATTATTTGTACAAGATGAAGTCATTAAATAAATTAATCAAAATTGGGTTTTCTTTGACTGTATTATTTGTATTTATAACAATAGTAATTTCAATATTTTCTCTTAGTTACTATCACAGAAATCTTGTAGAAGTTGACTTTCTTCATGGATCAGCAGAATTTTTCTTAACCTTAAGCGATTTTGTTATTTTACTTGGCTTTATAAAAATGTTAAATCGTCTAGAAGTAAATAACTCTTAAGACCTTTTACAATTATGTGATTTATTGCTCGAAATAAAGGAGAATATAAAAAATAACGTTTTTTTATGCTTACTACATTATTTGCAGCAGCGGCTGCTCCCGCAACATTTGAATGGTCACCAAAATGCGCCATTGTAATGATTGTATGTAATGTTTTTGCTTATGCAATTGCAAGAGCCACAATAAGAAAACCTAATGAAGGTTTTGAAATTCCTAATTCACAATTCTTTGGTGGTTTAAGTCATGCTTCTGTCGTAGGAGCTAATTGCTTAGGACATATCTTCGGAATAGGTGCAATTCTAGGATTAGCATCTAGAGGTGTTTTGTAAAATTATTTCACAGTAATTTTAGAATTTAATTTGATAAATTAAATTTGTTAATAATTTTTTCTGCCATCTGATCAGGTTTAAGTCCTAATTTTTCTTTACTCTGGTCAGGTGATGCATGATCTACAAGTACATCAGGAATACCAATTCTTAAAACTGGTACATTTATTTCATTGTCGTTTAACATTTCAACAATAGCCGAGCCAAAACCCCCAACTAATGTACCTTCTTCCATTGTTACTACCTTTTTAATTTTATTTACTAGCGGTATTATTAAATCTTGATCAAGAGGTCTAACAAATCTTGCATTAACAATACAAGCACTAATACCTCTGTTCTTTAGTAAGTTTGCAGTTTCAGTAGCGGCTTGAACCATTGAACCATAAGCAATAATTAAAACATCATCACCATCTTCTAATATTTCACCTTCACCAATCTTCAATGGCTCCCATCCCTCATCCATTACTGCCACACCTAATCCTGAACCTCTTGGAATGCGAAGTGCTGTTGGTCCCTTGTGATTAATAGATGTAATTAACATTCTTTGTAGTTCAGCTTCATCTTTAGGAGCCATTAAAACAAAATTAGGAATCGCTCTCATATAGCTAATATCATATTGCCCCTGATGAGTTGGACCATCGGCACCAACAATTCCTGCTCTATCTAAAACAAAAGATACAGGTAGATTCTGAATACCTACATCATGTATTAGCTGATCAAAAGCGCGCTGCAAAAATGTACTGTAAATAGCAACAACAGGTTTAAGACCATCACAAGACATTCCAGCTGCTAATGTAACTGCATGTTGTTCAGCTATTCCTACATCAATATATTGTTCTGGAATATTTTTTTGTAATAAATCTAGTCCAGTTCCAGTAGCCATTGCTGCTGTAATGCCTATAACTTTACTATCTTGCTCGCAAATTTTTAAAAGCGTTTGACCAAATATTTTACTATAACTAACTGGTTTGGGCTTACTTGAAGGAATTGATTTACCAGTCGTAAGATCAAAAGATGATTGGGCGTGATAACCCACTTGATCTGCTTCTGCATATGGATATCCCTTGCCTTTAGTTGTAACAACATGAACCATAACAGGTTTTTTAAGTCTATGCGCAGCATTGAATGTATTTATAAGATTAGAAATATCATGTCCATCAATTGGTCCCATATAGGTAAAACCAAGCTCTTCAAAAACTGCTCCTACCTTTGGTACAGCTAAACGTCTAACACTTCCTTTTATATTTTTTAAATCTTCAGGTATATCTCTACCTATGAGAGGAATATTTTTTACACTTTCTTGAACACTATCTGATAAAAATTGTAATGGTGGACTTAATCGCACTCTATTTAAATATGTTGAAAGAGCTCCAACAGGTGGCGATATTGACATGTCATTATCATTCAGAACAACAACTAAGGGAGTATGTGGTAAATGTCCCGCATGATTTATCGCTTCTAAAGCCATTCCACCCGTTAATGCTCCATCACCTATAACTGCAACGCATTTATAATCCTCCCCTTTTCTATCTCTGGCAATTGCCATTCCCAGCGCAGCTGATATTGATGTACTTGCGTGACCTGCTCCAAAATGATCAAATATACTTTCAGTACGTTTTAGATAACCAGCTATGCCCTTTTGTTGACGTAAAGAATCAAACTCATTGAAACGTCCAGTAATTAACTTATGAGGATAAGCCTGATGACCAACGTCCCATACAACCTTATCAAAATCAAGATCTAATGTTTGATATAAAGCAAGTGTTAATTCAACTACCCCTAGTCCAGGACCTAGATGACCTCCACTTGTTGAAACTACCTCCAAATGTCTCTCTCTAATCTGACAAGCAATTTCCTCTAATTGTGATACCGTTAAACCATGTAATTGATTTGGATGGCTTAACTCACTTAAAAGCATTATTTAAAAATATTTACTTATCTAATCTAAAACGTTAAGGTGCAAATTGAGTAATTTTTTTGAAATAGATTATGTAATGTTTTATTAGATTAATATTTAATGCTAAAAATATAAATATGGAAGATTATTTAAAAAAAATACTTCAGGCTAAAGTCTATGAAGTAGCTAAAAAAACACCTTTAGATAAAGCAAATAATTTAAGTAAAGCACTTAAAAATAATATTTATTTGAAAAGAGAAGATCTTCAAGATGTATTTTCTTTTAAGATAAGAGGTGCCTTTAATAAAATGAGGCAAATTCCACAATCACAACTAACTAATGGAGTTATAACGTCAAGTGCTGGTAATCACGCTCAGGGGGTCGCACTAAGTGCATTGAAATTAAATTGTAACGCAACTATATTAATGCCAATAACTACACCATTAGTAAAAGTAAATGCTGTAAGAAATCTAAAAGCAACTGTTATATTATTTGGTGATAATTATGATGAAACCTATAAAGAGGCAATACGCCTTAGTGAAGAAAATAATTTATGTTTTATTCATCCATTCGATGATCCTGACGTAATAGCTGGCCAAGGGACAATCGCCATTGAACTAGAAAAACAAGTAAATGAACCACCTGAAGCAATATATGTTGCGGTTGGAGGAGGAGGTTTAATAGCTGGTATTTCTATATACATAAAAAAAATTTGGCCGCAAGTAAAAATAATTGGTGTAGAGCCTGAAGATGCTGATGCGATGACTAAATCCCTAAAAAATTCAAAATTAATAGAACTAGCATCAGTTGGTCAGTTTGCTGATGGCGTAGCAGTAAAAAAAGTTGGAGAAAAAACCTTTGAAATCGGAAGAAAATATATCGACAAAATGATAACTGTAAATACTGATGAAATATGTGCCGCTATTAAGGATGTTTTTGAAGATACCAGATCAATCCTAGAACCAGCTGGAGCTCTATCTATTGCAGGAATGAAAAAGGATATTTACGAATCAAAATATGCAAATAAAAATATGATTGCCATCGCATGTGGGGCAAATATGAATTTCGAAAGACTACGATTTGTAGCAGAAAGATCTGCACTTGGAGAGTACAAAGAAGCAATGTTTGCTGTTGAAATACCAGAAAAAGCAGGTAGCTTAATTAATTTCTGTAGTTTGCTAAATAATAGAAATTTAACGGAATTTAGCTATAGGATGTCTAATTCAGTTAATGCTCAAATATTTGTAGGGATCGAGGTTAATGGAGTAATTGATAAAGAAGAACTTTTACAAGAATTCAGGAAATCAAATTATCCTTTTATAGATATAAGTAATGATGAATTATCTAAAAATCATCTAAGACATATGGTAGGTGGTCGTTTGCCTCAAAAATTTACTGAATTAGAAAAATTAAAATATGTCGAATTGCTGTATAGATTTGAGTTTCCAGAAAGACCAGGAGCTTTAATAAATTTTCTAAAAAATATGAAATCAAATTGGACAATAAGCATCTTTCACTATAGAAATCATGGTTCTGATGTAGGAAAAATTGTTATAGGAGTATTAATAGATAATGCTGAAATTAATGACTGGAATAAATTTGTTGCATTCTTAGGATATAAATACTGGGATGAAACTAATAATCAAACATATAAATTATTCCTTGGTGCATCTGATTAAAAATAAGGTAACTTGGAAAAGAGTTAGGTAATAAAAAAATTAATCAAGCTGATCTAATTACTAAAAAATTAACCGATATAAGTTTGGTTACAAGAGTTGAGGCTGTTCTGTATCTTAAAGGTAGACCAATATCAAAAAAGAATCTTTCAGAAATTACTAATGCGGATATTAAATCTATTGACAAGGCATTAAGAGAATTAAAGGAAAAATACTCAAACACAAAATCTGCTATAGAATTAAATGAAATTAATAGTTGTTATTGCCTAGAGTTAAAATCAATTCTAAATGAATTTGTAGAGGATTTATTACCATCTGAATTAAGAACATCAGAATTAAGGACACTTGCAACAATTGCAATTAAGAAAAAAATATTGCAATCAGATCTTATAGTTTTAAGAGGGTCAGGAGCCTACGACCATATAAAAGAATTAACAAATAAAAATTTTATTATTAAACGTAAGCAAAAAGATGGGAGATCTTATTGGCTATCATTATCTGAAAAATTTTTTCAAACTTTTGCTGTAAGCAATGAATATTTATCGCAAATAGGCGGCAATAAAAAGTAAATGTTAGAATTAACCAAACTACTACAAAATAATGTTATCTGAGATTTTTGCGGTTTTAGGACAAACTTTATCAATTTATTCATTTATTTTGATTATTAGGATTTTACTTACATGGTTTCCTGGAATAGATTGGAGCAATGGAATATTATCAGCATTAACGTCAATAACAGATCCATATTTAAATATATTTAGAGGAATAATCCCTCCAATTGGTGGATTTGATATTTCATCATTGTTAGCTTTTCTACTACTTAATGTTATCCAAAACCTAATTACTAATCTTCAATATGCCAGCCTAGGTTATGGTTAATTTTAACGATCATCTCCTGAACCAGAAATTTTACCCTTAGCTGCTCTTAATTTCAATTTATCTAAATTTTGTAAAGCAACTTCCTCCAATTTGAAATCAAATTCGTTGCAAAGATTAGATAAATACCATAAAACATCACCTAATTCTTTTTTAATCCCTTTTTTAGATTCATCATCAAATATCCCTTTTTTATCTCTAATTACTTTTTTAACTTTTTCTGCAACTTCACCAGCTTCGCCAACCAATCCTAGTGTTGGATATATATTGTTTGAGCCTAAATTTGGATATTGGGCTGTCAAGCGAGCTTGCTTCTGATAAGTTTTAAAATCCATAGATCAAATAACTAACTTTATGTATGTTAAATTTACTTATATCTAGCAATATTATTTATATATGTCGAATATTGATTTAAAAAGAAGAACAAAGATTGTAGCAACAATTGGTCCGGCCACCCAATCTGAAGAAATTATTACTGATCTTATAAAAGCTGGAGTTACAACATTTCGATTAAATTTTTCTCATGGCGATCATAAAGATCATGCAGAAAGAATTAAAACCATAAGAAAAGTTTCGAAAAAGCTTGATCTAGATATCGGAATACTCCAAGATCTACAGGGTCCTAAAATAAGATTAGGAAGATTTAAAGATGGTCCTGTAAAAGTAAAAAAAGGAGATAAATTCTCATTGACTTCTAATGAAGTTGATTGTACAAAAAGTATTGCTAATGTCACGTATAACAAACTTGCTCATGAAGTAACTTCAGGTAAAAGAATATTGTTAGATGATGGAAAAATTGAAATGATTGTTGAGAAGGTTGACATAGGAAATAACTTGTTAGATTGTAAAGTAACTGTTGGAGGAGTTCTCTCTAACAACAAAGGTGTAAATTTTCCAGATGTACAATTATCTGTTAAGGCATTAACAGATAAAGATATAGAGGATCTTGAATTTGGATTAAGTGCTGGTGTTGATTGGATAGCTCTGAGCTTTGTAAGAAATCCATCAGATATTAATGAAATAAAAAATATAATAAATAAAAATGGACATTCAATTCCTGTCGTAGCAAAAATTGAAAAATTTGAAGCAATTGATCAAATAGATTCAATATTACCTTTGTGTGATGGGGTTATGGTTGCTCGAGGAGACTTAGGAGTAGAAATGCCAGCAGAAGAAGTCCCTCTTTTACAAAAAGAATTAATAAGGAAAGCCAATACTTTAGGGATCCCCATTATTACGGCCACACAAATGCTTGACTCCATGGCGTCAAATCCTAGACCAACTCGCGCTGAAGTAAGTGATGTGGCAAATGCAATTCTTGATGGTACAGATGCCGTGATGCTTTCAAATGAAACAGCTGTGGGTGATTATCCAGTAGAGGCTGTAGAAACCATGGCGACAATTGCGAGAAGAATTGAACGTGATTATCCACTAAAAGCAATTGAGAGTCACCTCCCTAGTACTATTCCAAATGCAATAAGTGCTGCGGTCAGCAATATTGCAAGACAACTTGATGCTGGGGCAATAATCCCTTTAACTAAATCCGGTTCAACAGCACGTAATGTAAGTAAATTCAGACCTCCTACTCCTATTCTTGCCACCACGACAGAGAGAAGTGTTGCGAGAAGATTGCAATTAGTATGGGGTGTCACTCCATTATTAGTCAAAAATGACGATAGAACTGCAAAAACATTCAGTATAGCAATGCAAATAGCACAAGAAATAGGTATTCTGAAGCAAGGAGACTTGGTAGTTCAGACTGCCGGGACCCTAACAGGTATAAGTGGTTCTACTGATCTAATAAAAGTTGGCTTAGTAAGAAAAGTTGTAACTAGAGGAATATCAATAGGGGAGGTTGGTGTTACTGGTAAAGCAAGAAATATAAAGACTAATATTGATTTATCATTAATTTCTCAAGGTGAAATTTTATTTGTACCAAAAAACATTTTAATGGATTTACCTTACACTAAGAAAATCACTGGAATAGTTACGGATGAAAATGTAGATGAATGCTATAAAATATTTAAAAAACATAATGTTAAAGTATCCACTATTTGTAATTTATCTACTATTGACAACCTTGCATCAAACGGTGATTTAATAACTTTGCAACTCAATGAAGGAGTTGTTTATATGGGGCAAATAGAAGACGATGAGGATGCACTAGATAAATATAAGTATGTCTAGGAATATATCTCTTAAAGAAGCCTTTAATATGGCTGGTAAGACTTTAGTTTCAAACAAATTAAGAAGTTCTCTTACTATGCTTGGAATTATTATAGGTAATGCATCAGTAATAACACTTGTAGGATTAGGGAGAGGAGCTCAAACTCTTGCCAAAAATCAATTAAGTAATTTAGGAGCAAATGTTTTATTTATTGTTCCAGGCAATAACGATACTAGAAGAAGAGGTATATCGTTTCCTAAAAATCTTGTTTTAGAAGATTCAATTGCAATTAGCAATCAAGTTCCGAGTGTTAAAAAAGTTGCACCACAAATCTCTGCTAATGAAATTGTTCAATCAAATTCAAAAAGCTTAAATATTTCCATTGCTGGGGTTACTCCTGAATTTCTTGACGTAAGAAGTTTTGAGGTAGATGAAGGAAGATTCATCTCCCAAACTGACGTAAATTCAGCTAGAAGTTTTGTTGTAATTGGACCTGATCTAAAAGAAGACTTTTTTAAGAGTAACGCTGCAATTGGAGAAAAAATTAGAATTAGAGATCACAACTATGAAATAATTGGAATTTTAAAACCTAAAGGGGCTGTTTTTGGAAGTAATCAAGATAAAAATGCATATATACCTCTTACTACAATGGTTAATAGAATAAGTGGAAAAGATCCTACCTATGGAGTTAGTTTAAGTTTTATAAGTGTAGAAGCTATTAATAAAAACCAAACTAGTGCTGCAAAGTTCCAAATTACAAATTTATTGCGTCAAAGACATAACATTTTAAGAGACGATGATTTTGCAGTTAGATCCCAAGAAGATGCATTAAATATCGTTACCAATATTACAAGTGGTCTTACATTTTTATTGGCAGGTATAGGTGCAGTCTCTCTTATTGTTGGAGGAATAGGAATAATGAATATTATGCTTGTTTCTGTTAGTGAAAGAACAGAGGAAATTGGACTCAGGAAAGCAATAGGAGCAAAACAATCCGATATTCTTATACAATTTTTATTTGAAGCTTTAATTTTATCAACTATTGGAGGTTTGGTTGGAACAACAACAGGTTTGACAGGTGTATTTCTTCTAGGAGTAATAACTCCGTTGCCAGCTTCAGTTGGAATAACAACAACGTTGTCAACAATGATTATTTCAGGTTCAATAGGATTAATCTTTGGAGTTTTACCAGCAAAAAGAGCCTCACAATTAGATCCAATTGTTGCTCTAAGAAGTTTGTAAATCCTTATTAGTAAATGCTAAATGTAAGTAAACTTGTTGAGGTACTTATAAGTCTCCAAATAATTATAATTTCTTCATTTATTCCTGTATTTTTCTCTATACCTTTTACTAATAAACTTATTGGGACATTTGAAATGCCTATTACATGGCAATTACCTTCAATCGTAATAATTACCTTAATATTTAACGGTAAAATAGTAATAAAAGCATTTAGTATCTATTTAATAATTGGTTTGTTTTTTATTCCAGTATTTGACCAGGGAGGTTCATTAGGATATTTATTAACTCCAAATTTTGGTTACTTATTAGGAATGTATCCATTAATCAAAATAATAGATAATTTAAATAAAAGAAATCAATTGATTAAATATTATGACCTTTTAAAATACGGAATATTAGGAATATGTAGTATGCATCTTATAGGTATAATTTATAACTGCATTCTAGTTTTATATTTTAAACAATCGGAAGTACTCTTATATAATATTTCAAAATATTCATTAGGAAAATTTGGTTATCATTTATTAATGCTCACACCTATTACTGTACTTTTTAAAATCTTCAGAAAGAACAGATATCAAAGATGATGTTAAATATAAAAAACAATAGATTTCATTATATTTTATTATCTATTTTAATTATTTTATCTGATCAATTTACTAAACATATTATCGATATAAATCATACATCATATATAAATAAAGATCTTTTATTTTTTAGTATTGATTACGTGAAAAATTATGGAGCAGCATTTAACATTTTAAATGGTAGTAGAATTTTTTTATCTACAATAAGTACAACAATAACGTTGTTTTTAATATATTTTATTTTATATAAAAAAAATTTAAGTAATTTAGATTTATTTAGTTATAGCTTTATTTTGGCAGGTACGATAGGAAACGGAATTGATAGAATTACAAAGGGTTATGTTATAGATTTTATTAATTTAAACTTTATAGATTTCCCAGTATTTAATATTGCTGATATATCTATAAATATTGGTCTTATTTTTATTATATATGGACTTATTAAAAATAAAAGACAATAATGTACCATTTTCTTTTTAAGAACTATAAATATTTCTTTATTCTATTATTTCTTTATTTTTTATTGACGATATTTAGAAATATTTTAAATTTTTATTCTATTTTTATCATCGTTATTATATTATTAATTTTTTATTCTAAAAACAAAAGATTATTCAAAAAGATTGCTTATAAAATAATTTTTAAGCAACCGAATAGTTTTTCTTTTAGAAATAAATATGGAGCTGCAAAAAATAGTCTTGAAGCAATAGATGAAATTAATAAAAAAATATCCGATAAAATATATGGAGATTTATTGAAATATGAAAAAATAAAGCTTGAGAAACAGTTCAAGTATGGTGACTATAACGTAATATTATTTGGTGCCGGATCCTCTGGAAAAACTTCAATAGCAAGAGCACTATTGAAAAATTTAATTGGAAAGATTTCCCCAACAATTGGTACTACAAAAGATATTACAAGTTATAAAATCAGAATTCCAATCTTAAAAAGAAATATAAATATAATTGATACGCCTGGGTTATTTGAAGCTTCTAAAGAAGGGCAAAAAAGGGAGGATTCTACAATAATGGAGGCATCAAAATCAGATCTAATTCTTTTTGTAATTGATCAAGATATCAATAAATATGAACACTATCTAATTAGAGAATTACTAAATTTGAAGAAGAAAATAATTATTGTTTTAAATAAATGCGACTTAAGATCAGAAAAACAAAATAATATTATTAGAGAAAACATTATCTCAATTACATCAACAAAACATATTAAACTATCAGTTATAAAAACTATTGCCTCATCAAAAGTCTTCTCAAACAATTTAGTAGACTCATTAAAAATAACTCCTGATGTAAGTAATCTATTTAAAGAGATAATAGAAACACTTGATGCTAATGGAGAAGAATTACTAGCTGATAATATTCTTTTTAGATGTAATAAATTAGGCCTAATAAGCAAAAATGTAATATCGGAGCAAAGAAATTCAAGTGCTAATAAAATAATAAATAAATATACTTTGATTACCGGAGGAGTAATACTGGTAAATCCTTTGCCGGTTGTAGATTTTATAACAACAACATCTGTAAATGTTCAAATGATTCTTGAAATTTCGAAAATTTATGATTTCAAGATAACAAAAATGGAAGCAGTTGAATTATCAAAATCGTTATTAACAACTCTAGCGAAACTTGGCATTTTGAAAGGTGGACTTAGTGTTATTACAAACGCATTAGCTTCAAATTTTACAACAATATTTATTTCAAAATCATTACAATCCATAACCGCATGTTGGTTAATAAAAATAGTAGGTTTATCAATAAAAAAATATTTTAATAATGGGAAAAATTGGGGAGATGGTGGGATTCAAGAAGTAATTGAGGATATTTACAAATTAAATAAAAGGGAAGATATCCTAAATAATTTCATTAGAGAAGCAATAAATAATATAAGAATTAACGAGGATTCAAAATCTCAAAGAAAATTGCCGCCATATTTGCAGAGTGACTAGTTATTTGATTGTTTAAAAAAGATCTAAAGTCAAAAACAGTAATTAATAGTAAATATAAAATACAAATTAATATAGAAATAAAACCAGTTATAATTGCTATTAATTTTGATCTACTAATTTTCATAAGAATTAATTTAGTAATTTCAAAAGATCATTAATGTGAGATTCACTTGTATTGTAATTCCCAAAAACTGCTCTTAAGTAATATCTATTTTTAAATAGAGGCCTAGAAATCATAAAGTTCTTTTTAAGAAGATTTATTCTTTTATTTAAAGTCCAAGAATCTGATTCGTTTTTATTCATACCCTTTGGTAAAAATGAAATTATATGCAAAGGACCAGAATATAAATCATATTTGTATGTATCTAAATTATTTTCGAAGAATATTCTTCTCTTAATAGATGAATTTAAGACATCCTCTATTCCTCGCATTCCCAGAAATCGCAACCCTAACCATAGTTTGATTATTTCTGCGGGTCTAGAACCTTGTATTCCTAGTTCACCTCTGTTAAAGAAATTGTTTTCATTAGAAACGTAAGGTAACCCTGTAGAAAATGTATTTTTAAGAATTTCAATATTTGAAACTATTAAAAGGGAGGAAGTTTTTGTAATTCCAAGTATTTTTTGTGGATTAATAGTTATTGAATTCGCGAGATGAACATTAGTAATTCCATTGATCGGTAAATTTGTAATTGAAAAAATGCCTCCTATGGATCCGTCAATGTGTAGCCAAATATTTCTTTCATTACATAATTTACTGATTTCATCAATTGGGTCTATTGCTCCACGAACTGTTGTACCAAGAGTGGCAATAATAGCAAATATTCTTTTACCTTCAATAGAACATTTATCAACAGTCTTTTTAAGCTCAATCATATCCATACATCCATCTTTATCTGTTTTGACCTTAATTAAATTATTTTTTTCAAGACCCATAATTCTAGTACATTTTTCAAATGATGAATGAGCATCTTCGCTAATCAAATAAACGGCCTTTGGATCAGTTTCAAGTCCGGCAAAGTTTCTTGCTGTAACCAACGCATTTAAATTACTTAAAGTCCCGCCACTTGCTGCAACGCCACCTGCTAAATCCGAAAAACCTAGTTTTATTGAAAACCACTTGCAAATTGATTCCTCAAGAAGAGAAATACTTGGTGATAATTCATGTGCGAGAAGATTATTGTTTAAGCCAGCAGCAATTAAATCCCCCAAAATAGAAATGATTAATGGTGGAGGGTCTAGATGAGCAAGGGAACCTGGATGTACTGGATTAAAAGAACTATAAATAAGACTTTCAATCTCAGAGAATAAAACATCAAAAGGCTTTCCCTGTTCTCCTGGAACTGAACATTCAAAGTTACTATCGATGGGTATAGGACCTAATTTATCTGAATCTGAAAACCATTTGCATATGATTTCAGAAGTTCGGTTGAGAAGTATAAGCAAACATTCGTTACTTCCAGAAGATGTCGGAAATAGATTGTTTTGATTATTAATTGAATCAGAAGTCATTCTTTAAAATAATTATTAATTAGGTTATTTATAATGTTTATAAAAAACGTAATTGATAAAATGAACCAAAAAACTATAAATCGGTATAGAAAAATTGAGCATTTAGATTATCTTAAATGGATGAAATTCATTTTACGAAGATCAGAGGAAGTAGGTAAGGTTGAATTACCAATTACAGCAGTAATAATAGATGAGAATGGAAGATGTATTGGTAGAGGAAGTAATAAAAGAGAAATTAACAATGACCCTTTAGGACATGCAGAATTAATAGCTCTTAGACAAGCTTCATGGATTAAAAATGATTGGCGATTTAATGAATGCAGCATAATTGTTAATTTAGAGCCTTGTACAATGTGTGCTGCGGCATTAGTTCAAGCAAGAATGGGTCTAGTTATATATGGTACAGAAGATGATAAAAGAGGCGGATTCGGAGGCACGATTGATTTATCTAAGCATGAAAGCGCACATCATAAAATGAAAGTAGTAGGAGGAGTTTTAAATAAGGATTGTAAAAATAAAATTAAGTTATGGTTTAAAAAGATGAGGAATCAAAAATAGAAAACTTCTTTAATTCTGTATCAAATAAATTTAATAATCGATCGACATTCTCTTCACTAGAATTAAAACCCATTAATCCAATACGCCAAACCTTACCAGACAATGCACCTAGCCCGTTTCCTATTTCAATACCAAAATTTTTTAAAAGATGATTTCTAAATGCGTCTCCATCTACTGCGGGAGGAATTTTCACTGTTGTCAGAGTAGGTAACCTAAATTCACTGGAAACATGTAGCTCCATTCCTAAACTTTCTAATCCCTTCCATAATTTGATTGCATTAGTATTGTGTCTCATCCAAATATTTTCCAAGCCTTCATTAGCGATTAAGCGCAAACCCTCTCTTATTGCAAAATTCATATTCACTGGAGCAGTATGATGGTAAACACGATCAGATCCCCAATATCTATTCAATAAGGATAAATCTAAGTACCAATTTGGAACTTTAGAAGTTCTTGCACTAAGTTTATCTTCTGCACGTTTGTTCATTGTGAAAGGACTAAGTCCAGGGGGGCAACTTAGACCTTTTTGGCTACAACTATATGCAAGATCAATTTTCCAATCATCAATAAACAGTTCTAGAGCACCTAATGATGTGACAGCATCAACTAAAAACAAACAATTATTCTTTCTGCATAAATCACCTATCCCTTCAAGAGGTTGTAATACCCCAGTAGATGTCTCAGCGTGGACAATAGCAAATATTACAGGTTTTTTAGTTTCTATTTCATATTTTATTTCTTCAAAAGTAAACGCTTCACCCCATGCTTTTTCAATTACTGAAACGTCTGCTTTATACCTCGATGCCATATCAACCAAACGATCTCCAAAGTATCCTTTTTTTGCTATTAGAATTTTTTCTCCAGGCTCTATAAAATTAGCAATAGATGCTTCCATAGCTGCGCTACCTGTACCACTCATGGGTAGGGTTATTCGATTATTACACTGCCATGTATATCTAAGTAATTTTTGTACGTCGGACATTAACTCTATATATGCCTCATCTAAATGACCTATTGGATTAAGTGCTAAAGCCTTAAGGACTTCGGGATGAGCATTAGAAGGACCAGGCCCTAATAAAAGTCTTGAAGGAACATAAGTTTTATCGAGGTGAGGTAGATTCTCTTCATTTAAAATTGAAATGAGTTTTGTTTCAGTCAAAACCTTTTAAAGTATTACTTTTAAATTAAACTAATTTCTCTACTAAAGCGAAGAATGTTTAAAGAAATTCATCCAATTTAAATATTTTAGTTAACAATTAGTAAACATTTAACTTGAAATACTCAAAGAACTCAGCAAGTGTTGAAAAAAGTTACCTTTGATACATAATTAGATTCATCAAGTTATTAATTTTATTGGAGGTATAAATAACGAAATGGCCAAGTCTCCCCAAGACGTTTTAAGTCAGATTAAGGATGAAGGAATTGAACTCATCGATTTAAAATTCACTGACATTCATGGTAAATGGCAACATCTAACCTTGACATCTGACATGATCGAGGAAGAATCATTCACTGAAGGTCTTGCCTTTGATGGATCTTCTATAAGAGGTTGGAAAGCGATTAACGCATCTGACATGTCTATGGTTCCAGATTCAAGTACCGCATGGATCGATCCTTTTTATAAACACAAAACATTAAGCATGATTTGCTCTATTCAAGAGCCACGAAGTGGAGAACCTTATGATAGGTGCCCAAGATCATTAGCTCAAAAAGCATTAAAATATTTAGATTCAACAGGTATAGCAGATACTGCATTTTTTGGACCAGAGCCAGAATTCTTTTTATTCGATGATGTAAGATATGACTCTAAAGAAGGTAGTTGTTTTTATAGTGTAGATACCATTGAAGCTCCCTGGAATACTGGACGAACAGAAGAAGGTGGCAACTTAGGTTATAAAATTCAATACAAAGAAGGCTATTTCCCAGTAGCTCCTAATGACACAGCTCAAGACATAAGGTCTGAAATGTTATTACAAATGGCTGAATTAGGAATTCCTACTGAGAAGCATCATCATGAAGTAGCTGGAGCAGGCCAACATGAACTTGGTATAAAATTTGATTCTTTAATTAGCTCCGCTGATAGCGTTATGACATACAAATATGTTGTAAGAAATGTAGCCAAAAAATATGGGAAAACAGCTACATTTATGCCTAAACCTGTATTTAATGATAACGGAACAGGTATGCATGTTCATCAGAGTTTATGGAAAAGTGGTCAACCACTATTTTATGGCGAAGGATCATATGCAAATCTATCTCAAACAGCAAGGTGGTATATCGGAGGTATATTAAAACACGCTCCATCATTCCTTGCATTTACTAATCCAACAACTAATAGCTATAAAAGACTAGTTCCGGGTTTTGAAGCTCCTGTAAATCTAGTTTACTCAGAGGGTAATAGATCAGCAGCTGTAAGAATCCCTTTAACTGGACCTAATCCAAAAGCTAAAAGATTAGAGTTTAGATCAGGTGATGCACTAGCTAACCCTTATTTAGCATTTTCTGTAATGATGCTAGCTGGTATTGATGGTATTAAGAATCAAATTGATCCTGGTGATGGAGTTGATGTTGACTTATTTGAATTACCAGCAGAGGATTTATCAAAAATAGATACAGTTCCGTCATCTCTAAACGATTCATTAAATGCACTTAAAGCAGATAAAGATTATTTATTAGCGGGAGGAGTATTCACAGAAGACTTCATTGATAATTTTATTGATATGAAGTATGAAGAGGTTCAACAATTAAGGCAGAGGCCCCACCCTCATGAATTTTTTATGTACTATGACGCTTAAGTCAAAGTAGGAATTTTCAAAATTCAAAAAGATCTTTTTGAGAATTATCACAAATAATTCTCAGATTGATTTTTTTTTTGTTGAAATATAGTTAAGTAGTTATAAAAAATGGCAAAAGAACAATTTTCAAAAATTGCATATAAAACACTTCAACAAGGAAAAAGTATCGCTGGATTAGCTCATAAAGAATTAAGTACAAGAATCATGAATTTCGTACTACCGGATAATAAGCTTGGTAATTTTAAAATAGATAAAAAACTCTTGGTTGATATCCAAAATTCAATGGATCGTCTTAGAGAAGAAGATTGGAATGATGCGGAAAAAAATATATATCCTCAGAAACTATTATTTGATGAACCTTGGCTAAGATATTTAACCCAATATCCAAAAATATGGCTGGATATGCCAAACACATGGGACCGAAGAAGAAAACAAAATTATAAAGATCTTCCTAAAAATATAGAGAATGAAAACTACCCAAAGTATTACTTAAGAAATTTTCACCATCAGACAGATGGTTATCTTTCTGATTTTTCGGCAAGTATTTATGATTTACAAGTAGAAATTCTTTTTAATGGAAGTGCCGATGCCATGAGAAGAAGAATAATTAAACCCCTTAAGGAAGGATTAAATAATTTTAGTAATAGAAAAAAAAGTTCATTAAAAATTCTTGATGTTGCTACAGGTTCTGGAAGAACACTTAAACAGTTAAGAGGTGCATTTGCCAAAGAGAAGATTATAGGACTTGATTTGTCTGGATCATACTTAAAAGAAGCAAGTAGATTTATTTCAAATTTAGATGGAGATTTAATAGAATTAATTAAAGGTAATGCTGAAAATTTACCATTTGAAGATAATAGTATTCAAGGAATTACATGTGTTTATTTATTCCATGAATTACCAAGAACAGTAAGAGAAAATGTCTTAAAAGAATTCTTTAGAGTACTTGAACCAGATGGAATATTAATTCTTGCTGATTCAATTCAAGAGAATGATTCACCTGATTTTATTCAAATAATGGAAAATTTTTATAAATCATTCCATGAACCCTTTTATTGTGATTACATCAAAGAAGATATAACATCCAAAATAAAAGATATAGGTTTTAATAACATAAAATCAAATTCATTTTTCATGACTAAAGTATGGTCTGCTATAAAATGAAGAAATAATGAATAATTACTATGTATAACTCTGATGAAGATACTATTCAACTTGCCCAAAAACTGAATAATAAGTTAAAAATTGATCACTTAGATTGGCACAAATTAAAGGGGAAAAAATTAAATAGATCAGCAGAACTTATATCAGCCGCATTATGCCAATTACTAATTTCAGAGAATGAGGAGGATACTATAAACTATTTGGAAGAAAGTATAAAGTGGTTAAAAGGAATTAATGTAGACAATCCATGTCCAAGTAAACATTCATCTTTTTAAGGCTAATTGGAGCCGATTACCCTTATTACTCCATCTAATATCATCAAAACACTCATTTATTATATAAAGACCTCGCCCATTTAATGAAGTAAGTTTTTCAGGTAATTTATATAATCTTTTTTTTATTTCTAAACCATTACCTTGATCTTGAATTTGCCATACACACCAGTTAGGAGTAATGATTCTTCGAACTCTAATCGATTTATTAGGATCTAGTTTATTTCCATGCGTAACCGCATTTATAAGTGCTTCATGTAAACCTAGTTTTATGTTGTAGCTGTATTGAGAAGTATTTAAAGGTTCTAACAATAAATCAACAAAATCATTTAATTGAAGTGAGGAATTTAATTCAAAATTAGACCAGTTAATTGCTGGTCTATTGAGTAAATCAATAATAAAATTTAAAAGAATTTTGCCCTGAAAAAAGGACATAACTTTATATCTATATTAAGAATATTTTAACTTACCAAATAGCTATAGATCAAAGAATATTATTATGCCTCAATGAAATTGCAGGATGTCTGAGAATAGAATCCATAAGTCTTACTCCCCTAAGTTGATTGATTAATGGCATGTGTCCTTCAGGAGCATCTAATGACCAACTAAATGAACTTGGATATCTAGTCCAATATCCATCTTTTTTCCATCCTATCTTTGGCCATAACAATTCATATTTTTTTCCAACTGACTTAAGAAGTTTAGCTTGTATAGAAAAACCAAACCTGCCATTTGAATAAATAGTCCATAATCTATCTATCGTTTGAAGATCAGTGCCTGACATATTATTGACCTCACTATAAAAAACATAACCACGATTTTCAGCAAGCTTACCAGCTAGTTTTCTTAAATATGAACTAGTCAATCTATCAGCATCCTCAAAGTTTTGTTCTAATAACCTCAACTGAAGTTCTTCATAGTTAATATTTTCATCTGAAGAAGTAAAAAACCAATTATTGTATTTTTTATCATTAAAAAAAATTGGTTTATGTTTTTTTAATACTTGTAGTAACCAACCAGCGGCCCAATCATCTCCTTTTTGATCAAAATCATCAAATATTTTCTTCCCAATCGAAAATATGTTTTCGACATCTGATTCAATATCAGATAATAAATTTATTCTTTTCCGTTGATTTGATTTAACAAAAATATTAACTAAATTTAATGTACTCTTATAATGGTCTTCTTGATCTTTGTTTGTCATTTCTAAAAAATTCATCTAAATTTTAAAACTATCCATGAACTCCAGAAAAGAAGAACTAGAGAAATTCAGGAAGTTAAAAGGCCCACTTATTGATGTTAGGAGTCCAGGTGAATATTATAAAGGACATATGCCAAATTCTATAAATATTCCGTTATTTGATAATGAAGAGAGATCAATAGTAGGAACTGTATATAAAAATTACGGTAGACAAGAAGCAGTAATAAAAGGTTTGGAATTTTTATCCATAAAAATTGAAAATATTATTAATAAGTTATTTGAAGTTATAAATGATCATCAATTGACAAGTGATAATTCACAATTTAGTGAACCCACTTTAAAAATCTACTGTGCCAGGGGTGGAATGAGATCTCAAAGTATATGCTGGCTTTTAGAAAAATACAATCATAAAAGTGTTACTTTAAAAAATGGCTATAAAAGCTACAGAAAATGGACATTAGATAGCTTTAATAAAAAATGGAAAATAGTTGTTATGGGAGGAAAAACTGGAACTGGTAAAACTAAAATATTAAAATTACTTCGTGATAATAATTATCAGATCATTGATTTAGAGGGGTTAGCTAGCCATAGAGGAAGTACTTTTGGCGGACTAGGTATGAAAGCACAACCTTCAAATGAACAATTTGAAAATACCATCGCAGAGGAATTAAAAGGTTTTATAAAAAATAAGAAAATATTCGTGGAAGCGGAGAGTGCGAATATTGGAAAATGTAAAATACCTCATGAGTTTTTTAGTCAAATGAAAACAGCAGATAGAATTGAAATAATAAAAAGTGAATCAAATCGTTTAGAGGAATTAATTAAAACATATAGTATTTTTGAAGAAAAAGATCTTATAGAAGCTGTTTTAAGAATAAAAAAAAGATTAGGTCCACAAAGAACAACAATTGCAATCGAGTCAATTAAAAATAAAGATTGGAAATCGGTTTGTAAGTCTGTTTTAGAATATTATGATAAGTGCTATGACTATGAAAAAACAGGGGCAAATAATATTAAAACAATAGATATGACAGATATCTTTGACGATCAAACAACATTGAGATTAATAAAGGAATATATGAAATCATAAATTTTAACGAAATATGCTTTTATTATCTACAATATAAAATTAACTTTTAAATTATTATGGCAGAAAATAACATAGCAAAAATTCAATTTTATGAAGGAACTGATGAACCAGTTGTTCCAGAAATTAGATTAACAAGAGGTAATGATGGTACTACTGGACAAGCAATATTTATATTTGAAAAACCTCAAGCATTATCTTCAATTGCAGATGGTGAAATTACAGGAATGAGAATGATTGATGCCGAAGGAGAAATTTTAACCAGAGAAGTTAAAGTCAAATTTGTTGATGGTGAACCAATGTTTTTAGAGGGAACCTATATATGGAAAACCAAATCTGATTTTGATAGATTTATGAGGTTTGCTAATAGTTATGCCAAATCAAATGGATTAGGATACTCTGAGAAGAAGTAAATAGATTATGAAAATTGAATCGTTCCTTCTATTTTAAATTTTCTGTTGTAATAATAAGCTTTTTAATAGTATGGACCTTGAGGGATTTCATTCTTTTAATAATTTGTTCATTAGTAATATCAAATGTAGTTAGTAATTTATGTAATCAAATACAAACCATTTTAAAATTACCAAGATTTGTATCCTTATTGATTGTTCTAGTAGGAATATCATTCATGATATTTGCTATTTCTATCATTGTATTACCCCCATTCATAAGAGAATTTAATGAAATATTAATAGATATTCCAAATGGATTATCAAGAGTTAATGAATTGGTCAACTCTAACCTAAATAAATTTAACGATCTACTTTATGGTAAAGAATCTGAGAGGATAGTAAACATTTTCGACCTTATTAATGATGTAGTTCCAATTCCAGATGGCGCTACTATTGCCAAAGCAATTCAAGAAAGTTTTATAAATATAATTAATTTAGCTGGAAACCTCGGATCTGGATTTATAAGAGTAATCTTTGTATTAGTTGTAAGTTTTATGATATCCATTGAACCGAAAGCTTATAAAGAGGGAGTACTCTTTATAGTTCCTAAAGTTTATCGAAATAAATTCAGGATTATATTAGATAAGTGTAATATCGCATTAACAAATTGGACTTTTTCTATAGTGATAAGTTCAATATCAGTAGGTTTATTATCTTTAATAGTTTTATCAATTTTAGATGTTAAATATGTAGTTTCAAATGCAATTATAGCAATGATCTTAAACATAATTCCCAACATAGGACCAGTTTTAAGTGGAATATTTCCTATCTCAATCGCACTTTTAGATAACTTTTGGAAACCAGTAGCTGTTTTTGGGGCTTATATCATAATTCAAAATATAGAGAGTTATATAATAATGCCCTCTATTTTGAAGAAGAAAACAAATTTACTTCCAGGATTAACATTAATATCTCAATTTGGATTTACTTTCATCTTTGGTCCTTTAGGATTAGTATTATCCTTGCCAATTGTAGTAGTAACACAAGTATTAATTAAAGAGCTAATTAATGATAATTAAAGACTTTTATTTAGTTAATTTCCTATACAAATATGGATAAGAAAAAAGTATAAAGAAGGAAAGAGGATGTTTAGAGAACGCAAAATATAAGGAATTAAATGTAAAATGATCTATTAGTATTCTTAATTCTGTAGATAAATCAATTAACACTAAAGAAAATAGAAGAATTAAATAGTAATTTATTTTCATTAAATTACTCCCTTAGTTTAATCTTTAATTAGAAATGAAGGTGCTAGTAATATACTTGAATAACTACCTATTAAAATTCCTAGAGTCAAAGATACAGAAAACCAAAATAGCGAATATGAACCAAAAATTATTAGTGTTAGTAGAGGTATTAATGTTGTAATACTAGTAAAAAATGTTCTTCGAAAGGATTCATTAACAGAGATTTGGATTATTTTATTATAGTTATCTGAATCTTTCTTTAAATTTTCTCTAATCCTATCGAAGATTACGACTGTATCATTTACTGAATAGCCAGCAATAGTTAATAAAGAAACGGCAAACAAACTATTAACCTCAATAGACAATAGGACACCTAACCAAGAAAAAATTCCAAAAACAATAAATAAATCATGGAATAAAGCTAATAAAGCAAACAAAGCATATTTCTTATCAAATCGAATAGAGATGTATAAAGATATTGCAAATAAAGAAACTAATAAGGAGGTGGCACAATTTGTAAGAAGTTTTTTGCCAAGTTTTGGACCTATTATTCTAGAGTTTTTACTATCATAATTTAAAGGACCTAAAATTTTATCAACATTAGAAATCAAATCATTTGATTCTTCAATAGTTAAATAAGGTGTCCTAATAGAAATTAAACTATTATTATTTTGTATTTGTAATTTAATATTGTTTAGAAGATTTTTATTATTTGAAAAAGTTCTTAGTTTATTAATAACTAAATCAGGGGAAATAATTTCACATTCTTCTTTACAACTCCTCTCAATTCTTAATTCATTCCCACCAATAAAGTCCATTCCAAGATTAATAGGTTTTTTGAATGAAGTGTTAAAAGTTGAATATAAGATTCCTATTAAACTTAACAATATAAGAAAAGATGAAAATCCAAATATTTTATTTTTATTTTTAATTAAATTAAAACTAAATGATGTCATAAACTAGATAATTAATAAATGAAAATTAGAGGGGATTAGATTTACTTAAATAAAGATTTTTTTGTCTTAAAGATTGATAAGTAGTTAAAAATCTTAAAATAGTTTTGGAACAATTTAAAGATGTAAATAAACTTATAACAACTCCTAGACCAAGAGTTGCAGCAAAGCCCTTTACAAAATTAGTTCCTAATAAAAACAACACAAAACAACTTACAAAGGTTGTAATATGTCCATCGATAATAGACGAATTAGCTCTTTGAAACCCACTATCAATTGATCTTATAAGAGTATTTCCATTTATAAGTTCCTCTCTAATTCTCTCAAAAATTAAAACATTTGCATCCACAGCCATACCAATACTTAAAATCAATCCAGCAATTCCAGGTAAAGTTAATGTCACTGGTATTAAAGAATAAAGAGCTAAGTTAAAAAAACCATAAAAAATCAAGGAAATAACAGAAACAAAACCTAGAATTCTATAGTTAAAGATCATAAATATTCCAACAAATATCAATCCACAAATAGCAGCATAAAGACTCTTAACAATATTTTTTGAACCAAGTAAAGGACCAATAGTATTAGTTTCAACAATTTCAATAGGTAAAGGTAAGGAACCACCCTTAAGTTGAACTTCTAATTCTCTGGCGTTTTCAGCTGAAAAATTTCCACTTATCGTTGCTGATCCCCCAGTAATACCAGTATTTATGAATTGGCTACCAACACTAGCTTCACTAATAGATTCTCCATCAAGAACAATAGACAAAAGTTTATCCGTGCCTGCAATAGATTTTGTAATTTCAGCAAATTTTTCACCACCATCATTACTAAAGGATAATGAGACCTCCCAATTATTATTAGTTTGCTCTTGCCTTCTACCTGCATTTATTAAATCCTTACCTGATAAGTCAGTTTTATTGAATAGATTAGCAATTTCATTACTTATATATTTTTTAGTTTCGACCAATCTCTCAAATAATTGTTGATTATTAGAAGAATAATTTATATCATTTTCAATTTTAGTAAGATTGTCCATAAGAAGTAAAGACTTCTCTTCGTTTCGTTTATCACCAATTTTGAATTGTTCAATTAAATCATTAAGTTTAAATCTCTGCAATTGTAGATTTTTTAATTGAGAACTTGTATTTTCTTTTTGAGTTCTAAATTCTAATAAAGCAGTTTTACCTAATATCCTTGAGGCAGACAAAGGGTTTTGTTCCCCTGGTAACTCCAAAATTAATTGGTCACGTCCTAATGTTTGTAAGTTAGACTCTGCTACTCCTAAATTATTCACACGTTTATCTAAAACTGCATTGACAGCATCTAATTCTTCTTTTGAAACTTTCCCCTCTTCTTTAATCAATTGAAGAGTTAGTTGAGAACCTCCTTTTAAATCAAGGCCTAATTGTAGTGGGAAATTAATTAATAAATAAATAGAAAAAGTCAGTAGAAAAATAATAAAAAAAAGCCAACCTTGCCTTCTTTTCATTTCTTAAATACTCCCGTTGATTACTTCTTCGACTTTTTCGACTATTTGATGTGGTTGAATTATTGTTAAATTTTCTAAATTTCCATTATAAGGAGTAGGAATATCCTGACTAGATAATCTTATAGGTCTAGTATCAAGATCATCAAAACACTCTTCGGTAATCAAAGCAATTAATTCTGCTCCAATACCTCCAGTCTTCATACATTCCTCAACAATAATCACATTATTAGTTTTTTTGATTGATTTTGAAATTGTTTTCATATCAAAAGGTTTTAAACTAATCAGATCAATTAATTCCACGTCAATATTTTTCTTATCTAATTCCTCAATAGCCTTTAAACAATGATGTCTCATTCTTGAATAAGTTAATATAGTAATATCTTTTCCCTCCTTGACTAAATCAGCTTGATCTAAAGAACATATAAAATCTCCATCAGGCAATTCCTCAGATAAATTATATAGAAGGACATGTTCAAAAAATAGAACTGGGTTATTGTCCCTTATAGCAGCTTTCATTAATCCCTTTGCATTAGTAGGAGTGCTGCAAGCAACAATCTTAATCCCAGGAACAGCGTGAAAGTAAGCCTCTAATCTTTGACTATGTTCAGCACCTAGTTGTCTACCTACACCGCCAGGACCGCGAACAACTGCGGGTATTTTATAGTTACCACCACTTGTATACCTGAGCATACCCATATTGTTGGAAATCTGATTAAAGGCTAATAATAAAAATCCCATATTCATACCTTCAACTATCGGTCTTAATCCTGTCATAGCGGCACCAACAGCCATACCAGTAAAACTATTTTCGGCAATTGGAGTATCTAAAACTCTTAATTCTCCATATTTTTCATATAGATCCTTAGTGACCTTATAAGAACCACCATATTGACCTACGTCTTCTCCCATAATGCAAACGTTTACATCATTTGCCATCTCTTCATCAATTGCTTCTTTCAAAGCATTAAATAATAAAGTACTAGCCACGAGTAATTTCCTAATTAACCATATATATAAATTTATACCATCAAGGTTGAATTAGCCTCCTTCGGCAAAAGTTATGAGTAGTAATATTGACAAAATCATACCTGGAGAAAGCAAAAGTATTAAAAGGCCTAAGTCATGTAAAGACATTAAAAAATAATAGTATTATTTAATAATATTAGGATTTCAATTTTTTTTAATCAAAAAACTTCGAATAAATACAATAAAAAGACCTAATCCTATAAACGCAAAAGAAAAAGTTAATAAGAAGGACAATCCAATAATTAATGTATTAATACTAGAAGATATACTTTGAACAATTTCAGATGAGTTAGATGGTTTATGGAGTGAAAAGTAAATTGCAATTTTATTACTTATAAAATAAGAAAATATACAAAGGAGGAAACTTGTTAATGAACCAGTTAAAAAACTTAGGGGACCTTTTTTAGGGGTATTTTGAGTTTCAATATTTACTTTATTAATTGATGATTGTTCATTATTCATTTTTAATAGAAAAAATTTTTTTTTTACAAAAAGGTAATACCGCTATTAATTAATTTACAGACCCACGCTTCAAATCCATAATTATTAAATATTTTATGATTTTGTTCAAAAACTTCACTAGCTATATTTATATCTTTAAAAAGAGCAAAACATGTTGGACCAGATCCACTCATTGAGAATGATAAACAATTTTGCAAATTTGAAAGTAGATATAATGCTTTCTTTACAGAATTATTTTCTCTCTCAACAATTACCTGCAAATCATTTTTTACATTTATCCTTTGTTCTGATAATTTGAAATCGTGGAATCCGTTTACTCTTAAATCATTTCTGATTTTGTTTGTTTTCTTAGTTTCAGTAAAATGTTTTGGACAAAATTCTTTACTATATTTTTTATAAGTATCTACAGTTGAAATTGAAATATTTGGGTTTTTTAAAAGAATTACGCCAAAGTCAAAATTAGAACTGTATTTCTCAAGAATTTCTCCCCTTCCGAAACAAAATTGGCATCCCCCTTCTATAAAAAAGGGTACATCTGATCCTAGTTTTTTCGAAAGTAAAAAAATATTTTCATAATCAAGGTCCAAATCCCATAATTTATTAAGTCCAATTAATGTTGCAGCTGCATTACTAGAACCACCAGCTAAACCAGCACCGATAGGAATATTCTTTTTTAAAAATATATTAGCCCCTAATTCTTTATTTTTTGATAGGTCCTTTATATAATTCGCCGCTTTTATTATTAAGTTATCTTCATCTAAACTTAGATCTTTGCTATCAGACTTTAACTTAATTTCGCCAATTTGATTATTCTCAAATTCTATATAATCAGAAAGATCTATATTCTGCATTATCATCGCTAATTCATGATATCCGTCCTCTCTTTTTCCGATTATTTCAAGATGAAGGTTTATCTTTGCATGTGATTTAACGCAAATCTTAGTTGTAGATAATTTTGACATTTTACTGATTCTTGTTTGTTATTTTAATACAAGCCTCTGCAAGCTTAATCCATTTCTTAATTGAAATATCCTGAGGTCTTGAATTAAAGGATATTTGAGATGATTCTGATAATTGCTCTATCTCATCTGATGAAAGTATTGAATTAAGTGTATTTCTTATCATTTTTCTTCTTGAATTAAATGAAATCCTAAGAAGTTTATCTAAATATTTCTCTAGTTTAATATCTAAACGCATCTCTGGTCTCAATGGTTCAAAAACAACCAGAGAAGAAAACACTTTTGGAGGTGGGTCAAAAGAAGATGGAGGTACATCACATATTCTTTTTATGTTAGAGATGAGTTGCATTCGCACACTCAGAGCTCCTGCATTCGTACTTCCATCCTTAGCTAAGATCCTATCTACAACATCCTTTTGCATTAAGAAAATTATTTTATTGTAATTATTCTTGCTAATTATTCCTAATCTTCCTACAAAAATATCCAATATTGGACCTGTAATATTGTATGGGATATTTGCGATAACTTTTGTAATTTTTTTATTTATTGAGTCAAGATTTGTTGAAAGAATATCTCCTTGTTGAAGAGAAAAATTATTATCATTTTTAAATTTATTATTTAAAAGGTCAATTAAATCTTTATCTAACTCGATAGCATGCAATCTACTAATTTTCGAATCTAATAATTTCGATGTTAAAGCTCCTCTTCCGGGACCAATTTCTAGAATAAAATCTTTTTCTTCCAGTTCAGCTACCTCTTTGATTTTCTCTAATATCAGATTATTAACCAACCAATGTTGTCCAAATCTTTTTTTTTGATGATGGTTCTTAAAATTCATCCAAAAGAGAAATAATATGTTTAAATTAAATGTACATCTTATATCTTTATTAAATAGTATGGGCCTATCAAAAAAAAATTTAGGTAAACTCAATACTTTTATTAAAAATAATAATTTAGTTAGCAAAAATAACCCAATTAAAAAATCTCAAGAATCCCACAATGCTTCCAAAGTTGAAGACCCTTCCAAAATTTTTTATTCTATAATTGATAACTCCGATAATATAAATGAGACATCAGATGCAAATCAATTATTAAAAAAAAGTGAGGATGTTTTTCATAATATAAATGCTAGAAAAACTAATACATCAGAGAATCTATCTACAGAGGAAGAACTATATGACGAATTTAATTATCTTCTTGATGAATAAAGAAATTTTTCTTTTTTTCTATGCTTCAAACTAATAGATTATCAATAAATGCTATTGGTAAAATAAAAAAAAATTGGATAAGAGAAGGAATTAATCAATACAAAAAAAGAATGCCTGATCTTATTATTAATGAAACTAAGAGTTTTAATATTGATAATATTCGAGTTAATAATATTATTATTTGCCTAACTGAAGAAGGACAATCCTTTAATTCAATTGAACTAACTTCCTTACTTTTAAATTTTAAAAATAAAAAAATTAATTTTCTTATTGGAGACGCAGATGGAATCCCTTCAGATATTAAAGATAAATCAAATCTTCTATTAAGCCTCTCTCCTCTTACTTTTCCTCATGAACTTGCAAGATTAATTCTTATCGAACAAATTTATAGAGCTGTTTCTATTTCTAATAATTCGCCTTATCATCGCGTATAAACAGAAGATTTAAGATTAATACATAAACCTCTTAAAACAAACACAATTTTAATTTTTTAATATATAGTATATATGTACTATTACAAGAATTTCGTATTCTTCTGATTTAACTTTTAAAAAGGTGAAGATTCCATTATTAAGTGATTCGGTCTCAGCAGGTTTCCCCTCTCCTGCAGATGACTATACTGAAGAAAATATTGATTTGAACGAGCATTTAATATCTAATCCTTTTAGTACTTTTTTTCTTAGAGTCAAAGGTGACTCAATGATCAATTCAGGAATTAAAGATAAAGATTTAATAATAGTAGATAAGAGTCTAACTGCTAAACCAGGAAATATTATTATTGCGATGATAGATGGAGAATTTACGATAAAAAGATTATCCATAAAAAATAATGAATTATATTTAAAAGCAGAAAATCATAAATATCCAGACTTCAGTTTTAGAAATCATATTGATATACAAATTTGGGGAGTTGTAATCTATTCAATACATAGTTACTTATGAAAAGTAAAAGCTCAAGTACTGAAGCAATAGCTCTTATAGATGCCAACAATTTCTACGCATCGTGCGAACAAAGTATTAACCCCAATTTAAGGAATAAACCAGTAGTAATCTTATCTAATAACGACGGATGTATTATCGCAAGAAGCCCTGAAGCTCGTGCTTTGAAAATAAAAATGGGAATTCCTTATTTTAAAGTCAAAGAAAGTTTGTATAACCTAAAGGTTGCAGTCCTAAGTTCCAATTACTCGCTCTATGGTGATATGAGCAAGAGATTAATGAATTTATTAAAGGACTATTCTGAAGAAATAGAGGTTTATTCTATTGATGAAGCCTTTATTTCAATTCTTAGACCTAAAGATAAGAATTTAAATCCTTGGGCAAGAAAAGTAAGGTGCTTAATATATCAAAATCTAGGAATAACTTTAACAATAGGAATAGCAGAAAACAAAGTAAGGGCAAAAATTGCTAATAATCTAGCTAAGAATATAGATTCTTCCGCAGGAATATTTGATTTAGCTAGGATCTATAATGATAATGATTACTTAAGAAAAATTAGTATAGAAAAAATATGGGGTATTGGTAAACAAACATCTAATTGGTTACAAAGCAAAGGGATTAAAAATGCAAAAGAATTTAGAGATATGGATGAAGATGAAATCATTAAGAAATTAGGGATCATAGGGAAAAGATTACAAATGGAATTAAAAGGTAAAAAATGTCTTCCGATAGAAATAATTAAGAAGCCAAAAAAAGAGATTCAAGTAAGTAGAAGCTTTGGAAAACCAATCACAAAATTAGAAGATTTAACTCAAGCATTGGCAATTTATGCAATAAAAGCGGCCGAGAAAATGAGAAGTCAAAGCTTAAAATCATCTGCCATTACTATATTTGTAAGAACTAGTCATTATTCAAATAATCCTTATCAAAAAAGTGCTTATAAAAAACTTATAAATGCAACAGATAATACAAGTACTATTTTAAAAACAGTACTTGCATTATCTAAAGAAATTTATACTCCGGAATATAAATTATCAAAAGCTGGGGTTTTAATGCAGGATTTAACTAATTGCAGATATTTACAGCAATCAATTATCAATTACGAATCTCAAGAGGAATCAAAAAAATCTATCCGTCTTATGAAAACAATTGACTCCTTGAATAAAAAATTTAATAATGAAGTAATTACATGGGCAATTGCAAAAAAGCCACAAGAATGGGCAATGAATAGAAATTCATTAAGTTCTGGATCTACAACAGATATTAGAAAAATTCCAAATATAATGATATAAAAATAAAATATGGAATTTATATTATTTTTAAGCAAAATCGATAAGGAGATAATAGAGCTGATTAATAAATCAAATAATTCAATAGAAGAAAATACAGCTCTTTGTGCTATGGATAAAAAGTTTGTTGGTTTTTACAAAAGAGAAGAAAAAGCAATAGTTATTTGCACTGAAAATGCTAAAAAATTAGGTGGATATAAAGAAGGCGAACGTAATGATAATCACAAAACAAATCTTTATATAAGAAGAGCTTTAAGGCATGAAACGACACATCTAGTCCAGTCATGCAATAACAATAAACCCACCGGGATAATAAAAAATATAGAAGATAAAATTCATTCAGGAAAATTAAAAGCTTTAAATTCCTCAGTACGAATATCTGGAAATTATTTTAAAGAATTAGAGGCTTATGTCATGGAGGACAAGCCAAGAAAAGTAAAAGAGGTATTGAAAATTTATTGTTTATAAGTTCTTAAAAAATTTATTGGTTAGAAGTAAAATTGCCACAACGTTGTTTATCAAGAAAATTGATATGTTGTCTTTCTAGATAATATAATTCTTGAAATTTTAAAGCATCAGAGTTTAAATCTTTGAATACATCTTCAATCTCTTTATTAGAATCTGAAGGTTCTAAGGAAGAATTATCGATTAAAATAGAAATACAGTTTTCCAAAGTTTTAAGTCTTTGAGAACCCCAGGATTCAATAAGATGTCTACATCTTTTTAATGATTTATATCTTTCAAGAAGAGACAAAGTACCCAGAAGATTATGTTTAGAATTTTTTAAAGTGGTTAAAAATAATTCATCTGGATTAATAAAAATATTAATTTTATTAGAGACTTCTAAATCATTAAGAGCTAAATGATCGGGCAATAGTGAAATCAAGTTAATTGAAATAAATTCATTATTTAATTGTTTATTATTAGGATCTTTCAAATCTTCTAAATAATTTGCACTTAAATTATTTACTTCTATTGTTGAAATAGATTCCCAAATAAGACGAATGTATTCAGTATTGAAGATGTTAATTTCTCTTTTAAGTAATTCTTCACGAATAAAAAGTCTATGTTCAGGGCAATGTAAATAGTAATAAATAATCTCTGATTCATTTTTTTCACGCTGACTAACTTCACTTGGCTGTTCAAATTTTTTTGATCTGCCATGCCAACGAAACCCTTTAACTTGTTTTCTTAAGTCTTCTTCAAATTTAATAGCTAATCTCGCTTGACCCATACTTAATCTTTCAGAGACTTTTTGCAAATAGTGAGTTCTTGTAGCAGATTGAGGAAATTTACTTAATAACTTAACTAACGAAGAAATAACATTCTGAAAAATATCAGATTTAGATAAGTCTTTATTATCAAAAATCTGATCAATCTCCCAATCAATCCAGAAAGAAGCATTATCTATTAAATTAAAATAATCTTCTGGTGTATTTTCTTTAAGGTACTCGTCAGGATCTTTAAATGATTTTATTTGCAAGATTTTTAAGTTTATTTGATCGTGAAGAGATAAACTTTCAACTTCGTTTATAACCCTTTTTGTAGCTAATCTTCCTGCATTATCAGAATCAAAGTTAATTATTATATTTTTACTATCAGTACATCTACAAAGTTGTGAAATCTGATATTTGTTTAATGCAGTTCCAAGAGAAGCGACAGAATTAGTAATTCCTTTTGAATGAAGTGAAATAACATCGAAATAACCTTCCACTACCACTGCCTTGTCTCGTTTTCTAATATTGCTGGATGCTTTATCAAAAGCAAACAACATTTTACCTTTCTCAAAAACTTCAGTTTCGGGAGAATTTAAATATTTAGGTTCCTGACCATCTAGAGATCTGCCTCCAAAAGCAACTACTCGCCCTTGCATATCAAAAATAGGAACTATCAATCTATTTCTAAATCGATCGTAAACCTTATCAGTATTATCCTTTGAGATAACAAGACCTGCACTTAAAATTAACTTTAAAGGAAATTTCTCAACTTTTGAAAGGTAATTGAATAAATCATTCCATGAATTAGGAGCATAACCTAATTCAAAATCATTAATAATTTTAATATTTAAATTTCGTTGTGAAGTCAAATAATGATGTGCTTCCTTACCTAAGGAATTATTTAATTGAGATTTAAACCATTCCTTTGTTACGCGAAGAATCTTATATAGTTCGTCTCTCCTAGATAATTGTTTTTTATATATTTCTTGCTGAGGCCCATCAACATTTATTACATTAATATCATTCTTTTTTGCAAGTGAAAGAACAACATCTGTAAAGTTATTACGTGTAAACTCCATCAAAAATTTAATAGAGTTACCTCCAGCTCCACAAGAGAAACAATAATAAAATTGTTTTGCAGGAGAAACTGTCATAGATGGCTTATTATCATCATGAAAAGGGCATATACCAACAAATTCTTTTCCCTTTTTCTTTAGTACGATATGTTCCGAAATAACATCTACAATATCTGCTTTATCTTTAACCTCCTGAATAGTTCTTGGATGTATAGCAGGTCCCATTTATTTATTTTTCTAAAAAGAATTCCTAATAATCATTTTGTTATAGGTCAAATTTTTAAAAGAATCTACTTAATTTCACAATAAAACTATTTTTAGTAATGCTTATAGAATTTTTTAATCAAAAGAATAATTCATTTAAAAAAGTAAATTTAATATTGGCATCGTTTTTCTTCAGTCTTATGACTGTTTGCGTAAAAAAAATTGATAATAGAATACCTATATATGAATTAGTATTTTTTAGATCATTATTAAGCTTGTTCATTACCTCTCTGATAATAAATAAAAAAAATTTAAATCCCTGGGGAAAGAACAAACCATTACTAATTTTAAGGGGCATTTTAGGGACGATAGCTTTGGTTTGTATATTTTATGCTATTAAAAATATGCCTTTAAATATTTCTACTGTTATTCAATATACATACCCTTTATTCATATCTATTTTTGCAGGAATTCTAATTAATGAAAAGGTTGCTAAAAATCTGATTATTGCATTGATAACAGGATGGTTAGGAATATTAATAATCTTAAATCCCTATCAATTATCCAGTTTAAACATTGAGCTAGATAAATTTACTGTTTTAATAGCATTTCTTGGTTCTATATCAACAGCCCTAGCTTACATAACTGTTAAAAAACTATCATCTACTGAAGATATTTTCATAATAATTAAATACTTTCCTTTAATGTCCGTAATAACATTATCACCAATTGTATTTTTCAATTGGGTAACACCCAATATTAATGATTTAATTTGGATAATCGGGATAGGGATATTTACCCAAGCTGGACAAACATTTTTAACAATTGGATTAAAGAAATTACCAACTTCAGAAGCGGCTAGGATAAATTATTTACAAGTACTTTTTGGTTCTTTATGGGGAATTGTGTTATTTAATGAACTAATAAATATTAACTTTATTTTTGGTGCAGTACTAGTTTTGTTAGGAACTATTATATCTACTAGCAAAAAACTAAAAAAGATTTAAAATAAAAAAAAAGTATGTTTGTAATGAAATTTTTCTTATTAGCATTTTTCAGTCTTTATCCATTTCTCCAAGTAAAAGCATCAACGCCTAAATCTGTAACATGCACTAGGACTGAATATAGGGAAGAATATATTCCCGGTACAAAATCAAGTCCTGGTTATGTAAGAAATTACGAAATTGATGTGGAAATTCCATGCGGAGGAGAAAAGGCCAAAAATATTGATGACAATGACTGTAGTGAGGGATCAGTAATAGGTGGACTCCTTGGAGCTGGAATAGCTCTTTCTTCATCTAGAGGTAAAGATAGATTTTGGGCAGTCCCAGCAGGAGGTACAGCAGGTGCTCTTCTTGGATGTCAGGTGGATGGTGGTTAATTGATTAGTTGGATAAAGGGAGAATTAGTAAGTTCATGGAATGCTAATAATAAATTTTATATTTTAGTAAATTGTCAGGGATTAGGTTATGAAATTCAGACTCTGGAATCTGTCATATTGAATATAAATAAAATTACTGAAAAAGAAATAATACTATGGCTAAAACATATAAAAAAAGAAGATTCTGATATGCTCTTTGGATTTAACTCTAAAGAGCAAAGAGATTTCTTTATTCAAATTCTAAATATTAAAGGTATTGGCTCCCAAATCGGGATGTCTTTATTAAATAAATTTTCTGTAAATCAATTAATTAATGCAATTTCTAATAATGATAAAAAATCGATAAGTTCTGTTCAAGGAATTGGTCAAAAAATGACTGATAGAATAATCCTTGAATTAAAAAGTAAGGTAATTACAAAACAAATTGAAAAAGAAAATTTAAATAGAAATAATTTCCTTGAAGAAAATAAAAACTTAGATTCAATTTTTAAAGATATTGACTTAACACTTCAATCTTTAAACTATTCTAAGAAAGAGATTAAAAACTTATTTCCAAAACTTATTAATAATATTAAAAATTCATCTTTAGAAAAAAAGTCTATTTCTTTTGAAAATTTATTAAAAGAAGCATTGAACTATTTAGACTAACAATAATAGTAATTTAGACCAGTAACGTAGTAATATGTCTAAAGGTAGATAAATTTTATGACTCTAGATACAGCGGAAAAACAAAAACTAATTGAATCGCATCAAGTACATGCAACAGACACAGGATCTGTTGAGGTGCAAGTTGCTATGCTTTCAGAAAGAATTTCAAAATTAAGCGACCACTTACAAGGAAATATTCACGATTATGCATCAAGACAAGGCCTATTAAAAATGATAGGAAAAAGAAAAAGATTACTATCATACATAAAAGGTAAAAATCCCCAAAGCTATCAAGATCTAATTAAAAAAATTGGAATCCGAGGATGATTTCCATTGATGAAGAAAAAACAAACTAAAAAGAAAAATCTTTCAAAAAAGAAAAAAATATCTGAGGTTGATGCCTTTAGAAATATTGAAAAGAAAGTTCCATCATTAACCCCAATAAGCAAACAATCTAGCGGTATACCAAAATATGTAGCTGACAGAATGGCTAGGAGAATCTTTTTTACGGCTGGAATACCTACAATTATGGGGATGTCAGTCTTTGTTATAAGTTATATAATCGTCACAAGAAACATTGCCGAAATTCCTCCTTCTTCAACAATAGCAATATCAGCATTATTCTTTTTATTAGGACTAGGGGGGTTAAGTTTTGGAATATTATCTGCTAGTTGGGATAAAGAACCAGGAAGTTTTTTTGGTATAGAAAATATCCCCCTAAATATTGAAAGAGCAAAGGCTGCATTTAAACCAGCATCTCAAAACTTTGATGAGAAAAAGTAAATTATGCAATCATAGATTTCAAATTTACTTGAAAAGACTTATCAGAAAGTAATTTCGAAACACCGAGAATATCTCCAACACAAAATTGATCTCCAAACTTAACATAAGTTATAGAGTCATTATTTCTAACAGCAGCTAATACTGGAATTTTAATTCCACATTTATCTCTATCTGGTTTAAATTTAACTAAGCAATCTCTTATTGTGTTTTGAATTCTTATATCTGAGGCTTGGGAACTATCAAGATTAATGACAAGTAACTTTAAGTTATCAATTTCTCTGCAGTCATCAATAATTAATTGAGTCTTATCACTTTTTTTATCAATAGTGCCCCAGACTAATAGTCTTGTATCAGTAAGTAAAAATTCAGATAATCTACAATACGTTTTAGGGAATACTATTGCCTCGCAACTTCCAGAAAGATCTTCAAGTTGAACAATAGCCATTCTGTCGCCTTTTCTTGTTGTAATTTGCTTTAATTCTGGAATCATTCCAACTAAAGAGACTTTTGTTCTGTCGTGTGAGTTTTCTAATTGAGAGATACTTATAGGAGAAACAAGTTTAGCTGGTTTTGCAAGATGTTTTAAAGGATGATCTGATAAATAAAAACCTAAAAGTTGCTTTTCTAATTTAAGCTTTTCTATTAATGAGTAATCTTCAACTTTAGATCCTTGAGATAAAGAAAATTCTTTGGTATCGTTTTTACTAATTGAATCAAATAAATTTCCTTGTCCAGAAATCCGATCACGATTACGTGAGGATGCCCATTCCATTACATATTCAAGATCTGAAAAAAGTTGAGCTCTATTACTATCTTCAGAAAATTCATCAAGGGCACCACAATGAATTAATGATTCGAGATTCCTTTTATTTAAAATATTAGAGGGTAAACGATCGCATAAATCAGAAAACGATTTGAAAACTCCTAGTTTATTACGATTATCAATTATATTTCTTATAGCTGAATCTCCGAGATTCTTAATAGCAGATAATCCAAATAAAATTTGATCCTTTTTAATAGTAAAATCAATTCCCGATAAATTAATACTTGGTGAAATGACTTCTATTCCCATGGAATAACAATTAGAAATATATCTCTGCATTTTGTCACTTGAACCAGCATTAACACTTAGAAGAGAAGCCATATAAGCTACTGGATAATGTGCTTTTAAAAATGCAGTTTGGTAAGTGACTGCTCCATATGCAGTCGAGTGGCTTTTATTAAAACAATACTCAGCAAATAAAACCATTTGATCAAAAAGATCATTAGCAATTTTTTTATCTACACCTTTTTTACAGGATCCTTCAATGAAAATATTACGATGTTTAACCATCTCAGATACTTTCTTCTTTCCCATTGCTCTTCTTAACAAGTCTGCATCCCCAAGAGAATAACCTGCCAAATCTTGAGCAATTTTCATAATTTGCTCTTGATAAACCATTATTCCGTAGGTTTCAGTGAGAATAGATTCAATGAAAGGATGAGGAAAATCTATTTTTTCACTACCATTTTTTCTATTGATAAACTTTGGTATGAGACCAGCATCAAGAGGTCCAGGCCTATATAAAGCCAAAATAGAGGAGATATCTTCAAGAGAATTTGGCTTAAAGTCTTTAACAACTTGTTTCATCCCAGATGATTCTAATTGAAATATCCCTTCTAAATCTCCTCTTCCAATAAGATCAAAAGTTTTATTATCTTTTGGAGGTAATTGGTCGATATTTATTTTTTGTCCTGTGGAACTTTCAATTAAAGATATAGTCTTATCTATCATTGTAAGATTTTTAAGGCCTAAGAAGTCCATTTTTAATAAACCTAACGATTCAATATCATCCATTGAATATTGTGTAATTATTTGTCCTTCATTATTCCTCTGTAGTGGTACGAGCATATCTAAAGGATCAGATGCTATTACAACTCCTGCGGCGTGAACACCATATGTTTTATTAGTACCCTCAATTCTCAATGCCAAATCAACCCATTTTTTCACCTTAATATCTTTTAAATATTTATCCCTAAATTCAGGACTAGGAGATTTTTTATCAATCATTTCATTCAGCTTATAAGGTTTCCCCCTTACAACTGGTATTAACTTTGCTAACTTATCTGATTCTCCATAAGGAATATCTAGAACTCTTGCAACGTCCTTTAATACTGCTTTTGATGTCATTTTATTAAAGGTAATTATTTGCGCAACTTTATCTTCGCCATATCTGTTGGTTACATAATCAATAACTTCATTTCTCCTGTCAATACAAAAATCTGTATCAATATCAGGCATAGATTTTCTTGCTGGATTTAAGAATCTCTCAAATAATAATCCATGTTTAACTGGATCAATGTTTGTAATTTGAAGAGCATATGCTACAAGTGAACCTGCAGCAGAACCTCTGCCTGGGCCAACAGGTATAGAGCTATCTCTAGCAAATTTTATATAATCCCACACAACTAAGAAATAGTCTGGGAAACCCATATCATCTATTATTTTTAATTCTGAAGTTAATCTTTTCTTGTAGATTTCATCGATTTCATCAAGATTATTTTTATTAAGCCTACTTAAAAGACCCTGATTAGTTATTTTGGTCAAAAATGATAAGGAGTCAGTCTCCTCTTTTAAAGGGAATTTTGGCATTCTATAGGTACCAAACAACTCAAATTCCTCAATCTTTTGTGAAACCTCAACTGTATTATTAATTGCTTCCTCAATAGATTCTTTGTCAATATGATCGTTAAAAAGTTTAAGCATTTCATCTTCACTTTTAATATATTCTGTTCCCGTATATCTCAATCTCTTTTCGTCACTTATTAATTTTCCCGTAAGAACACAAAGTAAGGCGTCATGAGCTTCAACATCCATGTTTGAGATATAATGAGCATCATTTGTAGCAATAACTTTAATTTGGTGATCTTTACCGATTCTTATTAATTCAACATTTACAATTCTGTCTTCGATAGAACCATGGTCTTGTATTTCTAAATAAAAATCATCTCCAAATAATTTTTTATACCAAACAGCAATATTCTCAGCGACATCAATCCTTCCTTTTAGGATTGCTTGAGGAATCTCTCCACCTAAACATGCTGTTGAAATAATAAGACCATCATTATATTTTTCTAAAAGAGATTTATCAATACAAGGTCTAGAAAAGATACCTCTGCCCCTCATACCATTAAGATGGCTAATCGTTGTTAACTTTACAAGATTCTTATAGCCTGTATGATTTTTGGCTAATACTACCAAATGATATCTTTTTTCCTTTTTTGGTTGAGGATCATCGATGGAACCATTGATAATGTACATTTCATTACCAATGATTGGTTTTATACCCTTACTTTTGCATTTTTTTACTAAATCAAGAACGCCATACATTACTCCATGATCGGTCAATGCAATTGAATCCATGCCAAGTTCAGAAGCTCTATCTACAATTTTCGAAACTTGACTTGCTCCATCTAGAAGGCTGTAATCGCTATGATTATGTAGTGGAACAAAACCCATATTTAATTAATTTATATTTACAAGATAGAGAATATTTTAAAAAATTCTATACTTTACTAATACAAATTAATTATTAATTCAAATTTCAATATTAGGTTTAGTATTCATAACTTCAGCATTTTTTTCAAATATATTTGCAACATTCAATATTCGATGCTCCTCCAAAACATTTCCGATTAATTGAAGACCAATAGGTAAGCCCTTTTTATCAAATCCACATGGGATGCTGATAGCTGGGAGTCCAGCAAGATTTACTGGAACAGTTAAAAGATCAGACAAATACATTGATAAAGGGTCATTTACAAAATCACCTTTTAAGAATGCAGTTGTAGGACATGTAGGGGTCAATAAAACATCAACTTCATTAAAAGCATTATCAAAGTCCCTTCTAATTAAAGTTCTTACTCTTTGAGCTTTCTTGTAATACGCATCACTATACCCTGCGGACAAAGCATAGGTACCAATCAAAATTCGTCTTTGTACTTCATCCCCAAAACCTTCAGCTCTACTCTTAGATATCATCTCTAATAAATTAGACTCACCTTCTGATCTGTATCCATATTTAACCCCATCATATCTTGCTAAATTAGCTGAAGCCTCACACGGAGCAATAACATAATAAGTTGCTATACCATCATTAAATCTTGGACACTTTATGTCGTGAATTTCAGCACCCAAAGATCTGAATCTCTCAACACTAGATAAAACTGATTCCTTAACTTCAGGATCAAGTCCTGGATGGTCAAAACATTCTTCGATAATGCCTATTTTAATACCTTTAATAGATTTATCTAAATCTGACAAGTAATTAGGAACTGGTTTGTCCAGACATGTTGAATCAAGATTATCCTTGCCAGAAATTGAATAAAGGATCTCAGCAGCATCAGAAACAGTATTTGTAATTGGACCTATTTGATCAAGAGAACTTGCAAATGCAATTAGCCCCCATCTGCTTACTCTTCCGTATGTGGGTTTTAGACCTACAACTCCACAAAAAGATGCTGGTTGTCTTATGGAGCCTCCAGTATCTGATCCAATAGCGGCCAAGCATAAACCAGCAGCTACTGAAGCGGCACTACCACCAGAACTTCCCCCAGGTACTCTATTTAAATCCCATGGATTTGATGTTGTTCCAAAGACGGAAGTCTCAGTCGAACTTCCCATTGCAAATTCATCTAAATTAGTTTTTCCTAAGCAAATAGCCCCTGATGACCATAATTTACCTGTCGCAGAAGACTCGTATGGAGAAACAAAGTCTTTAAGCATTTTACTTGAACAAGAGGTAACAACTCCCTTCGTACAAATATTATCTTTAATCGCAATCGGTATACCCGCAAGCAAAGGAGGTTTTTGATTATTAGTAATTAATTTATCAATATTTTCAGATTGAGAATTAGCAATGTTTTTTGTTAGACAAGTATAAGCATTTATTTTTGGATTTAATGAATCAATTTTTAAAAAGAAATCGTTTACTAATTCTTTAACTGAAGCATTTCCACTATATATTTCCTTTCTAAAAGAATTAAAGTTCATATCAAAATCGAAAAATTAAATAGAATTAGTTATCAAACAGTTAATGGTTCTTCTTTATTACATCTAACAATATTGTGTTTAATATCTTTTGAACCCTCTTCTGAAAGATCAGAAAGAAATTTTTCTAGATTTTCGTTAAGACCACGTTTTGTAAGAAATGGACCATACCAATAAGTTACTGAAGGGGTTCCAGTTTCAACTTTTGCCCACCAAGCTAAACCAAGTTTGTTACCTAAATTTCTAATCAATTTTTTTGGCCTTCTTTTAAAGACCATAAATTCTTGTTAAATTCTATACAATTTTTTACTATTTATTCAAGTAATGTTGATTAAATAAATAAATATATTGAAATAATGATATTTACTAGATAATTTAATTAATTATTTGATAAATAACATAAGGAAATAGCAGCGGCTACGGATGCATTCAAGCTCGAAGTTTTACCCTTAAGAGGAATTTTAAGTAAATAATCACATTTTTTTTGGACTAGCAAAGAGATTCCTTTATTTTCTGCTCCAACTATTACAACAAAAGGAGCTTTTTCCTTAAATTCTGAAATAAGAACTTGACCATCTCCAGACAAACCAATAATGATAAACCCCTTTTTCTTTAATTCATCAATAGCTCTATTTAGATTTACTACTCTGCTTACCGGTATATGCTCTAATGCTCCAGCAGCAACTTTTGCAACAGTTCCAGTTAAACCTGCAGATCTTCTTTGAGGAACAATAATACCTTTGCAATCAAAAGCTTCTGCTGATCTAATAATTGCACCAAAGTTGTGAGGATCTGTCACACCATCCAATGCAACAATAATAGGATTAGAGGATTTACTTTTCGATATATCAATTAATTTTTCTAAAGATATTGACTCGGTAGAAGCATGTTGTAATGCAACTCCTTGATGAACGGCTCCGGATGTTAGTTGAGAGAGTCTAGACCAAGTCACCTCTTCTATTAAAACGCCTTTTGACTTAAGGTCTTTTAATAATAGGTAAAATTTTTCTGAAGAAAAAATTTCAGATGTACACCAAATTCTATTGATTGGTCTTTCACTTTTTAAAGCAGCAAAAACAGAATGCTTACCCCAAATCCAGTCTTCAAAATTTCTTTCATTTTGACTCAATTGAAATTTTTTTGAACTTTTTTCAGAATAATTTTCAGTTTGTGAATCGTTAGAGGAAAATCTTGTTTGTGATTGATTAAAACTATTTCTAGGTTTTTCTTTTGATTTTAAGTAGCTGTATTCGTTACTTTTAATATCATCTTTTCTTTCGTAATCGTCTCTTCTTTTAAAATTATCTCTTCTTTTAAAATCGTCTCTTCTATTAAAATCATCTCGCCTTTTAAAATTATCTCTTCTATTAAAATCGTCTCTTCTATTAGAACCGTCCCGCCTTTTAAAATTATCTTTTCTATTGAAATCATCTTTTCTTTCGTAATCGTCTCTTCTTTTAAAATTATCTCTTCTATTAGAATCGTCTCGCCTTTTAAAAGTATCTCTTGTATTTAAATCATTTCCTTTTTTAAAATTATTTTTTGATTGTGATCTTCTATTTTCTGTATTATTCTTTTTTGTTGAATAATTATCTTTTGAAAAGTTTTTCATAAATTTCATAGCTTATTTACACTCTAGGTATTCAAAAAATTTAGACAATCTTTTAGGGTCTTTTAGAAATAACCAACCAACTAAAGCTTCAAAACCTGTTGCTCTTGAATAGATAGCAGGATCTGAAGATTTTGGAAATCTCTTTGTTTTATTTCTGGCTCGTCTTATTAAATTAATTTCAAATGAATTTAATAAATGTTCAATTTTATCTAATGCTTTAGATTGAGCTTGGGCTTTTACTTCATTAACAACTGAAAGATGAAGATCTCTTGATTTTAATGGGATATGAATATGGCGTAATCTTTGATGTAACTCCCATACAGAATCCCCTAGCCAAGCTAGTTGAATAACACCTATTTCATCAGGAGAACCATGAGGGGCAAGATTTTGTATCCAATAATTCAATGCTTCAAATAGAGCAATGCTTCTTGAAGAGTAGCTTTCAAATTAAGAAAGTCTGCTAATCTTACTAGTTTTATAGTTTGAGCAACTCTAGAATTCCCAACTACAGAAAACCCTAGTTTAAGTTTTTTGCATTCCTTGGAAGTTTGAACAAGGGCACCTAAACCAGATGAATCAAGGAAATCAATTTTACTTAAATCAATTACAAATGACAGAGGTTCTTTTTTAAGGGTATTGGTAATAAAAGTTTTAAATTGTTTTTCAGAAAAAGCATCTAATTGCCCTTTTAGAGTAAAAACAATAATATTTGACTTTATTTCAATGTTGCCTCTTAAAGAAACAGTTAACTTTTGAAAATCTTCTATGATTTTATCCCTCCAAAAAAATTTAATTTTCTAATTGTAATTATCAAATCAAAAAGAATCGATATGTCAACATCTCTCTAACATTAGAGAAACAAATTTTTCAAATAAATAATCTGAGTCATGAGGACCAGGACTTGCTTCTGGGTGATATTGAACACTAAATATAGGCTTATTTATAAGTTTCAATCCTGCTACAGTTTTATCATTAAGATTTAAGTGGGTTATCTCAACAATCTTCTTGGATAAAGAATTTGGATCTAAAGCAAATCCATGATTCTGACTTGTTATTTCAATATTATTATTCTTACCACAAGGATGATTTAATCCACGATGTCCAAAGGGTAATTTATAAGTTTTTCCACCTAATGCTAAACCAAATATTTGATGACCAAGACAAATACCAAACATAGGTATTTTTCCATAATCTATTAATAATTTAGCTAAATCAATTCCATCAATAACAGATGAAGGATCCCCTGGACCATTCGAGAAAAATATTCCATCAGGATTATGACTTAAAACATCTTCAAAAGAAGAATTTGTAGGCAAAACCAATATTTCACATCCATGAGAAACTAATCTATTGAGAATTGATTTTTTAATACCAAAATCAATCGCGACAATTTTGAATTTATTTATATTATTATGTGGTCTTTCTCTTACATCAAAATCAGTCATGGTAGCTTCTTTAGATATATAATTTTCCTTTGTTGAAACTTCTTTGGCTAAATTTAAACCTTGCATATTAGGAGTATTAGAAATAATTTCAAGACAACTATTAAGGTCATTATTTTCTGTAGTGATAAGTCCATTCATAGAACCATTAGATCTTAAGATCTTAACAAGAGCTCTTGTATCAATTCCATAAAGTCCAATAATATTTTTTTCTATTAGCCACTGATTAAAGTTTAATTTAGATCTCCAATTACTATTATTATTTGAAAAATTACGAACAATTAAGCCTCTGACAGTAATGTCTGATTCTGAATCTTCAAAATTTATTCCTGTATTTCCAATCTCTGGATAAGTAAATGTAAGGATCTGGCCAAAATAACTTGGGTCAGTAATTACTTCCTGATAACCAGTCATACCAGTATTGAAAACAATTTCACCAACAGTTGAACCCATCGCACCAAATGAATAACCAGTAAAAGTAATCCCGTTACTCAAAACAAGTTTTGCATTTTTCTTAAAAGGATGATTCATAAAATAAATATTTCTTATGATTCAAGGTAGTTTTTCAAAAGCAAAAATTTATCCCAAGGTTCTGCTTTACTCATTGAGAATAAAGCTTTTTTAAATCCCTTTTCAATATCATCTTCAATTCCTGCGACCCATAGTACTAATGCTGTATTTAAAGCGACTACATCCAAATGCGCCTTTTGACCTGAACCATTCAAAACAGATTTTAATATGTCTTCATAAGACGCATCGTTTGACACAATTAAATCTTTATTTGAAGTGTTTTGATAATTAAAGTCAGAGACATTTATTTTTGAATGTTTAAGCTTACCTTTATCTACAAATATTATATTGTTATCTCCTTCTAATGAAGCCTCATCTAAACCACCATATCCATGAACAACGATAGCTCTATCCATTTTCATTCTGCTCAAAGCAGAAGCCATAGGGTTAAGTAATTCATCAGAAGCAACTCCTAAAACTTGAGCATTAGGTCTTAAAGGATTTACTAAAGGACCTAGTTGGTTAAAAACAGTTCTTATGCCAAGAGCCTTTCTCAAAGGAGCTAATTTAATTAATGATTTATGCCAAACAGGAGCAAATAAGAAAGTTATCCCAATTTGATCTATTGAAGAAATAACCTTTTCTAAAGTGGAATTTAAATTAATCCCAAGATTTAATAAAACATCTGCCGAGCCAACTTTTCCACTTGCACTTTTATTTCCGTGTTTTGCAATATTTACACCACATGATGAGGCAACAAAAGCAACAGCAGTAGAAATATTAAAAGTATTAGCTCCATCACCTCCGGTACCACAAGTATCAACCATAAACAAATTGGGACGTTCGACAGGCAATTTACAAGCATTCAAAAGTACATCTGCCATAGAAGATAATTCGATTCCTGTAGCTCCTTTAGCTCTCAATGCACTCAAAAAAGCACCTGTTTGAACCTCCAATATTTCATCATTTAGCCATCTTTTCATTAAGGTATTTGATGTTTCAGCATCAAGGTCTTGCCCATATAATAATTGGTTTAGAATTTCAGAATTTGATTTAGTAATAGACATTTATCTTTAGTGGATTTATGGTTTTTAGCTCAATTCGAAGTATCAAAACCGGAACCGACTAAATCTTTATTCGTATTTGAAGGTCTAAAATTATTTGACCATAATTTTATAGTCTTTAAAAAAAGATTATCCTTTGTTATGTTCCAAAATTTTAGTGTTTTTTCAATATCGTCTTTAATCTCTATTTCACCAGGAAAATTATCATATCTATTAATTAATCTAGCTAAATTAATAAAGTCAAAATCTTCTGGTATCTCCTTAGATATAAGAGAATCTATAATCTTTTTATCAGTTGCATGCAAAGGATGAGTTTGTTCATTGCTCATAATAAAAAACGAAATCATTTATCAAAGTAGCTCACATATTCGAAAATGAAACATTATCTTAATCATATGGGAATTTTTAAATGAAGAATCTTAAATTAAAAATCATATTTAAGTATTTAAAACCTTACAAAAAAGAATTTTTATATGGTGGGATTGCACTCCTAGTAGTGAATATTTTGAGCATTCTAATACCTCTAGAAGTTAAAAACATAATTGATCAACTGAAAGATGGATTTTCCTCGAGTTTCGTCATATCAAAATCATTATTGCTCATGTTTCTAGCAACATGCATGGGTCTTATAAGATTATTTTCAAGGCAAATTGTATTTGGGATAGGAAGAAAAGTTGAAGTAAATCTTCGTCAAAAATTATTTGACCATTTACTAATTCAAGACCCCGATTGGATACAAAAAAAAGGTAGTGGAGATATTATTAGTAGGGCTACTAGTGATGTAGAAAACATTAGAAGACTCTTAGGTTTTACAGTCTTAAGTTTATGTAATATCGTTCTGGCTTATTCTCTAACAATTCCTTCAATGTTATCTATTAATAAAACATTGACAATAGCTGCATTAATGATATTTCCAATGATATTAGTAATAGTTAGTTTATTTGGAGGAAGAATGGTAAGTCAAAGAAAGATTCAACAAGAATCACTTTCCAAACTAAGTGATTTAATACAAGAAGATTTATCAGGGATAAGCGCTATAAAAATTTATGCACAAGAGGAGGCTGAAAAGAAAGAATTTAATAATTACAATAAAGTTTATCGTAATTCAGCTATAAAGCTCGCAAGAACAGCAAGTACATTATTCCCTCTACTGCAAGGTATTTCTTCAATTTCATTATTGATACTTTTAGGTCTAGGGACCTCTCAACTAGCAAACGGATTTATAACAATTGGTGGACTAGTTGCATTGATATTATTTGTTGAAAGACTTGTTTTTCCAACAGCTCTATTAGGATTTACATTAAATACTTTTCAATTAGGACAAGTAAGTCTAGATAGAGTTGAAGAGATATTTCAGAACAATCCAAAAATTACTGATAAACCAAATGCTAAATTCATAAAGAAAAAAATTAAAGGTACAATTGAGGCAAAAAATTTAAAAATAAAATTCGAAGGTGCAAAATTCAACTCCTTAAATAGATTAAATTTCAAAATTAATCCTGGAGAACTTATCGCAATAGTTGGTCCAGTAGGCTGTGGAAAAACAACTTTAGCTAAATCATTAGGTAGAACTATTGAAATACCCGATGGACAATTATTTTTAGATGATATTGATATTAAGTATATTAAACTAAGAGATTTAAGAAAACACATTGCTATAGTGCCTCAAGAAGCATTTTTATTTACATCTACAATTTCTGAAAATTTAAAATTTGGTGATCCAAAAGCTTCAAGAAATGTAGTAAAAAGAAGTGCAGTAAACGCAGGATTGATAGATGATATTAATAGTTTTCCAGAAGGTTTTAAAACAATTGTAGGTGAAAGAGGTATTACACTGAGTGGTGGTCAACGCCAAAGAACAGCATTAGGAAGAGCACTTTTAGTTGATGCTTCTATAGTAGTACTTGATGATGCGTTGGCGAGTGTTGATAATAAAACTGCCGCTAAAATTATCGAGGAGATGAGAGGAAATAAAAGTAAAACTATATTGATGATTAGTCATCAATTATCTGTGGCAGCAACTTGTGATAGGGTACTAGTAATGGACCAAGGTAAAATTGTGCAAGAGGGGATCCATAAAGATTTGATTACAACAAATGGACTATATAAAAAACTTTGGGAGAGAGAAATAGCTACTAATAAAATAGTTAGTTGAAAAAGAGTATTAATTAAATGCATACCTAAAGATGTTTGAATTTCTTAAAAAACTTATGACAAACAATGAATCAGTTTCAGCAAAGGAAACAAATTTCCTCCACAGAATATTAAATACTGATATAAAAGAGGAACTAAAATCTCAAGAGGATGAAATAATATTTGGTTGTGGATGTTTTTGGGGTGCAGAAAAATGTTTTTGGAAACTTCCAGGAGTTATTACAACTTCCGTTGGTTATGCCGGAGGAGAAAAGAATAACCCTACTTACTATGAAGTCTGCTCTGGTATTACAGGTCATGCAGAAGTCGTTAGGGTTGTTTGGAATGTTAATGAAATAGATATTAGTGATTTATTAAAAATGTTCTGGGAATGTCATAATCCAACTCAAAAAAATAGACAAGGTAATGATATAGGAACACAATATAGATCAACAATTTACTATAAGAACGACATTAATAAAGACAAAATTTACTCAAGTAAAGAAGCTTACCAAAAAGAACTTTATAAAAATAATTTAGGAATCATAGAAACAGAGATTAAAAAAATTGACACTTATTATTACGCTGAAGAATATCATCAGCAGTATTTAGCGGTAGAAGGTAGTAGGCAATATTGTTCGGCATCACCTACAAAAGTAAAGTTAGGAAATTTCAATAACTGTAATTACAAACTTCCAACAAAAATATGGGATAATTTCAATTGGGACATTGATAAATGTGTATTGAGATCTAACAATAAACCTATAGATATTAACAATTAAAAGCCTTTTATATTTATAGTAAAAATACGGGGCGTAGCGCAGCTTGGTAGCGCACCACTTTGGGGTAGTGGGGGTCGTGGGTTCAAATCCCGCCGTTCCGATTAAGATTCAGTATCGTCTTTGTTTATTAGTGATTTGTACAACTTATAAGAACTTATTCCAACAGCGATAAAAGTAAATGAAGAAAAAATTGCACATATAATGATTGTAAGATTTGAAACTTCAACCTCTCCTAGTTGATATGATATAAAAAAAATCATCCGTAAAATAATATTTAAAAAACACTAACATAGAAATGTTGATTTAATTTCCTATAAATTGAAAAGAATCAAGATTCCGAATATTAAACGATAATAAACAAATATTTTGAGTCCATGAGAGGAAACATACTTTATTAAAAAATTGATGGCTAATAGAGAAGAGAAGAAAGCTGTAATTAATCCAGCAAAAAGAGGAAGTAATGGAAATGCTGAAAATTGATTTACTGCACTAAAAAACTCAACAAAAGCTGCTAATGATATTGAAGGAATACCAAGAAGGAATGAAAATTTAGCTGCATCTTTTCTATTCCATCCAGATAAAAGAGCCATAGAAATAGTGGCTCCTGAACGAGATACTCCTGGAACAATTGCAAAGGCTTGAGCAATTCCTATATATAAGCTGTTTGGATATTTATGATTGTTTAAATTAATTGATTTCTTAGTCGAAATATCTGCAAAAAGCATTATTAAAGACATCAATATAGATACTAAAGCTATTGAAAGATTTGAACGTAAAAATGAATCAGAGAATCCTGGAACAAATAGCTTTATAATTCCACCAATAAAAACAATTGGAATTGTACCTATAAAGATAGATTTATTTAATTTATTAAACAGAAATGAATAACTTGGTTTTCTAAAGTTTGTATTTTTGAAATTAAAAATACTATTCCTAAAATACCAAAATATTGCAAAAACACTTCCAATCTGTATGATTGCAGATACAGAAGAGCCAGGATCATTAATTCCAAATACTATAGATATGATTTTTAAATGAGCAGTGCTACTTACTGGAATAAATTCTGTTAAACCTTGAATTATTCCATAAAAAATAAACTTTAAAAATTCCAATAGTATAAATTCAAAATATTTCCAATAATAATATCAATTAAAAATAATACAATTTACATTATTAGAAGAAAAGGTAAGGTATTAATATTATGAAAAAATTTGTTTTTAAAATATTTGTCTTCGTAAGTCTTTTTATGTTTTCTGATGCAGTAAAAGCAAATTATTGGCTAGTGATTGGAACTTACAGACAAGGTCCAGGAGGCAGACCTGAGGTAAGTGGAATAACAAGCCCATCATTACATACTATTCCAATGAAAGATATGGAAACTTGTGAAAAAGCAGGGAATAAAATTTCTAAAGAAATTTATACTCCAGTATGGCAATTTGATAATAAATGGACTTGTATATATAGCGGAAACTCTAAATAAAATTATCTTTTTACATCGTGAGCACAACCGTCACCCTTATAATTTTCACTTTCGTAAAAATTATTTTTTGTCCCAAAATATGCTGTTAATAATACAAAAGGCATACTAATAATAAAAAGTACTACAGAAAGATCCATCTTAAATCGATATATTTATTATTTTTATATTAATAATCTGTAGGTCCTTTCAATCCCAGATAAAAAAATGCTCCAAGACCAATCAAAACTAGAACACCGGCAATAGCGGCAGAAGGAACAAATCCTCCTATAGCAAAAGAAGCAAATCCAATCATTATAATAAATCAATTATATTTCAATAATATCAATAAAAATAACCTAGGTCTTAAAAAATTCTGACTCGAAGACAATTAATAATCATCAAAATTAAGCAACTAGAGTTGCATCTTCATTTTCAGAAGAAATTCTTATCCTTTCTTCTAGTTTAGGACCATATAATTCATTACCCCAAATTTCAACTCTAGAATCATTAGGAGCTGTAAAAGACAAAATATCTGTAGGAAATAGCACTCTTTCTAAAAAGAAATTAGAAGGGCCTATACACCTTAAAACAACCATTCTAGAGCCTTCATTTTTATAAGAAAACTCAACCATGTAAAAACAATTAAAATAATTTTTAATTAAACACTAAGTAAATTGATCTAGAATGTATAAAAAATCACTAAATAAAAAATTATTTAGAGATTTGTTGATTTAATCCAACTCTAATTAACTTTCTCTCTTGATTTATCATCAATAAAACATCTGAGTTGATATCGTCAAAACTTTTATGTGGGATAGAAACATTTAACATTCGAAGAAAATTACTCAAATTATCATCTTTAAGAGAACTTCCACTTTTAAACTGCATACTTTTTTCTTGATTAGATTTCCATTCATTCAAATATTCAAATTTCAAAGGTTTTAAATGCCAAATTTTATCAATCATATTCCAAATGTCTAAATATTTATCTAAATTATTTTGTATTTTAATTCTGTAAGAAGATTCACAAACACTTAATGGAGGTGAAAATTTTTCAGAATTATCTAAATCTATAGATAAAGGTTTAACACCTAAAAACCATCCTTCAATTATCAACAAATCAGGAGATTCTTCCCTCCAATGGGCTCTATCACCTAGACCATTTCTTAATGATTTATCAAAAACAGGTACATTTAATTGTCCATCAGTTTTCCATTTAAGTAATTTATCTTTCATTAAATTAATCGAGTGACTGCCAGGAAAACCTCGAGATACATTCCATGGATTATTTTTAATAGCAAACTCCATTTCTTCAGAAGGTAGATAAAAATCATCAATAGAAATAACAGATAACTTAAATTTTAATTTTATAGATATACTCTCCAACCATTTTCCTAAAGTAGTTTTCCCTGTACCAGGTAAAGCAGATATTCCAATAATTTTTCTCTCAGGAGATTTTTTATTTAATTTATATGCTTGTGATAAAAGGGGTAAAGCTAATCCCCAAATCCAATCATCTTTTACATTATCATCCCAAAATTTATTAATTGAAAGCATCTCTTTCTTCAGATTCCAAAACATAATCCATTCATCTAATGAACTCCATCCAATTTGAGAAATTAATTTTTCAAAATCATCTAATGGAAATTCAATATTTAAATCTTTCATTATTTACCTAATACTAAATTATTTATTAACTTATTTATTTCACTTTTCCAACCATAACCATTTGGATCAGTCGCAAGGATAAATTTATGATTATTTAATTTCTCCAATAATTCCAAATTTGGTCCTTCAGGCCCAGGAATCACAATTCTGTAATCTGAATTCAACAATAAAGGTAAATCATTAGGAGAATCTCCTAGACCAATAATTTTAATATTCGGATTATTTGAATATTTTTTGAGAGCATTTATAGCTTTCCCCTTGTTTGAATTAATTGACAACATGTGACTCATCCTATTACCTTTAAAAATTTCTACACCAAATCTTTTACAACAAATATTAATGTCTTCTTCCTTGTTTTCAGGAGGATTTAAGAATGGCATACTCCAGTGTCTATCTCTCATTAAATAAAGAGAATGGCCTTTTAATCCAGTTAGTTCTGTTGCCTCTTGGTCAGAAATATTGTTGAGTGGTTGTAAATCATAGTTAATTTCTTTAGAAATACTGCTTAAAATATTTTCAAGTATTTCGTATTTCTCTCCAAGAATAATCTCACCATTAACTTTCTTTAATGTTTCTCCATATATTGCTGCACCATTTTCAACAATATATGGATCAGTTAAGTTAAGTTGCTTTCTAATAACCTTTACCTCAGCGGCGGTTTTACTGGTACATAGTATTACTGGCACAGATAATTCCTGAAGTAATTTTATAGTTTCTTTTGCTGGGGATAAATCATAAGAATGGTCCATTAATGTTCCATCAACATCACTAACGACCCATAAGGAAGAATTTTCAATCATCGATTAAAAAACCAAGCCAAATAACTTGAAAAGGATCAAGTTCAATGTTATTAGAATTATATTTATTAGATGTTAAATAATCCTGCATATTTAAATCATTTTTAATCAATTTATTAAATTCATAATCAATAAACCTGTAGTTAATTTTATTTTCAGTCATATTATGAATTATGAAAACAGCTTTTGAACCAATACCCCTTTTAATTACAACAATATCAGCTCTATTTTTAGATAAACATTCCATCTGAGACTGAGGATGGAATTGAGGTAATTTTGATCTAACATCCATTGCATGTCGGAGATATCTAAGATTTTTATTAGCATTAGATTCAGGATTTTTAAAAACAGCTTCTAGTTTCTCTGATTTAAATTTTTCTCTATTTAAATCTCTTCTTTGACCAGTCATTGAAAAACTTTTTATATCATTTTCCGAAGCAAGCAATGCTGGTAGATAAAAAGCAGGAACGCCTTTTAAAGACATCACCAGTAATTGGGTTAATAAAAACCTCTCATATTGAAAACGATTTGAATCTCTACCTGGATCTTCCATTGCACTCCACCAACTGATATTTAATTCATATGGTTTATCTTCACCATTTGATAATCTTCTATGACTTACAAGTCCACCTCTTTTCTCACAATTAATCAACAATTCTTTAATTCTTTGTTCATTCATAAGGCCCTCTAAAGCCCTTAATCCAACGCCATCATGAGAAGCAGTAAAATTAAATAAAGTCGTAGTTTCGGGTAACTCTGGCCAATCACAAATCCATGAATTTAAAATATCTGCTCTTGAAGTGATTATTGATTCTAAAAGAAGAGGAGGCAGAGGAAAATTATAAGCCATATCCGCCTCATCTTTAGGGATTAAATAAGAAAGATTTTCCTTCTGAGGCACGTTTGTTTCAGTAATTAATACCCCATCTTTCAGAAGATCATTAAGTAGTATTCTTAAGATTTTTACTATTGAATGTGCTTTTGGTAAATGCAAACATGTTGTCCCAGGTTCCTTCCAAATAAAACCTACTGCATCAAGTCTCAACCATTTAATACCATTTGATAAATAAGTAATTATCAAGTTAAGAAACTCTACAGTCATTTTGGGATTAAGCCAATTCAAATCAACTTGATCTGGTCCAAAAGTTGTCCAGACTTGTTTTTGTCCATCTTCTGTATTTATTTGGGAGAAAAGAGATGAACTTCTTGGTCTGATAACATTTTTCCAGTCAAGATCTTGTGAAGGAGAAAAGACATTAGACAATCCTGGTTCTTGACATTTAATAAATTGCTGAACCCATAGATGAGATGATGAAACATGATTTAAAACTAAATCAGCCATTAAATAATGATTATTAGAAATTCTATTCAGATCCTCCCAACTACCAAATTTTTCTTCTAAAGACTTATGACTTGATACAGCAAATCCACCATCACTAGTTGATTTTAGAAATGGAAGAATATGAACTACCTTTGATAAACTTCCAAAATATTTACCAAGTAATTCTTGAAGCGTTACAAGTGTAGCTTCTCCTTTTTTATATACCCCATCTGCGTATGTAATTAAAACAGCATACGATTCATCCCATTTTTTATCTTCACTTATTTCTTCATAACGAGACTTCTCTGAGAAATTATCTAAAATCTGCAATAATTGATTACAAATAAAGTTAAGCTCTTCGGTAGTATGATCATTATAAATTGTTTCCAACAATTTACTAAGCCTTAATCTATCAAATTTTTTCTCTGAATCAATTTGCGTCACTTTGAAAAAATTATCGAAGTATTAACACTATTCTGCACATCAAATAGAAAATGGACTTTCAACAAGGTTTAATCACAACAATACATGAATATGGTGTCACTAAGGATCTACTTAAAGAATTAAATAAAAGTCTTAAGAAAAGATCTACAGCAATATTAATTCCTTGTCTTTATGAAGAATTTGAACGACCTGCGCTAAGAGACATTAAAGAAGTTTTAAAAAATCTTACTGGATTAAATGAATTAGTTATTGCTCTATCAGCAAAAACTGCAGATCAAGTAAATTCTGCAAAGTCATTTTTTGATTCAATGCCATTTCCTGTTCATATTCAATGGACAAATTCTCCATCCGTAATAGAACTATTAAAAAATCAAGAAAAAAATGGATTAGAGCTTCTTGGAACCCCAGGAAAAGGATGGGCAGTATGGCAAGGAATAGGGGTTGCGACAAGACAGTCTGACGTAGTTGCTTTATTTGATGCTGACATAAGAACATTCACCCCATTATATCCATCAAGAATGATTCTCCCCTTGTTAGACGAATCATATGGAATTTCCTACGTAAAAGCCTTCTATAGTCGATTATCATTAGAAACAAATCAATTACAAGGAAGAGCAACGAGATTATTTGTAGGTCCTTTATTGGCAAGTTTAGAGCAGTTAGTTGGCAATGGACCGTTCTTGCAGTATTTACAATCCTTTAGATATCCTCTTGCTGGTGAATTTGCATTTACAAAAGATTTAGCTATGAATTTAAGAATTCCATGTGATTGGGGATTAGAGATAGGTCTTCTATCAGAGGTTTATAGGAATGTCAGAACTTCAAAAATAGCTCAAGTAGACCTTGGATTATTTGATCATAAACATAAAACTATAGGATTATCTTCTAAGGAGGGTCTTCAAAAGATGTGCACAGAAATTCTATCTAGTGTCTTAAGAGGACTTATGGAACATCAAGCTCAGACTATAACAAGCACTCAATTATCAACACTTGAAGTTCTTTATAAAAGAGTAGGAGAAGATAGAGTTAAACAATTTGGACTAGATTCTGCAGTTAATAAGCTTCCATATGACAGACATGAAGAGGAATTGTCTGTTCAAAAATTTGCAAAATTATTAAGACCTGCTACTCAAGGTTACTTAGCAAATCCAACAACTCAACAACTACCTAGTTGGTCAAGAGTTCTCTCATGTGAGAATAAGCTGCAAGAAGATTTAGCGAATGCGGGATCTAAAGAAATAAATACAACTAAAAAAGAGTTAATTAATAACTACTAAAGTAAAAAATATTTTTGAGCCATCGGTACTTCTTCAAGAGGTTCACAAGAAAGTAATACTCCATCAGCGAATACTTCATAAGTTTGAGGATCAACTGTGATATTTGGTAATTTATTATTCAATTTAAGATCTAATTTATTAATAGATCTTGTATTTTCTACAGCCAAACAATTTTTTTGTAAAGAAAGTTTGTTAGGAATATCAAGCTCGATTGCATTTTTACTCAAAAAAGTGAAAGAACTTTTTAAAAGTGATTGTCCATAATTCGCAAACATAGGTCTACCATGAACAGGTCCTGGAGTTGGAATTGAAGCATTCGCATCACCCATCTGAGACCAAACTATAGAACCTCCTTTGACAACTAATTCTGGTTTAACACCAAAAAAGGAAGGTTTCCACAAAACTAAATCCGCTATTTTACCGTTTTCAATAGACCCAACAAATCTATTAATTCCATGAGCAATAGCTGGATTAATAGTGACTTTAGAGATATATCTTTTAACTCTATAGTTATCATTTCTATCAGAATCTTCAGGTAAAGGACCCCTTTGAACTTTCATTTTATGTGCGGTTTGAAAAGTTCTTGTTATTACTTCTCCAACTCGTCCCATAGCCTGTGAATCACTTGCAATAATTGAAAACGCTCCAATATCATGCAAAATATCTTCAGCAGCTATTGTCTCCCTCCTTATTCTTGACTCTGCGAATGCAATATCTTCTGGAATTTTAGAATCTAAATGGTGACAGACCATTAACATGTCAAGATGTTCTTCTAGAGTATTTTTGGTGTAAGGCCTCGTTGGATTAGTACTACTTGGTAAGACATTATTTTCTCCACAAATTTTAATAATATCTGGAGCATGACCACCCCCTGCTCCTTCAGTATGAAAAGTATGTATAGTTCGACCTGCAATGGCAGCTATAGTATCTTCAACAAACCCTGCTTCATTCAAAGTATCAGTATGAATACATACTTGAACGTCTAGATTATCCGCAACATTAAGACATGAATTTATAGTTGATGGAGTTGTACCCCAGTCTTCATGTAATTTCAAACCACAAGCACCAGCGTTTACTTGTTCAAAAAGATTTGTCTCATTAGATGAATTACCCTTGCCAAAAAAACCTAAATTAACAGGAAATGCTTCAGCAGATTGAATCATACGAGATATATGAAAAGCACCTGGAGTGCAGGTTGTAGCATTTGTTCCGGTAGCTGGCCCTGTTCCACCTCCTAACATAGTTGTCACACCAGAAGCTAATGAAGTTTCTATTTGTTGAGGACAAATAAAATGTATATGTGTATCTATAGATCCTGCAGTAAGAATGTGTCCTTCACCAGCTATTACTTCAGTTGAAGAGCCAATAATAATATTTATATTATCTTGTATATCTGGATTTCCAGCTTTACCAATTTCATAAATTTTCCCATCTTTCAATCCGACATCAGCTTTAACAATTCCCCACCAATCAACTATTAAGGCATTTGTTATTACTGTATCAACAGCTCCATCATCTCTGGTTACTTGAGACTGGCCCATCCCATCTCTGATAACCTTACCTCCTCCAAATTTAACTTCATCTCCATAAGTTGTAAAATCCTTTTCTACTTCAATTATTAATTCTGTATCTGCAAGTCTTACTCTATCTCCCTTTGTAGGTCCATATGTTTGAGCATAAGTTTTTCGATTAATTTTATAGGACATAATATTTAAGAATCTAAAGGACCATTAATTAAAGCATTAAAACCGAAGGCATTTCTATATCCTGAATAAGGTACCAGTTTTACTTCTGTAGTATCTCCAGGTTCAAATCGTATTGCGGTTCCTGCTGGAATATCTAAACGCATACCAAGCGTAATTTCTCTTGTAAAAATTAAAGCTTTATTAGTTTCGAAAAAATGATAATGAGATCCAACTTGAATAGGTCTATCCCCAGTGTTAGAAACAGTTAAAGTCTTCGCATTTTTACCAGAATTTAATTCAATATCACCATCTTCAGTAATTATTTCTCCTGGTATTAAATATTCCATAGTTAATTAATAGGATTGTGAATAGTTACCAATTTAGTACCATCTGGAAAGACAGCCTCAACTTGAACTTCATCGACCATTTCAGAGATGCCATCCATTACTTGTTTTTTACTAAGCCAAGTTGTCCCTTCAGACATTAATTGACTAACACTTTTGCCATCTCTTGCACCCTCTAAAACTTGAAAGCATAAGAAAGCAACTGTTTCCGGATAATTAAGTTTTAGACCCCTATTGAGTCTTCTTTCAGCTAGTTGTGCAGCTGAAAAAATTAATAATTTATCTTTTTCTTGAGGTGAAAGATGCATAAATAAAAATTAATCTAAAAATTGTCTTTAAAAAAGTTCTAAATGAACATAATTAGTAATTTAAAGATCTTGCAAAGGCCATACACCCTGATATTCTGGCTTACAAAACCCACAAACAGTTCTTATTTGTGTCCAAATAGAAAAAAAACATTTTCTTGCATCTTGTGATGAAGTACCTAAGAATCTTATTGATAACCCATTTTCTAAAGTTCCTAAAGACAAATAATTATTATTTTCTTTAAAAATTATTTTTATTTTTTCTTTTAAGTAACTTATTTTTGTTTTAGGAAATTCTTTTTCACATATCCAAATTAAAGAACCAAAAACTGGCTTATAATCCATTCCACTTTTAGCTTCAAAACTAAATT
>QCUR01000006.1:0-138871 GCA_003208875.1 Prochlorococcus sp. AG-679-M23
TTTGCCAGAACCATTGTCTTGATTCTATTTTGTTTTCATATTTTGGTTGAATTTGTACCGGTATGACTTTATTCTTTGGTTCAATTTTCTCCAATTTACTTTTTGTCTTAACAGCATCAAGACTGATCATGAAAATGATTAAAAAAACAATAGAAAACATATAAGCGAAACTATGCAGCGGACTATATTTATTGCCAATGAAACCTGCAGTTTCTAAGGAAATTGCAGCCGCAATCATTAGATCGCTTATAGGAAGTTGAGACCATTTAATCATCAATAAAAGATTTAGCTAAAAGAACGATAAAACACTAAATATAAATTCTCAAGGAGAATGAAACAAATAAAAATAAGAGTTAATTTTAAAAAATATAGGTTGCATTAATATTCTCTTGATAAAATTTAAGATTTATTCAATTTTTATTTTCACATAAGAAAAATTTTTGGCAGTATCCTTAATTTATGTAAGTAAAAAAATTCTTGTGAAATTTTTCTCGCATCTAATCAAGGTAATTTTTAAACCATTGCTGGGATTCGCTAAGTTTTTTACAACAACTTACGGAGTATTCTTAAAGTTTTTTCTTCAATTAAATGGAGGTTATTGGGGAAAAATAGGTATAGGAAAATATTCAAAAATTGAAAGAAAAAGATTTTTTTATATTTTACCTTTTTATATTCTTTTAGCTTTGTTGTTTGGACTTCTTTCTCTCATTTATTGGTATTTTGTTGTGTTATTTATCCCTTTTTGGATAGAAAGATATTTAACAAATACTGCTCAATGGAATAATATTTTTTCTTCGATAATGGCTTTTGCCATAGTCTGCGGTTGGCTTTTATTACTTTCTAAGGCAAAATAGATAGAGAATAAGTTACTCTTTGAAATAAAAAAAAGACCCTGCGAACCTAGGTGATTAGGATGATTTGGCTAATTCATGAATATCAACATGTACGGTTTAAGGAACTACAAGGTACGGGAAGGGGTAAGTATATCTACTTATAAGGTTGAATAGCTTATCTAGAATTATAATATGGTTGTCATAAGACATTTATAGTTATGCAGCTTAAGCCAACCATAGTTTTAAGGGAATCAAATTATGACTCAAAGAACAATTCAATTAACTAATCATGGATTTTCATTAGTGATTTGGTTTATCGCATTAAATAGTTTATACACCTTATTTTCTACATTTGAAAAAGCATTAAGTGATTCCGAATAATAGATAATTTAATTAAAAGTTCAAGAAATAAATAGATTATTAGTAATTGGTAGTCAGTGGGCCCACATGTGGCTTTTTATCAATTAGTTAAATATATATTTAATTTGTATAAAAAGAATATTAATCAGAAAATTAATTAAGAAATTCGTACAGCATTAAAATATTCTATTTACTTACCATTTTGGAATAGTTACTTGCCAACCTGAAGTGATTAATTGTTGGTACTCTTTGCGAGCAGCTTCTATTTTAATTTCTTTTCTTGTTTTCATAAGTGGAGGTTTATCACCTAATACGTCAACAACAATTCCACTATCAACAAACATATATTCGAAAAACTTATCTTCATTATTTTTATTCTTTGTAAAACGTCTTACTTCTGTCCTGTTAGGGCATATTAACCATGCTTCCTCTGTTACCTTTCTAGAGTCTTTATCCATAAATTTCCTCTAGGATTATTAATTCTTTTATTGATATATGATTTTCTTTCTCTTGCTTCAAGGCATGGATACTCTTACAAGCCTCTATAGTTTCTAAAATTCTAAAATTAATTTCCTCTTTCATTTTCTTTTGCCAATTTTTGAAGAAAAATAAAATAATCCCATATCAAAATAGTGTTTAATATTTTCTAGTTTAGATTGAAAATTAATTAAAAAATCTTTTATTAAATTTCGCGTTAAAATCTCAAATCATCCTCTGAAGAAAAAAAAATAGTTTGGATGTTGTTTTTATGTTTAAGAGGATTAAAGGATTATAATAGAAGTATGATATCGGAGAATATAAATAAGATTTGAAAAATATTAGTGCTAAAAAAAATAGAGGGAAAACCAAACTAAACCTTGAAGATGATCAGTTATTAGAAATAGTAATTAAATTAAGAGATTTAATGCCAGAATGGAAGTGGAGTCTTGGCATGATCTATTGCTATGGTTTAAGACCTTCAGAAGTTTTTGGTGCAAAGGTAAATAAAAAAGATAAAACTTGTACGGTATTAGGACTTAAGGGAGAGGAAGATGAACTTGAGGAAAGGACAGCTTTTACTCTTGAAAAATCCTTAGTGGATATTTTTGATTTAAATAATATAGATAGACCTTGGGAATACAATATGAGCGATAAAAAATATAACGCAATTTATTCAAAAATTAAAACAGACCAAATGGGAAAGAGATTAAAGAAAATCATAAAAAAAGAGAAATTTCCACAATTTACAATCAATATGATTAGGCATAGTTGGGCTAAGAGAGCTATTAAATCAAAAGTTTCTTTATCCGATTGTTCATTATCGATGGGATACTCAATTGAAGTTTTTCAGGATAAATATCTAAACTCAGTTAAGATAAAAGAATTTGCTGATATGTAAGAAACTAATTAAAGGAGATGAGAGAGGTAATAGATGTTTATAAATTATGAATTTTTGAGAAGCTCCATTTTGAATAAAATTCTTGCCCTTATTTTTGTTTTAATTTTTCCTATTCATGCTTACGCTGGTTTCCCTGAAGGAGAGAATGGCTATGAATTAAAAAAAATAGAACAGTCATTTAAACTTCCATGTAGTGAGATAGGAAAGGATAAATGTCTAGCTAGAGTTATTTCTATGGGAGGTTGTATTTTTAGTTTCGAAATTAATAAAGGCAAAGATAATGAAGCTGCCTTAAGAAAATCAGATGAGGTTTTAATTTCACTTTTAGATGGAAATAATTTGGATATAAATAATATTTTCGCAAAAGATGGATCAATAAAAAGTGAAATTAGAATAGAAATAATTAGCAGAATAAATTTTTGTAGACAAGCTATTAAAGAAGCAATTCCTAATTTGGTTAAGTTGCCTGAAGGAATGGAAATGACGGAAGATAGACTTGAGATTTTGGCAGATACCTATCCTCAGTATTATTTACATATGTTTGAAAAAACTAGAAAAGGAAATTAATTAAGGATGCCATTTCTTAATTAAATTTCTAATATAAACTTTAAAAGAGCTTGAATTAAAAATGTTTAAAAACCTAATTTTATCTTCTTTTTTACTATTAACTTTAATTGGCATTATCTATCCTACGAAAAAAGAAAATACAAAGCTATTTGATTATTGTTATCCTCTTGAAAAAATTCTTTCAAGGAATTCAATACAAAAAAGGAAAAATTTATCCCTGAAAGTTAAGTCAATTTCAAAAGATATTGCAAAAGTTGGGGTTAGTAAAACTGGAGGGGTCTTAATAAATAAGATGATTGATAAATATAAAACTACTAAGGATTTGCAAATTATAAAACTTATTCCTAATAACCTTTATTGTTTCTTGGGATATTGGATTGAGAAGGTGAAACCTGGAACTTTTGAATCAATTTTTTATTCGGAAATTAAAAAAGAAATTAATGAATTTATAGATTTGAAAGATCAAGTAGATGGAGTATTAAATGAGATTAATTCAGAATATAAATTAATAAAAAAAGAATTTAAGAGTCTTTTTTAAGATTTATCAGTGGCATATTTACTTTTCAGTGGAGTCAAAATTTTCTTAGTAAGAAAATTAGTTGTTAATCAGATTCTAATATTTCCGCAGAATCAAAACAGGTATTAACACTAAACCATTTCATGGCTGACCAATTGTATTCTTGGTAAGTACCAGCAGCAACACTCACAAAACATTCATTCTCATACCAACTTCGATATCTTGGCTTTAAACCAGTTCCTTTTAAGCTGTTTGATAAACCTTTTCCATATTTTTGAATAACAAGATTAATAGCTTCATATTCTATTTCTCTTTGTCTGTCATCTGCAAAGACTGGCATTGAAATTAAAAATATTGAAGTAAGAAGTATTAGTTTCATATTAAGAATATATTCTGAATAAAATTTTTATTATTTAAAGTATAAACTTTTTATTTTTGGAATATTCTATTTACTAAATAAATAAAAATCTAATTTAATTTTTTGAATTTTCTAAAACAGATATTCTATTTTTGACTTCATCTAATTCGTCTAAAATACTTCTATATTTTGTTTGATCATTTTTTATGTCTTGAATATAATTCGTTAGGACTTCATTAATTAATTCAACTAACTTTCTATTATTTTCTAATGCTATTTTTTTGAGGTTTTTTAATAAGTCTGGATTGATATTTATATTTAATTGAGTCCTTTCTGGCATTTAGTTATTTATACTTAGTTTTATTCTATTCATTCCGTCTTAATTAAGACAATGTGATGATTGTTAAATTTTTATAAATGATTTGGTAGTTATCTATCTTAATAGGCTTTTCAGAATTACTTATTTCTAACTAAAAAGATATAATTAGTTTTGGAAGTGAATTAACCATTAAATTAAAAAATAATTAAGTTCTTTTAAAAAGGTTAATTTTGGTAGGAAACACTACATCAAATATAAGTTTATACTAATTAGTTTATGTTTATAAATCCTTTTTACTAAACTATGGAATTCGTTAAAAAATTTATGACCGAAAAAGCTGAAAAGTTTAACGGTAAAGCTGCAATGCTTGGTATGTTTGCTCTTGTTGGAGCTTACTACTTTACTGGTCAAATCGTTCCAGGTATTTTCTAATTACAAATTACTTTAGGAAAAATTATGGGGGCTTATCAAGCCCCTTTTTTTATTTATATATTTTGTTGAAAAATTATGGGTAAATTTTGGATATAAAATACTTTTAATTAAAAAGTCAAGGTAAAGTTTTTATCCATTTTAGTAATCTATTAAATTACTTAATAAATATAAAAGAAGGAAAAAGATTAAATTTTGGATGTTAAATAATTTCCAACTACTAAATATAAGCTTATTATTTTTAATAGAAAAATTTTAGGAAGTGAATAATTTCCATAATATGTCTTAAAAACTCAATCACTATAAAATTCAATTGTTGATCCTTTATCCGTATATAAATGTTCCTCAAACCGAACATTATTTAAAAGCATAATAAATGATTTCCTAGTTAGAACATAGTAATAGTAGCTAAGATTCAAATGCCTTCAACTCCAATTAAATCATGTAAAAAATATGTTTTGAGTTATAAAGATTCATTAAACAAGACATGTCAAGTAGGATTCTATGCCCGCGATGCATACGATTGCCTAATGCTTGCCCGAGAATTTAATTCTTATATCCATGATCATCCACGCTCTGTAGTCAGAATCCAACAAAAATTTTAGATAATTATGAATCTAAAAAAATTGCATTTGGATTTATTGTTTTAGCAGTTCTATTTGTATTTAGATATTGTCTCAAATTTTAAACTTAAAATAATCAACTGAAGCGAATTATACCTTACAAAGAGAAGTATAAAAAGAAAGCCACAGACAAATAGAAAATATATTTAAAATATAAAAAATTTGATTTTAACTATGAACGTTTACGTATTTTGGATATTGTTTTTTGGGTTGTGGGGAATTGTTCCTTTAATGATTATAAAAGGTAGAACAGATGAAAAAACAAAAATAAAAACAGTCCCAGAAGTTAAAGCCAAGAAAAAAGGTTGGTTTAACTAAAAAATTTTATAAAGTAATCTAATCAATATAAATTAGTTATTTGAAAACTTATCGAGCTTTAAAAAAAACTCGAAATTTTACTTTTCAAGGGTTTAAAAATATTTAATATTTTATGGGTTAGCTAAGCGTGAAATATAATTTTCAAGTTTACCAGCATTAATCCAACCAGTTGCAACAGTTTTAACATCAGTTTTGTTAACTCTTCCACGATGAATATGCGATATACCTGCCGGGAAAATAATAAGTTTCCCCCTCTCAGCTATTTCATGATGATTTTGCCAATGAAATTCAGTTCCGCCAGAATTAACATCATTACAATAAAGAATCCATGCTAAGACTCTATTAACAGGCTCTGTAGCTTCATTACTAATAGTCCAATCGCAATGCCATTTTTTAAATCCCTCACCTGGTGCATAACGTTGTAAATTAAATATTGGGTTAACGAATAAAGATTGTTCTGGACAGCATTCTTTTATTAGAGGGTGATCCTCAAGATATTTATTTAGTGCTGCATTAACTCCTCTTATTATAACTTCAGAGATTGCGAAGGCTTCTGGATCTGACCTATCTATTGAGACAAGACTAATATCAGTAGATACTTTATATGGTTCTGAATTCAAAGAAGTGCTTTGTCCGAAAGCAATACCATTAGTATGTAAGTCTTTGCGGCGGTCAAAGAAAGAAATCGCACCATCAGCTACAGCCTCGAATCCTGAATTTTTATATTTTCCAATTAGTTCCATAAAAAGTATTAGTCTTGATTTATCGTAAATAATCCTTTAATCATATCTTTCAGATAACCCTTTATTTTATTTATCTTTCTATTTAAAATATATTAATGGAACCTCTTGAAAAATTTCTTTTTTTAGTTGTGGTTGGAGGTAGATCTCCTAAAGCAAATATCGAACTGCATGACGTTAGGTGGGTCATAGGTTCAAAAATTGAGGACACCTTTGATCAATTAAGAAATGATTGGTTTGGAGCTGATAATGGCTTACATATAGATAGTTATAAAAAAATTGATTCAATTGATGGTTATAAAATAAATCTTAGAAATAAAGAGAGTAATGTACCAAAAAATAAGATATTTAAAAAAGATAAAATACCCAATAAAAAATTATGGTTTGTAAATATTGGAGGATACGATCCAAGATCTATGCAAGAAAAACATGAATTTGGACTTATTGTGGCTTCTAGTCCATCAGAGGCCAAAAATAAAGCTAAATCAAAATGGCTTATTGACTGTAAAAAAAGACATAAAGATGATATTTCTGCTCTTAAAAAGTTTGCTGATGTAGATGATTGTGAAGTTATTAACAATATAAAAAATTGGGAAATAGAATTAATACCAAATTATTATCATGTAGAAGAAGAAAATATCCCTGACTGGTTTGGATATATGAGAATTGATAAAAAGTAAATTTATTTATAGAAAAAAGCTTAAAAAAATCAGAACTAAAAATTTTGACCATTAACTAATATTATTAAATCCACCACTAACTAAGAATATAATTGTACCTAGTGCCATCGTTACTACACCCATATAAGGATATTTTTTTATTGTTGTTTTGGTAATAGGAAGCCAAGAAAGATATCTATTTGATTCTTTTTTATCGATTATTTGTTTTCTTGGAGGGATACCTAAAACTTGTCTTCTTTTTGCTTCGCCCATATTTTTAATTGTTCAAAACTCAATTTTAAAATTTAAGTTACAAATATGCGAGTTATTCAATGGATTACTTCTTTGTATTCCTTTTCATTTAATCTGAAATCCAACTTGTGATTTTTTTAGTATTATAAAAAATTTGAACTTCTGCTTCTATATTTTTAATTGTTTTTGGATCAGAAAATAAATATTTAATGACTCCTACTGCGGCTTGCTTAATAATAATGACTTCTTTAAGATCCGCTAAACTTTTTCTTATATAAAGAGGAGATAATTCTAAAGTTTTGTGAAATTTATCTATCTTTAGACTATGAAAAAATTTAACCCATACTTCAAATCAATTTAGAATTTCAAAGGTGCAAACATTAGTTTAAATAGTAATAAAAAATTAGATGATAAATAACCATTATTTTAGATCCGCTTTCAATTAATAAAACTTACAAACTTGACTTTCTTAAGAAATAAATTCCACCACCCATAGATATTAATACAGGTAGCCAAGTTGCAATTATTGGACTGAACAATCCTTTTACTCCCAATGAACTGAATACAAACGAAATTACATAATAGAATAATATAAGAATAACGCTTAATCCAAATCCCTGACTTTTGGAAGATCTTAAATTAGATTTAGATCCTAGGCTACTTCCGATTAATCCGAATACTAAGCAAGCGCAAGGTAAAGTAAATTTTTCTTGGATACGAACTTGGATTCTTCTTATTTCTTTTAAATTTCCTGTCTCTTTATATATTCTCTCAGCTTCTAAGGCTTGCTTAAGAGACATTTCAGTAGCATCTTTTGGGATTCTTGCTAAATCTAGAGGCCCTTCGACAAATGGATACCTATATTTTTCAAATTGAATATTAGTAGTTTGCCCGCCTTGGTCAATTGAGACAATACTGCCATTTGAAAATATCCAGGAGGAGTTTTTTTTATCAAATACCGCACTTTTGGCTTTTAAAATTTGTTGTATATCTTGTCTCGAAAAATCCAAAACTGTAACTTCCTGCATAATATTATTTTCGAACAAAGATGCATAAAATATATGCGTAAGGAATTGATTAGTCTTTGTGGGCTTATTTGTTACAGAGTCTATTTTTGAACCATATCTAGAGAACATAATATTATCTTTCCCTTTTTCACTACTAAAAGAACTTCCAATGCCAGTTCTTAAGGTTGATTCTGCTAACTTATTGCTTGCAGGCACCAAGTTATCGTTGAAATAAAAAGTTAAGCCCGTCATAAATATTGAAACAGCAATAGCAGGAGCAATAATTCTTGAGGTTTTTATACCTAAAGATTTCAATGCTAATAATTCAGAATTAGCTGATAATTTCCCATAAGCTAATAATGTAGACAATAAAACTGCCATTGGGAATGATAAAACTAGAAAACTAGGAAGACTATAGAAAAGAACTTTTATAGCTAAAAATAAAGGCAATCCAAATTCAACTATTTTTCTTATTAGATCAAACATCACACCGACTGATAATGAAATAACAGTAAAAGCAGAGATGGCAAATAGCATTGGAGGTAATATTTGTGCTATTAACCATCTATCCATTAATGGGATGGATTTCCAAGGTGAAGTGACTTGACGGATAAATTTTTTAAGAGGTGATTTGGTTTTGGTTTGCAAAAGAAATTTATTTATTAAATTTTAAATAGTTTTTAAGATTATAAAATACTAATCATATTGAGACCATCTTTACTCTTTTATCTATAAAAAAATATTTTCTTTTTTAAGCTTGTTCTTCAATTCTATTGGCATATATGAAATATCTTTTTTAATTGCTTTAATAGCCTCTGAGTACTTTTTTTTATCAGACAAAAGCATTTTTATTAAATTGTATTGGCTTTCGATCTCTTTAGAAGAAAAATTAGCCATGTAATAATTAAGTGTATTTCTTTTTATTTTAGGATGTTTGTCAATGACTTTTAATATCTATATTTTATGATAGTTTTCTAGTCCCTCCATAAGAATATTGATCTTCTTTAGAAATAATATCCCAACATTTTTTACAGCAGAAAATCCATTTTGGGTGATTAATAGATTTAACTCTAAAATGAATCTTGCCTGACTTCTTACAAATATCGCAATCTTTTTTGGTCATCATTTTAGTTTTATTTTTTGGCGTCTTTTAGTTTGATAATACTAAATTATCAATTTCAATTTCATCTTTAGCCTTGGTAGCAAGTCCAAGATGAATGGTTTTATTTAAAATTTATTTGTTCTATGAAGTGAGAAAAAAAAAAGAATCATTAAAGCTTTTTATTGATAAATTCACAGGATATGAATATTTGCTATTGCAATTAATTTAGATATTTGTTTTATTAAAAAAAAATGAAGTAATGACTTCCAAAATGTTAGCAAGAAATTGCGATTGTACTCATTGCAAACAAAAATTGGAACAAATAAGTCGTTCAAAAGTTTATTGGGATAAGTTAATTAGTAATAAATTGAATGCTTAAATTTTTCTTAGTACTTGAATTTCTATAAAATAAGGAAACATATTAAATAAAAATACCAAAGTAATTACAGCAATATTAAATATCAAGCTTAAATTTTTGGAGTTTAGATTCGTTTTTATCGAGCTTTTTTATTATTACGGTAGATTTTATTCTCTCGATTAAATAGCCATAAAATAGCAATTATACAAAAAGGAATAAGAATGAAATCTAAGGACATATTCAATTTAATCTATATCCTTTTTTAGCAAGATTATTTCATCTTGACAGGAAAGTTTCTAAAAAAATTAAATCCTGATGTACAAGGTCTTATTCAACAACTTTTTTAAAGTGCTAATCAATGCCTTATCTAAATCTTTTTTATTTAAAATCAAAAAACTGTTGATTTGTTATTTTACAAACTGAGTATTATTAGTAAAAAATTAAAAAGAGCTTGCTCGCATCCCTACTAGCAAACTCTCATGACGATTTAGTTAAATTCAGATTGACTGAGCTTAACCAGCTAAGCACTTCCTAAATGCTTGCTCTTATTATAGTAAGTAAAAATACTTAGCGTGAGTATAAATACTCAAGCTGGTTTGTGCTAGGTTTAGATGATTACTCTATGTATCTATTAATAAGTGATAATTCATTAGCTCCAAGTTAGATTAGAAAAAAAGAAATACCAAATAAAGACTATTGAATTAAGAACAAATATTATACCTAGAAAAATATATGCAAATTTTTTACCTATAAAAGCTGTTTCAGGTTCAAGTTTTACTCTCATTTTGTATCCTAAATTTCTTAATAAATCTATCACCTTTCAAAATTAAAAAATTTTCCTTGTATTATTTACCCTAATTTAAAATCCAAAATTTAAAAAATTAGAACTTACATAAGAACCAAAATTAAATTTGTAGAAAGGCATCATATCCCTAAATATCTTTCAGTATTTTTTGTCCCTTTTAATATATTTCTTATTCTGAAACAAAATGCATTATTGGTGGCTGGGATAATATCTCAAGATTTTTTTATTTTATTCAAAATAAATTTTAAGCTAGAACTCAATCTAAGAATGCTAGTTAAAGTTTTTGAATTAAAATCACGACCTAAAGATATTGACTGAAATCTTTATTGGTTAACTGATTAATAACTTTATCCAACCATTCGGTATTGGTTTCAGTTTTTTTTATTTTTTGATTTTTCTTTCTTGTATGCATGAATTTTCCTCAAATAAAAATTAAATTTAATTTAGGGTAAAACTATTAAAAATCAAGAGCCTAAATTTACAAGTTTACGTATAAAAGTTAATTTTAGTCGCAATAGAAAAGGCATTCTTTTTTAGAGGGATGCTCTTTGCACTCTTCAGCCCAATAATCTTTGTTAGGTAAAAATGATGATAAATCAGCCTCCGAATAAATTTTATTTTTTGGAAGAATTTTGAAAGTGTCATTTAATGCCATGATTAAAACCTCTTTTATTAATGAAAATAAGGAATCTCTTCTGATTTTTTAGTTTTATAAGAGAAAATACCAAATTGCATACATTATTTGTATGTAAGGATTTTTATAAGACACGCTTAAAAGCTACTTCTTTTAATACTGTTGTTTATAACTTTTCTTAGTTTGAGTAAGTCTAGCTCTAAGATAGGTTAATAAAATTAGCCAGAATACAATCTCCAATCCGATGTTGGTCATCTGATTTCCCTCCAATTATTTGATTTGACTTTAATATGATTTTTATTATTCCGATAGAGTTTTTATACTGATTAAAAACCCAATTATATTGAGGTTTTATACCTATTTTTTCTATATCCCGTCTTGATCTTCACCGAAAGGATTATATTTAATATCCCAAATTAAGACTACTGCAGTTGATAAAATTAGTAAGGCAAAAACTACTTGAGGCGGAGGATAAATCATTTATCGATTCATCATATAAGCAATAAAACCAGAAAAGGTAAGAAGCTTAAAAGTAATAAAAAATGGCATGATCTTTTGAATTTTTAAGCCAAAAGGTAAAAATTTATTAATAGCATTCATATTTTTTGTATCATTTCGATAATACTAACCAAATTTTTTACAAAAGAGAAAATAAATTCATGTTCTAATTTTCTTAATTCTGATTATTAAAAAAAGAATATTATTGAAGTAATTAATTAAGATAAAAACACAAAAAAATCAGATTGAATTTGACAGTCTGGTTTGTAAAATTTTATTTGAAAACTTTAGATAAATCCAGGAATAATTTGTCCTGTAGTTAGATATGCTCCAATTAATGCAACGAAGCCCATCATGGCAAATCTACCATTTAGTTTTTCAGCTACAATTTTTTCTTTTTCTACTAATTTTGTTTTGTTGTTCTTCATTAGAACCAACCAGGAATGATTTGCCCAGTTGTAACGTAAGCACCTACTGCTGCTACGAAACCTAACATAGCTGCCCAACCATTAAAACGTTCTGCTTCAGGAGTCATTTTTAATAAATAAAGTTATGTTAACAAATATAACACATGTATTTATTTTTGTAAATAATTACACCTAATTGATAGAATTCTGGATCATTGAGATACATATCTGTCACGTTAATGTCTCAACTATTTCAAATGCCTCTATTTTCTGACCAAGGGTTACGATGCTCCTTTTAAAATTAAGACTTCTCATCAAATTTAGTTTGAAGTTTTGCCGCCTTATGCAATAAACCTACTGCTTCTTTTCTTCCAGTTGCTATGGATGCTTGATGCAATAAATCTGCGTACTTTTTGTTTAATTTTTTCATTTAATTTGTAATATTATAAATTCAGGATTGATAAGGAAAAATAAGCATTCATATTTAATCAAAAGATAGATCAAAAAAACTTATATTTCTGAAAGTTTGACTCTAGCAATTAGTATTCACATTAGAAATTCTTTAGCTTTGTCAATATTAATTAATCTTATCTCTGCCTGAGATATATACATAATACCATTAATTAACTTATAACCGTGATTTGAGTTAACGTTAATTATTTTATGGTCAAAAATTTAATAGATCTCTAAAGATTTAAAACGTAGCAACAAACTTTTTTAATTATTATTTAATACATAAACGAATCTATTTAAATATTGAAAGAACATCGGCAACAGTTTAAAGAAATATAGTTTAAATTTATATTGATTGTGTTTCAGGAGCCTTTTTTTATATTCTTTTTTTTCTTTTTATTTAGTAACCAAAATCTTGCACTTTATTATTTATAAAAATAATTTTAAGCAGCTTTATTTATTAAAAGAAATCCTCATTTAATATAAATTTTAACTAATATTATGAAAAGAGTCAGCTAGTAGGGATACAGGCTGACTCTTTTTATTTAGTATTCTTTCTTTTAAAATCTCTTTAATAATTAACTAAAAGCAGTCTAATATTTTAATAAATTTCTATTCTTTAAAACTAGGATAAATACTCTTTTACTTTTAGAAAATAATTGCTATTAATAAATTAGATAAAAAAAAGTTATGTCATTTACTACTTACTATATGCATTTGATTTTCGCTAGCATTCCATCATTATTCAAATCTGATTTGATACTTTATATTTTACCAATTTTAACTGCTTCAATATTGTTCTTTAGCTTCAAAATAATGTTTTATAAAGCTCCAAAATTGAGAAGAGCTAAATAAAAACTATTTTGGATAATAGACTTTTCTTTCCTGCAACTGAGAGAAATAAAGATTCCATAGCAGAAGTATTATCAAGCATTCTTCTAAAAAAAGGTTATATTTTAGAAATTGGTAGCGGTAGTGGAGAGCATGCAATTAAATTTCAAAAATGCTTCCCAGAATTAACTTGGCAATCAAGCGATCCGGAACTTGTTCATCGAAAGAGTATTAGTTCTTGGATTGAACATGAAGAATTAAACTTTAAAATGCCTCAACCTTTAGATATTGATGTAGAGAAAATTCCTTGGGAAATACCAGCTGAATTACTGAATTCTATTCAAGGAATAATATCTATCAATATGATTCATATAGCATCCTGGAACTGTACAAAATCACTGTTTAACGAATCTGGCAATTTATTAAAAAAGGGACAATTTTTGATGTTATATGGGCCATTTAAAATAGGTGGTAAGCACACTAGTCAAAGCAATGAATTATTTGATACTTCCTTAAAAATGCAAAACGAATCTTGGGGTGTTAGAGATTTAGGAGAAGTTAGTGAAGAAGCTAAAAAGAATGATTTTATTGAAGAGGAGCTTATTCGTATGCCTTCTAATAACTTTTCGGTAATTTACAGGAAAGGTTCTTTATAAAAGGATTATGAATAATTTTTTTCTGTAAGATTTTTATAAATTAAAAATTCATGAATTCAAATTACACACTTTCTCAATCTATTAATATATATAATTATTTTTTCAGCAGTTTTAATATGTTTTAAAAAGAAATTATATTGATAACTGTCTGCTCCATTCTTTATGTTTCGCATCTAAGTCTGATACTTTATCTCCTAAACTTAATTGCTTTTCTAATAATTGCACTTTGGTAAGTGTTACTTCCTCAGAATAAAACTTGATTGGTTGCTTACCGTGTAAGTTGTCTCCGCTCATAACTACAAAAATAGAATCAATTGCAATTAAGTATTTAAGATAAAAAAGACTTAATTTCTAATTCTTTTATATTATTTTCAGATTTACGTAAATTAATGTGATATTAGATTAGTTTCAATAAGTTGTTTTAATCTTTTTTTTGTAAGAGGATTGCCAAATATATCTTCCTTCATCAACATCTGATTTAACCGCAATACAATTACAAGCAATATTCCATAGAGCTTTATGTATTGGATCGGGATTAAAAAGATAGGCTTTATTGAATGCTTTTCTTATTGCAAGAGTAGCCTTGGTAGCATGATAGTGAGGAATAGTTGGGCATACATGATGAACTACGTGACTTGAACCAATATTATGATGAAGAATATTAATAATCTTCCCATAAGGCCTATCAATTGAAAGAAAGGCTCCTCTCATAAAAGAAAATTCTGAATTAGAGAGGTGTGGAACGTCTGAATCTGTATGGTGAAGCCAAGTATATATAACTAACCAACAATTAACTACTAATAAAGGTCCTACATACATTCCAATTATTGGAAAGAATCCAATTTTGATAATAAAAATAATAAGTCCAATTATTACTGCAGCTACACCAATATCTGAAATCCAAACTTTTTTAGCCCATACAGCAGGCCACAATGTTTTAGAAAAAGGTTTTCTTGGCCAAAAATGATTTGAAGTTCCATATTTGAGACCACCTGTACTTCCAGATAATAAGTAAGCAGGCCAACCAAAAATAAGATGTAGAACCAATTGGAGAATTCCATACTTAGTTTTGCCTAATTTACTTGAGAAAGATAGTTCCTTTTCACCTCCAACTTTTTCGCTAATTCCATTCCCATCAATAACTATGGGCACGTGAGTTTCTCCATTAGTTATATGATTGGTGAAACGATGATGGACTGCATGTGAACGTTGCCAAGAGAAATACGGAACTAATAATAATGAATGAAGTAAATATCCAGTAATGGTTTCCAAAGTTTTATTTTTTGAGAAGGCTCCATGACCACATTCATGGGCAATTACCCAAAAACCCATAGCAGTGGTTCCTGATAAAAGTGCATAAAGGATCCAAATCGGGATCATTCTTTGACTAAAAGGAATTGTTAATCCTATTGCGACAACAATTGCCTGAATAATGATTGATTGTAAAAGATAGCCTAATGAAGTTATTGTTTGAGATTTAAAGCATTTATTTGGAATAACACTTTGAAACTCTTTCATGCTTGGAATATCACTCATCTTTATTGAAAGTGCTTGACCTTTAAGGCCAGAAAATTTAATATCGCTCAAATTATTATGGGTTAGGATTTAGTTTTTAATAAATTTTAGTTTATATGATTAATTATCCATCAAAGACTCTTTTTATGAAAGTAATATGTAGTTTCAAATATTCAAATAGTATTAATTTGGACAAGTTTTTGAAAATTAATTAACATTTTTAAATCTTCATAGGTTGTAAATTATTAGTAAATAAATAATAAAAATTATTTTATGACAATCAATAAAACTAAATATAGAAATAAAGTAGAAGTAATCGCGAAGGCAGAAAGAGGTAAGATTAAACCAGTATTTAGCCATCTAAAAAATCTAATTTTTCTGTTAATTACTTTTACCATTTTTTAAAAAGGGTTAATCTAAACTTATTGAAGCACCAAGGCTTCAACAAATAAACTTAATAAATTTCAGTAACAAAAAAATATTTAATATTTCCAATTTAAAATAAGTTCATCTGATCAGTAGGCTTCTTATTAATTTCTTCCGTTATCCATCCAGAAGATGACCATCCCAACATTAAGGCTATTAACCCTTTTAATTCATGAGCATCCTTAACCTGTTCAGTCCATTGTTCTTCGTATCCATTAGGAACAATAACTGGCATACGATGATGTAAAGGTTTCACTAAATTATTTGGTTCAGTTGTTAAAACACAGCAACTTTCTAACTCTGCTCCATCAGGTGAAGACCATTTACTCCAGATCCCTCCTAACCAAAAAGTTTCGTAATTCTCTTTCCTAATACGATAGTTTTTTTCAAAAAAACCACTTGCTGGTATTAAACATCTTTTATGTTTCCAACTTCCACTAAATAATTTTTTCTCTTCCACAGTTTCTGATCTCGCATTAAATGGTCTGGGTCTTGTCTTATCAAAAGGATCTTTAGCCCAAGGTGATATAAAACCCCATGACATAAAAGTTGTCTTAATTTTTCCTTCATTCTTAATTACAAGGACTGGATCAGTAGGTCTAATTAAATTCTGTGTCTCGTATTTATTATCAAGCCCACTTGGATAGTCTTGTTTTAAAACTTTTGGTAACTTATCAAATTTAGTTTTAAGTTCAAATCTTCCGCACATATTAAATATCAGTGTTTGGTTTTTAAATTTTATTGGAAATTTATTTGATTGATTTAAAATCCTTTATATAACTTTAAATAATAAATAATTTCTGATAACTCATTAATTTTTTGAATTTTTTCTTGGTTAAATTCATTTATTAATTTATTTAGTATCCCAATATCTTTGGAAAAAAACATTAAATTACATTCCGCTTTTAGTCCTGAGATAGATCCTGCATATGAGTCTTCTATAACCCAAGATTTCCTTGGATCTACATCTAATAATTTTAATGCTCTTAAATAGGGATCAGGAGAAGGCTTGCCATTAGAAATGAACTTATCATCTCCAAGAACCTTTGTTTTGAATAAATTTAACCAGGGATTTACAGAGCTTTTGATTTTAAAACTTTCACTACTACTACTTGTTACTAAAGCAATAGGTAATTTTGTATTTATACAAAAATTGATTAATTCTATTGCTCCCTTAAAAGGTTTTGCTCTAGTCAGTACTTTATCTACTTTTAATTTTTGAATAATGAGTAATTCTTCTAATGGGTTTTCTTTATTTATCCATTTAAGGACTTTTTTTGCACAATCTATTCTCCTTCTTCCTTTTAATTCTAATAATTTATCGATTGATAAAGAGTGATTATATTCTTTTGCGGTTTCACTCCAGGCATTAGCTAGTAATGGTTCTGTATCTAATAGAACACCATCTAAATCAAAAAGAATTGCTTCTGGGAATTCCATCTTTGTTGAAATATCTTAGATAAACTATTATTTAATATAGTCTTTTTTTATTTCGATATTTAATTACTTTTTGTCTTTCAATAATAATATTTTAGAAATCTGGATTGATTTTATAAGCCTCGAACGTATCTTTTAGGAGGCAATGATTCCTTACGTGGCTTTACTAATATTGGCAAAATAATAACTCCGACAGTAAAAACACATATTGGAGCAACAACCATGAGTATAGATTCTAGAGACATGAATTTATTTTCAAATTTATCTTACAAATAGCAGTATTTATTTTTTTAGTCATGCGTATTTATATCTAATAAGGCTATATCTTTACAACTTTTTATATTGTTAAGCAAAAGCGAAAAAAAGATTAAATATGATAAGTTCTTTAGATTTATATCCTAGATAACACCTAGTAAATTTTAATTGAGGAATTATTTTTATGAATCAAGATAAAAAATGGATGTTAATGACTTACTACTGCCCAACTCATGGTGATGCAGGAAAAGTAGAACCTATACAAGTGACAAGGCAAGAAATTTACAGTAAATTATACGATAAGTCTAAATCTAAAAAGGAAATTAAATAACCTAAATTTTCAAAAACAGGTAAGTAAAGCTTGACAGTGATAAGTATAAATACTTTTAGTAGGGTGTATCTTCAAGGACAAAAACGTCCGATATGCTTTAGTTAACCCCATCATTACTCGAGTCAAAGGCGTTGGCTTGAGCATTTTTAGGAGACTGCATTCTGGTTTACATGTATTTAAAGCGAACGTATTTGTTTATTGCAAAGTAATTAATAATAAATTTGAAAAATTAACCTATAGAGGTTTAAGTTACTTTTGTGACTAAATTGAAGATCTTAAGTTTCAAAAAACAAAAAATTAAATTTATAGTTTGTTTTTTGATAATTTATTAGAGTTAATTATTTCCCATGCTTCTGAAGCTTTATCAGCATATTTAAAAATTTTTAAATCCTCTTCGCTAATAAGCCCGAGATCAGCAAGGAAGCCAAAATTAATTAAATTATTCCAATATTTCCTGCCAAATAAAATTATTGGAATTTCACTTTTCATTCCTGTTTGACGAAGAGTTAATAATTCAAATAATTCGTCTAATGTCCCAAATCCTCCAGGAAAAAAAACAGCAGCAACAGAGCGCATTACAAAATGGATTTTGCGTAATGCAAAATAATTAAATTTAAAACAAAGTCCAGGTGTTATAAAAGAATTTGGGAATTGTTCATTCGGTAACTGTATGTTTAAACCAATAGACTTACAGTCTGCTTCAAAAGCGCCTCTATTAGCCGCCTCCATAATTCCTGGTCCACCTCCTGTCACTATTACATGAGAATTGCATTTATCATTTTGATTATTTATTGAAGCTAGTTTTGAAAATTCTCTTGCGGATTCATAGTAATGACTCATAGAAAGTAAATTTTTTAATTTGTTAAATTTATTTTTTAATTTAATAGATTGAGGACATTTTTCTAATAAGTTTTTTACTTCATCGATTTTGCTCTGAGCTGATGATTCTTCGATAATTTTTGCACCTCCAAAAACGATAATAGTTGAGATGATATTTTGTTCTTCTAGTACTAATTCAGGCTTAGTTATTTCCAGCAGCATTCTTACACCTCTCATTTCGTCTCTTCTAAGTAAATTAAGATCTTCCTGTGCAAGTTTGTAGGAATTTGAATCAAGTATTAAATTTAGATTTTTTTCTCTATTATCTGTATTATTGAGCTTTTTGAAGTCGTTAATCATGGATTCAAGAATAAATATGTTTTTATATAGAGAATTGATCTTTTTAAAAATTGTTATTTAAAAAATAATAAATATAGTTTTTCTTTTACCTATTTACCTATTCATCTAAATCGCATGTCAATTCACATTGATTCAGTTCAGAAGCAGAAATTCTATCCAAGATTCTCAGCATATCAATTTCAGAAAGATCTCCATTAGAGTTCCACTTTAGAGTTGTTTTTCTTTGAAGAGAATATCTTTTATTCATTTTTATTTACTCCCTTAAGATGAATTTCTACACATCTAGTAATACATTCTTGATGTCCATCTACAATGCTGCATTCACTAATGCATTCAAAATATGAATCTATGGTATCTTTTGCTTTTATTTGATTCGACGAAAAAAACAACTCATCCATAATTTTTGTTCCTTAATGTGGAATGAGATATAGCATGACTTTAAAAAATAATTTTTCCTTTGTTAAGAAAATTGGGATAAATAAGTATTAGTTACTAGTCTTAAGTTTTGATTTTATAAAGAGGCAAAGGCACAGTTCCTAACTTGTTTTATTGGATCTATTAAATACTTAAAAACTTAATCTTAGTAATTTAAATTTTTACTTTTAGGTTGATTCTTTAGCAACTTCTCTGATTTAGATTTATAACTATCTGGGTCCCAATCTTGTTGGATATCTTTAATGAAATCAAAAATAAATTCATTAGGACATTCAAGTTCTTTGTGAAGATCATTTAATTTTTGATGTATATATTTTTTAGTGCAATAAATTAATCTGTCTTTTTGATAATTTGTAGGCTGCCATTGTTTGTTATTCATACAGATTATTTCCTTATTACTATGCTTATATTCTTCTTAGTGGTATTAAAAAGTAAATCAGCATAAAGACTGATTTACTTTTTAAAAATTTCGTTAGATGATAAGAATGTACTTTTTAGATTTTCAAATGAGATCAATTATGAATTGGCTTTCTAAAATGTTAGAAAGCATGGCAAATGCTTTTATTCATCCTGTTAAAAATGATTTACCCCCATCTATTGGAGCTCACGCTTACAGTAGCATTCCTCTAAAAAGGAAAATGCGAAGAAGACTCAGCTAGTATTTAATTAATTGGAATTAGATTCTGGTTCTTGCTGTCCCAAATAATATATCTAAAACAATTTGGGAAATCACTTAATTTGAGAACTTTTGATTTTTGCAGTAAATGTTTATTTGCTTTATGACAAGATCTTAAATTGTAATTAGGAATTCTTTCTGATAGATGATGAATGCTATGGAACGAAATATCAGCTAAAAACCAATTTAACCAATTTGGGATATCTAAATTGCTACTGCCAGAAATAGCCCCTTCGACAATATCCCAATTTTTTGTATTACTTGCGTAGGCATTTTCATAGTTATGTTGTATAAAAAAGATACATATGAAAATCGCTGCTGAAAAAGTTAATATTAGTGAATAAAAAGTTAAGAAAAAAGCAGCTCCTAACCATTTACACATAATTATCCATCCACTTATCACAATAATATTGTTTGCTATTAGATCGAATAATTCATCAAAATTGTCTCCATAGTCAGAGAAAGGAGGCTTGATTCTCGATTGAATATTTAAAAGTTCTAAATAATTTCTTTTTTTTAATTTAATAAAAGTTTCTTGCATTAAAGTTTTTATAAAATTAAGGATAATTAGAATTAACCCTAATCTGGCTTTAATAACTAAATAAAAGAAACCACCAGGAAAAAGCATTAACCAATGTCTACTTACCTTATAAATAATTTTTTCTCTTTTATTAAGAGCCTCATAATCTTCTAGGCTTAAAACATCAACAGGACCTTTGTAAATTTCCCAATTCCCATTATTCCTATGATGGAATGCATGGTCATTAGCCCAAGGTTTATGAGGTATCCCATTTAATAAACCCAGAAAAAACCCACATAAGTTATTCAAAGAACGTTTTTCAAATAAGGAATTATGTCCACAATCATGCATTAATGAGAATGTTCTCGAAGATAGGAGGGTAAGAAGAAAAAAAACTGGAATCAATAAAAACCCTTTTGTGATTTGCAAAAGAGGAGAATATACAATTTTAGAGACAATAAACCAAAGAGAAATTACCGGTATAAGAGTATTTATTAGCTGATAGGAAGCTTTGAAATTATTTCTTTTAAGAAATGGCTTTAATATAAAATCAGACCTCTTGATTTTATTCATATAAATTTTTCTTTAATTCTCTTTAATTAGGATAGCTTAGTTATTATTTATCGTGGCAAAGTTTTCAATTTGCCGATATACGAAAACTATAGCCAATACTTCGTTATTGATTCATTTGATTGGAATTTATTTTAAAGAATTACTCATATCTATTAAAGTTTTTTCTAATGAAATAGGTTCCCAATTAAATATAGAAATAGTTTCCGTAATATCAGCGCCATAAGATCCTCTATTAACCATGGCAGCCATACTTTTCATCTCTTTATTAAATGGGGCCAGAGAATTTATCATTTTTGTAGGAATAAAGTTTTGTGGTGCTTTCTTGTAGCCATTTTTTCTTAAAATATTAGAAATTTCCATAATATTGATCCCTTGAGGAGAAGTCGCAATTATTCTTTTATTATCACTTTGGTTTTTTCTAAGAGATTCGACATGTAACTTGGCGACATCTCTTACATCTACGACAGTAAAATATGCATCTGGTAGTGCTGGAAATTTACCATTAATCATTTTTGAAAGAAGTTCTGCCGAAGCACCATCAACATCATCACTTAGCAGTGGACCAAAAACCATCCCAGGATGAATAGTTGTCATTGAAAAAGAGTGTTCATTGTCATTATGAATAAAATCCCATGCAGCTTTTTCTGCAATTGTTTTACTTTTTACATATGCACCAACGTTTTTTGTTGTATCTGTCCAGTCTTCAGGCGAGCATAACTGCTTGTTATGCCCATATGCAATTGCAGCCATAGAAGAAGTCAGGACAACTTTCTTGACTTTAGAGGAATTTTTTGAAGCATTCAATGCTCTTAAAGTTCCCTCTAATGCAGGATTGATAAGAATAGATTCCTTTTTTGGCTCTTCGATAGTAAAAGGAGATGCAACATGAAGAAGATAATCACAATCAAAGGCTGCCTCATCCCATCCCTCATCATCTAGAAGGTCAAGTTTACAAAATTCCAGCTTATGATTTTCTGAATCTTTATCAAGAGATTTTCTTACTTCATCTTCTCTATTCATATTTCTTAGAGATCCTTTGACAAGATAACCTGCTTTTATTAGCTCATGTATGCAGTGAATAGCAATAAACCCAGATGCACCAGTAACTAAAACTTTTTCCAAAATAATTTTGTTTTATTTCTACTTTTATTATGATCTATTAGACTGCACAAAATACAAAAGGATTTTTAATAATATAGTTTTTAGAACTTTATTTTCAACATAAGTATTTAAGAATTTAAAAACTAATGAGTTGCTTGAATATTATTTTAATTGCCATGATGTCTACTATTTCTTCTGGAGCGATCTTTTTGCTCCGCCTTGTTAACTCTAATTTCTCTACCCATCCACTCGACATCTTGTAAATCATCAATCGCAGTTTTCTCGGAGCTTTCGCTAGTCATTTCAACAAAGCCAAAACCTCTTTTTCTTCCTGAATCCCTCTCCAAAGGGATTGTACATTTTTTAACTTCACCATAAGTCTTGAAAAGTTCTCTAAGGTCTTCTTCTTCAGTGTCCCAGGATAAATTCCCAACAAAAATTGTCATAATTCAATAAATTATTTGGTAGAAGATGCAATAACAAGGCATATTAAATAAATATGTGATTAAACGCTTCTTATTTTTTACTATTGTATATCACTTATGTTTAATTTTTAGAGTTAGCTTTTAATTAATCTATTTATTTATTTTAAGATTTAGAGAATAAACTCTTTAGACATTGTTCTTAATTGATCTAAATTTAGTTTATTTAAATAATTTATTATTTCATTAGAACTTTCTCTCGATTTGAGATTTTGACTTTCGCAAATCAAACTGTTTGAGATTAGATCTATAAGATGTTGTTTGTCCATGACTCCTTATAAGCCATTTTTTTGTATTAAAAACTAAAAATCTTGAATTCCAAACCTTATTCTATGGTTATTATTAATATTTTTCTAATTTCGAAACTATTTGTCTCTAAAAGTGGTTTTTAAATTTGTTTCTTAATTTTATAAATTTTTTAATTCTTGATCTATTTTTTGCAATCTTTCATTTAATTCTTGCTTTTCTTTTGATAAAGATTTTTTCTTTTTTTGGAGTTCTTTATTAAAAGGTGAATTAAAGTATTTTTGATAAGCTAAGAAAAATACTGCTAACGCTACAACAATACCAAGTGCTCCAATTATTAATAAAGGTGATGATGGGAAATCGTAAAAAGGTACTGAAGGCATTTGCTCTATAAACCTTTATCTTAGCTTTTTTTTGATTTAAATAATATAAGATAAATACCTAATATTTTATTTATCTAGTTTTTGCTATCAATAAAAAAAGTCTTACCCAATTATATAAACAAATTTTCTAAAGTAACTTATTAATAATCCTTCCAAATATAAATATGAGTAATTGTACAGGTGTCAAATAGATAATGATCAATAATCATTAATGTAGTGAATATATTGTTAATGAAGAAAATCGTTAAAGAAGAGAGTGAGAATACATCTGAATTATGGTTTAATTGGTTGACTAGAAAACTAAATTCTTATGAGGCTTTTAAAGACTTTGCCTCAGGTCAAAATCCTGAAGATGTAGCAGAGAATTTTGTTGCAATTAATAGTTTGGGGATATCCGATATTTTTGATAAATTTGATGAAGAAGATAAAGATACACTTGACCAATTTCAAAAGTTATCTGAATGTGAATGGCATGTATTCAGAATTCTTAAAAAACAATTAGAATTTAAAAATAAAGTAACTTTTGTTGATTTTAAAAAAAATAAAAAATAAAAGAAAAAAAATAAAGTTTATAAAACGCTTTAAATTTTAAGTACGGTTTAATGAACATCTTTGTTCGGTTAAGACATGAAAATTAGGCTCAATGTAGACCATCTTTTTATTAAGTTATAAGAAATTAATAGATATCATGAAAAACTTGATTAGCTCCTTCTCTGTTCTTAATTTTAAAAAGTATTTGCATAAAAATTTAAAGGAAAATACTTTGAACAATAAAGAAAATTTAGTTCATTACAGAAGGGATTTAGACTCTTTAGGTTGATAATCAAAATTTAAAAAAATTTTGACTTCCCATTTCCAGATTTACCAAAACCAATCCATAAGAACCATACTATCCAGCCAAAAACAGGTATCAAATTTATAAATATCCACTTCCAGTTCTTTCCAAAGTCTCTTAACCTTCTAACATCAATAGCAATCTGAGGGACTATACAAACTAATCCATAAATATTAAAACCAAATGTTCTTAGAAATATTGGAATAGTAAAAATTGATATAATAATGTTTACTAATTGAACTCGCCACCAATCAGATCTTGTTGTTGTGCTATTAAAGTTTGTAGCTTTAAGCCAAAATTCTTGATAGGCATTCAAAAAATTCTTATACATAAGATCTAAATTTAATCATTTATTAAATAAACATTATTATTCAAAGATTATTCACTTAAGAGAATTAATTTATGTATGCCTTAATTTTAAATAGGATCGAATAAATTCACATTGTTTTTAATTATGTTTTGATTTTGATTTTGATTTGGTAATGTACAAAAGCCGTCCTTACAAATGATATTTTCTTTTTCAATTTTCAATGACTGGGGGAAAGCATCATCCTTTGAATTATTAGAAGATTCAATTTGCATATATATAAAATTAAAAGAAACATCATTAAATTAATAACTAAATTTATTTGAATAGGCAACAAAATTAATAATAATTATCTTTTACTTCTTTTTTTGATTTGGAAGATCTCTCCAAAATAGAGCCATGACATAGATAAATAAAAAAATAGAAAAAATATAAAGTAGAGAATTAAGATGCATCTTGAGTTTTCGTCAGAAAAAGCTTATTAAAACAAAATATTAATCCAATAAATGAGCAATTTCTATTTAACTTAAGATATATTTTAAATATAATTTATAGTTTGATTTCTTCTGGTTTATAAAATTTACATGAAGAATAAAGGGAAATAAAAATGCTTATTTGGTATTTTTACTCATTTCTTTAAGAGCCTCCTTACCTTCTTTAAGCGTTTTATTTACTAACCAATAAAGAAAAAGGAGAATCAAAATGGCTAACATTATTAATGACGTAGTCATTTTAAATTATGATAGTTAATTTCATTTCTAAAATTTTTGAGTTTATATTTCGAAAATCAGAATTAATTCTTAGCGCTTGAGTATGCAGGAATCATCATTCCTCCATCTTGATCATCATTATCATCGTCAAATCCACCACCAAGAAACAACTCAACCAATACTAATATTGCTATGGGGTAGAAACACCATAAGATTGCTGAAAAAGGACTTATTGAAGAAGTTGTTGAGTAAATTTCTGTCATACAAATATAATAAACAAAAAAAAAGTTAATTGTGGATATTTTGATCTGTATTCTCTCCTAGAAATTTTATGAAATACAAAATGAAAAACTAGAATAATAATTGTTAGGTAAAGGGTCTAGAGAATAATTCTTTAAGAAATTATCTCCTTATTTGATTTCAAAATATAAGTTTTTTACTTAAATATTTTCTACTAATTAACTAATATTGACGTATTGAGAGATATCAATGTAACGAATGTTACTTAACAATAATTGTGGAATTTGGATTCAAAAACTATTATTTATTTTGATTTTATAGTTTTTTATGTTCTCTTTCACTTTTGACCCTTTAGCTGCAATTTTTGGTATTGCAGGAATAGTAGGGTTTGTTTTCTTTGTATCAGCGGCTAAGGGAACTTCAAGTATTAATACAAGTGCTAAAAAAGATATTTAAGTCAAAATTGATAAATAATATAAAAGTAATTTTAATTACTAATTTCTTTTAGAAAGATTTATCAATCATTAATTATCCCATTGTTTAGAAATAAATATCAGAAAACTCTCAATGTCTTCTTCTGGGCAATCAGTTTGATTTTTTAAATTAATACATGTTTGTTTTATCGTTTCGAAGGCTTCTTTGACAGTTTCGTTTTTTTTGATAACTTCGAAGTATTCCTTGTCAGTGAAAGTCATAAAAAATATATGTTTTTACAATTAATTTACTAATTTATATTAGCTTAAAGAACAAAATTAGTTAATTTATGGGAATATTTTTTAAATCTATTCCCCTAATCTAAAGTGTTTTTTTATACTTTTAATTATTTGCCATTCGCAAGAAAGTCCTTCAGGAAATTCAACTAAGTCTCCTGATTTAATTAAGTAACTTTCTTCAGCTTCAGTCTTAATTTTTGCTTCACCTTCAATTATGTAACAAATTTCTTTTTCCCTGTAAATCCAAGAGAAATTAGATGGTTCGCGCTCCCAAATAGGCCAATTCTTTATTCCGTACTGAATTATTAAACTGGCGCTGCATGGCGATTTGATAAGAACTTTCACCATAAAAATACTTAAGTACAGTTATTATAATTAATCGTCAATTTAAATTATATTTGAACAATGTTAATTAATTTACAAATTTTTATTTATTTTTCTATTAGTATCTAATAAATATTTTTATCAATGGACGAGCTTTCAGCCCTTTCTATTTCAATATCAATTGCTTCACTTGGGATATATTGTTTATTTTTTGCTTCAAGTGATGATGATGATCAAGATGGAGGTCACTTAGTAAAGTCGGCTCAAAAAATCAATTAATTTAGGTAAATAATATATTTAATAAGGACTTATAACCTATAAAGCCAGCATATATGCATGATAAGAAAATTAAATATACTTCAAAGATTCCAAGTGTCTTTTTCTTTAGAACTTTCATATTGAATAACGTTTCTAAGATTATTTTATTGATTGTTTTTTCTATTAACATGAGTATTTATTACATGGATTTATCTTTCATATAATTATTAGACATAAACCTAAAAATAATAATAGTGTAAAGAATATTATACCTTTTGTTATCTGTCTTTCTTCTTTAGTTGCGAAAAAAAGAGAAATTACGGGGGAGGTACTAAGTAAAGTCCAACCTATGCCTAAAGGTAGAGTCTTGAAAACAATTTGTTGAAGCAATATGCCTAAATTTGTTCCTAATAATATTGAGAGTAAAAATCTTTTTTGATCATTAAAATCTAATTTCTTTAAGAAAAATTTAATTCTAAATTTTTTTATTATTATTAAAAATATTATTGCTCCAAGTAACCTGATCTCTGTTGTTTGGAAAGGAGATAGATTGCTTTCTAAAAATACTTTTCGAGATAAAAGCCCTCCTAACACAGCACATAAAACTGATAAAAATGGAAATATATAAACGCTTAGATTATTTCGTTCTGTAATGTTGGTCAAACTATTAACTATAAGATTAGTTCTCTGCCTAAGTAGAATGAAAAGGGAAATTGATATAATTAAAATACCTAGATAAGACTTTAATGCTAGGTTTTCATTAATAAAAATTTCACCAGATAATGCGGCTAATATTGGAGATAATGCTTCAATAGATAAAGTTCTTCTAGTACCAATTAGTTGCAATGACTTTATATAAAAAGTATCTCCTAAACCTATTCCTATAACTCCACTTAATAAAAGAGTAATAATAGATTTTAAATCATTTAAAACACTGAGATTGATAAATGCAGGAAGAAAAACTAGAAATGCGATTATATTTTTTACTAAATTAATATCTATGGATTTATACTTTTCGGTTTGTGAACGCCATATGAAACATGCATAAGTCCATGATATTGCTGCTCCAAAGGCCGAAAAAATTCCAATCAAAACTAATAACTTTAAAAATTTTTTACTTTATAAATTGTGTTATTGCTAAAAAGAAAACGTATAGAAGAATAATAAAACCCGGCAGATACTGTATTAAAGACTTTAATTTGTTAGTTTCCATGATATTTAAATTTGATATTTATATTTAAATAATATAAAGTCTTCATACAGTCATTAGAAGCAGATAATTTAAGAAATTAACATAAGGTTTAATACTAAAATTTTGTAAGGTGATTTATAAATAAGAAAATTTATAATAATTCATCAAAAAATTTATATTTTTCATATTTATATCTGAAAGCAGTAAGTATTATGTTGAATCAATCACCAAGCAATTACTTTAATTTAATAATTATCTAATATAAAAATAAATTATCAATAATATGGAATTAATTAATAGAAATGATGTTTCGCTGGGTCTTGCACCATTTGACATATTAGGCTTTAAATCCGAAGAAGAACTTAACTTGGAAATTTCAAAGCTTATTAAGGCTAGAAGCGAATTCGATACTAAAAATAAAATAAATTCTAATTAATACTTCTGAAAGTTTGATACAAAAATTTTTAAAAATTATTTTTTCTACTTGGATATAAACTTTCTAACTTTCTTCTTCTTTCGGTCTTTGCGTTAATTCTCTCTTCTTTCTCTTTTTTCTTTATTTCATCGTTTATTTTGTTTTGTCTATAACCTATCCAAAGAAGTACCCAAATTACTGAAGTTAATAACAAAAGAGCAGTATATTGGCCCGTCATTGGAAAGCTGGCTTCAGAATATTTGACGTAGGAAAATAAATTAACCATCTAACTAAAATAATATATAAAAAATATTTGCGTGTTTATATAAACTATAAAATTTAAAATGTCTTTAATTTATTATTCTCCATATTTCAAGATAATTTAGTCTAAGAGTTGAATTTTTTATTTAAAAACGTTTTTTTTTAATAAAATTGAATTGCTATCATCAGATTAAGGAAATATTGAGAGCTTACATTTTTGAACCCTTTTGATTTAGTAGTAGTTGGTGGTGGAGCTGCAGGTTTCATGACGGCAGTAACAGCCGCCGAAAATGGTGTTAAAAGGATAATAATTCTTGAAGGCTCCTCAAAGCTTATGGAGAAAGTAAGAATAAGTGGAGGTGGTAGATGCAATGTAACTAATGCATCATGGATACCGAGAGAGTTAGCAGAAAATTATCCTCGAGGTGGTATTAAGCTTTTGGAATCATTTAATCGTTTTGCCGCTGGAGATGTATTTGATTGGTTTGAGAAAAGAGGTTTGAATTTAAAGATTGAAGCTGATAATAGAGTATTTCCAGTATCTGATTCATCTTTAGATGTAATAAGTTGCTTAAAAAAAAATGCAATAAATAAAGGTGTAGAGATATCAACTAAATTTTTTGTTAAAGAAATTTTAAAAACTTCAGATAACCTTTTTACTATTTTCAATAGTGAAAAAATTTCGATAATTGCAAAAAATATTATTCTCTCTACTGGAGGCCATCCTAGTGGACATAAATTAGCTAAAAATTTTGGCCACAGCATAATAAGACCTGTTCCTTCCCTTTTTACTTTCTCCACAAAAGAAACAAAATTGAATGAGTGTAGTGGTGTCTCTATTAAAAATATAGATATTGAAATTCAACTAAATAACAAATCTTTCAAAAATAGAGGAGATTTACTTATAACTCATTGGGGATTTAGCGGCCCTGCTGTCCTAAAGCTCTCTTCGATAGCTGCGAGAGAATTGTTTGACCAAAAGTATAAATTTAATTTAATAATTAGATGGTCAAACCTTGAATATAAAGAGTTAAAAGAAAAAATTGATAACCTGAAATTTAACAATGGAAAATTAAACTTAATTAATTTAAGACCTCTACCTTTGTTAACAAAAAGGTTGTGGGTGTTCTTATTAAATAAAATGGAAATTAATAAAGATAAGAAGTGGTCAGATCTTCTTGCAAATGAAAGAGAGAAAATGATAAATAGCCTATTGAAAGATAAATATATTATTTCTAGTAAAGGCCCCTTTGGAGAAGAATTTGTCACCTCTGGAGGTGTCTCAATCAATGAAGTTAATTTTAAAAGTATGGAAAGTTTAATATGTCCAGGTTTATTTTTTTCTGGTGAAGTTCTAGATGTTGATGGAATCACTGGGGGGTTCAATTTTCAACATTGTTGGACGAGCGGATGGCTTGCAGGACAGTCAGTCTCAAAGTTATGTGGCAAAGTAACAAATTAATAAGTTTATCTTCTTTTTATTAAGTATTTATCGATAAAAGTTTTTTAAACGGAGATTAATTTTAAAGTTGAAAAACTCAAAAAGAATGATGCAAAATCTAATTCCTAAAAAGGAAGAAGAAGAAAGAAGGTTAAAAGCATTAGCTGAATATAGAATATTGGGGACTAAACCAGAATCCTGTTATGACGATATTACAAAAATAGCAGCTTCAACATGTAATGTTCCGATATCTTTAATGACCTTAGTTGATAAAGATAAGCAATGGTTTAAGTCAAAAGTGGGCCTCGAAATTAATGAAACAAAAAGGGATTGGTCTTTTTGTACCCATGCTATTCAAGAAAATAGCCCATTAATTATTCAGGATGCTTTTCAGGATGAAAGATTTATCAATAATCCCTTAGTAACTGGAGATCCTAAAATAAGGTTTTATGCTGGGTTTCCTCTTAAAAATAGAGATGGTAATAAACTTGGAACTTTATGTGTTATCGATCGGAAACCAGGTAATCTTTCTCCAAAACAATTCAATGTAATGGAATTATTATCTAAGCAAATAGTTTCTTTTTTGGAGTTAAGAAAGAAATCTCTCAATTTATTAGAGGCTTTATCTAATTTACATAAACAGGAGGGTATATTATCAGTCTGTTCATATTGCAGAGAAGTCAAAAATAATGATGGTGATTGGATGCATTTAGAAAAATATCTATCGAAAATAAGTGATATTAGATTTAGTCATGGTGTTTGTGATGTTTGTATGGAAAAACATTTCCCAGATGTGGTTGAGGTCTGGAATAAAAAAGATTCTTTTCAGGAGGGACAAAAAAGGTTCCTGAAATCCTAAAATCTAAAAATTATTTTTTTACTGATGGCATTTTTGGACGAATATATATTTAAATAGCTAGTATTGTATAAATTTAGACTTGCAAATGTTACTAGGGACTTTATTTACGGGTGAAATAGCTAAAAGTGCATTAGTTGCTTATATCCATTACCTGGGAATCATACTTTGTTTTGGATCTCTTTTATTTGAAAGGCTGACTTTAAAAGTTGATCTTAATAGAAACCAAACTATTTCAATGGTTGTTGCTGACGTTATTTATGGCTTAGCTGGGGTTGCAATATTGGTTACTGGAATTTTACGGGTTAAATATTTTGGACAAGGAGGTGATTTTTATACAGAAAATCCAATTTTTTGGATTAAAGTATCTTTATATATTTTGGTTGGATTATTATCTTTATACCCAACAACAACTTATATTTTGTGGGCGATACCATTGAGTAAAAATAAATTACCTGTGATCTCAGAAAAACTTGTAAAAAGATTTAGATTTATTATTACAACTGAATTAGTAGGTTTTGCAACTATCCCTCTTTTCGCGACTTTAATGGCGAGAGGAGTGGGTCTAGGTTGAAAAAATCTTTATGGAAAGAAGTTGTTTAATAAGTACAAATAAAGAATATAGATGGAGTTTAAGTTTTAAAATAAACAAATCAAAAAAAGAGATAATTTTCATAGGTTTAAATCCATCCCTTTCAGATTTAAAATATATTGATAATACAACGATGAAAATAATCAAAATCTGCAAAAACTATAATTATGGAAATATTAAAATAATAAATCTATTCGCTTTAATTTCCAAAACTCCTGATAAATTATTCACTCATAAGAAACCTGTTGGCTATTTAAACAATAAGTTTATAAATAAAAGTTTAAGATATTGGTCTGAAAATAAAAATTGTCATTTGTGGTTGGGCTGGGGCAACAAAGGGATCTTTCTAAATAGAAATTACAAAATTTCTAAAAAAATAAAAAATTTTTATTCAATAAAAAAAGATTATTTTGTTAATCCTTTAGGTCCGCTTTTTATAAAAAAAACAAAAAAACAAAATCCTATACACCCTTTATATTGTCCTGATAATTCAGTACTTCAATCAGAATCTTCATTAAATTTCTCGTAATTTAATAAGAGCTAATGCTATTCTTTTAAAAATATGTTAACTTTTAGGAAAATATAAAATATGAGATGAAAATCTCTAAACAATTACAAAAGCTAAAGAATTTAAATGTTAAAGCAGAAAACTGTTTAACAAGAGATGAGGCAAAAAAAATTATTAGTAAAGCAACCAAGGCACAAAGTAAAATAACTTTCTAAACATAATTTTCTAATTTTCATTTCTCTCAACTCCTATAATTGGAGTCCTTCCGAAAGATAAATAAAAGTTTTATAAATTTTTCATAAACAATTAGATGGCTTTAAATATTCTCAAGTTCAGAAAATCTAATGAAAGATTTAAATCAAATAGAGAATGGCTTGATTCAAAACACTCATTTTCTTTTGCAGAACACAGGGATCCAATCTGGGATAATTTTGGAAAAATTAGAGTAATTAATGAAGATATAATTTCTCCAAATTCAGGATTTAATACTCACTCTCATTCGAATATGGAGATAGTCACAATAGTTATAAAAGGAGAGATTACACATAGAGATTCATTAAATAATTTAGGAATAATTCATGAAGATGAAGTGCAGGTTATGTCTGCAGGAACAGGTATTACTCATAGTGAAAAAAATGAAAAAAATACAGATTGCAAATTATTTCAGATATGGATATATCCGGATATTCAAGATCTCACGCCTTCATATAATCAAATTTCGATTAAGAATACTTCTGGGAATAATTTGATTATTGATTCTTTAAAAAAAAACAAATGTCCGCTTTTTATAAATCAAGATATAACTATATGGCGATGTAAATATAACCTTTTAAACAAAAAATATTTACCTTCAGAAGTAGAAAAATTTAATTGGATTCAAATAATAGAAGGTGATTTGTTAGTAAGAGATAAAAATAATAAATCAAGTAAAAAGCTTTCTTCTGGCGACGGTTTGGGATTTGAGATTTCTGATTTCAGCGATATAGATATTCAATCAGATAGCTACGTCGATATGCTTTTATTCTCTATGCCAAAACTATAATATTTAGTCTAAAGAGTCTTTTTTGAATGCGTTTAGTGCTTGTAATGCCATATTTAGATGAACTTCCATAGCACCCAACGCAATTAAGGAATTAGAAGATTTATTTTTTAATAAGTTTTTATTTCGCTTAGAAATTGTCTTAATAACATCTTTAGTTACGATCTCCCAATTATTTATTAATTCATCAAATTCTTGTTTTTCTAAGCTTTCAGTATTTTTTTTATCATCAGAGGCATTAAGATCTTTTTGTGCATTTAGCATCAAATAAGTTAATTTTTTATGGCTTATTGCTTGAGGTAAATTGTTAGATTCACTCATGTTTCTTTCAAATTACTATTTAAAATGTAACTAAATAAGAGGAAATTTGCTAGTAGTGGATTGGTTGTAATGACCGACCTGGTATTAGTCCAACTAAATTTTTAATGCCCGAAAAACTTTATATTGAATTTTTCATGGATTAATTTTTTAAAAATATCTCCTCTTTGTTCATAGTCTCTAAATTGATCAAAACTCGAACATGAAGGAGAAAATAATAAAGTTTCAGCTTGATTATTTTTTATATAAGAATAGGCGTAGTTGATCACTTCTGAAAGATCATTAAAAGTTAAAATATCATTCTTAAATCCTCCCTCAAGGATCAATTTTTTTAAGGTTTGCGAGCTTTCGCCAAAAAGAAATACAGCTTTTGCTTTTTTATTAATAATCTTTACCCACTCAATAGAATCGCCATTTTTTAACCTACCCCCAGAAATTATTATGGGGAAACCTTTAATTGCATTTATACCTGCTACGGAAGAGTCAAAATTGGTAGCCTTGCTATCATTAATTATTTCGAGTTCATCATGTTGGAATATTGTCTCCATTCTATGGGGAAGTTGTTCATAGCTAAGTAAAGCATTCTCTATTCTTTCAGGGGATAATCCAATTTTCCTTGCAGCTGCTACAGCTAATAATAGATTTTGAGTGTTATGATTACCTTTCAATTTAAAATTCTTTAAACTCAGTAATTTTTCCCTTCTTTCTACAATAAAGTGTTCATTATTTATCCAATAATCACAGTGATCTGAATCTGATTCTTTAGAATTAGTAGTTATCCATATTCCATTTAAAAGTGATTTGAAATTTTCTTTTAAATATTTATCGTCGTAATTATAAATTCTAAATTCTGATTGTTTTAGTAAGCTATTTTTTATCTTGAAATAATTATCAAGTGTTTTGTGACGGTCAAGATGGTCGGGAGTAAATGTTGTCCAAATTCCAATTTTAGGTTTAATGCAATGTGTCGCTATTTCTATTTGAAAACTGCTTAATTCAGCGACTATCCAATCAATATTTTTGCTTTCTGTTGAGTAAGCAATTTCGCATAATGGAGTCCCAATATTGCCTGCAAATGGGGCTAATAAATTATTTTCTCTTAGTATATGACTTAATAAGTGAGTAACTGTGGTTTTCCCGTTAGTACCCGTAATCCCAATCCAATTTATATTCTTTAAACTTTCCCATGCGATATTTATTTCCCCTATTACAACGATTCCTCGTTCTTTAAGTTTGATTATTGTTTTATGGTCAAAGGGTATAGCTGGACTTACAACAATAGACTCAATTTGTTTAAGAAATGTAGAGAACTCATCAAATAAAAATTGTTTATTTAAACAAACAGATATATCGAGTTTTTCTAGTATCTCCTTTGTTTCTAAAAGTTCTTTATTTTCTTTACTTTCCCAGACAATAACTCTCTTTCCAATACTTCTTAAATACTTTGCTGCCCAAAAACCAGATCTTCCTAACCCAATAACAAAATTTATTTTTTCTTCCTTTTTTGAATTATTTTTAATAGGCATTAAATTTATAATTAAATTGAAGACTAGAAATTAAATGGTCTATTTAATTATGAAAAATTCTTTAAAAACTAATCTAATTTCTAAATTAAAATTAATAAACGTCTTTTTAATTATTTTTGGATTTAATTTAATAGATATTGAATTGAAAGCTCATCTTAGAGGTTCTTATTCAACTGAAAGTGAAGCCAAAGAAAAAGCTAAAGACCTTGGTTGCTCTGGAACATTTAAAATAAAAGAAATGTGGATGGCTTGTGAAAGTGAAAAAGATCTTCACAAATACCTTAGAAAAAACAAATAATGTTTAAAACTAAAACAAGAAAACTTCACAGAAGTATTACTCTAATAGCAGTAATTCCATTATTAATAACCGTTCTTAGTGGAAGCTTATATTCTTTATTTCAATATTTTGGATTGGATTTCTTTTGGCTTATGAAAATTCATACTGGAAATTTTTTCTTTATAAATCTACAACCTCTTTTTACACCTGTTGTAGGTTTATTAACAATATTTGCAATAATTTCTGGTTTATTTTTATTTCCTAGATCTAAAATTAAATACCCAGATTAATTAAATGAAAGAAAATATTACTGAATTATGGTTTTCTTGGTTCTATAAAAATTGGGAGAAAAATGCTCCGGGTAATTTGATTGATAAGGGCTTATCTCCATCACAAATTGCAGAGAGATTTGTAAATGAAAATCATAAAGAATTTTTGAAAATAGCCAATAAATTTGATGAAGATAATTATCAGGCTTTAAATGAATTTATGAAACTTTCAGAAAGTGAATTGCATATTCTAAAATATTTTTTGAAGTTAATAAAACTAAAAAACTTATAAAAAACTACAAAGTATTTCCATACTCTTATCCCATAGATTTTTTCTTTCTTTCTTATTTAGAGCAAATGGAGAAGTTGGAGATAATTTTGGATGACCTCTAAAATTGAATTTAGGTCCGTAATGGTCTCCTCCCTTTGCTTCAGGAGAAGTAGCAGCAAGTAATTGAGGTAAAGCGCCCATCTCTGCCGATTGAAAAATTGGACCAAATAGTTCTAAGGAGAAAGTTTCAATTGGACTTGGTTTCGGTTTCTGTGCAGAAAAAAGATTTGTTTTTGCAATACCTGGATGAGCCGCCAAGGATAAAATATTTTTTTGCTCTAGTTTTTCATTTAACTCTAAAGCAAACATTACGTTAGCTAATTTACTGTTAGCGTATGATTCCCACTTGTTATAGTAATTTTCTGCTTTAAGATTATTCCACCCAACTTTTCCAAAGAACTGAGCCCCTGAAGTTACTGTTACTATTCTAGATTTTTCTTTCTTTTCGATTAAAGGAAGGAATTTTAGTGTTAAAAGCATATGTGCTAAATGATTGACCGCAAATTGAATTTCAAAACCCTGTTTACTTAATGTTTTTGGCGGATGCATTATACCTGCATTGTTAATTAGCAAATCTAAGTTCTCAAACTCACTTGATATTTTTAATCCAATTTCACTTACATTATTTAAATCTGATAGATCTAGTTCTATAGGAGTAAACTTACCTTTAGGATTTAGCGACTTTAATTTATCTATAGCCGAATTAGCCTTTTCTAAACTTCTGCAAGCAAGTAAAACATGTGCATTTTTTTCTGCTAGAGCTTTAGCGGTGTAATATCCAAGACCACTGTTTGCTCCAGTAATAAAAGCTGTTTTCCCATCTAAATTGGGAATATCTGATATGGTCCAATTAGAATTTTTATTCCTGGAAATAGTGGCAGTCATTTTCTAATTCTTCTAAGAGATATTGAAACTTAATTAAAAATCAAGTTTGCTGAATATTTTTTATCGTAAATACATATGGTAAGGATCGTGAGTAGTTAAATGATTATTCGTTTTGTAATTTAATTAAAAAATTTCATTAATTAAAAAATTACAATTTAAAAAAAAATTTTTTAGCATATTCAAAAATGCCATTACTTTTAGATGCTCAGGAAAAGTGGGATGATTTTTTAGAGAACAAAATCACAAACTACGAAAAACTTCGTAATTTTGATTATGGCCCAACTAATAAAAGCTCCGTTTCAAAATTATCACCTTATATATCCCATAGGGTTTTATTGGAATATGAATTGCTTAAAGAGGTTAAAAAGAAATATCATTCTCAAAAGATTAATAAATTTGTTGAGGAGATTTATTGGAGAATTTATTGGCAAGGATGGATGGAAAATAGACCAAAGGTTTGGTGTAATTTTATTTCAGAAAACAATTATGAATATGATATTGCAACCTATGAAAAGGCAATAAATGGAAACTCAGAATTAGGTTTTTTCAATTCATGGGTTAATGAGTTAAAAACTTATAACTACTTACACAATCATACTCGTATGTGGTTTGCTAGTACTTGGATTTTTAATTTAGGTCTGCCATGGCAATTAGGCGCAAGTTTTTTCTTTAAACATCTTTATGATGGGGATGCTGCCTCGAATCTTTTGAGTTGGAGATGGGTTGCAGGATTACAAACAAAAGGAAAGCAATATCGTTTTTCACCAGCAAATCTAAGAAAATTTTCAAATAATAGATTCAATGTTGAAAAGATTAGTAATAGGCAAATCTTTCTTGAAGAAAAAAATCAAATCCCATTTGATGATGAGATTTATAAAAGCAATATGGAACCAAAGTCAGAAACCCTTATATTATTTGAAAACGATTTACATGTTTCAACTCTTGAAAATACCTTACGAAATTACAAGAGCGTTTTTGTTATCCTACTAAGTAATGATCAAAGAAAAATAAAATTATCTGAAGCAGTTCTGAGTTTCAAACAACTCATAGTACTTGAATTCATAAAGCAATTTAATAATGTTACTCAGATTGATCCCTTAAAACTAAAAGAGACGTTGGTTGATATTGATCAGTTAGATATGATTTATCCTGGTGTTGGTGAAAATAACGACTTTATAAATAGTTTTAAGAAGTTAAATAATAAGGTGATTTTTAATTTAGTAAGAGATCAAGACTTATTTGCTTGGAAGTTTGCCAAAAAAGGGTTCTTTAAATTCAAAGAAAATATACCCAAAATTAATCAATATGTTTTTCAAAATTAGTAATGGAAATTTTTGAAAGATGATAGCTTTTTAAAAAGCAAAAAATTTTGAAATACGCATAAAACTAAGTATAAATACTTAATTAAAGATCAGTTTTATGGTTTAATCCACGATGAATAATATGGCTAGTTATTTTTACTTAAGAAATACATCTTATAGTGCTTTCAACAATTCTTACAAAATCATTCAGCAAAGATACAGCTTTATTAATCCTAAGAGTAATTACTGGTACAGTTTTAATACATCATGGATTTGAAAAGCTAGCTAATATAGAGAATTTTGCTGATGCTTTTGTCAGACCACTACACTTACCTTTCCCAATATTTTTATCATATGTAGCTGCATTTTCAGAAATTGGTGGAAGCTGGTTATTAATACTTGGTTTAGCTACAAGATTTGGTGCGTTAGCAATAGTTGGTACTATATCGGTTGCTATATATCATGCTCTAGTAACATCGGGTTTTAATATTTTCTTGTTAGAACTTTTACTACTTTATTTCGCTTCAGCTACCTCAATAGCCTTAACAGGTCCTGGAGATTTTTCAATTGATGAAGTAATTATAAGAGTATTGAGATCTGAATCTGATGATGAAGATATTCAAGAAACAATAAAAACTAAAACTAATTCTGGTAAATCAATCAGTCAAGAGGAATCAACCAACAAAGGTGGTATTTTCCAATTCCTACAAGCAAACTTACTATCAGATACTTCAAATTAAATTTTTGGATAAAGACTATCAATAAATTCCTGTTTTTTTTGTAAAGAATTTATTTTTTCAAATTTAATTTTTAAAGTCGCTTCAGATAAACTTAAGAAAAGTCCTAAAGCCGTTACCCAAGATAAAAAGATTAGAGGATTTTCTGGAATTTCTGAGAAATTCATATGTTTAATATTTCTTTTATAAAACTGACCGATCAATTTAATTTTTTCAACCTAAGTAAACAATTTAGAAATATTTTATGGATTTATTTCCATTTCTACCCAATTATTTTCCTTATGCCAGACATACCTCTTGTGGATAGGCGTTACTAATTTAAGGAGATCTACAGAATATATTTCAAATTCTAATACAACAAAACTTTCTGGTTTTTTTAAATCACTAGAATTTATTTGAGAAGTGCAAATATTTTTATTAATCTGTTTTCCTGGATGTTGCCAAAACCAAGTTGATTTGGATCTATCTGATAAAGAATCCCAATATTTTATATTTTCCTTTAACTCCCTCATTTTTCCTTTAAATCGGAATTGTGATTTACTTTTATAAAAAAGCCATAAAACTTCTGCGTTGGGATTCAATTTTAATTGAGCAACTTTTTCGCTGCGACTATCAGTAAAAACAAGGATTGAACTTTCAGTTTGCCATCCTCTAAAAACTACCGTACGTAATCTAGGTTCGTTATTCCCGTTAATAGTACAAAGCTGAAACCACCTACTTGAGGGTAATTTACCTTCTTTTTTTCTTGCAGCCTTTAACTCCTGCCTCCATATTGGAATTTTAATTTCCTTCATTAAATTTGGGTAAAAGTAAACCACTTATTCGCTTATATTCAGCAAATGAAGCATATTTTGTAAGTGACTTGTCCTTTTTTAGCATTCTTGGTAGAAAGACTCCAAAGAAAAATAAAGCAAGAATAGCAAAAGGTATAAAACTCACAGAAAGGATGGCAAATGATAAATAAATTAGTATTTCACCGAGGTAATTTGTATTTCTTATATTTTTGAAAAACCCATAATTAATAAGTTCTTTTTTGATTTTAAGAGTGAAATATTTTTGAGCATCACTTGCAAAATGAAGAAAAACACCAATTATATTTATTGAAATAGAAGTTGCAATTATGGGATATGAAACTGATTTTTGGGAGGAAATGAGAATAAATGGGGCTATCCAGTAACTACCAAGAAAAATAAACCCGGTAATTGAAGTGATTAGATTTATTTTTTCTTTAAAATATGGATCTGGAAATATTTTTTCTTTTAACAACCAAAGTATTCCATAAGTTCCATGCAAAGATAAATAAACCCATGCAGCAATTGAATAATTTTTATAAAACATCATTAACCCTGCTACAACAAACACAGTTAAACCTTTATGTAAGTTAATTATTTGATTGAGTTTCATTTTCTAATTAATCTAAAAAACGAAAGTATTATTTGTGGATCTTCTTGCATTCATCAATAATCTAATGGGCGATACTGGATTCGAACCAGTGACCACTACCTTGTCGAGGTAATGCTCTACCGCTGAGCTAATCGCCCTTTTTAAAAAGTCAAATATTTTGACTCCCCTATATGAAAATAGCAGCTCAAGGATTCATTTTCTAAGTAACTTAATTTTCCATCTTTCTCTTTTGGTTATTTCTAAATCTAGAATTTCAATAAACCCTTTATTATCAAGTTGAAGTTTGTCGCCAACTTTTAAACTAATAGTACCTTTTTTTACTGTCTTACCATTTAATTTGAGCATTCCACTTTCTATCCTTTCCAAAATTTTGTTCCTAGAGATTCGGAAACCTGCAGAAGCTATTGCATCGATCCTTGTTGAAGCCTCTACCGTATTAATTATTTTTTTTAATCTCCCAACAGGTATTTGTAATTCATCTAAACATACTATTTTTATTTTTACTTTTACATCTCTTAGGGAGAAAATCTTTTCATCTAAGAATTCAATTTTTGAATCGTCGATTATTCCTTGAGCGCCTCTATCTCCTATGGTCCAAATATCACCAATTCTTTCTTCCCTCAATCCATTATCCACTAATAAAGATCTAAAATCATCCTGAGTTGCGTTGTCAAATAAAAAATTACCATTCATTTGAATACCTTTCGCAGGGAAATCTTTAATTAGTTCATTTTTCTCAGGGGTATTATCTTCTCTAAAACATGCAATCTTGGATCTTTGGGCTGAATTATATCCTCCAAAAACAAAAAATTTAAAATCATTTAAATTTTCAAATTCTTTCAAGATTTCTTCACACACAAATGTTGAATTAAACCCAGTCCAATATGTTTGCCATTGTTTTAAAGATAAATTAGAAATATTTATTAATTCCTCAATTTCTTTTTTGTAATTTGAATTTATTAATAATTCCTTCAAGTCAATCATTTAGCCTTCTATAAAAATTATGTCTCTGGGGTCTGATTGTTTTATTAAAGCCCAAGGTAACTCAGTTCCTATTTGATTTTCAAGAAGAATAAGCCATTTCCCTTCTTTATTGAAATCAATAATAGATCTCAACTCTTTATTTCTATTAACGTTAATACTTGCTGAAGATACAATGCTACCTAAATATCCTGAGCCCATACCCAAAAGACCCCCCATGAAAGATTCTCCTATATTGTTTAATCCAAGGAAGCTAAAAGTGGATAAGTTTGTCATATTAGAAAATGCTATGCCTGCTATAAAACCAAATGGCATTAGCCAATTACGCATATTTTTCTGTCTTATTTTCCTATCAAGTTTTGGATTTAGAATTCTTATGTTTTCAATTTCTTCAGATTTAAAGAAGCTATTTGTAGATAAATTTAATAATTGTTGTTGATCAGGAGTTGTTTTTTCTTTAGATGGCAAAATTAATAAACATTCTGTTAGAAATATTGATTTGTCCTTAAAAACATTTAATAGATCAAGGCATTTTTCTAGCTCATTAAATATCACTATACTTTTAGTCAATTTTCATTCCTCAAATGTTGGTTTGTTGATTCAAATTAATAAAACAAGATATCTCTACTATAGATTAAGTTAAAGTAAAAAAATTAAAGAACAACTCTTTAAATGACAAAAGTTTTAATTACAGACCCAATTGATCAAACGGGAATTGATATTCTTTCCCAAGTCGCTCAAGTTGATCAGAAGATAGGAATCTCGAATTCTGAATTGTCATCTATTATCCATGATTATGATGCTCTTATGATACGCTCAGGCACTCAAGTTACAGGAGATATTATTAATTCTTCTAAGAAACTAAGAATAATTGGAAGAGCTGGGGTTGGTGTAGATAATGTGGATGTTAAGGCGGCTACTCAAAAGGGGGTACTTGTTGTTAATTCTCCGGGAGGCAATACCATAGCTGCTGCCGAGCATACAATTGCAATGATGTTGGCATTATCAAGAAATATACCAATTGCAAATAGTAGTACTTTTTTGGGTAAATGGGAAAGAAAAAAATTTGTTGGTAATGAGTTGTTTAAGAAAAAGCTAGGTGTTGTAGGTTTAGGAAAAATAGGAACTCATGTCGCAAAAGTTGCCAATGCTCTTGGAATGGATGTTTATGGATATGATCCATTTGTTTCCTCAGAAAGAGCACAACAATTACAGGTCAGATTGTCCGAATTAAAAACATTGTTTGAGGAATCTGATTATGTAACTTTACATTTGCCGAGGACTTCAGAAACAGAAAACCTAGTAAATATGAAGGTGCTTAAAAGTATGAAAAAAAATGCAAAATTAATAAACTGTGCGCGTGGGGGAATAATTGATGAAGAAGCTTTAGCGGAGGCACTTAATAATTCATTGATAGGAGGGGCAGCTATTGATGTGTTTGCTAAAGAGCCATTAGAATCCAATTCACCACTACTTAAAGTTGATAAAAATTTAATCCTTACACCTCATTTAGGAGCATCAACTAGGGAAGCTCAAGAGAATGTTGCTGTAGATGTTGCTGAACAAATAAGAGATGTTCTTTTGGGCCTTTCCGCACGAACAGCTGTAAATATTCCGGGTTTAAGTCCTGATATTATGGATAGCCTTAAACCTCATTTACAATTAGCTGAAACAATGGGCCTTTTAATAAGCCAACTTTCTGGAGGGCAAATTCAAAAGTTAGAGGTAAGGCTTCAAGGTGAATTTGTGCAGCATCCTTCAAAGCCTTTAATCATAGCCAGTTTAAAAGGTCTATTAAGTAAGGCTTTAGGTGATCGAATAAATTATGTTAACGCTTCTCTTGAAGCAGAGTCTAGAGGTATTTCAGTAGTTGAAAGTAAAGATGAGGCTAGACCGGAATTTGCTAGCGGTTCCCTTCAATTAACTACATTTGGAGATAATGGTGAGCATAGTGTTGCAGGAAGCATTTTTGCTGATGGCGAATTGAGAATAATTAGCATTGATCAATATCCAGTTAATGTTTCTCCAAGTAGATTTATGCTTATAACTAGGCATAGAGATATGCCGGGTATTATTGGAAAGTTAGGTTCCCTCCTAGGGGACCACAATGTCAATATTGCCTCAATGCAAGTTGGTAGAAAAATTGTCAGAGGAGAGGCTGTTATGGTTTTAAGTATTGATGATCCTATTCCTACAAAATTGCTTGAATCAATTCTTCAAGTTGAGGGCATCACTAGTTCTGATCCAGTGACCTTATAGATAATTTGAGTATTTAATGGAAATAAAAAATTGGTATGAACTTACCTTTGAAATAGAAACTAATTTAGAAGAAATTATTATTTGGAAATTAAATGACTTAGGTATATCTAGTTACGCATTTGAAATTTTACTAAATAGTAAAAATAATAAAAAAGTAATAATTTGGCTCCCAAATTTAAATTGGCCAGAAAGTTTAAGAATTAAACTTGTAAAAAATATTAAAGAGGTTTTAGATAAAAACAATTATCAAACCAATTGTTTTGAGTGGAATCTTATTGAACAAGAAGATTGGATATCAAGTTGGAAGAAATATTGGGGACCAGAACTTGTAGGAAAAAATTTACTTGTATTACCTTGTTGGCTTGAATTACCAGAGGAACATAAAAATAAGAAAGTTATTAAAATAGATCCTGGAGCAGCTTTTGGTACAGGAAGTCATCCCACGACATCTCTTTGCTTAGAAGAATTGGAAAAGATTTCATTATCTAGAAAGAAAATATTAGATATAGGTTCAGGTAGCGGTATTTTAAGTATTGCCGCTAGATCTTTTGGGGCTAGCAAGATTTATTCTATTGATAATGATTATCTGGCAATAAATTCCACTGAGTCTAATTTTCGGCTGAATTTTGGTAATCTTGATGATTTAAAAACATATTTAGGATCATTTGATGGTTTGGTTTCAAAATATACTTTGAAAAATTTTGATTTTATTTTGTGTAATATTCTTGCAGAAGTGATAAAAGGCATAATCCCTGACATTCGTAATTGCCTTAAAATTGATGGAGAAGTTATTTTAAGTGGGATCTTGAATTCACAAAAAGATGAAATTATCAAATTATTAAAAGCTAGTAATTTACGAATAAATAATGTATCTTCTAAAAAAGATTGGGTGTGCATTACAGCACAAAAAATCCCCTTATCTTAAAAATACATAAGTTTTTCTAATGTAACCCCCTTTTCTCATTGCATTGTTTCATTTTTTACACCCTTTACACACAAATGCTTACAAACAATGTTAAAAAAGTATTAACGGTAAATTCTTTACCATCAATTTTTAAATTAAATGGCTTCCTACAAAGTTACACTTATCAGTGAAAGTGAAGGTCTCAATTCTACGATTGAAGTACCTGATGATCAGTACATTCTAGATGCTGCTGAAGAACAAGGCGTTGATCTGCCGTATTCCTGCAGAGCAGGAGCTTGTTCTACTTGTGCGGGTAAAATCACATCTGGAACTGTTGATCAATCTGATCAAAGTTTTTTAGATGATGATCAACTTGAAGCTGGCTTTGTCCTTACCTGTGTTGCATATCCATCTTCAGATGTAACGATTAATACTCATGCTGAAGAAGAACTTTATTAATTTATAAAAAATAACTCTAATAGGTTGTTTTATTAAATTTTTTCTGCCACTCTCATATGAGGTGGCTTTTTTTATGAGATAAATGAATAAATTTCAATTTTTTAAAACCGATGCAATTCAATCAAGTTACGGTGGCCAATTCAGCTATAAAGTGATTGGACCATGTTGTAGGTTATATGATAGAGAAGAGTTACCTTGGCCTTGTTCTAGGCTTGCTTGGCGCAGTAAAGAGCCCAGTTGGAGAAGAATAGGCTCTCGATTTGTCGCAGATATGGCCTCAAGGAAATGTCCATCGTATTCAGTTCAAATTTTAGAGCCAGGATCAAAACCTGTAGAAACGGTCATCACTCTCTTCTCAAAGAAGTTTTCTTCAGAAATTCAAGAATGGTGGTATAGCAAAAAACCAGGTTCAAAAGAACCTGGTAATGTGTTGCCAGAAAGTATTTAAATTATTTTTTTAAGCTTTTGGTTTTGGAGGCATATAACCCTTTAAACCTGAGCATTCAAGACTGTCAACTGTATCCACGCCAGTTTTTGAATTAGTACCTGTTGCTCTCTCACATAATGATTTCCTCTCAGAAAGATCAAGATTGGCGTCAGTAAAGTCTGTTCCATCTATAGTTGCCCCATTAAAAACACTTTTCATTAGCTCTCCATTTGTAAGATTTGCATCTGATAAATCAGCATTATCAAAACGTACGGCATAAGCAATAAGATCTTTCATGTTTGCGCCTTTGAAACTAGAGTTCTTGGCAGTTGTTACGCTCATATAGGCACCTTGTAGGTTGGCTTCGCCTAAATCTTGATTAGATAAATCATATTTTACATATTCATTATTTTGAAGATCTGCACCATGAAGATCTTCTTTCAATCCATCTACCGATGAAGGATCACTTGGATAAAGTGCATTTGCAGAGATTGGATTAAGAAGTAAACCAATAATCAATGGAAGAAAAATAAGAAGTCTTTTGAAAGACTTGTTTAGTGATGAAAAAATAGAAACCATTTCGATCGACATCAAATTAAAAAAAACCATAAGACTATTATTTCATGGGTTGGTCATTTACAACCCTACTGCTCACGAACTGTTGCAGTTTATTTAATTTCTGCGGTTAAAAAATCTTTCGCAAGATAAGTATTAGGGAAGATTTTTTGAGCTTCTTTTAGCAAATCGCTTGGCTTGATTAGACTTCTTTGAGTATATCTTGGGCTTAAATGTGTGATAATTAATTTCTTTACGTTAGACAATAGTGCAGTTTTTGCTGCCATTATTGTTGTCGAATGTAATTTCTCGTAAGCCATTTTTTCATCTTCTTTGGAAAATGTAGATTCATGAACTAACAAATCAGCATTTTTAGATAGATTTACTGCAGATTCGCTAAAAACTGTATCAGTACAATAAACAAAACTTTCACCTTTTCTAGGAGGTCCACAAAAATCTTGCCCATTAAAAGATCTCCCATCTTTTAATTGAACTGTTTTACCTGCCTGTAATTCTGAATATATAGGCCCGGGGGGAATATTTTGATCTTCTGCTTTTTTGATATCGAATACTCCTGGCTTATTTTTTTCGCTCACACGATAACCATAAGCAGGTAGCCTATGTTTGAGGCAGGCACAATGAACTTTTAACTTATCGTTTTCAAATAATATTTTATTTAATGAGGCGAAATTCTCAACTTCTCGAAAACGTAAAGGAAATGACAACTTGCAAAAGCTGCTTTCAAGTGCAGCAGTTACAAACCTTTTTAACTCTGAAGGACCATAAATTTCAATACCATTACTATTCCCCGATAAACCTAATGTAGCTAAAAGACCTGGTAAACCATAAATATGATCACCATGCATATGAGTAATAAATATCTTTTTAATTTGTGAAGACTTAATATTACTCTTCATTAGTTGATGCTGAGTTCCTTCTCCGCAATCAAAAAGCCATACTTCAGCCGTTTGAGATAATTTAAGGGCTAAGGAAGAAACATTTCTTGTTAAGGTTGGCACCCCAGAGCTTGTTCCCAAGAAAGTGATGTTCACTTTAAATGTTATTTTTGTTTTATTTCTAGATTAAATCTAGACTTTTAGTCAAACTAAGGCAAATACAAAATTTGTTTTTCAAACATAGTGGGTTTTCAAATTACAAAAAATTCTCATAAATTTTATTTAATATTGATAATAATTTTTTGTGTTTTCCAAAATCAGTCTTTATCTGCTGCTAGAGAGCCCTTAATAAGGGTTTTAATATCAAAAAACAGAAATTTAAGAATAAGATCTGATAAATCAATTCCATTAATTATTAAAGGGCAAAAATTCTCAAATAAAAAAATTAAAGGTTTGACTGTAAAAAAAGAAAATAATACAACATCATTATTTTTTGATAAGAACAAACAAAAAATTTATGATTTAAAAAATAAAGTAAAATTAGTAGTTAAATCTTCTGATGGTAGAGGTATTTGGGTTGGCCAGAAAAGATATTCGGGAATTTTAAATCTATTAGTTCTTGATTCTGAGATATTAGTGATTAATATCCTTGGAATCGAAAAGTATCTGAGTAGTGTTGTTGGCTCAGAGATGCCAGCTAAATGGCCGTTAGAGGCATTAAAAGCACAGGCTATTGCTTCAAGGACTTATGCTTTAAAACAAAAAGGAAATCAAATTTATGATATTGATTCTACTCAGAAAAATCAAGTATATAATGGCTTGGAATCAAGAACCTATAAAACTATAAGGGCAGTAAGAAGTACAAGATCATTAGTTTTGACATATAAAAATAAATTGATTAATGCCTTGTTTCACAGTAGTTCAGGAGGGATGACAGAAAATAGTCAAGATGTTTGGAAGAATGCATATCCTTATTTATCAAGTGTTAGAGATTTTGATAGAAATAATCCAAAACTCGGATGGAAGAAAAAATTCTCAAGCGGAGAATTACAAAAATTATTCCCTGAAATTGGAGGAATTAAAAAAATTGAGATTTTGAATATAACTAATACTGGGAGAGTAAAAAATGTGAAAATTTTTGGAAAATATGGCTCTGATCAAATATCAGGAGTTGATATTAGAAAAAGAATGAATCTGAAAAGTACTTTTATGAGGTTTAAATTCATTGAAGATAAAAAATATATTTCCGATAATGATAATTCCAATATTCCTATTGAAAAAACTTTAATAGTTTTTGGTCAAGGCTCTGGCCATGGTGTAGGGATGAGTCAATGGGGTGCAAGATATATGGCTTCCAAAGGTCAAAAAGCAGAAAGAATATTAAAACATTTTTATAAGGGTGTAAGAATTAAACCGTTTAGCAAAAATTACTTATAAAAAGTTATTTTGCATTAAGAACTAATTTGGGATGTAATGTAGTTTTTTCTTCATTAATAAAACCCATTCCTAATAGGATTTTGTTACTGTCAATAATTTTTATTGGTTTTTTGTAATCAAAAGAGTTGCTTTGAACAAAATTATTAGCATCAAATTTAATTATTCTTCCTGTTTGCCAAAAGTTAATTTCTTCTTGATTAGCTAAAACTAGTGTTGAAATATGATCAAGAGCAGAAATTGTGGGAATAATAAAAGGTGCGTTTATGTCATTATGATCACTTAGATCAGATATCTTTATAGAATTTTTCTCATGGAATCCACAAGCCGAAATCCTTTTAAGTTTCAAAAGACAACCTTCAGAATCTAAGATCCCGCCCAAATCTCTAGCGATGGATCTTATATAAGTTCCTGAGGAACAAGAAACTTTTATTTCTAATATTCCATTTATTTGATCCCATTTATTTAGAACTAATTCTTCTATTTCAACCTCTTTTGGTTTTAATTCAAATTCCTCATTTTTAAAAGCTTTTTTGTATGCTCTTTCACCATTAACGTGAACACTTGATACTTTTGGAGGGACTTGTTGGATAATACCTCTGAAGTTATTTAAATACTTATCTAATTGCTTATGGCTCAAAATAGGCCAATCTTTTTGGTTAAGAATTTCGCCTTGTATATCATCAGTTTTTGTTCTTATGCCTAATTGGATTTGGCCAATATAGGTTTTGCCTTGAGGTAAATATTGAATAAATCTTGTAGCACTGCCTATCGCAATTGGTAAAGTACCTGTTACGTCGGGATCTAAAGTACCTGTGTGACCAACTTTTTTGGTACCTAACAATTTCCTTATTTGTTTAACGCAATCATGAGAGGTAAATCCTTTCTCTTTATTTATTGCTATAAATCCATCTTTAATTTCCATTTTAATATTAAGATTCCTATGAGAACTATTTCTTACTATTTTATTATTTTTAAATAAGGAATTATTAAAGTAAGAAATTGAAAAAAGATGATTTCATAATAAAAGAATTTATAGATGATGCTTTTGATTTGAAATCACACTTAATGGAATTCTTGTCTATCGAGCAGGATGATTTAGATGGTTTCCTCGAAAACGCAAAGATGGATCTAGCCAATCTTCATCCTGGGGGTAGTTTAAGTGAGGCTGAAGACTTTTATAAAGAAATTGTTGGAGATAAGCATTTGGCAGATTTGGCCGCCTGGCATATTTCAAGTAAGGATTATATTGCTGACACGTTAAAACTTCAGCAGAGATTTTCAAGAAATTTGGTCTTAGATTTTGGAGGAGGGATCGGTACTCATGCTTTAGCTAATGCATTGTCTCCAAAGGTTGAGCATGTTTTTTTCGTTGATATTAATAAAACAAATAGAGATTTTGTTGAATATAGGTCTAAAAAACTTGGTGTTGGTAATAAACTCACTTTTTGTAAAACAATTCAGGAAACAAAAATATCTAGATTTGATACGATCATATGCCTTGATGTATTAGAGCATTTATCTGATCCGGCTTTTCATCTTGATACCTTTCATAAAATTATGGGTCCTAACTCAATTGGATTATTTAATTGGTACTTTTATAAAGGAGAAAATAATGAATACCCCTTTCACGTTGATGATGAGCAAATTGTTGAACAATTTTTTAAGACTCTACAATTAAAATTTGTAGAAGTTTTTCATCCTATTCTTATTACGACAAGATCTTATAAAAAGAATTAAAGAACTACATTTACTCTTTTTCTGTTTCTTAAATTCCTTTTGATACTGTCAAAGCTTACAGTTCCTTCTTTTAGGGCGAAAAGTGTATCGTCCTTTCCTTTTCCTACGTTAATTCCTGGTAAAAAAGAAGTACCTCTTTGACGGATTATGATAGACCCTGCCGATACTTTTTCTCCTCCATAAGCTTTAACTCCTAGTCTTTTAGAATTTGAATCTCTTCCATTTCTGGTTGATCCGGTACCTTTTTTATGTGCCATTAGTAAAAATTAGTTTTCAGGATTTGAGGCCTTTGGGCTGGTACTCTTTTTTTTAACTTCAGTTTTTGAAGATGTTTTAGGAGTACTGTTTGAAGTTGTTATAGATTTTACCATAACTCTTGTGAGCTCTTGTCTGTGACCCATTTTTCTACGTGTCTTCTTTTTAGGACGCATTTTATATACGATTATTTTCTTATCTCTTTTATGAGAAACCACTTCTAGTTCAATTTTTGCATTTTTTACGTAAGGCTGACCAACTGAAATATTATCTTTATCCTTTATTAGGAGAATTTTATCAATAGTAATTTTATCTTTTTCTTTAGCATTTAACCTGTCAATATCATAATATTTATCAACTTCAAACCAGAATTGTTGGCCTGATGTCTCAGCTATTGCATACAAATGTTCATTTTTTGCAGAACTGTTAGAAGGTTTTTTGGAAGAAGTCATATAATGAGGACGCCGTGAGGCTCAAATTTATTAATTTGATTAAGCCTTTTTAGCAGTCTTGAATGTTTGTTTATTTTCTTATTTTATAATGTAATTAGTCAAGGTTTATTATTAAATTCTTTTATTTAACTTGAGGTTTTAACAAATGGTGGCAAGAAAAACATATATTTTAAAACTTTACGTAGCAGGAAATACTCCCAATTCAATGAGGGCTTTGAATACTCTTAAAGAAATTCTAGAGAATGAATTTAAAGGAGTTTATGCTTTAAAAGTAATAGATGTTCTTAAACAACCGCAACTTGCTGAAGAAGATAAGATTTTGGCAACCCCAACTCTTGCAAAGATTTTACCTCCTCCTGTTAGAAGAATAATTGGTGATTTATCTGATAGAGAAAAGGTTTTAATTGGATTAGATTTACTTTTTGATGAATTATCAGAGAGTGAATATAGTGGAGGTACAAAAAATTAATAAAAACTTTTATAATTAAAAATATATCAATAGTTATAGAATAATTTTCCTGACAAAAATCTATGAAAGATAAAAAAATTAGTAAATCAATTAAAATGCAAGTCCAGAAAATACCTACTGGAATTGAGGGTTTTGATGATGTTTGTAGAGGAGGCTTGCCTGCTGCCAGAAGTACTCTTGTCAGTGGGACATCTGGAACTGGTAAAACTGTTTTTTCTCTACAATATTTACATCATGGGATTTGTAATTTTGATGAGCCAGGAATTTTTATTACCTTTGAAGAATCACCTTTAGATATTATTAGAAATGCAGCTAGCTTTGGTTGGGATTTACAGAAATTAATTGATCAAAATAAACTTTTTATTTTGGACGCTTCTCCTGATCCTGACGGTCAAGATGTTGCTGGTAATTTTGATCTTTCAGGTTTGATTGAAAGGATTAGTTATGCGATTAGAAAATATAAAGCTAAGAGAGTAGCGATAGATTCAATAACCGCTGTGTTTCAGCAATATGATGCTATTTATGTTGTTAGAAGAGAAATTTTTAGACTTATTGCGAGATTAAAAGAAATAGGAGTTACCACCGTAATGACGACAGAAAGGGTCGACGATTATGGCCCAATAGCTCGTTATGGCGTTGAGGAATTTGTATCTGATAATGTCGTACTACTTAGAAATGTGCTTGAGGCAGAGAAAAGAAGAAGAACTTTAGAAGTTTTAAAGTTGAGAGGAACCGTACATATGAAAGGAGAATTTCCCTTCACAATGGGAGATAATGGCATAATTGTTTTTGCCTTAGGAGCGATGAGATTAACGCAAAGATCCTCAAATATAAGAATAAGTTCAGGAGTTAAAGATCTTGATGAAATGTGTGGAGGTGGTTATTTTCAGGATTCAATAATTCTGGCAACTGGCGCGACTGGTACAGGTAAAACTATGTTGGTATCAAAGTTTATTGAAGATGCTTACAACAATAAAGAAAGAGCTATACTTTTTGCCTATGAAGAATCTAGGGCTCAACTAAATAGAAATGCCACGAGTTGGGGAATAGATTTTGAAAAGATGGAAAATGAAGGATTATTAAAAATTATTTGTGCATACCCTGAATCAACTGGTTTAGAAGATCACTTACAGATTATAAAATCGCAAATAAATGAATTTAAACCTAAGAGGTTGGCAATTGACTCTCTCTCTGCATTGGCTAGAGGAGTAAGTTTGAATGCTTTTAGACAATTTGTAATTGGCGTTACTGGTTATTCAAAACAAGAAGAGATAGCGGGTTTTTTCACAAATACTGCCGAAGAATTTATGGGAAGTCATTCTATTACCGACTCTCATATTTCAACTATCACAGATACGATATTATTATTGCAATACGTTGAAATTAAAGGCGAGATGGCAAGAGCCATAAATGTTTTTAAAATGAGAGGCTCGTGGCATGATAAAAGGATAAGAGAATATATAATTACTGGCAAAGGCCCGGAAATAAAAGATTCATTTTCTAATTTTGAACAAATATTTAGCGGTGCACCTCATAGAGTTATTTCTGATCAGAGTATTCCAAACGTTTTTAAAGGAATTGAAAAAAATTAGAATAATTCACTTACTTGAGATTCGGAAAAATTTTCGACATTACTAATAGTTTGAGCGAGCAATTCATCTTTATCAGATTGTTCTAGGGGTAAATCAAACCAAAATGTTGTTCCTATTCCTAGTTCGCTCGCCATTCGAATTTGCCCACCATGTTTCTCAATTATGCCTCTAACAATTGATAATCCTAATCCTGTTCCTTGTTCAGTATGAACAGCATTTTCAACTCTATAAAAACGATCAAATATTTTTTCTTGGTCAGGTTGCGATATACCTGAACCATTATCAGCGATCTCAATTCTTACTTTGGGTAAAGGTGAAACTAATTCACATTGAGGAGCATCTTTATTGTTGTTAGGGGGAAAGGCTGGACATGAATCAGGCCAAGTATAAGCCCTAATTTTAAGAGTGCTATTTTTCGGACTGAATTTCAAACCATTACCTAGTAAATTATCAAAAACTTGTAATAGTAAGTCGAAATTTCCAAGAATTGATGGAATATTTTCCTCGATATCATGTGCTAAAGAAACATTCTTTTCAATAGCATTAAGTCTATAATTTCTAAGTGTTTGCTCAATAGCTGGTTTAATTTCCATAGGCTCTAATTGAATTATCTTACCTGATTCCAATCTTGATAAATCAAGTACATCATTAACTAGTCTTGTTAATCTATCAGTCTCTGAATTAGCGATACCCAAAAATTCGAGTTGCTCTTCATTTGAAAGTTGATCTTTTAAATCATATAAAGTCTCTACATAACTTTTTATATTAAAAAGTGGTGTTCTTAACTCATGAGAAACGTTACTTATAAATCTATTTTGTGCTGCATTAAGTTCAACTTCTCTTGTTAAATCTTGAATTGTTACTGCAATTCCTTTTAATTCAACTTTATTTGTATCCAAAACAGACTGTAAAACAATTCTTAAAGTCCTTGCAGGTTCGCCGAAGCTGCACCTCAAATCATCATTTTCCTTTTCTCTTTTTAAAATTGATTCTATATTTGTATGTAAGTCATTAGATAAAATTTCAGGAATTTCATTTAAAAGATATTTACCTTCTAAAAATCTTCCTTCCCAACGAAATAGTCTTTTTGCGGTGGGATTAGTTAGAACTATTTTGCCTTTGGAGTCCAGCAGTATTGCACCATCTGCCATTGTTGCTATTAGTGATTGTTGCTTTATCTGAGCAGCTTTAAGCTCTTCAATATTTGCCTCATCATAATTCTCTAGTTGAGAAGCCATTCGGTTAAAACCTGTAAGTAATTCTCCTAGATCACCAGTCATTGGTAAAGAGATCCTAGATTTGAAATTGCCTTTTGAAATTTCTCTAACACCTTTTACTAATTCTCTTACAGGCCTGGTAATGGTTAATGCATTAAATACCGCGCCAAGTATCACTAAAACCCAAATAGAAATGAAAACTGCTATTGTTACTTCTCTAGTTAATGCAGCACTCGACAAAGCCTTTTTATTAGGTGTTACTCCCAAAGCTAATGTTCCAAGGTACTTACCTTTCCACAGCATTGGTACAAATACATCTGTGACTTGTCCTTGAGGGGTGACATGCTGTCTTACCAAAGGAAATTGAGGTCTCTTCTTTAATTCTGTTGGTAATTTTAATCTTCTAGTTAATTGAAATTGGTTATCTGAACTTGTAGGTGTAGCACTTATTGGAATTCCAAGTTGAACAATATCTTCAGCATCAGTAAAAAAAATGTAACGTAAATTTCTACTTGATCTCCAAAACTTTTCTGCAACATTGGATATCTCTTTCCTTTGATTATTTGCAACTAGTTCAGTCACATTACCTGATAGTAGAAGTCCTAGATCTCGTGCGTATCTTGTGTCATTCATACCGGCATCTCTTTGAATACTATTAAGAGCAAAAAATGTTATGCCAGTCATTAGAAGACTCACAACAAGAGTTGCTATAGCTAATAGTTTTGTTCTTAAACTAAAACCACTCCACCAAGTTAAAACCCTGTTTGACCAGTGGTCAGAACTATGATCATCAATAAATTTTTTTGAAGGAGTATGTTTCATCTTATTAGGTTCATTGCTATCTATCATTTAGTTGGTCCTGTCAACAATTTTTTTTATCCTGACTTGATGACCAATATCTTTTCTATAGTAAATCCCTTCAAAACTTATTTCTTTTAAATTCTTATAAGCCTTTTCAAATACCTTATTAAAATCTTCTCCTTGACAAACAATACTAAGAACTCTCCCTCCATCCGTAATAAATTCACCTTTAGAATTTAATGATGTTCCAGAATCGAAGATTTGACAATGTTCAAAGTCAATATTGCCGTAAGTTATCGGAAAACCTTTTTCATAATTATGAGGGTAACCTTTTGAAGTTGCAATTACACAACCGCTGAATTTATTCGACATTTTAATTTTTTCGTTTCCGAGAAGATTACCCTTGGCACATTTTTGTAAGAGAATCACAAAGTCTTTGTCCATTAAGGGCATTATTGTTTGGCATTCAGGATCGCCAAATCTACAATTATATTCTATAACTTTTGGGCCTGATTTTGTGATCATTAAGCCAAAATATAGAACCCCTTTGTAGTCGATATTCTTCCGCAACAATGAATCAATTGTAGGCTCAATTATTTCCTTAGTAATGGTTTCAAGAAGACTTTTTGTCATCATTGGAGTAGGAGAATAAGCCCCCATTCCACCTGTATTTGGCCCTTTATCATTCTCATTAAGTCGTTTATGATCTTGAGCTGTAGGAAGTAAAACATATTTCTTTCCATCGCAAAGAGCAAAAACCGAAACTTCTGGACCCTCAATTTTCTCTTCCAAAACAATTATTTCGCCAGCATTACCAAATTTTCCCTTAAATATTTCTTCCGTAGCATTTATAGATGCTTCTTTTGATTCAGGGATGAAAACTCCTTTCCCTGAAGCTAATCCGTCAGCTTTTACAACTAATGGATTTGGAGATTTAAAGATAATTTTTTTTGCTTCCTTTAATGACTTAACTTTCCAAAAATTTGCAGTGGGAATATTTGCGTCTTTCATAAATTCCTTTGCCCAAGATTTACTTGATTCTAATTTAGCTCCATCTGGTCCAGGCCCAAACACATCAAAGTTATTTCTCCGAAGAACCTCCCCTAAGCCCTGTGCTAAAGGCGTCTCTGGTCCTATTACTACTAAGTCAATATTTAGAAATTTTAGTTTTGAGGTTAATACTTTAGTATTATTTAAATCTAAATTAATTCTCTCAGATTTATTTATTTTTTTTGAACCAGCATTACCTGGGAGTAGATAAATTTTCTTGATTAAGTCATTTTTTTGAATAGCCCATGCTAATGCGTTTTCTCGACCACCATTACCAATTATTAAAATATTTTCTAATTTATTAGAACTTTTAGAGTTGATTGTATTAATACTCATGAATGGGTTCTTTATATATAATAGTGTTTGAAATGTATTTCAATTAAAAATAGATCCTTTAGTCTATTAAACATTTCTATTGCTAGCAAATAATTAAATTATATTCTATTTTTAGTTCTCAAAGGGGTTTTTAATGAATAGTAAATTAAAGTTTATTTATGAAGGTAAAGCAAAAAAAATATTTGCTTATGAGGATTCAGATAAAGTATTAATTGAATTCAAAGATGATGCCACAGCTTTTAATGCATTGAAGAAAGCTAAGTTTGAGGGTAAAGGAGAATTGAATTGTCTTATAAGTTCAAAAATATTTGAGTTTCTTATAAAAAACAACATACCAACGCATTACATTGGGCTCAAAAATAATAATTCAATGATTGCTCAAAAAATAAAAATCATCCCCCTTGAAGTTGTTCTTAGAAATACCGCATATGGATCTCTGTGTAAACAGACGACAATCAAGCCAGGAGCAGTTTTGGAAAGCCCCTTGATTGATTTTTATCTTAAAAATGATACTCTTAATGATCCTCTTCTAACAAAAGATAGAATTAATTTATTGAAGATAGTTGATGATGAGGAATTAGACTTTATAAGTAATATGACATTAAAGATTAATAAACTTCTCAAAACATTCTTCTTCAATATCAAATTAGATCTTGTGGATTTTAAATTAGAGTTTGGCTATAACTCTAAGGGGCAAATCGTTTTAGGTGATGAGATCAGTCCTGATAATTGCCGATTATGGGATCTTAATCAAAAAAATGGTATGATAGTAAGCCTTGATAAAGATAGATTTAGAAATGATTTAGGTGGCTTTATTGAAGCCTATAGTGAAATTAATAAAAGAATAAACAATTTTATTTAATTCAAACGACTCTTCATCTATCTAGTTTTTAAAATATTATGCGAAATAATCTTTCAAAATTTACAAAAGCTTTTACAAGCATGGCTTGTTTCTCTTTTATTTTTATTTCAAATAATTCAGAATTAGCAGCTAGGCATTTGCTTAATAAAGAAGGAGAATTTAAAAAAATTAAAATTAATAATAAAAATACAAATCAATACTTAAATGATCCGATATCAGTTTTTAATTTTGCGAATAAGAATAATGTGTTAATCGTAGATAATGGTGAAAGAGATTCTGAAGAGAATGTGCTCATTTCAGAAATAATTATTGAAGGATGGGAAAATCATCCTGAAGGTAGAAAGTTAGAGTTAGCAGCCTATGATTCTATGACTATCAAGCCTGGAAGCGTTATTAATAATAAAAAATTAAATAATGATTTAAATTCAATCTATGCAAGTGGTTGGTTCTCAGGCGTAAAGATTAAGTCTGAAGATGGTCCACTAGGAGTAAGGCTGATAGTAAGCGTTGTGCCTAATCCAATCCTAAAAAAAGTCAAACTTAACCCGAAAAATACAATTATTCCTAATGAATTTTTGGACAATGTTTTTACTAAGTATTATGGAACCACTTTGAATTTAAATGAACTTCAAAATAGAATAAATTTGATTAAAAAATGGTACACCGAAAAGGGTTATTCTCTTTCAAGAATAAATGGTCCTGAAAGAATCTCTGGTGATGGAATTGTCATTTTAAATGTAGACGAAGGAATAGTTTCAGATATTGAATTAAGGTTTATTGGCTCAGATGGAGAATCTATTGTAGATGGGAAGCCTAGGAAAGGTAAAACAAAAGATTGGGTCATAAAGAGAGAATTGAAGACAATACCAGGCTCTATATTTAATAGAACAATATTAGAAGCCGATATAAAAAGACTTTATGCCACATCCCTGTTTGATGATGTCAAAGTTTCTCTTGGTCCGGATACTAAAAATCCTGGAAAAGTTATAATTTTCTTAGATTTGAGTGAGCAAAGAACAGGTTCCCTAACAGGTGGTTTAGGGTACAGTAATGGTTCTGGTGTCTTTGCACAAATTGGATTGTCAGAAACTAATGCTTTAGGAAGAGCATGGTCAACAAATATCAATCTTAATTTTGGTGAATACTCAACAACTTATAATTTTTCATTATCTGACCCTTGGATAAAAGGTGATAAGTATAAGACTTCTTTTAGGACAAATGTTTTTTTAAGTCGAGATTATCCTCAAGAATTTAAAAGTGAAAAAAATGGAAGAATTTATGCTGTCGATGATACTACATCTGAGAGTACAGATTCTTTTTCATCAATAGTTCTAGAAAAAACAGGCGGTGGATTCTCATTCTCAAGGCCTCTTAACGGTGGAGATCCTTTTAGAGAAACAAAATGGAGAGTTCTTGCAGGGATGAATTTTAAACAAGTAAAAATGATTGATAGTGACGGAAATAAAAAACCTTATGGAACTACGAAACCAACAACCGCAAATATTAGTGAAATTATTTGTATTGGTTATTCACCTAAAGATGGTTCATGCCCTTCTGAAAATACATTAGTTAGTTTTATTGGCTCGACCACAAGGAATAGTTTTAATAATTCAATTAATCCAACTTCAGGAAATAAATTAAGTCTTGGTAGTGAACAATTTATTTCAATGGGAAATAACTCTCCGACTTTTAATAGAATAAGAGCTACATATGCATTTTTTATCCCAACAAAATTGATTAACCTTACTAAAGGATGTAAGTCTAGTGAGATTGTTAATAGTGATTGCCCTCAAACTATTGGATTCGAATTTAAAGCTGGAACAATTATTGGGGATTTACCTCCTTATGAAGCATTTTGTATGGGAGGTTCTTCCTCTGTGAGAGGTTGGGGCTCATGTGATCTTTCTGTGAGTAAAAGTTTTGTGGAAGCAACTGCTGAATACCGCTTCCCCGTCTGGAGAATGATATCAGGAGCTTTATTCGCTGATTTTGGAAGTGATTTAGGATCCCAGGATGACGTTCCAGGTAAACCAGGTAAATTATTACAAAAATCGGGTTCTGGTTATTCTCTAGGAGGAGGGGTCGGTATTAAGACACCAATTGGACCTCTAAGATTGGATGTCGCAAGTAAAGACTTAAGTGGTGATTGGAGATATACTCTTGGAGTTGGATGGAAATTTTAAGTGTTTTCTTGGCCTTCTAATTATGATTCCTGTTACACACTCTCTGGTGTTATCACTAAAGAGGGTGTAGGACTTCATAGTGGTGAAAAAACAAGAATAAAAATTTCACCGTTTGAAAAAGAGGGATATTATGTTTCTTTCTCTGACAAGCCTGACGAAATTTTTAAGTTAAATCAAGATTTAATTGGCAGTACTATGTTATGTACTGCAGTCAAATTAGCCGGAAGAAATTTATATACAATTGAACACTTATTAGCGTCATTGGCAGGTTGTGGATTGAGTTATATTCATATCGAAGTTGATGGGAAGGAAATCCCATTGCTTGATGGATCAGCAATCCAATGGGTTAGGGCATTTGAAGAGGTCGGTATTAAAAGAGTTCCTAATCCAAAAAACTTTATAAAAGAGATAAATCAATCAATGATATTTAATAAAGATACTTCAGTTATCGCATTAACTCCATCTAATAAAATTACAATTATCTCAACTATAAATTTTTCTTATAAAGCAATTGGAAATCAAACTTACGTAATAGATTTAAATCCAAATTGTTTTGTGGAAAATATTGCACCTGCTCGTACATTTGGTTTTAAGGACCAATTTCAAGAATTAAGTGAATTAGGATTAATAAAAGGGGGCAGTTTAGAAAATGCCCTCGTATGTGATGGGGATAAATGGGTTAATCCTCCATTAAGATTTAGTAATGAACCTATAAGACATAAAATTTTAGATCTTATTGGGGACTTAGCTTTGGTAGGGTTACCTAAGGCTCAAATTTTAGTCTATAAAGGATCACATTCTTTGAATGCTTTATTGGCCTCATCACTAAAAAATTAACTTTATTTTCTTAAGTTTTGGAACAACAATTATCGACTGAAAATAATCAACTATCTTCTGAGGAAATATTAGGTCTTTTGCCTCATAGATTTCCTTTTGCTCTTATAGATAGAGTTATAGAACATGTCCCAGGCAAAAAAGCTGTTGCATTGAAAAATGTGACTATAAATGAGCCTCAATTTCAGGGGCATTTCCCAGAGAGACCTTTAATGCCTGGGGTGCTTATTGTTGAATCAATGGCTCAAGTGGGGGGAATAATCGTAACTCAAATGCCTGACCTTCCCAAAGGACTTTTTGTATTTGCAGGTATTAATAATGTCAAATTTAGAAGGCCAGTAGTACCTGGAGACCAATTAGTAATTACTTGCGAGTTATTAAGTATAAAAAGACAAAGATTTGGGAAGGTAAAAGGTGAAGCTCATGTTGATGGGAAGTTGGTTTGCTCAGGCGAATTAATGTTTTCATTAGTTGATTAAAAACATGGAGATTAAAAATACTAATTTTAAAGGTGCAATAGTTCATCCAAATGCATTTGTTGATTCAAGCGCAGAGTTACATGATGGAGTTTCTATTGCTAGTGGAGCTATTATCGGGCCAAACGTCGTAATAGATTCAGGTACTCAAATAGGCCCTAATGCTGTTATTGAAGGTAAAACAAAAATAGGTAAAAATAATAAAGTTTTTCCAAATGTTTTTATTGGACTTGAACCTCAAGACCTTAAATATAAGGGTGCATCTACAGAGGTAGTTATTGGGGATAATAATACTTTTAGAGAATGTGTAACTATTAATAAAGCAACTGACGAAGGAGAAAAAACAATTATTGGTAATAATAATTTATTAATGGCCTATACACATATTGGTCATAATTGTGAACTTGGCAATGGAATAGTTTTATCAAATAGTGTTCAAGTTGCTGGCCATGTAAAAGTTGAAGATAAAGCAATTATTGGAGGTTGTTTAGGTATCCATCAATTTGTTCATGTAGGGTATCTCGCAATGATAGGCGGGATGACAAGAGTTGATAGAGATGTTCCTCCTTTTTGCTTGGTAGAAGGACATCCTGGAAGATTGAGAGGCTTAAATAGAGTAGGAATAAAAAGAAGCGGGTTAATGGAAAATAAAGAGTTTGATTTAAAATTATTGCAAGATACATGGAATCTATTATTTAAATCTAATGATGTAATTTCTGTTTCATTGGAGATAGCGATGAAAGAGAAATTAGACCTTTCTTCTACCAAGCTTTGTAATTTTTTAAAAGATTCAATATCTAAGAAAAGAAGAGGACCAATGCCTTCAATTAATTTATGAATAGAAAGATATTCATAAGTACTGGAGAAGTTTCAGGGGATTTGCATGGAAGTTTATTAGCTAATGCCTTATTTAATGAAGCTAAAACAAAATCTATAGATTTAGAAATTTGTGGATTAGGTGGGGCAAGGATGAAGAAAGAAGGTGTACAAATTCTTCAAGATACAACGTCAATTAGTGCAATAGGAATTTGGGAGGCTTTACCCCTTATTCTTCCAACAATAAGAATTCAAAGAAGATTTTATAAATTACTAAAAAAATATCCTCCAGATTGTCTGATTTTGATTGACTATATGGGTCCTAATATTAATATTGGTGCTAAATTAAAAAGATCGAGAAATAATATTCCAATTTACTACTACATAGCTCCCCAAGAATGGGCTTGGAGAGTTGGTAACAATAGCACTACAAATTTAATTAATTTTTCTGATAAAATTTTTGCGATTTTTAAGCAAGAAGCAGTTTTTTATAGAAGAAGGGGAGGAAATGTTTCTTGGGTTGGACATCCAATGCTTGATTTAACGAAAAAACTACCTTCCAAGAAATTTTCTAGAACAATTCTAAAACTTAAAGCAAATCAAAATATCTTGCTTTTAATGCCTGCATCAAGACCACAAGAGTTAAAATATATATTGCCCACCTTTTTGAAAACCGCCAAAAAATTACAATTAAGATATCCAAGTCTCTTAGTTTATATTCCATCTTGTAGGAGTATTTTTGATGAAAAATTTAGACAGGGTTTAGAAAAATATGAAATTAAAGGGAAGGTTATTTCTCAACAAGATAATTCTAAATTTATGCCTTACATTTATTCATTAACGAAACTAGCTTTGTGCAAATCAGGCACAGTTAATATGGAATTGGCTTTATATGGAATACCACAGATTATTGGATATAGAGTAAGTAGAGTTACTGCTTTTATTGCTAAAAGAATTCTCAATTTTAAAGTAAGGTTTATTTCGCCTGTGAATCTTTTAGTAAAAAAATTTGTAATACCTGAGTTTGTCCAGAAAAATTTTAATGAAAAGAAAATTTTTTTTAAAGCTTGCAGGATTCTCGATCTGACATCAGAAAAAGTAAAAATCAAAAAAGGGTATACTCTTTTAAGAAAAGAATTAGGAGAGGAAGGAGTAGTTGATAGAGCGGCAAAAGAAATTATTAATTCTATTATTTGAACTTTATAATGGAATGATGAAACTTTTTTTACCTTTAATAATTGCTTTTTCAATTTTAATTAACCCTTTAAATACCCTTGCAGAAGAATTGATTCTTGCGGGAGGCTGTTTTTGGTGTTTAGAACATGACTTAGAGTCTTTAAAAGGAATTAATTCTGTAGAAAGTGGATACTCAGGAGGGGATTTACAAAATCCTTCATACGAAAATCATGAAGGGCATCAGGAAGTAGTTTTGGTTAACTATGATTCCCAACTGGTAAGTTTACCCGAGATACTTAGGCTCTATTTCAGAAATATTGATCCTATCGATGGTAAGGGGCAGTTTTGTGATCGTGGAGATTCTTATAGGCCAGTGATTTTTTTCAAAGATGATACTGAGGAAAGTGATGCAAATAATGCAATTGTTTCGGCCTCTAATGAGTTACAAGTGCCATTAGAAAAAATATCTGTAGAACTAAAATCAAAAAGTCAATTTTGGTTGGCCGAAGAATATCATCAGGATTTTGCCGAGAGAAATGAATTGAAATATAAGTTCTATAGATTCTCATGTGGGAGAGATCAGAGGTTGGATAAATTATGGGGGGATAACGCTAGGTCAACAAATCTTTGGACTGAATGATTTCAAATATAATTATTTATTTTTAATCCATTGAACAAGAGTTTTAACTCCAAAACCGGTTGCACCTGATGGATTAATCCCCTTATTCTTATCAGTCCAGCAAGTCCCAGCAATATCAATATGAGCCCATTTAATCTCTGTATCAAAGAATTCCTCTAAAAACAAAGCAGCTGTTATAGACCCACCTGCTCTAGGGCCTGTATTTTTCATATCAGCTATATGAGACTTTAACCCTTCTTTATAAGATTTTTGTAAAGGCATTTGCCATAATTCTTCTCCAGCTTGGGATGATGCAGCTTTTAGATCATTTGCTAGATCATCATTATTGCTCCAGAATCCAGCTACATCATTCCCTAATGCAACAACAATAGCTCCTGTTAAAGTGGCGAGATCTATTATTGAATCCGGTTTTAAATTGGATGCATAAGTTAAAGCATCAGCTAATGTGAGTCTACCCTCTGCATCAGTGTTATTTATTTCAATTGTCTTACCATTAGATGCCTTAACTACATCTCCTGGATGTACTGCAGATCCATTTATCATATTTTCGCAAGCTGCCACAATAAAATGTATTTCTAGTCCCTTTGGTTTTATTGCTCCAAGAGCTTTTGCTGCTCCTAAAACTGCAGCGCTTCCGCCCATATCATATTTCATCATTTCAATTTGAGAGGCTCCTACTTTTAGGTTGTATCCTCCAGAATCAAAGGTTAAACCCTTCCCAACAAGTGCAATCTTTTCTTTTATAGGCCCCTCTGACTTCAAAGTAAGATGTATAAATTTAGGGTCTAGATCTGAACCTTTTGCAACAGCTAAATATGCACCCATTCCTAAATCTTCACATTCTTTTGCCTCTAAAATTTTTACTTCCAAACCATGATCTTTAGCTATTTTAGAAGCTTGCATAGACATTTCTTGGGGCGTAAGACTATTTGGAGGGGCGGCTACAAGTCTTCTCGCTAGTTCTACACCTTCACATATTTTTTCTGTATCTTCAAAGCTGATATTCTCAAGTTTTTTTAAATTCAAAAACTCTATTTCTTTAAGAACTTTCTTTTCATCTTTTTTCTTATTAAATCTATTGTCTTTATAAGCAGATAATCTTGCTGACTCTGCTAATTGACTTATTTCTAGTTGCGAATTTATTAATTCCCAAGGTAGCAAGATGCTGATTTTTTCATTTTTATCAACAGTTTTTCTAATAAGATTTCCTATGGAGTTTTCTATATCACTTTTATGTAGGTCTTTCGATTTGCCAAGACCAATTATGATTAAAGTTTCTAATTTTTGATCTAAAAATTCAAAGCTTAAAGTTTTTCCTTTTTCTCCTTTGAATTTTTTTTGAGTAACTCTTTGTAATAATAATTTTGGGTCAACAACAAATTTTATGTTTTCGAGTTGGCTGGCAATTTCTTCCTCTAAAACTCCAAAAATTAATGAAGCACCTTGCCAGTTATCTAGATTTTTTTGGAATGTGGAAAATTGCATTTTTAGAAAGGATTTAATTAACTTTTAGTTGTTTGTGAAAGTAGTTGCCCACCTATCTCGAGTTTCTTTATTAAAAGGTGGTAACCATAAATATATCAGTTGCTGTTCTAATTTACGTCTTAATTTTACTTCTTTAGGAACATCTAAGAAGAAACGAATATCTTGATGACTTGAGAGGTTGTTATGAGCTAAAGCTTCTTTATAGTTCATGAGGTAATTTTTACAGTCATGTTCTCCCTTCCATCTTTTATTTGCTAAATTTGTTTCTCCTATATAAAGAATTATTTTAGAACTCTCCATCGAGTCAATTACAAAATACATTGCTGGACCATTGTGTATATATTGATTGGTTCTCCAAAAGTTCAATGATAATGGTTGAAGGGAAAACGGATCAATTTTTCTTTCAATGGAAATTCTATTTATAGGAAGACTAGTTTGGCGAAAAGTTTTATTGTTAGTATCTTTTGAAATTTTGAATTGGTGATTATGGATTCTGTTTCTCCATTCAGTTAGGATTTCACCTTTGATTTTTAGATTATTTGAGTGTTGAAAATTAATTGATGTATTTACATTTGAGCCAAATAATTCAAATTGTCTATTTTTGTTTGAAATATTATTTACGTTGAATTTTTCCAATATTTATGAAACATGTCTACTAAATTTAATTCTGAAATAATATAAATCAAAGAATTATTTATAAACTAAAATTTATTAATGTACTAATCAATTCAAAAGATTCTTGTTATGGTGTAATTGAGCCTTTATTCTTGCGAAGTAAACAAATAGAAATGGGATTTTTTGAGTCAGACATCGTTCAAGAAGAAGCTAAAAAGCTTTTTACAGATTATCAAGAACTTATGAAACTTGGTTCTGATTATGGAAAATTTGACAGAGAAGGGAAAAAAATGTTTATAAAAAAAATGGAATCTCTAATGGATCGTTATAAGGTTTTTATGAAGAGATTTGAATTGTCAGAAGATTTTCAAGCAAAAATGACAGTAGAACAATTAAAGACACAGTTAAGTCAATTTGGGATTACTCCTGATCAAATGTTCGAACAGATGAATAAAACTTTAATAAGAATGAAGGATGAACTTGATAAAACTTCTTAAAAATAACGGTTAAAGCTTTATGTCAGATAATTTAATATTGCCATCATGGCTATCAAGAGGAATAGAAGAATATTTCCCAATTAAAGGAACAGATCAAACTTTTTCGGAGATAATTGATCATGCGAAAAAAAATAATAAAAAATTAAGGGTTAAACTTGGAATCGATCCAACTGGAACAGATATTCACCTTGGGCATAGCATATTGTTTAAAAAACTTAGGGCATTCCAAGATAATGGACATATTGCAGTTTTAATTATTGGGGATTTTACTGCTCAAATTGGAGACCCAACAGGAAAAAGTAAAACAAGAGTGCAGTTATCGGAAAAACAAGTTAAAGATAATGCAAAAACATATTTAACCCAACTAGGAATGGGTAAGCCAGCTAATGAATCTATTTTAGATTTTGATTCAAAAGATAGAATAGAAATTAGATATAACAGTGAATGGTTAAAAGGATTAAATCTTAATTCGATAATTGAATTAATGGGGAGTGCAACAGTTAGTCAAATGCTAGCTAAGGAGGAGTTTAATAAAAGGTACACTTCACAAGTTCCAATTGCTTTGCATGAATTCTTATATCCACTATTACAAGGTTACGATTCAGTAGTTGTTCAATCAGATATTGAGCTTGGCGGTACAGATCAGAAATTTAATATTGCAATAGGAAGAGATCTTCAAAAGCATTTTAAACAAGAACCTCAATTCGGTGTGCTGTTGCCAATTTTGACAGGTTTAGATGGAATTAAGAAGATGAGTAAATCTGAATTTAACACCGTCGGTTTGACTGATGATCCTCTTTCAATGTATTCAAAATTAGAAAAAGTACCCGATATATTAATACCTACCTATTTTGAATTACTTACTGAATTAGATTTAAGTTTTCAAGAAAACTTAAATCCTCGAGAATTACAGAGAAAAATGGCTTTAGAAGTTACTTCTTTATTCCATGGAGCTGAAGAAGCATTAAAGGCGCAATCAAACTGCGAAAAATTATTCCTTGGAGACAAAGAAAAAGTTGGAGAAATTCCAGAGATTTCATTAAAAGAAATAGTTTTTCCAGTTAAGTTCTTTTACTTGCTAAGTGCTCTTAAATTTTTCAAATCTAGTAGCGAATCCAAAAGATCTATTAAAGGTGGAGGGGTAAAAATTGATAGTCAAAAAATAATAAATCCTGATTTAGTTTTTGATTCAAAAAATGATTTGGAAGGGAAAATATTGCAAATTGGAAAAAAAATAATTAAAAGGTTTGAGAATTAAAATTAAATGAATAAAATTAATCCAGAAGAAAAAATAATTTTAGCTATTGACGGATTAGACATACATCAAGCAAAAGTCTTTCTTAAGAGTTGTCCAAATATAAAATGGGTAAAAGTTGGCTTAGAACTTTTCACTAGGGAAGGACCTAGTGTAATTAAAATTTTGAAAAATTTAAATAAAAGAATTTTCTTAGATCTTAAATTTCACGATATTCCGAATACTATGAGCGCTGCTTGTTGTGAGGTTTCCAAACTAGGAGTTGATATTATTTCTGTTCATGCTTCAGCAGGATCTAAAGCTCTTAATGAATCAAAAAAGGCATCTATAGAAGGAGCAAAAACAGCTAATGTAAATGCTCCTTATGTTATAGGGATAACTGTTTTAACTAGCTTATCTAGTAAGGAATTCCAAACTGATCTTGATAGAAAAAACTCAATTGAGGAAAATGTCATCAGGCTTGCAAAATTGTCTTTTGATGCTGGATTAGATGGATGCGTTTGTTCCCCTTTGGAGGCAAAAATATTGAGATCAATGTATAAAAATAATTTCGAATTAATTACACCTGGTATAAGGACAAATATTCAAAAAAAAGATGATCAAAATAGAATAATGACTCCTTATGAAGCAATAAGTAATGGAGCTTCTAAATTGGTTATTGGAAGAGCTATCACGAAAGCTAAAGATCCCAATAAGGCTTTTTTGGATATCTGCGAGTCTATTTGTTAATATCATTTATCTTTGATTCTTCTCCTATAAGTAATCGTCTAATATTTGTTCTATGTTTCCAAATAACTAATATTGATACAACTAAACTAATCAAGAAGTAAGGATGATTAGTAGATCCAATATCCAAAAACATCAAAAATGGTAAAAAAATTGCAGCTGAGATACTAGATAAAGAGACTATCTTAGATTTTGCAAGAATTATTAAAAAAATTCCCAATGATGCAAATCCTACTTTCCAAGAAAGAGCAATAAACATTCCTAAACCTGTAGCTACTGCCTTCCCACCTCTTCCTTTTAACCATATTGGCCATATATGTCCCGAAATAGCAGCAATCCCTGCTAAAACTTCAAATAAGTTTTGATTTGTATAATATTGAGCAATTTTAACAGCAATAAGACCTTTGCCTACATCAATAATAAAAACAAAAAAAGCAGGCCATTTTCCCACATTTCTTAAAACATTCGTTGCCCCGGTTGATCCAGATCCTGTAAGTCTTAAATCAATATTTTTTAGAAATTTACCAAATAAGAATCCTGTTGGCAGTGATCCCAAAAAATAACTTATAGAAATAATTAAAATATGCATAGAAGTTAATTTAGTTCAAGATCATCAAAAATTTCATCATTTGAGCCTGCGAAAGCAAGCCATAATGGAAATTGAAGAATTGGTATTTCTATAGATGTTTCAGCTGCATCCACAATAATAAATGGCAATTCTTCATTAGCCTCTAATCTGTCCGCTCTTTCTATAACGCCTTCTGGCCTTTCAAAAAGAACAATGCCGCTATTGGGTCCAAAATCATCTCTTGTAAGACCTAAGGAATCTTGTAAAACTCTCCTCCACTCTCCTAACCTCTCAGGCTGAGAAGCCAATATTAGAGTTTGAAACTGGTCACCATACAATTCACCAAGAATAGCTATTAATCCAGCAGATAATAAAGCATTTTTTTGCCTAGAACCTCTGCTCTCTAGGGATCCCCTCCCACCCATATTAAAAAACCAATCATCCATGACTTCAATATCTGATGAATCAAGGCTTCGTCTTAATTTCCACGGTTCTGAATAAAAATCAGGCTGTTCTATAAAATTTGAGAAACAACTTCTAATGAGTTGTTCATCTGGTTTAAATGTTTCAGATAAGGCAGGAACGGTAAGCAATTCATTTTTGTTTGAAGCCTCTTTTTTTTCGTCAAGAGGAGAAGGCTTAACAACTATTGGTTGTGAAACTAATTCTAGTTTTTCTACATTTTGTGAAAGGTTCTGTAAAGAGCCCGTTAAATATTCTTGGAATCCCTTTACTCTTTTAGCGATATTATCTGATTGACCCTTGAAATTTGATTCAATATCTTTATCTAATTCATTTTTTTTTGTTTCTAAATCTTTTATCTCTTTAACTAAAGAGATTTTTTTTGAAATAAGTTCGCTAAAGATTTCATTTGAAATATCATCTATAGATTTATTAGGTTTTTTGCTTACAGAAGTTACCTTATTATTTTTAATAGTTTTATTTTTGATTATCTCATTATCTTTTGCTTTTGAAGTTGATTTATTGATTATTGATTCCTTATCAGGATTATTATTAGAAATTTTAGTATTAGTCATTTAATTAAATTTGTAATTAATCAAAAATTTATTTTTAAGGGTTTTTAATTTCCAGAGATTCAACTTTCTTAATAAGTTCGTTTTTTAGTTGCTCTGGATTAAATAGTATAGGTAATAAATGAGGGCTAGACTTTTCTCTAAAGTAAAAAATACCGGGAATTATGGGAAAAAAGAATTTCCAAGAGATCCAATTTTTAAATGGAAAGGTTCTAATTTCTTTCCCAAGTTGCAAAACTACAAAATCTTCATTAGTGATTTTTATTCTTAAAGTAAATGATTGAAGCAATAAAAAAAAGCTAAATGCAGCAAATACTATTGTGGGCCAATAACCAATATTTAGAAATAGGAGCATAAAACTTAAAATTATTAGGATTATTGGTAATTGAAAAGATGGAGAGATGGTTACTGGCTCAGTTAGCTTTGATTTAGTATTAAACATCGATTTATCCAAATAATATTTGTGTTAGAACTACATCCATTAAAGATACAGTAACAAGAGTCATTACCACAGCACCTGTTGTACTTGTTCCTACTTCTTTTGGGCCTCCCTTAGTAGTAAGGCCATATCCGCAGGCAATAATTGATATTAGTAATCCGAAAACAACGGATTTAATTATCATGGATGATAAGTCTGAACTAGTTAAGCTTACATTACCAGAACGAACAGAGTTCCAAAAAACAATGGGAGGAACTTTATAAAAAATTGTGCTCCAGATTTGCCCACTCCATAAAGCAACTGATAAAAATAAAAGACATTGTATTGGTGACATAATTATCATGGAAAGTAATCTTGGAACTACTAAATATTGAATTGGTTCAGTTCTTAACATTGTTATAGCTTCTATTTGTTCTGTAACTTTCATCGTTCCAAGTTGAGCTGCATATGCAGTAGCGACTTTGCCAGTCATTAAAGTAGCAGTTAGGAGAGGAGCCATTTCTCTTGCCATCCCTACAGCTAGTAAGCCCCCTATTTCACTTGAAACCCCCATGCTTGTTAGTTGGGAAGCTACCTGAATATTAAAAACTGTACCTGCCGCAATGCCTGTAATTAATACAATGAGCAAACTTCCGGGACCTGATTCCATAAGCTGTTCAAAAAGATCGTTTTTTGAAATTTTACCTCTAAAGATATAGTTAATTGCTTGTCCTCCAATTACGAGGCTGCTTAAAAGTCTTTTAAAAAACTTTGGATAGTACATGTTTTTATATTAATTGGTTAATAATTTTTGATCCCACTTTCGCATTATAAATAGTCCAACTATTACTAACAAAGAAGGTATAAGGCCAATACATAACCTAATGGTTAATTGAGCTAAAGATGATTGTTCAATAATATTTAAAGTAGAATTGTTCACATAACATGATTGATAACCAGATATATATAGTAATAAACCTAATACTTGAACACTTAGTCCAATGCCAATTTTCTGAATAAGAACCATCCAAGCAGTATAAAGGCCTGCTGGTTTTTCTGGGTCTTCATCAATTGCATCAGGAAGTAGTGACCAAGGTATTAAATACGCGGTTGAAGCTCCTATTCCAATTAAACAGATTATGACAATCAAAATTATGAAAAGGATAAGGTTATCAAAATTAAGTAAAAAGCCATCTTCTATAGAAGAAACTTTTGATAGAGAAGGCAAAAATAATGCTGCTGTACAAGAAACAATCCAAATAATTGCACCGTAGTTTAAAGCTGAAATTCTGTTCAACTTATTTGAAACTCTTGCCCATATTTGTAATCCTATTAGGGCACTTATTTGGAATGGTATTGGAACCCAGTTAGCAATTTCTGAAGGCACATTAAGAACATCCTCTACATAAATTAACGCGACTGTTTGCATTAACTGCAAGGCACACCAAAGTAAAATATAAAGAGAAATTACTTTAAGAAATTTTTTGTTATTAAATATTCTTTTGAATTGAAGTTTAATTGGTTCCGTTTTCCCAGATGGCCGTCTAGCTTTTTTTGCATATGGGGCTAGTCCCCAGCAAGATAATAAGGTTGTTATTACTGCTATAAAACCGCTAATTTTGCCCATCACAAAATATTCGTTATTAGCTATTCCTTCTGAATTTAAAACCACTCCAGCTATTATTAAACCAGTTAAACCAGCTATTATTGAGCCTGTAAATCTTGCGGCATTTAACCTAGTTCTTATTGAAGTTTTTTCTGAGATTTCTGTAGATAGAGCTGCGAAAGGAAGATTAATACTTGTATAAGCAGTCATTACTATTATTGAAATCAAAGTATAGTAAATTGTTCGGTTTATTACAGGACCTGTGGGGATCCACCAAATTGCTGCCAAAGAAATCCCTAGAGGCACTGCAGCAATTAGCATCCAAGGTATCCTTGGCCCCCATTTCGATTTTGTCCTATCACTTAACCATCCTATTAATGGATCGTTTATTGCATCCCATATTTTTATCAACATTAGTAATGAACCTGCAATTAAAACCGGTAAACCTGCCGAACAAATAAAGAATCTAAAAAGGAAGAAGCCAAATTGTGTGGCGGCTAGACCTGTGCCTGCATCTCCAAGTCCATATGAGAGCATTAATCTTGTTCTTGATCCGGTTATATTTTTTGAGTGTGAATTTTCCAATCTTTTTACTTTGTTGATTGTTTGGTAATGTATTATTGCAAAGGTAATTCTATTACTTTTTGCGGGCGTGGTTTAGTGGTAAAACCTCAGCCTTCCAAGCTGAAGATGCGGGTTCGATTCCCGCCGCCCGCTTTTAGATTATATTATTTTTTGTTCCAAATACTTCTTCTGAAATAATTAACACAGAGCTCCTATCATCTACTTTTATAAAAGTATCAGTAATGGGGATAGGCTTAGTAGTTTGAGAATGATTAGTATCAATAATTTTGAGCCATTTACTTTTAGATTTTGGTAAATAAAAATCAATGCTTTTTGTATATGCATTTAAGCCAGCCCAAATTAAAGGATTATTTTCACCTTTATTTATGCTTAATGCAACTGTATGTGACCAACTACTCCAATCTGGAGTTTCTAACTTTGGACCATGCCAATAATAATTGGCTAAATTCTCAATTTCTTTTTTATTTGTTGAAGAAATAGGATTAAAAAAATTAATAAATTTTTTTCTTATTTTTATTAAATACTTTAGATAATTTAATAGTTCTAAATCTTGTTGATTTTCATCCCAATTCATCCAACCTAAAGAATTGTTTTGGCACCAAGAATTATTATTACCGCCTTGAGATCTTCCGATTTCATCACCCATTAGCAACATAGGGACTCCTCTTGAAATGAATAAACTTAACAGTAAATTTTTTTGTTGCCGCTTTCTTAATTTTTTAATAGATAAGTCTGATGTAGGTCCTTCCACTCCATGATTCCATGAATTGTTATGGTTATCTCCATCTCTATTTTGCTCTTTATTTGCGAAATTATGTTTTTTGTTAAAGGTAACTAAATCCTTTAGTGTAAATCCATCGTGTGAAGTTATGAAATTTATAGACTTTGGTAAGAAATTATTTTCTTTGTAATGTGATGGACTACCTTTGATTTTGTCACTCATATTCCAAGCGGTATCTTTATCCCCTTTCCAAAATCTTCTTAAGTCATCTCTGAAATGCCCATTCCATGTAAACGTTTTCTTAGACGGGAAATCATTTAATTTATATAATCCTCCACAATCCCAAGGCTCACTAATAAATTTGATATCGGCAAGTTCAGGATCACATTCAATATCTTCAAAAATTGGTGGATTATCAAGAGGGGTGAGATCTTCACCTCTTGACAAGGCAATACCTAAATCAAATCTAAAACCATCAACGCCTAATTCATTTACCCAACATTTTAATGACTCTAATATTAATTTTCTAACTAACCCTCTATTTGCTGCTATTGTATTCCCACATCCAGAGACATCCTGATAATTTTTATCTTTGTCGATGAAATAATAAAGATTTTCATCTATCCCTTTCCAAGATATAGCAGGTCCTTGATAATCTCCTTCAGAGGTATGGTTATAAACTACATCTAAAATGACTTCAATGTTTGCTTTATGGCATTCTTCCACAAATTTTCTAAATTCCTCTCTATTTTCCTTGGCAGTATTATTAGAAAGATATTGAAAATGTGGAGTAAACCAGTTAATAGGACTATATCCCCAGAAATTTTCTAATCCATTAGGAGCATCATTTGGGTCAAAACAAAATACCGGAAGTAATTCAATACTTGTTATGCCAAGTTTTTTAAGATATGGAATTTTTTTTAAAAATTTTTTAAAACAACTTTCTTCTTCATTAAAGTATTGAGTAAATGCTTTGATATGCAACTCATAAATAATAGTTTCTTTCCATGAGTGTTTAGGTCTAGGGAAATCTTTAAAATTAAAAGATTTCCTATCACAAACAACACTTTTAAGACAACAATCCATGTTATCTATATTGTTGAGTGCATTTTTTCTTTTGTAATTACTCCATCCAGTAATGCCTCTTGAGCAAGGATCTATGAGAACAGTTTTAGAATAATTTTTATTTGGTCCATTATCATTCTGTTTTACTCTAAAGGCATAGATTGAACCCTCTTTGAGATTATTTATTTCAGCATGCCAATAAGAACCAGTCTTATGACTATGATCTAACTTAAAGATTGTATTTGGAGCAACTGAATCTTCTTTCTCAAATAATAAAATTTCTATATATTCCGCATTTGAAGCGATTAAAGAGAAATTGACACCTTCTGAAGTTATTGAACTACCCAGAGGCAATGGTTTTCCTACCTTTATATCATTCACTGTTTCTTTATTTCTTTAATTTTTTTTATAAATGAACTAATTTAAGTAAATAATTCACTTTCAGAATCATAAGTGCAAAATTAAAAAAAAAGAATCAAATTTGATGTTTCACTCATCAATATTCTTAAATTTAAAAAATTTAATATTACTAATTTAATGTCCTTTTTTTTGTTTTATATTTATAGACAAAAAGTTCAAAACCTCGTTTCAAACCTAATACGCTACTGAACTTTTTTACTTTTAAAATGGAAAAAATATTCTCTTCATGTGCTGAGAAGAAAATATATCTGAAATTTAATAAAAAATAATAAATATTTGAAATTCTTAAATTGATTACTTTTAAATATAAATTTTTTTATAATTAGAAAATAAACTTTTCTAAAGAAAACTAGTTACTGCAAGAGTTTTGCCCCTTCATTTTGGCTAAAGTAAATCTAAGTGCTTATAAAAATCTAAGATATAACAATATTGTTGAATAGCTAAAAATGTCATTAAATTTTGTATAAAGCTTTGCGCCGCCGGCATTTTTGGTTGCCGTATTTGTATTTGCTCCATATGATATGCAAGTTCGAGGTAATTAGACTTGATTTTAAAACTCTTGTCTTTCAAATCTCTGCTATACAAACAATTCAATGAACAAAGCTGATTTAGTAAATCTTGTAGCTGCTCGTACTGAGCTTACAAAAACAGATGTATCTTTAGTTGTTGATGCAGCTATTGAAACTATTGTTGATTCAGTAGTGGAAGGCAAAAAAGTCTCCATACTGGGATTTGGTTCTTTTGAACCAAGGGACCGTTCTGCTAGACAGGGCTTAAATCCTAAAACTGGGGAAAAAATTGCTATTCCCGCGAAAAGAGTTCCTACATTCTCAGCAGGAAAACTATTTAAGGATAGAGTACAGGGCTAACATTCTAATAGCTTAATTTGTCCTTAATTTAGGTGCTCTTTTTGAGCACCTTTTTTTATAAAGAAAAAATGGTTGATAATTTTTTTATACTATTTTTAACATGATTTTATTAGGAGGGTTTTTACTTTTTGACTCTTTTTAGTTATAAGAAATTCATATGTTTCTCACTACCTGTATTAGTTTTATTCTTAAATCCTATTTTTGCCGAACAATTATTAACTAAATCGGAAATTTCAAGAAAAGCAAATAAATGCTTTAAAGATTTGCAATATAAAGTATGTAGTAACTTATTATTGGAAATTGAGAAAATACAGTTAGTTGAGTCTGAACAAAAAAAATATAAATGTCAGGCAAGTATTCTTGGGTTGCAGACAGAACTTATTGAAGCTTATTACTTTAGAAAGTTAAAGAAAAATAAAAATGGAATGATGCTTCCATATGTGAATAAAAATTGTTAATTCTTGAGAAAAATTTTAAATTTAGAATAATATTAACTTGTTATAAGGGTTTTAATGGTAAAAGGTTTTTCTGAAAGTGAAGTTAAAAATGATAAACCTATTAAGGATTTGGGAAAAGAGAAAAAAGGTTTAGCTTCTTTTCTTAAAGGAAAAAAATTTACTTATACCTTACCAGGTAAAAAGCAGATTAATATATTTGGTTCAGTTGTATTAGTTTTAAATATAATTTTAGTACTTTTGGTTATTTTGTATTTTAATAATCAAGGCTTTCATGATTTTATCTTTAATGTTGGTCGATAACTTAATTTTTTATCGAAAGAATTTTAGAAGTGATATATTTAAATTTTCATAGGAAATACATGAAGATAGTTAGCTTATTTTTTCAAGTGGTTATATCAGTTGTACTTATTGGATTTTCAGTATACTTTTTAAGTGGTTATGACTCTGCTTTCGAGGCGGATCAGTCATGTCACTCATATCTTTCAAATTTGTCTGACCCATCAAATAGCTTAGGCTGTGATCATGATACTGAAACTCATCAATGGATACTATATGAGACTCAGGATAATTTAGAACCAGCAAAAATTATCAAAAAATATAGATATAAGTTTTTATAGTTTAATTTTTTTATAAAAGAATTTGGCACTTATAATTGAAATGATTGCTGTAATTGTAAAAGTAAGATATTGATATATGCTTCCCTCTTGATAGATATTATTTTTATAAAGAGGAAAATCTATAAATGAACCAAATGTTCCCCAAATTATTACCCAAGCTGAAATATATAGAGAAATTTTTAATGGATTAGATTTTTTTTCTTCCATTTTCAATTTATACCAAAGATTGAGGAAGTAACAGGTCTTCCTTTAAAAACTAATTCGGTTAATAAGAGCATTAAAAAACCGATCATAGCTGCTCTGCCATTAACAAGTTCAGCACTACTATTAAATCCAAAAACATCTTTTACTTCATCACCTTGATTATCAACCCACTTTGAATATTCACTATCAGAAGATGTATTATTTGTATCTTCATTTAGATTTTCAATAGGACTATTATCCGAATTTTCTAATGGAGGATTTTCTTCTTTCATGAAAAATGTCTTTTTAATAATAATAGTGACTTAAAACAAATTTCATTGAATTCGATTTCAAATATTAAAAAAAATTATGGTAAAAGTAATTATCCATAGTATTTGAAGTCTTAAAATTAATTGACAAATAATATTTATTTTTTCTTTCGAGCAAATATCACCATTTGAATTAATAATTGGCTTTTCAATAATTTCATCATTGTATTTGTTCTCACCGCCTAATTTGATATTGGAAATATATGCAAAAATAGCCTCTGAAATACCAGAATTAGGAGAATCATATTTAATTCCATCAGAGTAACTTTTTTTAATGATAGAAATATATTTTTTAATTTTAGAACTGACCAAAGGTAATGTTAATAAAACTAATCTACTTGGAAGGAAAGTTGAACAATCTTCAATTTTTGCACTAAAAAAACCTAGATATTTGTACTGGTCATATTTATAGCCGATCATTGAATCCAAAGTACTTATTGCTTTATATGAAAAGCCAAGTGATAAAGGACCTGGAAGAAAAATCGAAAATTTGATAAAAACTGTTCCAATAAATATCCAAAAAAGGGGACCAAAAATCCCATCAACTGAATTTTCTGTAAGACTTTCAATACTTGATCTCAAAAGATGCTCTAACGAAGCTGTACTCACATCTCTACTTACAATTCTTTGAACTTTTTCTTTAACTATTTGTTCAGTTTTTTGATCAATTTTGTCGTTTATAAGATTTGAAATTTCTTTTACGCTCGAGATTAGACTTTTTGAAGCTAAACAACTCGATAAGCCTAAGAAGATTAATATTCCAAAAATAAGATTGCTTTTAGATTGAATGAAAATTAATTCAATAACCTTACCTATCACAAAGCTTGTCGCGATAGTGGATAGTGCAATAAATAATCCGCCCCAAAATAATACCCACTTATTTTTCTTGAAATAATGGATAAAAAAATTAGTTATTTGTTTTATGTAAATCCCAATTATTTGTACAGGATGGATGATAAACCTTGGATCACCAATTAAAAGATCAAACCCAATCGAGCCAATAAATATATAATATAAATTTATTTCAGCCAACTGAACATAGCACGAAGACCTTTCCCAACTTTTTCTATCTCGTGTTTAGAATTTTCTTCTCTCAATTTTGTCATTAAGGGTTTGTTATTATCACATTCATCTACAAAATTCTTAGCGAAAGTACCATCTTGAATATCTTTTAAAATTTTTTGCATTTCTCTCTTTGTATCATTATTTATAAGTCTTTTCCCACTTACATAATCACCATATTCTGCAGTATTTGAAATTGAATCTCTCATTTGAGATAATCCTCCCTTGACCATAAGATCGACAATTAACTTTACTTCGTGTAAACACTCAAAATATGCTAATTCGGGTTGATATCCTGCCTCAACGAGAGTTTCAAATCCTGATTTAACTAGTTCTGATAAACCACCACATAGAACTGCCTGTTCTCCAAAAAGATCTGTTTCAGTTTCTTCTTTGAAATTTGTTTCAAGAATTCCAGCTCTTGTACCTCCAATACCCTTGGCATAAGACATAGCTAATGATCTCGCATTGCCTGAATAGTCCTGTTCAACTGCAAATAGAGCAGGAACTCCTTGGCCATTCTGATATTCCCAACGAACAGTATGTCCAGGCCCTTTTGGTGCAATCATTACAACGTCGACAAAACTAGGTGGCTTAATGAGTTCGAATCTTATATTGAATCCATGAGCAAAACTTAATATTTTACCTTCTTTTAAATTTGGTTCTATCTCTTTGATATAAACCTCTTTTTGGAACTCATCTGGAAGCAGAATCATAATCCAATCTGCTTTTTCACAAGCCTCAGAAACAGTAAATACTTTTAATCCATCATTAATAGCTTTGCTTTCAGAATTACTACCTTTGTATAACCCTACTATTACATCCATTCCACTGTCTTTAAGATTTAAAGCGTGTGCATGGCCTTGTGAACCGTAGCCTATTATTGCGATAGTTTTATTTTTTAATAGACTTAGGTCAGCATCTATGTCATAAAAGAGTTGTGTCATTAGTTGTAACTTCTAAACTTTTGATAGTTAATATTTTAGACATTAAAGGTGTAAATAAACCATATAATTGCTCATTTAAAAATTAATATTTAAATATTAATTTTAGAAAATAAGAGCTAGCTGGCCTCGCTTGGATGTGAAATTACTCTATCAATTAGCCCATAGTTTTTAGCTTCTTCAGCACTTAAAAAATAATCTCTGTCAGTATCTTTCTCTATTTTTTCAAAGGATTGTCCTGTCATATCAGACATAGAGTGATTCAACATATCTTTAATTCTCAGTATTTCTTTAGCTTCTATTTCAATATCGCTAGCCTGACGTTGTGAAGTCCCTCCCAGTGGTTGATGAATCATAATTCGACTATGAGGAAGAGCAACCCTTTTACCTTTAGTACCAGCACCTAGTAAAAATGCTCCCATTGAGGCTGCAAGACCTACGCATATAGTGACAACATCGCTTTTTACATATTTGATAGTGTCATATATTGCTAAACCCGCAGTGACTGATCCGCCAGGACTATTTATGTAAAGATAAATAGGTTTTGTATTATCATCAGAATCAAGGTAGAGCATTTGAGCTACTAAGCTGTTCGCAATTCCATCATTAACTTCTTGCCCGAGAAATAAAATCCTCTCAACCCCCAATCTTGTATAAATGTCTACCCATCTTTCGTATTGACTACCTGGGAGTCTATAAGGGACGCTTGGAGTTCCTATTGGCATAATTTTAAAAAAGTAGTGAGTTAAAAGTAAGGATTAAATGTTATTTGGCAAATCTTTTTGACTTGTGAGTATTCTATCTATCACTCCATAATCTAGAGCTTCTTGAGGGTTAAGATAACTCATCCTGTCAGAGTCTTTCGAGAGCTCTTCAATACTTTTACCAGTATTGCGTGATAGGATCTCCAGCATTGATTTTTTATTTTTTAATACCTCTTCTGCTCTTATTTGGATATCAGTTGCTTGCCCTCTAGCACCACTAATTGGTTGATGAAGAACAATGGAAGCATGTGGGAGAGCTGCTCTATGCCCTTTAGTCCCTGAAGACAAGATAACTGCCGCTGTTCCCATTGCTTGTCCAATACAAATTGTATGTATAGGAGGTTTAATGTAGTTGATGGTATCACAAATAGCAAAAGCTTCTGTCTCAAAACCAACCGCATCTCCGGTATACCAGCTAGTGCCTGTTGAATTTATATAAAAATATATAGGTTTGTCTGGATCATCAAATTCTAAATAAAGGAGTTGAGCAATAATTAGCTCGGTAACATCCATTCCTAATTGTCTTTTAGCGTCATCGTCTGAAAATAACGGCAATCCTAGGTATACAATTCTCTCTTTTAGCAGAAGAGAAGGTAAATCTGGTGGAGGAGTCCTCATAGCGGTATTTTCACCGTAATAAGGAGCAGATACAGTCATATGTTCTACAAAATAAATTCTAGTTTGATTCTAGCTATATTTATCCCTGTGTCGCTGGAGATTTAAAAGATTTGTTTGACTCCGGATTATTTATCAATTTCCCAAATACCATTCTTCCAGTTGGCGTTTGCAATGCACCAGTGATAACTACGTCTAGTCTTTCTCCAACAAATTTCTTTGCATCATCAATTACGACCATTGTTCCATCATCTAAATATCCAATTCCTTGCAATTTTTCTTTACCCTCTCTGACTATTTTTATATTAAGTGATTCTCCAGGCTGTACTTCTGGCCTTAAAGCTATAACTAAATCGCTCAAATTCATAACTTTTAATTCTTTTACCTCTGCAATTTGAGAAAGGTTATAATCTGCCGTAATTAAAGTACCTGCCATATCCTCCGTAATTCTTAGAAGTTTTTCATCTACACCATTCCCCTCATATTTAGTTGGGTTTATTACAAGTCTTCTTCCATATAGTTCTCTCAGCTCTTTTAATAATTTAAGACCTCTTCTTCCTTTTCCTCTTTTTTCGTTACTACTAGAGTCAGCTAAAGTTTGTAGCTCATCAATTACACTTTGGGCCACAATTAATTGCCCCTCAAGTAATCCACAGCTTAATAAACCATTTATCCTTCCATCAATTATTACACTAGTATCAAGAATTTTTGGGCTTGCTGCTGGAATTATTCCTTCGTTTACCAAATAAGCGTCGGTATTAGTAGGATTAAAAAGTCTTAACAATGTCCTGCCGTGAGTATCAGCTAATTTATAACCAAGTGCCCCAAAGAAAAAATTACTAAGAATGGCTGCTAAAGGTTTTGCAAAAAATACTTCCCTTGGAAATGGAATCAACAATATTGGAGCAAGTAGTAGATTTGCAACAAGTAATCCCAAAATTAACCCTACCGCTCTACTTATTAATAAATCCGTAGGCATTGTACGTATTTGATCAAGGAATGTCTTTCTAAGCTGTAAAAATACAAAACCTGCTGCTAATCCAATAAAAAATCCTATTATCGCTAGTACAATTCTAAAACCTTCTACATTAGAGACTTGTTTAAGTATGTCTATTGGTAGAAGATCAACCCCAAGCCATCCTGATGCTGCTCCAGACAATACAAATAAAATTAGTACTAAGATATCTGTCATATATATAATCTACTAGGATTTATTAATTGAGTAAATAAAGATTTTATTTTAAAAACTCCTTTATGTTTTTTTTTTAAGCTTTATATTTTGTTTCTATGATGAATAAATTGCCAAGAAGTGCTTACGTACACATACCTTTTTGCCACAGAAGATGTTTCTATTGTGATTTTGCAGTTATACCTTTAGGCAATAAAATCGAAAGTTTAGAGGGATTTGGGAGTAAAACCGTAAAAGAATATTTAACCTATTTAAAAAAAGAAATATTATCAATCAAACATAAATCTCCTCTTTCAACAATTTATATCGGTGGTGGAACTCCTTCAATTTTACATCCCTTACAGATTAAAGATTTAATAAATCTTTTTAAGGAGAGTTATAAAATTGATTATGGTGCCGAAATTACAATGGAAGTTGACCCAGCCAGTTTTAATGAGGATGATCTATATGGGTTTATAAAGGCTGGGATTAATAGATTTAGTCTTGGTGTTCAAAGTTTTAATAATAAGGTTCTAGTACAGGCAGGCAGAAGACATTGCAGTAAAGATGTAGAAAATTCTTGTTTTTGGTTAAAGAGCGCATATGATCATGGTCTTATAAAAAGTTGGAGTTTGGATTTAATTCAAAATTTACCAAGAAGTGGGTTTAAAAAATGGCAAGAAGACTTAAAACAATCATTAAAGTTCTGTCCTCCACACATATCAATTTATGATTTAAGTATTGAGAATGGCACTGTTTTTAAGAAATTAGTTGACTTAGGTAAACTATCTTTACCAAATGATGATGAAGCTTATAAAAATAGTGAGTTAACAAATTTTATCTTGAAAGCTTCAGGTTATTCAAGATATGAAATTTCTAATTACTCTATTCCTGGACATCAATCAAGACATAATAGAGTTTATTGGAAAGGTTTAGGATGGTGGAGTTTTGGTCAAGGGTCGACTAGTTCTCCTTGGGGGGATAATTTTACAAGGCCAAGAATTAGTAAAGATTATAAAAAATGGGTAACTAAGCAATGCGAAATCAAATTAGAATATTCACTCATTAATCAAAAAAATATTTATAAAGAATTGGATGAGAAAATAATGTTAGGAATGAGACTTAAAGAGGGCATTAATATTTATAACTTATTAAATGAACAAAATTGGGATAATAAAAAGTCCAAAATAGCTTTAACAAAGTTATTAAAAGCATGGGCCCCCTTCCTAGAGAGTGGCCTTTTGATTAAAAGAGGAAATAGATTTTTTTTAAGTGATCCAAAAGGAATGGAATTAAGCAATCAAATTCTTGTTTCAATGTTTAGGTGGTGGGAAAAATTTAATTGAGCTTTTCTGCTGCTACCCATTCTTTTAGTTTTTCACCAAACAATTTTTTCCCATCAATAATTGGTCTACAAAATGGAGGTTGCTTATCATTTAGTCCTAACAAATCAGCAGTAACTCTTACTTGTCCATCACAAAATTTCCCTGCACCTATACCTATTGTTGGGATCTCTAATTCGGTTTGAATTTCTTTAGCAAGTAATTCTGGTATATGTTCTAAAACGATAGAAAAACATCCTAATTTTTCTAGTGATAAAGCATCTCTTTTGATTTTTTCGTGACTTTCTGCATTGTTCCCTTGTTGTTTAAATCCAAGATTCAAATAGCTCTGCGGAGTAAGCCCTAAATGTCCCATGACAGGAATCCCCATCCTTATCAGCCTTGAAATAACATTCTGTACCTCTGGATCAGAACCCTCAACTTTTACTGCCTTTGCATAAGTATTCTTAATTACTTTTCCGGCATATTCAACTGCCTTATTTTCTCCGCATTGATAAGTAAGAAAAGGCATATCACATACTAATAAGGGCTGTTCTTCTATTACTTTGCTGAACCCTCTAGAAACTGCATTTGTATGATAAATCATATTCTCTAACGTAACAGGCAAGGTCGATTTATATCCTAAACAGACCATTGCTAAAGAGTCTCCCACCAGAACAATATCTGATCCTGATTGTTCAGCTAGAGAACCTGAAATAGAGTCCCATGCAGTTAATACAATAATCTTTTGAGATTTTTTTTTATATTTAACTAGTTCTGATGGCAACATAAAAGCTATGTATCTTTTTTTATCAAAAATTGCTAATATTATTTTGACTCGGCCTTTCGCGGTTTTAACGCCCAAACCTGGTCAGGATCGGAAGGTAGCAGCCACAAGGGATGCTTGAGGCAGGCGAGATAACCGAGTCACTCAATTTTAGCGATTATTCGATATCTTTTTTATTCTGCCTTAATCTTAAAAACTCTGGAATATTAGTACCTGTGTCTTTATTATCAGAAATATTATAAAGAGGCTGATTAGATAATCTATTTTTAATCCTTTGTTGTTTTAACGGTTGATTAGTTTCGAAACCTGTTGCAATAACAGTTACCTGTATTTCCCCTTCCATTGATTCATCTATAACAGCACCTACTATTATGTTTGCTTCTGGATCTACAACATCATAAATAATTTCTGAAGCTGAGGTCATATCTTCTAATGTCATATCTTTCCCCCCTGTAATATTTATCACACAACCTTTGGCCCCATCAATTCTTGCCGCTTCTAATAAAGGGCTATTCATTGCCGCTTGAGCAGCCTCTAATGCTCTAGATCTACCAGAACCAATACCTATACCAAGTAGAGCAGTGCCAGCTTCAGTCATTACGGACCTAACATCAGCAAAATCAACGTTAACTAATCCGGGGCATGTAATTATATCACTTATACCTTTAACTCCCATCCTTAAAACATCATCAGCATTTCTAAAGGCTTCTTGAAGTGGAGCTCCTGCAATTACGTCTTTTAAACGATCATTTGGAATCACAATTAGCGTATCAACGTTTTCTGCTAATCTTGCGATCCCTTCTTCTGCCTGACGCATTCTCCTTTTACCTTCAAAAGAAAATGGCTTGGTTACTATTCCAACAGTTAAAGCACCACTTTGCTTGGCAACCTCAGCAACTACTGGAGCTGCTCCTGTCCCAGTTCCTCCTCCCATACCTGCGGCAATAAAAACCAAGTCAGATCCCTCTAATGTTTGTTGCAATTCATCTTTAGATTCCTCAGCAGCTTTTTGACCAATACTTGGATTTCCTCCTGCTCCAAGACCTCTTGTTAAGTTCTGTCCTAGTTGAACTCTTCTATCTGCAGAAGATTGTAATAATGCTTGCGCGTCAGTATTTAAAACTCTGAATGAAACGCCTTCAAGATCACTATCAATCATCCTGTTTACAGCATTACTACCACCCCCCCCGACACCAATAACTTCAATTTTGGCATTCTGACTTGGAAGGATGTCTTTTGATTGATCAAAGTTTGGATTGTTTCCGAAGCTCATCTCTAAATAAAATCAAATACTAGTATTGGATGCATTATGAACTCACTAAGCTGATATGTAGGATTTTCTTGAAGAAAGTCCTTAAATATTAACTTGTCAAAAATTAGAGTGAATAACCGAAACCCTTTCAATTACTGATCTAATCAAAAAAACTTTTATGAAATTTGTTTTCAATTATTAGGGTTTGAACACTTTAATTTTTGGATTTTCGGGGTCAGTTAGGTCGATATTATCTATTTTTTCTAAAATATTATTTTCTTTTATTTGGTTTTTAATATTATTGACTATTTGTAATTGATTTTCTATTTTTTTTGGATTAAATCCTAACAATATTGTTTTAAGACTTTTTTCCTCTAAAGTTAAAAAGCCATTAGGGGAGAAAGTTATTGTAATGAATTCAACATCGTTATATTTTTGGTAATTCAAAATCTTTGATAATGTCTTTCTAAAATTTTCTTTCCATCCAAAAACTTTACTAGTTATTTTTTTCAAATTTTCTTGATCTGAATATTTTAGACTGATGAAGAAACCCTCTTCATCAATAAAACCAGTTATTTTTTCCCCTTTAAAAATCCGTTCGCCATAAGCTATTGGAGTTCTTGTTTTAATTAGAATTTTTAAACCAAAAGGGAATATTTGTCTAAAAATTGAAACATTCTTTAGAGATAAATTCTTTTTTAATTCTTTTTCTGCGTATGTGGTCTTGATAAATATCAATGAGGTTGGGAGATTTATAGATGAGTTAGCAACTATATCGTCGATAGAAAATAACTCGCTACCAACAATAGAAATTTCTTGGTAATTAACTTTTTTAAAAGTTTGTGAGGTTGCATAGCTTGTAAAAAATAAAAAAGTAATTAACAAAAAGAACCTTCTATTCTTCAATTTTTGTTGATCCTTCACAAATCACATCTAACTTTTTTCATAAGTTGATCCATCCACTCTCTTGCCCTCTCTGCATCTGAAAATGGAACATCCATCTCTTTCCCATTCCCAACGAGTCTAAGCCTACACTTACCTTGAGATTCATTGGTTAAAGGAGCTTCTCCTGAGGTAAGGGCCAATAACTCTACTAGTTCAAGTTTCTTTATTGTAAAACTATCTTTTTCTTCAAATATTCCAGCTTCAAACGCACTCCATCTTAATTCACCATCCTTTAAAAAAGCTGCACCAGAACTATCTAATTTGCAAATTTCAGAACCACTCGCCCAATTCCTAAAAAGATTTTGCCTTCTTCTTTCTAACCAACCAAGAGCTGTTAAAAGAACGAAGATTAAAAGTAATGGTAACCAAAGAAGTCCTTGCAACATTTGACCTTAATCTATAAATCTGAAGATATTTCTACTAGTTTAGCCACAAGTTGATCAATATTTAAACCTGAAGCATTCCAAAGCATAGGAAACATACTTTTACTAGTAAAACCAGGAATTGTATTTATTTCATTCAGAAAAATTTTATTTGAAATCTTCTCTAAAAAGAAATCAACCCTTGCAAAACCATAAATGTTTAATGCTCTACAACTTCTAATAGTCATATCTTTAATTTGTTTAGAGATTTGAGAATCAATATCAGCTGGAATAATTATTTGATTATCCATCGAATATTTTGAATCATAATCGTACCAATCTGTTGAATAAGAAACTTCACCGATTTCAGATGTGGTAAGTTTTAAATTACCAATTATTCCGCATTCAAGTTCTCTTACATCTAAACCTTCCTCGATAACAATTCTTGAGTCTATTTCCCAAGCCTTTTGTAATGCTTTAATTATTTCTGATTTTGTTTTAGCTTTTGAAATACCAAGTGATGAACCTGAATTAGCAGGTTTAATAAAAACTGGTAGCTTTAATTTTTCGATAATCTCAACAGATAGATTATTTTTTACATTTTCATCACTAAGATCTCGATTTTGGATATCTAAATAATTTACTTGGGGAATTTCTAGATGTGAAAATATTTTTTTCATTAATATCTTATCCATTCCAAGAGCGGAACCTAAAATTCCTCCTCCCACAATGGGCTTTTGGGTAAATTTTAATAAACCATGAATTGCACCATCTTCTCCATTTACACCATGCAAAAGTGGGAACCATACATCAATACCTTGAAATTCTATTTTGTTTAAAAAGTTTATTTCTCCTTTAGGTAATACTTGGTACTTATCGGCGGTTTCATTTTTATTCTTTTCTTTTAGTAATTCGAGAGATTGGTCGTTATCAAGCCAAACTCCATGCTTATTTATATAAAAAGCTTTAACCGTAAATCTACCAATGTTTGTTTTGGAAATTAAGGCTTTAAAAACTGTCTTAGCTGAAGATATTGAAACAAAATGTTCGTTAGAATTTCCTCCAAAAATTATTCCAATACATTTTTTTTCTTTTTCTAACACTTAGAAAAATTACTCATATATTTGACCGCTTAAAGAAAAAGATCTCGCTTCCGTTATTTTGACATTTATTTCATCACCAAAATTAAATCCAATATTTTTTGGTATTTCTATAAAAGTAAGTCTATTCGTTCTGGTCCTTCCCATTATTTGTGAGGTATTTTTTGGATTCATGCCCTCAATTAGGACACTTTCAATATTATTTAAATATCTTTGATTTCTTTTTCTAGAGGTTGTTTCAACTAATTCATTAATTTCTTTTAATCTTTCCTTTTTAACTTCTTCAGGAATTTGATTATCCCAAATAGCTGCTGGGGTATTTGGTCTTGGAGAATAGGCGGCGGTCATAACTTGATCAAAGCCAATATCAGATATTAATTTTAATGTCTCACGATATTGGTTTTCTGTTTCTCCAGGGAAAGCAACTATTGCATCAGCAGTAACTGATGCATTTGGCATTAATTCTCTTATATTTTCAATTATTCTTTTATATTTTTCGATTGTGTAACCTCTAGCCATTAATCTCAGGATTTCATCATTACCACTTTGGAAGGGGATATGAAAATGCTCGCAAACTTTGTCTAATTCATAACAAGCGTTTATAAGTCTTTTTGAAAAATATTTTGGATGACTTGTAGAAAATCTTATTCTCTTAATCCCCTCTACATCATGAATAAAATAGAGAAGATCAGTAAGGTTATTTTCCTTCCGGCCTTCTTTTGTCGTTCCAGGAAGATCTCTACCGTAGGCATCAATATTTTGCCCTAAAAGAGTTACCTCTTTAAAATCATTATGAGCTAAAGTTTCTATTTCACTTTTAATTGCATCTGGATATCTTGACTGTTCTTTACCTCTAACAGATGGGACAACACAATAAGAGCATCTTTCATTGCAACCATAAATGATATTCACCCAACCACAAATAGAGCTATCTCTTCTTGGATTAGTTATATCTTCAGATATAAAAGTTTCTTCAGTGGCTACGACCTGATTACCTGAATCAACTCTCTCTAAAAGATTTTCAAGATTGTTGACGTGTTGTGGCCCCATTATTAGATCAAGTTCGGGCACTCTTCTCAAAAGAGATTCACCCTCTTGTTGTGCGAGGCAACCTGCCACAACTAATTTTAAGTTTGGAGTACTATGCTTTCTTTTGACTTGTTTTCCTAAAAAACTGTAAACCTTTTGCTGAGCACTATCTCTTATTGTGCAGGTGTTATATAAAACTAAATCCGCTTTTAATTCATCAATAGCTCTGGAATATCCCATTTTTTCAAGAGTACCAGCCATCCTTTCGGAATCGGCCTTATTCATTTGGCAACCAAAAGTTGTTATCCAATAACTACCAATAGAGGAATTTTTGTAAGTCTTTTCTTCTTCTTGGATTGGTTTGGTTAGCACTTTGCAAAAAAGTTTTGATGGCCTTTTGTTAATTCAAAATTATAATTTAAATAATTTTGGAGCAATATTTTTGAGGGCGAGCGAGGGGATTCGAACCCCCGAATAGCGGCGCCACAAGCCACTGCCTTAACCACTTGGCGACGCCCGCCTCACATATATAAATTTAACAACTTACGTGTAAAATTTCATGCATATTTGTACGTTTTAGAAGATTTTGAAGTATTTTCCTATTTCTATATAAGCTTTATTGATGTTTTAAAATAAAACAAAAGCATATTAAATCTTGATCAACTCCGGAAAAACAGAGGTTCTTATACCCAGATGCCTTTGTGAAATAGAAAATGCTGATAACCTCAATGTTGATGATGAAGGTTTTGCTTCTGTTTTTGTTGCTTGGGAAAAAGGAATTGTTTCTGAACTTAAGCCGATAAATATCAAAAATAAAAAACCAAATAAAATTCTTTTTCCAAGATTTGTTGAGACTCACTCACATCTCGATAAAGCTTTCACTTTTGGAGAGTTTCCTAATTTTAAATCAAACTATCAAGAGGCCTTATCAGTAAATTTGGAGGAGCATAAAACTAGGTCTAAAATTAAAGTTTTAGAGAGAGCTGAAAAATCACTCAACTTGGCTCTTAAAAATGGTTATAGAGCTATTAGGAGTCATGTTGATACTTACGAAAGTCAGGATAATAATATTTGGGATGAGCTTTTTAAACTCCAAAAAAAATATTCCTCTAAGTTGAAATTGCAATATGTAGCATTAGCTCCATTGGAGTTTTGGGATACTCCCCATGGAGAGGAATTGGCAAAAAAGTTTTCTAAGGAAAAGGGCATTTTAGGAGGAGTTCTTGTTCCTCCATTTATAAATAAAGCAAAAATAAAATACTTACTCTCTAAAACTCTCTTGCTTGCAGATAAATATAAATTAGAAATTGATTTGCACATAGATGAATCAACTATTGAGCCAGGAGCGGGTATAAAAGTTCTTTTGGAAACTATTGATAGATTAAATATTAAAGTTCCAATAACTTGTAGTCATTTAAGTAGTATTTTATCTCTAGATAATAATGAAATACTTAATCTGGGAAGCAAAATTGCTGAGAAAGATATAAAAGTGATTGCACTTCCTCTTACAAATTTCTGGTTGCTCAATCGGAAAGAACAAATTACACCCTTAAATAGACCAGTCGCACCAATAAAGCAACTACAAAAATCATTAGTCGATGTTTCTATCGGTAGCGATAATGTTCAAGATCCCTGGTATCCATTTGGTAATTACGATCCCGTTTATTTGATGTCTCTTGCAATGCCAATGCTTCAATTAAATCCTTGGGAAAGATTGACTTTATCTTCCATTTTTTTGTCACCAAGTAGATTATTGAATCTAACTTGGGACGGGTTGGTTAAAAAAGGTTGCCCTGTGGATTTTGTGCTTTTTAATGCTGAAAAGTGGGCGGATATTTTCTCAACCAATTTAAAGAGAGAAGTCCTTATAAACGGCGAAATATATAGCTAATCTACTATTTTATATAAATAGTAAAGAAATTAATCATTAATGTCATTAAGAAATTCAAAATTAATAGAACAATTAAAAAAAATTGATAATTTAGAAATTATTGAAAGGATATCCGATGTCAAAAGGCTTTCAAAAGACTTTTATAATTATTCTCCAATACTCGAAAAGAGACTAGATGGTTGTATAGCTGACTTGGCGGTACGACCTATTGATCAAAATGCAGTAAAGAAAGTAGCAGAAATTTGTTGGGAATTTTCGATACCACTTACTTTAAGAGGTTCAGGAACAGGTAATTATGGACAAGCGGTCCCATTGTTTAAAGGTATTGTTATGCAAATGAATTGTTTAAATAAAATTGAAGAATTTTTTCCTGAGACAGGTTTCGTAAAGGTACAATCTGGATGCTTAATGGGAGATTTAAATAAAGAACTGGAAAAATATGGAAGAGAATTAAGGTTGCTTCCCAGTACATGGAAAACTGCAACTATAGGAGGATTTATCGCAGGGGGCTCCGGAGGTATTGGATCAATTAGATGGGGATTTTTAAGAGATCCAGGGAATCTTATAGGTTTAGAAGCCATAACAATAAATGAAGAACCTAAATTACTTAGATTTGATGCTCAAGAATCAGAACCTTTAAATCATGCGTATGGAACTAATGGGATTATTACTTCATTATTAATCGCTACTGATATAAAACATAAGTGGTACTCGATAATAATTAACTGTGAAGAATTAAATAAGACAATCGAAATATTAAAAACATGTACCACTGCAGCAATTGACTTGAAGCTTGGCGCAATTCTTGAGAAGGAAATCGTAGATCAAATGCCTTCCTGGTTTAAGGGTAAATCTAAAAGTCACAAGATTTTGATTCAATCAACGCTTGCGGGGGTAAAAACTATTGAATTAATTTGCAAAAAATATCAAGTTAATTCTTTTCTTCTTGGAGAAGAAGATAAATTAACAAATGGAATCTCTGAAGTAGTTTGGAATCATACAACTCTTCATATGAGAGCAAAGGACAAAAACTGGACATATTTACAGATGCTTTTACCTCTAGATAAGGAATTCGAATTAATTAATTCTTTGAGAGTAAAATGGGGTAAGAATATTCTTTGGCATATTGAAGCTGTTTCTCAACAAGGAGTCCCTAGATTAGCTGCTTTGCCTGTAATAAAATGGCATAGTTCAGATCAATTAAACCAAATAATTGATAATTGTAAGAAACTGGGAGCAATTATTTTTAATCCACATGTATTAACTGTTGAGGGAGGTGGTTTAGGAGTTATTGATTCTGATCAAGTAAAAGCAAAATTAAGATTTGATCCAAAAGGTTTATTAAATCCTGGTAAATTGCAAGGGTGGGAAATAAAAGATGAGTTTAATATTTAAAACTTTTGATTTTTTGCAAATTTGATAAACTCAGCAACTAAAAATATTGAGCCTGTAAGTACAGGATTACATTTTGGCCATTTTTCAAGCTCCAAAAGATAGTTAAAAGCAAGATCAACTTTTTCAAACTCATTTATTTTTAAATGATTTAGCTCATTAATATTAGAAAGACCTTTTAATGTCCAACTTTCTTGATTAGGAACTGGGACTAAAAGAATATGATCATTTTTTTTAATAAGAACTTTTATCATTGAGGCAATATCTTTGTGTATTTGGACTCCTAAAATCCAATAAATCCCTTCATGATTATTATTCCAAGTCCCCCTTTCCTCTGAAAGGGCTTTTGCCGCAGAGTAATTATGAGCAGAATCAACAAGAATTTTTTTATTAAAACAGTTAATTATTTCTAACCTCCCGCTCCATTTTGCATTTTTAAGTCCCTCCTTAATGGAGCATTCTTTAACCTTAAATCCAAAATGAATTAGTTCTTCAATTACTCCAATAGCAACAGCTGCGTTTTGTTTTTGAAAATTTCCTTTTAAACCAATTTCATAATCATTAGATAGTGATTCTTTCCATATGATTTTTGCCCCTACTTGTTGGACTCTTGCGTTAATTATTTCCTCAACCTCAGCTTCTTGACGACAAGAAATAACAAATGAGTTTTTTTCTATTACTGCTACTTTTTCTTTTGCAATTTTTTCAATTGAGTCTCCAAGATATTCTTTATGGTCTAAACCTATATTCCCAATAGCAATTATTGGCCTTAGAGGATGTGCTGTAGTTGCGTCTAATCGTCCACCTAAACCAGCTTCAAGAATTAATAAATCTACTTTTTTAAAATCAAAAAAATATAGTGCACAACAAATAATTTGTTCAAAAGGAGATAATTTATGGGTTGAAAGATTATTTTTTATTTTCTTAAAAAGTCTTTCAAATTCTTCCTTACTAATTTTTTCTTTATTTACTCTAATCCTTTCACAGATATCAAAAAGGTGAGGAGAAGTAGTAACCCCAATATTCTTTTTATCTGCATAAAGAATATTTTCTATGAAAGCGGTAATCGAACCTTTACCATTTGTTCCTACAATTTGAATAGCGGGTATATTTTTGCATGGGTCATCTAAATCTCTTAGAGCATTTTTTATTCTTGATAATCCTAATTGAATATTTTCCCTCTCCAATTTGGGCGAGAGCAAATCAAAATTCTCAATGTTTACATTTATCAAAATTAATAGAATTTACATCTCTTCGAAAATTAAATCTAACTTTTTTAAAAGTATATTGATCTCATTTCTCGAAATTATCAACGGCGGTACAAACCGAATCACGTTTCCTCCGGCAGGTACTAAAAGTAAACCTTTATCAAAAGCTTTTAATGTGATTGTTTTTGCATCTGTGTAGGAATCATTTATGACAAGACCTTGTATTAATCCTAGTCCTCTTATGCCACTAATAATTTTAGGGAATTTCGCTGAAATTTTAGTAAAACCCTCATTTAATTGATTACCTCTTTCGAAAACATTTTTAAGAATTTTACGTCTTTTAATTTCTTCTAAAACTGTTATGGCAGCTCTACAAGCAAAGGGATTGCCCCCAAAAGTACTTGCGTGATCTCCAGGGGAAAAAATGTTCGCTTTTTTTTGTACCAATAATGCACCAATCGCATGCCCTCCGCCTAATCCTTTAGCTAGTGTGAATCCATCAGGTTCGATTTCTAGATTCTCATATCCCCACATTTTTCCCGTTCTTCCTACTCCACTCTGAACTTCATCAAGAATTAAAAGAGAATTGTTTTGATTACAAATTTCTCTTAATTCTTTAAAAAATTTTTTATCTCCAGGTATTACTCCTCCTTCTCCTTGAATAGGTTCAACTAAAATTCCTGAAGCTTTTTGGTCATTTTCTTTTAATTTTTCAAATAATTTTTTTACAGAAACAATATCGTTATATTTGAAAAACTTAAAACCTTTGATCATCGGTTCAAAACCTTTTTGGTACTTAGGCTGACCAGTAGCACTTAAAGTTGCGAGTGTTCTTCCATGAAAACTAGATTCGGCAGCAAGAATAAAAGATTCTTTACCTTTAAATACTGTATTACCATACTTTTTGATTAATTTGATAGCTGCCTCATTTGCTTCAGCACCACTATTACAGAAAAAAACACTTTCAGCACAACTCTGTTTGGTTAAATATTTGCTTAATTCTTCCTGTTCTTCAATCTTATAAAGATTTGAAATGTGTTGAACTTTTTTTAATTGTGCAGATAACTTTTTTCTTAAGATTCTGTTGCTATGCCCTAAACTACACGTTGCTATACCTGCAACAGCATCAAGATATTTTTTCCCTCTATCATCCCATAGCCAACATCCATTACCTTTCTTAAAAGATATATTAAATCTCGAATAAGTATTCATTAAAGTGGGAGCGGTCGGACTTGAACCGACATACCCGAAGGTGCCGCATTTTGAGTGCGGTGCGTCTACCAATTCCACCACGCTCCCAAGGCTCTTCACAAATAATTAACTTATTTAACTATAACAATAATTCAGGTATTGACTACATTTATTGTTTTATAGAAATGAGTTGTAGAAAAAAATAAATAATACTAAAAACAAATTTTAAAATGAACACATTAGATTAGGAATTAAGCTAAAAATATAGTTTTAGCTACGTTTTTGACACATTAATGCCTCAAAATAGAGCTTTGCAGGCTATTTTTGCGGATTAGGCTTCACGGATAGTAATATTGTGTTATATTTCTTAGTAGATTTATTAACCACCATGTCAGGAATTAAAACAAAAAATAAAACTCAAAAGTTATCATTTAAATTGGCACCCTATTTATTTATTGCAGTAGCTATTTTCACCGCTTTTGGTTCTAACGGAGGTACATGGGTATAAATGATCTAAAAATTAGTGGATTAAATAAATACTGGTCTCTTCGTTTCTTGGTATTATCCTTCCTTTTTATTGGTTGTGTTTCACTAGTTAATATAGCTTACGTTTAAAACTAAATTTAAGCCGCTTTTACTTCAGATATTTTTTCTACGTTCAAGTTACCACCATCATATTTAGACTCGTTAATCATATTCTTTGTAGTTTGTCTTTTAATTTGAATACCTAATTGAGATAGTTTTAATTCAAAATTTTCGTAACCTCTGTCTAGATGTTCAAGTCCATATATATGACTTACACTTTTAGTGGTTAAAGCAGCAATTATCAGAGCAGCTGAAGATCTCAAGTCTAACCCAACTAAAGTCATCCCTCTCAATTTCTTAACTCCGTTTATGTGAGCTATATTATCTTTTAATGTTATAGAACTCCCCATTTGATTTAAAAGCTCAACATGATTCATTCTATTTTCGAAAATTGTTTCAGTGATCCTAGATCTCCCTTTAGCAATAGTCATTAAAGCCATAAATGGGGCTTGTAAGTCTGTAGGAAATCCCGGGAATGGAGCGGTTTTTATATCTACTGCTTTAATCTTATTACCTTTTATTGAAATCGAATTTCCTTTTTTTATTATTTTACTGCCACTTTCTTCTAGCTTATTTAATACTGCCTCTAAGTGGTTTGGAATTACTGGAGAAACTGTAATTGAAGATGAAGTTGCAGCAGCGGCTATTAAAAAAGTTCCTGCTTCAATTCTATCTGGGATTACTTTATGAGTACATCCATGAAGTTTTTGCACTCCATCAATAATTATTTTTTCTTTACCAGAGTCATAAATTTTTGCTCCCATTTTATTTAACATCTGACATAAATCTTGAATTTCAGGCTCCCTTGCCGCATTTTCTATCACAGTTCTGCCTTCTGCTAAGGATGCCGCCATTATTAACGTTTCAGTAGCCCCAACACTTGGACAATTTAATCTGATATTTGCACCAAATAGGTTACTTTTTTTCTCGACTAGTTTTGCCTTTACGACATCTCTGTCAATAATAATTTCTGCACCTAGTGCCCTTAGTCCATTTATATGCTCGTTGATAGGTCTTTCCCCAATATTGCACCCACCAGGTAAAGGTATTGAAGCTTCCCCAAATCTTGTTAATAATGCTCCAATACAAAAGAAACTAGCTCTTAATCCATTTACAAGTTCATATGGAAGTTCTCGTATGGATATATTCTTTGAATCAATTATTAATTGATGATCTTTATTATGTAATTTAACTCCTAAATTCTGAAGTATATTTCCCATTTTCTCAATATCAGTCAGAATAGGAACATTATCTAATATGATTTTTTCGTCAGTTAGTAATGATGCTGCAAGTAATACTAATGCTGAATTTTTTGCACCACTTATTTTCACCTCTCCTCTTAAGGTATTTTGGCCAATAATCTTTAAATGTTGGGATTTAAGATATGACTTATTATTGCTTTCGCAAACCATTAAGAATATTTTTTATTGGTTTAATAATGACAAATTAAATATAGTAAGTCCACCTTGTGTAACGCGATGAATATTAATTAATACTAAAGGGTGAAAATTTAAATGGATAAGAATTAAGATTAAAAGAAAAATAATTGTTCGTAATATTTTAATAACTAAAATGTGTTTAATATCAAAATTATTTAAATTACAATAGAAAATATTTTTCCAAAAATAACTAGTAAAAGTAATGCTTTAGTTAAAAGATTTAGATCGTTTAAAAAAGGATCTAATACAAAAGATAAAGATTATTTTTGCATTGAAGGGACTCATTTGATCGAAGAAATGCTGAAGTCTGGTAATCATGCTTCAAAAATTTTAACTACTGAAAAATGGCTTGATAAAAATAAGGACCTTTATCAAAAGATTGATCCATCATTAATAATAGTCGTATCAGAAGAAGTTTTAGCTTCAGTAGTATCTACAAAAAATCCTGATGGAGTAGCTGCTTTGGTGGAAATTTCATCAATACTTAATTTTGACTTTACTAATATTGAAGATGACTTTATTCTTGTCCTTGATAGGATTCAAGACCCTGGAAATATGGGGAACCTTTTTAGAACAGCTTTAGCTGCTGGTGTTAACAAGATATTATTAGCGGGAGGGGCGCACCCCTTAGGCCAAAAGGTATTAAGAGCATCTAGTGGATCTGTTTTTCATCTCCCATTTAAACGATTTGATGGAAGCGAAGAAGAAATGATCAATTCTTTATTGTTATCATTAGATCAATTTTCAAAGAACGGGTTTCAAATAATTTCTACGAGTAGCCATAATAAAAATCCTAATAAATCTCACAAACCATATTGGGAAATTGATTGGTCTAAACCAACTGCACTTATATTGGGTAATGAAGGAAATGGTATTCATAAAAGAATTCAAGAAGCTTTTAGTGAAACAATTACTATTCCGCATAGTGAGCTTGTAGAATCATTGAATGTGGCTTGTGTTGCAGTTCCAATATTACTTGAACGAAAAAGAGTCGCATATACTTCTACTTCAAGAATACAAAAGTGACTGATCCAAATTTTGACTTTGATTTGATAGTAATTGGTGCAGGATATGGAGGATTTGACGCCGCCAAACATGCTGCAGAAAAAGGTTTAAAAGTTGCCATCATAGAGTCTGGAGATATGGGAGGTACTTGCGTCAATAAAGGATGCGTACCTTCTAAAGCTCTTTTGGCAGCTAGTGGAAAAGTTAGGGAAATAGCCAATTATGAACATTTAGCAAAATTTGGTATTCATGCTTCCCCTGTTAGATTCGAAAGATCAAAAATTGCTGATCATGCTAATAATTTAGTCTCAAATGTTAGAGAAAATTTAACAAAAACCCTCAAAAGAAGTGGAGTTGAAATTATTTTAGGATTTGGAAGACTTGAAGGTAATCAAAAAGTAGGAGTAAGAGATAATAATGGAATTGATAGGATCTTTACATGTAAAAATACAGTTCTAGCGACAGGTTCTTCTCCCTTTGTTCCTCCTGGAATAACTTTAGACAATAGAACAGTTTTCACAAGTGATGAAGCAGTAAAACTTGAGTGGCTCCCGAGATGGATAGCCATTATTGGAAGTGGATATATAGGTTTAGAATTTGCTGATGTATATACCGCTCTAGGTTGCGAAGTGACCATGATTGAGGCTTTGGAAAATATTATGCCCACCTTTGATCCGGATATTACAAAAATAGCTAAGAAAAATCTTATTCAATCAAGAGATATTGATACAAAATCTAATGTATTTGCAACTAAGATAACCCCTGGATGCCCTGTAAAGATAGAACTAACGGATGCAAAATCAAAAGAAATTGTAGAAAACTTAGAAGTTGATGGTGTTCTTGTGGCTACTGGGAGGAGTCCTAATAGTAAAAATCTTAATCTTGATTCAGTTGGTATAGAAACTATAAAAGGTTACATTCCTATTGATGATCAAATGAGAGTTTTAAATGGTGAAAAAATAATACCTAATGTTTGGGCCGTTGGTGATGTAACTGGCAAACTTATGCTTGCCCATACAGCAGCAGCTCAAGGAACAATTGCTGTTGAAAATATATGTGGTGAGAATATCGAAATCGATTATAGGAGTATTCCAGCTGCAACATTCACTCATCCTGAGATAAGTTCAGTAGGCTTATCTGAAACTGATGCTAAAGAAATAGCTATCAAAGAGGGTTTTACTTTAGGAGTTGTGAAGAGCTATTTTAAAGCTAATTCCAAGGCATTAGCAGAATTAGAAAGTGATGGAATTCTAAAGTTACTTTTCAATAAAGACAGTGGAAAAGTATTAGGTGCTCATATCTTTGGGATGCATGCAGCTGATTTGATTCAAGAAATTGCAAATGCAATCTCTAGAAACCAAGATGTAATTAAACTAGCTACTGAAGTACATACTCACCCTACTCTTAGTGAAGTAGTTGAGGTCGCTTATAAACAAGCAGCTTCTCAAGTAAAGTAAATTGATTTGTTTATGGAAATAAGACGTAGGCCTCCAAACCCAACAGTCAGGGTAGAAAACTTAGAATATGCTGTTCCTCATAGAGAGGCAAAAGCAAAAAATATTCTTGAAGAAATTGTTTGGCACAAAGATACTGAAATCAAAAATTTTAAGAAAATAATCTCCCTTGAAGATCTTATAAAAAAGCTTGATAAAGTTGATCCACCAAAAGATTTTTTAAAAAGTATTTTACATTCCAAAATTAAACCGGGAGTTATTGCTGAGATTAAAAAAGCTAGTCCTAGTAAAGGTGTAATAAGAGAAAATTTTAATCCAAAAGAAATAGCTTCTTGTTATGAAAGGTCTGGTGCCTCATGTATCTCGGTATTGACTGATAAAAGGTTTTTTCAAGGAAGTTATGAAATACTTCAAGATGTCAGAGGAGTCACTAATCTGCCTTTGCTCTGCAAAGATTTCATTATTTCTGCTTATCAAGTATATAAAGCGAGAGTATCCGGTGCTGATGCAATATTACTAATTGCTGCAATCTTAAGCGATGATGATTTATTTTATTTGAAGAAAATTGCTGATAATTTAAAGATGAGTGTTTTAGTTGAAGTGCATGATGGTCAAGAACTTGAAAGAATATTGAGTTTGAAATCATTTAATTTAATAGGAATAAATAATAGAAACTTGAAGACTTTTAACACTGATCTACAAACATCAATAAGAATAATGAGTCACTATTCGGATATATTTTCAAAACATAATATTATTCCTATTAGTGAATCTGGAATAAATAACTCTGAAGATTTAAAAACTCTCAATTCAATTGGAATTAAGGGAGTTTTAATTGGCGAAAGGTTTATGAGGGAAAGCGATATTGAAAACTCTTTTAAGAAATTATTTAACTCAAATTAATTAAAGCTGGATATTTGTGCTATAAAACTGAATATTGTTAAGTTGTATCTTATATATAAATGCAGGTTGTAATAGTAACTGGAATTCTTGCTGGATTTATTCATGTGGTAAGTGGTGCTGATCATCTTATTGCAATGGCTCCATCATCAATTACGAGTCCAAAAATTGCTGCAAGGAATAGTATCTCATGGGGATTGGGACATTCTTCAGGAGTAATTATTTTGGCCTTCTTAGCAATTTTTATAAAAGATATTACCTCTTTAAGTAAATTTTCCAACTTTGCTGAATTTTTAGTTGGTATATCGCTTCTTATTGTTGGAGTCTTTGCGATAAGAAATTCTTTACATCTAAACATTCACTCTCACTCTCATCAACATAATGGCGTAGCTCATCATCATTTGCATTTTCATAATGAGGACTCTAAAAAACATAATAAACATTCTCATGCATTGACAGGTTTGGGATTACTTCATGGTTTGGCAGGTGGCTCTCATTTTCTCGCAGTACTTCCGGCATTAGCTTTACCTCTTCCTAACGCATTTGCTTATTTAATTTCATATTTAAGTGGTTCTTTAGTAAGTATGATTTTATTTACTTGCCTAATATCTGTTACAACTTTAAATGCAGGACAAAAATTTATTAGAAGGTTAATAGCTTTTGCTGGTGGATTATCTTTTTCTATGGGCTTATTTTGGGTCCAAAAAAGTTCTGTACTATTTTTGAGCTAGAAGATTTTTTTTATTTTTGAAGTAACTATTCCAATTACATTTTCATTATTAATTAATCCAAATTTACTGCTGTCATCACTGAAAGCGATATTATCTCCTAAAACTTCGATACTATTTTTATTTACATTTTTTACTCTTTTAATTAATCTAATATTTTTAATAGGATGATAGAAAATTACAATTTGACCAACTTTTAAAAGTGATTTGTTTTTAATATATTTTTTGAAAAAAACAATGTCACTTTCCTTTAAACTTGGCAGCATAGAATGGCCTTTAACAATTGCGGTTTTTCTTAATCCAAAAAAAAATGCAATTAAATCGTAAAAATTTTTAGAAATAATTAAACTAGCTAGCTTTTACAAAAGCATCACTTCTGCCTTTTGATTCCCAGAAGATGTTATGTATTTTTTCGACATAATTCATTAATTCTTCTGCTTGAGCTAGATCAATATTTACTTTGCAAGCACTACATAATTTCGCTGCTTTCCAGATTGTTTCATGTAGATCTGGATAAGTTTCTAAGTGAACAGGTTTAAAATAATCTGTCCATAAGATTAGAATTTCTTTCTTTGTCTCTTTAGCTTGCTCTTCTTTTACGGCCACAAATCTAGAAAATGTATTGCTGTAAGCTGCCCAATCTCCTGAGTCAGTACTTGATGGCGGAGTAAGTGCTACTAGCTTCTTTGTCATTGCAAGAACTGCTTCAGCAGCGACTCTTGCAGAAGCTGGGTCGTAAACGCCGCACGGGCCATCACAGTGAGCATGTACTTCCAATGTAGATTTTTTATTTAAAAGAGAAGTGATTAATTTAGTTAACATTCGTTTTTTTATATTTGAATATATCTTACTTGTAGATTAACTAAATTGAAAAGTTTTAGAGGTTATTTCTTACTTTAATTGACTTTTAATAATTCAACTTCAAAAATTAAAGTTGCATTTGCAGGAATTACATTTCCTGCACCTCTTGATCCATAGCCAAGTTCTGGAGGAATTGTTAATTTTCTTTTTCCACCAACTTTCATTCCTGCTACTCCTTCATCCCAACCCTTAATTACTCTCCCCGCACCTAATGGGAAACTGAATGGTCCTCTGCCAATACTGGTATCAAATTGGGTCCCATCTTCTAGTGTTCCGGTGTAATTTACAGATACTGTTTGTCCAGAGTTTGCTTCATCTCCCTCTCCATTGACTATATCTACAATAATTAAGCCACTATCTGTAGTTCTAGAGTTGCTTTCTTCTTGTGTTTCTTCTGCCATAGCGAAAAGTATTGGATTTGGATCAGATGGATCTAGTTCAAATATATTAGTATTTGAAACGTTAGATGTTTTTGTAGTGGGTGTTTTATTTACGAATTCAGTTTTTGATTCGGCGGCATTAACAACCTGAGGGGAGTTAAATTGACTATACAGAGTTAACGAAATGCAAAATACAAAGATTGTAAAACTAATTAAAACTTCTTTCACTTAATTTTAAAAATCACTATATTTAATTCTACAGAAAAAGGTACAATAATATATCTTTTAAAAAAAATTAATTTAGAAAATTTATATTGTTGACTTCTATTCAAAATAAAAAGTTTAATAAATATTTTTATCCATGCTTGGGAGGCATCTTTGGAGGAATTGCTACATCAACGCACTTTTGGTTGTTTTTTATGCCTTTATCCTTATTTATTTTATGGAGTAACAGTGATAAGAAATTAGCAAACTTTCTTTGGGGGTTTTTCTTTATTTTGGTAAGTCATTCTTGGCTTTTTGAACTTCACCCACTGACTTGGTTAGGTTTCTCCTGGATATCAAGTTTAATTATTTCCATTTCAATCTTGTTAGGTTGCTCTTTGTTTGGAGGCACATTGGTTTATTCATGGGGTCTTTTAGTTAAAAAAATTCTCCAAAAAGAAGATATTTCCAACATGAACTATTTAAGATTATTTATAAAAGTTTTATTGTTATCTTTTGCCTGGGGTATAGGTGAATTCTTTCTTTCCCAAACGCCTCTTTTTTGGATAGGTTTGGGCGAAGGAATTGTTCCCGGAGATTTATACCTTGCAGGTTTAGCAAGATGGATTGGTGCAAGTGGTTTATGTGTATTGCAATTAATTATGGGTTTTTGGATATACCTAATTTATGAGAAATGGAAAAGAAAATATCATTTAAAAAAAACATTCCTTTTTGGGTTTTTGATTATCATCATTTTACATTTCCTCGGAGGTTTAACAAACCCAATAAACAGAAATAATGACTATCCTGTCGCTCTATGGCAAACTAATATGCCCACAAGAAAAAAAACGAACTTTAATAATCAATTCATAAATGATAAGTTAATTTCTGCTCAGAAAATTGCTCTATTAAATAATGCAAAACTCCTTATTACACCAGAGGGGACTTTGAATAATAATTTTAATTTAAATTTCAAAAGCAAGATTAGGATGTTGGCAGGAGGTTTTAGAAACTCTAAAAATAGCCTAAGAAGTTCCTTGCTTGGATATCAAATTGGGGATAAAAATTATTCATCTTACATTGATAAATATAGATTGGTTCCATTTGGGGAGAAAATCCCAGGATTCTTAAATATCTTCTCAAGAGGACTATCGGCAGTAGGAGGTATTCAGCCAGGATCAAATTCAAGGTTTTTTAAATGGAAATTTACTCAGCCACTTGCAATAGCAATTTGTTATGAAATTACTGATGGATTTAAAATAAGAAATGCTATCAACAGTGGGGCAGAACTAATAATTTCAGCAGCTAACTTAGATCCTTATCCAAGGAAGCTTCATGATCAATTTCTATCTTTGGCCAGAGTACGAAGTATAGAAAATAAAAAAGATAATATTATTGTTTCAAACACTGGCCCCTCAGGATTAATAAGTGAAGACGGAAGAGTAATTAAACTCTTTGACCCTAATACTGAGCTAATTGATGTTGTAAATCCTATTTTTTCTACTACAAAAACTTTCTACACAACATATGGGGAACGCCCTTTGTTTTTCCTATTTTTGCTTTTAATAGGATTAGATTTATATTTTGGAAAATTCACAAATTAATCCGCCTCCTAATAAAATTTCATCTTTATAAAAAACTGCAGCTTGCCCAGGAGTGATAGAGCTTTGGTGCTCTTCGAAAATCAATTTAAACTTTGTAGTCATGTTGTCTTCATTTTTTACAGGAACTAAAGTTCCCTTTACTGGTTCACTCCTATATCGAATTTGTGCTTCTACTTCTATTTCTTTTAAAGGCGCCTCAATTGAAACCCAGTTAACCTTTTTTATTATGGCCTCTCTTTTAAAAAGATCATTTTTATTTGCGACATAAACTATATTTTGTTGTTTATCTAAACTTTCCACGTATAAAGGCTCTGGCCACGCAATACCCAAACCTTTCCTTTGTCCAATTGTGAAATGTTGAATACCATTATGAGTGCCAAGAATTTTTCCATTAATATGTTTAATTTCCCCCTCTTTAGGTTCAATATGACTATCAATAAATTTTTGCATAGATCCATAATGTTCTACTAAACATAGATCTTGACTCTCTGGTTTTTTTGCAGTTCTAAGTCCTAATCTTAAGGCCTCTTTTCTTGTCTCTTCTTTTTTAAGGTTTCCTAGTGGAAGTATTAATCTGCTTAATACTTCTTGGGAAAGACTGTAAAGAAAATAACTCTGATCTTTATTTCTATCAGCTCCTCTTAGGAGTAAGAAATCCTTGAATTGAAAATTTCCAGAGTTTTTGATGTTCTCGCAAGAAACTTTTTGAACTCTTGCGTAGTGACCAGTGGCAATATAAGTAAATTCCTTTTGTTTAATGACAAAATTGAGCATTTCTTCAAATTTTACATTTTTATTACACATCGAGCATGGAAGTGGAGTGAAACCCGATTCATATCCCTCAGTAGTCTTTTTAACTACTTCCCTTTCAAAAATTACTCTTGAATCCAATATATTATGGTTAATTCCTAAATCTTCACATAGACCTGCAGCGTCAACTAATCCTTCGGAACAACATGAGCCCTCTCCTTTCATTAACCAAAGAGTTAGGCCTTCAACTTCCCAACCCTCTTCAATAAGAAGAGCTGCTGATAGAGAACTATCTACTCCGCCTGAAAGACCAACAATAATTTTTTTTTGTTTTTTAGATTTATTATTGATAGAGGAACAGTTCTCTATTTTTTTATCCTTTAGAGTCTTTAACATGGAATTTTAAAATTTTGAACAGTTTTTAATAGCTTTGAACTAATTATGAAAGAAATTGGATGGCCAACAATTGACTCTAAACATCTAGTTGTTTATTCAAAGCAAATGTTGGATTTAGAGAATGAAATTTTTTCTCAAGGAATGCCTCAAGAGGCTTTGATGGAAAAGGTTGGTATTCAGCTATCTAAATGGCTTTTGCAAAGAAAATCTCTCTTAAAAGAGGGAGTAGTAGTTTTGTTAGGTCCTGGCCATAATGGTGGGGATGGGGCAGTAATTGCTAAAGAGCTTTTTTTAAAGGGATATCTAGTTAAATTATGGTGCCCATTTCCTTTAAAAAAAACATTAACGATTAATTATGTAAATTATCTTACATCTCTTGGAGTAGAAAAATTAGGAGAGCCTCCTAATCCTGAAGGGAAACATTTATGGATTGATGCTATTTTCGGGAATAATCAAAAAAGAAAAGTTGATGAAGATTTAATTAAATTATTTAATGAAAAATTTAAAAAAAAGTCTGGTAAGGTTGTGAGCATAGATGTGCCAACGGGGTTATGTCCTAATTCTGGCAAACCATTCTTGAAAAATGCTGTAAAAGCCAACTATAATTTAGTTGTAGGACTTAATAAGATTGGATTATTACAAGATACTGCATTACCTTATGTTGGAGAATTACATCACATCGATATAGGTATATCTAGAAGTCAGTTATGCAATATAGATAGTAAGATTTTAAAAATTACATATCAAGATTTAAGAACAATTAATCTTCCGTTTTTACCAAAAAATTCAAGTAAATATAAAAGAGGCCGAACATTATTAATTGCGGGAAGTGAAAGATATCCTGGGGCAGCATATTTAGCAATAAAAGGTGCTATTTCAAGTGGGGCAGGATTTGTATCAGCAATTATCCCTGATTTAGTTTCAAAATCTATTTGGCAAGTTGAACCAGAAGTAGTAGTTATAGGAAGACTTAGCAGCGATCAAAATGGAAATTCAATTTTGTTCAATGCTTTAAAGAATATTGATTTTTCTGCTTATGATTCTATAGTTATTGGCCCAGGAATTGGCTTGAATGAGGATGATTGGGAAAAATCAATACAGTACTTATTAGATATAAAAGGTTTATTGATTCTTGATGCGGATGCACTTAATCGAATTTCTAAATCAAATTTGGGATCTAAATTTTTCTTAGAAAGAAAGTATGAGACTTGGATTACTCCTCATAATAAAGAATTTGCGAGATTATTCCCTGATCTTGACTGTATTAACAAAGTTGAACTGGCTAAAAAAGCAGCAAAAGAATTTGATATAAGTATCTTATTAAAGGGAGCAAATAGTATTATTGCCAATAATGAAAATGCATGGCAACTTTTTGGAACTGATGCTGAGACTGCTAGAGCGGGTCTAGGAGATCTTTTATCTGGATTTATTGGTGGATCTTCAGCGCTAGAGTTATCATCTTTTGGAGATTACATAAGGACTGAATCTTTAGCAAAATATGTTTTTTTACATTCCCTTGCTGCATCAAAGTGTAAAAAAGGATCAAATGCTTCTTTAATAGGGGACCGATTGTCAAAGTTAATGAGAAAAACAAAAACGAGGCTAATGTCATGAAAGAAACAATTATAAGGAGTTTTTTATAGTTTTAAACACATAACTAAACAATTTATACCTGAAATCTGAAGCAGGTATTAAGTAATCGTGTATTTCCCTAAAAATGTAGGAAAGTTTTAATACCTCATATCAGGTTTAAAATGGCTTCATCAGTATCAACATCAACTGAACCGCAAAAAAGAAGAGGTAACGACCCCATAAGTTGGTACCTCTCTAATATAGGTCGTGTCCCTTTATTAACACCTGCTGAGGAAATTGAATTGGGTAACCAAGTTCAAAAAATGATGGTTCTAACTGAAGATGGTCAATTAAACGAAAAAATAAATGAATTTACTCCTCAAGATAAAAGAACTATAAAAATTGGAAGAAGAGCAAAAGAGAGAATGATGAAAGCTAACTTAAGGTTAGTAGTAAGTGTTGCAAAAAAATATCAAGGTAAAGGTCTAGAACTTTTAGACCTTGTTCAAGAAGGTTCTTTAGGTTTAGAAAGAGCCGTTGAAAAGTTTGATCCTACAAGAGGATATAAGTTCTCTACTTATGCTTTTTGGTGGATCCGTCAAAGTATGACAAGAGCTATTGCCTGCCAATCCAGAACCATTCGTTTACCAGTTCATTTAAGCGAGAGACTTGCCACTATTAGAAAAATAAGTAGGGAATTAGCACATAAACTTGGAGCAATGCCAAGTAGAATTGAAATTGCTGAAGCAATGGAAATAGATGTAGAGGAACTTGATTCTGTATTGAGGCAAGCTCTATCAACAAGTAGTTTGGACGCTCCTGTAAATGGAGATGATGGCAGGAGTTTCTTGGGGGATCTTATTGCAGATAGTAATAATGAAGAGCCCCTAGACCAAGTTGAGCAAAAGATGCATCAAGAGCAGTTAGGAAAGTGGCTAAGTCACTTAAGCGAACAAGAACAACATGTACTGAAATTAAGGTTCGGATTAGATGGAAACGAGAGACACACCTTAGCAGAAATAGGAAGGTTGTTAGAAGTCTCGAGAGAAAGAGTAAGACAAGTAGAACTAAAGGCACTTAGAAAACTAAGAAATTTAACCAGAAAATTACCAAGTGGGATTTGATTTAATCTTCGGCCCAAATATATTTAGTTAATTCGCTAGAAGGCGGTTCTGGAGAATCTAGAGCATTTTTAACAGATTCAGAGATTTCTAAATCTATTTTCTTCTCTATAGTTTTTAACTCCTCTTCATTAGCAAAATTCCCTTCTATCATCTGATTAGCTAATTTCTTAATGGGATCTCTTTTGGCCCAGAATTCTTTTTCTTCTTCAGCTCTTAATTCATCAGGATCAGCTAAAGAATGACCTCTGAATCTGTAAGTTAAACATTCTAGCAAAGTAGGACCCTCTCCAGCTCTTGCTCTTTCGACAGCTCTTTGAGCAGCTCCCCTCACAGCTAATACATCCATCCCATCAACTTCTTCACCATGCATACCGAAAGCCGATGCTTTTCTCCATATTTCTGGGTTGCTTGTAGCTCTGTCATGGGCCATGCCAATAGCCCATTTATTATTTTCAACTACAAAAATTATTGGTAACTTCCATAATTGGGCCATATTCAAACATTCAAAGAATTGTCCATTATTACAAGTCCCATCTCCAAAGAAAGCAGCTGTTACAGAGTCACTTTGATTGTCACCTGCAACTTCTTTTTTGTACTTACTTGAAAAAGCTGATCCCAAAGCAACTGGAATACCTTCTCCAATGAAAGCATATCCTCCTAATAGATGATGCTCTTTTGAGAACAAATGCATAGAACCACCTCTGCCTTTACTGCACCCTGTTGCTTTACCGAATAATTCACTCATCACTTCAAAAGATGGAACACCCGCACTAAGAGCATGGACATGATCGCGATAGGTACTACAAAACCAGTCATGCTTCCTTTTCATTGCACCTATCACACCAGTGCTGATTGCTTCTTGCCCGTTATAAAGGTGTACAAACCCAAACATCTTGCCTCTGTAGTACATCTCTGCACATTTATCTTCAAATCTTCTACCAAGCGTCATATCTTCATAGAGAAATAATCCGGTTTCACGATCTAACTTCGCTTTTTTAAAGTCCTGAAGATTTGAAATTCTCTCTACGTGTGTTTCCAAGAAAATACCTTAATGAAGTTTTGATTTGTTAACATTCTAAGCTTCAATGGACGATTTTTATGTTTTTTTTTAATAACTCTCCAAGACCTTATGAAAAAAAAATATAAATTGATAAAATTCATCTAAAGGATTTTCAATAGGATATTTGTTTGGAACTTCCATTAGACCACTTTCGTTTAATAGGTGTAAGCCCCTCAGCAACATCTGAGGAGATATTAAGAGCTTTCCAATTGCGCTTGGATAAAACTCCTGATGAAGGATTCACATACGAGGTTTTAACTCAAAGATCTGAATTGCTTCGCCTTACTGCAGATTTGCTTACAGATCCAGATAGTAGAAGAGATTACGAAAATTTATTACTAAATGGAGCATCAGGTTTAGATTTATCTTCCAATAGAGAGGTTGCAGGATTAATTCTCCTTTGGGAATCTGGCTCTTCTAAAGAAGCCTTTAAAATAACAAGAAAAGCATTGCAACCCCCTCAAACCCCTGCTTTGGGAAGCAGCAGAGAAGCTGATCTTACCTTGTTAGCTGCTTTGACATCTAGAGATGCTGCGATACAAGAGCAAGATCAAAGATCTTACTCAAATGCTGCAGATTTTTTACAAGAAGGTATACAGCTTCTTCAAAGAATGGGCAAGCTAGCGGAATTTCGGAAAACTCTTGAGGAGGACTTAGTGTCGCTTCTTCCTTATAGAATTCTTGATTTGTTAAGTAGAGATTTAAATGAATATGAGTCGCATAAAAAAGGTTTAAGTATGCTGGAAAATTTAATAATCAAAAGGGGTGGATTAGAAGGGAAAAACAAATCTGAATATAATGATTATCTAAATCAGCAAGAATTTGAATCTTTTTTTCAACAAATAAAGCCATTCTTGACTGTTCAAGATCAGATAGATTTATTTTTAGAATTACAAAAAAGAGGTTCAAGCGAGGCGGGATTTTTAGCGTTTTTATCCTTAACAGCAATTGGTTTTGTAAGAAGAAAACCTGCAAAACTGTTCGAGGCTCGAAAAATATTAAAAAAACTAAATATATCAGGACTTGACTCAATGCCATTAATAGGTTGCCTAGATTTGCTTTTGGCAGATGTTGAGCAATCATCAGCAAGGTTTTTAAGTAGTTCCGATGAGAAGTTAAGAGATTGGTTAAATAATTATCCTGGAGAAAAATTAGAAGCAATATGTATTTTTTGTAAAAACTGGTTAGAAAATGATGTTTTGATTGGTTATAGGGATATTGACTTAAAAGAAGTCGATTTAGATTCTTGGTTTGATGATAGAGAAATCCAAGAATTTATTGAACAAATAGAAAAGAAGTCAAATAGAACTGTATTTAAGTCTGGGCCTCAAAATCAATCGAATTTTGAGGTTCAAGAATCTCCAAAAGATTTAAGTAAGGATCCTGATTTCAATTCAGATAATTTTGAAGAAGGCCGATTACCTTTGCCTGGAGGAGTAAAAGAAGATAATCAAGAAGTTATTGAAGAAAATATTTATACAGATGAGATTATTAAAAATAAATCAATAGAATTTTATAAGTACGCAATAGAAAAGATTGCCGAATTAAAATTTGTATTTGGAGAAGCGTTAGACAATTATAAAATATTTAATAAAACTCCCTACCTATCATATCTTTATGTGTTTTTGATTTTATTTGCTTTTGGTATAGGTGTGGGACTTTTAAGAAATAATTTAAAAAAACCTGCACAGGAAAAAGAAATAATTGATAGCTCATTATCGATAAATGAAAATAAGAATGTCTTTAATGGAGTCTTAAACCAAGACGATAAAAAAAAAGTTCTCGATAAATCAAAAATTATTCTCCCAGAAAATATAGAAAAAACTTCTTTTTCAGGAGGAGAAATAACAACTGCTTCTCCCTCCTTAGAACAAATTGAAAATTTAATTAATACATGGCTTGTAAATAAAAGTAAATATCTAGCAGGAACAAGTGAATTTAATTTATCAGAGATAGTTCAAAATGATTTGATTAATAGATTAACGAAGGAAAGACAAATTGATATTCAAAAAGGTATCTACAAAAATATAAATACTAATATTGAAAACATTGTACTTTTAACTCAAACTGCATCCAGAATATCAGTATCAGTTGACTTGAAATATACAGAAAAAATTTTAAAAACAAATGGAGAATTGATAAATGAAACAACTTTTACTCCTTTTTTGAAAGTTAAATATATTTTAGGTTTCTCAAATAACTCCTGGAAATTAGTTGACTATATAAGTGGTGTTTAGGATTAGCTATTACTATCATCTATAATATTTAAATAAATAATTATAAATAATGTTTGATGAACTCTCTTCACGCTTTGAAGACGCCGTTAAGGGCTTAAGAGGTGAAGCCAAAATTAGCGAAAATAATATTGATGATTCTTTAAAGCAAGTTAAAAAAGCATTGTTAGATGCTGATGTTAGTTTATCGGTGGTTAAAGAATTTGTTTCAGAGGTAAAAGATAAAGCTATTGGAGAAGAAGTCGTAAGAGGTGTTAATCCCGGACAGAAATTTATAGAAGTAGTTAATAAAGAATTAATAAATATTATGGGAAATGAAAATTCCCCATTAAACGAAAAAGAGACCCCACCTACTGTTATTTTGATGGCAGGTTTACAAGGTGCAGGAAAAACAACAGCAACAGGTAAGTTAGGCCTTTATTTGAAGGAAAAAGACAAAAAGGTTTTATTAGTGGCAGCTGATATTTATAGACCTGCAGCTGTTGAACAACTTAAGACAATTGGAAATCAGTATGATTTAGAAGTTTTCTCAGCGAAAGAAAAAGGTTGTAAGCCTGAAGAAATAGCAAAAGATGCTTTAATTTATGCTAACGCAAATAATGTAGATACCTTAATTGTTGATACTGCTGGAAGATTGCAAATAGATGAATCAATGATGGGCGAAATGGTTCGAATAAAAGAGGTTACAAAGCCTGATGAAGTTTTACTGGTTGTAGATTCTATGATTGGTCAAGAAGCAGCTGATTTGACAAAGTCATTTCATGAAAAAGTTGGCATAACAGGAGCAATATTAACAAAGCTGGATGGCGACTCAAGAGGTGGAGCTGCTCTTTCAATAAGAAAAATAAGTGGAAAACCAATAAAATTTATTGGTACTGGTGAAAAAATAGAAGCATTACAGCCATTCCATCCAGAGAGAATGGCAAGCAGAATTCTGGGTATGGGAGACGTCTTAACACTTGTTGAAAAGGCACAAAAAGAGGTTGAGTTAGCTGATGCAGAAGTAATGCAAAAGAAACTTCAAGAGGCAACTTTTGATTTTAATGATTTTGTTAAGCAAATGAGATTAATGAAGAGAATGGGATCTCTTGGAGGATTAATTAAATTAATACCGGGGATGAATAAAATCGATGATGGAATGATAAAAAATGGGGAAGAACAACTAAAAAAAATTGAATCAATGATCTCTTCCATGACTTTAGAAGAGAAGCAAAAGCCAGAGGTACTTGCTGCTCAACCATCTAGAAGGCAAAGGATTGCACAAGGCAGTGGATATCAGGCTAAAGATGTAGATAAAGTACTTGCTGATTTTCAAAGAATGAGAGGTTTTATGAAACAAATGTCAAATGGCGGAATGCCAGGAATGGGCGGAATGCCAGGAATGGGCGGAATGCCAGGAATGGGCGGAATGCCAGGAATGGGCGGAATGCCAGGAATGGGCGGAATGCCAGGAATGGGCGGAATGCCAGGAATGGGCGGAATGCCAGGAATGGGCGGAATGCCAGGAATGGGCGGAATGCCAGGAATTGGCGGAATGCCAGGAATGGGCGGAATGCCAGGAATGGGCGGAATGCCAGGAATGGGTGGAGGGAATAGTAATAAATCATTTAAAAAACAAAAATCAAATAAAAAGAAAAAAGGATTTGGGGATTTATAGTTTATAAATAGCTACCTTCAAATGATATTATTAATGAATCTGTACTAATTTAAAATGATTAAATTGCGCCTTAAGCGCTTTGGAAAGAAAAAAGAAGCAAGTTTCAGGATCGTTGCATGCAATAGTACTTCCAGAAGAGATGGTAGACCTCTTCAAGAATTAGGTTTTTACAATCCAAGAACTAAAGAAACTAGGCTTGACACAGAAGCATTAAGAATCAGACTGACTCAGGGAGCACAACCTACTGATGTTGTAAGAACTTTATTAGAAAAAGGTGGATTATTAGAAAAGAAAGTTAGACCTTCTATTGCTATTGGTAAGGCTAAATTGGAGAAAGAAAAGATTGAAAAGGCCAAGAGCAAAGAAACTGAAAACGATAGTAAAGAAGCTGAAAGCTAAAAAATTGTTGAATTCATTTTTACATATTAACTAAATGAAAGAAGTTTCCAAAACTGGTCACTTCACAATAGATTTGCCAAGTTCAGATGCTGCTACAGCATTATCTGGTCCTGGAAATTCTTTTTTAAAAAAATTTGAATCCCTTACTGGTGTCTCCTTAACTATTAGGGGCCTACAACTTGAAATGAATGGAGTAATCCCTAATCTTGAAAGGGCATCTGCATTGGTAGAGCTAACAAGACCAATTTGGGAACAAGGATTAGAAGTCCCAGAAGTGGATCTTAAGGCTGCTCTAAGTTCATTAAATATGGGAGAATCTTCTTCTCATGCTGAGCTTGGAAAAAAGATTCTAGCCCGTTCAAAAGAAGGGAGATATTTAAGGCCTAGAACTATAAGACAAAAAGAATATGTTGAATCAATTGAGAACTTTGATTTAACTTTCGCTATTGGTCCAGCAGGTACGGGTAAAACATTTTTAGCGACGGTTTGTGCAGCCAGATTATTAAATGAGAAAAAAATCGAAAAAATTGTTTTAACAAGACCAGCTGTAGAAGCTGGTGAAAATTTAGGATTTCTGCCTGGAGATTTGCAGCAAAAAGTTGATCCATACTTACGCCCTTTGTTTGATTCTCTACATAGCATTTTTGGAACCGACAAAACAAATTCATTAATTGATAAAGGCATTATTGAAGTCGCACCACTGGCATTTATGAGAGGAAGAACATTAGATAATTCTTTGGTTATTTTAGATGAAGCTCAAAATACTACCACTTCTCAAATGAGAATGTTTTTAACTAGATTAGGGGAGAGATCAAAGATGGTCGTTAATGGTGATATTACCCAAATTGATTTAAAAAATGAGCAGTTAAGTGGTTTGGTGGAAGCATCTAAAATTTTTTCTAATACCGAAGGAATAAAGTTTTGTTATTTAACTGTGGAAGATGTGGTTCGACACCCTTTAGTTCAGAAAATTATTGAGGCTTACAAATAAAATATTATTTGGGTGAACCGTACACTGAAATATAAAAAATTAGGTAGAATATGTTTAATTAAAGGGTGTAAAAATGCCAGCAAGCAGTAATTTTAATCAAGCTATTCGCGATGCTCAAACTAGTTCAATCGTTGGACCAAATGTAGTTCAGAAAGCTCTCCCTTACGTAGGTGGAGGGATGGTTTTAACTTCTTTAGGTGTATTAGCAGGTGTCTCACTAATAGCTACAAACCCTTCACTTTTTCAGCCTCTTTCTATAGTTGCTTTAATAGCTGAATTGGTTTTATTTTTCGTAGCAACAAGTGCTGCTAATAATGCTAATAATGCAAAAGCGCTTCCTTTATTAACTGGATTTAGTTTATTAACAGGGTTTACGTTAAGTGGAATAGTAGCTTTGGCAATTGGAACAATTGGCATAGGATCTGTTGGAACAGCGGCACTGGCCACAGGTATTACTTTCGTAATAGCTTCTTATACGGGCCAAAGAATGAGTGATAGTGTTGGACAAGCCCTTAGCGGAGTAGTTGGACTTGGCTTAATTGGTTTGTTGATAGCAATGTTTGTTCAACTAATCGGCGGATTCTTTGCTCCAGGAGTTTTTGGAAGTTCAGGTCTTGAACTAATGATTGCAGGATTTGGAACAGTTTTATTCGTAGCAATGTCTTTCTTAGATTTTTATACAATGCCTAGAAGATATAATGATGAGCAATATCTAGCTGGAGCCTTAGGTATGTATTTAACCTACATTAATCTATTTGTATTTATTTTAAGATTGATGATTGCACTTCAAGGTGGTGGAAGAAGAAATTAAAAAAATATTTTAACTTAACTGATATACTTCAAAGCGTAGAACCATCTACGCTTTTTTTATTGTGCAATATCGAGAATTTGTTGCTTTATAAATTCCTTTTGCTTATCATTATATTTTTTTGAATTATCGAAGCTATTTCCAAGATTGTCTAAATCATTCATAATTTGATTAATATTTTTTGTAACAGACTTCGTTTCCAAAACTCGCAAAATACTTTTACATCTCTCTGATATATTTTCCGAATTAGATTTATATTCAAGATTATTGTCACTTTCATGAACAATTACTTGGGCAGAGCTCATAATTAGATTTTTAATTACTATTTCGACGACGTCATTTCCAGCCTCTTGAAGTTTGAAAACAAATGAGAACGGAAGCTTATCTAATAAATAACAATTTTGATCTGACAATGCATATGCAAAAAAACCTCTCAAACCATTTTTTGTTTTAATTAGTTCTGCGACTCTATCTGCCAAAACTTCTTCACTTAGAAGATCTTCTCCCCATTCTTTACACCATTGAGCAGATATATTTATTGCCTGAGTAAAAGAAGTTTCTTTTAAGTTTATAGCTTTTTTCATCATTTTTGATCAGAATTTTATTATGGATATTTTAAAAGACTTTTGACTAATTATAAATCTGGTTTTGTAACTTTACTCGGAAGGCCAAATGTAGGGAAATCTACTTTAATAAATAAGTTAATTGGAGAGAAAATAACAATTACATCACCTGTGGCACAGACTACTAGAAATAAATTAAAAGGAATACTTACTACAAAATTTGGACAAATAATTTTTGTAGATACGCCTGGAGTTCATAAACCTCATCACCTTCTAGGCGAAATACTTGTAAAAAATGCCAAATCAGCAATAAATGGCGTAGATATAGTTGTTTTAGTTCTCGATTCAAGTGTTGAACCTGGGAGAGGAGATGAATACATAAAAGATTTTTTAGTTGCAAATAAAACTGAATTTATTGTTGTATTGAATAAATGGGATTTAGTGAATAAGGAATTCAAGAGTCTAAGATTAGATCAATATAGAAAAGTTTTTGGAACTAATAAAAAATTTCAAATTGTAAGTGCATCCAAAGGAGATGGGTGCTCTGAATTGATTGATATAATTTTAAGTTTCCTTCCAATAGGACCAATGCTTTACGAGGAAGATGCAATATGCGATCAACCCCTAGATAATTTATTAGCGGATTTAGTAAGAGAGCAAGTATTAATCAATACAAGGGAAGAGGTTCCCCATAGTGTTGCAGTAAACATAGAAAAAATTAAGGAAATTAAAAGAAATAAGGGTAAAGATTTTACAGCTATTTTGGCTACAATTATCGTTGAAAGAACGAGTCAAAAGGGAATCCTTATTGGTAAAAAAGGTTCGATGTTAAAGACTATTGGTCAGACTGCAAGATCAAATATGAAGAAGTTAATAAATGGTCCAGTTCACTTGGAGTTGTTTGTGAAAGTTGTTCCAAATTGGAGAAAAAAAGAATCAAAATTAATGGAGCTTGGTTATGAGGTGGATTATTAAATGACTCGTTTCAATTTTGAAGTAATTACTTTGTTTCCCAAAGCTTTTGAATTAATCAATAATTTAGGAGTAATAACAAGAGCTTTAGAGAAAAATCTGATTAATGTCAACTTGCATGATTTAAGAGAATACGGAGAAGGTAATTATAGGCAAGTAGATGATAAGCCTTACGGGGGAGGTTCAGGGATGGTTTTAAAACCAGAACCGATCTATAAGGCTCATGATTCAATAGACAAATTACCGAATAGTAAAACTCTTTTGATGACTCCACAAGGTAAAGTCCTGAAGCAGAAGGATCTTTTAAGATGGTCTTCTCTGGATCAATTGATAATTATCTGTGGGCAATACGAAGGTTTTGATGAAAGAGTTAGATGCCTGGCTGATGAAGAGATTTCTATAGGTGATTATGTACTTTCAGGTGGCGAAATTCCCTCTATATCAATAATAAATGGCTTAACAAGATTATTACCAGGAACCTTAGGAGATCCAGGTTCGTTAAAAGATGAGAGTCATAATTCTTCTTTATTAGAATATCCTCATTACACTAGACCTCTGATTTTCAAAGAAATGAGGGTACCAGATATTCTGGTTAGTGGTAATCATGCAGAGATTAAATTATGGCGCAAGCAAAAAATGTTAGAAAGGACCTTGGATAGAAGAAATGACTTGATTTCGAATGATGACTACAGAAAATTACCAAAAAGTAAGAGAATAAATAGAGACTCAAATGAAATAATGAAATTTCGTATTGGTAATGAAAACGATATTTATCCGGATTGGTAGTTATAAATTGTTTTTTGTATTAAAATTTAAGTTTTAAATAGTCTGCAAACTAAATGATTTCAAACGAATTAGAAATTATAAATCACAATTACTTTTCAGATAATTCTGTAATTTCAAATGCAGTTGATTTTTTATTAGCATCAACAGGTTTTTAACAAAGATGAGTTAAAGATTGAACTTGATGAAATTAAAAGTGCAAAAGCATAGAGTCTTGTTAGCAAGAAACTAGATAATCCTTTTTGGTTTTATATAAAAGATTTATTTAATCAGAAATTGATGATTTTTTATCTACCAAAGAACAATAAATTGTTGTACTAATGGCTATTTGAACATTAGTAATTTTAAAATAAAAGTTACACAATTAAAGGGTAAAGTTTTTTTAAAAAAGATACATTTTTCAATAATGAATGAAAACTGAACATCAAATATTTGATTTTATTTGTGGTAAAATTGAAAACTGGATTTTGATATAATTATTTTATTAGATTTTGATACTGACTCTATAAGAAATGAAGTTAAAGTTAAGTTCTATAATTTTTAAAATTAAAACTATTTTTAAGGTACTTTTACGACCTAATGGTAGGACAGATTTTTTAAGTAAGATTCCTTATGACTCATATATATTAGATGTTGGTTGCGGTAATAACTCGCCATTTTATGTGAAATCTCTATTGCCAAATTCTTATTATGTAGGTGTTGATGTTTGTGATTATAATATTGGATCGGATTCAAAAAATGTTTCAAATGAATACATATTGTCAGATCCTAATGATTTTGTTGAGACTTTACAAAATATAGATAAAAAGTTTGACGCAGTTATTTCTTGTCACAATTTAGAACATTGTAATGATAGGTCAGGTACGCTCAATCAAATGATTGAAAAATTAAATGATAATGGGAAAATTTACTTGTCTTTCCCATCAAAAGAATCAATGAATTTCCCAAAAAGAGAAGGGACCTTAAATTATCATGATGACCCAACCCATTTGGATTTGCCTCCAGATTTTGAACTAATTATTGAAATGTTTAAAGATAAAGGATTAATGATTATTTATTCTCAAAGAAATTACAAACCTTTAATTCTTAATTTTATAGGTTTCTTTACAAATTTAATTTCTTTTTTTACGAAAAAAGTACATATAGGGTTATGGGAAAGGTGGGGATTTGAATCAATCATAATTGCAGAAAAATATCATGCTAAAGACTAAAGTTTAAGGTAACTATTATGAACTATTTTCCTAAGTTTCGTATTGGTAATGGATATGATATTCATAGATTAGTAGAGGGTAGAGACTTAATAATTGGAGGAGTTAAATTACAACATCCAAATAATTTAGGACTTGATGGTCATAGTGACGCTGATGTTCTTAGTCACTCAATAATGGATGCATTATTAGGAGCTTTATCTCTTGGAGATATTGGAAAATATTTCCCTCCATCTAATCAGAAATGGAAAAATGCTGATAGTTTATTTTTATTATCTAAAGTTATTGAATTAATTAGAAAGGAAGGTTGGGAAGTGAATAATATTGATAGTGTTATCGTGGCTGAAAGACCAAAAATTAAACCTTTTGTGGAACTAATGAAGAAAAATATTTCAGATATCTTGCAAATCGAAGATAGTTTTATTGGAATAAAGGCTACCACCAATGAGAAATTGGGACCGGAGGGTAGAGAGGAGGGGATCAGTTGTCACTCTGTAGTATTGCTTGAGAAAAAAGAATGAAAATAAACTTCAAAATAAAAGAGAAAATAAAAAAACTTTCTTTTCTATTTATTTCTCTCTTCTTTTTTCTTTCTCAAATCAATACTCCAATCCTTAAAGCCTTACCTATGGATAATTATCAAAGTGGACTTGTCACAGAAGAATTAAGACTCAAGATTCCTGCCGAGTTTAAAAAAATATGGCTTCAGGCTGAAAAAGAAGTTTGGGAGCCTTGGTTGTCTATTCAAGATGGATTTTTGGGGAGACAGATATTTTGGGATAAAGAAAAAGAAGAAGCTTTAATATTAGTAAATTGGGAAAGTAAAAAACTATGGAAAAGTATATCTATGATTCAAGTAAATGAGGTTCAAGAAAAATTCGAAGAAAATGTTAAAAAATCTTTGAACATTGATGTTAATCCATTTGAATTAATTTATGAAGGAGAGTTAATTAAACAAGGATGAATTTAGATATTAGGTTTGATTTTCAGAGAAGAGAAAGAATTGGACTTATTGAGGCGATTTGGGGCGCCGATAAAAGTATTGATCAATTAAGACGAGCATCTGAAAAAGTCTTAGAAAAAAAAGAAGTAGTTTTTATTACGCGAATTGATAAAGAAAAAGCTACACATTTATTAGCAATATATAAGGAGGGAAGGTTCATTGAAGAAGCAAATTGCTTCATAATTGGTGAAAATTTTAATAAATTCTCAACAAACAAAAAAGTAGCAATAATCTCAGGAGGCACAAGTGATTTAGCTGTAACACTTGAAGCAAAACTATCTCTAGAAATCTATGGAGTGAGCTGTCAATCTTTTATAGATGTAGGCGTAGCAGGTCTTCATCGTTTACTCAGTGAAATAGAGGAAATTAAAAAATATGATGTTCTTATAGTTTGTGCGGGAATGGAAGGGGCTTTAGCTACAGTTATTGGAGGATTATTCCCTCAACCTATAATTGCGGTGCCGGTTTCAGTAGGGTATGGAGTTAGTAAGAATGGAGAGGCTGCTTTAAATAGTATGTTATCAAGTTGTGCTCCTGGGATTTCGGTTATGAATATCGACAACGGTTATGGAGCCGCAATGGCTGCGTTAAGAATTATAAAAAGGATGGCGTAAATGTTAATTATCTTTTTCGATTTCTAATAAATTCTCTATCCATAAATTGAGTTGTTTGGAAAGTATTCCTTCCTCTCTCATTTTGATGGCCTTCACAACAACTTGTGTATTTATCCACTCTGGATATCTTTTAGTCATTTATTTTTATTCAGTAATTATAATTTGATATAAATTTTTCTAAAAACAAGCTCTAAGTAACAAAATTAATTTATTGTGTTCGATTTGGTACCTAGTCTTGATAGTTCTGAAGAGGTATCATGACTTTCTACATTTTTTAATCTTTCGATTAGTTCAGATAAATCTTTTTGGGCTAATTCACCATTCGACTCCCATTTCAAAGACCTTGAGTTTTGACTTAGATTTTCTTTCATTTTCTGAGTGAAGTATTAAGAATATAAAATGAAAAAATTAAAAATTGGGTAATTATTTCAAGCTGAAAGTTAAAAAAATATGAAGATTTTAAAATTTATACTTTTTAAAAATTATCCACCTCCAACTATAGATACGATCTCTAGCCTGTCTCCTTCTTTTATTATTTCATTCTCCCATTTTTTTGAGTTAATAATTGAGTCATTTACTTCAACAACTACAGTGTTTTGCTTGTATCCAAGGAATTCTAAAGTGCTTGACAGGAATGCCTTTTCATTTTCTAGTTCTATTTTTTTTTCTTGACCGTTTACTCTAATTTTCATTGGATAATTCTTTTATGATCATAATAGCTTCTTCTTTTGGATCTTCTGAATTTAGCAGACCTGAAACTATTGCAACCTTACTAATACCATGATTTCTTAAAAAAGAAACATTTAATTTATCAATACCCCCTATGGCAAAATAAGGAATATTTATACCTTTTGTTAAAGCCTTAATCTTCTCCACACCGATAGGCTCTTTATTCTTCTTTGTTAATGTTGGAAAAACTGGCCCAACTCCAATGTAATCGCAGCCATCTTTTACAGCCTTATTGATATCAATTGAATTATTGGCTGAAACTCCAATAATTTTTGAGGTGCCAAGTAATTTTCTTGCTGTTTTTATATCGATGTCGTCTTGACCAAGATGAACACCATCTGCATCTAATGCCAGTGCTATATCTACCCTGTCATTAACGATAAACAAAGAATTATATTTTTTACATAAGTTATTTATTTCAATTCCCTCTTTGAGATGGTCTTTATCATTACCTTCTTTAAATCTATGTTGAATTATTTTTACTCCTCCTAACAATATTTTTTCAATTATTTCTAATAAGTTTTCTCTTTGGTCTGTTATCGAATATAAATTGTTTTCACTAATTAGTAATTGTGCTCTCTTACGAGTATTGAAATTTAATAATTCAATTTCTAGAGTGTAAATTTCATATCTAATATCAGACGCTATTTTGGAAAGTTTATTATTATGATTTCTTGAAAATTCTTCAATAACTCTAAGAGCTTCTTGAACTCTTGCAGAATTAGAACTTATTATTTTAGAGGGACTCTTCCTGTTGATTTGTTCAACATGAGATAGTCCTTTGCATTGATCTTCTATATGATTTCTTGATATTTTGTAAATCTCTAAATGATTTTTACCTAATATTTGACGGAAGTTTTTTATTCTGATAACAAAATCTTCGTTACCTAAGCCAAATCTGGCCCAGTCCTCTAAGACTCTTAAACCTTCTCTAGCTCTATCTAGATTAGCGTCAATAATTTGAGATATTCGTAAGTCTTCTGGTTCAGTTATGTTTGAGTTTTCCATCTTAAAATTTATTTATTATTGTTATTAAGAACTTTTAAAGCATTTTCCCTATCTTTCGTAATTTGATTAGAGAGTTGATCAATATTTTGAAACTTGATTTGAGACCTAAGCTTCTCAATAGGTTCTACTGATAAATTTAAACCATATATATTGATATCTTTATTAATTAAATGAACTTCAACGGCGGATGGCAAGAGAGGATCAATTGTTGGTTGAGAACCAAGATTCATAACAGAAGCAATTTTATTAGGAGAATTATTTATGGTAGACCATGCTGCATAAACTCCTTCACCAGGCAAAAATTTTCTCCCATCTATTTCAAGATTTGCTGTAGGAAATCCTAGGGACTTTCCAATCCCTTTCCCTTTAACTACTTTCCCTTTAAAACTGTATGGTCTATTAAGTATTTTAAATGCATTCTTTAAATCACTTCTTTGTAATAAATCTCTTACTCTGCTACTACTAATTCTCCCTTTATTATCCTCTAAAATTGAAATAATTTTTAATTTTATATCCATATCTTTAGTGGCAAGTTTAATTGTATTGATATCTCCACTTCTTTTAAAACCAAATCTAAAATTAGCACCTACTGAGATACTTTTTGCTTGTAATTGATTGATCAAAATATCTTTTATAAAGTTCTCGGCACTTAATTTTGACAGTTTATTATCAAAGGGAATTAAAACCAATTGTTCTATACCAAGATCTTCAAGGATAGGAAGCTTTTCCTCTGGGAGATCAAGCCTAAGACGAGTTTCTTTATATAGTACTTCTCTTGGATGTGGCCAAAAGCTTGCGATTGTTGGTGTGTAATCATTCTCTTTAACAACACTTTCTATTAATTTTCTGTGCCCTGCATGAAGACCATCAAAACTACCAATAGCTATTGAGGTGGGATGCTTAACTTCTGATGGTGATATTAAAGAGATCACAAGATAACGTGCAATTTTATGATTTTGATGGCAAATTTGAATAGATCATAGTTATTCAATCAAATGAATGTCTGACAAAATTGATTTTCAGTCGCTTTCATTTGGAATGCGGCGCATTGGCTGGATACGCTTTTGGATTCAATCCATTTTAGGTGTTGTAGTAACAGCTGTTTTGCTTTTTTCAAATGTTGTAAATAAAAGCGAAGGACAGCTGAGTTTGACTCCGGGGCTATCACTAACAACAATTTCTTTAATTTTACTACTTTTTAGTTTGTGGCAAGGTTGGTTAATAGTAAGAACTGGGAGAGCAATTGCAAGTAATGCTAGACCCTCTAGAGGGCAAACAAGTAAATTAATAAAAAGAGGCTTAATAAATGATTTGTTAGGAATTTTGTTTGGCTTAATTGGATATCAAGCACTTATGGGTGCACTTTTTATACAGGCCTCCTCTCAAACAACTGGTCAACTTATTACGGCATCATCTGATATTCCTATTACTGGTCTTGAGATTTTATCAGTACTAAGTAATACTCAAGTTATCGCTGCTCATTTTTTTGGACTTTGCTTCTCTTTATGGTTGCTAAGAAGCATTTATAAATGAAGTATTTATTTTTGGCAACACATCTAAACCTCCTCTCCAAAACAAGTCTGGTTCTACAGGTGTAAGAGAAATTTTATTTTCTTGTATTTGAGAGACGTCACTTGGCCAACTCTTGGGACCATCGCCTTTTGATTTAAGATCTAAAACAGCTTCACCGGCTAACCAATAATAATCATCGCCTCTTGGATCTTCCCTTTTAGAAAATTGGTTTTTATATTTTCGGATTGATAATCTTGTCCAAGATAATTCTTTTATTTTATTTCTTTCACAGGGTGGTATGTTCAAGTTCAAGAGAAGGGAGTTTGGCCAACTATCCTTTATTGCTTGTTCAGCAATATTCATTGCAATTTCACTAGCAAATTCAAAATTTTTCCATTTAAAACTCGCAACACTAATTGCCATTGATGGGACATTTTCTAAAGTACCTTCCATAGCTGCAGCAACTGTTCCAGAACAAAAAATGTCTGTTCCTAAATTTGGACCATGATTTATTCCAGAAAGAACTAAATCAGGCTTTTTATCTAATAATTCTGATAGTGCGAGTTTTACGCAATCAGCAGGGGTCCCTGAACAACCCCAAGCTTTTATACCTTTATCAAATAATTCATCTGCTCTTTCAACTCTCAAAGGAGACTGCAAAGTGAGGCCATGACCGGTCGCCGATCTTTCTTGGTCCGGACATACTACTGTCACTTTATGCCCTTTTTTTAATGCGGATTTGGCTAAGGCTCTTATCCCCTCAGCAAAAACCCCATCGTCATTACTTATTAAAATATTTAATGATTTCATTTATCAATACATTTTATTATGGACAATATTTAAGTAAGATGAAACTATATCTATTTTTACTATATCAGTGAGTCAAATTGAATCATTAAGTCAAATAGAGGGCAAATTAAATAATCTCTCTCTCTTAGCGAATAAAAATATAAAAAATGCGAATAGTGATTCAGAATTGGACCAATTAAGGGTCTCTTTATTAGGAAAAAAAGGAGAATTATCAATAATATTGAAAACTATGGGCAAATTATCCTCTGTTGATAGACCAATTGTTGGACAGAAGGCAAACTTGATAAAGATAAACTTGCAAAATTTAATAACTGAAAGGAAAAATCAACTCATTAGTGAGGCTATTGATAAACAGATCGAAGATGAAAAAATTGATGTAACAATTCCTTCCACAGGGACCCTCCCTGGTAATAAGCACCCCTTAATTTCAACTCAAGATGAGATCATAGATATTTTTTGCGGATTAGGATACTCGGTAGAAAATGGTCCTGAAATAGAGAGTGATTTTTATAATTTTGAGTCACTTAACATACCTAAAAATCATCCGGCTCGAGATATGCAGGATACTTTTTATTTAGATGAAAACCGTCTACTTAGAACTCATACATCACCTGTTCAGATTAGATATCTTGAAAATAATCCTCCTCCCGTAAGAATTATTGCTCCAGGAAGAGTTTATAGAAGAGATGCTGTAGATGCTACTCACTCTCCTGTTTTCAATCAAGTAGAAGTTTTATGTATCGATCAAAATATTAATTTTAGTCATTTGAGAGGAACTGTACTTACTTTTTTAAAAACATTTTTTGGAGATATTCCTGTGAGATTTAGAGCTAGTTATTTTCCTTTTACTGAACCTTCTGCGGAAGTTGATGTTCAATGGAAAGGTAAATGGTTAGAAGTAATGGGTTGTGGAATGGTAGATCCAAAGGTTCTAGAAAAATTAGGAATTGATTCTGAAAAATGGACTGGATTTGCAGCTGGATTAGGTGTAGAGAGATTCTGTATGGTGAGACATCAGATTGATGATATAAGAAGGTTCTATACTAATGATCTCAGATTCTTAAAACAGTTTTAATATGATTAATATTTTAAATTAGGTTTCTTTATCAATTTAGTTTAAAATAATTGTAGTTTTAAATTTATCGATTGGTACGTAAAGCTGGACTGATCGTCAATGATGGGAAAGAACTGGCTGTTCAAACTGCAATTTCTGTTCAAAAAAAATTGGAAAAATCCAATTATGAAGTTGTAAGAGTAAGTAGTTCTGGAGGTATGGTTGGTTTTGCCAATCCTGATCAACACGTGCGTCCATTGGGATATTCGAATTGTGTGCCAGATGGGTTCGATTCCTCTATGGAGTTTGCGATTGTTCTTGGTGGAGATGGAACAGTACTTTCTGCTGCACGACAGACAGCTCCTGCAAAAATTCCAATCCTTACTATAAATACTGGGCATTTAGGTTTTCTTGCAGAAGCATATCTTTCGAATTTAGAGGAAGCAATCGATAAACTTATTATTGGTAATTGGGATATAGAAGAAAGAAAAAGTTTAATTATTAGCGTAATGAGAAATGAGCAAAGAAGATGGGAATCTCTTTGTTTGAACGAAATGGCTCTTCATAGAGAACCATTGACGAGTATGTGTCATTTTGAGATTTCCATAGGTAGACATGCTCCGGTCGATATATCTGCTGATGGAGTCATTCTTTCTACTCCAACTGGCTCAACAGCTTATTCTTTAAGTGCCGGTGGTCCTGTTATCACCCCCGATTGCCCAGTAGTTCAATTAACTCCAATTGCTCCTCATTCTTTAGCTTCGAGAGCTTTAGTTTTTAATGATTCAGAACCTGTTACAGTTTTCCCTGCAACCCCTGAAAGATTAGTTATGGTCGTTGATGGAAATGCAGGCTGTTATGTTTGGCCTGAAGATAGAGTCCTAATAAGAAAAAGTAAACATTCAGTAAAGTTTATAAGACTTGAGGATCATGAATTTTTCCAAGTTCTGAGAAATAAATTAGGTTGGGGACTCCCTCATGTAGGTAAACCTAATAAGTAATTTTAAGTTAAATTAGCTTTTTTCCTCTAAGCAAAAATACAGGATTGTTCGGATCCATTCTTATCCCATCTGAGATACTTAAGCTTTTATAAGTCTGTATAAGGTTTAAATTAACTTTGAAATTATTTTCTTCAAAGGTCTCTTTTAAATCTTTAATTGTTTGAATATCAATTATAGGAATAGCTACAATATCTCCATAATTCATATCTTTTGACAATTCATTAATAATTCGAACCTTAGTATTTTTATCACAGCCACCAATAATTATCCTCTTAGCCTTTTTTAGAGAATTAATATTATTGGAATTAAATAAATTATTTATATCTTCTTCAAGAATATCTTTGGGGTTAACTCCTAGTCTTCTTGCATTTTCTGAGATTAATTCTTTTGATCCAATTCTTTTATCAATACAAAATAATTTTAAATTTGGCCTTAATTTTAATGCTTCTAAGCCAATTGAACCACAACCTGCACCAATATCCCAAATTGTGCCATTTTCTGGTAACTCTAAATCAGCTAAAATTTGAATTCGAACTTCCCTTTTTGTTAATAAATTTGGTCTGTCTTCAAAAGTTTTAAAAGTATCATCTTTTAATCCAAATAAAGGAATATCATTTTCTATATAATCTTTTTCTTTTCTAATAAGAACAGCAATATTCAAATTAGAAATATCAAATGGTAATTTTTCTTTGATGTTAAATTTTCGGATCTTTTCATTTTTAAAACCTATTTCCTCACAAATCCAAAATTCGTAAAGATTATCTAAATTTAACTCTAATAAATTATTTTGAATTATTTCTAAACCGTTATTATTTGAATCTGTAATGATTGCTAAACTTGATGGCTTTGATTTAAGGGCTTCAATTAATTTAGTGGAATCTCTTCCATGAATACTTACATATATAGCTTCTTGCCAAGATATTTTTAGTTTACTAAATGCAAGTTGAGCACATGTATTTGATGGATAAAAACTTAATTCTTCTTTTGAAAAGTTTTCTAGAAGTATTCTTCCAATACCAAACCAAAGAGGATCACCCCTAGAAAATAAAATTACGTCGGTTTTTTGAGATTTAAGCCAATTAATTAGTTTATTGTCACTTCTGCTAGCGAAAAATAACTTTCTTTTTTTTGTATTACTTTGGCCCCATATTTTAATATCTTCAAAATATGGATCTGGAACTGCAATATTTTCTGTTTTTATAAATAATTTTTGTAATTTCAAAGGTAACTCTTTAAATTCAAAAGAATTAATTCCTATTACATGAATTTTTCTTTTTATCTGAGTCATAAACATTTAAAAGTAATAATATGATTTATTTGTATGTTTTATTAATTTATCCTAGTATTTATAAAATAATAACTATAAATTACTTGTCAGACAGGAGAAAGCGTTTACACGAAATATTGTTAACTCTAATTAACAAAGAAAGTAATTTTGAGTTAATAGAGGAGGACTCTGGTGATTTAACAAAGAATTTTTCTGACAAAGATACTGCGAATTTATCCCGAGTTATAGAAAAAAATCGTAAAATCATAAAAAGATATCAAGCTCTTGTTAGAACAGCAGTTACTCTAGACACCCTTATGGATTCTGAAAATGATGAAAATTTTAAAATCAAATAAAAGTATTTTTTTAAAAGGTCTAATACCCTTAGCTATTATTATTTCTATGGTTTTCAACCCACTTAAAGTATTTGCAGAAATATCAGAAACAGAAATTAATGGAGAGTTAATGAATGCTAGTAGTGAGTTTCTAAGAGATCTAGATTTTGAAACATGGCAACTAGTAGCTTATAAGTCTCCATTATTTGAAGATAAATTAATCTTAAGGGTAATTGGGTATCCTGGTAATCTCAGGATTGATCATCCAACAAGTTTGCAAGTGGATTCTGGCAGAAAACAGTGGTTCTTAGATGATAAAACATCATTAAATGTTGAATTAGCTAACGATGGTAGACAAGCTGCTGCAGAATTTGATTTGAATGAACTTGTGAATAATATTGATAAAAATAGACCACTCAGATTATCACTGTCAGGTGTTTTTTCAGAGTTGCCTGTTCCTCCTTTCGTAGTTAAAGAATGGAGATCATTAGATTAATAAATTATTTGATAGATGATTTGTAACCATATTAGTAATATTAAATGGATGAAAAGAGCTATTTATTTGGCTTCTTTAGGTAAAGGAAGAACAAGTCCTAATCCAATGGTTGGAGCTGTAATCTTAGACAAAAATGGAAATCTTATCTCAGAAGGATTCCATTCAAAATCAGGAATGCCTCATGCAGAAGCAATGGCTTTCAATAATTTAAAAAAAGATGCAAAAGATGGGACACTATACGTAAATCTGGAACCTTGTTGTCATCAAGGAAAAACCCCTCCATGTGTTGATAAAATAATTTCTTTTGGAATAAAGAAAGTATTTGTTTCTATTGAAGATCCCGACAAAAGAGTTTCAGGGAAAGGTATAAAATTACTTAAAGATGCAGGGATTAAAGTTCATCTAGGATTATGTGAAAAAGAATCCCAAGAACTAAATAAGTCTTTTATTCATAGGAATATTACCAATAACGCTTTTGGTGTTATGAAATGGGCAATGAGTATGGATGGAAGAGTTGGCCTGAAAAATGGTAAAAGTAAATGGATTTCAAATAAAGATTCAAGATCATTAGTTCACTCTCTTAGATCCTGCTTTGATGCAATAGTTATTGGAGGTAATACATTAAGAAAAGATAATCCTCTACTAACTTCTCGAGGTCTAAGAAAGCCTGAACCTTTAAGAGTTGTTTTTACAAAAACTTTAGATCTGCCAGAAAGATCAAATTTGTGGGATTGTACATTAGCTAAGACTCTTGTTGTATATGACTCTTCTACTGCAAATAAAAAATTTCTTAATAGAATCCCAGAGGGTGTAGAGATTGAAGAATTATCCTCTGATAATCCTATATTGGTTTCAAATTTATTAGCAAAAAAAGGTTGTAATAATGTTTTCTGGGAATGTGGACCAGAGTTGGCAACTTCAGCTATGAAAGCAGGTTGCATACAAGAGATAATGACTTTTATTGCACCAAAGATATTAGGAGGTGTAAGTAGCATGAATCCCTTCTCTGATTTTGGATTTACAGATATGGGTGAAGTTTTTAAATTAATTGAACCTGAAATTAGTCTTATTGGCGATGATATTTTTTTGAAGAGTACTATCTAATGAATTTGGAATTAGTTATTGATTAAAATACCGTTCGGTTCTTACCCAAAAAAAGTTATACAAGTACGGAACTCATTCGTTTAGTTTATAATATATTCACAATTGATATTAATTATGCCAATAAGACAAGACGATAATCAACCTAATAGAAGATTTGGAATTGTAAATATCATTTTAATTGGAGTAGGAGCATTGCTTTTATTCAGCAGCTTGTTCCCTAATCAAAATATGCAAATACCAAGAGTTCCTTACTCTTTATTTATAGATCAAGTTAATGATGGAGAAGTAAAGAGAGCTTACATTACACAAGAACAAATTAGATATGAATTAAATGGAGCAGAAGAAGGGGCGCCTTCAGTGTTAGCCACGACTCCAATTTTTGATATGGATCTACCCCAAAGATTGGAAAATAAAGGGGTTGAATTTGCGGCAGCTCCACCTAAAAAACCAAATTTCTTCTCAACTGTACTTAGCTGGGTAGTCCCACCCTTGATTTTCATTCTAGTACTGCAATTCTTCGCTAGAAGGAGTATGGGAGGGGGAGGTGCTCAAGGTGCATTGAGTTTTACGAAAAGTAAAGCTAAAGTTTATGTCCCTGATGATGAATCAAAAGTAACTTTCGATGATGTTGCTGGCGTCGATGAGGCTAAGGATGAATTAACAGAAATAGTTGATTTTTTAAAGAAGCCAGAAAGATATACAGATATTGGTGCAAGAATCCCTAAAGGTGTTTTATTAGTTGGCCCTCCTGGTACTGGAAAAACTCTTCTTTCTAAAGCAGTTGCAGGCGAAGCAGAAGTTCCATTTTTCATAATTTCAGGCTCTGAATTCGTCGAGCTTTTTGTTGGAGCAGGAGCAGCTAGAGTAAGAGATCTATTTGAACAAGCAAAGAAGAAAGCACCTTGTATCATATTTATAGATGAATTAGATGCAATTGGTAAGAGCCGATCTGGTTCTATGGGTGTTGTCGGTGGAAACGATGAAAGAGAGCAAACTCTTAACCAGCTACTTACTGAAATGGATGGATTCGCATCAGCAGATAAACCTGTAATAGTTCTAGCAGCAACAAACCAACCGGAAGTACTCGATGCTGCATTATTAAGACCAGGTAGATTTGATAGGCAAGTTTTAGTTGATAGGCCAGACTTATCTGGGAGGAAAACAATTTTAGAAATTTATACCAAAAAAGTAAAATTAGCAGAATCAATAGATTTAGATACAATAGCTCAAGCTACAAGTGGATTTGCAGGTGCAGATTTAGCAAATATGGTTAATGAAGCTGCTTTGTTAGCCGCTAGAGCGAAAAGAAAAAGTGTTGAACAACAAGATTTGAGTGAAGCAATAGAGAGGGTTGTAGCGGGTTTAGAGAAGAAAAGTAGAGTTCTTCAGGATGATGAGAAGAAAGTTGTTGCTTATCATGAGGTTGGTCATGCGATAGTTGGACATCTTATGCCAGGCGGATCTAAAGTAGCAAAGATTTCAATTGTCCCTAGAGGTATGAGTGCGTTGGGATATACACTTCAACTTCCTACAGAAGAACGATTTCTTAACTCTAAAGATGAATTGAAAGGCCAAATAGCAACACTTTTAGGAGGACGTTCTGCTGAAGAGGTTGTTTTTGGTAAAATAACAACTGGTGCTTCTAATGATCTCCAAAGAGCAACCGATATTGCAGAACAAATGGTAGGCACATTTGGGATGAGCGACATACTTGGTCCTCTGGCTTATGATAAACAGGGGGGTGGACAGTTTTTAGGTAATGGTAATAATCCAAGAAGATCCGTAAGTGATGCTACTGCTCAAGCAATTGATAAAGAGGTAAGAGACTTGGTAGATGATGCTCACGAGACAGCATTAAATATTTTAAGAAATAATTTACCATTACTTGAATCAATATCTCAAAAAATCCTTCAAGAAGAAGTAATTGAAGGAGAAGATCTTAAAAATCTTCTTGCAGAAACTAAAATGCCTGCATAGTAGAATACATCTTTAACAAATAATATTCATGCTTAAACCTAACAAGCTTGTTAATAAAAACTTTTTATCAAGCTTGGATATGTCTCATGAAGAAGTTATTTATATTTTAGAACTTGCAAAAAACTTTAAAACTAAAGAACTTAGCATTGAACTTGATAATAAAGTTTTAGGTTTGATTTTTGATAAGTCTTCTACTCGAACTAGAGTTAGTTTTCAAGTCGCAATGTCAAGACTTGGAGGGAGCACGATTGATTTAAATCCTTCAACCTCACAAATCGGGAGAGGAGAGCCAATTAAAGATACGGCAAGAGTTTTAAGTAGGTATTGCGATGTTATTGCCATTAGAACTTTTAATCATTCAGATTTAGAAGAGTATGCAAATTGGTCTACGAAACCAGTTATTAATGCTCTTACAGATTTAGAACATCCATGCCAAGCCCTGGCTGATTTTTTAACAATTAAGGAGGAATTTTTTGATTTTAAAAACGTAGTTTTGACCTTTATAGGTGATGGTAATAATGTTGCAAATTCACTCATTTTATGTGGGGCAATATTGGGAGTAGAAGTTAGGATTGCATGTCCTAAAGGTTACGAACCCAACGCATTGATAATCAATAAAGCATACGAAATATATAAGGATAAGAATTTATTAAAAATTACTAATGATCCTAATACTGCTGTTTTAGGAGCAAATGTTCTTTATACAGATGTTTGGTCATCTATGGGAGAAGAAAATCAAAAGGAAGAGAAAGATAAAGATTTTTATGGATTTACTATTGATAAAAATTTAGTAAGCAAAGCTGACAAAGATGCGATTATTCTTCATTGCCTTCCTGCTTATAGATCTAAAGAGATAACTGATGAGGTAATTGAAAGTAAAAAAAATAGAATATTTGATCAAGCAGAAAATAGAATGCATGTTCAACAAGCACTTTTATCTTGCCTTCTCTACTAGGAATACTTGCAAACTAATTAATTAAAAGGTACAAATGTATTAGAGTACATTTGTTCCCATGATAACTTCTCCTGAGGATAATCTTACACAGGCTCAAAATGAGCTTTATAGATGGATAAAAGATTATATGAAAAATTTTCAACATAGCCCATCCATCAGACAGATGATGCAAGCTATGGGTTTAAAATCTCCTGCTCCAATTCAAAGTCGATTAAAGCATTTGCAAGAAAAGGGTTATATCTCCTGGCAAGAAGGTAAGGCAAGGACTTTACAAATAGTTGATGAGATAATAGGCGGAGTTCCAATCCTTGGTTCTGTAGCTGCTGGAGGTTTGATTGAAACATTTTCTGATGTTAGAGAAAACTTAAATATTTCAGATGTGTTTGAAAAAAAAGATATATTTGCTCTTACAGTAAATGGAGATTCTATGATAGATGCATGTATCGCAGATGGAGATATGGTTTTAATGGAGCCCTTAAAAGACATTCATTCTTTGAGAAATGGCAATATAGTAAGTGCGCTGGTCCCAGGATTAGGAACCACCCTAAAATATTTTTTTAAAAGAAGTGGAAAAATATTTTTAGAAGCAGCCAATCCTAATTACGAACCAATTGAGTTGAATCTAGGAGAAGTGATTTTTCAAGGGAGATTATTAGCAGTTTGGAGAAAAGTTTAAATCTAAAAACTTTTAAGATTAAAATCCCACACTTAATCTAAATACCCACTTAAGTTGATCAAAGCTATTAACTTTATAATTATCAATATGGTCAGATATTTGAAGAGCGAAAGTACCTCTAATTGGTTTAGATTTAAGTGGAACGATTGAAGTACCTAATAAAAACCATTTACTATTGTATTCAAAAAAGGTAGAAAATTGAGAGTTGTACACTCTTGCTAGAGAAAAGATAGGCGACCAACATAAACGTCTTTGATGTGCTACTTCGGTACCAGAGCCACCAAATAAATCACTACATAAAAACTTTATATTACCTTCTGCCATTTTTCCTGTTCCAACTCCAAATGTTCCAATAGTTAAAGGAAAGTTGCCCGGGACTTTATTCGACCATATACCTTTTGAAATAGTGAAATATATATCTCGTCCAGTATCTGTTAGGCCATCAAAATGTAATAATTGTTCTGCGCCAAAAGCCATACCTGATGAATTTGATATTCTCTTGTCTGTTCTAAATCCTAATGATAGCCCTTCTCCCACCGAAGTACTTCCCCCAATAAATTGAGAACCAGAGTATAAGCTCCTAATCCCCAAATTTATTCCATAACTTCTATTTTTAAGATTTAATGGATGATAGTAAAATTGACCTACAGCATCACCACCATTCCAACCAAGAAAAGATTGGTTTTTCTTTCTTCTGTTATGCCCCCTTGCTGAAAAATCCCATTTATATTTGTTAGTCCATTTGAATCCTGGCGGAACTAACCAGCTTATATCAGGACCAATAGTGTCATTATTGAATACAATTGATCTATTTAAACTTTCTAAAGAGAAATTATCTTTTTTATTTTTATTATTAGTTTTTGATTGAATTGAATCTATAAAATAGTTGGGATCATCTATTTGTAATTTTTCCCACCTTATTGAATTCTTATCTTTGAACTTATTATCCAACTTAATCCAATTATTCGCGAGTAAATCAATTATTTTAAAATCTTTCGAATTTTTATAATTTTGAAAATATAAATTGTGTAAATTTTTGATATTTCCACTTTTAGGATAAACTTCTCTAAAAATAAGATTTGGAAAGAATAATAATAATAAAAAATAAATGTAAATATTTCGTCTTAAAAGATGTTTCTTTTTAATTTCTTTAGAAACAGAATTCATTATTTAAGTTAATAAATTTAAAAGTGGTCTTGAAATGATTTTTATTTTCAGATCAGCCTTAAAGTTTTATACATAATTATATATTATTGGCCGCTAAGACCCTAATAAAATAAAATAAGTAAGAATAATTATTCTTTCTATTTAAACTTTTCCTTTTGTGTTTGTGAATTCTTTATTAAATTATTGAATATTAAATTTCATTAGAAATAATCATATGTTAAATCTTAAAATTAAAACGTTAATAATACTTCCGCATATAGATGATGAATTTGCTTTAACTCCATTAATAAAAAAAATGAATATATACTCTCAAAACAATATCAAATTTGTTTATTGTTCTGAAAGGAGAAGTTCTTCAAAAAAAGATCAAATTAAAAGAAGAAGAGATAATATAAGATCTTTAAATCTTCTTGGAATAAATATTAATCAAGTAATTTATTTAAATGATTTTTTTAATGTAGAAGATAATCTTTTACATAAATCAAGTTCTGAAGTTTATCGATTTTTAAAAGGAATTATTTATGAAGAATATTTTCCTCAAGTTTTTACTTTAAATTATGAGGGAGGTCATCCAGACCATGATCAAATAGCAATTATTGTGAATAAATTAAAGAGTTTATTCCATTTTAATGCGTTTTATTTTCCTGCTTATAATTCAAGATTTACGTTATTTTTACCATTTAGTGTCTTAAGACCACTCAAAAGTCAAGAAAATTCATTTAAATATATTGAATTTGAAAATTTTTGTTGGATTCTCTCTTTGAGAATATCCTTATTTTATTCAACAGAGCGATTTGCCTTTCTTATGCTTACTCCTACACTAATCTATAAGGCAATTTTTTCAAAAAGGTTAATATATTTTGATCATATAAATCTTTCATCTGTAAATTGGTCTAATTCTTTATCATTTAAAAGATATAATGTGGCTTATCAAGAAATAAATAAATTTATAAATAGCAGGGAATGATCTATAAGGACTTATTAATTACACAAAATAGCTATTATTTTGTACATAGGCATTTTTTAGATTTCTTTGAAGCTAAAAATTCACAAATTATTTTTGTATCAGAAAATAAAAGAGGTATATATAGAAAGTATTTTGAGTTGATTAGTAATTTTGGGATTATTAATTCCTTAAGATGTATTTTTTATGAATTATTCTTCATGATAATTTTAAGAAAAAGGAAAAATGCGTTATCTTTTATCGAAGTAAAAGATAAAGATTTAAATAATTTTTTAAAAACAAAAATTTTGAATAATCGTTTCAGAAGAATTATTTCTATTGGTTGTCCTGTTTTAATAAGTACAGAAATAATTAATATGAATGTACCAATTTATAATTTACATGGTGGTATTATTCCTTTTCAAAGGGGACGTTATTCTCCATTAAAGAGTATTAAAAAAGGGCATAAAGTTTTGGGTTGTTCACTACATCTAATAGATAAAAATTTTGATAAAGGTACTATTATCAGTCAAGATTTTTTTAAATTGAAAAACAAATATAAATTATATAATTATGATAAAGTTTTAAAGTTATCAGCTGATTTATTAAGAGATTTTCAAAGAGGAAATTTAAAAATATTGCCGGATGAAATAATAAATTATCTAAGAAAAGTCAACTAAAATTTTTATTTAAAAATTAAATTCTTTTGAATAATAAATGAAAAAAATGCTAAAACCGGTATCATTAGAGCTGCTGAAAAATTTTTGTTTTTTAAAAATATATTTAAAAAACTAATTCCATTATTATTAATGATCCATAAGAAAATTGACATTAAAAGGAAGTTTATCTTATTTTTATTTTTATTTTTAGAACTATTAAAAACTTTTTGACTATAAAGTTTAAAACCAAGAACTAAATATATTAATTGACTTAAGAAAGTTGAGATGTTTATTGGACAAAAAAGAAGGAGAGTTTGTAATGAAATCTGTGTAATTGTCCAAACAACAATTGCGTAAGAAATAAACTTCGCTTCCTGGCTATTTAATAATTTATGATTGAAGATTGAAATTTTCATAAAAGGATATTATTATTAAATTTTTTTATGGACTTTCTAAACATTTTAATGATAAATATAAGGATAATTATTTAAAATATGAATATTTTTTGAAATAAAATCAAAAATTAGATAATTTTTTAAACTTTAAAATAGTTATTATTTGAATTTTTAGCAAATAAGGATTAATTTATTACTAATATATGTTTCTCTAGTATGAAATTAGTTGCTGTAGTTCCATGTTATAAAAGTGCAAAAATTGCACCTTTGGTTGTTAGAGACATTATAAATTATGTAGATATGGTAATTTGTATAGATGATAAATGTCCTGAAAAAACTGGATTAGCTATTGAAAATTCTATTAAAAGTGAGAAGTTAAAAGTAATTTATCAAATTAAAAATAAGGGCGTAGGAGGAGCAACAAAAACAGGTATAAGATATGCTCAAAAAATTAAAGCTTCAATTATTATCAAAATAGATTCAGATGGACAGATGGATCCAAGTAATATTCCAAGTTTAGTTGAGCCAATAATTAATAAAAATTCTGAATTCTGCAAAGGTAATAGATTTCGAAATATTAATGTTTTAACCAGTATGCCTAAGATAAGATTATTAGGAAATATTGCTCTAAGTTTTATAACTAAAATATCTACTGGGTATTGGGAATTATTTGATCCCACAAATGGCTTTATTGCAATTAATGCGGAAATATTAAATCGAATTCAATATGAAAAGGCAGATGATAGATATTTTTTTGAAAGTGATCTTTTATTTCGTTGTGGTTTGTGTGATATATCAATAAGTGAAATATCAATTCCTACTATTTATAAAAATGAAAAATCAGATTTAAATCCTTTATTAGAATTTTTTAGATATAACATTATGCATTTAATTATTTTTATAAAAAGAGTTATTTATCAATATTTTTTGCTTGATTTTAATCCAGGTAGCTTATCAATTTTGTTTAGTTTTATTAGTGTATCATTTACCTTAATAGCTGGGATGAGGAGTATTCTTTATTACAGAAATTTAGGAATTGAAAGTCCACTAGGAGTTCAAATATTATTTTTAGCTTCATCAATAATTTCTGTTCAACTTATTTTAAGTTTTTTATACTATGATTCAACTCAAAGACCGCTAAGAAGACAATTAAAAAATCTTTCCAATCAAAACTTTAAAAGGTATTAAATACATATTTATAAATTAAATGATTTTCTAGATTATCTGGTAAATTAATATTTCTACTATATATATCACCATCAGAAATATGAGATCCTGTTCTATTTAAATTTGAAAATAAATCGTAAAATGGGAAAGCGATTCTTTCAGAAATTACTAGCGTATCTACTTTAATATTTTTATTAATGTTTAGTTGAATAAAAAGTTTAAAAATTGATAATTTCTCAACAAAAAATAATTTTTCACCAGTGCTTAATTTACAATTTTTTAGTATTTTATGAGCCTTACTTAGTTCGTATTTTGTTTTAAATATTAATGTCCCATCATTTGTCATGTTTTGCTGAACTTCTACATTTTTGATATTAAGTCTTTTCAAAACTTCAATAGGATTTATTTGTCTATATACTTGGATTCCATCTTTACCTGATCTTTTTTGTTTTAATGCATTTACAACTAAAACTATTTCATTACTCTTTAAAGATTTCATAAGCAGTTTTATTATTTCATTGCAAATTTCCATACCAAATTTCATTTGAGGATGAATATATGGTGTTTTATACCAAAAATGATGTTGCAAGTGTGCGATGTGATTTAGAAATATAATTGATAAATCAGGATCTCTCTTTATTTTTTTTTTTACAAAATATAACACTAAGCAGTAATCGAAGAGGATCGTTAAAGTATGAATATTCAAACCGGGATTAAATATACTTTTCAAAATTTTTATTGAAAGATTTTTTGTTAAACTAAAATTCTCAATTTTTAAAAAGAATGGAATTGTTTTTATTGACTTTTTCAGTAATTTAAAAAAGTTCAAGGATAAGTAATTCTTAGCAACATATCTTGGTAATTCTAAAAAGTTATTTAGTTCACTTGGGTAAGCTTTTTCATCAGAAGACCATGGATCTGGGATGAATGATACACATCCATTCGAGTCTCCCTTTTTCGAATTCATAACTCCAGTTACCAACCAATTAATATTTTTTTTATTTGCTAGATAATTCCAAATTTGTTTATTTTTAATTTTTGATATTTCACCTAATCTTTTAACTCCATGTTTTTTAAGAGGAATACCATTATTTATACTTACCCATTGAACCCAAGGATCCAAACCCTGAAATTCTCTTAGTTCACTAGTAAAGGTTTTACTGTGATTAAGTTTTAGAATTTCCTTTAAATAGTCTAAATTCAAAATTTCAGCGATGTCCCTTAAATAATTAGGACAAAATTCATTTAATTCAATAATTAACATTTTTTTTTGTTTCTTCATCTTTTTGGAGGATTTTTATTTTTACCTTTTAAAATTATCTATTAATTAATAGGTTCGGAAATTTTAATATTGATTATATATTTTATTGGAATAGAATATATTAATGTATATTTATATAGTAAGAATTTTTAAATATCTCTGCAAATAAATAATTTAAATGACTGCAATATTTTTTGGTTTTTTATTCTTTTTTTTGAAATTAATAAAATCAGAAGAATTAGAAAATAATAAAGAATCAATATATTCTGTTTTTACAGTTTCATTAATGCTTTCTATAGCAACATCTGGGGTAATAGGATTAATTTTTACTTTTTTAGAATTTACTTTTATTCCATTAAATTTAATATATTCTTTATTGATATTTTTCCTTTTATATAAAAGTGATCATAGAAGTGAAATTTTCGATTACTTTGGAAGATGTAAAACTGAATTTAAAAATATAAGTAATCTATACAAAAATAGTTTTTATCTGAAAATAATATACGCATTTATCTTATTAATGATAATAGTTTCTCTCGGTCCAATAAATAGTCATGATGCAATAAATATATATGTTGGTTATCCCTATAAGTTTTGGCTAGAAAATCGATTATTTATTGATGGCGATTTGCATCAAGGTCTTTTAGGTATTTCTGATTTTTCAAATTTATTTTATTTTCAAGATCACACCACATGGTTTATAAGGTTTACAAAAATGATTCCTATTATCCCAATCTCCTTTTTGATTCTTAGACGAAATACCAGTAAGATTATCACTTTAATCATTTTATCTTCACCTGTATTAATACAATGGTTTACTATTGGCAAAAATAATTTTATTGGAGATGCATTTCTATTAATTATTTTCCTAGTTTGGGAAAAAAGAAAAGGAAGTACGGAATTAAAATATCTTTTAACGGCTTTATTGATTTCGATTAGTTTTAAAATAAGTTCATTAATAATTTCTTTTCCTATTTTTATATATCTAATCTATGTTAATAAGAATAAATTTTCCAAATTTAATTTTTCAAATTTTAAATTTTACTTTTTGAGCTTTCCATTTTTAATAGCTTTAATTTCTTTAGTTTCTATTATATTTTATAGATTTTATTTAACAGATAATCCTGTATATCCCTTATTTTCTACTTTTTTTAACCCAGGTGACAATTATTTAATCTCTTGGGAAGAAGGTATAAGAAATTGGAATAGAGATAGCAAGTTTCACCTTTTATGGCTATTTTTTCCAGAATCAATTGGTAAATTATCATTTGTTTTGGGACCTGCAAATTTAGTATTATTTATAGTCTCTTTTTTAGGAATTTTTGGCAGGAAACAGTTTAGAACTAATTCAATAATTGGAAT
>QCUR01000007.1:0-92353 GCA_003208875.1 Prochlorococcus sp. AG-679-M23
AAGAAATCCTTTTAATATCTTTTTTGTTTTTTGTTGGGAACAGATCTACCCATCTTTTGTCATTTTTACCTCCGTAGGCCTTTACTTGATAATGACGATTCCCTTCGATTGTTTTTGGTGCTGTCCAGCAATTTGTGGGAGGCCATTTCATATATTATTTTTTAATAAAAAAAAGAATTTTATAACGTGCTATTGCCTGTTAAAACTAAACCATAGTATGCAATAGTTCCAAGAATCAAAACTATACCCAATACTCGAATAATCATTTTTTAATAATATTTAATTTTGAATAATATTAAAAATAAATCAATGAGTAAAATAATTGTATTATTTTTTAATCTTATGAATTGTTAAAAAATTATTTTCTCATTTCTCATTCTTTTTGTGATTTCTAGCCAATGAGTGACATGATTCTGGATGCCACTCATGTTGGATTCTTGCAATGAAATCATAAATAAAAGAATCAGGACATTCCGTTATTTCTTGAAGCTCAGAAAGTTCCTCTTTAATAAATTCATAAACACTTGAAACTATTCCAATATTTTGTTCATGAGTAGGTTCCCAATTTTCAAATTTCTTTTTCATGTATGGTTTTTTCTATTTTCTAATCTTCTACAATATCGTAATAAATAATATCTCCATAATCAGCATCCGAACAACATATATCTCCATATATTTCATCTAATAAATCATAAGCATCAGCAAAGTTTGAAAAAGTTTGGGATGTGACATCATCTTCTTTTCCATCAATTCTTACAATTTTATAATTCATGAAAAAATCTCTCAAACTAATTTAAATTTACTATGCAGCTTAAATTTTTTATTTAAGAGCTTTAGGGTATAGCTTCCGAATCTTGTCTTTTTGTTTTTCTAATTTCTTTTTCTTATAATTTTCTGACAAAATTTTTCTAATTACTAATTGTGGGATTAGCCATATCAATGCTATAGCGAAAGCCATAAAAACAGGATTTCTCCAGGTAAGTCTAATTATTTCTTGAGTAAATTCTTGATTTAAGATCTCCATGAATTAATCTTCTGAAAGTAATTCATTGTTGGGAAATTTATCTTTAATTTTTAAAAGATATTCTTGTAAATTTTCTTTATTATCGGAACACATTTTTTCTAATGACCTTTCCATAAATTGGTTTAAACCTTTACCCTCCAATCCTAAAGACTTAGTTCCGGATGCATACATCATTACTAATAATACTTTTGCTTCGTTCTCAGTCATCCAAGCATGCGATGCTATTAATCTATAAATTCTGTCTAATGGACTTTTGCTTTCTGACATTATTGAATTATAACTAAAATCATTTCCATTACACTAAAAGAATTAGTAATTAATTTTTTATGTTTATTGCTTCAGAAATTATAATATTTGAAATTATCTAAAAATATGTCTACTTACCTCATAACTGGCTCAAATAGAGGAATTGGAATGGAATTATGTAAACAAATTATTGAAAGAGGAGATGAGGTCATAGCTACCTGTAGAGAGGCTTCTTCAGATTTAAAAAACTTAGGTGTAAGAATTGAAGAAAATATCGATATTTCTTCAGAGGATTCTATCAATAATTTAAGGCAAGCATTATCAGGGGTCGAATTAGATTGTTTAATTCATAATGCAGGTATTTATGAATTTAATTCGATTGATAATTTTGATCATGAAAGTATTATTCGTCAATTTGTAGTAAATGCTTTAAGTCCTCTTTCTATGACTAGAGTACTGAAAGGTCTTTTAAAAAAGAATTCAAAGATTGGTTTCATCACGAGCAGAATGGGATCCATTGGTGATAATTCATCCGGTAGTTCTTATGGTTATAGGATGTCTAAAGTGGCTTTATCCATGGCAGCGAAATCACTTTCAAGAGATTTGTTAAAAGAAGATATTTATGTTGCTATTTTGCATCCAGGCTTAGTAAGTACTCGTATGACTGGATTTACAAAAAATGGTATATCTACAGAAGAATCCGCAAATGGACTCTTAAAACGTATCGACTCTCTTAATAAAAATAATACTGGGACATTTTGGCATACTAATGGAGAGATTTTGCCTTGGTAGATTTAACTTATTTACTTGAACTCTGGCTTATAAAAAATGATTTGTTAAAAAAGCTTTAAATTTTAATATATTTAGTTTCTTTATTAAATCATCTTGGTTATGTTAAGGAAAATATTAGTAAAGGAGGTGATTCATTGTCGTATCTACCGAAAATTACGGTTACAAAAGAGACCGTGAAATCAGCATCTACAACCTGTTCATTGGTCTCTTATTCTTTAATAAAGAAAAAAGGTTTTATTATTAATAGATTTATATAAAAACAACCTGAACAAATATTAAAAGCTCTGTTTCTCTTGAAGTGACAGGGCTTTTTTATTTGATTAGTAAATTAAAAAGTTTATTAATTAATTCCTTTCTTTTTAAGATTGTTTTTTCTCCATACTTTTTATCCTCCTCCCTTAAAATTGACTGACCCTTTGGACCTAATCCTTTGGTTATAAATAATTTATCCTCATTTATCCATCTTTCGGTCATTTCCTTATTTAACTCGACATGGAATTGTAAACCGTAAGCTAAATCCCCAATCTTAAAAAATTGCTCTTTACAACACATACTACTGGCAATGAGTTCGGCATTTTTTGGTAATAAAATTCTATCGCCATGCCAATGCAGGACATGAAAAGGAGTTTCACTAAATTTCTTTAAGTCATTATTTGATTGATTAAAAAAAACTTGAGACCATCCAATTTCTGGTAAAGGTTTAGGAGGAGATCCTTGTTTTAATATTTCGACATCTCCTCCTGCTGCGTTTGCTAATAACTGAGCACCTAAGCAAACTCCGAGAATACTTGTCTTTTTTTTTAATTCTGACTTTATAAAATCTCTTTCTTTTTTTAGCCATGGATATTTTGTGCTCCCAATATCTTTGACTCCCATTGGTCCACCCATTATTAAAAGTAAATCGTCTTTATTAGTTTTAGGTAGGCCATCACCTTGGTCCAGACGGATGATTTCTATATTCATCTCCCTCTCCTTAGCTATCTGATAAAAAAGCCCTGGTCCTTCGATTTCTAAATGTTGTAAAACTAATAGCTTTTTCATTTGTAATTTTTAATCAGAAGTCAATTAACAAATTTTATTTATGACATAATTAAAAAATTAATTAATGCTGTTTATTTTGTTTTCCCAAAATATATCAAAGCTAAAAAAGATATTGTACTTACGATTGCTATTAAATACCAACCTGACGATGAGTTGCTAGAAATTTCTGACATTTATTATGGGGATTTTTCTGAAGACTTTACTATTTGAGAAAAAATTATTAATGAGGCTAATAAAAATATCAAAAGTATATATGTGATGTTCATTTATAGAAATATACTTACGATGAGAAAAATAATTCCAATAACTACCGCAACGATTGCTCCGTCAACTAATAAGTCTTTCCATGTGTAACTATTGAGCATTTTTAATTTATCCTCCTCACTCATTAAATTCTTAAGCCATGTCCAGTCCAAAATTTGCGTTAAAGCTATAGCAAACACTAAATGCCCAACCAAAATACCAATTAGATCAATACGAGATATTTCTTTAGTAAAGCTTGTGATACTAAAAATTTCCACTATTTTTTATCTTTATTAGAAAGAGCGCCGCCTTCCTCTTTATACTTGTCCCAAGCTTCACTTATTTTTGCTTTTGAAAAACTTTCTTTACTTTCTTTTAATTTGTTTTTTAACCCATTAAAACTATTCGAAAGCTCTTTTTTTGTTGGCTCATCAAGAAATTTTGAAGTTAATTTCCATAGATACCAGCTACTAGCAGCGAGTAAAATTAAACCTAATAATTGCATATGATTAGTTTTTTATCATCCTACAACTATTTACATGGAAACGATATTCTCAAACTAAAAAAAATTAGAATTTATTTTTCAAATGATTTAAATTTTTCTTTAAAACTTTAACCAGTGAAAAAATATTCTTTCTAACAACCATATGGTTAATCCACCTTCAATAAAAGCTAACCAATACATTCCATAATCTGAAAACCCCATCTGCTCTTTAACCGTACTTATTAACTTTTTATGAGCTTGAATGAGATCTTTCATTTCTAATTAATTATTTAAATAGTTAAAATCTTTGGATCTCTTCCATCAAAAAACCTTTTCCGTAACAGCAAAGACAAGTTTTGGCTTCGTCTAATGAGATTCTTAAGTAACCTACACCATTGCATTTGATGCAATTAGTCTTGGTTTTAGAATAGATCTTGGAGTTGAGTTTAGCAGCTCTATTCAAAAAAGAAACAGTTTCTTTGCGGCCATTTGCTTTATCTGCTTTGTTTAAAAGCTTTTTGTAATTTACTTTTAATTCTTTTATGGTCATGGGTTCAAAAGTGGATTGATTACATTAGGGATTGATTGGATAGAAAATATTAAGTATTTTCTAGAAAAATTCACAATGAATATATATTTAATCTCAACATGAGATTTACTTAATATAACTACTATTAATTACTACCGTTAGTGTTAAACCTTGATATTATTGGATTTAATAGAAAATTTATATTTTGAATTCTAAGGTTACTTAGATATCCATAAAAATAAATTTAATTTGGTTTGAATTTGCGAAAAGTTATTTTTAGACTTTATTTATTGAAAGATTATTAGTGGAATATCTTAAGTTTAAAAATAATAAAATTATTAAGCAGCTCTATAAGAACCGCTTGGCCTTTTAAGACTTTTTAATAAGCGATCATTTTCTTCAGTAAGAATATCAAGATTTGATTTTTTAAAATCTTTTTGCATCTCAGATGATTGTTTTTTAATTATTTTTTCAATCATTGAATTTGAAAAATCTATTAAAGCAAATTTAATCTTATCGTTCCCAAAAAAATTCCGCGTGACATTTTTTACAAAAAAACCTTATATTTTATTTCGCACATAGAAAAGTGAATTAAATCTACAACTTGTGGAAAAACCTGTTGAAAAATGGTTAAAAAGTGGATAACTCACGGGGATCAAGATAAAAACAGGGTTTTTTGGCCTATTTTCTGAGTATTAATACTGCATCAATAAAATATTAAATGTAGTTTAATAATCAATAAAACTGACTGAAATAACAATGGGATCATTCCTTTTCTATAAAAAAGATATTTTTATAAATAAAATTTTTTGGTCGTAAATTAAATACTTTTTGATTTGCTACATGTTTCAAAATGAAAATTTTCTTAAAGGAAAATTTTACAACTTTTATTTTTTTAAAAAATATTCATTAAAAGTTTGCAAAAAAAATCATGCTAATTCGGTTTTCTCTCTGGTTTAATTTTTCACATTCAAAATCAATCTAATAGATTAAGTCATATTCAAAAATAAAAATGACAGAAGAAAAAACAGATTCTAAAAAATGCGGTGGAAAGAAAAAAATCATGTTTGCTTATGGTTTTATTCAACTTGGTTCTAGTTTCGTATCTGCAGTCGCTTTATCTGCAATAGCTTTTGGATTTTGCTCTATTAAAAAGGAATCTAAAGTATTTAATAATTGTGTAACTGAAATTGTAGAAAATGGTAGTACTAATGCAGAGGCAGTCAGATACTGCAACGGCGGCAATTAATCAATTTAATTAAATGAACTCTACTCATGGTTTTCTACTTGATGCCTTAAAAGAGGAACCAATAGGTGAGACATTTCATTTTGTTTGGTTTATAACGGATATTGGTATTGCTGCTCTCTTTAAGGGAAATGAGATTCTTAAAACTTATAGTTTAAATGTTGAGAAAGAGGCAAAAAATTTAAGCCTTGATATCAGTAAGGAAGAAAAGGAATATTGTGAAATTGAAGATAAAAAACTTTTTATCTTTTATTCCTGAAGTAATTAGTTAGATCAATAGGATGGTTCTAAATTATAAGCTGACTCCTTGACACTCTTTTCACTAATTATCTCAAATGTAAGTTCCTCATTTAAGGCATTAATGTAGGAAGTATAGAGTTTGCCCCAAACGAATTCAAACTCATCCTTACTAAGGTTTTTAAAAAGAATTTCTCCTTTAAAATAAATGTGATAAGAATCAAACATCATGGAAAATTTTTTCTAACCTTTTTTAACGCAGTTAGATATGTCTGAAGTATTGATGGCTACTAAAAGAAAATTTAGAAAAAGCTCATAAATGCTTTTTTAATCAATTCGAGTATTCATTTTTTCCTTCTTAAATAAAGACACAGTTTCATCAAGATCTAAACAAGGTTGAATATTAATATCCATAAGTCTTCTCCATGGATGCCATTGTTTCCAAATTGTTTCTAAAGAATCTGCACTAACAACGGAATGACCAATGCCATTTTGGATCATAAAAATCCATGAATGAACTTCGTAGTTCTCAGGTCTATTTTGAGGCCCTCCCGATTCATACCAATTAATAAGCATTTCTCCTCCTTCTTCTTGATCTTCACCGTCTGCAAATTCATAAGAAATTAAATATCTTTGCATGTAACTTGAGATTTTTTAATATTTTAACTTGATAATACAGTATTGCCTTTCAATTATTTGATTGCTAAAAATCTAAAAGAATCCAGTCTTATCGATGATCCTAAGAATTGAAAAAATCAAAAAGAATATTTTAAGTAATGTTTTATTTATAAATAAAACCATTTTTGAGTATTTTCAAAAACATGACCTTTTTGTCTGATTTGAAGCATGTAAAATTTTGACTTAAATTTTTTCTGACTAAGATCTATAATATTTAGAGAATTTACATAGTTGATAGAAAGTACATGAGTAGTAAGTCAAATAATTCTAATCCAACTGGAAATCTAGATTATGAGAAGATTCTTGAGGAGGAAATAATTAATTCATATGAAAATAAGTTTGAAGCTAATTCTGATATCAATAATAAAAACAAAATATTTTACAGACTTAAAAGAACGCCTCTTGAGGTAATAAATAGATTATTTTTCTTTTTCTTTATTGGAAGTTTTATCTTTTCATTCTTTTTAGCTTATACAGAAAATAAAGTCTGGTTCATTATTTATTTAATTAGTGCATTCTCATGTATTTTCTATACTCCAAATAGAAAAGCCCTTAAGGAATTAATAGCAGCCTGGCCTAACATTGAAGATCTAATTAAAGGAAGAAGCTTGTTTAAGAAAGGTAAGTAAATAATGAATCTAATTAATTCTTTTAAAAAGTGGTTATTAAATATTCTTGTTCCTTATATTGAGGGATCTAAAAAGAAAAAGGAGAAAAAATAATAATGAATGTGGTTGGTTTAGGAATAATAATTGAACTTTTTTTGTTAATTGGAGTAATGTTTTGGATAAGAAAATTGAAAACTAATCAGAGTAGACAACCCTCCTTATCAAAAAAGATTATAAAAAACCTAAAGTTTTAAAAAATTTTAAATAATAATTTGTTTCAGAAAGATCAATTGGTTCAGGAAATTATTTTTCTTTTAGCTCTCACTTTGCATAAAAAATCAGTTAGAACATTGGAATAGTTTTTAATAAGATGACTTTTACAGCACAAAGCCTTGCTCCTATAACAAACCCATTAAATAGTGTTTTAGTTGAAAAGAAACTAATAAATGTTGATCAGAAATTTATTCAACTCGTTTCTTTAGCTGAGGGTTTACCTAGAACTGAAGTCCTAGAAAGTGGTAAAAATTACTGGAGAGGTGTTTGCAGAAGTGCAATATTCAGATTTCCGGATGATCTGGAGATTTTAAAACTCGATGCAAGGAGTTATGTTGATAGGTCCAAAGGGATAATTCAAATAAGATCAGCGGCAAGATTAGGTCAATCAGACTTAGGTGTTAATTTAAGAAGAGTAGAATATTTATTTAATCAATTAGAGAAATTTTAATTAGGTAATTAGTCTGATTTATATTTAGTTAAGGTTCTTTTTAATTTATAGATGTGCTTTAATTCGAAAGAATATTTGAACAGCCATGGTGAAAATAATTTTAGTTGCGATTATTGTCGCATTAGTATATTCACAACCTGATCTACGTTTGACTGTAGCCGATTGGTTGAAATCAGCTTCTGATTTTTTAATTGAGTCAGTAAAAGTAAAACAATAAAAAATTGTTTTGAGAGATTTAAATTACCCCTGAAACAGAAAGCATTTGTTTAATGCATATTGCGACAAAAATAAATATTAATATCCGGCTAAATATGTATTTCACAAAATTAATAAATTCTTTTAGCTACATAATAGAAAAATATTGTGAAATTTTTGAATAGTTAACGATAATAGGAAATATGAAACTTAGATTATTTGAGTTCTATTTTATTAAAGACTACTTAAGGCCTTGGTTTGGTCTTATTTATTCTTTATTCTTTCTGTTTTTTTTAGGTGCTATTGGGTATCGAATTACAGAGGGATGGGATTGGGGTGATTGCTTATGGATGGTTCTGATCACAATAACCACAATTGGTTTTGGAGAAGTTCAAACTTTAAGTCCCGAAGGAAGAATTATCACTGTTCTAATAATCGTTGGTGGATTAATTTTTATTCAATTTACCTTTCAAAAAGCTGTTAGATTATTTGAATCCGGCTATTTTCAAAGAGTAAATGAATTACGCTTTAAAAGACTTCTAAGAAAAATGGAAAATCATGTAATTTTGTGCGGATATGGGAGGGTAGGTCAGGAAATATCTAATCAAATAAAAACACAAAATATTCCAATTATTGTTGTAGAAAGCGATGAAGATAGAAAAAAGATTGCTGAAGAAAATGGTTTAGAAGTACTTTGTGCCGATGCAACACTTGATGAAACTTTAAAGTTAGCTGGATTAGATAAGTGTAAAAGTTTAGTTGTTACCTTACCTAATGATGCTGCTAATTTATATGTCGTTTTAAGTGCTAAAGGGATAAGAAGTTCAATTAGAGTTATTGCTAGAGCTGGAACGGAAGAAGCAGCTAGTAAATTGAGATTAGCTGGTGCAAGTATTGTTGTAAGTCCTTACATAGCAGCGGGAAGAGCTATGGCCTCAATGGCTTTAAGACCAATAGCGATTGACTTTTTAGATTTATTGGCGGGAAGTGAATGTGAAATTGAAGAATTTGAATTAAGTAATGATATTAGCCTTTTTGAAACTGCAGAAAAGATAACTCTTTTAGAGCTTGGAATAGGTAAAAAGAGTGGAGCAAAAATATTGGCAATAAAAGAAGATGAAAAGTTAATAACTAATCCTGGAGGAGATTTTTTACTTCAGCCAGGTCAGGTATTAATTGCTTTTGGAAGTAAGGAACAACTAACTACCCTTAATAGGCTTTTAGGAAATCTTGTAGTTTCAGTTGAGCTTCTGAAATAGACATATCAAGAAATCTTGATTATATCAAAATATTTTGATGCATTTCTTAATCTTTATTTTTCTTCCTTTGTTAGATGCTATAAATAAATTGTCTTTAATCTTAGGGTTGTCATGAGCATTTTTAAAAAAGCTCTCATTTTCTCTTCTGCAATTTCATTAATACTTTCTCCATCTGCGATGGCATCAAAAAGATTGAGTGGGGCAGGTGCATCATTTCCCTCGAAAATTTATACAAGATGGTTTTTTGATCTTGCTAAAGCTGGAGGTCCTAGGGTGAATTATCAGGCTGTGGGATCAGGTTCTGGAAGAAAGGCTTTTATTGATGAAACCGTGAATTTTGGAGCTTCAGATGATCCGATGAAAGATTCTGATATACAAAAAGTTACTAGAGGACTTGTACAAATACCGATGATAGGTGGAACAATCGCGTTTGGATATAACTATGATTGCGATTTGAAATTAACTCAAGAGCAGGCTGTTCAAGTAGCAATGGGAATGATAAAAAATTGGAAGGAATTAGGATGTAAGTCAGGTAAATTAACTTGGTCACATCGTTCCGATGGTTCAGGCACGACTAAAGCTTTTACAAATTCTATGGAGGCTTTTTCTAAAACTTGGAATTTAGGTACTGGTAAATCGGTTAAGTGGCCTGCGGGAGTGGGAGCTAAAGGTAATTCTGGTGTCGCGGGTGTTATACAAAATACTCCCGGAGCAATTGGTTATGTTAATCAATCATATATAAAAGGAAATGTAAGGGCTGCAGCTTTACAAAATCTTTCTGGTGAATTTGTTACTCCGAATACTAAGTCAGGCGCAATAGCTTTAAATGGAATAAATCTTGATAAGAACCTAGCTGGTAAAAATCCCAACCCTACAGCTAAAGGAGCTTATCCAATAGCGACCTTAACTTGGATACTTGCTTATGAAAAGGGTAATGGCAGAAATACTAAGGCAATTCAAGATACGTTCTACAAATTGCTCAGCGATGAATACCAATCAAAAGCACCTGCCTTAGGTTTCGTACCCTTGAAAGGAGAAATTCTAAAAAAATCAATTGATGCTGTTGGAAGAATAGGAAGGTAATTTAGAACTAGTAAGCCAAGCAATAAAAATCAAAATAGATGAAGTATATAAACAATATTGCATACCTATAGTGGCATTTTTACCGAGCATAAATAATAAGCCAGATAGCAATGTTCCTAATAATCTTCCCGCGGCATTAGCCATATAGTAATAACCAACATTTAAACTTACTTTCTCATTATCTGAATAAGCCAAAATCAAGTACGAATGAGTAGATGAATTCATTGCAAAAATAAATCCGAATATTATTAATCCAATAACAATTACAGGGCCTAATGATTTATCGCCGTTTAAAGCTCCAGCAATAAATAAAGGAATAACCGTCAAGATAAGTCCCCAAAATTGAACTGTAGTTTTTGATGGGCTGTTATTTTTTCCCCATACTTTTCTAAGTAATGGAGCTAATACTTGAAAGAAACCATAGATTATTATCCATCCACCCAAAAATAGTCCTATTTTTAAATAATCCCATCCAAAAGAAATGTCTAAAAAGACTGGAAGAGCTACTACAAACCAGACATCTCTTGCTCCAAATAAGAAAAACCTTGCACTTGAAAGAATATTTATACCTTGAGACTTTGAATAAAGGTCTTTAAAAATTGGCTTTCTTTTCATTTTCCCTGAATCTTTAGGAAGACATAAAGTTAAAAAGAATGCGAAGCATAGACCTAAACCCATTATTCCGACTGCACTATTAAAGCCCAATAGCTTATATAAGAGACCCCCTAAGAAGAAGCCAACACCCTTAAGTGCATTTTTAGATCCTGTTAAAATTGAAACCCACTTAAATAATTGTTTTTGACTATTTTGATTATTCTCTTCTGAATCTGGAACTATTGATTTAACTGCACTTTTTGCACTCATTTTATTTAAATCTTTTGCTACCCCACTAAGAGCTTGGGCTAACATAACGTATGAGACGCTAAAGATTACTGACCAATTCTCTTTGACTGGAATCAGCATGAAAAGAGCAAGAATTTGCAAAATTGTTCCTATCCATAAAGTAAGTCTTAAACCATATCTTGCTCCTATCCAGCCTCCAAAAAGATTTGTAATTATTCCAAAAAACTCATAGAAAAGAAAAAGTAAAGCAATTTGCAGAGTTGAATAACCAAGTTCATGAAAATGACCAACAACTAGTATTCTCAATGCACCGTCAGTAAGAGTAAATGCCCAATAGTTTGCGGTAACGACACTATATTGTTGAAGACTAGATAACTTCATAAAAACTAAAATTTATTTTCTTTCTCAATTACATAAGAAGTAAGATCTGCAAGCCTGCAACTATAACCCCACTCATTGTCATACCAAGCATAAACCTTTAATAAATTTGAATTTACAACCATCGTTGAAAGTCCATCAATTATTGAACTTCTACAGTCATTTAAGTAATCAGCTGATACTAAGGGTCTCTCTTCGTATCCAAGAATACCTTTTAAGTATGTTTCAGATGCTTTTTTAAGTTCATTATTTACTTGCTCTTCAGTTACTTCCTTATTTAATTCAAAAACCACATCGGTTAATGAGGCGTTTAGAAGTGGAACCCTTACTGCATGACCATTTAGTTTTCCTTCCAATTCAGGGAAAATTTCAGCAATCGCTTTAGCTGATCCAGTTGTAGTAGGTATTAAGCTTTGCATGCATCCTCTTGCTCTTCTCAAGTCACTTTTGTAAAAATCTACTGGTGCTTGTGTATTTGTAACGTTATGAATAGTTGTTATGACCCCATGTTTAATTGAGAAATTTTCATTAACAACTTTTACGATGGGGGCCAAGCAATTTGTAGTACAGGACGCTGCAGTAATTAATTTATGTTTATCAGCTTTATAAAGGGCTTGATTAATTCCATAAACAATATTAAGTGCTTGTTCCCCTCCCACAATTCCTTTTACAGGACAAGCAACTATTACTTTTTTTATTCCAAGATGATCAAAATATGGATTTAATTCTTCGGGAGATTTATTTTTCCCTGTACATTCCAAAACAAGATCAACCGAAGATTTATTCCATGGAACATCAAGATAGTTCTTTGTTGATGTAAAGGAAATTTTTTTACCTTCAATCATTATTTCGTTGTCATTCGAAGTTATATCTTTATTCCATCTACCATGAACAGAATCAAACTCTAGGAGATGAGATGCAATTAAAGAATTCCCACTTATTTCATTTATATGAGTTATTTCTATATCTTTTCTTTCCCATAAAATTCTTAAAACTAACCTCCCAATTCTTCCAAATCCGTTAATTCCAATTTTCATAACAAATATTGAAAACTGCTTTATTATATATCAAAAATAATTGATGTATCAATAATTCTTGATATGTGTAATTAATTTTTTTAGGTTAATATTTAAGAAGTTAATTATCTTTTGATTTTGTTAGAACAACTTAAAAAGATTAATAGTGAGCAATTTATTAAGATAATGGAGTCCCTCTCAGATCCGATCAGAATAAATATTCTTGAATTAATGATGGGTGGAGAGATATGCGTTTGCGACATAGTTAAAGTAACTGGATTATCTCAATCTAGAATTTCTTATCACGTAAAGATCCTAAAAGATTCAGGTCTTATCTCTGATAGACAAGAGGGTAGATGGGTTTACTACAAATTAGATTTGGAAGTATTATCAGATATTAAAAATTGGATGGGTAATTTAATTCAATCATCATCGAACAAGAGAACTTGTAAATAATCAAATATCCAAATTTTGACTTTTCTGGAAGTCTTTTTGCTCATTTAGTAGTAGATTTATAAAGATATTCTTTTTTTAATGGAAGAGAAATTAGCTCTTTTCAAGAATCGAAAAAGATTCGGAATTGAAAAAAATATAGATATTATTTTTAAGAATACTGCTCTAGTCTTGTCTAGTTTTGTAGCGATCATACTTTTAGGAATTGTTTTAGTAGTCTTTTTTCAGTCATTTGAATCATTCTCAAGGTATGGTCTAAAGTTTCTTGTGACCTCTGAATGGAATCCAGTAAAAGATGAATATGGTGCATTTACCGCAATATATGGAACATTAATAACCTCTTTTCTTTCATTATTGATAACTATTCCATTGGGGGTAGGAACCGCAATATTTATAACAGAGGATTTTGTTCCTAAAGTCTTTAGAGAAATAATAGGATCTTTTGTTGAACTTTTAGCTGCTATACCTTCAGTCGTATTGGGATTATGGGCAATATTTGTGATGGAACCTTTTTTTAGGGCCTTTTTTGTCTTTTTACATAATTTCTTTGGCTGGGTTCCTTTATTTAGTACAGAACCTACTGGCAGGAATTCCTTGCTGGCGATATTGATTTTAGTTGTAATGCTTTTACCAATCGTGACCTCTATTGCTAGAGATTCTCTTAATCAAGTACCTAAAAAACTTAGAAATGCTTCTTATGGAATTGGAGCTAGTAGGTGGAAAACAATTTTTTCAGTAATTTTGCCAGCTGCATTATCAGGAATTATGGCTGGAGTTTTATTAGCTTTAGGTAGGGCCATGGGAGAAACTATGGCTGTCACAATGATTATCGGAAACTCTAATGCATTTAGTTGGTCTTTATTATCTCCTGGATATACTATTTCTTCCATGCTCGCAAATCAATTTGGAGAAGCTGATGGAAGTCAAGTTTCCTCATTGTTTTATGCAGCATTTGTTCTGATGATTTTATCTTTGGTGGTAAATATCTTTGCTCAATGGCTAGTTAAGAAATTTAGTCTCAAATATTAGATATTATGAATTCACTTTTTTACCAGAAAAATTCATCTCGAAATATAGGAGATAAAGTTTTTACCTCTTTGTCTTTAATCTGTGTAGTTATAGCAATACTTCCTTTGATTTTTTTGGTAACTTATATTCTTATTAAAGGTGGGGCACAGATTACTCCTGATTTGTTTACTTTAGAACCAAATCCTCCTGGAGATGATTTAGATGCTGGTGGAATTAACCCTGCATTAATCGGGACATTAATAATCACAACCATTGCTTCAATTATTGCGATACCAGTAGGTGTCGGGGGTGGTATTTATCTAGCTGAATATTCAAAAGGAGGACCTTTTTCAAGGTTTATTAGATTTGGAGTTAATGTTTTAGCTGGTGTTCCTTCAATAATTGCAGGTGTATTTATTTATGCATTAATCGTTTCTACCAAAATTTTATTTGGAAGTATGTATAGTGGCTTAGCTGGAGGAATGGCGCTTTCAATATTGATGTTGCCTACTGTTATAAAAACAACTGATGAGGGTTTAAAGTTAGTACCAAATGAATTAAGGTACGCTTCTCTTGGAGTAGGCGCAAGTATGTATACAACAATATTAAAAATAACCTTACCCTCAGCTTTTCGGTCTATTGCAACTGGTGTCGTACTTGGTATAGCTAGGGCTGCGGGAGAAACTGCTCCATTAATTTTTACTGCTTTATTTTCTTACTACTACATAACTGGATTTGGTGATTTGTTTTATGAAATGGGATCTCTTGCCGTTTTAATTTATAATTTTGCTTTAGAACCATATGATGCTCAAAATAAACTTGCTTGGGCGGCATCATTCATCCTTGTTTTGTCTATTCTTTCTGTAAATATATTTTCAAGAATTTTAGCCGCATTTACAGAGCAGACTAAGAGGGTATGAAATGATTAAAAATACTAAAAAAGCTCAAAAGAAAAATATTTTATCTCTTGAGGATGTTTCTATTAGTTATGGAAAAAATGAAGCAATTAAAAATGTTTTTTGTGAGTTTAAGAAAGGAGATATAACTTCACTTATTGGACCTTCAGGTTGTGGTAAATCAACTGTCCTAAGATCCTTAAATCGAATGAATGACCTAATTCCAAATTGCTCGTTAAAAGGTACAGTTCTTTTTGATGGAACGAATATTTATGATAAAAGAGTTGATCCAGTTGAAGTTAGAAGAAGGATTGGAATGGTTTTTCAACAACCTAATCCTTTTCCAAAATCTATTTATGAAAATATTGCATTTGGAGCAAGAATTAATGGATTTGTAGGGGATATGGACGATTTGGTGGAACTATCGCTTAAAAAGGCTGCTTTATGGGATGAGTGCAAGGATAAATTAAATGAGAGTGGTTACTCCTTATCTGGAGGACAGCAACAAAGACTATGTATAGCAAGAACAATAGCAATCGAACCTGAAATAATACTTATGGACGAGCCATGCTCAGCATTAGATCCTATTTCAACTTTAAAAATAGAAGAAACAATGCACGAACTAAAGAAGAATTACACGATAATAATAGTTACTCATAATATGCAGCAGGCTTTAAGAGTAAGTGATATGACTGCATTTTTTAATGCAATTGCATTTGACGATGGTTTTGATGGTAAGGTTGGTTATCTAGCTGAATTCAATTCTACAAAGAAGATTTTTAGTTCTCCTAAGGAAAAAACAACTCAAGAATATATCTCAGGGAAATTCGGATAACTTTTATTTCTTACCCATAAAAGAAGAATTTAAACTATTTGAAAGAATTAGCACTAGACAAACAGTATAAATACCTATATAGTTGTTTCGAATTACCAAAGTAAATTTGAAAAACTTTCCTTATCTTCCTTTTTTAATCTTTGCAGGCGCATTAATAACAACAGCTACTATAGGCTTACCAGTATTCACATCATAAATTTTGAACTCTTTTTTAATCTCTGATCTTATTGTGATTATGAAAAAAGAAGTTTTAACTGCAAGTCCTCATATAACATCAATAGATAGAGATTTATTTGACTTTATAAAAAACAGAGTGAAGATAGGTTTATGTGTGAGTGAAAATTTGTTTTAAAACCATCATTTCAATTGGTGTATTTCTAACTAATTAACTATGAATAAAACTCAAGAACAATTGGAAAAATTAAGAGAAGTCGCTGAGGCTTCTCTAACAAAGACAGAAGAACTGCATAAAGTTTTAGCTCAAATAGAAGCTCTTATGTCTAGAGAAGAAATGCAAAAAGTATCTAAAAAAAATAAATAATAGATTAAGAATAAATATTTAAAATGTACTTTTTATTACATCTGTACAATTTAAAATTAGTTATCAATTAATTAACAGAACCCGTTCCAAAGTTTCTGTCAGGTCTCGAGGTCTTACCTTCTTTAAGTAAAAGACCTCTTTTATTTGAAATTACTTAAGAATAAACTTCTACTAAATATTTAAGGAATTAATTTATAACCTTACTTACTTCTTTCTTGCAAACATTTACATCGAAAGATTCAGTCCCAACAATTTCTAAGCCTGTTTTCTCAGTGACTTTTACAGTAGCATTGCATTCATCTTGTTTAAGAGACATATAGCTAGGCTTTTTATTATTTAGTTCTAGTTCAGTTTTAGGTTCAACATCAAAATCTTTTTCATATTGCTCCATTACTAATGTAAGGGCTTCAATCTCTACAGAAAAGTTTTCATTAGCATTCACACCAAATGGCACCAACAGAACCTGAAATATAAGAATAGTTATTAATTTTTTCATTATTAAAAGTTAAGTTTATTTTTTTTATAACGTAATTATCAAGTTAATGAAAGGGTAAATAAATTTATATTCTTTTCTTGATAGCTTTTTTTTATCATTAACTATTTAAATTTCTGAATATAACCTACTAAATGAGAAATAATAACGAGATTTATATGTATAAATTAGTACGCTCAAAGGATGAATTTGATTATTATTTTTAATAATTTTATAGATTCTATATTGCAATAATTTCTTTTTCAGAAATAATTGCCCATTTTCTAAATGAATTCTTACAAGGATAACCTCCCGTGAGATCTCCAAATGCTGGGAGGTATAATGTATTATTTTTTTCATCCATGGCAAAACATTTAAAGGATAATTTATCTTTTGAATTTTTTAAAAATGTTTTCGGATGATAGTGTCCGCAAATATTTAAAATGTTATTTTCAAATTTTCCTATTGGCTCGTGACTAAATATAAAATTACTAGATCTTTTATATTCAAGAAAGCTTATATTTTTGACTTTGCAACCGATATCATGATTGCCAACTATTAGTTCAATTTTAATATTTAATGACTCTGAAAGATTTTCAACTTTACTTTTTAAAGATTCACTTATTGAATATTTACTATGAAATAAATCTCCTAAAATAATTAATTTATAAGGTTTATAGTTTTCTACAATTTTTTTTATGCTTAATAAATTTTGTTCATCTGAATTATTTGTAAGAGGAATTCCATTCTGCTGAAAATATTCTGCTTTACCGAGATGAACGTCACAAATTAATAGTTCATTTGTTTGAGGCAAAAGTAATGCTTTTGAAGGAAGCATTTCTAATGACGAATCCCCCCAACTTATTGAAAAAGACTTTTTTTGCATTTAACTATTATATTTTTTTATAAGTTTTTCAACTCTTTTTTCTATAGATTCATTGCTTAATGTATTTTTTAGTCTTTCAACTAACAAAGGAAAAGCAAATGGACTTGGAGTTTTAGTCTCATTTAATATTATTTTTAAATTAGATAATCTTTCTAAAGAATTAGTAATTCGTTTATTTTCTAATTGGTACTCTTTTACTTCTTCATGAGCTTGTTTGATTAGTAGATGATCTTCTTCATATCTAGTGAATACATCATAAAAAAGACTTGAGCTTATTTGTAGTTGAGATGAACTTTTTGTTTTGGTGGGATTATTTTGATTCACTAATCCACTAATCTGAGCAATGTTTTTAAATCTTCTCTTTGTTAATTCTGAAAAATTTATTGCATTTTCTAAATCTTCTTCCAAGTTTCTATCTTCTATAAAATATGAAAAATCTTTTTCAATAATTGAAAAGTCATAATTTTCTGAAGTGGTTAAGCTAAATCCAAAATCATTTGCAGAAATACTAAATGTAGATTGCTTTTTATTAGCAAATCTTAATGCCCAAAGAAAGGCAATTCCCTCATTAACAAATTTTCCATCAAGCGTAAAAACAAAAAGACTAGTTAATTCTTTAGTTTTATAGATTTCAATAAGTAGTTGATTCCTTTTAGGAATATCTGAAAGATCTTTCTGTTTTTTTAAAATTGGAAGTAGTGAATTTAATTCATTATTAATATATTGATCATCATTTTCTAAGTTATTGCAAATATCTATTTCACTTCTTAATTTATCACTTAAAAGATCAGAGATAGCCATTTGTCCTCCCACCCATGCTGGAATTAAGGAACTTTTTTTGGAAGATTTTTTAACGTATAAAGTCATATCTCTAATTTTTATAAACTGGAGCATTTTGCCCGCGAAGTAAAAAGTATCACCTGCTTTTAATTTACTAGCAAAGTTTTCTTCTAAATTGCCTAATGATTTCCCCTTTAAATATTTTACATTTATAAATTTATCGCTTGTTATCGTTCCAATATTAAACTTATGCATCCTTATTAAAGATTTATCTTTTACAAAATATTTGAAGTTTTTTTCGTCTCCTTTTATTTTTTCTCTTTCTATCTTTTTATATTTTGGATAAGCTTTCAAACACTTTCCTCCATACTCCAAAAAATCAATACACCAATCCCAATCCTGATCGTTTAGATTTCTGTAACTCCAACAATCTTTAATTCTTTCTTTTTCAGTAATGGGATTAAAACCTGGTCCACAAGCCAAACTAACCAGATGTTGAAGAAGTACATCAAAAGATAATTCAGGAAGTGTAATTTTTTCAGATATTCCACTTTTTATTATTCTCCTCATGGCACTAATTTCGAGTAATTCTAATGAGTTAGTGGGCATAAAAATTATTTTTGACTTTCCTCCAGGTCTATGAGCACTTCTCCCTGCCCTTTGAATAAGTCGAGCTAAGTTCTTAGCACTTCCTATTTGTACAATTTGATCAACAGGTTGAAAGTCAATCCCTAAATCTAATGAGCTTGTACAAACAACCCATTTTATAGATCCGTTTTTAACCCCATCCTCAACTATCTTTCTCTCATCTTTATCCAATGAACCATGATGTAAAGAAATCTTATCTTCCATTTCTGGTAGACAGAATCTTAAGCATTGATACCATCTCTCAGACTGATTCCTAGTGTTAGTGAATAGTAGTGTACTTTTGTTTTTATCTAATACTTCGAGAAGTAAAGAATAACTCCTAATTCCTAAATGTCCACTCCATGGGAAGGTCGTTTCTTCTTCAGGTAAAACACTAAGGATTTCAATTTCTTTTTGAATATTAGTACTTATTACTGTTGGGAGTTCCCCTTTTATTCCAACAATAGCTCGTGCTGCTTCTGTAATATTACCGATAGTTGCAGACATTCCCCAAATTTGTAAATCTTTTTTATTTCCTCTCAGCCAACTCAGTGATAATTCACATTGATTACCTCTTTTACTACCCATTAACTCGTGCCACTCATCAATAATAATTGAAAATAAATTACTAAATATTTTATTAGATTCTTTATTAGATAAGAGAAGAGAAAGTGATTCTGGAGTCGTTATTAGAATATTTGGAGGTTTAAGTATTTGCTTTTTCTTTTCATATTGGCTGGTATCACCATTTCTAATTCCAACTGTTATTTCTTGATTAAAAAATTGGGCTGCTAAACATACTGCATTTTTTAAGTCTCTGCTTAATGCTTTTAATGGAGTTATTAATAAAATACTTAATCCAGTTCGTTTTGTGGAATCTTTTAATTTCGAAAGAGGTCCCATTAAAGCTGCATAAGTTTTACCGCATCCTGTAGGAACTTGGATGATGCCATTTTCTCCATTAAAATATGCTTCCCATGATTCAATTTGATATGGCAAAGGTTCCCAACCATTTTTATTAAAAAAGTCTTTTATATTAGTGATTGGATTTTTAGTTGAGATACTTTCCATTATTTATTTAGCATTAATGTCTGAGCGTTTTCTAAAGTATCAGCATCTTTAATCAGCTTATCTTTCCTCCACTTAGTTATTCTTGGAAATCTTACAGCAATTCCTGATTTATGACGTTTTGAAATTTGAATATTTTCGAAGGAAATTTCGAAGACCATTTCCGGTCTTACTGATCTAACAGGTCCAAATCTATCAATAGTATTTTGTCTAATCCATCTATCTAACTCTTTAATTTCAGTGTTGTTTAATCCAGAATAGGCACTAGCAAATTTGATTAATTCTCCATCTTTCCAAAGAGCAAAACTATAGTCAGTATATAAACCGGCTCTTATCCCACTCCCGCCTTTGGCATAAATGAGGACTGCATCAAGTTGCATTGGATCAACTTTATATTTCCACCAAAGACCTTTCTTTCTGCCAGGAGTGTAGATTGATTTTTTATTTTTAATAACTAATCCCTCTGTTCCATTATCTCTAGAATTGTTTTTAAAAGTTTCTACCTCTTCCCAATTTTTTGGATATATTAAATCACTTATTTTAAAAATATTAGATAATTCTTCTTTACTTTCATTTAACCAATTATATGAATGTTTTTCTAAACTGTTTCTTCTAATTTCTAAATTTGAGTCTCTTTGATCTTCTCCATTTATTTCTAAAATATCATAGGCAATAAATATAATAGGTAAATTTTTTTGAATTGATCTTGATGGAGCCTTTCTATTAATTCTTTTTTGAAGCAAAGAGAAATTAAGAGGAAGACTCTGCTTAAAATCCCAGACTAATAATTCACCATCTATTACAAAGTCATCTTTGATAGATGAGATTTTTTCTACTAATTCAGGGAAAGATTTATTTACTAAATCCTGACCTCTTGTCCATATTGAAACTTTTCCTGACCTTTTTATTAATTGAATTCTGATTCCATCCCATTTCCATTCAAACTGAAAATCATTAGTTGATTTATCTATAATTTTCTTTTCAAAAGTATTAGCTAGAAGAAAGGGGTAAGGTTTGTAATTTAACTCTGAAGGATTTATTTTTTTATCTATTAATAATTTATATGATTCTTCAGAGGGAATAAAATCGCCCATTAATCTATGAGAAATTATTGCTTCATCTATATTTATTAGCTTGGCTATAGATTTTGTTATCAATCCTATAGAGACTCCAACTCTAAAAGTACCAGTTAAGATTTTATTTATAACTAGAAGATTTTCTTTTGGAATGGTTTCCCAAATTTCTTTTACTCTTAACTTCTTATCATCTTCTTTAAGAATGGATAACTCTGGAAAAGATTTATTTAATAATTCATGCAGAGAAACATCTTGATATTTTGTATTTTTTTCTGTGATCACATTCCTTAATAATAGAGATATGACTTCTGCAGAATCTCCAACTTTTAAATAACAAGAATCAATTAACCATAAAGGGTATTCATAAATTTCTGAAAATAAAGTTTTAAGGGATCGTCCACTTATAAATCGCTTATTGTTTTTTCCTGTAAGTAAATATATTGTCCATGAGTTTTCTAAAGCCTCATTTGAAGAAAAATAGTCTTGTAAAATTCCAATCTTTTTATTTGTGCTATTACAAGAGTCTAAATTTATAAATAATTCTGAAAACTTTTTTAGGCTCATTTTTTAAATTCAAACTCAAGAACATTTATCGAATTTTTCTCTTTTAAGTATTTATTTAAAGCTTCACTATCTCCATGGTGAAAAAAAACATTTTTAGCTTTAGATTCTTTTATTGTCTTTAAAATAGCTATCCAATCAGCATGGTCTGAGATAGAAAAACCTTTATCATAACCAGATCTTTTTCTGAGTGCTCTAATTGACATCCAGCCACTTGCAAATCCAGTTTGAATGTCTTTAAAATTTTTTAGAGAAGAACTTTTATTTAAAGCAGGTGGAAGTATTATTAGACTTCCTTTAAGATCCGAATTATTTTTAGTTTGTTCTAATTTCGTTGTTTCAATAATATCAATACCTAATTTTTTATAACAATTATTCATCCTATAAATACTGCTGTGTGTATAAATATTATTTATAAAATTTGTTTTACTAATTTCATTCAATATTCTTTGTGCTTTTCCAAGCGAATAGCAAAATAAGATAGATGTTTTTTCTTGGGATGAGTTCACCCATTTTGTAATATCAGATGCCGTCTTTTGAGGTTCATCCCACTTAAAAATTGGCAAGCCAAAAGTTGATTCACTTATCAAATAATCAGTTTTTACTATTTCATATTCTTTGCAAGTTTCATCTTTTTGACGTTTAAAATCACCAGTGATTAACCATATCTCTTCAGCGAGACTAAATTTGATTTGACTTGACCCGAGAATATGACCTGATGGATGAAAAGAAATTTTGATACCGTTAATTTTAAATTCTTTTTCATAATCGTAAGTTTTAATATTGATTTCTTTCCCTATTCTTTCTTTTATAATTACCGCAGTTTCATAGGTTGATATATATTCATCGCTCCCAAAGGTGAAATGATCCATATGGGCATGAGTAATTAGTGCTCTTTTTACTGGTTTAATTGGATCTATCCAAACATCTGCTAGTTCACAATAAAGTCCACTACTTGTATATTGAATTAGATAAGAACTATCCTCTTTCAAGAATTTAATTTATATTAATGGAATTAATTTAGCGAATTAAGCCCAGGCTTGTTTAGTTAAAGCTATTGCTGAGATCGCTACAAGAGAAATAAAAACAAATCTATTACTCCATTTCATCATGAAAATACCTAGATCAAATGATATTGTTTTTTCAAGTTGTGGAATCTGTTTTTGAACTATTTCTTTTTTTGATGAATCAACTTTATTAAAACTGTAATTTTTAATTTTATTTATTAGTTTTGACTCTATATTTGATAAGTTTTCTATTTCACTTAATAGGACTTTGTCGTCTGGATTAATAAAATTAGTTAGTGTTTGAATTTCTTGTTGTTTAGAAGAGCAAAAGTCATTTACTATTTTTTCAGAATTTTCACCATTCTTTATTTTTGATAAGATCTCTTTTCTTGACCAAGAATTTTCAAGAGATTTTAAGGCCTCAGTGATTTCCATTTTTAAGTATTTTTACTTATATTAATTTATTAGAGATTTCTTCTGTGGTTTTAAATACTTAAAATAAGGAAAAAATTTGTTTTATTTAAGATTTCGCAATAAGTCTATTTGGAAAATAACTTATTTTTGTTTCTCTTTTAATTTTTTTTGTTTTGCTTTGAATTGAAGTTTTCTTTTGGTTAATTTCAACTATTTCTTCAGAAACATTTTTACCTGTTTCAAAGTAATTTTTTACTTTTTCTAATTCTTCTTCATTTAATCGTTTTGTGGCTCCTTTCGCATTAATACCTATTGATTTGCAAGCTAATATAATCCTATTACTATCAATATTAAGTTCCTTTGCAATACTATAAATAGGAGTGTTCGAAGCCATTATTTATTCGTAAATCGATAGTTGTATTATATCCTTATTAATTCAGAAATTATTAAATATGAAATTTTTATGAACTTTCTGTAGTTGAATTGAATTTATTTTAAGTCTTCTTCATTTCTTAAATCATTAAATTTCTTCTTCATTGTGGGATTATTTTTAGTTAACTTTTTAACTGTTAAATCTTGCGATTTACTATCAGCAGATAAAAGATGTTTTTTAGATACCAATAATGCCTCTTTCGTTTTTTGTAAATGACTTATTGATTTATCTATTTCAGAAATTGCGTCATTAAATCTATCCTGCGCTAATGAAACGTTTTTCCCTACCGCATTTTTAAATTGATCAAGAGTACTTTCAAAATTTGTTATGTCATAATTCTCTCTTTTCATTAAATCTATTTGAGTTTTATACTTTAAAGTCTCAAAAGAAGCATTTCTAAGAAGGGAAATAATAGGCAGAAAGAATTGTGGCCTTATTACAAACATCTTTGGATATTTATAAGAGACATCTACAATTCCGGAATTATATAGTTCACTTTCTGGTTCCAATAACGAAACCAACACTGCATATTCGCATGATTTCTGAGTTCTATCTTTATCTAATTCTTTAAAAAAGTCTTCATTTTTTCGTTTATTAAAACCATCAGCACTTTGGTTTTTCATCTCAAACATGATAGAGACAATTTCAATTTTATTATCATCAAACTCTCTAAAAATATAGTCACCTTTGCTTCCTGAGCTGGCATCATTATCTTTTTCAAAATATGAGTTTTTAAAAGCAGTAGCTCGATTTAGATTGAATTGCGTCTCACAATGTATTTCTAATGTTTCTCCAACCATTTTTGTTGAAAGTTTAGATTTCATATCTCTGAGTTCTTGAATCGTTAAATCACGCTCAGTAATTTTGTTTTTAAATTTTTCTTCAATTTCTTTCTCATTTATGGATTGTTCTAATTTCATTTTTTCAATAGAGTTTATTAGTGAATTTTTTTCTTTTTCTAAACTATTTACAGCTTCAATTACTTTATTCTTTGTCGATAAATCACTTATTACGGATTGCCTTTCAATATCCTCTTTTAATTTAATTACTTCATTATTGAGCAAATTGATTTTGTTCGTTGCTTTATTCTTCAGTTCATTTAGTGCATTTAATTTCTTTTCTTCTGCGATATTTAACTTAGATTCAAGATCTTGAATTTTCGTATCTTTTTTTTGCCTGTCTTCCATTAATTTTATTTTTAATTCTTGTTTGGCAATTTCTATCCCTTTATTCTTATCTTCTTCAGCGAGTTTAAGTCTTTCTTCTATTTGCTTATTAAATTCCTCGTCTTTAATTTGAAGAAGTATTTCTTGAAAGCTACTTGGATCTATTCTGAATGTTTTTCCACATGATGGACATTTTATATCTTTCATTTTTTACTAACAAAGAATTTTTTTAGAAAATGACTCGGTACTTTATTTTTTGATAAGGCATTTAATTATGGATATAGAATAATCATAGATTGAATATTATGCATCATATACTTATAAGAAATAAAAATAATTCGTCTCCTTCTAAATTAAACCTGATTCTTTTAAGATATTGATTTTATTTGCTAGTTCAATATCTGCTGTTGAGATAGATCTATCTGAAGTTTGTTGGGAGGAGATTGTATAACCGCTATCATCAACAAACTCATCCTCTGAATCGGATATATTTTTAATGGGTTTATTTTTAGTATAAGTTTCAGAATTAAATGTTTTAGTTTTACTCAAATTGCTATATCCAAAATTTGCAATACCTCTAGCATCCAATGCTTCTTCTACTAGTATTCCCACAACTTTTGACCTGCTTATAGATTCACTTTTAGATATTTGATCTATAATTTCCAGAACTCTTTTCCTGGGTAAATATCCTATCCTTTTAACTGGATTATCCATTCTATTAAAGTATTTGTCATAATTGTAACACTTTTGTCAAGTATTTCCAGGCGATAAAAAAATTAAATATCTATAACATTATCGTCTTGAATTATAATGAAATAGCGTATTTCTAAGATTTTTTTCGATTACTTTATTATTATTATTTTTAAAGAATTTTTTTAAGTAATTATTTCACGGACCTTAAATTTTAAACCACTTTTTATGAAAGATAAAACCTATAATAACGCAGATAGTTTTGCTATATCTTTTGATGAGGAGTGGCAAAAAGTTGATTGTAACGATACGGCTCAAAAAATAGATAAAGTTATTGAAATTTTATCTGATCACCCATTTGTAATTTCAGATTTTGAAAATGCAAAGAAAATAGCAAAATTTAGAATTTATTCTCTTAAAAAATTTAAATAATTTTAAATATTTTCTAAATTTTATATTTTAAATAATTATTTTTATTGTTAAATAAAATTTTTAGATTAAATGTTTGGAGAATTAAAAAAACCTTTAGTAAACAAAAATATTATAATTCCAATTATTGGACCAATGCCAAATATAAATAAAATTAATTTGGCTGAATTTTTTGTCTGTCCTAATTCATTATTAGCTTCTTTTATTAATTTTTTTGGATTCTTTTTTGATGATTTTTTCTTCATGAAAACTATATTACAACAAACTAATAACCAAATAATAAATAATTTAAGTTTTGGTTAATTTCTATTTGTTTGAAATATCTCATTAAAATATAAAAAAATACAATATTGTATAATAATTATTAACGTTTGGTAGATATGAGTGCATCTAAAAGAGAGGAAGTGAGTTCACACCTTAGATATATAAGGTTAGAACTTAGAGAGATGCATCAAATGCTTATGAGGGATAATTTATTGCCTGATCTTAACGAAGCAAAGGAAGTACATGCTCAACTAGATGCGCTTTATGAACTTTTGTCTGATAAAAGAAAAAAGAAGGTTAAGAATGAATTTGAGAACTTCTAATTATCAACTAACAAATTTTTTCTGAAAAATTAAGAGCTAAATTCTATTTTTTTTCGTTTGTCATGTAATAATTCTAATTTATTATAAATTTCTTTTATTTGTATTTGTAGGATATCCGTTGAGTTGATGTTACTTAAAGATTCCATTGCTAGTAATAGACTTTCTTTAGCCTCAATCAAATGTCTACATTCTTTACTACCTGCTTCGTAGGACATAATTGTGAAAAATACTATTATTATAAATATATTAAGAATAGTTCAGTATTTTCTGATACTTTTATTGAATGAATGCTTTTTATTGTCATATTTAATACAAAATTGTAGTTAGAACTTATTAATCTAAAATAAAGTGTATTCTTATGAAAAAAGATTCTGTAGATATTAAATTTTGCATAAATTTAGCCATTGGTAATGCTGAGAAAAGAATTCAATCATTAGAAAAAGAGGATCAAAAATGTATTTTGGAAGAATATAAAGAGTGGTTAAAAGAGAGTATTGATTATCAATCAATCTTATTACTAAGAGAGGACCCAATTATTTAAAGATTAAATTTTAAAAAAATCAAATTAATCTTTTGCTCTAGAAGTCACTTTAAATAAAAAATATAGACTTATAACAAAAATACTTATAAGTATTATTGTTAAAGTTGAAAAGTTATACATTTACTAATGTCTCTAAAAAATTGTTAGCAATATTATTTTAACAAATTTCTGATTTGTAATTTTTTAGTATTAGTTGTCATTTATAAGGAAATTAATGAATTTAGTAAATTCTTTCTTTTCTAAATTAATATTTTTGGAGTTTTTTTTTAATTTGTTAAATATGACTTCTAACAAATATTCTTTCTTGTTCCGCATGATTTTTAACTATTTTTCTAATAAATAAACTTTTTCTTCACCAATTTTATCAGGAGTTGTTATTTTACAACCTTTATCTTTTTCCATATCGCAATCTTTAGTCGCAGGAAATGATTTCCAGGTACATATTTTTTCTTCTGTATATTCTTTAGAAATAATCCATCCATCATTGAGGAAATCAGAAATGCCGTCTTCTCCACAGGAATATCTTACTTCCATTTTGCTTTTTGATAACTTTAATTTCTGACTCCTCTGTTCTTCAGAATCTATTATCAACTCCTGTTTATTAGCTGTTGATTTGCAAGAAGTTAAAAAAATTAAAAGTAAGAATAATTGTGTAATCTTTATAGAATTTTTCATCCAATTTCAATGTTTTGGAAAGTATGTTTTTATTTTTTAAATTATAGTTTATTTTGATTCGATTACTTTCAACAATTGATCCATTTTATACATTAGAGTTTTGACCTCTTCTGGTTGTGGTAATAATAACTCTTCAGTAACGGTAAGGTGTATTCTTTTTAATTCTTTTCTAAGATCCTTTAAATGCATCTTCACATCTTCTTTTTTTTGTCTAACGTTAGTCATAGAATTAATAAATTGAAATTGAAATTGAAATTAAATTTATAAAATTATATAAGTTTTTAGTAATTTTATATGGAAATAAATAATTAGATCAATTTTCGAGGTTTTTGATTTCATATATTTCATCGCCCCCATTACAAAAATTAGTTGATAACATTCTTAATTCGTTTCTTTTTATATTAGTTAGATTTTTATTTTTTACAATATAATTTTGAGCATTATTCTCGCAATCTAATTTGTTTTTAGAGTATTTAATTAGTGGATAAATATAAGTTAAACCAGCTAAAAAGAACAAAAATATAAATATTAACTTTTTCTCATTTTTAAGTATCTCGGTATATTTTTTCTTTGACTTTAATACTTTAATAAGCCATTTATCTGGTAACCCAATTTGAACAAATAATAATTCGACCCACCAAGGGAGAGATTTATCTTTTTTATTATTTGAATTTGGTGAAGCTTTTAATTTTTTATTTTCAAAGGTTGGATCTTTTATACCTGGGACCTTTCTTGATTCTTTTTTCTCCATATCATCAAATGTCTTATTTGGAATATAGTGGTTTTATTTTGATTTGAAAACTATATTTTTATTTTTTAAGTTTTAAATTGATTTATACATGATTTTGATTATTGTAAATTTGTAATTTAAATATATAAATTCATAATGCCTAAAAAAAGAAGAAAGTTAAATAAAGATTTCGAGAAAAAAATATATACTTCAAAAAAAAATGTGGAATTAGTATTGGCTAAAATTTATGATATTGACGACGAGGATATTCAAAAAGAATATATGAGCGCCTTTAACGATGTTGTTTATTCTTATGATCAATTAAAAAATAACTATGAATTAACTGGATTTAATGATAATTCTGACAAATTGATTGCTGACTACAACAAAGCTTTTTCTCTTTTTGAGTCAGAGTTTGAAATATAAAATAGATTTATTTTTTGAAAGGTATTACTGGAATTTCAATTTTATTCCCTTGTAATAAATTTAATTTTTTAAATTTTAGGTTTTTTATACAAGTAGATCTTTTTGACTTCTTTTGACATATTTCTTTTATTTGATAATCAGAAAGTGAATAAGCACTATTCTCAAATAAAAATAAAATAAAAAAAAATAAAAGGGGATTGAAAAATAATTTCATCAAATTTTTTATTTTAAAGAAAGTTTAAATCTTATTTTTAAGATTAACCATAATTACAAAAATCTAAAAGCTTTTTTAATTCATCTTTACTTAAGTCTGTAGAAATAAAAACTTCTTGAGCTGTTTTCCCTCGTCTTGCAATTGCTTTGTAACCGTTAATTGTCTTTACAGATACTCTTATAACTAAATTAGTAGATCTCCCTCTTACTCTTGATATTATTGCTGGGGTTATAGTTTTAATTCTTATGTTTAAGGCAAGTTTTTTAAGAACTGGAATCAAACCTTCTATGTGTGTACTATGGTTTAAAACAACTCTTCCCAAGGTGGTTACTCTTTTTATAGATATTGTATTTAATAGAATTAGTTTCTGAGAAATAAATTTTTGTTTGAAAAGGATTGTATTAAAAAATTTTTTTTGGTAGTTCTGTTATATTGGGTTTATTAATTAAATTATGATGATTTTTCAGATAGGCTGGGCTGCTTTAGCAGCAATTTTTACTTTTTCAATTGCTATGGTTGTTTGGGGCAGAAATGGTGATGGTTCTATTGATATATGATTTTTCATCATTTAACTATGAAGATTATTTAAGCAAATTTCTTATTTTTGCTTCTTTTGCTCTACTAAGTCTAATTACTGTAGCAGTAATTTATATTTCTTATATTTCTTGGAAAGATAAGAGAAGATTAGAGAAATAATTTTTTAATTAAAAACTATTTCTTCTTTTCTTTCTTATCTTTTATTTTTGCTTCTTGAAGTAGTTCTTTCGCCTGTTCCATTTTTATAATACTGCTTTTATAAATTCCAATATCCTTTTCTGCTTTATTAAATGATAAATTTAATTTATTAATGATATCTGAAATGATTTTATTCTTTTCAGAATCCTTAATATCCTTGAAATCAGTGGCATTAGCTATAATTAGGTAAATACCTAAATTCAATATCCTTGAAGAGTATAGATTAGTATCTGATTTTTCTTTTAATAAAATAGAGATTTCTTTTAAGGATTTATCTTTGTAGCCTTCAAGAGTTTTCTTGGAAGTTTCTTTTATTTTTTTAGGTTCAAAATTTGAGGAATTACATAATGATTCAAAAAGTACCACTAAATGTTCCTCGGGCTTATAACCTTTCGTTAATTCTTTGAATGTTTCTGTAAGACCAACACAAAATAAATCATCTTGTATAAATTCATTTTGGTGATTTAAAAGATTTAGTTCAACAAGCATTTCATCAACTATCCTTTTATATAAACCTGGAATTACGTAAGGAAATTGTTCATGAAATAACTTTTTGCTATCTGAGACAGTCAATTTTTCTTTCAATTGTTTATATGTAAACCTTAATAACCATAGCGTATGTTGAGTCAATATCGTTAAGATCTAATAAACAGATAAATATTATTATGATCCCTTTAGTTTTAGAAGAATCCGGCGGTAGTGAAAGAGTATTTGATATTTACTCGAGACTTTTAAGAGAGAGGATTATATTCTTAGGAGAACAAGTAACTAGTGATACTGCTAATAGAATTGTTGCTCAATTACTTTTCCTTGAAGCTGAAGATCCTGAGAAAGATATCTACATGTATATTAATTCTCCTGGAGGCTCGGTTTATGATGGTTTAGGTATTTTCGATACTATGCAACATGTAAAGCCTGATATACATACCGTTTGTGTTGGGCTCGCTGCTAGTATGGGTGCCTTTTTACTGGCAGCTGGAACTAAAGGTAAAAGAAGTAGCCTGAGACATTCAAGAATTATGATTCATCAACCTCTTGGAGGTGCAAGAGGACAAGCCAGCGATATAAGAATTCAAGCTGATGAAATTTTATATTTAAAAGAACGTTTAAATACTGAGTTATCTGAAAGAACAGGAAAAGAACTTGAAACCATTAAGGAAGATACTGATAGAGATTTTTATATGTCTCCGCAGGAAGCAGTAGAGTATGGTCTAATAGATTTGGTTTTAGATAAAAAACCAATAAAAAATACTTAATTAAGTATTTGTGGAGTTCTTTCTTTTTCAGGAATTTGTGTAAATTCAGAAAGAATTTTTACAAACTCTTCACCATCCAATGTTTCTTTTTCTATTAAAAGATCTACTATTTTATCCATTGCCTTCCTGTTTTTACTTATTATTAAATAGGTTTGCTTATAACAGTCTTTTACCATAACTCTTACACTTTCATCAATTTGTTTAGAGATTGAGTCTGAAACTTCGCTTCTAGTCATTAAATCTCTTCCTACAAAAACTTCTTGATTACCACTTTCAAGAGCAATTGGACCAAGCTCACTCATTCCAAATCTTGTAACCATTTGTCTAGCCATTGAAGCAACTTGTTGAAAATCTCCTCCAGCTCCAGTTGTTATTTCACCTTTACCAAAAACAACATCCTCAGCAGCTCTTCCTCCAAGAGCACCCATTATCCTTGCCTTCAAATTTGCCCTACTTATAAGAGATTGATCATCATCAGGGGTAAACCAAGTAAGACCTTTAGCTTGTCCTCTTGGAATTACAGTTACTTTCTGAACAGGATCATGAGCTTTTACTAAAGTTCCTATTATTGCATGACCAACTTCATGATAAGCAATTAATCTTTTGCTTCTTCCATCTGTTAGCGGAGAACCTTCCATTCCGGCAACTATTCTATCAACTGAATCATCAATTTCTAAAATGCCTATTGACTCTTTTCTTCTTCTTGCGGTTAAGATTGCAGCTTCATTTAGAAGATTTGCTAAATCCGCTCCAGTAAAACCAGGTGTCCTTCTCGCAATACTTTCTAAAGTTAAATCTTCCTGAAGAGTTTTATTTTTTGAGTGAACTTCAAGTATAGATAATCTCCCTTTAATATCAGGAGCATCAACTGTAACTTGTCTATCGAATCTTCCTGGCCTCATTAAGGCTGAATCCAAAACATCTGGACGGTTAGTTGCAGCAATAATAATAATCCCACTATTACCTTCAAACCCATCCATTTCAGTTAGAAGTTGGTTAAGAGTTTGTTCTCTTTCGTCATTTCCACCACCGATTCCAGCTCCTCTTTGCCTTCCTACTGCATCAATTTCATCAATAAATATTAAGCATGGACTATTCTCTTTGGCTTTTTTGAAAAGATCCCTAACTCTACTGGCACCTACTCCAACAAACATTTCTACAAATTCTGAACCTGCAAGCGAGAAGAATGGAACTCCTGCTTCACCTGCAATTGCTTTTGCTAAAAGTGTTTTACCAGTTCCAGGAGGACCTACAAGTAAAACCCCTTTGGGTATGCGAGCACCAACAGAAGTAAATTTTTCAGGTTTTTTTAAAAATGTAACTACCTCTTCTAAATCTTCTTTTGCCTCATTAACTCCTGCGACATCGTCGAATACAACTCCAGTATCAGCATCCATAGCAAATCTAGCTTTTGATTTTCCAAATTGCATAGCTTGACCTGGTCCACCAGGCATACCATTTGATCTCCTAGCTAAGAGAATTAAACCTCCTATTAGAATTGCAGGGAAAAGAAGATTACCGAGAATACCTAATGCTGGTGGTGTAGTTTTCACAGGGTGAACATCAAAACTTATTCCTTCATTTTTGAGATTAGTTATTAATTCAGGTGTAAGACCAGGCAAGTCAACTCTCAATCTTTGTACTTTGTTATCCAAATCTGAATCTATAGTTTCGATAACAGCATTTCTACCTCCATCAAAAATATCAACTGATGTAACTCGGCCTGATTTAATATAATCTAAAAATCTTCCATAACTAACTCTTGCTACAGCTGAATTTTTAGGTGCTATTGTAGTACCATTGGATTTTAATGAATCAATATTGCTTGTTGAGAGGAATTGATACGAAAGAGCGATGACTAAAATAATTGGAAGCGCCCATAAAATTATTGTTTTGAGTTTTTGATTCATTAACTTATTTCATAAATAAATTTTTTCAATTCTAGAATGAAACGATGCATTTCGTTGATATTTTTCTTAACTTAATTTTTATAGTAGATTTACTTTACTTTAAATAACTTTAATGGAATTTAATATTCAGGATAAAGTTAAACTGAAAAATCCTTTGTCTTATCTTAAAACCTCTGACAATATGCCTATGCTAAGGCCACCTGACTTAGTAGCTATTGACGAAGTTGGAGAAATTATAGCTATAAAATCTCCGGATACTGTTGAAATAAAATTTAGAAGAGGATCTTTCTTAATTGATACTGACAAGATAGAAAAAACACAAATTTAAAAATTTTTTATCCAAAGTTTATTAATTTCATTACATATTTTTTCGTCTCCATAAATACTTAAAAAGGGTTTTGTTAAATATTTTTTGGTTACTTTCAAAATATCTGCAGGGTTTACATGATTAATTTTATTTATAAAATCATAATTTTGGTCTAATGAATATCCCATATATTGAATTTTCCTGTGTAATATTTCATTTAAAGTTTGGTTAGATATTAAAAATGAACTTTTCAATTTAATCTTTGCTAAATTTATGTCTTTTTCGGTAATTGAGGAAGATAATAATTTTCTCCATAATTCGGATAGGATTTCAAATGCAAGAAGCGCATTTTTATTTGAGACAGAAAAATAAACTAAAAAAGGCGAATTTTCTTTTCTAAAAGGGTTATAGACCCCAACTTCATAAGTTAAACCATTCCTTTCTCTGAACAATTTGAACAACACAGAGCTCATTCCATATGAGAGATGTGATTCTAAAATTTTCAAAGGTAAGTATTCATAACTTGATATCGGACATGTTTGATTACCTAACATTAAAATTATTTGATTCGACTTCTGATATGTACTTACAAACCTATTCAAAAGATTAGGTTTATTGTTGTAATTTTTGCTTTCTCCGTTGTGAGTAATTTTATTTTGATCAATATTTTTGTTTAAAAAATCAAAACTTTTATTTTTGATTTTTAAATTATTAGAAATTAGATACTTATTTCTGTTTTTAAAATTCTCATATTCACATAAAATATCATTATGAGTAATTTTTAAAATATCTTCTTCATATCCAGAAGAGTTATATGCGTAGGAATGTTTTAAATAAACAATTTTCCTCCATTTTTCAAAGGTAATATTAAATGGATTTTCCCTATCTTTTTTTAAGATATTTATAGTTGATTTCTTTACATTTTGGAATTGTTTATATAAGAGTGATGGTTCATTTATAATTAAATTTATTAAAGGTAAAAGTTTATTAAAATGTTCATCTAATGATTTGAGGCTTATTATCATACCGTCCTCTAATGTCTCTAGATTTAGTTCCGCTCCATGAGAATCAACATACTCTGAAAAAGCTAAATTTTCAAAACCTTTACATCCTCTTGTTAATAATGAGCAAAGAATTTGATTGATCCCTTTTTTCCCTTCAATATCCATATTGCTTCCACCATTTATCCAAACCATCGCAATTGAAAAATTATGACAAATTTTTGTTTCGTAATGTGCTTTTATCATTTGCCTGTTGATGCAATCAAAGTAAATTTATTTCTTGATAAATAATTTATGATTTCCTTAAAATTATTTATATTATTCCAGTAATCTAAGTGATTGTTTAAATCATTTAGAGTATTTTTCCTACCCCACAAAAGCTCATTTCCAAAAAATGAAGTTAGTTGTGTTGACGTTTCTAGATTAAAAATATAGTTACTTTTAACAATATTAATTGCTTTTCTAATCTCATTTAAAGTTAAATTTTTACAACTTATAACTTCTTGAATTGTTTCATTGATTTCTTCCTCTACGTTTTTTAAATTTATTTTGTCGCAGCAAGCTTCAATTACTAGTAAACTGCCAAATTCTCCACCATTTACATCTACATATATTGATTCAACTAGGTTACTTTCTTCCTTTAAAGATTTTACTAATCTGCTATTTCTTCCAACACAAAGTATTGATGCTAATATTTCAAAGCCAATATTCATTTTTTGATTCTTTAGGCTGGGTATACTCCATGCGATGAATATTCTAGACAATTCAATATTCTTAAAATAGATCTCTTCTCTTCCAGTGCTTGCGACTACAATTGATTTATCATTATTTTTTATTTTAGAAGTTTCATCAGGATCTAGATAAGAAAATTTGTTTTCAAGATATATTTCAAAAGTTTTCTCAGATAGATTTCCAGCAATTGCAATACAAAAATTATTTTTTTTGTAAAAGCTTTTGTGAAATTTTTCTAAATCAGCTTTTTTTAATGATTGGAGATTTTTTTCTGTGCCTAATATTGTTTTGCCATAATTATTATCCTTCCATACTCTGCTTAAAAAATAATTATAAAGTCTTTCATCAGGCTGATCATTTTGTTGTTTTATTTCATCAATGACAACACTTTTCTCTTTTTCAAATTCATGAATATTAATACTTGGAGATAAAACAATGTTTGTCAAAAGAGCTAGTGATTCTTTAAAGTTGTTTTCAGGTATTAATACATAGTAATGTGAATCATCATAGCCAGTTGAAGCGTTGCTCATCCCCCCAAGAGATTCGATCTTATAATCAAATTCTCCTGGCATTAATTTGTTACTACCCTTAAAAATCATATGTTCCAAAAAATGAGCTGTTCCGCCTCTATCTGATTCCTCAAATGCAGATCCTGCTTTAAACCAAAAATCTATGCATATAAGAGGTAATTCTTTTTTTTTCACAAAAACGCATTTAGGTTTGCTTGAATGGTTAAAGTATTTAACTTCTCCTGGTTTCATTGAAATCCTTTCCTTATTTTAATTTTGATACTTTTTAAACTTGTTGTCTAAATCTTTAACCAAAACTAAATTAATTGATCCACTTATTTTGACTTTATTGCAAAATATAAAGGTTCAGAGGTCTAAGCTTAATGACCTCAATTGCATAGAGGTAGATCCTAAACTTTCAAACATAATTTCCAATGTAGAAGGTGAGGAGCTTTATATAGAAAATGAATTTTATAAAGCAAAGGGATTTAGAAAGTTACATATTGAAGTGGCTGAATTTTCAAAAAGTCTAAAGATTCTACATTGCGTATTTTTCCCTGACCCAAAGTATGATATTCCAATATTTGGAATGGATTTGGTTAAAGTTAATGAACTAGTTTCAGCAGCTATTGTTGATTTATCTCCTTCATCGAAGAACCAAAATTTAAAATACGATCATTTATTGTCTAATATTGATAAAAGTGTTTTTAAATCTAAAAGGAAAATTCCAGACTGGGGAAATATTTTCTCTAAAAATGTTTTTTTTGCTTCCTTAAAAAATAAAAGTGAAAAAAATGCTTTTTGTAAAATAGTTGATAATTATCTTTCTGTTTTAATTCAATTAACTCAAAGTACTAGTCCTGATTCTGATTATGAAATAATTGAAGAAAGAATTAATTATCAAAAAAATTATTGTGTTCAACAAATGAAAAATGAAAAAACAAGGTTAGTTTTGCTTAAATATTTTGATAAAGTATGGGTAGATGAATATATCAAAAAAGTATTATTTGATTTTTGATGTATTTAAATAATTTTAAAAATATAATCTTTTATTTTTTGATATTTTTACCATTATCGATCGGAATAAATTCATGTTCTCAAAATAAAAAATTAAATTCTGATTCTAATATAGAAATAACTTCTAATTTTATTCCTGTAATAGAATCAGTTGCAGCATTAGGACAACTTTCTCCAGCTGGGGATATTAGGCAATTAGCAGCACCAATCTCTCAATTTGGATCGTCTCCTCGTTTGTCTGAACTACTAGTAAAGGAGGGTGATTTTGTCAAGAAAGGTTCAGTTCTAGCCGTTTTTGAAAATAGAAAGAAATTAGTTGCAGATCTTGAAAAAAAGAATAACCTAATCAAAACTAATATTTTAGAGATTTCATTAAAAGAAGATCAAATTAAAAGATATGAGTTAGCCGTTGAAAAGTCAGCATACTCTTTTGTACAACTTTCTCAGAGAAAAGATGAATTATTAAAATTACAAAAACAAAAAATAATTAATATTGGGGATAAAAAAAACATTGAGATAGATCTTTTTAACTCTCAACTTAGAAGCCCAATTGATGGCTATATACTTGATGTTCATACAAGGGTTGGAGAAAGATCTAAAAACGAAGGGATACTTGATATTGGCTCAAGTCAGAATATGGAGGCTCTTATAGAAGTCTATGAATCTGATATAAATAGAGTATTTATCTCGCAAAATGTTGAGTTAAGTAGTGAAAATGGAGGCTTTAAAAAAATACTGAAAGGAGAAGTAATAAGAATTAGCCCACAAGTAAAACAAAGAAAGGTCTTATCCACAGACCCTACAGGTGATGCGGATGCTCGTATTATTGAAGTTCTTGTAAAACTAAATCCGGAATCTATAAAATTAGTTAAAAATTATACTGGTATGAAAGTTATTGCAAAATTCCTCCCTTGATAAATTTTTCTTTCATAAAATTCAGGAAAATCCCTTTAGCTTGGTTGTTACTAACAAGACAGCCACTCAGGTTAATAGTTGCTATTGCAGGAATTAGCTTCGCGGGGATTTTAATGTTTATGCAATTAGGATTTCGAGATGGATTATTTGATACAAGTGTAACTATTCATAAACTTTTGGATGCTGATCTTGTGTTGATAAGTCCAAGATCAAAAAGTTCTATAAGTATGAGTGGGTTTCCTAAAAGAAGATTAATTCAAACTTTAGCTTTAGAAGACGTAGAAAAAACTGCACCTGTTAACTTAACTTATCTTCTCTGGAGGAACCCAGAGAATCTAAAAACAAGATCTATTTTAACCTTAGGATTTAATCCTTCAGATTCCCTTTTACTAGATGATGGATTTTCAAGAAAGGCTGATAAACTTAAAAATCCAGGAAGAGTTCTTTTTGATAAACTTTCAAGACCAGAATTTGGGCCTATAGAAGATTGGTTTCTTTCGGAGAAGAAAGTAGAAACCGAAGTTGCGGGTAAAAGAGTACTAGTTGAAGGCCTTGTTGAGTTAGGTCCTTCCTTTGGAGCAGATGGAAACCTCATAACAAGTAGAGAAACATATCTAAGGCTTTTCCCTGCAAATCCAAAAGGGAGTATTGAAATAGGTTTAGTGAAACTGCGAAGTAGTTCAAATCCTATTCTGGTATCTAAAATTTTAAATAAGTCTTTACCGAATGATGTGCGTGTTTTAACAAAAGATCAATTTATAGAATTTGAAAAAAATTATTGGAAAAACAGTACCGCGATTGGCTTTATATTTAGTTTAGGAGCTTTGATGGGCTTTGTAGTTGGTTGTGTTGTTGTGTACCAAATACTTTATAGCGATGTTACTGATCATCTTCCTGAATATGCAACCTTGTTGGCTATGGGGTATAGATTAAAGACTTTGTTTTTTGTTGTAGCTAGAGAAGGCTTTTTATTAGCATTATTTGGCTATTTGCCTGCTTATTTTTCTGGGCAAATACTTTATTCAATTGTCCGAAATTCTACAAAATTACCAATAGTAATGGATGCCAATAAAACAATTTTAATTTTTATTTTGATCTTGATTATGTGTATGGGTTCTGCTGGAATTGCTATGCGTAAATTAGTCGATGCAGATCCTGCTGAAATATTTTAACCAGACTTATTTTTATGTCTAAAGCCATCAATAAAAAAGATAAAAATTCAAAAACTGTTTCTATAAATAATTTGAGTCATTATTATGGGATTGATGAAAATAAGAAACAAGTACTTAATAATGTAAATTTCTTTATTGAAAAAGGAGAGTTAGTTCTTTTAAAAGGACCTTCTGGATGCGGTAAGACAACTCTTCTAACCTTAATAGGTGCATTGAGAACATGCCAAAGTGGAGATTTGACAGTTTTAAATAATCAACTAAATGGAGCTTCAAGAAAAACTAGACAAAAACTTCGAAGAAATATAGGGATGATTTTTCAAGGACATAATTTGCTTAGATGTTTAACAGCAGAACAAAATGTTCAGATGGGAGCAGATCTAATTACAAACTTAACGTACTTACAAAGAAGAGAAGTAGCTAGGAAGTGGTTATCTGCGGTTGGTTTAGAGAGTCATCATAAAAAACTGCCAAATGGATTGTCAGGAGGGCAGAAACAAAGGGTTGCAATCGCAAGGGCATTATCCGCGAATCCCAAACTTTTACTTGCGGATGAACCTACTTCAGCTTTAGACAGCGTCACTGGAAGAGAAATAGTTTCACTTTTGCGGAAATTAGCAAAAGAGCAGAATTGTTCTGTCCTTATGGTTACTCATGATCCTAGGATTTCAGATATGGCTGACAGGATATTAAACATGGAAGATGGTAAGATATTTAATGCACTTAGTGAGCTAAGATAGTCAAAAGTAAAAAAGAATTTTTATGTCAAAGAGAAGAAATTTAAAAAAAGAAAAGCAAGACCGTAATCGCGCATATGCTAGAAAATTTAAAAAAAGAAAGCTTAGATCTGATGGTAGACCAGAAGGAAATAACGTAGCTGGAACTGCTAATAATGGCGGAGCAGCGGATTAGTAAAAATTTGGATTTTTTATATTTTAAAATTCTGTATATTAATAAATAAATAATATATGGTTATGAACGTAAGCATTGTTATTCCAACTTATAACAGAAAACCAATATTGGAAAAATGTCTAAAGGCTCTTGAGAATCAGAAGTTAAACGAGAATATCAGTAATTATGAAGTAATAGTTGTTGATGATGGATCTACGGATGGCACAACCTATTGGATAAAAGATAATTATGAAGCTCTTCCTCATGTGGTCTTATATGAACAAGAACATGGTGGACCTGCTTTAGGAAGAAACCTAGGTGTAATGAAATCTAATTATGAAATTATCATTTTCATCGATAGTGATCTTATTGTTTTAGATGACTTTATAGCTTGTCATGTGAATAAACTATTATTCTCTTGGAATAAAAATAATAAAAAATGCTTTACTTATGGTTCAGTTATTAATACTTCTAATTTCTCGAATCCAGAAAGTGAAAGATATAAATTAACTGATTTTTCCTTTGCATACTTTGCTACTGGAAATGTTGCTATTTCAAAAGAATTACTTTTAAGTGTTGGATTATTTGATAACTCTTTTAGCCTTTATGGTTGGGAAGATCTAGAGTTGGGAGAGAGATTAAAAAAATTAGGGACAACATTAATTAAATGTCCAGAAGCTGTTGGATTTCATTGGCACCCCCCTTTTGATTGTGGGCAAATCGAATCACTAATATCCCAAGAAAAAGAGAGAGCAAGGATGGCTCTAGTATTTTATAAAAAACACACAAATTTGAGAGTTAGATTTATGATTCAATTAACTCCGATTCATATTTTGCTTTGGCAGATAATTTGTCTGGGGGGATTGATAAGTATTAAAAGATTATTCCCGTTACTAAGATTTCTAATTGATTCAGGGAGAAATAGAATTGCATTAGAGATTGTTAGAATTCCGCTTAATTTAATTTATGTAAAAGAACTTAGAAGATTAATTTAAATTTTAAAATTAATCTTAAAAGACATTCTTTTAGGATTTCTGATTATTTGCTACAATATTAAAAAATAAAACCACACATCTGACTGTTTCGGGTGATTTAAATATTTAAATTTCCCGTCGGATGGAGGCTAACCCGAAACTTATTTAAACATGGCTGTTGTATCACTATCTGAAATGATGGAAGCTGGTGCCCATTTTGGACATCAAACTAGACGTTGGAATCCCAAAATGTCTAAATATATATATTGTGCGAGAAATGGGGTTCATATTATTGATCTTGTTAAGACTGCTCTATGCATGAATAATGCTTATAAGTGGACAAGGAACGCTGCAAAAAGTGGAAAAAGATTTCTTTTTGTTGGTACGAAAAAGCAAGCATCAGATGTTGTTGCTCAAGAAGCTGTTAGATGTGGTGCCGCTTACGTGAATCAGAGATGGTTAGGAGGTATGCTTACTAACTGGACTACTATGAAAGCAAGGATAGAAAGATTGAAAGATCTTGAGAGAATGGAAAGTAGTGGGGCTATCGCTATGCGACCAAAAAAAGAAGCTGCTGTTTTGAGACGAGAGCTAGAACGCTTGCAGAAGTATTTAGGTGGTCTTAAAGGTATGAGAAGATTACCTGATGTAGTTGTTCTTGTAGATCAAAGAAGAGAATCTAATGCCGTTCTTGAAGCTAGAAAATTAGACATTTCTTTAGTTTCAATGTTAGATACTAACTGTGATCCTGATTTGTGTGAAGTCCCTATTCCATGCAATGATGATGCAGTGAGGTCTGTTCAACTTATTTTAGGACGACTTGCAGATGCAATTAATGAGGGAAGAAAAGGTTCTAACGATCAAAGAAAAAATTAATTTACTTTCAAACTTTAATAAAAACAAAAACATTATCTTTTTAAATGGGAAACATTACAGCAAAACTAGTTAAGGATCTTAGAGATAAGACTGGAGCAGGAATGATGGATTGCAAAAAGGCTTTAAACGAGACAAATGGAAATGTTGAAAAAGCCTTAGAATGGTTAAGGAAGAAAGGTATAGCAAGTGCAGAGAAGAAATCGGGAAGAGTTGCTGCTGAAGGTTCTATTGGCAGCTATATACATACGGGTTCAAGGGTCGGTGTTCTTTTAGAACTAAATTGTGAAACTGACTTTGTTGCTAGAGGAGATATATTTCAATCTCTTTTAAAAGACGTATCTATGCAAGTTGCTGCATGTCCAAATGTAGAGTACGTATCTATTGATCAAATACCAAAAGATATAGTCGAGAAAGAAAAACAAATAGAAATGGGTAGAGATGATTTGTCTGGCAAACCAGAAAATATTAAAGAAAAAATTGTTGAGGGAAGAATAGCTAAAAGACTAAATGAGTTAGTCTTGCTTTCTCAACCTTATATAAAAGATAGTGCACTTACAGTTGAGGATCTTGTGAAACAAGCAGCAGCTAAAATTGGTGAAAATATCAAAGTTAGACGTTTTACTAGATACACATTAGGAGAGGGTATTGAAAAAAATGATATGGACTTTGCTGATGAAGTCGCATCTTTAAAGTCAAACTAAAAAACTTGAGCAATAGTATAAAAGGTAGAAATTCAAAAGAAGTTATAGTTCAGCTAAAGAGGGCTGAAATCCAAAAAAATATATTAATAAAAAAGATTTATAAAGAATATGATGCCTACTTTAATACCGTAAGAAAATCTATACTTAACTCTGCTAAAAAAGGTATAGCTGGCCTTTATTCTAATTTTTCTATTAATGACAAAGCATTAAACTCAAAAGAATTAAATATATTCTTAAACAAAAATATTAATCTGCTTATTAAATCAAAACTGCCCTTTATAACTATTGAACAACTTAAGTTAGGTGATATTAGTGATCCTACAAAAAAATTAGTAAATGTAAATGTCTTAAAAGAACTGCTAAAACGAAAAGAATATCAAACAGTAAATATTGATTATGAGAATGAAATAACTGCTAACGAATCCATAGAATTTCATTGCGATAATAATTTAAATACATATGAATATTATGAGACTTTAAGAGAAGATGAAATGTCATCTGTAAATTTAGATGAAAGTAGTTATTTAAATTCTTTTTCTAAAGAAATAAGTATTGAAAAGATTGAAGATGGGAAACATTTAGTTAATGCTGTCCTTGAATTAATAGAAGAAACAAGTGATGATAAATTAATTGATTATGAAAAAATAAATGATCAAGCCTCTGATGTTTTTATCTCAAGTGATAATTTAAATATTTTTGAATTTATTGATAAATCATTTAGCAATTTTTTATTGAATATTTCATATAAGATTAATTTAGAATTATTTAAAATAAAGTTAATAAAAAGAATTTTAACTGAAGAAACATTCAAATGTTTATCAAATAATAATTCTATAATTAAACATCCAAATCCTTTTGTTATTAGATATGATTTGTATCCAGATAAGTTATCTCCAATTAATAATAAGTCTTCTGATGTTTATTTATTAAATATTACTAATGTTGAATTAGAACTTTATAACTTAGATCTTTCAACCTGTAGAAATAATATAAATGAATTAAAAAATAGGTTTAAATTATTAAATAAAAAGCAAAGATATTGGAAAAATAAAAAACTTGCTTCATCTATTTCAAACTAATTAAAATTTAAATTTTTCTTGTTGATAAAGTGACTAATAATGAAGAATATATTAATTTAATTAAGGATTGGATTCGACCCCTTCAAAAAGCTCTTACGATTGAATCAGAAAATAGATTTATTAATTTACTAGGTGTCCAACAACATTTTAATGATTATTTAAATAAGTCATTAAGTAATTTAGATAATTTGAAATTAACTAATGAATTTATTAAATTATTTGGTGAATTCTCAATTAAATATTCTGAATATAATGACTTAAACATCAATCAAAGAAAAAGATTGGTAATTGATACTAGAAAAAGTCTACTGAAATTAGGTAAATCTATTGATTTAAATTATTCTAATAAAAATTCGGACAGTTATTTTTCAAAAGTCATAGATTCTAATCTATCATTAAACTCAGATATTGAGTTAGTAAAAAGTATAGGAAAGATTAATAAAAATAAGCTAAATGAATTAGGTATATATAATATAAAAGACGTAATTAATTATTTTCCACGAACTTATTTAGATTATACAAATAGAGTTAAAATTATTAATTTAAAACCTGATAATCTATATACCTGTATTGCAACTGTAAAAAAGTTTTACATTTATAAGAGTTCAAACAATAGTAATTTATCAATAATGAATATAGTGATATTTGATGAGACCTCCTCAATAAAAGTCACGAAATTTTTTTTAGGTAAGAGATTTAGATCTTATTCATTTTTTTCTTCTCAGAAATCTCTATATATTCCAGGTACTAAATTAGCGATATCTGGTAAGGTCAAATTATCTGAGTATGGGAAAAATTTTGTAGACCCGCAGATAGAAATTTTAAATACAAATGAAGAATCTTTTAATTTCTCTGGTAAGATTATGCCTTTATATTCGCTATCAGAATCATTCTCAAATTTAAGTTTTATAAAATTAATTAAAAAAGTAATTATTTATTCAAAACAATATCCAGATCTACTTAATCAAAAACAACTTAACTCCTTATCTTTAGTTTCAAAAAGTGATTCTTTAATAAATATTCATTTACCTATAAATCAGGATGCTTTGATTGAGTCAAAAAAACGATTGGTATTCGATGAACTATTTCTATTGCAAATGAAGTTTTTATTAAGAAAAAGGAAGAACAATAAAAAATTAACTATTCAAAAATCTATTAAAAAGAATTTTTTACTTAAAGATTTTTTAAATAAAGTTCCTTTTCAATTAACAAAATCTCAAGAAAAAGTACTTGATGAAATTAAATCTGATTTATCAGATTTAACACCTATGTCGAGACTACTACAAGGAGATGTTGGCAGTGGTAAAACTGTTATTGCAATCGCATCTCTTTTAATTGAACTTGAAAAAGATCAACAAGGTGCATTAATGGTTCCTACTGAAGTACTTGCCTCACAGCACTATAAAAATTTAATACAATTCTTGAACCCACTTTTAGTTTCTGTAGAACTTCTTACAGGTAATACCCCACAGAAAAAGAGAAAAGAAATACTTACAAACTTAAAAAATGGAATGGTAGATATTCTCGTAGGTACGCATGCATTATTTGAAGATAAAGTTGTCTTTAATTCATTAGGGATGGTAGTCATAGATGAACAGCATAGGTTTGGTGTTACACAAAGAAATCGATTACTTAACAAAGGAGATAATACTAATTTGTTATCAATGACAGCTACTCCCATACCTAGGACTCTTGCTTTATCATTATATGGTGATTTAGATATTAGTCAGATTACAGAACTCCCCCCAGGAAGAGTTCCAATAACAACAAAAATTATTTCAGAAAAAGAGTTAAACAAACTATTTAAACATGTTGAGAATGAGATAAATAACGGAAAGCAAGCTTATGTAATTTTGCCGTTAATTGAAGATTCTGAAAAAATGAATTTAAGTTCTGCAAAAAAGATCTTTAAATATTTATCAGAGGAAATTTTTTTAAAAAATAATGTTGGATTATTACATGGAAAATTAAATTCTGAAGAGAAGAAAAATGTCATTAATTCTTTTGTAAATAATGAAGTAAATATATTGGTTTCTACCACAGTTATTGAGGTAGGAATTGATGTACCTAATGCTTCAATTATGATTATTTATAATTCAGAAAGATTTGGGTTGTCTCAATTACACCAGTTACGAGGGAGAGTTGGGAGAGGATCCCATAAATCATTTTGTTACTTAGTAACTTCTGAAAATAATGGATTAGAAAATAAAAGGCTAACTGTATTAGAAAAATCTAATGATGGTTTTTATATCGCGGAAAAAGACTTGGAACTTAGAGGACCCGGCCAACTCTTGGGATATAAGCAGTCGGGATTACCTGATTTTGTATTGGATAACTTACCAAATAATAAAGTTTTAATTGAAAAGGCTAGAGAAGAGGCTCAGAGGGTAATAAATGAAGATCCTGACTTAAGAAAAAATATTTTATTAAAAGATTTGCTAATCGATAATTCTGATAATAAATTTATTCATGACTTCTTAAATTAAAACTTTTAATTGTCAATTTTTAAATATATGCAAATATAAAATCAATAGACAAAGTTCATTGAAAATTTGGAATGAGATCCCAATTGAGGAGAATAAAGATAAATTAATTGCAATCCCAAGTTGTTTTAAATTTGTTAGTCCTCATCCTTACTATGATTTAGGTGCTCCTTATAATGAAAAAAAGTCCATTTGGAAATTAAGAGAAGAAGTTGTAAAAAGATTAATAAAAGTAAATGACTTTTTAAAATTAAAAAATAATAATTTATCCCTTTTGATTTATGACAGTTGGCGACCTATTGAAGTTCAAAAATTTATGTTCAATAGAGCTTTTATTTTGGAATGTGAAAGGCTAGATATTGATGCTTCTGAAAAAGATATGGAACGATATCCCATAGTTAAAAAATATGTTGAGAAATTTTGGGCATATCCTTCGTTCGATGACAGATGTCCACCACCACATTCAACTGGAGGTGCTTTAGATATCACTTTGGCTGATAGGTATGGAAATATTATATATATGGGAAGTAATATTGATCAGATGGATGATAAATCAAAACCAGATTTTTATAATAATATTGATTGTGTAGATGCAATTATCTGGAATGATAGAAGAAAGTTACTAAAAGAAATTATGATTAAATTTGAATTTGTTCAGCATCCAAATGAGTGGTGGCATTTTAGTTATGGAGATCAACTATGGGCTTGGAAGAATAAAAAGCCTAATGCTTTGTATGGGAAAATATGATTTTTAATTTATCTCGCTTAGTAAATTTGTAATGAAAGATTCCTTTTGATTGTTAATATAATCCCCAAAATCTTTTTCGGGGCTGCTTTTCTTCCAAAGTTCTAATAAAGGTTTAATAGTTTTTTCTAAATTATCAAGTTCCATTCTCTGCAAATATGGTTTAGCTAATCTTTGAAGGTTTTTACTTCCCCCCAACCATAGTTGATATTTATTCTGCCCACTTCCAACAAGAGCTAATTCTGCCATATAAGGTCTTGTACATCCATTAGGACATCCTGTCATTCTAAATAATATTGTCTTCTCTATATCCATATCATTTAATAGATTTTCTATTCTATTAAGAACTTCAGGTAAAATTCTTTCCGCTTCGGTCATGGCTAGACCACAAAGGGGGAGGGCAGGACATGCTAAAGCATGTCTTTGAATTTCATTGATGTCATTAAGATTGTCATATCCAATCTTTTTTAAGGCCTCTTTAATTTCGCTTTTATTTTTATTGGGAATATTACAAAGTAAAATATCTTGATTAGGAGTAAGTCTTAAATCAAGATCATTTTCTTTAACAAGATCTCTTATTAATGATTTCTTCTTTCCAGAAAGCCTTCCTGATAATAAAGGTAATCCAACAAAAAAATAATCTTTATTTTGTTTATGCCAACCTAGATAATCAATTAATTTATTTTCTGGTTCTTTTCTTAAAGGCTTAATTTCTTTTCTAAAATATTTATCTAAAAGTATTTTTTTAAACCATTTAATACCTTTCCTATTCAAAAGGTATTTCATTCTGGAATTTTTCCTTGATTTCCTATCTCCATAATCTCTTTGAATGGCAACAATACTTTGAATTAGTTCATAGGTGTCTTCTTTTTCAACATAACCAAGTGGATCTGCAATTCTTGCAAAGGTTTCTTCATTATTATGAGTTCGCCCCATTCCTCCACCGATATAAAAATTACATCCTTCGAAGTCACCTTCTTTTGAGGTAAATGCAACTATTCCAATATCATTAGTTAGGAGATCAACTGAATTATCGCCTGGAACGGTAACTGCACACTTAAACTTTCTCGGAAGGTATGTAGATCCATATAGAGGTTCTTGTTTTGTCCCGCTAAAAACATTCTCTTTAAATTGTAATTTCCTATTATCTTCAATTTCTTTATCTGGTTTTATTGTATATTCCAAATCGCCGTCAGCCCATAGCTCCAAAAAGGTTCCTTGTCCGGCTACTGGGGTTAAAAGATCGGCAACTTTTACTGCTAAAGTTCTTGCGGTTATGTATTCTGATGTTTCAAAAGGTGCAGCCGGAGCCATGACATTTCTATTTATGTCCCCACACGCAGCTAAAGTTGATCCCATTGAATTTACAATAGATTTGATCACTTCCTTTAAGTTATCTTTTCTTATCCCATGCATTTGGAAGGCTTGTCTAGTAGTTACCCTCAGTGTGCCGTTCCCAAGTTTGTCAGATAATTCATCTAAAGATAAAAATAATTTACCAGGTATTTCTCCTCCTGGACTTCTTAACCTAAGCATCATCTGCCAATCTTTACTTTTCCCAGGCTTCCTGTTCTCTCTATTATCTTGTTGATAACTCCCATGGAATTTCAATAACTGAACAGCATCATTAGTAAAATGATCGCTTTCATTTTCTAATTCACTTGCAAGTGGTTCCTTTAGAAAATCACTACTTTTCTTGAAATTCTCAAATTTAGATACTTCAAGACCATTTGCTAAACAAACTGTCTCTTGCTTAACAAGTTCTTTTTTCTTTTTTACTTTTTCGACCTTGATCAAGGGACCAAAACATATCTCTTTTTATACATTAGCGAAAAGCTTATTTAACTGGTAGTAAATTATAGTTGTAATAGCTATAAATTATTCTTGTCTAAATATTTACTTGAGATAGGAACAGAAGAGTTACCAGCAAAATTTTCTCATTCTGTAATAAAACAAATTAACTCTCTTATAGAATTTGAATTTGATAAGAAACTTATCAAATTCGATAATATTATTTGCACCTCCACACCAAGAAGAATAGTTTTATTTCTAGATGGATTAATTGATCAGGCAGATGATAAGACGGTAATAAGAAAAGGTCCAAAAGCTACTTCTGCATTTCTTAATGGCGTACCAACTAATGCTGCTATAGGTTTTGCAAATAGTTTAGGAATTAATATAGATGACTTAGAAATAAGAGAAACAGAAAAGGGTGAGTTTGTATTTGGAACAAAAATTGAGAAAGGAGAATCTACAAGATCTTCTTTATCTTCAATAATCCCTAAAGTAATAAAAAATTTGCAAGGCCCCCGATTTATGAAATGGGGATATGGAAGCTTTAAATTTTCAAGACCCATTAGATGGATAGTCTCACTTTATAACGACGAAATTCTTGATTTTGTTTTTGATGAATGTGATCCTAAGATTTCAATAGGCAACAAATCAAAAAGTCATAGATTAATTAATAAAGTTATTGAAATTCATTCTCCAGATACTTATTTTGAATTAATTGCTAAGAGTGGAGTTTTTGTAAAAAGAGAAGAAAGAAAAGAAAAAATTGTTAATCTCATAAATCATGAATCTCAATTGGTAAATTTAGATCCTGATCTCTCTGATAATTTACTTAACGAATTAACAGATTTAGTTGAATCTCCTAATTTAATAACTAGTAACTTTGATAAGCAATTTCTTAATTTGCCTGTTGAAGTTCTTTCAACGGTAATGAAAAATCACCAAAGATATATTCCTCTTCTAAAAAAAGATAGAATATTTTCTAAATTAGATTTGAGTTCTGAAAAAGTTATAAGTACAAATTTCTTTGTCTTATCTAATGGTCTTAGAGAATCTAATAATATTATTTCTAAGGGAAATGAAAAAGTATTAAGGGCTAGATTCTCTGATGCGAAGTTTTTTGTAGAAAGTGACCAAAAAGTTTCTTCTAAAGAAAGGAATGAAAAACTTAAAACTGTTTCTTATTTGAAAGGGATGGGTAATGTTTTTCAGAGAGTAAAACGAATTGAGGCTACCTCAGAAAAGATAATTAATTATTTAAATGATCATTCTTTAGATAGTGAAAAAACTAAAGAAGCTGCAAAGTACTGTAAAAACGATTTGTGTAGTGAAATTGTGTATGAATTTCCTGAATTGCAAGGGATAATGGGAGGGAAATACTTGCGAAATGAAGGCTTTAGCAAAGAAATTTGTATAGCTGTATCTGAACATTATTTGCCTGGTTTTTATAAAGATGATTTACCTTCTACAAAATATGGAGCTATTATTTCCATCTCTGACAAAATAGAAACTTTAATAAGTATATTTATATCTGGAAAAAGACCAAGTGGTTCCTCTGACCCGTATGCACTTAGAAGAAGTTTAAATGGAGTTATTCTGATTATTTGGCAATTCGAATTTGATTTGGATCTTGAAAATATTTTTGAGGAACTTATAAAATATTGGAAAATTTCATTACCAAAATTGAAATTCGAGAAAGAAAAAGTTTTAAATGACTTAATTGAATTTACTAATCAAAGAATTGTTAGCCATCTTGATGAACTATCAATAAGTAAAGATCTAATTAAAGCTACTTGTTTTATTGATTCATCATCTGAAAAAAAGATAATGAATATTTTGGATTTAAAAAATAGAATTAATACTATTAACCAACTTAAAGGGAAACCAGATTTTTCTGAAATTCAAAAAGTTATCTCGAGAGTTAGTAAATTAGCTGAAAGTGGAAATCTTAAAACAACCATTTTTTCATGCAAAGATTATGTAAATTCAGATTTATTTGAAAAAGAATGTGAAAATAAGGTATTTGAATTTATCAAAGAATTAGAAGGAATTATTAAATTACCTAATTGGAATTATTCTCAACTATTTAAACTATTTGAGACTAATTCAAAATATCTTGATGAACTTTTTGATAATGAGAGGGGTGTTCTGATAATGGCAGAAAATCCTGAAATTAGAAATAATCGTCTCAATTTATTAGGTTTGGTAAGGAACTACTCTTTAAAAATTGCTGACTTTACCCTTTTTAACTCTTAACTTTAATTCCACCTTTTATTGAATAGTTCTTTAACATTTTTTCTACTTCTTTTTCTTCTCTTACAGCACTTTTAACTGGTTTGTACTTTAATGGTGCTAGAGCTTTTCCTCTTAAAATTGATCCAAGAGTAAGCATGGTAAGTTTGATTTGCTGGAGGGGTTTCATTGCAACCACTCGTTTGTACAGGTAACTATCAAAAGTTAATCTTTGAACGTCCATATCATCACACATTTCTACAAAAGCTTCTCTAGCAGAATCATTTCTATAAAAAATATTTTGAAGAATTTCTAGTACCTTGTAGGTTGTCCCATATTTTTTGTCCCATTTTTTTAAATAATTTTTTAAATCTTTTTCTGATGGAATTTCTTGCCCATTTTTTGAAGCTTCAACGATTTCTTCAGCACACATTCTCCCACTTTTCGCAGCAAAATAAATACCTTCACCAGAGCTCTTTGTGACATATCCAGCTGCATCACCTACCAAAGCCATTCTTCCTACAACTCTTCGAGGTCTTGGATGCTCAGGAATAGGATGTGCTTCAACTTTTATTACTTCACCATTCACAAGCCTTTTTTTAGCTCTATTCCTTACACCTTCTTGAAGTCCTTTTATTAGGGATTGGTTTTTTTGCATTGTGCCTGTCCCTACTGCGACATGATCATATTTTGGAAATACCCAACCATAAAAATCAGGAGAAACATCTGTTCCTACATACATCTCAGCGAGATCTTCGTAGTAACTCATTTCTTCTTTAGGCAATTTAATTCTTTCTTGGAATGCAATTGCTACTTTGTAATCGCCAGCATCCATAGCTTTAGCAACTCTGCTGTTGGCGCCATCAGCTCCAATTAAGAGATCTACAGTTAACTCTTTAAGTTCTCCTTTCTTGTCTCCAGAAGAAAAATCTGAATATGAAAGTTTGTATGGACCTTTATTATCATTACCAGTATCAATTGAAGTAACTAGTCCATTAATTAATGTTGCCCCAAGTTCAGAAGCTCTGTTTCTCATAAATGCATCCATTACCTCTCTTCTGCACATTCCTATATATTCATTATCACTTTTGCCATAAACATTATCTAAGCTAATATCAACTTCTCTATTAGAGGGAGATATCATTTTCATATGTCTTACTTTTCTATCTATAATGCTTTCTGGTAAGTCAAATTCTTCAACCATACAAAGAGGAATGGCACCTCCACAAGGTTTTGCATTATCTAATTTTCTTTCAAAAAGCCAAGTCTTTATACCAGATTTAGCAAGTATTTCAGCAGCACATGAACCACTTGGCCCTCCACCGATAACAGCAACTCTCAACATATTAAAAAAAAATTGTATCCTATTAAAAAACTACATCAATTTTCTTATAAAAGTGCATTTCGTAAATTAATAGTTAATATCGAAATATCTTTGGAATTAATAATTTTATATTGAAAAAAAAGAATCCTATAAATGAAGATATTGAGATACAAGTTGCTGAAAGAATAACCTTAAATGAAAATAATTTTAAATTTAAGAAATATTATTTATTTATAGCTTTTTTTCTAATATTTTTATTACCTTTTATTGGCATGGAAATTATTAGTAATTTTAAATTAAATCTCTCTGGAGTTAATAATGCTAAAAAATTTGTAAATAATGATCTTAGTATTTTGGGCCATTTACCCTACAAGGAAATTTCAAAAGAAAAATTGGTTTCTATTGAACCTAATATTCAAGTTCATATCGACATGAGTGAATCTCTTCTTAAAATGAGGGATGATGCCAGAAAAGATGGAATATATTTAGTATTCCTTAGTGGATATAGATCAACAAATTTGCAAAAAGAAATTTTTTATTCATTAAAATCTATGAGAAATCAGATTGCTGCTGAGAGGGCTAAGGTCTCAGCACCCCCTGGATATTCTGAACACAGTACTGGCTTTGCTATCGATATTGGAGATGCTGATAAAAGAGAAACAGACTTTGAAGTTCAATTTGAGAACACGGATGCTTTTAAATGGCTTAAAAAAAATGCAGCTAAGTATCACTTCAAATTATCTTTCACACAAAATAATAAAAATGTTGATTATGAGCCTTGGCACTGGAGATATGAGGGATCGATTGAAGCACTTAAAGTTTTTGAAGCATCAAATAGGAATTTGAAAAAGCTACAAAATTGAAACACTAATAACAATTTTTTTATATGATTTTCAAAGTCTTATGGGCAAATCTTTCAGAATAAGCATTCTTTGAGTTAGCCTTAATATATTAATTATTGGTTTGCAATTTTTTAGATGTCAGCTTCAATTAAAGAAATAAGAAATGTAGCAATCATAGCCCATGTAGATCATGGAAAAACAACCCTAGTCGATGCATTATTATCTCAATCTGGAATATTTAGAGATAACGAAGTAGTTCCAACTTGTGTAATGGATTCAAATGATCTCGAGAAAGAAAGAGGTATAACAATACTTTCAAAAAATACGGCTGTCAATTATAAAAACACAAGAATCAATATTATTGATACACCTGGACATGCTGACTTTGGAGGAGAGGTTGAGAGGGTTTTGGGCATGGTTGATGGTTGTTTATTAATCGTTGATGCTAATGAGGGTCCAATGCCACAAACAAGGTTTGTATTAAAAAAAGCTTTAGAAAAAGGTCTTAGGCCTATTGTTTTTGTAAATAAAATTGATAGGCCTAGGGTAGTCCCAGAAATTGCGGTGGATAAAGTTCTTGATTTATTCCTTGAATTAGGAGCAGATGATGATCAATGTGATTTTCCTTATTTATTCGGTAGTGGATTATCTGGTTTCGCAAAAGAAGAAATGGAATCTAATAATGATAATATGATGCCCCTTTTTGAAGCTATTCTTAGGCATGTCCCACCACCTGTAGGGGATCTTAATAAGCCTTTGCAGCTTCAAATTACAACTTTGGATTATTCTGATTTCTTAGGTAGGATTGTGATTGGAAAGATTCATAATGGAACTATAAAAAATGGCCAACAAGCAAGCCTAATAAAAGAAAGTGGGAAAACTATCAAGGGTAAAGTAAGTAAACTTTTAGGATTCGAAGGATTACAAAGAATTGATATTAATGAGGCCTTTGCAGGAGACATTGTTGCAGTTTCAGGTTTTGATGATGTAAATATTGGAGAAACGATTGCTTGTCCTGATTCTCCTCATCCACTTCCATTAATTAAAGTTGACGAACCTACACTTAACATGACCTTTGTTGTGAATGATTCTCCATTTGCGGGTAAAGAAGGGAAATTCGTTACGAGCAGACAATTAAAAAATAGATTAGAGAGGGAATTATTAACTAACGTAGCCCTAAGAGTTGAAGAAACCGATTCTCCAGATAGGTTTTCTGTCTCTGGGAGAGGTGAGCTTCATTTAGGGATTTTAATTGAAACAATGAGACGAGAAGGTTTTGAGTTCCAAATCTCGCAACCGCAAGTTATTTTTAGAGAAATTGATGATGTTCAATGCGAACCCATAGAAACATTAGTCTTAGATGTTCCAGAAGTAGCGGTTGGCTCTTGTATTGAAAAACTGGGATCAAGAAAAGCTGAGATGAAAAACATGCAGACAAGTTCAGATGGAAGAACCCAGTTAGAATTTCTTGTACCATCAAGAGGACTTATAGGCTTTCGTGGTGAATTTGTTCGAATAACTAGAGGTGAAGGAATTATGAGTCACTCTTTTTATGAATATAAACCTAAAGCTGGAGATTTTGAAACGAGAAGAAATGGTGTACTTATTTCTTTTGAAGAGGGTGTCGCTACTTTCTATGCTTTAAAAAATGCGGAGGATAGAGGTGTTTATTTTATCAAACCAGGAGTGAAAGTTTATAAAGGTATGATTATTGGCGAGAATAATAGGTCACAAGATTTAGAGTTAAATATCTGTAAAACAAAGCAATTGACTAATATGAGATCTGCTGGAGCAGAAGAGTTAGATACTTTACAATCTCCTGTTGATATTACACTCGAGCGAGCTCTTGAATATATAGGTCCTGATGAAATGTTGGAGGTGACGCCGGATTCTATAAGAATGAGGAAATTAAATAAGAAGAAGACAATGAAAAAATAAAATATTATGAGAGAAGAAGATATTAAAAGTTTTGAGGATGCTTTTTTTGATGCTCTAAATCTCTTTAATAATCAAAAATGGTATGAAGCTCATGATGCCTTTGAGGACATATGGAATACTCTTGAAGGAGATGAAAGACAAATAATACAAGGAATACTTCAAGTATCTGTCTCTCAATTTCATTTAAGTAAAGGGAATCTAAATGGAGCGACTATATTATTGGGAGAAGGCTTAGGTAGGATAAAAAACAGAACTAATATTGATTTAGGAATAGATCTCGTATCTTTTTGCAAATGTCTTGATGAATTATTAAGAAAACTTCAATATAAAGAGGAATTAACTAAAAATGATAAACCTTACCTTCTGATAAAAGAGCAAAATGAATTTTGAAATAAAAAACGTATTTCTGACTATTGAAGGAAAAACCATAGTGAATGATGTGTCAATAAAGGTTTGCCCAGGAGAAATTGTAGGTTTAATGGGACCAAATGGTGCTGGTAAAACATCTACTTTTAATCTTGCGGTGGGCAATTTAAAACCTGATAAGGGAGATATATTAATGAATAGCAAATCTATAATAAATTTACCTTTGCCTAGTAGAGCAAAACTTGGTTTAGGATATTTAACTCAAGAAGCAAGTATCTTTAGAGATCTAACAGTTAAAGAAAATATTGACTTAGCATTACACAATTCCTTTTCTAGTAGCGCAATAGTAAGAAATAAGAGAGAAAAAATAATTAATGAATTTAATCTGAATAAAGTTGTTGATAATTATGGTTATCAACTATCAGGAGGGGAGAGAAGAAGGTGTGAAATAGCAAGAGCTCTATCAGTTGGTAGAAAAGGACCTAAATATTTACTTTTGGATGAACCTTTTGCAGGGATCGACCCCTTGGCTGTTAATGATTTAAAGAAACTTATTATTAAACTTAGTGAGAACGGAATGGGAATTCTCATAACAGACCATAATGTAAGAGAGACTCTATTAATTACAACTAAATCATATGTTTTAAGTGAAGGAAAGATACTTGCGCATGGATCATCTGATGAACTTGCAAATAATCAAATAGTGAAAAAGTTTTATTTGGGGGATGATTTTCAGCTTTAATAATTTAATTTAGAAATATATTTAAATTAAAATAATTGATAAAATCATGAATTTTCTATTTTATTTATTATTTTATAATTAAGTAAACTTATACAGTTTTATATTTTACTGATGTTATTTGATGGTTTTATCAAAAATTTAATTTACGATCCAGTATCTTCAATAGGCATATTAATTTTTTATTTTTTATTAATTAATTTGCCTATTTCTCTAATAGCGTTATTTAATAAAAAATCTTCTTCATATGTAAGATTAATTACTATCTTAATTAATCTTTTCATAGCTTTACAGCTTATTTCAAGATGGATTGTATCTGGACATTTTCCAATAAGTAATTTATATGAATCTCTTTATTTCTTGGTTTGGGGTATATCTTTAGGTCAATTATTAGTTGAGAAAGAATACCCGACTCCGATAATCCCAGCAATAACAATACCTATTGAACTTTTGACTATAGCTTTTGCGTGTTTTGTTTTGCCTGAAGATTTAAAGCTATCTTCTAATCTTGTCCCAGCATTAAGATCAAGTTGGTTAGTTATGCATGTAAGCGTAGTCATGCTAAGTTATGCAGCCCTTATCATTGGCTCTTTATTATCAGCTTCTGTACTCTTTATCAATAATAGTCAACCTCTTCAACTTAGAAGTAGTTCTATAGGTGTAGGCGGTTTCAAAATATCTAATTCTTACTCGACCAATAATGTCATAGAGCCCATAAATTTTTCTCATTCTGAGGAATTAGATTCTCTTAGTTATCGATCTATATTAGTAGGATTTGTTCTTCTCACTCTCGGCTTAATTACTGGTGCTGTCTGGGCTAATGAAGCTTGGGGAACTTGGTGGAGTTGGGATCCTAAGGAGACTTGGGCTTTCATTTCTTGGTTATTTTATGCTGCCTATTTGCATATGAGAATAAGTAGGGGTTGGCAAGGTAGAAGACCCGCATTACTTGCTACTTCTGGCTTTTTTGTCGTACTAATATGTTATATCGGAGTAAATTTCTTAGGTGTAGGTTTGCACAGTTATGGTTGGATATTTGGAATATTTAATTTGTTTTAAATTCCAGTTATTAAGGCTCTGAAATTATCTTTCCATTTTGCGCATCTAGGGCAACTGACCTTAATTCATCACAACCCTCTTTTAATGTTGGATAAGCAAACATCCCACTTCCTGCAATAAAACAATTAGCACCAGCTTCTGCACATTGCGAAATGGTCCAATTTGCTTTTATTCCGCCATCAACTTCAATATCTACATTTAAATTCTTTTCAATTACGAAGTGTCTAATTTTTCTTATTTTATTTAACATTGTTGGTATGTAAGCTTGTCCACCAAATCCTGGATTAACGGTCATTACTAAGACATGATCAACCATATCCATAATGTTTTCAATCATTTCAAATGGCGTATGAGGATTTAATGCGACCGATGGTGATCCTCCAAGATCTCTTATCTTTCCAAGAACTCTATGAAGGTGAACATTAGCTTCAGCATGGGCTATAACAACTCCAGGCTCTCCATTAGGACCTTTGGAAGCTTTTACATATGCCTCAAGCATCGTCTCACAATTATATTGGCTTACCATTAATTGAGTCTCAAAAGGAACTTCGCAATATTTTCTACATGCAGCAATCATTTCAGGACCAAATGTAAGATTTGGTACAAAATTCCCATCCATGACATCAAATTGAATACGGTCTACACCTGCTTCTTCAAGATCTTTAACACATGCCCCCATATTTGCCCAGTCTGCTGGTAGTACGGAAGGAATTATTTGAATTGGTCGATTAACACCTACTGAATTTTTAGAGTTAGTTTCGGGCATTTTATTTTTAAAATATTTAATAAAGATACTATATTTGGTTGCTTATTCCTAATTTCAAGTCACGGCCTGATAAAGTAACACCTGCAAAGAGTTAAAAAAAGCTAATTAGCATATTAATTCTCATAAAAAAGGCATTTTTTATGAGAATATGTTTTAAGCCTCTTAGAAAATCTTTTAAAATTTAACTGTGAATCAAACTTTAATTCAAGAAATTCTCGAAGTAGTCGAGCAAGCCGCAATCGCATCAGCGAAACTTACAGGTTTAGGTCAGAAAGACGAAGCTGATGCAGCTGCTGTTGAAGCAATGAGGTTGCGTATGGGCAAAATTGAGATGAAAGGAAAAATTGTAATTGGTGAAGGTGAACGTGACGAAGCACCAATGTTATATATAGGGGAAGAGGTAGGTAGTGGGAACGGTCCAGGGGTTGACTTTGCTGTAGATCCTTGTGAAGGAACTAATCTATGTGCTAACAACCAACGAGGATCCATGGCAGTATTAGCTGCTTCCGATACTGGGGGGCTTTTCAATGCACCTGATTTTTATATGAATAAATTGGCAGCACCTCCAGCGGCAAAAGGAAAGGTAGATATTAGGAAGTCAGCTACTGAGAATTTAAAAATTTTAAGTAATTGCTTAGATCTAGCGATTGATGAACTTACTGTAGTAGTTATGGATAGAGCAAGACATAAAGGTTTGATTAAGGAGATTCGAGAATGTGGAGCAAAAATTCAACCAATTTCTGATGGAGACGTTCAAGCTGCAATTGCTTGCGGATTTGCGGGTACAGGAACTCATTGCTTAATGGGTATTGGAGCAGCTCCAGAAGGTGTTATATCTGCTGCTGCTATGAGAGCTCTTGGGGGACATTTTCAAGGACAGTTAGTTTATGACCCTGCAATTGCGCAAACTTCTGAATGGGCTGACTATACAAAAGAAGGAAATATAAAACGTTTAAATGAAATGGGAATTACTGATATTGACAAAATCTATGAAGCTAATGAACTTGCATCAGGAGAAAATGTGATCTTTGCGGGAAGTGGAATTACTGATGGATTATTATTTGACGGAGTCAAATTTGAAAAAGACTGTACTAGAACCAGTAGCCTTGTAATAAGTACATTGGATAGCACTTGTCGATTTACAAATACAATACACATGAAAGATGGTGCTAAAAGCATTAGCCTTTAACATTTCAATATAATTTTATGCATATTGTTGTCGTCGGACTAAGTCATCGCACGGCACCTGTCGAAGTGCGTGAGAAGTTAAGTATTCCTGAACAATCGATTTCAGAATCATTAAAAACTCTGAGTATCAATTCTGATATTTTAGAAGTTTCTATTTTAAGTACCTGTAATAGGTTAGAAATATACGCTCTTGTTAAAGAGATAAATATTGGTATTTCAACTATTAAAGAATTTTTAACAGATTACTCGAGCGTAAATTTTGAAGACCTAAATCCTCATCTTTTTGATTTTAGACAAGAGGAAGCTGTTTTACATTTAATGAAAGTCTCAGCTGGATTAGATAGCCTCGTTTTGGGCGAAGGGCAAATACTCTCGCAAGTTAAAAAAATGATGAGATTAGGTCAGGAGAATCAATCTACTGGGCCAATTCTTAATAGGTTATTAAGTCAATCAGTTAGTGCCGGGAAGAAAGTTAGATCTGAAACAAATTTAGGAACTGGCGCTGTATCAATTAGCTCAGCCGCTGTTGAACTCGCTCAATTAAAAATTGGACAGGATCATGGTGTTGATGGGCTCGTTAGTTTGAAATCTGAAAAAGTTCTAGTCGTTGGCGCTGGAAGGATGAGTAGACTTTTAATAACTCATTTGAAATCCAAAGGATGTAATAAGCTCACTCTTTTAAATAGAAATATTGATAGAGCCGTTAATCTTGCAGGAGATTTCCCAGATCTTGAAATAAATTGCAAGAGTTTAAATGAATTGGATCAAAATATATCTTTATCATCTCTTGTCTTTACTAGTACTGCCTCTGAAAAACCTTTTATTGATTTAGCAAGAGTTGAAAATATTAGTTTAAATAACAAACTTAAATTTATTGATATAGGTGTTCCAAGAAATATATCAAATGATGTTAAACATCATGCTTCTATAGAGTCTTTTGATGTAGATGACTTGGAAGAAGTTGTTTCTAGAAATCAAGAATTTAGACAAAAAATAGCAAAAGAGGCTGAATCTTTAGTTAAAGATGAAAGAATCATTTTTTTGGAGTGGTGGGCTAGTTTGGAAGCAGTTCCAGTCATAAATAAATTAAGATCTGATTTGGAGTTAATAAGAAAAGAAGAGTTACAAAAGGCACTAAGTAGAATGGGACCTGATTTTTCTGCTCGAGAAAGGAAAGTTGTAGAGGCTTTAACTAAAGGGATTATTAATAAGATTCTTCACACACCAGTCACTAAATTGAGAAGTCCTCAGTCAAGAGATGAAAGACAAGCATCATTAAAAATCGTTGAAAAATTGTTTTCTTTGGTAGATGATGAATAAAATTTATAGAAATAACTGACTTTATATTAAGTTTTTCATTAGATTTTTCTTAATACCTTTGTAAAGTGGCCATTTCCATTTTTAAATTTGCACATAATCAGTTAATTTTAATAGTTGAGTATACCTCCATGAAATTGAATGAAGCGTGTGTTGGCAATCATCCTCGGAGGAGGAAAAGGTTCTAGGCTTTATCCCTTAACAAAAATGAGGGCTAAACCTGCAGTTCCTTTAGCAGGTAAATATCGTTTGATTGATATCCCAATTAGTAACTGTATTAATTCTGGGATTAATAAAATGTACGTTTTAACTCAGTTTAATAGTGCTTCTCTTAATAGACATATTGGGAGAACCTACAATTTAAGTGCCCCTTTTGGGCAAGGATTTGTGGAGGTACTAGCTGCTCAGCAAACTCCTGATAGTCCAAAGTGGTTTGAAGGTACTGCTGATGCAGTAAGAAAATATCAATGGTTGTTTCAAGAGTGGGATGTGGACGAATATTTAATATTATCTGGTGATCAGCTCTATAGAATGGACTATAGTTTATTTGTTCAACACCATAGAGATAATAAAGCTGATTTAACAGTAGCTGCCTTACCTGTTGATGAATCTCAGGCTGAAGGTTTTGGGCTTATGAGAACAGATGATTTGGGTAATATTAAAGAATTTAGTGAAAAGCCAACTGGTGAGAAATTAAAATCAATGGCGGTTGATACCTCTAAGTTCGGATTAACAAAGGAATCGGCATCAGAGAAACCGTATCTTGCCTCTATGGGTATTTATGTTTTTAGTAGAAAGACACTTTTTGATCTCTTAAATAAGTTCCCTAGTTATACAGATTTTGGTAAAGATATAATCCCTGAGGCATTAAGTAGAGGGGATACATTAAAGAGTTATGTTTTTGATGATTATTGGGAAGATATAGGAACTATAGGAGCATTTTTTGAATCAAACTTAGCATTAACACAACAACCAAAACCTCCGTTTAGTTTTTATGATGAAAAATTTCCTATATATACTAGGCCTAGATATCTTCCTCCATCAAAACTTGTAGATGCTCAAATTACTGATTCAATAGTTTGTGAAGGAACTATTTTGAAATCTTGTAGCATCTTGCATTGTGTCTTAGGGGTGAGAAGTAGAATTGAAAGTGATTCTGTTATTGAAGATACTCTTGTAATGGGATCTGATTTTTTTGAATCGCTAGAAGAGAGGATTGAATTAAGAAAAGGTGGTGGTACTCCTCTTGGAGTAGGAGAAGGTTCAACTATAAAAAGGGCAATTCTTGATAAGAATGCAAGAATTGGAGATAATGTGGTGATAGTAAATAAAGATAGAGTAGAAGAAGCAGATAAACCAGATCTAGGATTTTATATAAGAAATGGAATTGTTGTTGTAGTTAAAAATGCAACTATTGCTAACGGAACAATTATTTAATTTAGTTTTTCGATCATTTTTCGCTGACATAAGTAATGTTTTTTAAGCAATTTCTCTAAGTTGCATGCAATATATATTTATTGCGTTTTTTAATTTTTATGCCCAAGGCACATTTTGGTTTAATCGGTCTTGGAGTTATGGGGGAGAATTTAGTCCTTAATGCAGAAAGGAACGGATTTTCTAGTGTAGTTTTTAATAGAACCTATTCAAAAACTCAAGAATTCTTAGAAGGTAGAGGTTTAGGAAAGAATGTAGAAGGAGCTAAAACACTTCAAGAATTTGTGAATAAGCTTGAGAGACCAAGAAGAATTTTAATGATGGTTAAAGCCGGGCCAGCTACAGATGCTGTTATTGATAATATTTCTGAATATCTTGAAGAAGGTGATTTATTAATTGATGGAGGGAATTCTCAGTTTAAAGATACTGAAAGAAGAGTTGAGACTCTTGAAAGTAAAAGCTTTGGATATATAGGAATGGGTGTCTCTGGAGGTGCTAAAGGAGCCTTGGAGGGGCCAAGTATGATGCCTGGCGGAACTAAAGCCTCTTATGACGCCATAGAAAGTTTATTGACTAAAATGGCTGCGAAAGTAGAAGACGGTCCTTGTGTTGCTTATGTTGGACCCGGTGGTTCAGGCCATTTTGTTAAAACTGTTCACAATGGTATTGAATATGGCATTGAACAAATTCTTGCAGAAGCTTATGACCTTATGAAAAGAGTTAAAAATATGAATGGATCACAAATGGCTGAGGTTTTTGGTCTTTGGAATAATACTGATGAATTAGCCTCTTATCTTGTAGAAATAACGCAGATATGTTTAAACACCAAAGATGAACTAACAGGCGAAGATGTTGTTGAAAAGATATTGGATAAAGCTGGCCAAAAAGGTACCGGATTGTGGACTGTTGTTAGTGCCCTAGAACTTGGTATATCAGTACCCACTATTTATGCTTCATTAAATGCAAGGGTTATGAGTTCCCTTAAGGTTCAACGTAGTGAAATCGAGAAAACAATTCCGATGGAAGCTATTGAAGATTTTGATTTAGGAGAAATTTCTACTGGTATGAAACCTTTATTTGATGCTGTCGTTCTTGCTACTATTGCTAGTTACGCTCAAGGGATGGACATATTAAGTGAAGCTTCATCTGTTTATAATTATGAGCTAAATATGCCATCTATTGCTCAAATATGGAAAGGTGGTTGCATTATAAGATCAAAATTATTAAAAAAGATTCAAGATGCATATCAAAAAGATCCAAATTTGAAGAATCTAATTTTTGATGATTGGTTCAACAACGAAATTTCTACAAGAATTGATAATTTAGCAAGTGTCGTTTCTTCTTCAACTAAGGCGGGTATTCCAGTTCCTTGTTTATCAAGTACATTAGATTATTTAAATAGTTACAGAACAAACAGACTCCCTCAGAATTTAGTTCAAGCCATGAGAGATTGTTTTGGCTCTCATACTTATGAAAGAGTTGATAAGGAAGGAAGTTTTCATACTGAATGGATGAAATGATTGAACAATCTTATGGTGGATACAAACTTTACATATATAAAGATAAACATGAACTCTCATCTAATGTCTCTAATTTTATAGAAAATCAAATTGTTCAAAAGTTAAAAATTAAAGACAGATTTCAATTTTGTGTAAGTGGTGGTTCAACTCCTAAATCTGTATATCAATTACTTTCAGAAAGAGATATTGAATGGGAGAAAGTTGATATTTTTTTAGGTGATGAGAGGTGTGTTGATCCAAAATCTGAATTAAGTAACTCTCTGATGTTAAAAAATTCCTTGCTAACTAAATATGGTTCTAAAGCCTTCTTTTATGATATTTTTAGTGATAAAAAAGTTGACGATAATATCTCTAAAAATTTATTAATTTCTAAATTAAATGAAAAATGTAATGGTAAACCTCCATCTTTTGATTTAACTTTATTAGGCCTTGGAGATGATGGTCATACCGCTTCATTATTTCCATATCAGAAAGATAATAATGCTGATGATTTAGTGATTTTTAATGAGGGTAAGGGGCTTAAAAGAATTTCTCTAACACCTAAAGTACTCTCTGCTTCTTTAAATATAATATTTTTAGTCAGTGGTGCTTCTAAACAATTAGCACTCCAGAGGTTATTGGATAAAGATGAATCTCAAGAAAGGACTCCTTCTAAACTAATTAAATCAAGTAACCAGATATCAATATTTTGCGATGAAGAATCTTCAAAAGAATTATCAATTTAGTTAAAGTCTATATTAGATCTAAACTAATTAATGAGTAATAAAAAAGTTTTATTCCAGAAAAAAGAGTTTGAAGGATGGAAAACCTTAAACGATACTGTTATGGGTGGTTCAAGTTCAGCTTATTGCGAAAATACAAATTCTGGGTTGCTATTAAAGGGAAATATCATAGAGAAAGCTGGTGGCTTTGTTAGTTGTAGATCATCGATATATAAACCTTCATTAGATATTAACGAGTATCAATCTTTTGAATTAAAAATAGATGGTCAAGGAAGAACCTTTAAATTTGCAGTCGCATGCGAAGATGACATCCTTGGCCTGACAGAATTTATTCCTGGTGGTCTCAGATGGATAAAATCTTTTCCTACTAAAAAATTTGGAACAACTAAGATAGAAATTCCTTTTAATTCTCTTAATCCATCAGTAAGAGCTAATAAGGTCCGTTTCCCTTTCAAATTCAAACCATCAAAAATTAAAAGATTACAACTGCTGCATTCAAAATTTGGAGATGATGGTCTACTTAATGATGGATTCAAATCGGGTCCAATAAAAATCTTAATAAAATCAATCAGTGTACTTTGAAGATTTTGATGATAAATTTAATACTTTAATTGCTAAGTCTGCAGATTTAACAAATAAACCTTTTCTGCACTCAGTCGTAAAGATTAATGGGGAATATGAAAGAGATCTTGAGGATATTGATTTAACTGTAAATATTTTATGTAGAGATAATGAAGGAAAAAGATTGGATATTTATGATCTTGAGTTGGAACTTTTTAAATCAAATAGTGAATTAGTTTTAGTTATTTCAAAGCTGAACTTTCCTGATGAACCTATTTTATGGAGTGGTGTAAAACCAATATGGATGAATAGTAATAATGGCAGAAAATGCTCTCCGCCAAAATATAGTTCAAGATTGGAGAACCTTGCTACGAGGATAAAAATTTTTATTACTTAGAAAAGTTTATTTGGATATTATTCTTCCAAATCTGTTACGGCTCCTAGGCTTGAGGTGCTAACAATTCTTGAATATTTAGAAAGAACTCCTTTTTTATATTTTTTACTAGGCTTTTCCCAGTTAATTCTTCTCATTTCTAATTCCTCATCAGATAGTTCAACTTCGATTAATTGGTTTGTCGCATCAACAGTTATTAAATCGCCTTCTTTTATTAACGCTATATTTCCTCCAACTGCTGCCTCTGGTGCAATATGACCAACAACTAGGCCATAGGTGCCTCCACTAAATCTACCATCAGTTATTAGAGCTACTTTTTCTCCCAGGCCTTGCCCAACAATTGCGGATGTTGGTGCCAACATTTCTCTCATCCCTGGTCCGCCAACAGGACCTTCATTTCTTATGACAACAACATTACCAGCTTTAATATCATTATTCAAAATTGATTTGAGACAATCCTCCTCACTCTCAAAAATGCGAGCAGGTCCTTTTAATACAGGATTCTTTATTCCACTAATTTTGGCTACACAACCTTCCGAGGCTAAGTTACCTTTTAGAATCGCTAAGTGACCTTTTTTATAAAGCGGATTATCAATATCTCGAATGACATCCTGATTCTCTGGAGGTTTATCTGGAATATCTTTTAAGGATTCAACTATTGTTTTACCCTCTATGTTTCTACAATTACCATGTATTAAACCTGCGTTTAGAAGTATTTTCATAACTTGTGGGATTCCACCTGCTTTATGAAGATCGACTGTTACGTATTTACCGCTGGGTTTTAAGTCGCAAATTACAGGTACTTTTTGTCTTATCCTCTCGAAATCATCAATATTGATATCTATACCTGCTGTATTTGCTATTGCTAATATATGGAGAACGGCATTAGTTGAACCTCCAATTGCCATAATGACAGATATCGCATTCTCAAATGATTCTTTAGTCATGAGAGTTAAAGGTCTAATGTCTTTTCTAATTGCATCAACTAATATTTCAGCACTTTTTTCAGCGCTAACTTCCTTCTCGTAATCTTCAGCTGCCATTGTTGAACTATACGGAAGACTTAAACCCAAGACTTCTATAACGGCAGACATAGTGTTAGCTGTAAACATTCCTCCACAACTTCCAGCTCCTGGGATACAATTTTTTTCAACTTCAATTAATCTCTTCTCATTTATTTTCCCAGAAGTTAATTGCCCAACAGCTTCAAATGCACTGACAACTGTAAGATCTTCACCGTTTAATTTGCCAGGTTTTATTGTTCCTCCATAAATAAATATGGATGGGATATTCATTCTTGCAATTGCAATCATTGCTCCTGGCATATTTTTATCACAACCTCCAATAGCTAAAACCCCGTCCATACTTTGCGCATTGCATGCTGTTTCGATTGAATCAGCTATAACCTCTCTTGAAACTAGGGAATATTTCATTCCCTCTGTTCCCATAGAGATTCCATCACTTACGGTGATGGTTCCGAACATCTGAGGCATTCCTCCTGCTTCTCTTATTGACTCTTCAGCTTTAAGGGCTAACTTGTTTAACCCCATATTGCATGGTGTGATAGTACTAAATCCGTTAGCAACTCCAATAATGGGTTTAGTAAAATCTTCATCACTAAAACCAACAGCTCTTAACATTGATCTGTTGGGAGATCTTTGGACACCTTGAGTTATTGCAGATGATCTTAATTTATTCATATGATTTGAGAACCTTTTTTATTTTATTGTCCTAACTCCTCAAGTTGCCTCCTTACATCAGCAATTGCAGAATTAAGCTCTTCAACTTTCTGCTCTAATTTATCCCCTTCAACGTCTTTAATGTTTTCGTTAGTGTCAATAGCCTCTGAACCATCTTGAATTCTAGATGAATACATCATTGCTTTTTGTTTCTTTTCTTCTTTTCTTTTATCTGCTTCGGAGATTAACCACCATGCCAAACCTGCTGCTCCGATAAAAGCCCCACTTATTAAAGATAAAAAATTATTTGAAGACGAATCTCTATATTCAGACATTGGTAATTAATTTCTATTTACATTATATCTTAGTTCTTATCTGAAAATATAGTACTCAAACGGAATAAAGGGTTTCCAATTCCTGGCTTCAACAAATTTGAATTTTCGTCTTCTTCATCAATACAAGATGTATATATAACTTGTTGAGGAAATATCTTTGCAATTTCATTTAGACCTTTATTGCTGCAAATGGATGATATTAATAAAATCCTATTAGATTCAACCCCTAATCTTTTTAAGTTAATAAGAGTTTCAATTGGATTTGATTTCATCTTTATTTGATCTGAATAAACCATAACACCTACATTTTCTTCGATTTTTGTTGGTAATTCTCCTAACAAAAGAGTTGAATTGGGGATCACTTCTTTTGCTCCGTACCATAGGGATAATCCTTCAGGCATTATCGCTATTACTTTTATAGGGTAATCATTATTTATAAACACGCCTTCTGCCTCTCCATGATCTGTTTTTATCGACTCTTTTTTATATGGAAGCCAATCTCTTAAAGCTTCATAAGTTAGCCATTTTCCTAATTGTTCATAGCCAGTTGAATATAAAATATTAGGAGTATTTTTCTCTCTTAAAATTGAAAGCCAATGTTTTATTAATGGATGAGGAGGAACAATAACCTTTAGTGACATTGCCATATATTTTCCTTTAAGATGGTAATACAAAATTTAAAACCCTAGATCTAAAATACATTTTTATTATGATTAAATCAATTAATTTTCCTTCCCTCAAGAATGCTTTAATAACTATATTTTTTATTGGAATCCTATTTTTTAATTTTGTAAACTCTGCTTGGGCTAAACGACCCCCAGAAATAAGAAACCAGCAAGACCTTGATCTAGAGGAAGATATGCATGGTCAAGATCTTAGTGGGAATGAATTTGTAAAGTTCAATTTAAATGGATTTGATTTTAGTCAAAGTAACTTGGAGGGCGCAGTTTTTAATAATAGTAAATTGCAAAACGCAACTATGACTGGAGCTAACCTTAGTGACGCTTTAGCATATGCAACAGATTTTACAGACGCAGATCTTTCAGATGTGAATTTCACAAATGCTTTATTAATGGAAAGTAATTTTGAAGGAGCTAAGATTGATGGCGCAGATTTTACTAATGCAGTTCTTAGCCGTATACAACAAAAAGAATTATGTGAAATAGCAAATGGTACTAATAGTTCGACAGGAGAAAGTACAGAATATAGTCTTGGTTGTTAGAAAATATATATGAAAAAAAGAATACCTGTTATTGTAATTTCTGGATTTCTTGGTTCAGGAAAGACTACTTTTTTAAGATATTTACTTAGAGAAAGCAATAAAAAATTTGGGTTAATAATTAATGAATTTGGCGATGTTGGGATTGATGGTGACCTTGTTAAAAGCTGCAATGGCTGTGACGATTCTGCTGAAGACTGTATTATTGAATTAAATAATGGTTGTTTATGTTGCACCGTTCAAGATGACTTTATTCCCTCGATAAAATCACTTTTAAATTTTAATCCTGATATAGAAGCAATAATCATAGAGACGAGTGGACTTGCCTTACCCTTACCATTGATACAAGCACTCAATTGGCCTGAGATAAGGACATCAATATATCTTGATCTCGTAATTGGCATTGTCAATGGAGAGTCAATGCTTAAGGGCTCTCCAATAAATGATTTAAGTGAAATAACTAACCAGTACGATGAGTTAAATAAGATTGACCATAATGCATCTATTGACGAACTCTTTGAAGAACAGTTAGAGGTTTCTGATATCGTTCTAATATCTAGAGCAGATGTTTTGAATGAAAAAGAATTTAATTCTATCGAAAATATAATCAAAGAAAAGTTTAATTCAACTGTTCCCATTCTTAAATCTTTTAATGGTAAAATTGACTTAAAATATCTATTTGATATTGATTTAAAAAAGGATAATTATAAAAAATTTATTTCTGAAGAACATGATCATAATCACGTTGAACTTGTCTCTGATTCAGTAAAGTTAAATTATTTTCTTGACAAAAAAGAATTTGAGAAAGAGATAGTAAACGTTTTAAGTGAAATTAATATTCTTCGAATAAAAGGACGTATATGGATTCCAAATAAATCTTTGCCTTTGCAAATACAAATAGTTGGAAAAAAAATAAATACTTGGTATGAAGAAGCACCTCTTAATTGTTGGAGACCAATTGATAGTGGTGGACTTGAATTAGTCGTAATTGCCTTTAATAGTGAATCGATTAATAAATTTATAAAAAAAATTAAAGAGAAATTTAAGGTTTTAAACGTCCAAATTTAAGCATTTAATTTTATAGTTATTTCTGGAAAATTTCCCTGATTTCAAAATTGAAAATGGAAGATTCAAAAATTGCTTTTAAAGCTAATATCCTTGCTGAAGATTCAATTCCTTTTTTTAAAGTTATTTGTTCTAAATGTGCTGGGTCAGGTAATTTTAAAACACCTGAAAACTCAAGGAGAACTTGTTTAGAATGTTTTGGAAAGGGTTATGTAAACGTTTAATTAAATTTTTTTGTTTTTAATGATAAAAATATTTGTTTATTAATTAAGAGTACTTTTTTATTAAAATTTAAACTATTCTTCTATTAGAAATAATTTTTTAATTGGATCAATTTGAAGTTAAAGTTTTTATAAGGTTAAGACCTTCCGTTCTTGATCCAGCAGGAGAGGCAATAAAGTCTGCTTCCAGCAAACTTGGAGTCGCAGGAATTAAATCTTTAAGAATAGGAAAAATGATTGAAGTTAAAATCGAAAGTAATGAAGAAGATATTAAAGAAAAAATTGAATTATTATGTGATCGATTATTTGCTAATACAGTCATTGAAGACTATGAGTATTCAATAAATAAATTATAAATGGCTAGTTTTACTGTTGGTATTGTCGTTTTCCCTGGTTCTAATTGTGATCGTGATGTTTCCTGGGCTTTGGAAGGTTGTTTAGACATTAAAACAAAATTTTTATGGCATGAATCATCTGATTTGAATGATGTTGATTCAATTGTTTTGCCAGGAGGATTTAGTTATGGTGATTATTTAAGATGTGGAGCAATAGCAAGATTCTCTCCATTAATAAATTCTTTACATGACTTTGTTAAAAGCGGAAGACGTGTATTAGGCATATGTAATGGGTTTCAGATTTTAACTGAATCAGGTTTTCTTCCTGGAGCACTTGTTGCTAATAAAAATCTCAATTTCATTTGTGATGATGTTGACTTGAATGTGATCACTTCGAAAGGTGGTTGGTTTCAAAAGTCAAACGAAACACAAAATATAAAATTACCAATAGCTCATGGAGAAGGTCGTTATCATTGCGATCAAGATACACTTAAAAAACTTACTGATAATGATTTAATTGCATTGAAATACAAAACTAATCCTAATGGTTCAACCTCTGACATAGCAGGTATAACTAATGAAAAAGGAAATGTTTTAGGATTAATGCCTCATCCTGAACGAGCTTGTGATGAATCCATTGGCGGAATAGATGGTCTCTATACTTTGAGATCTTTAATTACCCAATAAAAAAAGACCTCGAATATTGAGGTCTTTTTTATTTTATCTTTGCTTAAATATTATACTGCTGCTTTTACTTTTGGATCTAAGTTACCTTTGGCATAAAGATCAGCGTAATAATTTGTGCTGCTTTGTTTGATCTTACTTGCTTGACCTTCGCACCAGAATTGCTTATATCTATCTAGACAAACTTGCTTCATGTATTTTCTTGCAGGTTTATTGAAATGTCTTGGGTCGAAGTTGGCTGTGTCGGCAAAAGCAGCTTCTCTAACTGCTGCTGTAAATGCAAGTCTATTATCAGTATCGATATTTACCTTCCTTACCCCGTTTCTAATTCCCTCTTGAATTTCTTCAACAGGTACACCGTATGTCTGTGGAATTTCTCCACCATATTTATTAATGATATCTAACCATTCTTGAGGAACTGAACTTGACCCATGCATCACAAGATGAGTATTTGGTAAAGCTTTATGGATCTCAGCAATTCTGCTTATAGCAAGAACCTCTCCTGTTGGCTTTCTTGTGAATTTATATGCCCCATGACTTGTTCCTATCGCTATAGCTAAAGCATCAACTTTGGTTTTCGCTACAAAGTCTGCAGCTTCTTCAGGATCAGTTAAAAGCATATCTGTTGAAAGTTCACCTTCAAATCCATGACCATCTTCAGCTTCACCTTTGCCTGTTTCTAAGGATCCTAGGCAACCTAATTCTCCCTCAACACTAACTCCCACTGAATGTGCGAAATCTACTACTTTTTTTGTTACGGCAACATTATATTCATAACTTGCGGGTGTCTTTGCATCTGCCTCTAAAGATCCGTCCATCATTACTGATGTAAAACCATTAATAGCGGCTGAATAACAAGTTGATGGCTCATTACCATGATCCTGATGCATTACAACTGGAATATTTGGATAAGTTTCTGTTGCGGCAAGGATCAGGTGTCGAAGGAAAATTTCTCCAGCATAATTTCTTGCTCCTCTTGAAGCTTGAAGAATTACAGGGCTATCAGTTTCGTAAGCAGCCTCCATGATCGCTTGAACCTGTTCAAGATTATTTACATTAAAAGCTGGTATACCGTAACCATTCTCGGCTGCGTGATCTAAAAGTAGTCTCAGTGGAACGAGGGCCATAATTAAAAATTAATTAGATGCTTAAGAAAAATAAGCAATATGTTCCGAGAGTTTAATATATAGAGGTAACAAATGTCACGTCATTGGATATACAAATCACAAAAGATAAGAAACTATTTTAATACCTAATTGTATATTTTCTGCTTTATTTTGTTAGTAAGTATAACCAGCAACAAATAATTGCTCATCAGATGATGGTTGAGATCCTGCTACATATGAACCTTTTGAAGCCTCAGAGTTTGCCTGAGCTCTAGCAATTAGAGCCTTTTGCCCGGCATCTGTTTCGCTTCCTTTCCATGCCTTTAAGCAAGAATGCTGTAGAGCTCTTCCATAGGAGAATGAAACGTTCCATAAAGCTTTTCTATAAATAGTATTCATGTTATTTAAATAAACTGAAGCAGCTTCTTCACTTAAACCTCCGGAAAGAAAAACAATTCCAGGAACTGATGCCGGTACGCATCTTTCCATTGTTCTTATTGTCATTTCAGCAACTTTCATTGGATCAGCTTTTGTTTGGCACTCAGCTCCATTAACAGTCATTGAAGGTTTTAAAAGTGTTCCTTCAAGGAAAACTCCATTAGCCTGACAAGCTATGTATACCTGCTTAATAACTTCTTCTTGAACTTCGGCAGTTTTCTCAATAGTATGATCACCATCCATTAAAATTTCTGGCTCAATTATTGGTACTAATCCTGATTCCTGAACTGATCTAGCATATCTTGCTAACCCCCATGCGTTTTCTTGTATAGATAATTTTGATGGGCACCCATCCTCTGTTATTTGTAAAACTGCTCTCCATTTTGCGAATCTAGCTCCTTGCTCGTAGTATTTTGCTGCTCTTTCAACTAATCCATCTAGACCAGAACAAAATGTTTCTACGTCTCCGCCTCCTGGAAGAGGATTCAAACCTTTATCAACCTTAATACCTGGTATGATTCCCAATTTATTTAGCTTTTGTACCATTGATTCGCCATCCTGATGGTTCTGAAAAAGTGTTTCTTCAAATAAAATTGCACCACTTATATATTTCCCAAGACCTTCAGTGGTGAAAAGCATTCCTCTATATGCTTTTCTATTCTCTTCAGTATTTTCTACTCCAATACCTGCCAATCTTTTCCCCACTGTTTTAGTAGATTCATCTACAGCTAATATTCCTTTACCTTTGGAAGCTAAATGTTGAGCATTTTCTTTAAGCTCATTTTTGTAGTAATTTAATGCCATTCTTTAAAATTTCAGTTCAGTTGATTTTTCCAGAATATGAAGAAAAAATAAAATCAATTCAATACTTAATCGAGTTATATTTGTTACTCAGGAATGTAATCAGCTAAATTTTTATACAAATACCACTCTCAGAAGATCTTCTTATTGCTTCACAAACTCTTTGACTACTGAGTCCCTCAGACAATCCAGGGATTACGGGTGTTTGATTAATGATACTTTCAGCCCATAATTTGTGAATTCTCATAACGGGTGCAATTCTTCCATCAGACCAGGTTTTATCAAAATTGTAGAGAGGATCAGCAGGCAAATTATATGTTTTATCTTCTTTATTTGAAAATTTTAAATTAAAACCATGTACATAATCTTTTTGATTCTCACTCCTAAGGAAAAGTGAACCATCACTTCCGTATACTTCCAAACTAAATCCTCTCCCATTTTTTGATATCGAGGATAATGAAACCTGACATGGTACAAGAGTGCTATCGTAATTAGTTATTTCAATGTTAGCTATACAAATATCTTCACTTGTTACTTCCAATATCTTGGAGGAATTAGGCGAATATCTTTCTTTGATTGATGTTGATATTTTTCCAGATACCTTTATCGATTCTCCAAAAAACCAGTTCAACATATCGAATGCATGAGTTCCCAAAGCTCCAATTACTCCTCCCCCTTTTTCTTTTAATGAATACCAGTTCCATGCTCTCTTGGGATCAGATCTACTGCCCATTAACCAATCAAGCTTAATTAAATAAATTTTACCTAAAATATTCTCATCAATTATTTTCTTGGTTTGTAGAAAAAGAGGCACTGCTCTATATTCAAAATCTACGCAAACACTCAAATTATTAATTAAGGATATTCTTTGGAGTTCTTCAATTTCTTCGGAAGTTAAGGCAACAGGTTTTTCTAATAAGAGATGTTTATTATTTTCTAGTGCTTCCTTTGCTAATTTAAATCTTGATTCAGGAGATGTAGCAATTATTATACCGTCGATATCTTTTGATTTAACTAATTTTTCCCAATCATGGTAAAAATTTAAACCGGTTTCTTTCTCTAATGATGGTCCTTTTTCTTTTTTATAGTGGTAAATTGCAGTTGGAATTAAGTAATCTGATTCTTTTAAAGCTTCTAAATGAATTTTTTTTCCAAATCCTAAGCCGGCAATTGCGATTCTTAATTTTCGTGAAATATTAATGTTAGTCATTAATTTATTCTTTCAGAACAACCTTTTTCAATAACAACATCAATAAGCTCATCATTATTTGAAGTTTGCCACTTTGTACCGAACTGTGGGATCCCATTAATTGAAGTATCTTTATATGTTTTATCATTACAATTAATTCTCATAACATAAAGAGATAATTCTTCTTTATCACTTGGTTCTTTAGGATTTTTAAGGAACTTTGTTAAAACTGTTATTTCTCCAGCATTTGTTTCCTTAATACTTCCCATATCAATCCATTCCTTACCATCATTATTTTCTTTTAAAAGTACCCAATTTACATTACCAACAGCATATGCAAATTCAGAATTATTTAAAATTAGAATTAAAAAGGTAAAACATAAAGAAAAAAATTTAAAAATAATTTTCATCTTTTTAATTTGTCTGAACCAGTTCTTTTACACCATGGACTTTTAAAAGTTTTGTCAAAGTGCTTTTAAGTTCCTTCCTATTTACGATTACATCAACGAATCCATGTTCTAAAAGATATTCTGCTGTTTGAAAATTATCAGGTAATTTTTCTCTTAAAGTTTGTTCTATTACTCTTCTCCCTGCAAATCCTATAAGAGCTTTTGGCTCCGCCAATATTAGATCTCCTAACATCGCAAAACTAGCAGTAACTCCCCCTGTAGTTGGATGAGTTAATAAAGGCATGTAAAGAAGATTCTTAGCTCTATGTTTTTTTAGCGCACCTGATATTTTTGCCATTTGCATAAGGCTTAACATTCCTTCTTGCATTCTTGCTCCACCAGAGGCACAAACAATTAAAATTGGATAGTTTTTAATTGTTGCTCTTTCAATAATTCTCGTAATCTTTTCTCCTACTACGGATCCCATTGATCCTCCCATAAATCTAAAATCCATTACTGCTAAGGCCAAAGGCATTGAATTAACGGAGCATAAACCGGTTATTACTCCATCTTTGAGACCAGTACCCTTTTGACTCTCCTTTATTCGTTCTGAATAAGATCTCCTATCCTTAAATTTTAATGGGTCAGTGGGACTTAATGATTCATCAAACTCTTTAAATGAATCTTTGTCAGCGATTATATTTATTCTTTCATCGCTATTAATCCTATTATGATGGTCACAATTACTGCACACATTAAAATTTGAAATTAAATCTTTTCTATAAGCAACTTGCCCACATTCTGAACATTTAACCCAAAGACCATCACTTTCCTCAGGATCTTGAGATACCTTCCCAACAAATTGATCTTTTCTCCTTGCGGCAAACCAGTCGATTAAAGACACAATATTCTCTGTTTTTTTCTATTTAAGTCTAAATAAGGCCCTTTTATCAAGGAAGATATATAAATATTTGAAATTCCTTATTAGTTAAATTTTACAAATACCATAATAAGTTTATTTTCATGAATTTATGCCTTCAAAAATTAAGATTATTTTGAAGGCTTAATTAAAAGGAACTAAAACTATCTATGAATGTTTTTTTTCTTCAATCATTTTATGGATTATTGGAGTGAGGATCAATTCCATGGCAAAACCCATTTTTCCTCCATTAACAACTATGCTCGTTGGGCTTGACATGAATGAATCATGAATCATTCCCAGAAGATATTGAAAGTCAATCCCCCATTTTTCTCTTGCCCCTTTTCTGAAATGTATTATTACAAAACTTTCATCTGGTGTAGGAATGTTTCTACATATAAAGGGATTCGATGTATCAATAGTAGGTATTCTCTGGAAATTTATATCCGTTTTACTAAATTGTGGACAAATATGATTTATGTAGTCTGGCATTCTTCTCAAAATAGTATCAACTATGGTTTCTGCTGAATAACCTCTTTCAGCATTATCCCGATGTATTTTTTGTATCCACTCTAAGTTTGTTATAGGAACAACACCAACAAGTAAGTCTGCATAGGAGGAAACATTGTACCCTTCTCCCTCAACACCACCATGTAAACCTTCGTAGAAAAGAACATCTGTTCCATTTGGAATATCTTCCCAGGGGGTAAATTGACCTGGTTCTAATGATGTTCCAAGTCTTGCATTATGTTCCTGTGCTTCTTCAGTGCTGTGAAGATAATATCTTTTTTTTCCTCCACCTGATTCACCATAAATTTTAAAAAGTTCTTCTAATTTATCAAAAAGATTTGCTTCTGGCCCGAAGTGAGAAAAATTCTCCCCTTTTGAGAGTGCTTCTGCCATTGCTTTTTTCATAGGCATTCTTTCAAATCTGTGATAACTATCTCCTTCCACAACAGCTGGAACTATATCTTCTCTTGCAAAAATATGCTCAAATGCTCTTTTTACTGTACTTGTTCCTGCACCTGATGATCCTGTTACAGCAACTACTGGATGACGTTTAGACATTTAATTAAAACAATATGAATTGATTCTGACAGGTCATATGCCAACTTTTTGTTCAAGTTAAAGATATTTTTTAATTTATTAATTTTTTCTTCAAATTTCTTGGATTATTTTTTCTCCAATTTCACTACAAGAAAGAACTTGGCAATTACCATTATCTAGATCTGAAGTTCTATATCCTTTCGATAAAACATTATCAATTGCTATTTCTATATCATCTGCTGCTTCTATCTCATTAAGACCAATTTTAAGCATCATTGAAGTTGACAAAGCCATTGCTATTGGATTAGCTATATTTTTTCCAGCTATATCAGGAGCAGAACCATGAACAGGTTCGAACACTCCAGGTCCTAAATTGCTTAATGATGCTGATGGAAGCATTCCAATCGAGCCAGTTATCATTGCGGCTAAGTCACTCAAAATATCTCCGAATAAATTGCTAGTTAAAATTACATCAAATTGGCCCGGATCCTTTACGAGTTGCATGGCGGCATTGTCAACATACATATTACTTAAAGCCAAATCGTTTTCTTTTGAAGCGACTAATGAAACTGTATCTCTCCATAATTGGCTTACTTCTAAAACGTTAGATTTATCTACCGAACATATTTTTTTACTTCTTTGATTTGCTATCTTAATCGCAACTTCTGTAATTCTTTCTATTTCATTTGAATCATAAACCATTGTATTAAAAGCTTTTTTAAGTTTAGTGTTCGTGATTTGTCCTCTAGGCTGTCCAAAATAGATTCCACCTATTAGCTCTCTTACTACAATTAAATCTACATTTTCAATAACTTCTTTTTTTAAAGAACTTGAATCCAATAAGGATTTTCTTATCTTTACGGGTCTTATATTAGCGAATAAATTTAATGCCGCTCTTAATTTAAGTAAACCACTTTCTGGCCTTAATTCTCTGGGTAAAGTGTCGTATTTCACATCACCTACACAAGCTAAAAGAACAGCATCACTAGCTTTACACTGATCTAATGTCTCTTTTGGCGCTGGATCATTATGTTTCTCATAAGCTATACCACCAAAATATTCTTCCTTAATATCAAGATTAAAACCATACTTCTTAGAAAGTTTTTTTAATATCTTTGTTGAAATTTCTGATATTTCTGGTCCAATACCATCACCAGAAAGTAGAACAACTTTATAACTATTCATTTAGATTTTAATTTATTAAAAGAATAATTTATTTCTTGTCTAGTTGTCTAAGCTTTTTTGCTAATTCAGGTAACTTTTTAAATATACTTGAACTTCTTAACCAAGATTTATTTTTCATAGCTGGGAAGCCGCTAACGACTTCGCCATCTTCAATATCACAATGAATACCACATTTTGAACTAGCTATGACATTATTACCAACTTTAACTCTGTTATTTACTCCAACTTGCCCAGCTAGGATTACGCCATTTCCAATCACAGCTCCTCCTGCTATCCCAACTTGTGCAGCAAATGCACAATTTTTTCCTATCTTTACTCCATGACCTATTTGAACTAAGTTATCCATTTTAGTTCCTTCGTCTATAAAAGTGTTGCCGACGGATGGCCTATCAATACAACAGTTGGTCCCAATTTCTACAAAGCTCTTAATTATTACGGCCCCTTTTTGTGGCATTTTAATCCATTTACCATCTTGGGGTATAAAACCAAACCCTTCAGAACCTATAACAGTGTTCGAATTTATTACGCAATTATTTTCAATAATTGTATTTTCATAGATTACACAATTTGGATGAATTATATTGTTATTACCTAGCCGTACATTTCCTAAAATTATTGTGCCAGGAAAAATTTTGTTATTGTCGCCAATTATTGAATTTTCGCCAATATAAACATTGGGTCCTAAATAACAATTTTCCCCTACCTTTGCAGATCTTCTAATAACAGCTGAATCATCAATACCTGGATTGAAATTAATTTCTTCATATAAATAATTTAGTACTTCTGCAAATGCAATTCTAGGATTCTCCACAACTATATTTGAAATATTTAGTGACTCTAGTAAACGTAATATTTCACTATTATTTGATGTGATAATTGCTGAAACATTAGTTTCACCTAAATTCTCTTTTAAAATATTATTTTCTTCTAAAAAAGATATTTGATTTCTTGAAGCGATATCTAGAGAAGCAGCATTTTCAATATCTATGTTTTCGAATATATTTGCCTTGATATATTTTGAATCTCCGCTCTTTATGAGATCAACTAATTTACTTAATAACATTTTTAATTTTTTTAGGTAAGAGCAAGAACATCCCTATGAACAACGATCATTGATGAATTAATAGTTTCTTTTTTATTTAAGATCCTTTTTAGAGAATCACTACTCATTGATGTTATACCTTTTGCAACTTCTTTCTTATTTGTATTTACAATTCTAACAGCCTGATTAATAGTAAAATCTCCCTCTACCTCTTTAACTCCTACTACTAAAAGAGATGCACCTTTTTTCTCAATTGCTAAACAAGCTCCTTCATCTAATGTTATTTGTCCAACAGTTTTAATTGCATGAGATAACCAACTTTTTTTATTACCTACTGGTTTATCTACAGGATGAAATATTGTACCTATTTTTTTATCATTGAAAATATTTATCAAATTTTTTTCATTTCTGCCATCTGCTAATTGAACTTCCACGCCTCCTTTTGTAGCGATTTCGGCAGCGATTAATTTTGTTGTAATACCACCTGTCCCCCATTCGTTATTATAATTTTTTATGTTTTTATCTTTGATAATTTTTAATTCATTAATATTAACTTCTTTTATTGGATGAGCATCTTTATTATTTCTTGGATCTTTAGAATATAAATTTTCAATATCAGTTAATAAAATTAGCTTATTAGCATTTATTGCTAAAGCAACTAAAGCAGAAAGAGTATCGTTGTCTCCATATTTAAGTTCTTCATTAGCAATAGAATCATTCTCGTTGACTATAGGTACGACATTCAGATCAATTAACTTTTTAAATGTTTTTGAAGCATTATTGAAGGATTCACGCGTATCAAAATCAGTTTTTGTTATTAGTATTTGAGCTATATTATGACCTAGCTTTTTCATTGTCTTTTCATATAAAGTCATTAAATTAACTTGTCCCACTGCTGCCACTGCTTGAAGCGTACTAAGTTCCTTTGGTCTTGTATTCAAATTTAATTTTTTACATCCTAATCCAACTGCTCCACTTGTTACGAGAATGACTTTATTGCCTTTTAGAATAAAGCTTGTTAAAGATTTGCATAAACTTTCTATTACTTGTTCAGTAGATTGAACCTCATTTCCTCTGAGAATACTAGTACCAATTTTTACGACCCATGTTTTCATTTTAAGAATATAGAAATCATTTTTTCTAGAATTAATGTTAAATTCAGCTTTATCGGTAAACCCTTTCTGCTTAGACGTTTTACTAAGATTGTCTGAACATTACATCTATTTCCTACAATAATATCCGTAAAAATTCTATCTCCAATTATAGCAATATTTTTTGAATCCTGATTCATTTCTGAAATTACAGCCAAAGTGATTTTTTTCCTTGGTTTAAGTGCGTTTGATTTATATCTGATATCTAATTCTTTAGCTATCTTTCTAATGCGCTCATTAGAGGGGTTATTACTAATTAAGTACAAAGAGAATAACTTTTTAGATTCTTTTATCCAATTTTTTACATTTGTTGGAATTATATTTGATTGGCGGCTTAATAATGTACCATCGACATCTATTAATAGGCTTTTAATTCCTTCATTTTGTAGTTTAAGATGAGATATTTCGTATATAGGTAATTTAGAGTCCCAATCGACATTTACAAGAGAACTCATTATTTTACAAACTACTCTTTTCTAACTCGGATTCAATTAAAGGTTGAACTTTATCAAACTCATCATCCTCAATTAATAATGCCCCTTCATCTACAAGTTTCCCAACGATAAAAAAAGGATCAAGAGGAATATATAATCCATATTCTTGTTCCAATAAATTAAAACTTACAAGTAATTCGTATGTTTCACTTTCCTCATCCATTTCATCTTCTTCTAACTCATCATAAATTGGCTCTTCGAGTTCACCAGATACAGTTAATGTAACTGCGGATCTTATAAGTTTTAGATCATGTTCTTGTAGAACTGCATCAGCATTCTTTAAGACTTGCTCGTTTTTCTCAATTTTTTCAATTAATTCTGGCTCATCCTTTTCATTAATTTTGAATAAACTGACTGGTGTATCTACGGGTGTTAATAATGCATATTCTTTTTCTTCAACCTTTACTATTTGTTCAAGATAACAAAATAGTTCATTTCCATTTGAATCATTTAAAATAAGTGTCTGTGCCTCATAATTATCTTTGGAGTTATGATCGTTCATTTTTGATTTAACTTATATAGATTTATATTAATATTATATTTGTTTATTACCCACTAATTCTTTTAACTCAGGACCTTCCTGAATCCATTGTTCAAGAATTATTTTGGCAGATAAGCTATCAATAAGTCCAGATTTATCTTTCTTTACACCAAATCTATTTGTTGATTCCCACGTTGAGCTATGTTCATTGACGAAGGAAAAAGGAAGTTTTAATTCATTAAAAAGAAATTCACCGTAAGTTTTGCAATCAAGAGCTTGAGATGTCATCCCCCCCGACTCGTCAAGTGGTAAACCAACGATAAAACCAGTTAAATTAAGTTTTTTAATGTGTTCTTTAATAATATTTATTTCGTTATGATTTCTTTCTCTCTTTAATGCAGGAAGAATATTTACCGTAATAAAAAGTGAATCACAATATGCTAATCCTATCCTTTTTAGCCCAACATCTAAACTTAATATTGACTTAGATTTGGGCTTGCAATATTTCACTTAGACTTCAAAGGAAATGGGGAAGGGTAAGCGTTACCTTGTGGATTTAATTTTTCAAAAATTGATTCTAATGATTGGTTTATTTTATTAGTCTGCTTAGATTCGTTCCTGACAATAGTATTTCTAACAAGGATAATTTCTTGGTAATTATCTCTAAAACCAGAATTCTCTAAATATGCATTTAATTCAGCATTTTCTTCATAAGTCTTAATTATAGAATAAGGAGATTTTTCAAAAAAATTATTCAATATTTTTTTTAAAATAGGACTTAATCTAGCATCCCAACTTTTACCAATTGTTAATGTATAAATTTTATTATCTTGAAAATTTATATCTTTTAAAATTGTGCATAACACAGCATTGTTGCGAATTATTGTTCCACTATTCGAATCATTTCTATTAGAAATATCTTTTTGATCAAGATCCAATATCGTCCTTATTAATGGAGATTGACTTGAACGAATAAAATTAAGTACATTTACTAAATTTAATTTGGTTATTGCTTGAAATTCATCAATAAAATAATGATTTTCATTTTTATTTTTATTTTTAATGGACTTATTAATATTATTTTTACTCCACAGTTTCACCTTTTCTAATGGTTGGAACCCTAATTCTCTTGCACTTGAAATAAGGTGATTATTGTCTATATCAGAATTAATTACCCAGCTTGCAGTTTTTATATCTGTAATAGAAATTGATTTCTTTATCAATCCTAATATCAAATCTTTTTCAGTTAAAGAAGACTTTATAGTTGTTAAATTAGGCTTCGATATCCTTAAACAAGAACCCTTGAAGTTTAAAGGAAATATATTCAAATAACCTACAATTTTTTTTTCTTCTATTGCAATAATACATTTATGCTTATTTTTTTTTAAATTTTTTAAAAAAATTTTTAAGTCATGAAAAGTGTTTATAATTGCCATTTTTAAAAACCAATTATTTAACTTCTCACTTCTAAAATCCATTAATAGATTTAAATGACGAATATGAAGCTCCTCAAAGGTAACTTTGCTATCCTTACTAGAATTCAAAATATGATTTGAATCTTGTGTCATTTATTTATTATTCCTTATTAATACTATAGGTGTTTTTTCGTCAGAATTGCCTGCGGGATTAACCTTTAGGATTTCTTTGAGTATATTATTAATTGAATTATTTGAACTGGCTAATATTTTTACACCACCAAGATCATTTACATCAACTACTGCTACTTCTACTTCAAGCTGTTTTGATAACTTATCACAAAACAATTTCGTATTTATTGGACCCATAACTATGCTTTTATCATATGGAACAACTGTTCCACTTATGTCATCAATTAGTGAGGATTCAAAACCAGTTAATCTATAAAATATCCCTTTAATCCCAATACATTTAAATAAAAAACCTAAAATTAATGAAAAGGTTATCCTCGTTACACCTATTTTATCGATAAGCAATTGCATACCACAAGCGGTGGCAAGGCTACTTGTGGGATGAAAAAAATAACATAATATTTTTGAAAAAATATTGTATTCTAAATTTTGAGGTGCAACATATCTTCCTTGCATAATTGCTAGTGGTGTCTCACCTATAGTTAAAATATCATTCTCTCTTGTTACATTTTTGCAGTAATCCATAACAGTTTCAATTGGATTATCAAATGAGCCAAGCAAATCAGTTTTAACAGCTATAGCTTTATAACCAGGTTTTAAAGGAATTTCAATTAATTCTTTTTTATTATGACGATTTAAATTCACTAATAAACAATCTTGTTTTTTAGTGATCCCAAAATGACCGTAATTTTCCCAAAAAATTTTTAACCATATATATTTGATTTTGTTTTTTAAATCACTATTTTTAAATTTTAAAATTACTTGTATTAATAGGTCTGAATTTGCTTTTATAATTGTTGTTGGCCAATAATTATGTATATTTTTTTTTATAGATCCAGAATAAATATAAATACTTTCCTCATAATCTAAATCTTTAAGATATTGATTATTTTTAGATTGAAAAAAATTTAAATCTAGATTTAGATTAGAAACCATAGTTTCTTTATCTTTACTTTTATTGATTATTTTTAAATTAATAATTACTTCACTATTTTTATCTTTATTTCTACACTTATAATCTAAAGGTACTAAAACTAAATTTGATTTGAGGGATTTATTAAAATAAAAATCTAGAAATATTTTTAAAAATAAAAATAAGAAAATAATTTTTAGAATAATCATATGTTTTTTATTTCAAAAACTCATTAGAGATCATTTTTTTTCTGAGATAATACTGTTGTATTCGTTAAAGCTTTCAACTGAGAATGATGTCTCATTAATGTCTATCCCTTTTAATTCTCCAATAATCTTATTCAAATCATCAATATTAACCAATCCATTCTTATCAAATTTAACTTCGCCAGTGCTATCCAAAATTATAGTCTGAGGAATTAAACCATTCCAATAATAATTAGGTAGATTCGAGTCTGTTTTAGAGGATTGACTTTGTAATTCATCTGTAGTAAGAGCAATTAAGTCAATATTATTTCTCCAAATCAGATCTAATCCAGAGATTATTGGAGCCATAGCTTTACTGTCAGAGCTGTCGTCAAGATAAAAAAATAAAACAGAGATCCTTCCGTTTTTTAATGATTCTTCAAGAGTAGTTTGAGGAGGAACTATAGCTCCATTTCCTGCATATATTGGAAAAATATTTCCGTCATAGCTATTTGTATCTCTACTTGCATTGGCGGGGTAAGAGGTGAAAAATATTAATAAGATAAGTATTGATTGAAATAACTTCATTAAAGGATGGAAATTTATTTAGTGCTAGATCTACCTAAACCTTGTAGAATTCCTTTCCCAACTAAACCAATAGCTTTGCCTACTACTTTTGTTAAGAAATTCACGAAAAGGTTACCAATATATTTTACAGCAATTTCTAATTGAGGAGCTATTGCATCTCTAATTTCAACTAATAAAGTAACTTGTTTTTGAAACCATTCTAAATTTTCTAATTCTTTTTCTCTATTCTCATTTTTATAGTATCTAGTAAATTTAGAATCAATAATATCAATATATTCACGTTTACTTTCATATAAATAGATAGGCATATATATATTTTCATGCCATCTATTGTAGTTATTAATATTATTTCTAAATCTTTCAAAAGACCTTGTAGACTGCAATTGAGGATTTATAAGTATTGTTCTCAATTCTGGCCAACTTGAACAAATATTAAAAACTTCAGAAGCTAATAAATTGCAGTTTCTTATTATCCAATTAGATATAATATTTTCTAGAACAATAAATGATTCTGTTTCATATAAAGGTAATAGTTTGCCATCATAATCTATTGGCTCATTTTTTATTATTGGATCGATAAACATTATTGATTCATGGGATTCGCTATCTATTTCGTTGCATGTTACTTCTTTATATATATATTCATTAATTGAGATGGACTCGCCATTTTTTTTAACTCTGAAATAATTTTCAGTTATATTCGAAATAGTATTAAGTCTAAGTTCTTCTATAAGAGAATTGAAGTCTTCTTTGTAGTCTTTTTCTTTATAGTTTTCTTTTATATTTTTTATTAAATTATCAAGTTCATCAAGCATTTTACATATAAGACGAGAAATAAACTCTTTTTTAATTCCAGACAAAATAATAGATGAATTATTAAAATCAACATCTAAATTGGTGGAGTTATATCTCTTGCTAAGACGTTCAAGAATTAAATCCCAAATTTCAAATGTATTTTTATTTTTTATAAAGATAGTATTAGTATCTTTATTTTCTATATTGATTTTGTCCTCACTGTAAATAGCTTCAGAATAAAGGTCTAATGAATTACCCCACAAAAATATAAGAAAGGATTTAGCAGTAATAAGCTCTCTTAATCTTCCTTTTAAAATGAACTTATAAAATTCGGGAGTAGAGTCAGAATTTACATATTTAAAAATATAATTTATCTCAGTATCAATTTGTTTGAGACCAGATGACAATAATTTTTGATTAAAGGTAAGTTCTTTTTCTTTCTTAATTTTGACGGAGGGATTTATTTCTAGGTCAAATACTCTGCCGCCCTCTGAAATAATATTTATAGATTCAAGAACTTTATCTGCACTAGGATTTAAAAGTAAACCTTCGCTATTTAAAGAGGGTGTTGGTTTTGTTTTATTTACTAGCTCACCTGAAAAAATTACAAGAATTTTTGATTCATCCCATCTTTCTTTTAATTTTAATAGTTCTAATCTTATGAGGTCTTCTGATTGATAATTTAGAATATTCCATATTATTAAATCTGGATTCAAATTTTTACTGCCACTATTTAGTGTGATGTTTAAATTAGTATCTAATGAAGTTAACTTTAGGGATAAAGATTCTGCAATTAAGCTTGGAGCAATAATTAGGATTGATTTTTTCGTAATTAATTCCAATTCTAAAAGCTTATCTCTTTTTTAAAATTAACTAATAAATTTGGTAAAATCCAGTACTATATAAATATTTTTTAGTTTTTTAAGCGTAATAGTCTTTATTAATTGGAATATCATTTATTCTTTCTGGAGATAATATGTTGTTAGCTTCACAGATTTTAAATTTATTTTCATAAAGAGCTTTTCCAACTATTACTCCAGAGAGTCCAGAATGTTCAAATTTAGTTAATGATAATAAGTCAGAAATTGAACCTACACCTCCTGAAGCAATAACAGGAATATCAGTAATTTCAAGAATCTTTTTTATAAAAACTTCATTCGTCCCTTCTAGCGTTCCATCGGTATTGATATCCGTGACAATAAAACTAGAAATTTTATAAGAGGAAAATTCCTTTACTAATTCTGTAGCTAATACATCCGATTGTTTTAGCCAACCTCTTGTACTTACTTTCCCATCCTTTGCATCAATTCCAATAATAATTTTTCTTGGGAATTTGGTTGATAAACTTTTAACTAATTCTTTATTTTCTATTGCTGAGGTTCCCATTATAACCTTATCCACACCGTAAGAAAATAATTGTTCAATCCTTTCTACTGATCTTATACCTCCTCCAATTTGAATAGGAATATTGACTGATTTGACAATCTTTTGAATTGATTGATCATTTGTTGGAATACCGGTCTTGGCAGCATCCAAATCCACGATATGAATACATTTTGCACCCTCATTCTCCCAGTATTTTGCTTGCTCATAAGGTTCTCTGGAGAAGTCTTTTCTCTTGTTAAAGTCACCTTTAAAAAGTCTTACACATTTACCGTTCATTAAATCTATTGCTGGAATTAGTTTCATGGATTTATCCTTTTCATTAATTACTGCTTGGTAGTAATATTCATTATGTAGTTCTAACTTAGGTTACTACTTATGTTTAATATTTTTGGAATATGAAAATTCTTGTAATGGGTGGAACAAGATTTGTTGGCAAGTCTTTGGTGAGTAAGCTGCTAAATCAAAATCATGATATTGATATCTTTACAAGAGGTAATAAATCTAATCCTGATAATACAAATTTAATAAAAGGTGATAGAAATGATATCGAATGTATTCATAAACTAAAAAACAAAAAATATGATGTAATTTTCGATATCTCTGGTCGTGAAGTAGAGCAAACTAAACTTCTTATTGAGAACTTAGATGATTCTTTCCATAGATATATCTATGTTAGTTCAGCTGGAGTTTATAAAGATAACTATGAATTACCTTTATCCGAGGAGTCTCCGCTTGATACTAATAGTAGACACAAAGGTAAATTTGAAACTGAAAATTGGTTAGTTGAAAAAAAAATACCTTTTACAAGTTTTAGACCAACTTATATTTATGGACCTGGGAATTATAATAAAATTGAAAATTGGTTTTTTGAGAGACTATTTCATCTTAAATCAATCCCAATTCCTGCTGATGGTTCCTTGATTACTCAGTTAGGCCATGTTTCTGATTTAAGTGATGTAATGATAAAGTGTTTGGATTTTGAAAAATCTAAAAATAGTGTCTATAACTGTTCTGGAGAAAAAGGAGTAACTATTAAAGGTTTAATATATATGTGTGCAGAAGTTTGTGGTTTAAATAAAAACGAAATTTCTCTAATTAAATTTGATTTTGAAAAATTAGATCCTAAATCAAGAAAAGGATTCCCAATAAGATTAAATCACTATCAAACTGATATTTCAAAAATTAAAAACGATTTAAATTGGAAACCAAAATTTGATTTACTTAGTGGTTTGAAAGACAGCTTTATCAAAGATTACAAATTTAAAAAGGACAATGAATTTGATAGAACTTCAGATAGTGTTCTTTTTAATTAGTAAATAATCTATAAAAGTTATAAGTGTCAATATAAATCCCAGCCAATAAAATGTTATTCCTAAACTAGATAATAAATCTTTTGAAAATGGTTGGAAAAATATAACTAATGCAATAAAAAAGGAGAAGGTTTTATATTTCCCAAGTTTGGAGGCAGGTAATCCATCTTTCTTAGTAGTTCTTAATGCAGATATTATTAATTCTCTAAATAATATTATTGCTAATGACCAAAAAGGTATTATTCCCATTTTACTTAGCCACAATAAAGGTATTAACAAAAATATTTTGTCTGATAATGGGTCAATAATAGCTCCAAACTTCGTTGTAAGATTAAATTTTCTTGCAAAATATCCATCAAAATAATCAGTTATGCCTCCAAGAATAATTAAAGCAAAAACAAAATTGGGTCTGTTTATTTCTAGAAATATTATTAATGGAAATGTAAGAAATAATCGAGATATCGTTAATATATTTGGAATATTAGCTATTAATTGTTTAATATTTTTATTTTTGTTTAACAAAATATTTTTTATAAATAAATTTAATTTTACACTTAAATTATGTTTTAAGTTCTAACAAAATTCTAAAAATTATAAACACTTCTTCTATCTAAGAATCGTTTTATTTTATATTAATAAAATATTATTGATACCTAAATGCAACCCCATAGCTTAAAGCTATCTCCAGATTCTGATTTAATTATTAGTATTAAAGAATTTTCTTTCTCAAATAATCTATATGGTTATGTTTCTGGCGTAGTAGGTAATCTTAGTAAGGCTTGTATTCAGTGTCCTGGCAGCCAAGAAATTAGTAAATTTGAAGGTAACTTAGAAATAGTATCCCTTAATGGAAATTTTAATAATGGCGATGTCCATATTCATTTAAGCTTCGCAGATGAGGGATGTAATGTTTTTGGAGGGCATTTAGAAGAAGGTTCGATTGTTAAGAAAGGAACTGATATCTTATTAGTATCTTTTGAAAATAAGACTATTGACATCTCAAAAATAAATTTAAATGATAATCAATCACGAGTAAAAGCATATATCCTTAAAAATTGTCCTTGGTCAAAAAGAAGTATTAGATTGCTTGATTCTTTATCTGTTCCATATGATTCCATTTTGATCGAGAATGACAAGGATTTTCAAAAGGTGAATTCCCTAAGTAACCACAATACTTTTCCTCAAATATTTTTAGATGATGTATTTTTTGGAGGTTATGACGAACTCTCAAAGCAAGCTAAATATGATTATTTAAAGTCTTTTAAATAATCATATTTAGCTCAATCGTCTCGATTTATAATTTTTTCAGAATTTAATTCATCCTCTAACTGCTTTATTAATCTTGAAACAAGAATTTGAAATTCCGGCTGACATCCTTTAAATGCTGCTTTATGCCTGATAGGTTCATTTCTTGTTCTTAAATCAGTAAGCATCAACTGTAATGCATCAATATTTGGGTTAATTTTCATGGTTTTTATTTATTTTTGCATCTTTTAAATATTTTGCATAGCTTTTTTAAAAGATACTCTTTTATTATCACTGGAACTTGTTACTTCTATTATTTTATTAAAAGACTGTTTATTACTTAAGGAATCTATACAACATTTTGCTACAAGTCTTCTTGGAATAGAACCTTTAAATTGTGTATCTTCTTTTGTGTAATCTATGTTCTCATCTTTTATTTTTTCAATTTCTTTTAATCCTCCAGGTCTTATTATTGTCCAATCAAAATTTTGATTTTTTAGAAAGTTCTCACCAATTTTTTTCCAGATTAGGATAAAACCAAATAAGTTTAATGGATGAAAGATTTTACCAGTACATAAAGAACTAACTAAGATAACTCTCTTTATTCCAACTCTTTTACAACTTTGTAATTGTCTATATACTCCAAGTGCATCTACTTTTGCAGGCCCAGTTAAATCTAATGAAGCTCTTGCTCCAGTTGCAATTATTAATGCATCCACATTTTCTAAAGCCTTATCTAATTCACCTTCGTTATCTAATGAGATTCTAAAGGTTTCGGTATTTTTAAGATTCTCTGGAAGCTTTGAATTTTTCCTAACTATCTGCTTTACTTTTATTCCTTTCTTCACTGCTTCTTCGGTTATTCTATATCCTGTTTTACCTGAAGCTCCAGTAATCGCAATTTTCATAATTATTTATTTAATTTTATAATTATATGAGGTTTTTAAGGCTTTTTACATATAAATTTTTTTTTCCTCTTGGGATATAGAGTTCTACACATTAAGCATTTTGTGCCATCACAACCTCTTGCCGTACAATATTCCCTTCCATAGAAAATTATTTGCAAATGTAAAGTGTTCCATTCTGAGATTGGAAAAATATTTTTAAGATCTTTTTCGGTCTGCCTCACATTATCTCCATTTGTAAGCCCCCATCTTTGTGATAAACGATGTATGTGTGTATCAACAGGGAAAGATGGAATATTAAATACTTGAGACATTACAACTGAAGCTGTTTTATGACCAACTCCTGGTAGTGATTCAAGCTCTTCGAATGAATTGGGAACTTGACCCTGAAATTCTTCGATTATTAATTTTGATAAAAGGTAAATATTTTTAGATTTTTGGTTAGAAAGACCTAATTGTTTTATGTATTGATAAATTCTGGAAACACCGAGTTCTTTCATTTTTTCTGGAGTATCTGCGACTTTATATAATTCCTTAGTTAGTTCATTAACTTTCTTATCTGTAGACTGAGCACTTAATACTACTGCCACAAGCAACGTGAAGGCATTTGTGTGATTAAGGGGGATTGGAGGAGATGGATATAATTCTTTAAGTTCTTTTAGTATAATTTCTGCTCTTTCACTCTTTTTCATTTATTTAATTTTTTAAGTGATGTATAAAATTATACAAGTGGTATTTATGGTGAATGTTTTCTGTTAGTTTTAGTATTCTAGACACTCAAATGTTTTAGTGGAAAAAGAGGCGTTAATAATTGATGATTTACATCATAAATACGATAATAAAAAAATTTCCAATTGGGTATTAAATGCAATTAACTTAAAAATAGAAAAGGGTCAATTATTAGGACTTCTTGGACCTTCTGGTTGCGGTAAAACTACTCTTTTAAGATTAATCGCCGGATTTGAATATCCTTTAAAAGGAAAAATTATTCTAAATGATTACGAAATTTCAAATAAAAATAGAATAATTACTCCAGAAAAAAGAAAAATAGGAATGGTTTTCCAGGATTATGCGCTTTTCCCTCATCTAACTGTTTTAGAAAATGCAATGTTTGGTTTGAAAGATAAAAAGAATAAATCTAGAGTTAATTTTTTAATAAATATTGTAGGTCTCGATAAATTTATAAATAGATATCCGCATGAATTATCAGGAGGACAAAAACAGAGACTTGCTATTGCTAGAGCTTTAGCTCCTGGAACAAATTTTATATTATTAGACGAACCATTTTGTAGTTTGGATATGCACGTAAAATTAAAATTAAGAAGTGAACTTCCAAATATCCTTAGAAGTTGCAATGCTAGCGGATTAATGGTTACTCATGATCCTGAAGAGGCAATGTCTATATGCGATAAGGTTGCTGTGATGAATGAAGGGAAAATACATCAAGTTGATTCACCTATAAAACTTTTAGAAAAGCCTAAAACAATTTTTGTAAGTAGTTTTATTCTAGGTAATAATATTCTTAATCTCAAAAAAGAAGAAAACTCTTTTTCTTGTTGTATAGGTGAAATAAATATTTCTTCTTTGGAGGGTAAAAATAATATTAAATTTATTTCTATTCCTCAGAAATTTATTTCTATTAAAAGTTCTGTAGATGGCGATGCAAAAATAATTTCAAAAGAATTCATGGGTGAATATTTTGTTTATAAATTATCTCTTAAAGAAGAAATATTAAGGGTCAGAACTAATATTAATGATGATCTTAATGTTGGAGATAATTGTTTTTTAAGTATAGATAAAGATAGTTTCTGTTTTTTATATCCTGGTGCACATAAGATCTTTATTTAATTAAATTTTATAGGCAATTACACTTGCCCCCTTTCCAGTTTGAACATTTTTTCTTTTTACATTTCTTTTTTTTGTTTGCATATAATTTATTAATTAGTAGAAGTTCAGAATAATCTTTTCCAAAATTCATTTTATTGATATTGCTATTGATATTCATTATCATATTCACTTATATATTTTTAATCTTTTTTAAGTTACCAATTAATACAAAATGTTGTATTATTTAATTATCTTATCCATATGAAAATGATTGAGAATAATTTAAAAACAAACAAATTAATTAATTTGGGCCCTTCTGGAAGAGCTGTTGCTCAGCCGATGGATCCTGCATTATTAGAGAATTTCTATGAACATTTAACAATGGAAAGACATGCTAATGTTCAATATTTTTCCATTTATCTATGGTTTCAAGAAAGGGATTTAGACGGTTTCGCTTCATATTTCCTAAGTGAATCTCAAGGAGAAATGGAACATGCCTATAAATTTGCTAATTATTTTATTGCTCGTGGACAAACTGTAAAATTGAAAGATTTACCTGCACCAATTCAGGCTTGGGATTCTATTGAAGATTTAATTTCTTATTCATTCAATATGGAGGCTGATTTAACTTCCTCATTACAACAGCTATATGCGATTGCAGAAAGAACTTCAGATACAAGATCAAGTGTTTTCTTAGACCCGATTGTTGAAGCTCAAATAAAATCTGAGGATGAATTTGCTCATATATTAGGTAAAGTTAAATTTGCTGCTAACCAGCCATCAGCAATATTATTGATTGATGGAGATTTAAAGAAAAAATAAATTCTTTTCTATTCTTTTTTGATCAATAGTTCTTTTACATTTCTCAACTAATAAACTAGAAAAATTAATATTTTCATTATTTCTATTTTTTAATACTTTTGCTATTGAAAATATCTCATTTAATCTTTGAGAGATATTTTTATTTTCATAAAATAATCTGTCTCTCAAGCCTACGTGTGAAGTGTTGAAATAAGCTTGATGAATATTCGTAATCCTGTAACTTAATGAGTCAACTTCCATTAGTAAGTTATTGATTATTGATTCGGATTTATACATATTTTGTTTATAAAGGTGAGGATTCAATAAACGATGGTGCCACACTCACTGTCTGCGTTCCAATTGGAGCTATTAATAAC
>QCUR01000008.1:0-31184 GCA_003208875.1 Prochlorococcus sp. AG-679-M23
GATTTAAGTCGCCTTTATGATCAACAAAATCAAATCTTATTAAATTTAGATTTTTTGATACATCAGGTATTTTTAGAATGCTTTTCGGATGGAACACTCTATGAGCATTGAAAAATATCATATCTTTAAAACCAATTGGAAAACTTAAATAAAATGTACCATCTTTATTTAGTAATGAAATTAGATTTTTTATGCCTTTAATATGTCCATCTATATCAATTGGATCTTTATATCTACCTAAACCGAAGTGCTCAATTGCATGTAAACAAGATAAAGAATCTGTTTTCTCAATATCTTGCGGATTCATCAAATCTGCTTGAATAAATTTAATGTTTTTATGAATAGATTTGTTTAACGGTCTGATATCAAGTACTTCGATTTTTCTAAATGAAGCTACATGACTAACAAAACCGTCTATTCTTGAACCTACATCAATATGTTTTTTAGGTTTTGCATTAAATATAAGGTGGGCAATATGTAAATCCTGGTGAAAATATTCTCCTTTTGCATAACCAGCATCTTCTTCAAAATTATTTAAGAAAATGAATCTTTTATCGATCTTACCTCCTTGCCTTAACCATTGATTTTCTGATTCTAGATATCTTGGAATGTATCTTAAATTAAGTAAGTTTTTTGGATTTAGATTTATTGATATAAATATTCTATAAAAAAATTTTAGGAATGTCTTAATCATAATATTTTCTAGATCATTTCCATATCTTATTACTTAATGATGTTTTCCAAATCAAAGGTAATATTTTCATCCAAGTTTGATAACCATTATCAAATGTTGGTTCTTTTAAAAAATGAAATTTTTCCCAGGCTTTTTTTGAAGTTTTATAGTGAAAACTATCTTTATTGTTTTCAATAATATATTCAACTTCATCTTTTAGATTACCCTTAAACCAATCTTGACAAGGGGCATTCCATCCAATCTTATCTCTTCTAAGTCTTACCGAATCTAATAAGATATTATCAAGGGCATCTCTTTGTATCCTTTTAGTAAAAGTATTACCTAATTTACTTTGTAAAGGTAATGAAAATGAATTGCAAACTAAACGCCAATCCATGAAGGGCATTCTGATTTCAACCCCACTTGCCATAGAATATTTATCATAATTACGAAGTAGTGTTGGAAGAATTGTGTAGTGAAAAATTTCAAAGATTACTTGACTAAATGAATCCATTTCTAAATAACAAGGATGCTCATGCAAATCATTATCAAAATATGATGGACTAATTCTAAAGGGATTTAACTTATACTTGCTAACTCTGCTTAAACTTTTATAACTACTAAAAAGTAGATTATTGAATATATTTCTTAACTTATATTTGACCCATTTTCTTTTTACCTTTTTTTCTTTTAATGAAAAAATACCAGATTTTGTTGACTCTTCAATTGCAATTAATTCACGAATATGTTTAAGATTGAATGAGCTTGAGATGGCCTTTTTTATATGATCATATCCACTAAAAAGTTCATCGGCACCATGACCATCTAATGTTACATTTATTCCACTAGCCTTTATTTCTTTATAGGTATTAAGCATAGGAAATGGCATTGATAAATAAGGATCTTCAACCATAGCAATTGATTCAATTAATGAAAAAGGATATTTAGATGGATTAAAAACTATTTCTTTAAAAGGTATTGATAAATCATCAGCAACTCTTTTAGCCCAAACTGTCTCATCATTTGAAGTTCCTGGGAAAGATGAGCAAAAGGCATGTTGCCAATCATTACAGAAATATTCTTCTTTATTATTTTTTGAGATGAAGGACATTGCTGAGACAATTGAACTGGAATCAAGTCCTCCACTCAAAGCACTACCAATTGAAACATCAGAACGCATTCTTAATTTTACTGAATCTAAAAACAAATATTTCCATTCTTCAACTTGATCCTCATATTTATCTTTTCTTTTTGAAATATGATCTAATGTGTTCCAATATCGTTTGGTTTTGATTAATCCATCTTCAAAAACCAAGTAATGACCACTCTTTAATTTTTTTATTCCATCTATACAGCATTCTTCTGTAGCCTCATAATTAAAAATAGATCTTAAAAAATGATCAATATTTTTAGAGGGATTTATTGAATCAAGAAAAGGTGTAATTGACTTCATTTCTGAGGCAAAAATTAACGATTCTGATTGATTTGCATAATATAAAGGTTTAATTCCAAATCTATCTCTTGACAAAATTCCCTTTTGTAATTTTCTATCCCAAAGACAAAAAGACCACATTCCATTGCACTTTAGTTGAAATTCTGGCCCTTCATTAATCAAGCCCAATAATAAAACTTCAGTATCTGTTTTTGTTTTAAATACGCAACCTTTTTTTTGAAGTTCTTTTTTTAATTCTATAAAATTATAAATTTCGCCATTAAATGAAATTACATACCTTTTATCTGAAGAAAAAAATGGTTGTGAACCTTGAGTTGAGAGATCAATAATGGATAATCTTGTATGACAAATTGTGATAGGGAACTCTCCTTCATCAGAAAGCCAAAACCCGTCAGAATCTGGACCTCTGTGTTTGAGCTTTTCTATGATTTTCTTTGCAATTGTTGGAGATCTTTTTCCAATTATTCCACCTATCCCGCACATTTTATTATTTTTACTATTTTATTTAGTATAGTATTAGTTGTTTTAATTTTATTAATTTTTTATAAATTTAAATACTAACTATTGAGATTTCTTATTTTTAAATTTGTAAACTTAGTGAATATATTTAAAATTGTTTTATCTAAAAAGTAATAAATCAAAATATGTTTAATTTTTCTAATAAAAGATTTTTTATGTTTTCTTTTTTTTAGTTTAATTTCTTTATGCTTATATACGTTTAAATTATGCCAGGTTCTTGGAGATAAGTTACCATCATTAACCTGAATCCAATTTTCTGGAGTTATTAAAAGGATATCCCATAATGATAGTATCGGACAAATTATCTGCCCCTCTGATAAATATCCTGCCCACCAGCTAAAAGTTGATGTATTGGTTATTATAAAATCCCCATGACTCATTATTGCTACAGTTTCCCAAGCTGTAGAACATAAATTATCAGCTAATATTAGTTTATAATTTTTTTCATCAAATAATTTTTGAAGTAAATTAAATATTTTTGAATTTTTTTTATCTTTGTTAAACATATCTGAAAAAAGATAAATATTTTTTATCTTTCTATTTTCTTTTTTTAATCTATTTTCAATAATTTCTAAAGATCTTTGATAATATTTTATATTTAAATTATCTTTATCTTTTAAAGGAATATTATTTCTTGAGGCTTGTAATTCTCTAATATGTAAGGAAATAAATTCTTCTGATGATTTGTGAGTTTCGTTATAAGTTTTTTTTGAATATTCTTTAATAATATTCTTTAAATTTTCATTATGTATTTTGTAATTTTGGAAATAACCTGATAGAACTATATCTTGTTTTGGTAAATAATTAGTTTCTGGATAATAACTGAAATAAGCCGGATGTATAATTTGTTCTTCGTTTAATAAAGGCCATTTTTCTATCTTCTTAGAATTAATAAATTTAATTCCTAATTCTTCTGCTATTCCTGTGACCTCATTTTTTCTATTGCCGTCAAGTAATCTGTCTGTATACAGTGGAATCCTATTATGGATTTTTGCAAACATAAAACATGCTGATAGTTGAAATAATTGATTTCCAAGCCCTCCAACAAGTTCTACAGCAATTTGTAGCTTATCTTTTTCTTTTAATTCTTTAACCAAAACAGGCATAATAAAATATAAAATATATTAAAATATCAAATAAAATTAGCATATTAATCTAAAAATTTGTAATTCTTAATTAGAAAATTACCTTCTATGAATTCCTTAATTTTACAAATTAAAATTCATATACAAGCTTTAATCTTTCATTAGGTTTGGCCTTTTCCCACTTTAAATAAAAATCTCTGCCTAGATAATAGCAATGTTTTTTTACCCTAGGAGATATAAAATTTGGATTAAGATGCTCGTTTAAATATGCATCAGAGTAGAAGAGATTTTTAATATTTTTATTAAATAAACAAGCACCAATTGCAAAAGTTCCTACACCAGAAGTCGCAACATTTTTTGAGTTTGCTATAAGAGAGAAATCATTCTTTAAGGAACTTGAGATTGTCTTTTTAACATCAAAAATCTTGTATAGTTCATTTATTATTGGATTTAGTGTGCTTGGTTCATGAACTATTATTATACTTTTATAATATTTATTGAGCCATTTATAGTAACTTATAGGATTGCTGATGTGATTTAAATTTTTGGGTGGAATTGTATCACCTCCCCTAAGATGTAAAACGCAAATATCATTTTTTTGATGAATTTTAATATTATTTATCTCTTTGGAGAGAATTAAACTTTTTAAAGCAGGTCTAATATCTTCCACTAATTCCGGCAGCATTGATAGGAATTTATTTTTTGAAAGATATGCATCCCTGAAAATCCTGTTGGACATAAAAGAGTTTCTAAAAAACTTGTGATAAAATCTTGTAAAAAGGTACATATTATTCTTAATCAATATTTTGTTTAAAATTAATTTCTGATTAGACTTATTATTAATATCTATAAATCCTGGTAAAGCTTTAAAAATAATATCTTTTTTATAAGCTTCTAAAAATTCATCCTCAAGAATAAAGTTGTAACCAAAAACTTTAAAATGAGCAACAAGCAATAACAATTGCTGAATATTATTACCTAATCTGCCATATTGTGTAGCCTTAATTATCAATTCTTTCTTGATATAAATAAAGCATTTTACTTTTATACGATATAAAATTTTTTTTAAAATTCCTTTAATTTTTTTTATCATCTATATCAAATACTATTTTCTAATTTTAATTCGTCTCCTGTAATTATTCTTGCAATCTTTCCATCTTTAAATTCGATAACCTTATCACACATCTCTAATGTCTTTAATCTATGAGCAATTACAAATAAAGTTAGTTTTTTAGAAAATTTATCAATATTTTTAATTAATTTTTTTTCTGTAATATTATCTAGGGCACTAGTAGCCTCATCCAGAATCAGTAAATCTAAGTCTTTATAGAATGCTCTAGCTATTCCTAATCTTTGTATTTGGCCTCCACTTAAACTTATACCTTCTTCTCCTACTATTGTATGAAATCCATCTTTTGTGGAATTAATGTAATCTAAAAGACAAGCTTTATTCGCTGCACTTTTTGCTTTTTTTAAGTCTACCTGATCTTTTTCTTGAAATAATGCAATATTTTCAAGAATTGTACTGTCATGTAGATAAATTTTTTGAGGTACATGACCAATTTTTTTTCTCCAACTGATAATATTTTGATTACAAGATTCATCAAATATATCAATTTCATTGGCAAAGATACTTCCACTTTGTGGCCTTAATAAACCCATTAAGATATTAATAAATGTAGTTTTACCACTTCCAGTTTTACCCATTAAACCTATTTTTTCTCCTCTATTAATAGTAAAACTAATATTTTCAAGAGAATTCTTTAAACTTTGTGGATATTTAAAACTTATATTTCTAACTTGAATTGGTCCGCTGTAGTTAAATAAATTCGCATCTTGATTATGCTTATTTATTTTTAATTCGAGAAGTTTAAGAACTTTTTCATAGCCTTTGTTATATGAGATAAGGTTTGTCCAAGAAGAATAAATGTTTTGTATAGCAGGTAAAAGTTTTTGCGCCCCTAAAGCAAAAGAACCTAAGAATGCTAGACCATTAATATTATTTTGATTAATTGAGATTGAATAACCTATTATAGATAAAATTGTGAATCCTAAAGCTTCAATAATGAATTTTGGAGATTGAGCAAGTAAGCTAACTATACTTTGATACTTTCTTGCAATCCCTACAGATTTTTCAAATTTTCCTGTATGGTAACCATTATTATTTTCTAAAATTACATTTTTAATGGATCCTAAGCCTTCTTGCAGTATCTGAACAATATCCTTGTTAGCGTTAACTTCTATTTGTCCGTACCTAGATATCTTTTTGTTTATGTTAGAGGTGATAATTATATAAATAAAAACAATAATAAATGATATTAATATTGTTAATCTAGCATTTACGATTAAAAGAGCTGTTATTATTCCGAAGGCTATAAAAATATTAAAAAATATATATAGTAGTTGATCTATAAATCCAACCGATTTATCTACATGAGTTGTTAGATCAGAGATTAATTCACTACTATTTTTGTAAATATGATATTCATAATCTTGACTTAGAACATTTCTAAATGATTTTTTACTAATCTCTTTTATAAAAGAAACTCTGAATTTTGTATTTATCCATAAATTTGTAACTCTAATTATTGTGCTTAAAAATAATATTGAGATAAATATTATTAAGCTTTGCAATTCAAATCCTGAGGTTTGTTTTGCTCCTAAAATCTTTAAGAAGAAACTAAGCTCTTTTGATTGATAGATTGATTGAGATGCAGTAAGTGATGCTAAAAAAATACCTACAGTTCCAATAGTAAGAAACTCAAAATAACCTGTAAATATATTTAGAATAAAAATGAATAAAAATTGCCACCTTTTTCTTATACTAAAATTTTTAAAAGTCTTGAAAATTGATTTCCTGAGATCTTTTGTTGTACTCATTTGATAAATTTTAATAATTCAATTTTCAAATTTTTTAATATAAATTTTATTTTCAAAAATATTCTTTTTAATATATTTCCTTTCATCCAACTTACTTCCCAATAATGTATACCAATAGTTTTTTCATTAATAAATTTCATAATTTCTATATTTGAAGAAATCAAGAAATTTGGCCAAGGATAAAAGTAATTGGTAGGCAGTATTAAACATTTATCTTTATATTCCTTTTTTAGTTGAAAATATTCTTTTGTTACAAGATCTGCGCCAGAAGATTTCAAAATATCAAGAGAAGATGTTTGATCCTTAGGCTTAGAAATATTATTTATTATTTTTGAAATTAACAATGAATTGGGTTTTGCAAGAATTGCACCATTTGCAATTTGAGGTGTATTTTTAAAAACTATGCAAGATATAAAATCGTAGTGACAAAATTTTTCAGGTATTTTGCTTATGCATTCTAAATCTGTATCTATATATAAACCTCCGTATTTATATAAAATTTCATACCTCAAAATATCACTTTTAAATCCTATATTATTTATATCGTCAAATAACTTTTGGTTAATTAAATTAATATCTTTTAGATCATTATTTGTCCATAATTTATATTCCCAACTTTTATTTAAAGACTTCCAAGATTTCATCCATCTTTTGTATTTATTTGGGACAGGTCTTGGACCAATCCAAATTTGATGAATAATTTTTGGGATTTTATCATTATAATCTAAATCAATATTTAAAAAATTATCGTACTGTTTTGCAAGTTCAATCCATTTTTTTTTATCTTTAAAATCTCTTACAAAATTCCAATGGAATTTGTTTTCAGCAGCAAATGAACTTTCAAAGAATAAATCTTCCATAAAATTTTATAATCAAATGTAGGGATTCTTTGGAAGGATATTATAGTTCCATTTGAATTTACTTAATTTTTGTTTAGTTTTGAAATCAGGAACTTCTTTAAATAAAATGGCAGATAATATAGAACTTTCCTCGAACCCTAAAAAGGTTAATAAATCTTGAATTATTATGGTTTTTTTCATAAATTGAATTTTTAGTATGTCTTTTATATTTTTGCTATTTAATTTTATTGATTCTCCACCATTTATATAAAAATCATTGATTTTTTTAAAAGCAACATGTCTATAGTGCATGCCAAGTAGAAATTTTTCAATTTCTCTTTCATTAACAGAATATATAAAATTACCAACAGTCTCAAATCCATAACCTTTATTAAAAAGTTTATTACCTTTAAGTATTTTCAGGATCAATTTTGCTTTTCTAGTTATTGTTTTTCTTATCCCTTTTTTGGTAAAAGTATCATTCGGTTCAATTAAAACAACTCCTTTTTTACAAACTCTAAAGGCTTCATGCAATGCAAGCCAAGGCCTAGGGCAATGATGAAATGCCTCTTTTATAAGAACATAATCAAAGGATTCGTCTTCAAAAGATAGATTTTCAGCATTCTCTTCGCTGAATGAATTAATAAACCCACGTTCATTACCTATTCTCAATAAATTATCAGACATATCTGAAGCATGTGCTTGATCTCCATTTCTTAAAATATAGTTTGCTTCTGTGCCATATCTTCCATCACCAACTGTTAGCCAGACATTTTCCCCCGTAATTAATGCATTTATTCCATGAAGCATTCTTTCATGTCTCCATTTATCTAAAGTGTCTTCCCGCAACCAATTCTCGGCTATTTTTTTTCTTTCCAAATTATTAGCACACTCTTTCCATTCTTCTTTTTGTTTGTCATAAGTTATTTTCATCTAAATATAAAAATCTCAAACAAATATATATAAACTATAACTTATCTTCATTTGAAATAAACATTTATGATAGTTTAATTCATGAAATTTATCTAGTTGACAACTTTCTTTAGGAGTTAAATAATATGAAAGTTTTAATTACAGGAGCCTCAGGCTATGTAGGCAGTCAAACTTGTAAATCTTTTAAAAAAAGTTCTTTTTATGTATATGCAGTTGATAGAAATGAAATTAAACATAAATATTTTGATGAAAAAATAAAATCTGATTTATCAAATATAGAATTATTTGATATTTTGCAGAAAGTTGATTGTGTTGTTCACTTAGCAAGTTCCAATTTAGTAGCTCCAAGTATTTCTTCACCTGATAAATATTATGAAAATAACGTTTCTTCAACTATCCAATTTTTAAATGCTTGTTTAGAAGCTGAAGTTGAAAAGTTTATTTTTGCTAGCTCTGCAGCAGTTTACGGTAATTCAAAAAAAGAAGTATTAAGTGAAGATGATTTTTGTTCACCATCTAATCCTTATGGTTGGAGTAAATTTATGATTGAAGTAATCCTTAATGATTATGCAAATGCCTATAATTTTCAGAGTATAAGTTTGAGATTCTTTAATGTTGCTGGAGCTGACACAGAAAATGAGTTAGGACAAGAAAAATCATCAACTCATATTATTTCCAGACTTCTTGAAAAATCATTTTCGGGAGAAGAATTTATTTTAAATGGAAATAATTTTGATACTAAGGATGGAACCTGCATTAGAGATTATGTACATGTGGAAGATGTCGCTTCAGGTATTTTAAAAGCTGCTAGACATAAATCTTTTGCAAGGAAAGCAAATATTTTTAATCTAGGAGAAGGAATTGGATTCAGCAATCTTGAGATTATTGATTCTATAAGGAAAAATACAGACTTGAAACCTCAAATTAAGATTGGTCCTCCTTTACAAGGAGATGTGCAAAGATTAGTAGCTAATACTTTTAAAGTAAAAAAAGAATTAGGATGGGAACCTAAATATAATCTCAGTAAAATTGTTTCTAGTGCTTATGAGTGGAGTAAAAGGAATAAATTTTTATAATCAATTATTATTTTTATGGGCAAATTTTTTTAGATACCAATCAACAGTATTTTTCAACCCCTCATCAAAGTCAATTTTTGGTTCCCATCCTATTCTTTCTTTAATTTTTGAAGTATCTGTTCCATATCTAGAATCTTGCCCAGGTCTAAAGTAAGGGGCAGGATGAACTTCTTTTTTATCTAAACTTATTCCTATTAAATCATATGGTTTATCCATTAGATCAAGAATTTTTTTAGTTACTACAATGTTTTGCTTTTCGCAGTTGGCACCGATATTAAACTTGTCATTAATTATTTTATTTTGATCTAATTGCCAAATTGCCTCACAATGGTCCACTACATTAATCCAATCCCTTATCTGTTGACCACCACCAAACATATAAGTTTTTTCGCCTTTAAGTGAGTTAGTTATTACTCTTGGGATTAATTTCTCTATATGTTGGTATTGGCCATAATTATTCGAACAACTTGTAATTAAATATGGTAAATCATATGTATTATTCCAACTTTTTACATAATGCTCTGCTGCGGCTTTACTAGCAGAATATGGATTTCTTGGATCAATTTGAGTTGACTCTTTAAAAAGTTCGATATCTTCATATTCTAATGAACCGTATACTTCGTCGGTAGAGATATGATGGAATTTTTCAATTTTGCAAATAAGTGAGGCGTTTAATAAGTTAATTGTTCCAATTAGATTTGCTTCTAAAAAAGGACGATAATTTTTTATGGAATTATCAACATGGCTTTCAGCCGCAAAATGGAATATTTTGTTAGGTCTGTGTTTTTCAAATAGATAATTTACGTGCTTTTCATTAGCAATGTCACACCAAATAAATTCAATGTGATTAGATTTAGGAATATTATTAACATTAGAAGCATAAGTTAAATTATCTAGAACTATTATTTTTTGATCAGTTTTATCTTTTATAAAATGTAAAAAATGACTTCCAATAAATCCTGCCCCTCCAGTAACAACTATTGCCATTTAATATATAAAAAATTCAGTCAATCATAACATGCTTCAACTATTTGTTTGAAAATTTCTAGCTTATTAATATAAAAATACTTTATGGATATAGATTTGATTTGAAATTTAATAAATTTAAACCTCTTCTATTTAATATATATATATTATGGTTTAAAAATAAAAATTAATCTTACTAAAAAAATTTTATAGATTACGGATTCAACAGTCTATAATGATTAAATGTTTGTTTCTATATTAGGCTAAAATTATATTTAATTAAATAATTTCTACAATTTTGTATTATGCAAATATTTTTTTATTGAATTGGAATTAGATGAAATCAATAATAAATACTCAAAATATAAGTAAATTACCTTTAAGTTATATTTTTATTTTGCTTACAATATATGTATGTCCAAATTTAAAGGTCTTTTCGATAGGTGAAAATTCACCTTTGCCTGCAATTTTAATATTATTATCTTATTCATTTTTATCTATTAAAGAAATAATAATATGCTCCTTTTTAGGGATATTAACATTATTTTCTATTACAATATCTTCAGGTGATTACTTAGCCTATAAGTCAACGATACAAAGCGGTTTAGTTAGTTATTATATATTGGTGATACCGATAATATTATCATTAATAATAGGAAGATTATTTGCATTTAGATTTAAAAGTTTTGATAATCATAAGATTATTAAGGAAATTAAATATATAATCTACTTTTTGGTTTTTATATTTTTTTTAACCGGAGTCATTAATTATTTTTCCCCATCATTTTTATCATTATTTATGTTTACGGGGAGAACCTCTTTTAACAGAGTTACATTTTGGTTCACTGAACCCTCTCAAAGTCCTTCAGTGATTTTGTTTCTTTGGTTTTTCGCCTTGCAATTTCTTGTAAATAAGAGATTTATTAGATTTTTTGGTAAAGATTATTATATTTTTCTCTTAATTTTAATAACCCTTTCAGCAGTTACTTCAATTCTTTCTTTACCAGGGACATTAATTTTACAATTAATTTTTTCCTTTTTATCTATAGTCTTTATTTATACAATATTAAAATTCTCTAGATTCTTAATAAATCAGAAAATAGGCTTAAAGTTATTATTAAGACCAACAAAGTTGGTAATAATAGGCTACGTTCTAATTGGAATATCTTGTTACATTGTTTATAGAATTTTGCAGGTTGATGTTGGAAAAGTTTCAGTTATAACAGGATTATTATCACGTTATGGATTTATTGAAGGATTAAATGTTGCCGGAGGCTTTAGATCATATCTTGCGGCGGTATCAGTTTACTTTTCTTTAATTAATCCTTTATCTTTACCCGGTGACTGGGTTGGAACATTTATTAGTGATCTTAAAACATATTTATCATTCTCAGTATTCTCTCCTGGAGATGACATTTTTATGCTATCTAAAAATCCAATTAATGTAAAACCTCTTGGATGGCTTTATTTTTGCTTGTATGATTTAGGTTTAGTTGGCTTAGCGATCTACTTATATTTATTAATTGGTAATTATGTTAAAGGGATCATTAGGGGAATCTTGAGAATTGACCTTTTTTATATTTCTTTACTTGTTTTTCAAATAGCTATTCTGTTAGTTCCTGTACTGCCATCAACTCCAAGTGTCTTTATTCCATTGATATTTGTTTCATTTATACATAAGTCCTCAAATATCAATAATAAAATTTATAATTAAATGATGATAATATCCAAATTTTTGTTATTTGGTAGCATTAATTTAATAAATAATAATTTGTAATTTCATGAGTACTAATAATTCATTTGAGAGTTTTAAATCTTATTCCAAAAGATTAAGTAATGCATTAAAAACTGTAGATCAAGTTCAGATTGATCAAATTCATGATGAAATTGTCAAAAGAATAAATACAAAAAATAGTATTTATATTTTTGGTAATGGAGGGAGTCAGGCTAATGCACATCATATTGTAGGAGATTATATAAAGACTTTTTCACTTGCTGGATTAAAATTAAAAATATCTTGTCTGGCCGACAATATATGTTATTTAACAGCGGCATCTAATGATATTTCTTATCAAGAAGCATATTCAATATTGCTTGGTACAGTTATTGATTCAGATGACTTATTAATTTATTTATCGGGAAGCGGTAATTCTTTAAATCTTGTTAAATGTGCAAGAAATGCGTCATCAAAACATATTTATCAAGTATCAATTACTTCTTTTAATGGTGGAGCCTTAAAAGATATTGTAGATATCCCTCTTCACGTAAAAGTACAGGATATGGAAATTGCTGAGGATTGTCAGTTAGCTATATTCCATTATATAAAACAAAAACTAATGAATACCTTTTCAGAAAAATTTGAAGATTCTTACATGCCAAAATACAATAAGAGAACACGTGAAGATTTAGTCTCATGATTTATATTGGTAAAGCTCCTTACAGAATTTCTTTATTAGGTGGTGGCTCAGATTTAGATTGGTTTGTCAATGAGAATGGTTATGGGTTGTCTTTAGGCTATTCATTAGATAAATTTTCTTATTCGGTAATAAATGAACTACCATTAAAATCTAAATTTGGGACCTTAAATTATTCATCTAGGGAAATTTATCAGAAGAATAATGAAATAGTACACCCTTTGATTAGAGAAGCTTTTAAATTAGTTAAACTTAATCAACATATTGAATTGTCAACTTATGGATCAGCGAGTGGCGGAAAAGGATTGGGAGGGTCATCATCATTCTTACTATCGTTATTGAGCGCGCTATCGAAAATCCTAGATCTTGATAAGGATAAAGAAACGTTAGCAAAAAAAGCCTGTGAAGTTGAGATAGATAAACTTTTAAAACCAATAGGTAGGCAGGATCAATATCTTTGTGCACTCGGTGGAATTAAATCCTTAAGATTTGAAAGTAAAGGAAAAGTTATAAATGATAATATTACTAATGAAATGGAGTTAATGCTTAGACGTGTAATTAAAAAATTTTATCTTGTACCAACAAATACTTCTAGGAAAGCTGACTCAGTATTATCTTCAATCAAAACTGATCCATTATCTGTAGATAAATTGAAAGAGATTCGAGAGATTGCCTTTGATTTTATTAACACTCAAGAAAAAAGAGATCATATCTTAGAAAGTAAATTTCATTCTAGTGTAAAATCATCTTGGGAAATTAAACGTACAATGTCAAATGTTATAAATGAAGAATTAGATGAGAAATATGAATTTATAAATAAATGTATTCCGAATAATTGGATAAGACTTCTCGGCGCTGGAGGAGGTGGTTTCTTTTTAGTATCAGTTAAGGAAGATGTTAAAAATATTGATTCTATTTTACAGTTCAATTTTCCTCAAAATTTTCAAAGAGCATCCCTTTCAGAAATAGGTGCAGAGTGCAGTGTTATTTAGTCAAGAAATTACAGCTGTCATTCCTATAGGAGGAAAAGGTACAAGATTAAGAAAAGTCATAGGAAATATTCCAAAACCTACTTTCCCAATATTAGGGAAAAGTACTCTTTTACGAATTTGCGAAATCTTAAAAGGAGCTGGAATTAAGAATGTGATAATAACTATTGGATATGAATCCCTTCAATGCAAAAAACATATAAATGAAATCAGAGAAAATCTAAAATTAAACATTGAAATCTATCAAGAAATTCTTCCATTAGGAGAATCTGGTTCTTTATGGAAAATTAAAGAAAAATTATCACAGCATTTTTTGTTTGTTAATGGTGATTTGATTTTTTCATTAGATTTTTCAAGGCTTTTTAATTTCCATGAAAGGATCAAATCAAACTTAACGTTAGTTACTCATACCAGTAATCATCCATTTGATTCTGATTTGATTTCAACCCCTAGAGGAAGTCTTGTGGAGAAATTACATTTAAAGAATAGTAATAAACATTTAAATGCAAATGCATATTTAGGCTTTTCAGGGATTGCCGTTATAAATAAAAACTTATTGTCAAAAATTGAACCCCCTAAAGATATTCAAGTTTCTTCTATTTTCCAATATTTAGTTAAAATTGCCTTTGATAAAAAGGAAAGAATATATTCATATAATACTACGGAATATATTAAGGATATGGGCACACCGTCTAGATTAGAGCAAGTAAAGGAAGCTATCGAAAATAATACTTTACAATTGCAAAATTACACTAATAAACAGAAAGCATTATTTATTGATAGGGATAATACTGTTTTAAAGTGTGGTATTGGTCAATATATACTTTCAGATACAAAAGTTACTTATCTATTTGAGAATATAAAGAAAATATCCTTATTATCAAAACAATTTTCATTTGTAGTTCTAGTTACCAATCAACCCCAAATTTCAATGGGACTTTTAAGTTTTGACGAGTTAGAAATTATAAATTCTAAATTAATAAATGTTTGTCTCGATTATGATCTGAAAATAGATGTAATTTCTATCTGTCCTCATCATCCACATAAAGGTTTTAAATCGGAAATATCAATTTTAAAAACAGATTGTTTTTGTCGTAAACCAAATCCAGGAATGTTTTATGAGCAAGCGTATTTTAGAAATGTTGACTTAAATAATTCTTTAATGATAGGGGATAGTAATGTTGATAAAGAAGCAGCTTTAAATTCAGGGTGTAAATTTTGTTTTGTAAAAGATTTGTAAAATGAGTAATTATACTTTTTTTGGAACATGCGCAAATGATCATAATCATACAAAATTAGTTTTGAAGACTATTATTTCGCAAACTATTAAACCGAAGGACGTGATCCTAATAGATTCGGGTAAAAAAAATAATATGAAAGAGTTAAGTGATTTATTTGATGCTTATGATATTAATCTTATATATTTATTTAAACAATTGTCTAGGGTAGAGGCCTTAAATCTTGCGATAGAAAATATTTCGACTGAGTTTTGTATGAGGTTTGATACTAGGACAAGATTTTCTAATACTTATGCTGAAGAAGCTCTAAAAATATTAAAAGACGAAAAATTAGGTTTATTTTTTATAGGAGGTGTTCCAGAAGTAATACCAGAAAAAATTTCATATTCCGGACTAATTTGTTCTGAAATAATGAGAAGAGCATATGTATTTTTTTATCCTCGCCATAGACAAATTGGATATAGCGGTTTTTCATCTTCAATTTATTTAGGTTGCTTTAAAACAGAAATTTTAAAAAAAATAAAATATAGAAAAGATGTTTATTTAATTTCAGAAGATTCCCTTTTGGCTTCAGATTATGTTTCTAAAAATTATAAATTATGGTTAAGTTCTTGCTTAAAACTAGAATACGTATCTAGAGCATCTGTTTTTAATACATTAAGACTTTTTAATACTTATGGATATTGTAGATTTAATTCTATTGTTTTATCTTGGAATGTTCACAGCAAGAAAAGATATTTAAGTGCATTAATTCTATGTTTTAGCTACTTTACAATTACAAATCAATATTTTCCATTTAACTTATTAATTTTTCCAGTCCTTATTTTAATTATAAATATATACGGAGAGTTAACTTTCAGAAATATAAATAAAGATAAAAATAAAAATAAAAATAAAAATTATATAGTTCCTCTTTTTGCTACTATTTGTCAATTAAGTTGGGGATGTGGTTTTATTTGGGCTTCCTTGGTAAGTTTTAGACTGAATAAGAAAAAATCAAACTTTATTACATGATTTCAAAAGTAATAGTTACAGGTGGAGCAGGATTTATAGGTTCTAACCTAGTAAAAGAGCTTCTTTTGAATAATAATGAAGTGCATATATTCGACTGCCTATCGAGTGGTAGAGAGTCAAATATCCCAATAAACAATAAGAATTTATATTTTTATAATATCGATTTGAAAAAAAATATAAAAGATTGGCCAGTAGTTCCTGCTAGAAGATTATTCCATTTTGCGGCTAATGCAGATGTTAGAGGAGGTTTGAAAAATTATAATATTGATTTTGAAGAAAATATTTGTGTTACAAAATCAGTATGTGATTATTGTGCTTCTAATGCTATAAAAAAATTGACTTTTGCAAGTAGTGCCACTGTTTACGGTGAACCAAAGGTTTATCCTACATCTGAAGAATGTTTTTTAAAGCAAACTTCGTTATATGGAGCAAGTAAATTGTCTTGCGAGTCTATTATTCAAGCATATTCTGAATATGGTATTTTCTCATCTTGCATTTTTAGATTTGTTTCTTGGACAGGATATGGATATTCACATGGAGTAATTTATGATTTTGTAAAAAAACTTTTAAAAAATAATAAAGAACTTCTTATATTGGGAGATGGAAAACAAACAAAATCATATCTTGATGTAGAAGATGGGATAAAAGGGGTTCTTGATTTGTCAGAGACAGTAAATGAAAATTCAACAATATTTAACTTAGGACATGATCAAACAATGAGTGTTGTAGATTTAGCAAAAATTATATGTGATCATATGAACTTTAAGAATGTCCAGTTTAAATTTTCGGGAGGTAAAAGAGGATGGATTGGAGACTCTCCTTTTGTCCATCTTGATACAAAATTGGCCAAATCATTTGGATGGTATCCAAAAATAACAATTGAAGAAAGTATAAGAAGAACAGTCGACTATTTATTATCTGCTCCAGATAAATTTTTTAGATATTAGTTAAAAAATAAAGTCTATTAATAGGGATTTAAACCTTTGTAGAAAAGGATAAAAATTATAGATTCTATTTGGTACCAATAACTTAATAATTATGATTATTTTCCTAATTAAAGTAACTTTTTTATTTCTTATATTATTGATAACTGTTTTTAACTTTGGTTTCATATTTGATACTCCATTCAAATGGAAATTAATTACTGGCTCCCTTATAAAATCGAACGATTCAGCATTATTAATTATTTTTCTTTTCCAAATACCATCAGATATAATCGCACAGCTTTCATCAAATATTATTTTTTTAGCAAGTTTTTTTGTAATCAACATAGACTGATGATTTGGATCAAATATACTTAACCACCTATTTATATTATTAATTCTTTTCCCAGGAAATTCCCATGATAAATTATTTGAATAAATAATTTTAGCCTGACCAAAGACAAAACCGTAAGTAACATTTAATTCTTCAAGTCTTTGATCCATCAATTTTAGTGAATTAGAATTATAAAATCTATCGCCAGAATTTAAAAAAATTATGCTTTTGCCTTTTGCAATTTTTAGTCCGTAATTCATACATGGATAAATCCCATTAATTTTTAAATTATTAGTGCAAATGTGTGAAATTTCAATATTTGAGCTCTTTTTTGATTCTATTTCTTTTAAAAAAATAGTATTCTTTTTAATTTTGTTATTAGTTGATCCATCAATGATTAGCCACTCGATTTTTGATTTTAAATTTTGATTAATAATTGAATAAGAAGTTAAACATAATTCTTCAAAGTTATTTTTTGTTAGACAGATAATAGTGAGGGTTTGATTACTCATTATTTAAATATACCTAATATAAAAATAATGTGAATAATTTAAAAACTTGATAAATATTATGTGATATTATTAAATTTGATATTTAAGATATATGGGTGAACTTGAAAGCTTGCCTGTACTAATATTAGCGCACTCAAGAGCTGATAAATTTATTCAATGTATTAGTAAGGTATATAATTTTGGCGTAAGAAATATTTATCTTTCCATTGATGGACCTAGGAATAAAAAAGACTCAATGCAGCAAGATTTAATATTAAACGAATGTGAAAATTATAAGAACAAATGTAATTTATCAATAAACATGTTAGATAGAAATTATGGTTGTAGGGACGGACATATCTTAGCGCTTGATTGGTTTTTTAATAATGTTGATATTGGGGTAATACTAGAAGATGATCTTTATCTTTCTAAAAATTGCATATTTACTTTCTACAAGTTATTGCAAGATTATCAGGGAAGTAAAAATATAATGTCTTTATCTTCATATAATGAATTTGTAGAAGAGTATCCTAGAAGGTTAATAATATCTCCAGTATGGAGAGGTTGGGGTTGGGCAACTTGGGCTGATAAGTGGTTTATTCATAAAAAATTTATTTCTAAAACTAGAAAATTATCTATGTTCAATCTTATTAAATATCTTCCAGAAAACTTAAGAAATCCCAAAAATGTTGAAATAGTTAAATCTGTTCATTTAAATTATTTGAAAGCTTATGATTATGAATTTAATTTTACTCATTTAGCATTAGGTTATTCTTCCTTGGCCATAAGTGGGGTTAATATGAATAATATAGGATTTGATGAATATGCAACGCATTGTTTTGAGAGTGATCATTTCCCATTTTTGAAAAACTTTAAAGATAAATATGTCAATATAGATTTAATAGATCATTTGAATGACTTTCAAAAAAAATCTACTTTAGGAGAAGTAGGATTTATTGAAAAAAGAAAAAATTTCCTTTCGAAAAATTTCTTTCAAAAGTTGATTATTTTTACTTATTCATTTATTTTCTTTTTAAGAAGAGTAAAAAGAATTTTTATAAAAAAATCTGGCTTTAATTTATTTAAATAAAAATTCGCTATGGGTAGATGTATAGAATTTTTATTTAATTTGATAAGTTGCTATTTCAATAATTATTTATATCGCGTATAACTTTTGCTATTATTTAGTGATGATAAATTAGCATTTATTAAAAATGTCTAAATTCGAGACAATAGGCAATGCTACTTTAATAGTTTATGAAGGCAAAAATAATAATCCTTTACTAGCTACTGATGTCTGGTTAGAAGAGGATAATGCTTACTTTGGTTCATGGTACTTATCTCATAAGGTTCCAGCAAGACAAAGAGATGCTATCTCCAGGGTGCCATTTATATTTATTTCACATTTTCACCCTGATCATTTGAATTTAAAATCTTTAAGTAACTTTAAAAATGCAACTATTTTAATAGCCCAACATTATGGAAAGAGAGTAGAAAATGATTTAAGGAATTCTGGTTTTAAAGTAATAAATTTACCCCCTAGACAGTGGATAGATATTGGTAAATTCACTCGTATAATGTTGTTTAGTAATGAGATTCAAGATAGTATTTTATTGGTCGAAATTCAAGATAATAATAAAGAAAAATCATTATTGATTAATTTGAATGATTCTGCGGGTATGGGATCAGAGAATGAAATAGCAAAAATTAGTTCTAAATATAAAAATAGTTTTTATCTTGGATTACATTGTTATGGCGATGCAGATATGATTAATTATTTTGATTCAAGTAATAAAAGAATAGAACCTATTGCAAAACTGAAACTACCCATAGGACCAACAATTGCTGAAGGTATGAAAAAGTTTAATTGTAATTATGCAATACCATTCAGCTCATTTCATCAGTATGCAAGGAGAGATTCTTTCTGGGCAAATCAATATACAACGCTATTAGAAGATTATTCAATAGGATTTAATAATAATGCGAATAGTATTTTATTAAATGCATTTCAAACAGTATTATTTGAAGGTGGTAAATTTATATTTAAAGACATTGATCCTGAAGAAGTTATTTTTGAAAATCCAATACCAGAATCTAAATTTGGAGATGATTGGGATGTAAAGCTTAATAAAAAAGATTTACAAATTTGTAGACAATATTTTGAGGAGATAAAAACTCTCAATTATAATTTTAATTCTATTTCAGTTACTGTTGGTGGAGTTGAAAATATTGTTCACTCTGGTGGCAAAGGTGTAACAAAAATAAATTTTGAGGTTCCAAGATTTTCACTTATTAGAGCTATAAAAAATGAAATATTTGATGACTTGCTAATAGGTAATTTTATGAAAACTAAGCTTATTAACTCTTCAAACTTATATGACCCTGACTTTACTTTTATAACTGCGAAATATGCTGATAATGGAGGAGTTAAAAAGATGGAAGAGTTAAAAGAATATTTTGCCTTTTATAATGATGATTTGAGGAGGGCTCCAAAAGATAAATTTATCAGTATTTATAAAAACTTTAAAAATGAAACAAAGGCGAAACTTCCATATGAAATTACTGACTTTATTAAAAATGTTTTAAAAAAAATTAGAAATTAATACATAATTGATTTTAGTGTAAATTTTTTATTTTATTCTTATACCTGCCTTAATCTTCCTTCTTTAAGAACTTTTTTATATTCAGCAACTGTCATTTTAATACCCTCTTGCAAGTTAATTTTTGATTCCCATCCTAATTCTTTAGCTCTTGTTGTATCTAGTCTTTTTTTTAAAGTTCCATCTGGTTTTTGTGAGTCCCATTTTATAGTTCCTTTATAGCCAACAATCTCAGCAATTAAATTTGCTAATTCTTTTATCGATACTTCTTGCCCTGATCCGATATTTATAAAAGATAAATAACTGCCATCTTTATGTTTAGGAGAATTTGGCAATCCAGGTTTCCAATGTTCTAGTGCAAAAATACATGCCGCTGCTAAATCATCAACGTGCAAAAATTCTCTATATGGGGTTCCAGAACCCCAGCATATAACTTCTTTACAATGATTTTCTTTAGCATCGCAAAATTTCCTAATTAAGGCTGGAAGTACATGACTATTTTCAGGATGATAATTATCTCCAGGTCCATAAAGGTTTGTAGGCATCAACGATATTGCATCGAAATCATATTGAATCCTGAGGGCCTCACAAAGCTTTATACCAGCTATTTTGGATATTGCATACCATTGATTAGTACTCTCTAATTGACTATTAAGTAGATACTCTTCTTTAATAGGTTGCTTAGTATCCTTTGGGTATATACAACTACTTCCAAGAAATAATAATCTTTTCGCTTCATTTTTCCAAGCATTTTCAATAATATTATTTTGAATTTTCAAATTATCAAGTAAAAAGTTAACAGGATATCTATTATTTGCATTTATTCCTCCAACTTTTGCAGCTGCAATAATAACTACATCTGGTTTGTTTTCTTTGAACCATTCGTTTACTTGTTGATTATTTTTTAAGTCTAATTCTTGTCTAGTACAGTAAACTATATTTTTATAATTTTTTTCTTTAAGTTTTCTTATTATAGAGTTACCTACCATGCCATTATGCCCTGCAACGTAGATTTTTTGTTGGGTATTTATTAAATTGTTCATTTTTATAATAAATTCTCCTACCTATATTTGATGATGATCATTTTACATTAAATTTGTTTATTTAATTTTGTGCAATTGCTCCTTTACGATTAAAAACTAATTTTATCGTCTTAAATAAAATTAGTAGATCTAAAAGTATTGAAAAATTATGTATGTAATATAAGTCATAACTTAATTTATTGCTCGAATCTTTAACTGATGCACCATAGGGATAATTTACTTGTGACCAACCAGTTATACCTGGCTTCATAAGATACCTAAAATCATAATTTGGAATTTTTTCTTTTAATACTTTATCAAAATCTGGTCTTTCAGGTCTAGGTCCTATTAAGCTTATTTTCCCATTAATAACTTGAATTAATTGAGGTAATTCGTCTATCCTACTTTTTCTTAAAAAATTTCCAATTTTTGTAATCCTCTTATCATTTTTAGTTGACCATAATGGTCCATTTTCTTCAGAATTAATTTTCATTGTCCTTATTTTAAAAATCCTAAATGTTTTTTCTCTATAACCTGTTCTAATTTGCGTATAGAATATTGGCCCCCCATCTTCTATCTTTATTAGAATTGCTGACAATATTATCAATGGCAATGATAAAGTAAGCAAAGTTATGCTTATTAATAATTCTGAAATTCTCTTTAATCTAATTTCAAAAATATTAAAGTTACTGTTTAGAAATATTTTTTTGAAATTTGAATTATTTTGATTCACTATTTCTGATGGGTATCTTTGCAATATTATTCCTGCCCACTCTGTTGGGGATAATATTTTTATTCTTTTATCCTTTAAAAGATATGGATAATCTGGATATGTATCTTCTAACAAATCATGATTTTCGACAACTATTCCATTTACATTTGTCAAATTTAAGTTCTTTATTTCATTTAATTCTATAAATTTTGTAATTACTTTAGTTCTTGAAAATTTTAATATTTCTTCTATAGATTTTGATTCAATTGAATTTTTAACAAAAACCCAGTTTTCAATATCATTTAAATTTTTAATATTCTTAAAGTTTAAGAACAAAATTTCTGAAATAAAAATAAAAATTATAGATAATAAATAATTTTTAATTTCAAAAAACTCATAGAAACTTTGTGAGATTAAATAAAATACTATATTATTTATAAAGTAGGTTAATAATGAAACAATTATAATTAAGTAAGATTGATTAAAAATATATCTTCTTAAATTTTTTATTTGATTTTCATATCTACCGAATATATAGCTTGTAATACTCCAAGTGAGTATTAAAAGTCCTGTTAAAAAAAAATTAACAAAAATAGTATTAGTTGTTTTGTTATAAATAATGAAACTCATTGAAAATATAAAAGATTCAAGTGAAAATATTATTATCAGGTTCTCCCTGGATTTTATCCATGGGCACAGATGCAAGAACTTCGAATATGAATCCTTCAGGAGAGTTATAGGTTTCACTTTAATATTTTTAACTTGTAATTATTCTTTAGAACTAAATATTGAAAATCCTTCTTTCTTTAATAGGGATTCTTTTTTAGCTTCCTCTAAGTCATTAGTGATCATTTCTTCTATCATTTCTTCAAAACTAATCTTTGGATACCAGCCAAGTTTTTCTCTTGCTTTTGTTGAATTCCCTAGTAGGGTATCTACTTCAGTAGGCCTGTAATATCTAGGGTCAACTTTAACTACAATTTCACCATTATCAGCTCTTCTCCCGATTTCGTCCAATCCTTTGCCTTCCCATATTATCCCATTTTCTGAGCCTTCTTTTGCCCAACCAAGTTTAGCTGCGCATATTTCTATAAAGCATCTAACACTATGATTCCTACCTGTTGAAATCACATAATCATTAGGTTCATCTTGTTGGAGCATTAACCATTGCATTTCTACATAATCTTTTGCGTGGCCCCAATCTCTTTTTGCATCAATATTGCCGACATACAGGCAATCATCTAGATTAGTCTGAATTCTAGATAGTCCTCTTGTTATTTTTCTAGTAACGAATGTTTCTCCTCTTCGTGAACTCTCATGGTTAAAAAGTATGCCATTACAGGCATAAATGCCATATGCCTCTCTATAGTTAACTGTTATCCAATATGCATATAATTTTGAAACTGCGTATGGGCTTCTAGGGTAAAAAGGTGTAGTCTCTTTTTGAGGTATTTCTTGAACTAATCCATATAGCTCACTTGTACTAGCTTGATAAATTTTCGTTTTATTTTCTAGGTTAAGAACTCTGATAGCTTCTAATAATCTTAAAGTTCCAAGAGCATTAGTATCAGCAGTATATTCTGGGGATTCAAAACTTACAGCTACATGACTTTGAGCGCCTAGATTATAAATTTCGTCAGGTTTTATGTTTTGAATTATTCTAATTAAGTTTAAGCTATCGGTTAAATCACCATAATGTAAGAAAAATCTTGGATTATCAACATGGGGGTCTTGATATAAGTGATTTATACGTTGAGTATTAAAACTGCTTATTCTTCTCTTAATTCCATGAACTTCATATCCCTTACCAATAAGAAGTTCTGCTAAATAACTACCATCCTGTCCAGTTATTCCTGTAATGATAGCCTTTTTAATAGCTGACATTATTTAATTTACTTTTTAATAGGTTTAATACTACACAAATAAGTATTAAACATGCAATTTAATTAAAATCTTCATTAAACAATTTATTAATTTATTCAGATAAAATTTCTTAAATAGTAATACTTATTAAAGTTGCATATGCTAAAATAGTATTTATTATTTTTTAAGATTAAAGTAATCATTGTATAAATGTTAAAGGGGTTTTCTTTAAAGTACAAAAAAAATACTTTTTTAAAATTAAAAAGATTTATAACCTTAAGTTTTATATTCCTTATTTTACCTACTGATATAAATGCGGAAAATAAAGAATATTTGTCAGGAATTAATAATTTTCCAAAAAATGAAAAAAATAATAATTTAGAAAGCAATTCACAATATCTTTTAGGAGCTGGTGATGAACTTTATGTATTACTTAAGTCTCTGCCTGAATACAGTGGATATTTTTTTATTGATCCTGATGGGACAATTAATTTGCCAGGCTTAACTGAGAAGATCTCTATAGAAAGTCTCACAGTTACTGAAGCTAAAAACATACTTTTAAAAAAGTATAAAGAGTTCGTTATTGATCCTCAACTTTCTGTTTTCATTTCAACCTATAGGCCAATTACTGTATATGTGAGAGGAGAAGTGGCTTCGCCTGGTCTTTATACACTAAGAGGTAGTCAAAAAATATTAGGAGAAGAGTTCTATAAGCTTAATGAGCCAATTACTAAAAATATAACTCAAATGAGATCACAAAATGAAATTATTGGAAATAATTTTGCTACCTTATCAAGAGGTTTTTCACCATCAGGCTTTCCAACTGTTTACGATGTGCTACGTGTTTCAAATGGAATCACCCCTTACTCTGACTTGACCTCAATTACTGTTGTAAGAAAAAATAATATCTCTAATGGAGGAGGGAAAATAATGACAAAATTAAATTTCTTGAAACTTTTTAAAGAAGGAGATTTGAGCCAAAATATTAGAGTTTTTGATCAAGATGTAATTAATATTGCTAAAAGTAAAAAAGTTCTTACTGAACAGTTAGTAGAAGCTAATAGGTCAAATTTATCGCCTTCAAGCTTTCAGGTTTTAGTTACTGGAAACGTAGTTAAAAAAGGATTAATCAATGTACCTAAAGGAGCTTCGCTAAATCAAGCAATTGAAATAGCTGGTAGAGAAAAACTTCTTTCAGGAAATATAAAATTTTTAAGATACGACGAAAGTGGTATTATCGACAAAAGATCTTTCTCATTAAATAGATCTGCAAAACATAACTCTTTTAAGAATCCAATACTAAGGGATGGTGACGTAATTCACGTAAGTAGATCTTTAGTTGGAACAAGCTCAGATTTTTTAAGAGAAGTTGTTTCTCCAATCGTCAACAGCTATACAATTTACAAAATTTTCACAGATTAACAGAATATGGAAAACAATAAGGGAAATAATTCTTTAGATTATTTTGAGGATGAAGAAATAGATATTATCAAAATATTAAAAATTTTATTTATTAGAAGGAATTTTATTTTATTTTCAACAATTTTATTTTTAATTATCGGATATATTTCTTTTAAAACTAAAAAACCAGTGTGGCAAGGCCAGTTTGATATTGTCCTTAAACAACCTTCTTCATCAAATAAAAATATTAATCCACTTCAAGGAATTAATTCTTCAATTATTAATCAATTTGTTAAAGATCAAGCTCTTGATTTGAAGACTGAAGTTCAGATTTTAAAAAGTCAATCAATACTTATGCCTATATATAATTATGTAAGAAAAGAAAAAAGTAAAGATAATATAAATGTTAACTCATGGACTTTTAAAGGCTGGAAAAATAACTTAAATATTAATTTAGAGAGAGGAACTTCTGTCTTAAATATAAAGTATATTGACTCTACAAAACGATTAATAAAACCTGTTCTAGAGAAAATTTCTTTTGCATATAAAGATTATTCTGGTAAAGAAAGAAATGAAGGACTTTTAAAAGGTATAAATTATTTAAAAACACAAAAAAAGGAAATATCTAAAGAATCAAAAGAATCTTATTTAAAGTTCCAAGAATTTTCCTTGCAAAATAATCTTGGAAATTTTGATGGCCTGCTTCCTTTTAATAAATCTACCGGAATCGGAATCAATAGTTCTTTAAATAAACAATCTGGAGGAATTATTAATAATAGTGAAAATCCAATTTCATCACAAACTTCTCGTTTTAAAAATAATTTTGAAGCACTTTATACACTTGAAACCAGATTGGCTAAAAGATCCGCTCTTTTAAAGCCAAATTCCCAAGAAATAATTGGTTTAGAAAGTCAAATAGATGAATTAAAAAAATCATTGGCTAGACCATCAAAAATTCTTCTTGAATATAGAGATTTAGCACGTGAAACTTTAAGGAATGAAGAATTGCTTGTAAATATTGAAGGCCAATTAAAAAAATTAGAATTAGATCTAGCTAGAACTGAAGACTCATGGGACCTTATTTCAGTTCCAACAGTTGATAATGGACCCGTATCTCCAAAGAGGAATAAAATGTTGTTTTTTTCAGGCCTTATTGGATTTGTATTAAGTAGTATTCTGACTTTAGCAAAGTATAGATATGACGATATTATTGATGAACTTGAAACCTTTAAGAGGCTTATCCCTTTTGGATTTATTAAGAATTTTGTTTGGGAAGAAAAGAATAATTGGCCAAACTCTGTTGAGTTAATTAAAGATTTATTTTCTAAAGATCTCAAGAATAATGAATTAGGGATTTTATTTTTAAATAGATCTGATACAAATAAGAAACAATATGTTATTCAACTTTTAGAAAAAAGTTTTAGTAAAAATAAAATTGTATTTTCCAGTACTTTTAATGATTTAAGAAATTGTAGTCATGTAATTTTTATTACGGAGCCAGGGACCATTTCAAAAAAAGCTTTAATTTATTTATTAGAGGATATTAAAATTTTTAATAAAAATATACTAGGTTGGTTATACGTTGATTAAAAGTATTTTAGTTACTGGAGCAGCTGGTTTTATTGGCTCTGCCTTAATAAAAAAGTTAATAATTGGAGGTCATAATGTAATTGGTATTGATAATTTAAATTCGTATTATGATCCTGAATTAAAAAAAGAAAGATTAAGACAAATTGATTTAATTGCTAAATCGGTTCTGAAAAAATGGACTTTTAAGGAAGGCTTTATAGAAAATGTTTCGTTCCTAAAAAAAACTTTCGAAGAATATAATCCAAATATCGTAGTTAATTTGGCTGCCCAAGCAGGAGTAAGATATTCACTAAAAAATCCCTCGACTTATATTCAAAGTAATCTGGTTGGTTTCGCAAATATATTAGAGGAAAGTTATAAAATGTCTGTTGATAATTTTATATTTGCTTCAAGCAGTTCTGTCTACGGGGGCAATAAAAAATTACCTTATAAGGAATCAGATTCAGTTAATCATCCAGTTAGTTTATATGCCGCTACAAAAAGAGCCAATGAATTGATAGCACATTCATATAGTCATCTTTATAAGATACCTTGTACTGGACTGAGGTTCTTTACTGTTTATGGACCTTGGGGTAGGCCTGATATGGCTCCTATGATTTTTGCAGACTGTTTAATAAATAATAAGAAAATAAATATCTTCAATTATGGGAATATGGAGAGAGATTTTACTTATATCGATGATGTTGTTGAGGCTATTTATCGGTGTTGCTTTAAAGCCGCTAAACCCGTTAAAGAATTTGATTATCTGACCCCAAATCCTTCGGTTTCATACGCACCTTTTAAACTATTTAATATTGGTAATAAAAAGCCTATAAATATCTTAAAATTTGTTGAAATACTTGAGGATGAATTGGGAATAAAGGGCCTAAAAGAATTTATGCCAATACAACCTGGGGATGTTGTTCAAACTGCAGCAGATACAGAGTTATTAGAGAATTGGATAAACTTTAAGCCCTCAACTCCCATAAAAAAAGGAATAAATATATTTGCAAAATGGTACAAGGATTATTATGATTGTTAATTATTTATTCGGTATCTATAGCAAATAAACTTATATGAGAATTTTAGTTACTGGCGGCGCTGGTTATATAGGCAGTCATACAGCTTTAAAACTACTAGAAAAAGGACATGATATTGATGTAATTGATTCATTTTGTAATAGCTTCCCTGAGTCATTAAAAAGAGTTGAACATCTAAATAAAAATTTAAAATCAAAGTTTAATTTGCACCAAGGTGACCTAAGGAATTATAGTTTTCTTCAAACAGTTTTTAAAGATTCTTTTGAAGAAAATAAACCAATTGACGCCGTTATTCACTTTGCTGGGTTAAAGTCTGTCTCTGAATCTATTAAATATCCAAAAAAGTATTGGGATTTTAATGTAAATGGTTCTAAAAATCTTTTAAAAGTAATGGCAGATTTTGAATGTAAAAATATAGTGTTTAGTAGTAGTGCAACAGTTTATAAGTATTTAGGAATTAACGATTTGTTATCTGAGAATTCAACAATTAAACCGATTAACCCATATGGAGAAACAAAGTTTGAGGTAGAAAAGATTCTAGGGGATAAGTTTAAAAACCAAAAGAATTGGAACATTTCAATCCTAAGATATTTCAATCCTATTGGAGCCCATTGCTCAGGATTAATAGGAGAGAACCCCTTGGGGACTCCAAACAATTTGTTTCCTATTATTAGTAAAGTTGCCTTAGGTGAGATAGCGAAATTGGAAATTTATGGAAATAATTGGTTAACAAAGGATGGAACTGCCGTAAGAGACTATATACATGTAATGGACTTGGCTGATGCTCATTATTTAGCCCTAAAAAAATTAATGAAATTTGAATCAAAATTAATGATTTTAAATATTGGTACTGGTATTGGAACAAGTGTTCTTGATTTGGTGAAAACTTTTGAATTAGTAAATAAATGTAAAATCCCATATATTTTTTCTGAAAGAAGAGATGGGGATGTTCCTTATGTTGTTGCAGATAATACCTTGGCTTCTAAAATATTAAATTGGACGCCGCAGCGAAACATAAAAGAAATGTGTAAAGATGGTTGGAATTGGCAAAAGAAAAATCCAAATGGATATCATGAAAAATTGTTTCCAAGAAAATAACTTTTTAATTGATTATTGATCCGTCTCCAATTCTCCATAAATTTAAGTTAGCTTTTTTTACCTCTTCTTTTAGTAATATTGATCGAGCATCAAATACCCAAGATGGTTTTCTCATTTGAGATGCAATTTCCTCCCAATTTATTTTTGTATATTCTTCCCATTCAGTTAAAACTAATACAGCATCTGAACCCTCGGCAGCAGAAATTATATCCTCTTTAAACACCCAATTTCCTTCTGAATTTTCTGAAAGTTCATTCTCTAATATTTGGTTTTCTTTTCTACCTAAATCTTTTTCAATTTGTTTACTATCAACTTTTGGATCATGTATTTTTAAAATAGCGCCTTCTTCTAGTAAATCTTTACAGATATTAATTGCTGCAGATTCTCTAGTATCGTTAGTTTCTGCTTTAAAAGCGAATCCTAGGATGCAAATTTTTTTACCTGTAATTGTCCCGAAAAGTTTTTTTACAACTAATCGAGAAATCCTGTTTTGATGCCATTTATTAAGAGAAACTACACTTTCCCAGAAGTTTGCAACTTCTTCTAATCCAAAATAACTTGATAAGTAAACTAAATTAAGAATATCTTTTTTAAAACAACTTCCTCCAAATCCTGGGCCGGAGTCTAAAAACTTTGATCCAATTCTATTATCTTTACCTATAGCTCTAGCTACTTCTCTTACATCAGCTCCAGTTACTTCGCATAAAGCTCCTATTGAGTTAATTGAACTTACTCTTTGAGCAAGAAATGCATTTGCAGTTAATTTTGCTAATTCACTGCTCCAAATATTGGTGTGGAGAATTTTGTCTTCAGGAACCCAATTTCTATAAATATTACTAAGTAACTCCATAGCACTTTTATTTTCTCCTCCAATTAATACTCGATCAGGCTCTTCTAAATCCTTTACAGCAGAACCTTCAGAAAGAAATTCTGGATTAGATAAAACATCAAAACTTACTTGTGAGCCTTTGTTGTTAGAACTTTTAGCTGCCTCTAAGATATTTTTAATTACTTCAGCAGTTTTTACAGGCAATGTGCTTTTTTCTACTACAATAGTATGTCCGGTCGAGAATTCTGCAACTTCTCTAGCACATGCCTCAACCCATTTTAAATCACTAGCCTTTCCTGCTCCAATACCCTTTTTTTTTGTAGGAGTATTAACAGAGATAAATATCATATCTGCAGAAGCTATATTTTTCTGAATATTGGAAGAAAAATGTAAATTTTTACCTCTGCATCTTTTGACTATTTTATCTAAACCAGGCTCGTAGATTGGTAAATCATTGAAATTAGGGCTATTCCATAAATCTATTCTTTCTTTATTGACGTCTACAACATTCACATTGATATTTGGACATCTATTCGCAATTACTGACATGGTAGGACCTCCTACATAGCCTGCTCCAATGCAACATATATTTCTTATTGCCTTTATCATATTTAAGATTTTTTAATTTGCTCGCCCATAAATATCTTCAAATCTAATAATATCATCCTCTCCAACGTAGGTCCCACTCTGAATTTCAATTATAACAAGCGGAATTTTACCGGGATTAGATAACCTATGCTTTTTGCCAAGAGGAATATAGGTACTTTGATTTTCATTTAAAAAATTAACTTTATCTTCAATTTCAACTTTTGCTCTTCCCTTTACCACAACCCAATGTTCAGATCTATGGTGATGCATTTGTAAAGACAATTCCCCACCTGGTTTTACCTCGATCATTTTTACTTGCCATCTTGTATCTTCGGCAATAGTAATGTAGTTACCCCATGGGCGATATATTTTTGAATGCTTCTCGGCCTCAGGATATTCTCTTGCTTTTAGAATATTTACGATATCTTTTACTTTTTGCGTTTGTGATTTATCTGAAATTAAAACTGCATCATTAGTTTCTACAGCAATGAGGTTTTTAAGTCCTATTCCAACTAAAAGTCTATTTTCGCTACTCAAAAAGCAATTACTAGAAAAATGACTTATTGCTCTTCCTTTAATGTAATTGCCATTACTATCTTTTTCAGAATTATCCCAAATTGCTTGCCAGCTTCCAA
>QCUR01000009.1:0-29527 GCA_003208875.1 Prochlorococcus sp. AG-679-M23
TACGAAGAAGAGATAGAATTTAAACCTAAAGAAAGAAAAACACCAAATAATACTGAAATTATTGATAAAGATATTTATGGGTCTTATAAAAATGAAATTGGATATAAAAATACAGAAGAATTGCCATTACCTAATATAAAAAACTTGAGAAAATGGATTAATAAAGAGAAAAAAGCCAGCTAAGTTTTTACATCATTCCAGGCATACCCATGCCGCCCATTCCAGGCATACCCATACCGCCCATTCCAGGCATACCCATACCGCCCATTCCAGGCATACCCATGCCGCCCATTCCAGGCATGCCCATACCACCCATTCCACCCATTCCACCCATTCCACCCATTGGATCTGCCCCTGGTCCCCCAGGTGCTGCTTCTGGTTCTGGGATATCAGCAACTGCAACTTCCGTAGTAAGTATCATTGCTGCGATTGATACTGAATCTTGAAGAGCTAATCGAATAACTTTAGTAGGATCTAATATTCCTGACTCGTTTAAGTTCTCATATTCCCCATTATTAGCATTAAAACCCTTACCAAATCTTTTAATATCAGCAATAACAACATCTCCATTAAAACCAGCATTTTTTGCAATTTGTTTTGTAGGTTCTAAAAGTGCATTTGTAATAATATCAATACCTGTAGTCAAATCATCTGATATTGCTTTACGTGAATTAGAAAGTTCATTTGATACTTCAATTAAGGTTTGTCCTCCCCCTGAAACTACTCCTTCCTCGATAGCAGCTTTTGTAGCATTGAGTGAATCTTCTATTCTTAATTTTTTATACTTCATCTCAGTTTCCGTCGCAGCCCCAACTTTAATAAGAGCTACTCCTCCAGCAAGTTTTGCTATTCTTTCGTTAATCTTATCTTTATCGTATTCCGATTCAGTAATTTCTACTTCCCTTTTTAATTTCTCAACTCTTGCTTGGACAAGGTCTTTGGTATCGTCGAAAGCTACGATTGTTGTTTTATCCTTTGATATTGTTATTTTTTTAGCTTTTCCAAGATCATTAAGAGTAACTTCTTCTAATTTCATTGATTGATCTTCGCTAATTAATTTAGCTCCTGTAAGAATTGCAATATCTTCAAGAGCAGCTTTTCTCCTTTCTCCAAATGATGGAGCTCGAACAGCCGAAACATTTAATACCCCACTATTTTTATTTAATACCAGAGTTGTTAGAGCTTCCCCTTCAATATCTTCAGCTAGAATTAAAAATGGAGAAGCAGATTTTTGAACATCTTCTAGGATAGGGACCAAGTTGGTTAATGTTGATATTTTTTGGTCAGTGATTAGGATCTTAGGATTTTCAAGTTCACAAATCTGTCTTTCTTGATCAGTTACAAAATAAGGTGAGCTATAACCTCTATCAAAAGACATTCCTTCTGTGATGTCTAGCTCTGTCTCTAGGGATTGTGACTCTTCTACTGTTATAACTCCATCTGAAGTTACAATATCCATTGCTTTTGAAATTATTGAACCAATTTCTTCATCTCCTCCTGCACTTACTGTCGCAACTTTTTTAATATCGGAGCCATTTATTTTGATACTTTTTGATCTTAATTTCTCTAAAACAAAATCTAATCCTTTTTCCATTCCTTTTTTTAGCTCAATAGGACTAGCTCCCGCAGCTATATTTTTTAAACCTTCTTGAACCATTATTTGAGTCAAGATTGTTGCTGTTGTTGTTCCATCACCAGCACTCTCTTTAGTTTTTGATGCTACTTGTTCTATTAATTTTGCCCCTAAATTAGAGATGGGATTCTCAAGGTTGATTTCTTTAGCAACCGTAGATCCATCTCTTACTATATCTGGAGAACCGAATTTTCTTTCTATTACAACATTCTTTGCCTTTGGACCAATAGTTACTTTAACAGCATTTGCGACAGTATTTATTCCTTTTTCAAGCGCTTCTCTAGATTCGTTCGAAAAGCTTAATTGTTTTGGCATGTTTATTGAAATCTTTATATCGTTATTCTAATGTCCCATGGAATTATATTTAAAGGATACTTAATTAAGTGGGGAAAGCCGAATTTCTCTTAAATAGCTATCCAAATTAATTAAATTATGAGTATCTTAAAGTTATGGACAAAACAGGGAATCTTATTTTTACTTTAACTGCCACACTTGCAGTTGCAATGACTCTTATATATTTTCCTCTTAGATTTTTCTTGACTTTAACTGCTAGAAGTCGAAGATTAAAACTTCTACAAAAGATTAGAAGATTAAGGGATGAGTTGGTTCAACCATATGAAAGTACATAATTAAATACTCATGCCCCCATCAATACTTATTGTTTGTCCTGTTATGTAGTTGCCAGCATTACTCGAGACTAAGAATGAAACTAAGTTTGCTATTTGTGAACAATTACCTAGCTTGCCTAATGGTATGGCTTTGATAATCTCTTCGTTGTTTAGTTTCTCAGTCATTTCTGTTTCTATAAAACCTGGAGCTATAGCATTAACATTTATCCCTCTTGAAGCAAATTCTTTTGCACAGGTTTTTGTAAAGCCAATAACACCTGCTTTAGCGGCAGAATAGTTTGCTTGTCCAGGATTTCCAATTATTCCGACAATAGATGAGATATTAATTATCTTTCCGCTTCTTTTTTTTATCATAAATTTTGAAGCATATTTTGTACAAAGAAAGACCCCTTTTAAGTTTGTATTTAGAACGTCATCCCATTGTTCTGATTTCATTCGCATTAAGAGCCCATCTCTTGTTATGCCAGCATTATTTACAAGAATATCTATAGCACCATTTATCTTTATGATTTCTTCAAAAGCTCTACTAACAGATTCTTCTTTTGAAACATCAAATTTTAATTTATGAACTTTGCCTCCAGACTCTTTAATTAAATTTACAACTTCTTCAGCTTTTTCATCAGACGACGAATAATTTATTATGACTTCTGCTCCTGATTTACTAAGCTCTAAGGCAATTTCCTTACCAATGCCCCTGCTAGCCCCTGTAATTAAAGCAACTTTACCAGTTAAAGATTCTGTATTTGACATTGTTAAATTTTTATAATTTAAAATCGTAGTACTATTTGTGCAAACATATTACTTTTATTTATAATTATCTAGAAAATATAAACCCAAATAATTGTGCATGTACTAATACCTGCGGCAGGCAGTGGTAGCAGAATGAAAGCCGGAAGAAATAAATTACTTATTGAATTAGAAGGGGAATCTCTTATTTTTTGGACTATAAAATCTGTATTATCTGCAAGTTTAGTCAGCTGGGTAGGAATAATTGGGCAGCCGAATGATAAACAAGAATTATTAAAATCATTAAAAAATTTTTCTAATAAAATTAAATGGATAAATGGTGGAGATACGAGGCAAAAATCTGTCTTTAATGGTTTAAATTCTCTTCCATCTACTGCTGAGAAAGTTTTAATTCATGATGGTGCTAGATGCTTAATTGGTCCCGACTTAATAAACAAATGTGCTTCAGAATTAGAACAAAATGATGCAGTTGTTTTAGCTACCAAGGTTACCGACACAATTAAGATTGTTGATAATAAAGGATATATAAAGGAAACACCAAATAGACAAAATTTGTGGGCAGCTCAAACGCCTCAGGGTTTTTTAGTAAAGAGATTAAGAGAAGCTCATGAAATGGCAATTGAGAAAAATTGGACGGTTACAGATGATGCCTCACTATTTGAAATGTTAAATTGGCAAGTAAAAATAATTGAGGGAAATTCTGCAAATATAAAAATTACATCACCACTAGATCTGAAAATAGCAAAACTATTTTTAAAAGATTTTTAATAAGAAGGGATATGAATAATAAGTTTTCCATCGTTCCCATTTAATGTTGCTTCACAACCTAAAGGGATGCATGCATTACCAGATAAATGTCCAATAGGAAGGTCAAAAAGAATAGGAATATCAAATTCTTGAAGCCTTTCAATTATTAATTTTTTGAGCAAGCCGTTCCATTCAGGCGTACACACTCCATCTGAAAAACTTCCGAATCCAATACCTGAAATTCCATTCAATTTGTTTGTCATTCTCAAATAAGTTAACATTCGATCAATTTTATAAATGTCTTCGTTTATGTCCTCAAATATTATTATTTTCCCTTTTAATTCAGGGAAATGATCAGTACCAATTAGAAAAGATGCAATAGTTAGATTAGAAACAACAATTTCTCCTTTTGCGATGCCTTTTTTTAAAGGTAAACCCTTAATATCATCAACATATCCCTCAAAAAGTAAATTTCTTAGTCTTCTTAAACTCCATTCAGGTTCTTTAAAAAGAGTAGTAATCATAGGTCCATGAATCGAGCCAAAAGATCCTTTTGAATATTTTGATAACAATAGTGAACATGTATCAGAGAATCCAATCATCAACCCATTACCCCAATTTGGATTTTTTTCTAAAAGTCTTGCTGCGCCCCATCCACCTTTAGCGAAAATGATGACTTTCTTATTTTGAGCTTTTTCAAGTTCTTCAAATCTTGTTTGATCATCTCCAGCAAAATACCCAAACTTTCTTGAGAGGATATTATTGTTAACAATCTTCAATCCCCATGTTTTTAAAATATCTATGCCCTTTATAAAATCCTCTTCCTTATCTATAAAAGAGCTTGGAGCTAAAATTTGAATCTCATCTCCTTTTTTTAATTTAACTAGCATTCTTTTTATAAGCTATGAGGCGATTATGAATCCCAATAATATTAAGCCTCCATATATAGATTGGTTTTTAAAATGATGACCAATTTTTTTAATAGATTGTTTACTTTCAGGAAAAATTTTCAAAATATCTTTTTGCATTAAAAATCCTGTTATTAACCAAATTGGCCAAAACATAAAAGTTAGTTGATTGATGAAAGCACATATTGCAAGAAAACTGGAAGTTAAAAAATAACAAATTTGAATAGTTTTTTTTGTATTGGAAGCAAGGTTAACTGCGGAACTGTTTACTCCAATTTGAATATCATATTTTTTATCAGCCAAAGCATATACAGTGTCAAAACCAAAAGTCCAAAAAATCGTAGCGAGCCAGCAAAATAATAAAACAATACTATTGATATTCCCTTCGTTCGCAGCCCAAGGTATTAAAACTGAGAATCCCCAGCATATTGATAAGATAAATTGCGGATATTTAAACCATCTCTTTGCAGAAGGGTATATTAAAATTAAAGGCAAAGCAAAAAAAGCAAGTGAAAGAGAAAGAAGTCTTCCATTCTCTGGAAGCGACAAAGTTAAAAAGAAACTACATATAATCAAAAATATAAGTATTAAGTATGCTGTTTTAGTACTGATTTTATTTGCAGCAAGAGGTCTGTTTTTGGTCCTTAAGACTTTTTGATCTATTCTTTTATCCCAAATATCATTAGCGACACAACCTAAACCACTTACTAATAATCCACCGATTATAATTTTCAACAACATGTAAATGCTTGGATTTGATTCGGGCGTAAGATATAAACTCCATCCAGCAGGGATAAGTAGAATGAGTCTCCCTGTAGGCTTATTCCACCTTAATAATTCAAAAAAGATGTTTATTTTAGAATTTAGGTCTTTCTTTATCAAAGGATTTTTTATTTCATAACTTTAAATAATCTAACTATAAATTAGGCAAATCTATAATTTAATAATCAATCTTAAGTATATTAATTACGGTATTTAGAATCTCTATTTTTTAGAGAATAAAAATGATACAGAAAAAAAAATTAAGTAATCTGCAAGAAAAAGATATTTCTGTAGCCTCCATTGATATTGGAACCAACTCCACTCATCTCTTAATCGCTGAAATTAATTCAGATCTCAAATCCTTTTCAATAAAATTTACTGATAAATATACAACACGTCTAGGGGAGAGAGATGAAGAGGGAAATCTTACTGAGGAATCAATTCAAAGAGTTTTAAAGACCCTAAAGCGTTTTAAAGAGTACTGCAAAAGTAATGGTGTTAATCAAATAGTAACTGCTGCAACGAGTGCTGTTAGGGAGGCTCCAAATGGTCGAGACTTTTTAAATAGGGTTCAAAGTGATGTAGATATTCAAATAGAACTTATAAGCGGATCTGAAGAGGCTAGATTAATTTATCTTGGTGTTTTGTCTGGGATGGTTTTGGAAGATAAGTCTTACGTAATTATTGATATAGGTGGAGGTTCTACTGAATTAATACTTGCAGATCAAAAAGATGCGATAGCTCTAACAAGTTCTAGAGTTGGAGCTGTTAGGCTCAAAAATGATTTTTTTCTAGATAATGAACCCATAAATAGAGAAAGATCTAATTTTTTGAGAACTTTTATTCAAGGCTCCTTAGAACCATCTATTGAAAAAATTAAAAGGAGATTACAAAGAGGAAAGACTGTCTCAATGATTGCTACAAGTGGAACCGCAATCTCACTAGGAAATTTAATTTTATCTGACCTTGGGCAGCCAAAACAAAAGATGCATGGTTATAAATTTAAAAAAGAAAATTTAGAGATTGTCTTGGAAAAATTAATTAAAATGCCAACTTCTGAAATAAAGAAAATTCCTTCACTCAGTGAAAGAAGATCAGAAATAATAATTCCAGGTGCATTAATTTTAAAAACCTCAATGGAGATGTTGAATTTTAATCAGTTGACAATAAGTGAGAGGGCCCTAAGGGAAGGATTAGTAGTTGATTGGATGCTTCGCCAAGGAATAATAAAAAATGAATTTAATATTCAAAGTAATATTAGGAGAACCACCATAGTTCATCAGGCTAGAAAGTTTGGTGTTGATAAAGAAAGATCTGAGAAAGTTACTAATATCGCATTTCAAATCTATGATCAAACTAAAAATATTTTTCATGGCGATAATGATACAAAAGCAAAAGATCTCCTTTGGGCAGCCTGTAACCTTTATGATTGTGGGAAATATGTAAATATAAGTTCTTATCATAAACATTCTTGGTATTTAATTAAAAACTGCGAATTATTGGGATATTCTCAATCTGAGACAAATAGTATCGCTTCAATAGTTAGATATCACAGAAAGACTTTACCAAAAAAAAGACATGAATCTTGGCAAAGTTTAATCTCAAAAGAAGATAAAACATTAGTACTTGAAATGTCCTTAATTTTAAGATTAGCGGCCTCACTGGATCAAAGACCTGTAAATGTATTATCTTCGATAAAAATTAAATTACTAAATAATATTATTGCAATTGAACTAATACCTTTAAAATCAAATCAAGATCTTCTTCTTGAAAAATGGAGCTTAGAGTTATGTAGTAAGGTGGTTAAAGAATTAAAAAATTTAGATTTGAGAGTTGTTTAATTTTTATTTATGAGTTCTTCTTTAGGAACTTGATTTTGGAAAGATTCTGAAAAAATATTAAAAATCAAAGATGAAGCTAATAAGCCTAATATTCCTGAAATTAAAATAAAGATAATAACTTCCATAGAATTCTGATTCTTCAAGTTTCGGTCATTTTTCGCTTTTATTGAAACTTCTTGAACAATTTCTTCGATGTTTACTTCTTTCCGTTCAGTTTTGAATTCGCTCATTATAAAATCTGTATCAACTTTTAGCTTTTCAGAAATCCTACGAACCATTGCTTTTATAAAAACTTTTTCCGGTAAATGATCTTCATTACCCTCCTCTATAGCCTGAAGTTGGTGAGATCCGATTTTTAAATCAGAGGCTAATTCTTCAATTGATTTATTTCTGCTTACTCTTGCTTCTTTAATGAAATTGCCAATTCTTTTTAAAGACGAATTATTTTTGGGATTGTTGTCTGAATTATTAGATTTTATTTCGTCCAAAGCAATTAATTTTTCCCCAATTATAGTGTTATATATCTATCTATCAACTTTATTCGATTATTTGCCCCTAAAGAGATGCTTGTAAGATGGATTATAAAGATTAGACCTATTTGTAATAGTATTAATTGCAGGACTAACTATATAAATAGTAGTTCTAATAAGTTCTTTCTCAAGAGTAAATTTCTCCATATCCTTCAATTCAATTAAAGATGTCCAACCATCATCCCAAGATACTCTATAACCAACAATTACTTTAGTTTCTGGAGGGTAAAATTCTAATAAAGTTTTTTGAGAACTTTTTATGTGTCTAGCACTCAAATAAAGACATAAAGAGGATTTGTGCTTGGCAAGATCTTTAAGTGATTCTTTTTCAGGCATACCAGTTCGGCCTCCTGCTCTAGTCAAAATTATAGTTTGAGTTATATCTGGAATTGTAAGCTCGGCCTGATGATAGGCGGCAGCGACCTGGAAAGCACTAACCCCAGGTATTACTTCAGTCTCGATATCTTTTTGTTTTAATATTTCTAGTTGTTCTTTAACTGCACCATACAGGCATGGATCTCCATCATGCAATCTAATAACACTTTTACCTTCATTGAATCTTTCTATCATTATTGAAGTGATTTTTTCTAGAGTAAGAGTACTGGTTTTTATTTTTTCAGCACCTTCAAGTGAAAAATTTATAATTTTTTCAGGAATTAAAGAATCAGCCCAAAATATAACTTCTGCAGATTCTATTTTTTTTAACGCTTTGATTGTTAATAAATCAGGATCGCCTGGACCAACACCAATAAAAGAGATCTTTCTATCCATTATTTATTGTTTTGTTTTTATATGATTTTAATCTTAAAAAAAATATTCCAATTAATCCAGAGGAAAATAAAAAAATACTAATAAACTGGGCCATGCGTAGTCCTCCATCACAAAAAGGGGGAACACCCCCAATACATAAAGGATCAATTCTAAAACCTTCAATCCAGAATCTTCCAAAACTATAGCAAATCAAATAAAGACAACTAATAAAGCCAGGCCTCACTGAGTTTTTATTGTTCTGTTGGTAAAAAATAGTAATCAATAATATAAAAATTAAAAAATTCCATAATGATTCATAGATAAATGTTGGATGGAAAAACTGGTAATTTATAAACTCTATTGGCCTATTTTGTATGGGTATAAATAACTTCCAAGGTAAATCTGTAGGTATTCCAAATGCTTCATTATTGAAGAAATTCCCCCATCTACCAATAGATTGGCCAAGAATAATAGATGGAATTAATATATCTATAAAGGTCTTTAAATGAATTTTTTTAGATTTGCAAAAAAGTAAAATACATAAAAATCCTCCAATTAAGGCTCCATGGATTGCTATGCCCCCTTGCCAAATTGCAAGAAAAGAGGGAATTTGAATTACATTATTAAAAAGGTCAAAAGAAGTAAAAAAGTTATCACCACTATATTGTCTCCATTCGAAAATTACATAGTACGCTCTGGCTCCAATGATTGAAGATATTATTAAGGAAGGTAAAATATCACTAATATATTGAGGATTAATATTTCTTGATTTTGCAAGCTTTTTAGAAATAAAAAGTCCTATTACTACTGATATGGAAATTAGAAGACCATACCATCTTATAGTTAGAAAACCTAAATTTAAAAATGTGTCTCCAGGGGATTGAATAAAAGCTTGATATGTAAGCATTTAAAGGTTAATTAAACACCCTCAGCAGCTTGTACTTTTTCAACCTGCTTCTTCTTGAGTACTAACAGTATTTGAGTTAGGCCTACACCAATAAAAAATGCAATTAGTCCTATTATTCTATAAGGGCTTTGTAGCACTACTTCAGCATCTAGTTGTCCAAAACCTCCTACATTAGGGTTATTAGTGAGAGGATCTCCTGCAGTTATTTGGTCTTGTTCTTTCACAATAAGTTCAGGACCAACTGGAACAGCCTCGGTAAATATTTCCCCGTTCTCATCCTCAATATTAATTTGATAACTACCATCTTCAATAGTTTCTATTGAATTGATTGTACCTGAAGAAGTAGAAGTGAATATTACATTATTACTCTTGTCACCAGTCGGATAAACTTGCCCTCTACCTCTATTTCCTCCTATATGCAACGAGTACTTTCCATAGTGATACTCTTTATTAATAGCTGGATTAGGGGAAAGGACTGGAAAAACGATTTCTTTATTAGTATCTCCTGGTAATGGCCCGACAAGAATTATATTGTCTTTTTCTTCGCTGTAATTAGTAAAGTAAACCCCCTCGGTTTCTTCTTTTATTTCATCAGTCCACCTTTCTTGAGGAGCTAATTTAAAGCCATCAGGAAGCATAACTACAGCCCCAACTTGTAAAGGAACCTCTGATCCGTCAGCACCTATTTCCTTTATGTCCTCTTTATATGGAATTTTGACTACAGCTTTGAAAACACTATCAGCTCCAACAGATTGAGGGACCTCTGCAATAGTCGGCATTTGTGCTAGATGGCAATTTGCGCAGACTATTTTTCCTGTGGCTTCTCTGGGAGATTCGTAATTTTGCTGCGCCCAAAATGGATAAGCAAAAGAAGATCTTGGGAAAATTACAATGCCGGAAATCAAAAGCAGTGTGCAGAGAAAGAAAGTTGTTTTTTTCATAATTTGGTTTTTAAAATTAATCATTCTTTTAGGCCCACCACGGATTTTCATTAGTTCTAAAATCTGTCTCTGACCACTGTTTTACAAGTACAGCATCATCATCTACATCAACATGCGCCAAAGCCAAAGATAAAGGGGCAGGTCCTCTTACAACTTTCCCATTTGTGTCATATTGACTTCCATGGCAAGGACATATGAATTTATTCGCACCGCTATCCCATGGAACAACGCATCCTAAATGGGTACAAATAGCATTTAGTCCGAATTCACCTATATCTCCTTCACTATTAACAATTAAGTATGTTGGATCTCCTTTGAGACCTTGCACTAAACTTCTATCTCCCGCTTGATGACTTGCTAGCCAACCGGTCTTTGTTACTGGATTACCTAATTCATCTTTTGCAGAAGTTCCGCCGCCACCGCCGCCAGCTCTTAGTGGCATAAAATAATTTGCTACAGGATATAAAGCTCCTAATGCGACACCAGTTGCTGTTCCAAATGTAAGAAGATTCATAAATTGCCTTCGACCCATGGATGGGACGTCATTGGAACTTAATTGAGTCATTCGATACTTGAGACTGTTATTTATTAGTTATTATGAATCAGATTGCATGATTTCTGTTGCAAATAGATAGGACTTTTAATAATTTAAAGTATAAGTTTTTATGAGATTGTTTATTATTAAATTATGAAACCTTTGGTAGTAGATGAGATTATCCATTACTTGATTCATCGATGGGGTAAAAAATATGACTTTAGACTTTTCAAAAGAGGAAAATATTTATATTTTCAAATGATGTGGGGTTTTTTAGGACAAGAATCTTTTCCATTAAATGAAGTGGAATATAAAAAATCAATAGCAGATAAAATTGAAATATTAAATAGATGCGGTTATTCAGATGAAGTAAGGGAATGGCTTAAAAAAGTAAATTCAAGACCAAGATTAGGAAGAGCTGTAAGCCTTCAACTACACATTAATGAGAGGATGAAAGAGTTTTTGATTTAAGGCTTTCAGATATGTAAGTTAGCCCAGCTCCTACAAAAAATAGAAAAATTATCGAAATTGAAAGCAATGACATAGTTAAAGGATCTGTTGAAGGTGTAATTACTGCGGATAAGATCGCAGAGGAAATTACCACTATTTTCCAATTTGATAGCATTTTTTCTGTAGTAATAATTCCAAGTGAACCAAGAATAAATTGCAAAACTGGTAACTGAAATGCTATTGCAGTACTTGACATTAACAATAAAACAAAATCAAAGTATCTCTCGATAGACCATGTTGGTTCAACTATATCAGCTCCAAAATTTATAAAGAAATTTATTGCCGCGGGAACTAGTATCCACCAAGAAAAAAACAAACCAAGAAAAAATAATAAACCTGATCCAAAAACAGCGGGTAAAATTAGGTTTTTTTCTTTTTTAGTTAAACCTGGAGAAATAAATAATATTAATTGATAAAAAATGTATGGAATAGAGACGATAATCCCGCTATATCCTGCTACTTTTATAGCAACAAATAAAAATTCTCCAGGAGCAAGTTGTAATAAATGTATATCACTTGCAGGAATCTCTAAAAATGAAATTAAAGGCTTAATTATTAAAAAACTAAAAAAAATGCTAATTAATATCGAATAAATAGAATTTAGTACTCTTTGCCTTAGCTCCTCTAAATGATCAGTAAAACTCATCGAATCATAATTATTATTCTTAATATGTTGTTTCATCTTCATTACTGCGCTTTTTTATAGTTTGAAATAGATAATCATTTATTTTATTTATAAAAAGCGTAATTTTGATTATTAGTAGCTAAGAACTATTTACTTAATTTTGGATTCGTCGGATCAGGTAATAAAAACGGAGGAGCATCATTTAAAGAAGATTCTCCATATGTTTCATATTCTCTGTAACCACCCATTTTCCCATTTGTTTTCATCAAAGCACTTACGAAAGCAAGTAATAGAAAAACAGTTGGGGCTCCAATAATTAATGCTGCTCCGAACAAGTACCCTACAATAAATTCTGGGAAACTATGATTACCTAAAAATTCGTGTGTTCCAAGTAGAAAATCCAACATTTAACAAAATAATTTTTTTTATTATAGGCTAAATTGCTTTTTTAAGATTTTTTTTGATGTAATCTTTTCCTCTTGTAGGATTACCCCAAAGAATTTCTACATTATTGAAGGAAACGCAACCAGGCCCTCCTTTTGTGATTTTCTGGAGATCTTTAATGTTCACAAGACTAATAGGGACTTTAATATTCATTTTTGCTTTACTAAATAAAGCTGCTAAATCTGCTGATATTTGAATATCTTCATCTGATGGGATTTGAGATGAAGACTTTAAAACAACATGACTTCCAGGTGATTCTTGTGCATGGAACCAAAGATCACCTTTTTTGGAAAACTTAAAACTTATTAGATCATTTTGCCTCATATTTCTTCCTATTTGTACTGTTAAGCCTTTCGGGGTATTTATTTCTATTGGAGATGATTCTAATCCAGAGGCTTCTTTTGTTTGTTCTCTTACATTTTTAATTTTCAAATTAAACTCTCTACAAATTTCAGCTTTTATTTCCTCCAGCAAATTGATTCTAGTTATCGGATTTTCATTTTTTAGAGAATTTAAGTTATCCAATAGAGCACTGAATTCTTCTAATCTATCAAGTTTATTTTTATAAATATTCATCCTTTCTTTAATTAAATTTTGTGCTCTTTTTAGTTTTTTTGACTTTTTATAAAGCTTTTGGCCTTTGATAATATCTTGTTTTTGTATCTCATGAGTCATGAATATTTTGTCAGCCTTTTCTTTATATAGTTGATAATTTTCCGAATTAATTAAAAGATCAGATTGTAATTTAAAGTTTTTTTTCTCAAGATTTGTTTGTTTAAAAATTATCCCATCAATTTTTTTTATTAAGGCCTCAATTTTTTTTTGTTTTAAATGAAAATTATAATAATTTTCTAATCCATCAATTTGATCAATATTATCTTTGTTAATTATTTCATTCTTAAAAAACCAAACTGAATAAAAAAAATTGTCAAAAATTGAAAAATTAAAGTTGTTTTTATTAAATCTTTCAATCCATATTTTCCAACTTTGGTATATCTTTGTTAAGTTTGTTTCACTTATAAAATCAATATTTTTATTCATTATTTCTAGACTTTCCAGTTTACTAAAAGTCTCAAGTTGCTTTGTTAGTATTGGACTTACACCTTGATAAGTATTTATTAAGCAGTATTTAAGTGATTCTGGAACTGAAGAAATAGACTCTTTCCATGACTCATAAGATTCGTTTGGATTAGGCTCTTTTTTCATGTTTGAGGGAGGCTCTGAATAGATAGAGCCAGTAGAAACGACACGAAAGCTAGATTGATTAGATTTTATTTGTTTTCCAACTGCAATTATTTTTTGATTATTATCTAAATAAAAAATATTACTGTGTTTGCCCATTAATTCAAAAACTAAGTATTTTTTAATTTCATCTCCTGGCTTTTTTGCAAATCCAAATTTAATAACTCTCTCAAATTTATCTTGTTCTATGATAACCAAAGCCATATATTTCAATCCATATCTTAGTTGTTTGGAGAGGGTACTTTCAGTTCCTATTTTTTCAGGCCTATTTATTTTAAGAATTCGTGGAGAATCACTATCCCAAGATGCTTCTATCCATGTTTGGCTATTTATTCCTCTTAAACAGAATTGAATTAAATTAGGTTCGGGTTGTTGAGCGGTTTCAAATCTTGAAGGTAAAACTTTTTCTGATAAATCATATAATACAGATTTAATTGATGTAATATCCATTATCTGAGGTACACCCTTTTGCATTATTTCTAGGAATTATTAACCATCATTTATTTTACTTTAAAAATTTTAATATGAAAAATTTAAAAAAACTAATAATTATCACAGGACCTAGTGGAGTTGGAAAAGGTACGGTTGTTAAAGAACTTTTAGATAGAAATAAAGATATTTGGCTTTCTATTTCTGCAACAACAAGAAACCCCAGAATGGGAGAGAAAGATGGCAAGAATTATTATTTTATAAGTGATGAAAGGTTTAAAGATATGATTGATAAAAAAGAATTTCTTGAATGGGCTCAATTCGCAGGAAACTATTATGGAACCCCTCTATCTACTGTAAATGAAAAGATTGAAAAAGGATTTGTTGTTTTACTTGAAATTGAAGTTGAAGGTGCAAAACAAATTAAAGAAAAGTTCCCAGAAGCTTTATCAATATTTCTTCTACCACCTAGCAAAGCAGAATTAGAAAAAAGAATAAGAAATAGAGGTACTGAAAAAGAGGAGGCAATAAATAGTAGACTTAGTAGAGCTAACTACGAAATTGCATCCTCAGGTGAATTTGATTTTGTATTAACAAATCATGATGTTGATGAGACAGTAAAAGGAGTTTTCAAAATAATTAAGTCTTGAAAGTTCTTTTTGAAATCTCAGCTCATCGGATGAAATAATAAATCAGGAAAAAATCTATTAAATTCAATAATTATTCCAGCGGTTAGGCTTAGCCAAACTGCAGCAACTACTGGTGCTGACCTAATGAATTTTGTGTTAAAGATTTTAAGCATTTGATTTTTAGAATTGTGTTGAATGATGTTTTATCTAGGGCCATTAAGTGTAATATTATTATCTTTCTCTCTTAAATCACCGTTCCTTCCTTGCTTATTAGCTAATAAGGGCCATTGAGCACCTTTTATAAGGCATTTTCTCGCTAAGCCTAAATCAATAATAATTTCAAGGTCTGCTGGGTTCTTAGTCTTTTTGGATTCAATCAAATACTCTCTTCCAGACCAACCTATAATTCCTGCAATATAAATAAATAATACTCCAGGAATAAGTAAGTCACCTTCATGACCTCTATTTAGGAGTGCTCCCCATGGCTCAAGTGGTGGACCTATTATTAAATGAGGCAATCCATCATCACCACAAGCTGCTTTGCCATATCTTTCAAATCTTGTGATATCTTTTTGGGTTTTAGCAGTACTTGCTCGTTCAATAAATTTAGGATTTTCTGAACATGTTGTTAGAGCTGAGGCTGTATATTCTGTGCTAGCTCTATCTGCATTTAATGCTGGCCCATTAGCGGCTAAAGCAATTGGGGTTATTCCAAGAAAGAGAAAAACCGAAGTTATGATTGAAAAAAAGAATTTCATAAGTTGCAATCTTTAATTCCTTTGATGTTTTAATTAAGAAATTATTATTAAAATAAAACAGTATCGAATCAAATATGCACAAAGTTCTAGCTATTGAAACAAGTTGTGATGAGACGTCTGTCTCAATTGTTTCTAATAGTGGTGATATTTATAAAATACATTCAAATATTGTTGCATCACAAATTGAAGATCATTCTAAATGGGGAGGCGTGGTACCAGAACTCGCGGCGAGAAAACATTTAGAGTTACTTCCTTTTGTCCTTGAACAAGCTTTAGAAGAATCAAAAATTCGTATTGAAGAAATTGATGTTATAGCTTCAACTGTTACACCAGGATTAGTTGGCTGCTTAAGAGTTGGTTCTATAACGGCAAGATCACTATGTACTTTATACTCAAAACCTTTTTTGGGAATACATCACTTAGAGGGACATCTGTCTTCAATATTATTTTCAAAAAATTATCCCAAGCCTCCTTTCTTAACATTACTTGTTAGTGGGGGGCATACTGAATTAATAAAAGTTGGCGAGAGAAGAAAGATGCAAAGACTTGGAAGAAGTTATGATGACGCCGCTGGTGAAGCGTTCGATAAAGTAGGAAGATTATTGGGACTTAGTTATCCTGGAGGTCCTGCAATTGCAAAAATCGCCAAAAAGGGTAATCCCTCGAAATTTAATTTACCCAAATGCAAGATCTCTAATAAGGAAGGGGGTTTTTTGAAATATGATTTCTCTTTTAGTGGTTTAAAAACGGCTGTATTAAGATTGGTTGAAAAAATAAATTTAAATGGGGATGAAATACCAATTCCAGATATTGCGGCAAGTTTTGAGAGGGTTGTAGCAGAGGTGTTGGTAGAGAGGACAATAAAATGTGCAAATGATTATGGTTTAGATAATATCGTCGTTGTAGGTGGAGTCGCCGCTAACGATACATTAAGAAAAATGATGATTAGTGAAGCATGTAAAAAATCTATTAAAGTTCATTTAGCTCCATTAAATCTTTGTACAGATAATGCGGCGATGATTGGAGCCGCTGCATTATTTAGACTCAAAATTAAGGCACATGAAAGTTCTCTTAAATTGGGCATTTCAGGAAGACTTCCTATTGACCAAGCAAATACTCTTTATGAAAAAAAACCACCTTTCTAGTAATAATGAAAAAAAAATCAAAAATAGATCTTAAAGAAACAAAAAAGGTTGTTGATAAACAAGAGCTGAATTTATGGAAAAGAGGCTTTACTCCTCAAGCAGAAATTTGGAACGGAAGAATGGCTACGATAGGCATCGGAATAATATTGATTGTTATTGCTTTGATTAGTAAATTTTCATTAATATAATATTAAATTAGAGAATTTTGTTCTGATATCTTCAAAAGGATTTTTAATTAATTAAATCTTTAATTGGTTTTAATTAATAAATATTGTTTATAGTGGACTTAAAATAGGATTATTGATTTAATCAAATTAATTAATATTTTATTATAAAGAAAAATTTATGACGCCTGAAAGGCTTGGCTTACTTTGGGGTATAACTGTTTTTGCAGGTGCATGCGCACGTTTAATTTCTTCTGTCTCTGGTTTTCCAAGTGTAGTAATTTTATTAATTTCTGGATTATTCATTGGACGCTCAGGTTTAGGGCTTGTTGAGCCACTTGATCTTGGACAGGGTCTTGAAACTATAGTTGGACTTTTAGTTTGTTTGGTTTTATTTGAAGGCGGTTTAAATTTAAAATTACCTGAAGGAAATATTAGAAATACTGTCCTAAGAATTTCGTTAATAAGATTATTTATTTCATTATCAGCAGGAATATTCATAGCTCATTGGCTAGCAGGACTATCATGGCCAGTAGCTGGGGTATATAGTGCAATTGTTCTTGCTACTGGACCAACAGTGGTTTCACCTTTAGTAGATCAAATAAAATTAGTCTCTCCACTATCCGAGGTCCTCAAAGCTGAAGGATTGGTTCTTGAACCCATCGGGGCAGTTCTGGCTTTATTACTATTAGAACTAATATTAGGAGATCTACATGGAATTAAGGAGGTTTTTATTGCCTTAATGCAGAGATTAGGTGGAGGGGTTTTGATAGGTATCAGTTCCGGATGGCTACTTTCTGAAATTTTAAAGAAAATAAAAAACGAAGCATCATTTGGAATTGAGCTTCAGGTTACATTAGGGTTTATTTTTCTTGTGTATGGGATTTGTGAATATATTCTGCCTGAATCAGGTTTACCCGCTTCTGTTGCTGCAGGATTTATTGTTGGTAAAAGAGAAATTATTGATAAAGAAAGATTAGATGATTTGATTGGAGAATTAGCTCAACTAGCAATAACAGTTCTCTTCCCGCTTCTGGCATCTGATGTCTCTTGGGGAGAATTAAGTCCACTAGGTTGGGGGGGTATTATCTGCGTATTAATGTTGATGATAATTGTACGTCCGATTTCTATATCACTAGCAACTATGGGAGGAGAATTAGATGTAAAACAAAGGGTTTTTTTATCTTGGCTAGCGCCTAGAGGGATAGTTACTGCCGCTGTCGCCTCTCTTTTTTCAATAAGACTTGAGCAGGCAGGAGTACTTGGTGCGGGTCGTCTCCAAGGTTTGGTATTTCTAACGATATTGATGACAGTTGGTATTCAAGGACTTACAGCAAGACCTTTAGCGAATTTTCTGAATTTAATTGATAAGGAAATATAGTTAAATAATACATCTTTCAATAAGAGGAATATCAGTTTTGTTCTCAGAGAATAATTCCCAACTTTGAATTAAATCTGGTCCACTTAGACACCCAAAAAAAGCTACTCTCAATGATTTCATTAAAATCCCTTTTTTGATGGAGTGGCTAATTGTAATTTTGTTGATTATTTCTCGAGCATTATCCTTATTAACCTTAGTTATATTTGCTTCTTTTAAATAAAAAAGGATGTATTTCAAAGATTCTCTTACTTCTTTTTTACTTTCCAGAAATTCTTCCCCCTCTTTTTTCATTTGGGACAAGATAAAAAAGGGTTTTGATAGATCAATCGCATCCTTTAATAAAATCATTGAGTCTTGAATTAAATTTGTCAATTTCAAATCCCATTCTGTAGAAGGAGATTCCCAACCCATTTCGTTCCAGTACTTCTTAATAAATTTACATAATTGTGTTAATTCCATTTTCTTGATGTATTGGGAATTAATCCAATTAAGCTTTTCCCAATTAAATTTGGCACCAGCTTTATTTACATCTGACAAATTAAAAACTTTAGATATCTCTGATAAGGAAAGAATTTCACTCTCAGGGGATTTTATAGACCATCCTAAAAATGCCATGTAATTGGCTAAAGCCTCAGGCAAGTATCCCATCTCTTTGAATTCATCGATAGAAGTTACAGAATCACGTTTAGAAAGCTTTTTACCTTCGCTATTTAAAATTAGAGGAGTATGAGAAAAAATTGGTAATTTAAAATTTAAAGCTTTATAAATCAATATTTGTTTTGCAGTATTTGAGATATGATCTTCACCTCTTACAACATGAGTAATATTCATATAATTGTCATCTACAACAACAGCAAGATTATATAGAGGATTTCCTATCTCATCACCTAAAGCTCTTCTTGATAAAACTAAATCGCCCCCGAGATCCTTGCCTTGCCACTTAATTTCGCCTCTAATCTGATCTTCCCATTTGATCTCTATTTCCTCATCAATTTTAAACCTTATTACAGATGATTTTCCTTGAGATATAAATTCTTTAATCTCCTTTCTCGTAAGATTTCTATGTCTATTATCGTGCTTGGGTGGTAACCCACTTTCTTTTTGTTTTTCCCTAAGATCAAGGATCTCACTTTCTGAAGTGAAACATCTATATGCAGCTCCACTCTCTAAAAGTCTTTTAATATAATTTTTGTGAACAGAAACTCGTTGGCTTTGGTTAATGGGCTCTTCATCCCAATTAAGTCCCAGCCAATTTAATCCATTTAATATATTTGTTGTATATTCAGATTTAGATCGTAAAATATCGGTATCTTCAATTCGAATCAGAAATTTCCCATTTATTTTTCTAGCATATAACCAATTAAATAAAGCTGTTCTTGCTGTACCTATGTGTAATAAACCAGTTGGACTAGGTGCTAACCTTAAACGTTTTTCCAATTTCCTTTAGAAAAGAACGGGACCGACGGGATTCGAACCCGCAACTTCCGCCGTGACAGGGCGGTGCTCTAACCAGTTGAACTACGGTCCCAGAAATTTTATTCTAATTTAATTAGATAACTGAGTTTAAAATTATCAAATCATAATACTTTATTAATGTTGTTGTAATAAAAAAATTCATAAATTTGAGGATTTAAAGAAATAGTTTAGTTTCTTTTTTTAGAAGGGAACTTATTAATTTTTCTTTAAGGCCTAAAGCCTGCTGGTTCAATTAATCGAACTTGATTACCTCGAGCCGTAAATTCTCTGCCTTGATCGCTTTGAACAACAACTCTTCCGCCAGATTTTACTCTGATGACTCTTGCACGAACCCATCCTAGAGCAGCTGATTCGAGGACTTTAACTACGTCCCCAGGTTGAAGATCTAACTCCATCTAAATGAAAAAAAATAATTTACAAAATGTTGATCCAAACGCGCCGTGGAGGACTTGAACCCCCGACATCAGGTTTTGGAGACCTGCGTTCTACCAACTGAACTAACGACGCAATAAAAATATTATAAGCGCCTTTATGACCGTTAGGTTGAAATAACTTTACAACCTTATCGATCAAAGCGTTGTTTTACGCGAGTAGCTTTTCCTACTCTATCTCGTAGATAGAATAGCTTAGCTCTTCTCACTTTACCTCTACGTTCTACTTTTAGAGAGGCAACTTGAGGACTATGTAGCATAAATACTCTTTCCACTCCAATACCTTGAAAAATCCTTCTTACTGTAATGGTCTGATTCAGCCCACCATGTCTCTTAGCAATCACGACTCCTTCGTAAGGCTGAACCCTTTCTTTGTTACCTTCTGTAATTTTTACTCCAACTTTAACCGTATCTCCAACATATATTTCGGGCAATTGTTTTTTTAATTGCTCTCTTTCAAATTCCTTGATTAAGGTTGATGAACTTAAATTTGTTTTAGCAATTAGCTCTTTACCTTGATTCTCAACAGTCAATTCTGTGGTAGTGTCAGTTTCATTAATGATTTTTGACTCATTTTCTTGTTTCTCTTTTGCCATTTTATGCTCAATAATTCTGCAAGAATCTTATTTTAACCTTTCGACTCGCCTTTAGTAACCTTTTTAGGAAATGAAATTTTTTTTGAAAACATTTGAAACCCAGTTATTAGCATCCAAATAAGTCCTAAAGAATTCAAGATTACGTAGATTAGTTCTCCATTATCTCCAAGCCACTCACCTTCGTGTAGAGACATTAACCAGTGAACTTCATCTCTTGAGTAGCCTAATAAATCTTTACAGATCCTATAGAATGTACCTGTTAAAGCTGAAATGAATAATGGGAGGAAAACCCAAGGTGCCAAAGATTTATGAAATTGCCTAGAATTAGTAATAAACTTCATTTTCTGTTTTTCTTACTGTTAGATTTGAGGTGGCCATGCAGATTATGGCTATTTCGATCATATTTACCTAATACTATTATTTATTCCAATGAAACATTTTGCAGATCTTTTATTAAATAAAAATAATTCTAAATCCAATGATCAAGTTCCTTTTATCCAAAGAAGAAGAGGAATCGAAATAAAGTCTTCAAGGGAAATAAATTTGATGAAGAAATCGAGTAGGATTGTTGGAACAGTGTTGAGAGAAATAAATGACCTCATAAAACCAGGAATGAGTACAAAAGATTTGGATGATTTTGCGGAAAAGAGGATAAGAGAGATGGGTGCTGTGCCAAGTTTTAAGGGTTATCATGGATTCCCATCAAGTATTTGTTCAAGTATTAATAATGAAGTTGTTCATGGTATACCAAACAAAAATAAAATAATTAATGATGGGGATCTTGTTAAAATTGATACTGGGGCTTATCTAGATGGCTTTCATGGAGATAGTTGTATATCTATTTGTGTAGGTGAAGTAAGTCAGCAAGCCCAAAAACTTAGTGATGTAGCCCTCAAAGCGTTGTTTGCCGGACTTTCGAAAATTAAATCAGGAAATACTCTGCTTGATATCGCAGGTGCAATTGAAGATATCGTAAAATCCAATGGATTCAGTGTAGTTGAGGACTATACCGGTCACGGCGTAGGTCGAAACCTGCATGAAGAACCATCTGTTTTTAATTTCCGAACTAACGAATTACCTAATGTTGTTCTTCGTGAAGGTATGACATTAGCTGTAGAACCTATTGTTAATCAAGGCACTAAATATTGTAAAACTTTAAATGATAAATGGACAGTAATAACAAAAGATGGAAATTTATCAGCACAATGGGAACATACAATCGTTGTAATGAAAGATGGTATAGAAATTTTGACAGACAGAGATTTTTAGTTACTAATCTTAGATATTTTTAAAAATTTACAATATAAAAAAAAATATAACTCTCTAATGGGAAACAGAATGTAGGAAAGAGGGTTAGGACTAATGATTATTAAAAAAAAATTTAAATTCGCAAAATTATAAATGTTATTGGATACAAATTCTGCACTCATAATTCCAATAGGGTTTAATTCTGACTTGAAAGGACCTAAGATAATTTTTTTAATTTTTAATTTTTTTTCCTCATGATTGTCTAGTAGGTTTTTTTTAAAGGAAACTAGTTGACCGATAAGCGATTTACTTATTTCGTAGGAGGGATTTAAAGCTGGCAATATTTCTGCTTCTGAGGTATTTATCCAAATTTCCTTTGCAATTGATGAGTTGTTTTTGAAAGCAATTTCTTCAAATAAATTTAGAAATTTTAATTTACTTAAAGCATTTATTTCTATTGAATTTTCATAAGTTGAATTTTCTTTACTTATATCGTAGATTCCATGATTCAAAATTAAGATATCAATTTTTTTTAGATGCTTCTTTAATAAGAATTCTTTCCCACATTGCCATTCAATCCATTCATTGGGAGAGTCGTTGTTTATTTCGAAATTATTTTTACTATGAGTAAATCCTATAACTTTATATCCTTTCCCCCGAAATTTTTTTGTTAATTCTTTCCCTAATGCTCCTGATGCGCCTGTAATTCCAATAGTTTTTAATTCCCTCATTATTTAATTGAATTTTGTAAGGCTCTTTTCATAGATCCAAATAATATATTATTTTACTTCGCACTATGTTTTTTAATTTATTTGATTAAAAGTATTAAATAAATAATTGTATAGTTCTTAAAAAAATATTATCTTAAATCTATGAATAAATTAATTCGTTCATTATGAGTCAAATATTGTTAATTGGTTCCTGTGAGCCATTTAGTGGTAAGTCAGCATTAGTACTGGGAATATCAAAAAAACTTTTAGAACAAGGAAAAAAAATACGTGTAGGAAAACCATTAGCAACTTGTATTGAACTTACTAATCTTCCTTCAATGACTTATGAAGGACTAATAGATGATGACGTTAAATTTATAGGTACTACATTAAATCTTGCAGAAGAAAACTTAATTCCTTCAGTAGGATTATTAGATAATATATCTGCTGAGAAAAGAATTACGCATAAAGACTTAAATCCAGGTAAAGGGTTTGAACAAATAGAGGCATTAGTAAATGACGATTTTGATGGGTTAAATATTCTTGAAGCTGCAGGTAGCCTCAATGAAGGAATGATTTATGGTTTGAGTCTTCCACAACTTGCAAAACATTTAAACGCAAAAGTCCTTATTGTTAATCTATGGGAGGATAGTAAAAGTGTAGATGCTTTACTAGACGCAAAAAAACAATTAGGAGATCATCTCGCAGGAGTCATATTGAATGCGGTTGTTCCTGAACAAGTTGAAAAAATAAAAAATAAAATAATACCTTCTCTCCAAGAGATGAACATAAAAGTATTTGGGGTGATGCCCAAATCTCCTTTACTAAGAAGTGTAACTGTTGGGGAACTTATAAGAAGGTTAGATGCAAAAGTAATTTGCTGTCCTGAAAAAGAAGAATTACTCGTTGAAACATTAAGTATTGGTGCTATGGGAGTCAATTCTGCGATGGAATTTTTTAGAAGAAGGAGAAATATGGCTGTCGTAACAGGAGCCGAAAGAACTGATATTCAACTTGCAGCTTTAGAAGCGTCTACCCAATGTTTAATTCTTACTGGTTTGGGTGAACCTCTATTACAACTGATCCATAGAGCGGAAGAGTTAGAAGTGCCAATTTTAAAAGTAGACTTAGATACTCTTGCTTCAGTGGAAATTATTGAACAAGCTTTTGGACATGTCAGGATACATGAATCAATAAAGGCATCATATGCTGTGCAATTAGTTCAAGAGCATGTAAATCTAAAAAATATACTTGAATCTATAGATTTCCCCTGCAATTTTTCAGATAAATGCTAATTTCAAATGTAGTAACCGTTTTATTTTGAGTCGCTCTTTAGACCTACCCTCAACAGAAGGGGTTGATACCTTAGCTCAGGAACTTGCAAAACTTCAGGATAACGGGAAAAGAAGTATTGCTTTTTTGGGTAGTAGACATGTACCTGTAGTTGACATTCACCTGATCGAACTAATCGCAAGATCATTAGCGGAAGAAGGGCATACTATCCTTACCTCAGGATCTCAGGGAGTTAATGCCGCAGTAATAAGAGCTGTTTTAGGTATTAACCCCTCTTTGCTGACTGTTCTTTTACCACAAAGCCTAGATAAACAATTACCTGAAATTAAAAACCAACTAGAGAGCGTTATTCATTTGGTTGAGAAAAGCGAAAATGATGAGTTGCCTTTGCCAATGGCAAGTAGTCTTTGTAATCAGGAAATTATTAGTAGATGTGATCAATTAATTTGCTTCGCTTTTCACGATAGTGAAACTTTATTAAATAGTTGTAGATGTGCGGAAGAAATGGGTAAGGTTGTTAGTTTGTTATTTTTTGATTAAATTAACTCCTTTTATTTTTTTTTAAGTTTATTTGGGGTGATAATTAAATTAATTTAAAATTTAAGTAATGGCAGAAAATTTTTCATTTGATGTGGTTTCTGATTTTGATAGACAAGAATTAGTCAATGCTTTGGATCAAGTGAAGAGAGAGATTTCACAAAGATATGATCTTAAAGGAACAGATACCTCCTTGGATTTAGAAAAAGACAACATTTTTATAACTACAAATAGTGAATTAACTCTAAATTCAGTTATTGATATTATTAGACAAAAGGCAATAAAAAGAAAACTCTCTATAAAAATTTTCGATTTCAATAGTATTGAAGTAGTAAGCGGAAATAAAGTAAAGCAAACCATTACTTTAAAGAAAGGACTTAATCCGGAAATTGCAAAAAAAATTAGTAAAAGTATTAGAGATGAAATTAAAAAGATTAATGTAAGCATTAATGGAGAAACATTAAGAGTAATGAGCAAAAGCAAGAATGATCTTCAATTGGCAATTAAGTTACTTGAGAATTTGGAGGAGACATATAAAATTCCTCTGCAAACTAATAATTATCGATAAGATATTAATAATTAAGGCCTTATAATGACTGGTTATTCAAAATCTCTTCTTGATTCATTGTGCGTAAAAATAAAAGATTATCCACGTTTTTCATTAACAGAAATTGAGAAATTTTGTTGGATGGCTGCCCATGAGCATAAGCATGGAGTCTTACCTTCTGAATACGATATAAGAGAAATAGATGAGGATCTTTATTTACAATTATTGCAGAAATTTAAAGCAATGTAATTTATAAAATTCATTTGTTAATTACGTAAACTAATTATTAAAAAAATATTTTAATTAAATACTTAATCAATGCATTAATTAATTTCTTTAAATATAATTAACAAAAAACATATTTAAATGTCAACATCTTTCAAAAACGTAACTCCAACTGGTCCAGGAGGAACAGCTACGTTACTAATTGTTTTATCTTTTACCGGATTTCTTTTGCTCACTCAATCTTTATTTGTAGTGCCTTCTGGACAAGTAGCTGTAGTGACTACTTTAGGGAAAGTAAGTGGTGGTTCAAGAAGAGCAGGATTAAACTTTAAAGTCCCCTTCGTTCAGTCGGTTTTTCCCTTTGATATAAAAACTCAAGTTCAACCTGAGAAATTTGAAACCTTAACAAAAGATCTTCAAGTTATTAGAGCAACAGCTACTGTCAAATATTCTGTTAAGCCAGATGAAGCAGGTAGAATTTTTGCCACAATTGCTAGTAGAAATAGTGATGTTTATCAAAAGATAGTTCAGCCTTCTTTACTTAAAGCTCTAAAATCTGTTTTCTCTCAATACGAATTAGAAACAATAGCAACTGAATTTAATGTTATTTCTGAAAAAGTCGCTTCTACTGTGGCTGAGGAATTAAATTCTTTTGATTACGTAGATGTTAAAAGCTTGGACCTTACTGGATTAGAAATTGCTGAGGAATATAGAGCAGCAATTGAACAGAAACAAATTGCAGGACAGCTACTTTTAAGAGCAAAAACAGAAGTTGAAATTGCTGGACAAGAAGCTCTAAGATACGAAACTTTAAACAAAGGCTTAAATGATCAAGTCCTCTTTAAACTATTTTTAGATAAATGGGATGGAAGTACTCAAGTGGTTCCTGGCCTTCCTGGCACTAGCGGATCAATGCCCCCAGTTATCGTAGGCGGACAAAATAGATAATATTAGTTTTTTATGACGCTAAATGATTGATCGAATGCTTCTAGTGTTCGATCAATTTCTTCTTCACTATGAGCTAATGAAGTAAATCCAGCTTCAAAAGGACTTGGAGCTAAGTAAACGCCTCTTTTGAGCATTTCCCTATGGAGTTTGCCAAAGAGTTCTGAATTATTTGTTTTAGCTTCTTCGAAATTTCTTACCGGTCCCTCGCATAAGAAAAATCCGAACATCGCACTTACGCTCCCACCATTTATTGTAATACCATTATTTTCAGCAGATTGAATAATACCCTCAATTAACCTAGACGTTGTTGACTCAAGTTTTTCGTACGTACCTTCTTGTTTAAGTAACTCAAGAGTTTTAATACCTGCTGTCATTGCTAGAGGATTTCCACTTAAAGTCCCAGCTTGATATACAGGTCCAGATGGCGCGACCATTGACATTATTTCTTTTTTCCCTCCATACGCTCCTACAGGTAAGCCTCCCCCAATCACTTTACCGAGAGTTGTTAAATCAGGGGTAACTCCAAATTTTTCTTGAGCTCCTCCGTAGCTAATTCTGAAACCAGTCATCACTTCATCAAAAACTAGTAAAGAACCATTTTCAGTTGTTAACTCTCTCAATCCCTCAAGAAAACCAGGTTCAGGAGTAATAAATCCGGCATTACCTACTATAGGCTCAAGAATTACTCCTGATATTGCATCAGGATTCTCAGAAAATAATTTTTTTACAGCTTCAAGATCGTTGTAAGGAGCGGTTAGAGTATTTGCTGTTGTAGTTCTTGGAACTCCTGGGGAATCTGGTAAGCCTAAAGTAGCTACTCCGGAACCAGCTTTTACCAAAAACATATCAGCATGACCGTGATAGCACCCATCAAATTTTATTACTTTATCTCTTCCTGTAAAGGCTCTCATTAGCCTTAAAACTGCCATACATGCTTCAGTGCCACTGTTTACAAATCTAACCATCTCAACCGATGGAACAGCATCTATTACCATTTCTGCAAGTTTATTCTCTAATACACAAGGTGCTCCAAAACTAGTACCTTTTTCAATTGCTTCTTGCAATGCTGTGATCACTTCTGGATGGGCGTGTCCACAAATAGCCGGACCCCAACTACCTATGTAATCAATATACCTATTCCCGTCAACATCCCAAGCATAGGGGCCTTTTACTCTATCAAAAACAATTGGCTGACCACCAACAGACTTAAATGCTCTTACTGGGGAACTAACCCCTCCTGGCATTAATTCTAGAGCTGAAGAGAAAACTTCTTCAGAATGAGTAGTTTTTAATATGTCAGTCAAAATTTAAATGAATGTAGTTTTGAGAAATTTTAATTATGTTCTAACTTAGAAATAAGTAAAAATTTTGTCAATCAGTTAGAAATTCTACAGCATGATATTTTTACTGCGATAATTTGAAATGTAAATAATTATTTTTGAGGAAAATTTGGAATTAATTGAGTTTGTTTCTACATTACTCTCTAATATAAAGCATTTTGAGGTTTATAAAAAATAAAGATCTTATGTAATTAAATTTCGAAAAGATCATCATCACCATCTAAGTAATCTTCATTTTGATTATCGGTCTCTAGATTAATTAATACTGGAGCATGATCACTAGGTTGTAAATTTTCTCTTTGATTCCTCTCTATTACACAACTTTTAAGTTTTGATGAAAGGTTTTTACTGATATAAATATGGTCAATTCTCCAACCTTTATTTAGCTCATATGCATTATTACGGTAATCCCACCAACTCCAATGCCCAGTATCCTTCTCAAAGATCCGGAAAGAATCAATAAATCTTCCTTTAAGAACATTATTGAGTGATTCTCTCTCAATCTTTGAAGCCATTATTCCCCCTTCGTATTTTTGAGGGTTATGAATATCTATTTCGCTTGGAGCTATATTAAAATCACCTACGAAACAGACTAAATCATCATCTTTTACTTGCTCATCTAAAAATGCTGATAAATGATTTAACCATTTAATCTTATAATCGAATTTGTCAGAATCTATTGAAGAACCGTTTGGCACATAAACATTTATTATTTTAAAACCATTGATATCTGCAGAAATTAACCTTTTTTGCTCATTAATGTCTAAAGAAAATTTCTCCTCTTGATTCTCATTAGTAAATCCTTTCTTTACATTTTCAATTTTAAACTTACTTATTATTGCAACCCCATTGTAAGATTTTTGCCCATGAATAATAACTTCATACCCTAATTCTTCAAAATGCGATGAAGGGAAAGCATCGTCTATAACTTTAGTTTCTTGCAGACAAAGGATATCTGGATTTACCTCCTTTATCCAATTAGTAATTTGAGAAAGCCTTGTTCTTACAGAATTTACATTCCAAGTTGCTATTAACAATTTATTACCAAATTATGTAAAATTAAAATAGCAAATAATTTTAAATCTTAAATTATTTTGAAATTAAACAAAATGAAATTCAAATTAAATAAAAAGATATCAATATTAGGGAGAATTTGCATTTTATTTGTTTCATTCATAAATATAAAATCAACTATGTTGAATGCAGAAGAGTCATACCTAAATGAAATTGAAATTGATAGCTCTACAAAAATTGACACAAACAGTTCAACTTTGCCTACTAACCCATTCGAAATAGTTGAGATGCTTAGAAGGGCTAATAGTATGAATGATGCAACTAATCCATCTGATGCTATAGATGATGCATTAAAATCATTTAATAAGGTCGAAGTAAAAGAAAGCCTTTAATCCAAGAAATATCTTATTAAAAACATTTCTCAAACATAACTAAATATGATTAAAAATCCTATCCAAGAAGTTACAAATAAATTACAGTACAGGGCAATAGGCATTGTTAAAGGAATTTATAAGCCAAATAATATTGATCAATTAAATAGAGGAACAATAACTGATAAGGAAGGAAAAATAATTGAAACAGTTATTCTTGGTAAAGCTATATCGCTGATAAAAAAATATATCAACTTAGAGAAGGATTATTTTTGGATTGTTTATCCAAGAAATAAAAACATTAACAATCTACATTTACAGGTAGCTGGTGTATGGGACCCTTATCAGTTAAATCAATTTGATAAAAATAATTCTGAAAAGGATCCTAATGAGTTATTAGAAGAATTAAATTTAAACAATAATTATTTTTCAATAAGAGGAGAATTGGTCTATGTAAATACAAAAAAAAAAGAGATTGTTATAAAAATTTGTTCTTCTCCACCTTCAAAGAGATCAAAATATTCAACTTTTAAA
>QCUR01000010.1:0-28372 GCA_003208875.1 Prochlorococcus sp. AG-679-M23
AATTAAGAATAAATAATCCTAAGTCATATTTATTTAGTTATAAAATCTCCGAAATAATTAGAGCCTATTAGTTTTATTGGGTTAAAAAGAAATTTTATATAAATTCTATATTAAGAATCTAATGCTACTTCTATTGCGGCAATTAAATTTTCATCGAATGGCTGGATACTTGGTTTAAACCTTGCAATCACATTACTGTTTTTGCCAATTAAAAATTTTTCAAAATTCCATTCAACATCACCCTTTGGTTCAACGTTATTTAGTGTTGTATATGGTTCAGTAGTATTACCTTTCGCGTGAACTTTTTCCATAATTTCGAATTCAACACCATATTTTGTAGAACAAAAATTCTTTATCTCTGTAAGAGAATCAGGCTCTTGATTTCCAAAATCATTACATGGGAAAGCAAGTATCCTTAAACCTTTTTTTGAATATTTATTATGAAGCTTTTGGAGATCATTATATTGAGCAGTATTACCGCAATAACTGGCGACGTTTACTATTAAAATTACATTTTCTGAATATTGGCCAAGTTTTTTTGCTTCTCCACTTGCTGAAACAACGGTTGTGTTTTTGACTTCTATTACCATATGTTTTATAAATTCATCTTTTGAAGATAACATTGAAAAAATGTTTTTGCGTTGTTTAAGACCTTTTTAGCCTATTATTTTTATTTGTAATTTTTAGTAAAAAGTTTTTTCTCAACTTATATAATTAAGTAATTATGTTAAATATTCAACTTGGACCCCTTAGACCCTCTTACTGAAATAATTAATTCAGGACAGGGCTTCTCGCCTTCAATTGCTCTAGAACGAATCCTATGGGTAATGATGGGTTTTTTCTTTCTTGGTGCTATTTCAACTTCAATTACAAAAGGAATGAAGCAAAATGATTGGTTCGGAAATAATTCTTTTTTGTCTAATTTAAAAGCTAATAAAAGAGAAGATAAACTCTCTAACAAGCTAACTGACGATGACACCTAACATAAAATTCATTTAGTGATGGGCAGTTTTAAATTTATTCCCAAGAAAATATTATTACTTGGCAGTGGCGAACTTGGAAAAGAATTAGTGGTTGAAGCTAAAAGATTAGGCTTAGAAGTAATAGCTATTGATAAATACGAAAATGCTCCTGCGATGCAATTAGCTGATAATTCTTTTGTCATAGATATGAGTGATAAGGAAATTTTAAAAAAAAAGATAAAAGAACTCAAACCCGATTTTGTAGTTCCCGAAATTGAAGCTCTATCAATTGAAGCTTTAAAGGAATTGGAAGAAGAAGGAATAAATATCGTTCCTAATGCTAGAACTGTTGAAATAACTATGAATAGGGATAAAATAAGAAATCTTGCATCTAAAGAATTAAAGATAAAAACTGCAAAATTTAGTTATGTTTTTAATGTTGACGAGCTAGAAATAAAATCAGATGAAATTGGCTTCCCTCTTTTGCTAAAGCCTCTAATGAGTTCATCAGGAAAAGGTCAAAGTTTAGTTAACAGGAAAGAAGATCTATTTTCAGCCTGGAACGAGGCCTTGAAAAATTCAAGAGGAAAAATAGTTGGTGTAATACTTGAGGAATTTTTAAATTTTGATTATGAATTTACTCTCTTAACTATTAGAAAAAATAGTGGGGAGAACGTATTTTGTGAGCCAATAGGTCATGAACAATATAAAGGAGATTATCAATGTAGCTGGCAACCATTGGAGATGAATCAATCCTTGATTAATGAAGCCCGTGAAATGACAACAAAAATATTAAATAATTTAAATGGTTCGGGTATTTATGGGGTTGAGTTTTTTGTAAAAGGCAAAGAGGTTATATTTTCAGAATTATCTCCTAGGCCTCATGATACTGGTATGGTCACCTTAGTTAGTCAAAACATAAATGAATTTGAATTACACTTAAGAGCCTTTTTAAATCTACCCATACCAAATATTTCACTATTAAAGCCATCAGCTACCAGAGTAATAATATCAGATAAAGAATCTAATACTCCTTCATACTCTGGACTAAACGAGGCATTAGAATTAGAGAATACTAAAGTTCTTATATTTGGGAAACCAACTGCAAAGAAAGGAAGGAGAATGGGGGTAGTCCTTTCAACAGATGATGATCTAAATATTGCTCGAGAGAATGCGGATAAGTCAGCACTTAAAATAAAAATTGTTTCCTAATTTATAGAATATTAAATAAATATTATAAAAAAACTACTTATTTCCTTCGTTTTTGTTTTCTGTCTTTGTATGTAATATTTGAATGTATTATTATTTTTTTCTATGATAGAAAACTATAAAGGTTGGGATATAACTTTGACATGGGATGATAAGCATTCTTTTGGGCATAACTCTTGTATTAACGATACTTTTAACCAAAAAGAAAAATGGAAAGGAGTTAATTTAAATGGTAATAGAATTTATGGAGCATCCCTTAAGGAAATAAGACATATTATTGATTATCCAAGACTACATAATTAATTATTTATAGAAATAATTAATTTTCTTCTTTCTGATTATTATCATCAATTAGTTCGTTTGCAAGTTCTCTTAAATCACCTTTAATTGATACCCATGTAAAAGCAGCAATAAAAACTGTAGCTGAGATTGCTATTGTAATTGTTTCTAAAGGACCTAATCCTAATGCAATTGCAAACATGTAAAAATTAAAATATTAGTTTATTATATTCCACATTATTAATTAGTTTTAATTGAGTATTCTTTTGAAACTTAATTTAATTAATCCCGAAACATTATGTATAAATAATCTTTAATATTTTCTTCTTAAGAAGATTTTCTTATATATGTTTTTTAATAAGAAATATTCAAAATTTATTTGCTAAAATAAAAGAATTATGAAGCAAAAAAAATGTCCACAATGTAAGAATTTAATCTCAATAACAGCTCCTACTTGCCTATTCTGTGGGAGACCTAATAAATTTGTAACTAATAATTACGTAAAAAAAAAGTGGGATAAAGAATATAAAAAAGACCGATTTAGTAATTTAAAAGTACTAATTTCTAAAAAGATATCTTTGCTTTTTATTATTATTGGTATTTTAATAATACTACTTATAAGTTTATATAAATAGAATAATTATTAATTTAAAATTGCATCTATAACTTCTCTTGTATTTGGTGAAAGATTATTTTTTTTAATGTAATCAAGAGCTTTAATTATATTTCTTTTATAAGGATTTTCATATTGCCTAAAAGTACTAAATATTTTTAAAAAACGTGAAATTACTATTGGATTTGATTTGTCATATTCTAGAATTTTACCTGCTATGTATTTATAACCTGATCCATCTGTGGAGTGGAATAATGAATTTCTTGTTACGTATGCATTTAATATAGATCTTAAAGTATTGGGTGATTTGACATCAAAATATTCATTTTTAAATAGAGCTTCAATATTTTTTTGATTATTATTTATCTCAATAGATGCTTTAAAAAAGAACCAATTATCTAAGACTACTGGATTGTGTTTCCATTTATTAAAAAAAATATTTGAAATTAATTCTCTTTCAGGACAATTAATCCTTGTGAATACATTCAAAGCAGCTTTTGAAAGAGTCATTGAATTACTATCTATATAACTAATTACTTTATTTTTAATTCCTTCATATTTACTATGTAAAAGTAACCTCCATATTGTTTCTATTAGTTTTCTTTCATCCTTACCCTCAGGCCATATTTTAGTAATGTTTTTATCAATCTCTTTAAGCTTATTCAGTAGTTCTACTTTTAATTTAGTACCAAAAAGATAATTTAAGTCGTCAATAGTTTTATAAATTTTTAATGGATCGACTTTCTTGATCTCTGACTCTATTTCAGAGAAGGATGGGATACTAAGTATTTCAGATAAGAGAGATAAATTTATACTTTTATTATTCCTTATTATTGATCTTAATGTTGTTATTAATTTATTTTCAATATTAATATCAGGTTCTTCATATATTCTTTTGCAAATTATTTTTTTATATATACCTTTTATCGTGTCATATATCGTGAAATAATCAGTTTCAAATTCTAGTATTAATAATTTCTCTGCAAATGTAGTATCTGTTTCCCATTTAATGGGAGCTGAGAAATTTCGAAAATAAGAAATTATTGGACTGTCAAATTTAGAGTTTATATTTTCTAAAGTGAATTCTTCTTCCTTTTCTTTTAAGATAAGTGTCTTATTTATTTTTTCATAACTATTCAAGAATATTGCAATATTAATAGGAATTATTAGAGGTAAATCGTTATAAAGATTTTTATTATTTGAATTTATTTGCGAGACTTGTATTTTAAGGATTTGTTTTTCTTTATCCCATTTTCTTTTAAACTTAACTAGTGGAGTTCCATTTTGTTTATACCAAGTTTTAAATTTTTCAATATTTATTTCTTTGTTATTCTCTAAAATCTTATCAACAAATTGATCAATAGTTGCTGCTTTCCCATCATAAGTAGAAATAAAATTACTAAAACCATTATTAAAGTTTTCTTCTTTTATTAATGTTTTAAGCATCCTTATTATTTCGGCTCCTTTTTCGTAGATAGTAGTTGTATAAAAATTGTCTATCTCTAAATACTTTTCAGGTCTCACTGGATGTGATGTTGGACCAGAGTCTTCTCTAAATTGTGCTTTTCTTAAGAATTTTGCATCTTCAAGTCTTTTTATTGAACGATTATGAAGATCAGCTGTAAATTCCTGATCTCTAAATACTGTTAAACCCTCTTTTAGAGATAATTGAAACCAATCTCTACAAGTTATTCTATTTCCCGTCCAATTATGAAAGTACTCATGAGCGATTACACCTTCTATACGCTCTAGCTCTTCATCAGTCGTAGTCTCTTTATTTGCAAGTATTAATTTAGAGTTGAAAATGTTGAGGCTTTTATTTTCCATCGCTCCCATATTGAAATGCCTAATTGCAACAATATTAAATAAAGATAAATCGTATTCAAGATTATATTTTTCTTCGTCCCATTTCATTGACTTCTTTAATGAATTGATTGAGTGTTGTACATATTTTTCATCACCCTTTTCCACGTAAATATTTATTTCTACTTTTTTATTAGATTTAGTATTGAAGTTATCTTTTATGCAGTTCAGTTTTCCTGCAACTAAAGCGAAAAGATATGAGGGTTTAGGATATGGATCTTCCCATATCACTTCGTGCCTTCTGTGTTCAAGATCATTTGCTTTAACAAGATTTCCATTAGAAAGTAAAACAGGATAATCTTCCTTATTAGCCTCGATCCTTACTTTGTATTTACTTAAAATATCAGGTCTATCAGAATGGTAACTTATTCTTCTAAAGCCTTCTGCTTCGCATTGCGTAGTAATAATTCCATTACTTTCATACATTCCTAAAAGTGAAAAATTCTCCTTTGGTTTAATTGTTCCCACAATCTTTAAGGTAAAAGTTTCTTTGAGTATGGGTTTAATTAATAGTCTATTTTTTTGTATTGAATAGTTATTTTCTTCTAATAAAGATTCATCTAAATAAATCTTTTCAACAAATATATCTATCCCATCAAGATTAAGGGAATCTATATTAATATTCTTTTTGATCAATTTTAGTTCGGTTTTAACAATAACTCTTTTATCTTCAATTATGAAATCCAAAAAGATATTAGGTATTTCATAATCAAAGGATTTATAGTCCTCCAGTTTTATATATGGATTATTGTTCTTATTGTCTGAAACGTTAAGCATATTTATTTAATTAATCCTTTGAACTAAATAATTGATTGAAGAGTATTATGTACATGATAAATTAAAAAAATTAGGTTTCTCCTAATTGACATATATGATCTTTGATTACTCCAGATGGAAGTAACTCATACAATATCGGATTTTTTTCTTTTACCAATCCCTCTTGATTTATTTCGTATCTCCAATCCCATTTTCTGTCCGTAAATGATAAGTAATCTTTTCTAAGAGAATATGGTAGCATTAGCTTTATTCCATTCCAATCTATATTAATAAATGCTCCAGGTTCAATTTCAGAGATGGTTTTAACTATTGAGAAATCTCCATTGATATTATTTCTAATTACTAAATCGAGCTTAATATTGTCGCAAAAATATGATGTGCTTAGTGCAAATAGACAAATTGTTGAAAAAAATATCGAATAAATTTTAGATAATCCTTTATCTCTTTCTATTTTATTAGTTTGTAAGCACTAATGATATAGTTATAAATTTTCTTTATTAAAAATATCTAAATTTTTAAAGAGTCCATAGTTTTTAAATTTACCAAGTTACATTTTACTTCTTCTGCATATTCCTGAACTGATATAAATTTGTTTAAAAGGCCTGTATATTTTGCTTCTCCTCCAGCAGTACTTGAAAGTATATATTTTGGATTAAAAGTTTTTATTAATTTGGGAAGCACATCGGCCCCTTTTACAAAAGATCCAACAAAAGGAAGTTCAAGGTTAATTATTGGAGTTATGACTGCATCTAATTCTTGAGAATTAACGCTTTCATCAAGAAAACCATGTGGTTCTATGTAGAAACCCTTTCCTTTATCGTCTTTTACTATGTATCCATTTTCTATTTGTGGTACGGGAGCACCAGCAGTAGCTTCTATTTCTAGATCCTTTTGTATGATTTTTTCTTTTGGTTTAAGAACTTTGATCGAAGTAAAGCCCAATTTTTCAAGAATTCCTTTTGCACTATTGGGGCAGATGATATCAATATCTTTTTTAAACTTTTTTAATGAAGGAACATGGCAATGATCGGCTAAGCCTTGTGTCAAGAGAATTATATTAATGTCTTCCTCAATTAAAATTTCATTATCTAGTGAACCTTTGAAAAACCACTCTCCTGGAGGAAATATCAAATCACCTGTAAGCCAGGGATCTATTATTAAGTTGGTTTTATCAAATTTGATTAACCAACCGTTTGAACCTAGATATTTGGCTTCAAAAGTCATTATTCGTTATAAATATAAATAGACTATAAATTAAATTTGTAAATATTGAGTAAAAATTTTCTATGGGTTTGGTATATCAATTAATTCAGTGATGAGATATTTTTCAATCTAATTTGTTTTATTTAAGGGTTTTCAAAAAATTTATTAATGTTTAGCTTCCTTTAATATTTGAAATGATTTCTTTTTTAGATTAAATATGAGTACTTGATTTTCTTTTGATTTACTCTTTAATGTTTTTTCTTTTAATGTTTGAATAGGAATTAATGCTAATCCTCCAGTCCCTGAAAATATAATTGGCATGGTTACATTTTTATTGCCATTCATTTTTTGTAAATCTATAGCTTGTGAAACAATATTTTTAGCTCTTTCAAATCCATGATGTTCTATCAATTCAGACCATAATGAATTTACTGACTCATATTTTGAAAATTCAATTTGTATACTTTTCATTAAAAATTTAAGGAAAACTAAATTTTTCAGAGAGAATATTTATTTAATTTCTATTTTTAAACCCATCCATCACTAATTGCAACATATCAATAACGTCACCATCAGTTAAATCAAGATCTTTTTTTAAATCATTGCATGTTAAATTCATTTCTAGTGCAGCTTCTGCCATATGATTTATTTTCTGATCTTTACCACCTAAAGATATAAATGGATTGAAGTTTTCTATCATTAATTTTAGACATTACTTATATGTTCTAGCTAAGAAATAATAAATTATCTTCTAATCACAAATAAGCTTAAAAATATGTCATTTATTAATTTGGAGGGAATCATTTTTTCAAACCAAAGAAGTTGGCACACCTTTTGCAATTAAGGCTAATCTTCTTGCTCTTACAAGGAAGGGAAACAATAAACTCGTTCTTTTGTTTGATTTAAAGATATTTGATAAGAGTTTTAAAAGTTTGCCAGACGGGTTTTTGATTTGATTACATATTTTATTTATTGCTTCAGCCCCATGAAATATATCATCATCCTTAAGAAGGATTGCTCCTTTATCTATGTCATAACCTTTTTCTAATAGAGATTTAATTATTTTGGGATTTTTTCTACCATCGAGAATAGAAATTTCATTTATTTTACTTTTAAGCTCTAAAAGTTCTGCAAAATGATTACAAAAAGGACATTCTCCATCATATATAAATGTTAAATTTGTATTCATAACGATTTATTTTCCATGATTTGATCTTAAGTGAAAAATTAGTGACCTGTTGTCCATCAAAGACTCATAAGTAAAGTATTCTATTTGTCAAATATTTATGTAGCAACAAAACCATCCCTTCATTGAATTACTTTCGAATTACAAAGAAATGTCTCAATTTGGGTATATTCCCTTCAAAAATTCTGTATGCTAGCTCCGAGATAATTGTATTTAAAAATTCATGAATTTTTTAGCTTCATTCGCCATTGGCGGTTTTAATCCTTGGGCCGCAGGTGTTGGGATTGGTTCTTTAGTCCTCTTTGGGCTTGTTGGTTTAGTCGCTGGACCAAACCTTAGCAAATTTGATACTGAGGAATAAATAATTCATATTTTTGAATTTGAATTTTAAAAGACTCTTTTTGAGTCTTTTTTTTTTAGCAGTTTTAAGAATTTTTTTTTAGAGTAATAAATATAAAAAAATTTAAATGTTATTAAACCCTTTTGCTCCTCTAGCTTTCATTAAAATTACTTCTCTCAAAGCTACTACATTATTTCTACTAGTTCTTCTTATAAAGTCTAATTTACTTAGATTAAAAGGGGGGTTGATAGGTGGCCTGTTTGCTTTGATTCTTATTTCAGGAATATTAGCTTCTACATCTATTGCGCTAGGTTCACTAATTTATGCTTATAGAGTCAAAAATAAAACAGAAGAAGATAGCACTGTGCAAGATCTTGAGACAGTGAACATATAATTTTGATCAAATTAATTAATAAATAATGTTATTAGAAAGGTGTTCCAGGTACAAAATGTAATACTAAAAATCCAAATCCAGCAGCAAAAACGATTGAAACTGCGATAATCAGAAGGCCTGAAGCCATACCACCCTGTTCAAATGCCATAAAATTTATTTATTTTTTATAAATATAATTCAAATACAATATAAAAGTAATTGTGTAAATTACTCATATCAGCCAAATTTGTTATTTATTGTATAAAGGAGCAAAAATATAGAAGATAATGAAACAATAGTTCCGAAAATTATTAAAGGTTTTGATTTTTCACTATCTTCTTTTTTAGGAAATTTTTTAGATAAAGATGTATTTTTATCTTTGTTAATAATATTTGAGAATAGTTTTTTCACATTAAAAAACAAATTTAATAGGTTATTAATTCATTGATTTAAATAAGTCTTTGTGATAATCGACAATGTTTTGACAACTGGTCACAGGAGTAAATTCCATATGAATTCCAAATTTTGCTCTCCAAGGGGCGAAATGTTCAAAAACTTCTTTATCACTATAAGCTTTACACAAACAAACTACTCTTCCTTCACCAGGAGCATGTACTCTAAAGAGCATTTCAAAATTTGCAGTTTTGTCAGCTTTAGACATTTCGCCATTCTCCCATGCCTCCACAAATAATTTATAGGCCTTAACCTGATTATCAATATCTGGAAATTGACAATCCGCAAGATACATTTGCATTAGATTTTTTATTATTTAAATATATTATCTGTCAAAAACAAACTAATTTCTTGCACTGTTTTAATTTGAACATCATGTAGGGATTTTTTTACGGGATGAAATGAGATGATAATATTTCTAAGAATTTCCCAATATCTTTTTTATATAAACTGTCAGTAATTTTTAGAGAGAACAATTCATTTTCGTTCAATTTTTCCTTTTGATTATCAAAATTAACATTTCCTTTAAACGTAATGTTTTGCATGAAAAAAATAATTTATTACTATTTAAAATTTAAGCAATTTATCTGAAATAGCAATTTTCTTTACATAATGTTTTGTCTTTTTAGCCCTAATGTCTATATAACCTTATCTATGAGATAAAAAATTGTATTTAATATACTTAAGACTAAGGTAATAAAGGATGCTAGAACAGGCAATAGATAAAACCATAATTGGGATGTTTTCATGGCTGAATCTATTGGTAAAAACTTTTCACTCCTTTTTATTCTTATTTGTAACCAAAAAATTGATAATGGATAAATTACCTTTGCGAAGGTAATAAATATAGAAAATAAATATCCTTTTTTTGAATAGAGTATGTAACCTGAAAATAAATATAAAAACCAAATAAGGGATCTTTGCAATAATAATAATTTTTTGCTTCTGCTACTCATTTTTTTATTTAAGCAATTAAAAATTTTTTATCATCTTATATCTTTCAAATGTTATATTCTTGATAATTATTTTTTCTTTACGAATTATTTTCCAGCTACTTTTTAGAAATAATTTATAACTAATTAAGCTTGCTTCTGTTGTTAAGCAAGGTAAACCCTCTTTTATGGCTTCCTTTTCTATTTTTTGAAGTAACTTTGTCCCATAACCTTTCCTTTGTGAATCTCCTCTGCAATATAAAAGGGAAATTCTATTATTTGGATATCTTGAGGCAAAAGCAACTATCTTCTCTCTTTCATTAATAAGCCATCCTTTACCTTCCTTTAAGGATAAATTAAAATATTTATTATCCCAGGCTTGACTTGCCCAAGCTCTTTTTTGTTCTGAAGTATAAATTTTCTCATCTATAGAAATTATTGAATCAAAATATATTTTTTTTAAATCAAGTTGATCTTTTTGGGTAATTTGTTTTAAATTCATTGAGTTGAGTTCAAATTGCAATGTCAAATAAAAATATTGTGGCAATTGGAGGTGGAGGTTTTGGAAGGTCCTTAGGTGAACTTAAGATAGAGAAATATATTACGTCATTAGTTAAAAAGGAAAGACCTAAAATCTGCTTTATTCCTACTGCATCAGGAGATAATGATTCATATAAATTAAATTTTTATAGAGCTTTTTCAAAATTAAATTGTATAACTAGTCATCTTGATTTCTTTTCAAGAACAGAAAACTTGGAAAATAAAATTCTATCCCAAGATATTATTTATGTTGGTGGAGGAAATACAAAAAGTATGTTGGCGGTTTGGAAAGAATGGGATCTGCATAATATTCTGAAAATTGCTTATGAAAAAGGCATAATAATGAGTGGTGTCAGTGCAGGCGCGATATGCTGGTTTGATTATGGAATTACGGACTCTTTCTCTGATAAATTAGAGATAATAAATTGTTTGGGAATAATAAAGGGGATAGCATGCCCTCATTATGATGAGGAAAAAGAAAGAGAACCTTTCGTTAAAAAAATAATTAAAAACCAAAGAATTGATTCTTGTATTTGTATAGAAGGCAATTGTGCCTTGCATATTAAAAATGATTTTAATTATGTATCAATTAATTTTGGAAATAAAAAGAAGTGTATAAAAATATCTAGTGAAAATAATGAATTAATTAAAGAATATTTTAAAAATTATGATTGTATATAAAAAACTATATATCTTCGTTTTTTGCGATTGATACTAATTCCAGACCCTTATATTTTATAAAAGAAGCTGTCCATATTTCTTTTGATAGATTACCTAAATATTTTAAAAATTGTGTTGTATCACCGTCTCTTATCCATTCAGATTTTATAAATGGAAGTTCTTTCTGCATTCTTTTTGGATGCATATGAACTAATATTAGGCCTTTATCTTCGGATACTCTTTTTAAGGCTCCCTCATCACTTCTTTGGAAAACTCTTAAAAGAAGATTTAGAATTACTTCTTCCCCAAGTTTAATTAAATTACCTTCTTCTTCTAGTTTTTCTTTAATCTCTTTCCCACCTAAAGGCATTGCTCTGACGTTATTTTGCTCTATTAATGCAATTGCAATTAGATAATCCTGACTTGCCATATTTTTTTGTAATCTTGTTTAGATTATTCTAACCCCTCGACCTCTTCATATATTTCATTTAATAAGAATAATTGTATTAATAAAAATACAAAATTATAAGGCATTTTTTTGTAAGTTCTTCCAATCTTTATTTTCTACAAAATATAATTATATTTATAGTGTTTTTATTGTTTTTCATATTAGAAATTCATTTTTATTATTATCAGGATTAGTTTTAGGTTTATTGACTTCTTGGCCAGGGATAGTTATACATAACAATTGGAAATGCTTTAAAGATATAATCGAAAAATCTTCCAAAGAACAAATCTCTTTAAAGATATAATTGAAAAATCTTCCAAAGAACAAATCTCTTTAAAGGCTGCTTTAGCTGTTTCTCCAAATTACATATTAAAAGGTAATAGAATAAATAATAATTCAAAAATAAGAGTTGTGTTTTACGCATGCTTTCGTTAACTCTTTTTACTTATAAATTTTTTATAATTGGAACATGTTAAATGATTTAAGATTCGAATTATCTTTTAAAAATACTTTTCAATTAGATAATAAACTTAATTTTTGCATTTCCAACAATATTAATAAAATCAATATCCCATGCAAAGGGGTAATAAAAAAAGAATTCCTAAATGAGACTATAAAATATATTGGTGAAAACTATAAAAATTTAGATGTCACATATCATTATAGTCTTTATCATCAATATACAAAGAATAGAGAATATTCATATTTAGAGTTTTTAAATTTTATTAAAAAATGTAAGTTTTATAAAAATAAGGAAATTTTACTAGTTTCAGGATCTAATAAGAAAAAAAACTTTGAAGTATTAGATGTATTGAATGATTTTAAAAATGAAAAAAATTTAAATATTAATATAGGAGTTGCTTATAACCCTTACTTGAAAAATCATTACAATATTGGTGTAGAAAGAGAAAGAATAAAAAGGAAATTTTCTTCTAGATTAACTAAATCAATCTGGCTTCAATTTGGAACTGATATTAAATTACTTGAAAAAGAAATTAATTTTTTAAAAGATTCTGTTCTTAATAATTCATCTCATAGTAAAGATAAAAATGTGAAAATTTTCGGAAGCTTATTAATTCCATCAAAGGAATTTATTTCCCGATTTAAATTTCGTCCATGGAAAGGGGTTTTTATTTCAGAGAAGTATCTTAATTCTCTAGATGATTTTTACGCATTTACAAAAGATTTAATTGAAATCTATCTTGATAACAATATTTGTCCAATAATTGAAACTGAATGTTCTTCAATAAAAAAATTACAAGATATTTATTCTTTAATAAAAAAATAACTACATAATAATTATGATTAATGATACTTTTTATGATATTGCGATTATTGGTGGGGGAATATCTTCATGTGTTTTTTCCTCTTTTCATCTGAAAAATGGCTATCAAGGTAGGATTGCCATTATAGAAAATGGTAGAAATCTTGGAGGACGTTCTAGTACAAGAAATAGTATTAGTAATAGTGGGTGGCAACTCAATCATGGTTCCCCTAATTTCAATATTTGCAACAGTAATAATAATCAGTTGTTGAAAGCTTTCATTCAGGAATTATTAGATTCAAAAATTATCCAATCAGATCCTTCTGATTTAATTGAATTATATGAAGATCCTAGAGATCAAAAAAAAATAATCTGCGATTTTCATAGTTGCAAAAATTATACTTCAAGCTCTTCTATGACTGATTTATCAAGAAATATAATTAATCATAATAATTTGAAAAATCAAGTTGATTTTTTCTTTCAAACTTTAATAGTCAAATTAAAATATGAAAATAATTATTGGATTTTAACCTCAAAAAATGGCTATAAATTCAAGGCGAAATTTCTTGTATGTTCAAGTAATTTAATTTTACATAAAAGATCTTTAGATATTTTGAAGATAAATCAAATACCATTGAGGGAAGCTATTCCAATAAATAATGATAAAAAAATTGATACAATTTTAAATCTTCTTAATAAGCAAGAATATGTTCAAAGATTAACTTTTTTGGTTTATACAAAATCCAATTATAGTTATAAAGATAACTATAAGAATAGATTTAGGTATTTTCTTTTAAATAATCTTTTAGAAGAAAAATTTAAATTTGAAAGGATTATATTTCAAAAACAAATTAATAATCAAATAGGTATTGTCCTACATACTAGAAACAAAAAATTTATAACTGAATATTTTCAATGCAATAATAAAAATAAATTTAAAAATATCTTATTAGATAAATTCAATCAAATATTCGATGAAAATTATTATATAAATAAACTAATAGATTATCAGGATATTTCTATAATGATATGGAGAGCATCTCAACCATCTGGTTTAGGGATACCTGAAAATTTGCAAGTTTGTGAAAAATATAATATAGCTTTTTGTGGTGATTGGTTCGACTTAGAGGGGTTTGGTAGGATTGAAGGTGCAATATTGAGTGCTTTAAAATTGTCTTATAAGATTAGATCACTATATTAATTTTTTTTTCAATAGAAGGTCTATATCACTTTTCTTCCTAATGACAATTGTGTTGAAATATTTTCTTGAATTACATTTATTTTTATTTTTATGAAATAATTCCCATGCTTTTATAAAGTCTCTTCTTGCACGATCTTTACTTTTCCCTCTTTCTAAAAAATCTCTTTTAATTACTCTATTCAAACAAGTTTGTTTATTAGCTTTTAATTTAATTAAAAGGCAATTTTCTTTTGAAAGAGTTTTTAATATTTCTTGTCCAAATATTCCTTCTATGATAAGAAATCTTATATTTTTAGTATTTTGATAAACTTTTTTTATAGATTTACTTTTGAAATTATATTTATAATAGAAATCAGAAAATCCGTTTTTTACAATAAATTCTAGATCTCTTTTAAATAATCCAAAGTTGAAGCTTATTTTTCTGTCAAAATACGAAGTTAATGTTCGTGATAATATTTGACTTAATATACCTGTTCTGTAGTAATTATCTGTATTTAATATTATTCCATTTTTAATTTTTTTTAAAATCCTTTTGGATAGTGTAGTTTTCCCGCTCCCAGATGGTCCACTAATAACTATTAATTGCATATTCAAAAATCAGTTGAATAAGATTGAAGAAACGTATCTCATAATAGTTAAGTAAAAAAAAATTAATAAGTCAATTTATTATTAAATTTTGGGATGGTTTTAGCTTAATAATATGATTGAAATCATTTTTATCTTAGAAATTAAATTTCGGATTTATTTTTAGTAGAGTACATGTATGTAAAATAATTTCAAAGGATTTTTTATTAACTTAAATTATAAAAAAATATCTAATTTTCAATTAAATATCTAATTTTCAATTAAATATCTAATTTTCAATTAAATATCTAATTTGAATTATTAAATTGTAAAAAATAAATTTATTATTTCATTCTTGGATTAGATCCACAAATTAAATATAAACTTTAAAAATATTTATATAGTTCCGCATTTAATTTTTAACTTGCATCATAAATAAAAATATGACTTAATATAGATGTAAATAAAAATTAATTTCTATCATTTCTTTTTACAATTATTATTGATTGTTTGAAAAAATTAATTTATTTTTTTTTTTTTTGAAATGTAGAATTTACTAAATTATCTAATTTTTGAATAAATGATTACTAAATTTTTAAGCAAGTTAAAATCAATCCTATTTAAGAGCGAGACCTCTACAGAAATCCCTTTACCTAAAAAAACTGTATCAAAAACCAAGAAGAAGTCTTTAAAGTCTTCTAAGGCCTCTAAATCTAAAACAAAGAAAGATGATTCGAAAAAAATAATAGAATCTTTTAAAGCTATTCCTGGTGTAGGAGCTAAGAGTGCAGAGGCCTTTTATAAGGCTGGTTTTAAAACTCCAAAGTCAATCACTTCTGCAAAAGATGAAGCTCTTCTTGCTGTTCCTGGAGTTGGAATCAATCTTGTTAAGAAACTAAAGAATATAAAATAAAAAATATCAACATTAATTTTATAAAGTTTAACTATAGAATTTTATAATAGTTAAACAAGGTATTTACTAAACTTTCTTAGTATTCAATTATAAATTTCCAGAATTTAAATAATTAAAAATAATTTTACTTTTATAAATTATCTTCTTCTTGCTTTTCTTCTTTGTTGTAATTTTCTCTTATATTTTTCAATAGGAGTTTCATGATGTCTTAATCTTTTTAAATCAGCAAATATCCCTGATTTTGAGACTTGCCTTTTAAATCTTCTAAGGGCAGATTCTATTCCCTCATTTTCTCCAACAGTAACTTGAGTCAAAATTTACTAAATAAAGATAATTATAACATTTTAACGCATCTTTTAATGATTTTATAACTCAGTATTTTAAGAATAACTTGGAAGATTCTTATTTTCTTTTTGCCCAATTAAGAAAATTCTTTTTTGGGTTAAGTATATCCTCTGTAGATTCAAAATAATTCTTTGACCAACTTTCCTTAGATAGGCCTACAAATAACATCAAATTTAGAGGATATTGATCACTATCTGAGCAGTTTCTAAAATCGTCTCTAAATAAAAATATTTCTTTATTAAGTGCAATAGAAATTCCTAGTTCTACCATTACTCCCTCATCTGGAGGGTTACCGTTAACAATCGCAAAAATGCAATCACATGACTTTAGATCGTTGAAATTTGCTTTTGCTAGGTCATAAGCCCAATTATTTTTGTTTGTAATTAAATGCTTTGTTCTCTCAAAAGGTTCATAAACTTCTACATTTAAATTTTGAAATATTTTAATGAATTCAGTTAATAGATTTTTAGTTTGTTTTGAAAACCCATATGGATTAGCTAAATATAATTTCTTTTTATTCACTTTAGCCTCCTTTTACTTTTGTATTCTTTTTTATCTTTAAGCTCATTTTCTTTATTTTCCCATGGAAATACTATCCATTCTTCTTTAAGAGATAAATTTACGGTCTTCCACCAAATAGGTTTCTTTTTACTAACTAAGACAAAGAAATTAACACCTTCAATATTTTTAAAATTACTTAATGTCATCCCAGTTTCATAAACATCATCAACTATAAGTGAACTTTTTAAGGGCTTTTCAATTAACTGAACATTTAATTTATGACTCAAAGCCACTGCAAGGCATAAGCCACCTCTGGGAACACCATATATTCCTGATAATTTAAGTTTTTTGCATTGATTAGCAATATAATCAACACTCTTATCAAATTCGCCCCATGTAAAATACTTTGTCATTCTAATTTTTATTATGTTCTATCATTGGAGCAAAGTTTGAGGCAATTACACTTAATAAGGCTATTACTTGTTCGTTAGGACAATTTGTCTCTTTTTTTAATTTTTCGCATTCTTTTATTATATTTGTGTATATTTCTTCAACGATTCCATTCATTTGCTCTTGATTAAATGAATATGGTTTATTCATATTTTTTTTTTAAATATATTTTATTTTTACTTGAATATTAAATAAGTAAACATTTTTATTTCAAAAATATGAAATTATTTCCACATTGGCTCATTTGAAACTTTATTTTTCATCATATTTGGCTGATATTTATGAAGATTTTCGATTTCCATCGCAAATTTTTTTGAATCTCCTGTTATGCTTTTACTTTTAATTAAATTTAATAATGATACTCTTCTTCTGATTTTCAGAAGACCAAGACAGATTTCCCATAATTGCTTATCCTTATATTTTTCTAACCAGAAATCAAATATACTTTCTAAAAAGTTTAATGGAATATTGAATGAAATCCCTTTTGGAGGCTGATCTAATGAGAAATCATTATTTTTTAAATCATTCATTAAGTTATCTAAATTTAAGTTTATTGCATTAAGAATATCTTTAGCTGATTCATGTCCTATTAGTTCTTTTCTATGACATTCCAAAAGAGTTTCATCATCAAGTATTTTTAAGTCACTATTTTTGACTCCAATCAGCCAAAAACCTTCATCATTTACTATCCCACTAGCTAAAAACAGAAATAAATATCTATTTTCCAAAAATAATAATCTCTCTATTCAGTTTTAACATTAAAGAACAAAAAATAAAATAGCTTTGCCACTAAATCATGTTAAAATTTTCTCGCGATTTTGAAAAAGTATAGATATTATTAAGTTTTATGATGTTTATCAGGAAAGAGTTAAGGCTGATGTTTAATGATCCACTTGATCAATTAGTAATCTATATAAACCTAAAGTTACTTAAAATTAAAACTCTAAGGACTATTTTTTCTTAGGAAACAATTTCCCAATCTTCTCTTGTTGAATAAGTTCTCTTTCAGTTCTTAATTTTGTATCTTCCAATGATTCTTTATTAGTGCTAACAGCGTAAATAATATAAAAAATCATTCCACTGAAAATCAATCCTACAAATAAGATAATAATCCCAATAGGTTCGGTAGGGCTAAAGATTTTGAGATCTATCCCTGACTTTAAAAATATTTTCATTAAAAATGTAATTAATTAACTACTTTTATTTGCATCTAGTTGACTTCTTCATAACCATAGTAGACTGAATTATTTGAATTTTTATATCCTATTGCTGCCTCCTCAGGATTTTTAGCATCAAATTTTCTTGCTCTAGCGTGTATCATGTTAAATGGAAAAATCGCAGCTCCAACAAAAAAGTGGAGTATTAAAAAATCAGAAGGTAATCCGTTTGTCCAATCGGGAAAGAAAAGAAGTGTCAATAATAAATGGTCCATATTATAAAAACAAAATTAACTTCATAAATACTATTACTAAGTTCCATCGATAGTAGTTTTTATTTAATAAATTGAAATCTAAATTAAAACTATTTCAAAGAAATTTATTTACTATTTAAGTCTGTAAATATTTAAATATTATTATTTATAATATTTATAATATTTATAGTAATAGAAAAAGCGAATTGTTTAGACTTTTAATTAGCTTTGTATTCTTCGCGGTTGTTTTCTTATCTCCTTTAAGTACATTTGCATCTCATACTTCTGACCCTACAGTAAGTCTTCTTCAGAGTAGGATATCAAAAAATTTTTCAAAGAAGTTTTGTAATGCGATACAAAATGGATTGTCCAAGGATGAAGCCATGACATCCGCTATAGTTAAAACCGAAAATATTGTTTCATTTTCATATAATCCTCAAAAAAAATGGATTGCAAAAGAAGATTTGGCTAATCAAATTTCTATAAAAGTTATAAACGATTGCGGATGGTCTTTTGGATTAATTGGCAAAGAAGGAATAGATTATTTTAATTCTTATTTTTTAGAAATCTATGATAAGACAACTCCTGATAAGAAATTATCTAGCTAAAAGATTTTTTATGAATAATCTTTCGGATAAAAATTTAATAATAATTCTTTTTGGCACTATTATCGTAGTCTTTGCTTTGATATTTTCGGTGAAATCTCCAGAAAGAAAAGTTATTGAATCCCCTATAATGTGGAAAGAAGATTTTTCTACCATTTTTTTCTTTAAAAATGATTTAGTCGAGTTGAACAAATCTATTTTTTATTATAAAAAATAATATTTTAATAATCTTTTGAATTAAATTTGATAAAAGATTACTTTAATTGATTTAAAGAGAATTAAAAAAATAAATTATTTTATGTAATTTAATAAAACAGAGGCCAACTTTAAATCATTATTAAACCATGCTCTAATTGCCATTGATCTTCTTGGATCATAGAATTTTTGACTCCTGTACCATTTAAGTACTTCCATATCAGATTTTTTTCCATTGCAAGATAAACAGCATGGAACGCAATTTTTTGTGATAGTTTCTCCACCTTTTGACTTTGGATATAGGTGATCAAGAGATTCAGATAGATTACCGCAATAAATGCAGGTATTATTTGTTAATTTATGGAGAGATTCTCTCCAGCTTTTATTACTAATTTTAGGGCAAAGTTGATCAAGGTAAATTGCATCTTGCTTATGCATAATCGTCTTGATAACTACATTAATAATAACAGTTTTTCTTAAGTTCTGAAGATACTTAAAATTTCAAACTATTTTATAAATATGTAATGTTAATATCTAATAGTTGAAGATATTTTTTTAAAGTAAGAATTATATTAAATGTTAATAATTTTTTTAAATTTAACAATTGATAGTGATTTTTATTTTTACAACAAAGCTTTAATTTTTTTAATTTCTTTTTTATCAAATACATTTTCAGCCATTTCTGGAGGCGGCGCTGGACTAATTCAATTACCTGCCTTGATTTTATTTGGGTTACCTTATTATCAAGCTCTTGCTACACATAAAGTTGCTACGGTTGCTTTAGGTTTAGGTGGATCAATTAGAAATTTTAAATATATTAGAAATGATATTTTTGTTTTATTGCAAATTTTATTCTTTGGAACCCCAGGAGTTATTTTGGGTTCATATATTGTGAAATTCCTTTCTGAACAATATCTATATATATTATTAGGATTTATTTCAATAGTCTTAGCTATATACTCTTTTTGTAAACCTAGTTTAGGTTTGAATTCAACAGATAATTTTATCAAATCCCAACTAGAATTAAAGTTTATTATACCTATTTTTTTTATTGGAATCCTTAACGGTTCTGTCTCTTCAGGAACTGGTTTGTTAGTAACTTTCTTATTAATTAATATTTTTAAGATGGATTTTCTTAGAGCTGTTAGTTTAACTTTTTTTACAGTAGGTATTTTCTGGAATGCTATAGGGGCCTATTTTCTCAGCAAAATTGGTTATCTACCTACAAATATATTAGTAATTCTTATTTTGGGATCTTTTACTGGCGGATATTTTGGTGCTCATATGTCTAATTTAAAAGGAAATAAACTAATTAAAAGTACATTTACAACTGTATGTCTGCTTGTAGGAGTTAGTTTGTTAGTAAAGTCAATTGGTTCATTGTTATAGGTCAACTTATGGCAAATGCTAAAACAACTGTTGTAGTTAAACAAAGTCCTAATGCTGCTGTAGCTGTTAAAAGTGAAAGGTTCATTTTTAGAACAATTTAAGCAAAATTTTAATTATCATCTTTGATTGAGTTTGTATTAGTAAACACTTTTAGACTAAATTTATTTTTAAAATGTTTCGAATGTTATTAACTTAAAAAAAAAGCCTCACAATTGTGAGGCCGGGTGATGGGGAACCTTATTTTTAATCCAATTTAATTAAAAATGCAACCCCCCCATTGGTAGTGCATTGAATGTAGCTGTTAGACACTACAGATAGTGCTTTTAAAATGGAATTTTAAAGAGTTTTGTAATAGTGATAATGTTTTGTAATATTCTGATTTTTTTTAAGAAATTAAATTTTAAATTAAGATATTTATTAACTCTACAAACTTGTTAAAGCTTAATTACAATGTATTATCTAGAAAAGTGATTAATAATTTAAAATTTAATGATTGAATTAACTTTACTAACATTATTAAATTTTGTTGGGGACAATTTCTGTGAATATAGAAATGTAGGTCATGATAATTATAAATCTTTACTCCTTTCTTATAGCGATGCGAGTGAAAAATTTGGTCCATTAAAAGTTAAAAAAGTAATTGAAAAATCAGATAATTTTAAAGTTGCTGCAATTGCTATTGCGGCTATTAAGTGCCCTCAGCATATTATGGATTAATGAAATTCGAAGTTAAAACTCAAAATGAAGATCTTTTGAAATCGTCTTTTTCTGTCTTATTATCAATTGCTCTTTTTTCATTTATAGTTGTCCTCTCTAATATTTCTATTAAACTTGGAGTGATTTCAAGACATTATGAAATAAAATATCTTTGTAATCTACTTATGATTGAAAAATCATCATTGCATTTCAAGAAATTATCAAAATTGACTACTTTAAATACCAAACAAAAAATGTGGGATTTATGTCGAGAAATTGTTAAATAAAAATTAGCTAGAAGCTGAAGTGTAATATTTTAGGGCAAATAACCAAAATCTTCTTGAAACTAAAAAAAATATTACAGCAACAATTATTTCTAATAATATTTCCCATATTAGAGCAATACCTAGGAAAACTTCAGAGGGAATTGTCGTTATGAATGCAATTGGAACAAAAATACTAAAGAATATCCTTAATGAGAATGAAAATGAATTTAGAGGAAATCTTCCTATATAAAGAAAAGAACGTAAGACTTCTGTCGCATTCCATGTTTTTACAAACCAAATTGTTGTTGTTGAGATTAAAAACCATAAGCTATATAGAATTACAATAGAACAACACAATGTTGTAAGGCATAATAATAAAAAACTTAGGTTTATATTTATTTGATTAATACCTATGCAATAAAGTAGTAGAGTAAAACCTAATATTATTTCTAAAAATCCAGATGGTGCTATTTTATTTAAGGAAATAAAAAATTGACTATCTAAGGGTTTAAGAAGAACAAAATCTAAGGTTCCTTCTCTAATGTGTTTTACTATTTCTGTAAGATTTGGATTGAACCATGTATTAGTAATTCCATTTAAAATTGTATATATTCCTTGAATAATTAAGGCTTGTTCAAAATTCCATCCTCCAATGTTATCAGTATTTTGGAAAAATATAGTTAGTAAAAATACGCTCCCTACTAAGCTTAAAATTGCAGTAATAAAGTCAATTATTACGTTAGTCTTATATTCCAATTCTGAGGCTATAGAAGTACTTAAAAATAATGAATAAATTTTTATATATTTTTTTATTTTCATGAACCCATCGCTGTATATTTTTTTGTTCCCAGAGACCAAGTCCTTTTAAATATGGGGAAAAGAACTGAAATCCAAAATATCTGCATAAAAAATCCAGAAATTATGTTTGTATTATTCCCAGATAATATATTTGCTGGATAATCAATTAAGTAAGGGAATGGGGTTAAGTATATCCATGCTTTCACATATTCTGGGAATGATATTACTGGGGCTAAAAGTCCTGAAAGGAATAAAGTTGGGATAAATAATAATCTTTCTATTGAAGAAGCCTTTTCTGTCCAAAAACAGAGGCAAGCAATAATTGATTGAATCAGAAATTGAATTAGAAATGAAAAAAATGTAGAAAAACATGCTAATAAAAATTGACTTAAGTTTGGTATCCATATACTTTCTGGATTTATTAGAAAAAAAATTAACGCAATTATTATTGCAAAGGGGAAACGTGTTATTTGTTCTGCTATGTGTTGAGCAAAGTATCTAAAAAATGGGTTTAAAGGTTGAATTAAATATGGAGAAATTTTACCCAAGAGAGCGTCTTCTTCAAAAGTAAAGACAACCCAAACTACGGAAAATTGCCTTACAAAGAACGCACTCAAAAAATACCTTGAGAGCATTACATTACTTAAGTTAATAGATTCATTTAAGTTATTGTTTGTCCATATATTGAGCATGAAAAAAGGAATAATTCCCGATATTGCCCATAAAGCTATTTCTACTCTATATTCCAACATATTTGAGTACTGTACTTTTAATAATGTTATTAGTTTATTTTTATTTAAATTAAACATTTATACTTTTTCCTTCACTAAAATATCTCCAATTATTTCGTCAACAGGAGGCTCATTTATATATAGATCCTCGATCTCAAATTTGTTAAGAATATTATTTAAAGTAGATTTAATAGAATCTTTTTTAATTGTTATTGTAATTTCTTTTTGATTTTGATTTTTAATATTAAATCCTGAATTGCTTAGTTCTCTAGCATCTTTATCCGTCTTGCAAATTATTAGGATATCTTTAACAGGAGATATTTTTTTTAATAGTTTTTCAAGTCTCCCATCATATGTAAGACAACCTTCGTGAATACATAATACCCTCTTGCATAAAGATGTAATATCTTTCATGTAATGACTAGTTAGACAAATTGTTGCATCTGTTTCTTTATTGTAAATTTGCAGAAATTTTCTAAGATTCCTTTGAGCATTAATATCTAGGCCTAGTGTCGGTTCATCTAAAAATAATATATTTGGTTTATGTATTAAAGCTGCCAATAATTCTGATTTCATTCTTTGACCTAACGATAATTTTCTAACAGGTATATAAAGCTCCTTTTCAATTTCGAGCATATCTGACAACTTTTTAATTCTTTTTTTAGCTTCAAATTTTTCTATGTCATAAATTGCCGCATTTAAGTAAAAAGATTCTATTGGAGGAAGATCCCAAATTAGCTGTTGTTTTTGTCCCATTATTAAAGTTATATTTTTCAGGAAATTAGATCTTCTTTTATAAGGCAGGTTGCCTGCAACCGACAACCGACCTTGGCTTGGGTGAATTAAACCACAGAGTATTTTAAGAATGGTTGTTTTCCCAGCTCCATTAGCCCCAAGAAAACCTACTATTTCTCCTTTTTTTATTCCGAAATTTATATTTTTTATAACCTCAATACTTTTTGTTTCTCTTTTAAAAAAATGCTTAAGTGTACCTTTTAGTCCAGGTTCTTTTGATGAAATATCAAATGATTTTGATAAATTTTCAACCTGAATAATATTCTCTTCCATATTATTTGAAAAGTAATTTTTAATTTTGGATTCTATAAATTTTAAAAATATAAGATTATTTATTTAGTTGAATATTAAAATCAATTAAAAAATATCTTTTAATGAAACAATAAGCCAAGTTATAAAATTAATGGGGTTTAAAAGTTCACTGGATTTAAACTTAGATTCGTAATTAATATTATTAACTGCATTCAATATAAAATTATTTTCTAAAATTTTATTTTTATTTACTTCATTTTCTATTATGTTCCCTTTCTCATCAAGAATTTGAATTTCATTCTCAAAAAACCACTCATTTTTCCCATTTGATAAGTTTAAAAAAACTCCAATACCCATACCATCAGTAATTTTGAAATCACTTATAGTGCATTCTGATGAAACGTTTATTGCTTCAATGGTTTCTTTAGTTAATCTATCTTTTGAAAGCTCTAGATTAACCTTAACCGTGTTTCCTATTTTTACTTTATCTAAGATTGTCATTTATGAGTTATTATACCTATTTAATTTTTATAATTGTGATAGAGATTTAAATATAAATTCTTAAGATCATTCATTAGAGTTTTTGAATACGGCTTCTAATATCTTTTTTATTATTATCGCTAATATTCTTAGGAAAACAAAACTTATGCCTAGCCATCCCAATAATACAGAAATTGATAATAAGCTTGAACTAAGATCTCTTTGTAAAAATTCCTGCATAAAGAATCAAATTTTGTAAATCAACTTTAATTTATATTTTTATTTTATTCGTTTATTAAATATAAATGCTTACAAATTATTTTTATTTAACTACGTTTAAATCCAAGATTTGATGATTTAACTTTATAGGCTAATATAAATTTAAGCAAAATTTATTAATTTGGATCTCTCTTTATATTCATATTTAGGAATTTTTTTTATCCTAGTTGGCTCAATAGTTCGTATTGATTTTAAATTTATTATTCAAAAGGATTTATAAAAATCCTATTTTAATTAAAAAATTTATTTAACTTTTTAAAATTTTCTAACACTTCAAAAATAATATATTTTATAAAAAATTCTTTAGAAATATTTGGATTTTAAAATTTAATTGGCTTTTTTATTTTATATGATTAATAATGATCAAAACTATAGATTATTTGCATGAATAATGATCTGGAAATCTTTAATTACTTTGTTGATGATCTACTTTCTTCGGAGGCTAATTTATTGAATAATGAGCTTGATCTCCTTTTGATGCAGTATCTTTTTAATTCGATAGATTTAGACTCATTAAACAATTTTGATAGTGAAGAAGAGATTAGTGTTGCATAATAGTTCTTAATTATGAAATATTTTTATGAAAAATTATGGGTTCCTTTCTTTGGTGGAATATTATCAAAATTTGTTTTCTTAATTGAAGGAAAAAATATAAGTAGAAAAAAAAATAAAAAAACTAAACTTTAATCCGATAAATTTTTTCAATTCTTAATGAATCTTTTTGGTTTATATATATTGAAAGCAACAAAACATATTTCTTTAATTCAATAATTTATGCATGGTTAAAGTATCTAAACAAATAGTATTTTAACTATTTAAAATTTTATGAATAACAAGCCTTTTTTAAAGCCATATACTGTTCATTATAGAGATTTTCAAAATCTTAGATTAGAAAACTGTATTTATGCATTAGATGCTTATGAAGCAAGAACATTAGCTATGGAGTTTAATAAATATATAAATGCACATCCTAATAGCATTGATTTAATAAGATGCGAAAAGTGATATTTAAATAGTAGATATTTGAAGGTTTAAATTCTATACACTTAAAAATTTATCAATAACTGTTTGGCTTAATTCACTTGTAGGGCCACTTGCAACAATCCCTCCTCTTTGCATTGCATAATATCTACTTGCCTGCCTAACAAAGTGTAAGTGTTGTTCAACTAATAAAACTCCGATACCAGTTTCTTTAATTATAAGGTTTATAGCGTTTTCAATATCTAATACTATATTTGGTTGAATCCCTTCCGTCGGTTCATCTAATAATAATAATTTTGGTTTACCTAATAGAGCTCTAGCAATTGCAAGTTGTTGTTGTTGGCCCCCACTTAGATCACCTCCTTTTCTTGGTAGAAAGTCTTTTAAAATTGGAAATAAATCATAGACACTTGAATCAATATTTTTATTTTTAGATAAACCCCCAGGAAGCGATTCCATTCCCAACATTAAGTTCTCTTCAACAGTCAGATAAGGTATTATTTCTCTTCCTTGGGGAACATATGCCATTCCTTTTCTAGCTCTTTGGTGTGGGGCCTTTCTATTTATATTCTCTCCAATAAAGTTTATTTCTCCTTTCTTTGCCTTTAATAATCCTATTAATGATTTTAATAATGTAGTTTTCCCAACTCCATTTCGACCTATTAAACAGATCATTTCTCCAGATTTAAGGTTTAAATCTACATCTCTGAGGATATGGCTTTCTCCATAATAAGTATTTAATGATTTTACTTCTAGTAGATTTTTCATATTTATTCCTCCGGTCTCCCTAAATAAACATCAATTACCTTTTTATCATTTTGAATAGTATCCATGGTCCCTTCACATAATACTGTTCCTTGGTTTAAAACTGATACATTACTATCAAGTCTTCTTATGAATTCCATGTCGTGATCTATAACAACCACAGTATTTTCTCCAGATAATGATTTTAATAAATCTGCTGTCAAATCAGTCTCCTCATCTGTAAGACCTGCAACAGGTTCATCAACTAGCATCAAATCTGGTTTTTGACCTAGTAACATTGCTATTTCTAACCATTGTTTTTGACCATGTGATAAAGCACCTGCTTTTGAATTAATTTTTTTAGATAAGTTTATAACTTTCATTAAATGTTCTATTTCATCTAATTGATCATTTTTAATTTTTTTTATTAATTAGATTTAAAGGACTTTTAGGAGTACTTACTGATATCTCAAGATTTTCTTTAACAGTTAGATTTTCAAATACTCTTGGGCTTTGAAATTTTCTTCCTACACCTAAACGTGCAATTTTATGTTCTTTTCTTCCTATTAATGATTTTCCTTTAAAAAAAACATCACCTTTAGTAGGTTTTACTTTACCTGTTATTACATCTAGAAATGTTGTTTTCCCCGCACCATTTGGACCAATTACAGCTCTTAATTCTCCTTTTTTTAAACTGAGGTTTAGATTATTTAATGCTAGAAAACCTTCAAAACTAACACTTATATTTTCTAAGCTTAATAGAGAATTAGTATTCTTATTCATTTTTTAATCCCTCCGTTTCATTTTTAATTTCTAGACTTGGGTATGTTTCGATTTTCCTTTTCAGACCAAGTTTTTGAAGCAGATTCCTTGGTCCATCTCCTTGTAACCATCCTAAAACACCTTCTGGTAATGCTGTGACTACTAGAATAAATAATCCACCCTGAATAAACATCCAGCTTGCCGGCAAAGCTTCACTTACTAAACTTTTTGCATAATTTATTAAGACTGCTCCAAGTATTGCTCCCAATAAAGTCCCTCTTCCTCCCACTGCAACCCAAATAACCATTTCTATTGAAAATGGTACTGTCATAAATTGAGGAGATACTATTCCTGATTGAACAGTGTACAAAGCACCAGATACTCCTGCTAAACCACCTGCTATAGAAAATATTATTGTTTTAAATAAGACAGGATTGTAACCTGTGAATCTGACTCTTGGTTCGTCATCTCTTATCCCTATAAGAATATTCCCAAATCTTCCTTTTACTACCCATTTTGAAAAAAACCATGCCGCAATAACTAATAAGGCTGTAATCCAAAAAAACATTCTTTGGATTGATTCTGAACCAACCATTTGTCCAAAAAGTTGAGTTACATCAGTTTTTAACCCGTTAGTACCATTAATAAGCTTTTGTTGTCCATTAAAGAAATTAAAGAATACTAAAAGAGCAGCTTGGGTAAGTATTGAAAAATACACACCTTTTATTCTGTTTCTAAAAACAAGAAATCCAAGTATTCCTGCAACTAATGCAGGTATCACCCAAATTGCAAATAAACTAAAGATTGGAGATCTAAATGGTTCCCAGAAAAATGGTAAATTATCTACGCCATAAAGTCCAAAGAATTCTGGAATATTATTTGGAAATTCAGAAGAGCTTGTTATCTGTAGGT
>QCUR01000011.1:0-19231 GCA_003208875.1 Prochlorococcus sp. AG-679-M23
TATATTAGAAAGGTTAAACAATTTATATTATGTCCCCTCATAAAAGTCCTAATATTATTAAATACTGCGTAATTACATCTACAGCAGCGATAGTTCTGATAGCTATTTCTTTAATTCCTGTTTCAAGAAAAGCTTCTTACTGGAATCTATGCCTTGATAAAACAGTAAGTTGGATTAATGAAAAAGAAAAAGATTTAAAAGGGTGGGATAAAGAAGCAAAAGAGAGCCTTGCTGTAGCAGTATGTAATGGAGCTGTTTATGAACCTAAGCTTCAAATAAAAGAATTCACTTCGACAACGAAATAAATTACAGGTTATAAAAAGACTTATAAGCTAAGAAATATATAAAAATATTGATTGTCCACATTTTGATTTTAAGAGTCTTTTTTGATCCTTAATCCGTACAATTTTGTTCCTCTAACCGCACACATAAAACTTGAGATAAACTATTTAAATGAATTAGAACTTAAGTGTAGTCAATAGGTAAATCTTATGGCACTAAACGACACATTTACCATCCAAGAGATGGATATGGATAAAAAAAACCTTTCATACGATATAAAGGGGAAAGAACTCGAAGCTTATTGGAATAATGAATGCAAAGAGCATCCTACTAATAACCATTGCAAAGTTTATTGTGATTAATACTTAATCTTTTAAGTATTCTTACGCTTGATTTTTTTATATCACCCGTACTAAATCATAAGCAGATAAAAAGGAGGAAAAACAAATGACTAATTTAGGCATAGAAATTCTATTTTGGATAGTTTTAATTTCTTATCTAGGATTAAGGTTTTCTCAAACTTGGTACGGCTTCAAACAACAATATTAAATAGGAGGAAAAAATGAAACTACAAACTCAATTCACCGTTCCACACAAACAGTTAAGAGATCTGGATTTTGCCAAGGAGATGGAAATTTTAGAAGAAACTTTAAGGAAAAAATGTATTGATTATCCAACTCAAGAAGATTGTTTAGTTTGTTGCTACTAACCATCCACTATTAATTTTTTTATTGATCACAGGTTTTAATAATATTCATAAATTTATTAACACTAGAGGTTAAATTATGGAATTAAAATTCTACTCAACAACTATTTTTAGAGAAACTCCTAAAGTTACATTCTTTGATGCAGGCTTGGTAGCATCTAATGGTTGCGATGTGGTAATTCACTCTAAAGAAGCTATATCTCCACCTGATGATTTTGAAGATGAACAATATTATGTTCACGAACATCAAATTGATCACAATTTAGTTATTACTGGCGAAAGAAAATTTATTTTGATAAATCCTTCATGGGACGAGCCACATCATGTAATTTATTTAAATAGAACCATGGGGGCATTAGAAATTCCTATTGGAACTTATCACAGATCAATTTCTGGGAAAGAGGGCAGTATTGTTTTAAATCAACCAACAAGAGATAAATTTTTTGATCCTTCTAAAGAATTTATACCGCAAAAATTAGACAAAGAAATTTTAATTAAGGCAAGAAGAAGTGCGCCTGTTTATTGGATTTGGGAAAATGATCAAATAAAAAGAGTCCGATTTAATCCTTTGAAACGCAAAGTCAAGACTTTAATCTGATATAAAAAACTAATTAAGATTATTTTACTTCATTAAAAAAGCCAGCTTATATCCCTACTAGCTGACTTCTTTAACGATGTTAGTTTAAAAAACTAAATGAATGTATTTGTTGTTGTTGTGATACTAAGAATTACTGCACAAAAGAAAATGTAAGGAACTACTTTAAGAGGAACGTATCCCTGACTTTTAGAAATGAAATTCACTTTATACAATACCTGGAATGATTTGACCTGTTGTTAGATAAGCACCAACAAGAGCAATAAAGCCCATCATTGCAAATCTTCCATTGAGCTTCTCAGCTACAACCTTCTCTTTTTCTACTGTTTGTGTTTCTTTCATTTGACCGTTTGTTATTTAGCTAAGACGCTTTCTAATGCAATCTTGAAATCAATCTAATACCGAGGAATAGATAGTGTGAGTATAATTACTTACTCTCATACCCTCTATAAGCTCAGCTTATCAAACTCAAACTTTACTTTTAATCCAGCCCTATTTAAATAACAAAGTGAGGAATTTATCTTATCCGGTAAATCCCATTTTCTGTTCTGCTGCCATTAATGAACCAACTAACTTATGCTCAGCAACTTTTTCATCATCAGTCATAACTGGCTTGATATCAAAATCTATATCAAACTTGACTTTCCAAGGGGCGAAGTGTTCTGTCATTTTTATGCCTGTTGAAGCTTGGACAATAATATAGACATTATTTGAGTAAGAGGCATGATATCTTCCCATAACTTTAAATCCTTCAAACTCATCATTCAAATTTCCATCTTCAATAACCTTTAAAAACAGGTCATAAGCTGCACCCATGAGAGCAACGTTTTTAAAAGTTGCAGTTACTAAATAAGTATTCATCTAATAAATTAAACTTTTTTTATAATAGAAGAATGAAAAGTTCTATTTTTAAAAATAAGGGTATCAAAACTTTTTTTGATTTTTTTGCGAGAGTTGCAATCTCATCAATATTTATATCAGTTATACCAGGCAAAATTACAGGTTTTGAAAAAACAGTTGAATATGTATCTTCAAAAGGTATCCCTGATCCAATTGCATCTATCCTTTTAGTTGGAGCAATAATATGCCTTACCTTAGGTTCCGGATTTTTTATCTTTGGAGGAAATCAAAAAATTGGTTCAGCATTTTTATTATTATTTCTTATCCCAACCACAATTATTTTTCATGTATTTCCTTTCCATCAAAGAGCAGTACTTATGAATCTAGGATTAATAGGTGGATTACTTATTACTGCATTACGAGAACCAGAATAAGAGTTTATTAAAAGTACTTAAATACTTTTTTATTATTTAATGGATTATTAATATTACTAAGTTTGCCAATATTAATAATTTTGTAAGGTAAAAAAATTTTTAAATTTCAAACTATAAAGAGCAAAGAATAATGATTTTAGGAAGACAAAATATTGTACTAGCTAGTTAAGATCAAGAGGAGATTAATCTTTATAATTAATGCATAAAAAATATAAATTCAAAACAAGTTGTTGAGCAAGATTGATATTCAAATTAGTGACTAAATTGAGTAAAATTTATATAGCCCACAAAAGCAAGCTTTAGGATGTAAGTTTCCCAAAAAGGATTAAATACTACAGTAGTCAAAATAATACATAACTATAAATAGAATATCTAGACAAAAAAATGGAAAAGAAATTCACTAGAATTACTTTTTTTATAGGTGCAATTTCATCTTTATCCTATTTAGTTTTTATTTTCCTCAGGAATTATAATTCTCCAGAAAATATAGAAGAAAGATGTACAGCTAAATTTCAAAAAGACACTAAAAAAGGTGATGGAAAAACTGATAAAGAATGGGGTTTAAATATGGATATGGCCAATGATAATTATTTTAAATGCATGAATATTCCATAAAAATAACTCTTAATTATAGTGATAGAAGATAGAGCTAAGAAGTAAAGAACTAAAGCAATCCTAAACGCAACAACTCTTCAATAAGCTGTTTATTCGGCAAGAGATATTGATTAGTAGTTAAGTGGGTAGAACCTCATTCAAACTTTCAAAAGAAATTTTAAAATGCAAACTGTGCAAGATGTGGCTACATTTTTAACTCTCAATTTATACTTTCATGTGATTTATCTAAATATGTCCAACAAAACGGTTTAGATAAATTTTTTTAATTAAATAAAAAAACTAACTTAATCTAAAAAATATAATTAAATCATAAAAAATCAGCAAGTGCTTTATTTGAGTAATTAATCATTTAATTTATAATTCGTCTTAATAGTTTTCACTATTGAGTCTTGTGGTTCTTCACTGGGAAAACAATTAATTATTCTATATTTTCCACCTTTCTTATCAGTTTCTACAACTGTGAATTCCACAAACTTGCCTATTCCATCTATTAAATCCTTCACTTCTGTGTTGATTATCTCTTCATTTTTATTTTCGATAATACGAGATTTCCCACCGCAACTAATTATTGCATTTTCTTTAGTAAGAAAAAAATCTTTATCATTACTGCATGAGGATAGAAAAGATAAAGAAAATACTATTAAAAGAAGTTTTTTCATAGTCAAAAGTTTTTATTTATAAATTACTTATAAGGCAGTTTTATTAAGTATCAGTTAAATAACTTTAAAATTCAATATTTAAAAAAAAATTAATATTTTTTCTATTTGCGAAAAATAATACAATTAAAAATAAACTCCAGATGAGTGTAAAAACTCTTTGTAAACTTCTTGCCAGTGAATAATCCTCTGTTCAAGCCTATTAGGAGGTCCAAGTTTAAATTTTTCCATATAAGACTTTTGAACTGATTCGACAATAACTTTATCTTCATCAAGAAAATTAAGGATATCATTTTTCCAAGCTTCTAAATCTTTTTCACACAAAGATGAAGAAGCTAATTTTATTTCTAAACTACATTGATCAATTCTTTGAGGGGGATAACTTATTAACAAAATACCTTTACCAGGCCAAACTATGATATGCGTCCATGGTAATAATCCAAAAGTATATAAATTTTCTCTACTATTTATTGGGGTAACAAGAACATTACAAAATTTACTAAATAAATACTTATAGTTCTTAATTGGACCTTGCTCTTTATGTAATGTATTCTTATGAGCGACCGCGACATGATAGTCATCAAGTGTATTATCATGAGCTATCTTCCAATTACAATTTAATGTATTAGAAAATTCAGAAAATATACCATAATTTATATTCCATTCATTTTTACATTTCAATTCAACTAGTTCAATTTGATCATCTATAGATATTGGTTGATCGCTAAAATTAATCCAAATTAAAGGCCCATTTACTAAAGAATTTACTTTTTCTAAAAAATAATCACTTAATACCATATTGACTTGAAAATCATCTTTTAATGGCAAATTTTTTAGTTCACCAAAACTATCAAAAGTCCAGCCATGGTAGGGACAAAAAATACTTTTAGAGGGATTACCTTTAGTTTTAGGCAAACATAATTCAGAACCACGATGCGGGCATCTATTTTTAAAAACAGTTATTGAATTATTTGCTGAACATGAAATAAATAATGATTGCTTTAAGAATTTTTTTTCTATTATTTCTCCAGCTTTAATTTCTCCAACAAAAATCAATGGATGCCAAAAATTTTTAGAATATTTATCTAATTCAAAATTAAATATTTGTTTATCGTTATAAAGCCATGTGGGCAAAAAACTCTTGTAAGACATTAATTTTTTTGGATACTTCTTAAATAATCAGATAATTCATATCTCAACTTTGAGAAATTTGGATCAAGTCTCAATTTATTTAAATCATCTTTTTGTAAATCAACTTTAACTTCTTTTATTATTCTTCCAGGATTGGGAGCCAAAATACATATTCGCTCAGATAGCGCTAATGCTTCTTCAATATCATGCGTAATAAGAAGAACAGTCAATGAAGTTTTTTTCCATAGTTTATAAAGAAAACTCTGCATAGATTCTCTAATCTGCAAGTCCAAGGCTCCAAAAGGTTCATCCAAAAGCAAGATTTTTGGATTTGTAGCCAAAGCTCTAGCAATAGCAACCCTTTGTTGCATTCCTCCAGATAATTCTTTTGGATACTTAGAAGCTGAATCTTGAAGTCCCACTACTTCAAGTAAATAAGATGTTCGATATTTTATTTCTTTTAATTTATAAGAATTCAAGTTCATTCCAAATGAAATATTCTCCTCTGCGGTAAGCCATGGGAAAAGACTATATTTCTGAAAAACCATCCCTCGATCTAAGCCAGGACCATGAACAACTTTTCCATCAACTTTTACGTTTCCTTTTGATGGATTTTCTAGTCCAGCAATAATCCTCAATATAGTACTTTTACCTGATCCAGAACTCCCTACAAGAGTTTTAAACTCTCCCGAACTTATTGAAAAACTAACTTCATCAATTGCCTTTTTTTTATTAGACCCTTCTCCAAAGTATTTTGAAATATTATTTACATCCAGTTTCATTTAAACAGCCCATTTGCATGTACGTCTTAAAAGAAATCTAAAGCTCATATCTAGAGTGAATCCAATTAGCCCCAAAACTATTAATTCTGCAAATATTTGATCTGTACGAAAAAACCTCTGAGCTAATTGAATCCTTTTTCCTAAACCAACTTCTGCCGCAATTAATTCCGCAACAATCACTAGGTTCCATGAGGTTGCAATATTAATTCTTAAAGTATCAATAATACTTGGTAAAGAATATCTTGCTATTACTTTGATTAATAAATCTTTTGTATTACCACCTAAAGTAAGAGTCGTTTCTATAAGCTCCCTAGGAACAAATTTTACTGAATCCATAACCATCAAAACATTAAAATAAACTGTTCCAATAAAAATTAATGCAATTTTTGGAGCTTCTTCAATTCCTAAATAAATAATCAGTAAAGGAGTAAAAGCAGCCGCAGGCATATATCTAAGCATTGCAATCAAAGGTTCGCATAGTGCACAAAAAGAAGGGAAGGAACCCATTGCAATTCCTAAAGGAACAGACAAAATTGTCGCAATTATAAAACCTGCAAAAACCCTACCAGTACTTGCAAATATATCTTGGAATAAGATTCCACTTTCAGCCATATCTAAAAGTGAATAAAAAACTGCTATAGGAGATGGCAAAAACAATTCACTTACCAGTTTTAGTTGACAAATTACTGACCAAAGTAAAAGAGGCAGCAAAAGTGATGCAATTTGAAGAAATTTTTTATTTAATTTATTTGGTTCAGTACCAAATAAAAAGAGGGATAAAAAAAAAGATTTATCCCTCTTGATTAATTTTGAACTAATCATTCTAATTCTTTTTATTAACTGATATTTTTTACAAAAGAAGAATTGAACAAATTGCTCATATCGGGTTTTTCAGGGATAAATCCCACCTTAACCATAAAGTCTGCCATTTGTTTCGCAGCATAAGGCATATGTTTCATACCCAATCCACCACTAAAAGCTTCTAAATTTTCTTCTAATGAAAAGAACCTAGTTCCACCTTTGTATTGTTTATATTCTCTTGTTGGAATTCCAGCTCTTTTAGCCATGATTTTTTCAGACTTTCTTGGATTCTTTTCCATGAATGCTCTTACATCCCACCAAGTTTTTACTATTTTTTGAACATCATCTGGTCTTTCAGAAATCAAATCTCCACTAACAGCTAATAAATCTGGAATTGCTCCTGGATAATCTTTTGAACTTGCAATAACTCTTGCTCCGGGTCTCTTCATTGCGGTGCCCGTAAATGGAGGGAAAGCCCCAACTGCATCTACTTTCCCTGCTGCGAATGCAGTAGCAGCTTGATCAGTTGGAAGTCCCTTAATGATTACATCATCTCTTGTGAGCCCGACATCATTCAAAGCTAGGACTAAAAGAAAATCATCTACAACTCCTTCTTCAACTGCCACAGTTTTTCCTTTTAAATCGGCAACACTTTTAATTGATTTATCTGCGATTATTTGATCATTACCTGCAGAATTATCATTTACTAGTACAACTACTTCTCCACCATTCTCTCCTGGTAGAAAAGAAATTGTGTCATTTAGGGTTTGAGAATTTCCGTCAATTTTACCAGCAGCAAAGGTTTCCATTGATTGTACATATCCATCAAACCATTTCATCTCAACATTGACGCCATTCTTTTCAAACATTTTTTGATCAACAGCTATTGCCCATGGCCACCAACCTGCCCAGTTACTATATCCGAGAGTAATCGGATCACCTTTTGGAGCGGCTGGGCTTGAAAGTGTACTCAATGAAATTGCTAAAACTAAAGCAATAAAAGAAAAGGCAAAAGCTTTAAACTTTTTAAACATTTTTTATTAAAAAAAAAGATTATGTAATATCAATACTTAAGAAAAAATAAATATAAAGTTGTAATGATGGATACTTTTAGAAAATTCCTAAGATTTGTATTTCTCCCTTACTTTTTAAATTCTTGAATCTTTTTACTTATCCAATTTTTCCATAAATCAAATCCAGTCATTGATGTTGAAGAAATTTCTATCACCTCAGCGTTAGGATTCGTTAAAGAAATATTTGATTTTAATTCATCAATATCGAAATTTAGATATGGCAATAAATCAACTTTAGTAATCAAAACTAAATCTGCTTCACGAAACATAACTGGATACTTCAGAGGTTTATCTTCCCCTTCAGTAATACTCAAAAGTGCGACTTTAAAATGTTCCCCTATCTCAAATTCTGCTGGACAAACTAAATTACCCACATTTTCTACTAATAAAATGTCTAATAAAGAGGGATTAATTTTTGTTTCTAAAATTTTAAATCCACCATTAACCATATTTGCATCTAAATGACATGCTCTTCCAGTTGTAATTGGAACAACTGGAATATTTAATTTCTCTAACCTCGCAGCATCTAAGGTGGTCGTCATATCACCTTCCAAGACGGCAACCTTAATTTTTTTTGATAGATCTTCTAAAGTCTTTTCAAGTAATTTTGTTTTACCTGAACCTGGACTACTCATTATGTTTAAACAAATTACCTTACACTCATTAAACTTTTTTTTATTAATTTCAGCTTGGTGGCTATTTTGATGAAGAATATTTAGTTCAATTTTGTCTGAAAGTGGTAAATGCATTTATATATTGAAATACTTATTTATTCTAAATAGTAAACCCTTACTTTTCTTTAAAATCAATAGATGAAATTTTTAACTCTCTTCCTCTTATAATCTCCTCCAAATTCAAATTACAACAAGGTGATTTATAACCATTCTCTTTTTTTGGGTAGTACGAATTTTTACATTTAGAGCATCTGCCTTCAAAAGGTATTGTCTCAATAGCAATCTCAGAAGAATCTAACCATGAGCCAAAAACAGCGGCATTGAAAGTATTAATTAAAGATATTGGCTCTACACAAGTAAATTCTCCAATCTTAAGATTAATTTTTTCAACTACTATTTTTTCTTTATTTTTTTTCTCTGCCCATTCTTCCATAGAAAGAATCAGGCATTTTGTCATATCTACTTCATGCACAATAATTTATCTCCATTTCTTATCAACCGACATATTACATTTATCAAAAATCCATTCTGGCTTTGATTTTCTTGGGAGCTGACCACTTACTACAAGGTGCGCGATGGAATCACAAATGACTCTGGTAGCTAGTAAAGCTGTCATATCGCTTACATCGTATGGGGGAGAAACTTCAACCAACTCAAGTCCACATACATTTACGTTTCTAATAATATATTCTAAAAGTTTTAATGCTTCTCGAGGTAACAAACCTCCGGGCTCAGGCCAACCGGTTCCTGGTACAAATCCAGCATCAATACAATCTATATCAAAAGAAATATATACACAATCAGTTCCATCGGTAGCTTTTTCAATGGCAAAATCTGCTGCTTCTTTTAAACCCATATCACAAATATCAGTAACTGTTAAAACATTCGTACTTCGTTCCCTACAAATTTTCACTCCTTCTCTTGGGACTTGCCACCCTCCAATTCCTAGTTGTACGAGATTTTTTGCTGGTGCATTTTTCATATTAGTTGCATGAAACCATGGACAGGTATGCATTCTTTCATCTAAATCTGTTTCTTGAGTATCCACATGTCTATCAAAGTGAATAATTCCAACTTTTTTATCCCCTAAATGGCGACAAACTCCTCTTACTGTCGGGAAACCTATCGAATGATCCCCTCCTAATATGATTGGGAACGCACCACTTGCAAAAATATGAGCGACACCTTTTGAAATTTGATCAAAACTTTTTTCATTATTTGCTGGAATTGTAAAAATATCTCCCACGTCACATATAGAAATTTGCTCTCTAAGGTCAACTCCCATTTCGTAATTATAGGGCGTGTAAAGAGCAGAAATTTTTCTTATACCTTGAGGACCAAATCTTGTTCCTGGTCTATATGTAGTTCCTGAATCATGCGGTACTCCAACTATCGCAACATCATAATTTCCTACTTCATTTACATTTTCAACATATGGGGCTTTCATAAATGTATTTATCCCCGCAAAATGAGGTAACTCACCTCTTGAAAAAGTAGATATTTTTCTATCGACTATACTTTTAGCAGCTTCCAAACCATATTCTTTAGCCCGAGCAACTTCATTTTCCCATCCTTTGAGAGGCAATTTTGATTCCTTATCTAAGGCATCCATCCCCTCGCTAGGATGTTTCCTCTCAAATTCAGAATTTTGATTTGATTCAGTTGTCACAGTTTTAAAAAAATTTTTTCATCTAAATTAATACTGTCAATAAAAATCAAATCAAACCATAAATTGATAAAAAAAATCTTTTAGCTTTTTTATTCTGACAGAAATTTGTGAAGTATTTTATTTACTGAAGAAAATATAGATATTAACCCCCTACCCTTCCACACTTTTTTAAATTGATAATTTAATAGATAATAAACTTATAAAAGCAACTCTTAAAGAATTTAATTCATGATTCATCCACGAGTAGAATTTTCTGATAATCCACTGACATGACAGAACTTAATTACTGGCTAATGCAAAGTGTACACTTCTAACTATTAATGGGATCTGAAGTTTTACACTTAATTTAACCAAACTTTAACCAAACTTTTAATTGATTTGTATTCGGTTAATATTATTCAAAAAGTTCAATCAAGTGCTGACAGATATTTAAAAACTAAATACTATAAGTCTAAATAATTTTCTAGAAATTCAAATTCATGATCAAGAATTTATTCATAGCATTGGCTTTTGCATTAATGCTTATCAACCCAAGCATTTCTATAGCTGCAGAATCTCCTGTTGATGTACAAGAAATCTTCACCTCTTCAGAAAACATCGATGGAGATAATTTTAAGTATCCAAAAGGAAAAGCTGAAATGCGTTTGATTAGAGTAGAAGTTGAAAATGGAGCCACTATACCTATGCATTCTCATCCTGTACCTTTACTGGGTCATATTGAAAGTGGTGAATTAACTCTTGCTGAAAAGACAGGTATTAGTAAAACCTTTAAGGAAGGAGATTCATTTGTTCTCTCAGCAAATACTCCTGCTCATACAATGGCTAATAGTGGCGATTCGTCAGCAGTTATGTGGGTTGCTGTGGCTTCAGCAGAAGGTTTACCTACTTTGAATCCTGAAGAATAAATCAACCTGATTGACAGTTAATCTAAAATAAGGGGCAATTAGCTCCTTTTTTAATGTCAAATACTAAAGCCATAGAAGATTTAATTAATGGTTATGCAACCAGTGAAGATTCTTCTTTTCTAATACCAAATGTAACTGAGGATTTTTTAGCTGTAAGACCAAGTGGAAATCCAATATCTGCTAAGGGATTAGTGGGAATGTTTGATAGTAAAGACTTAGTTGCAGAATCATCAGAATTAATCAAAACCCACAAAATTGAAATTTACGGTGAGATAGCTTACGCAGTTTTTACTTTAAATGAAATCTTCAGTTATAAAGGAAATAAAAATAAAGATCTTTCAACTTATACTTGCATTTTTAAAAATTTTAATGGTACTTGGAAGTATTCTTGGATGCAAAGATCTCAAGGCATTACTGATATGACCACATGGGAATAAATGAAACGCTTATTATTTTTGGATCTTCTATAAACATTTCAATAAAAAGGATTTAATAATTCATATATTTTGAGTTTTTTAATGCTAAAGATAATTAAATTTAGATACAAACAAATCTGGATGGATGAAATGATAATTAGGAAAAATTTAGATAAAAAAATAATTAAATTTCGCAGCCCCGATATGAGGGGTTCTCTTCACACTTCAGTTTCCAATAAATTACTTTAATATTAGCTCCGTTATCTATGTTGTTAATAGTCCTAAAGTATTTAGGAATAATTGCATAAGGAACTCTTTTATTCATGATTTCCTCCTACTCACTACACCTATGTTCTAACTACTAACGCATATCATTTATGAGTATCAGTATGTACGGTTTAAGGAAGAATAAAGTACGGGAAGAAGACCAAATTTTGAGACTGTTATTTAATTGCCAGTCCTAGGATTAATACATGGTTGTCATGAGGCAGTTGCAGGGATACAACTGAAGCCAACCATAAAATATAAATTGCATAATTAAATATGACTTATTACAGTTGCTTCGATCAAAATGGACAGATTATTGCTAGATGTCAAACTTTTCAAGATATTGAAGTTTTAAAAAAAATGGGGAGACCAATAGTAGAAATAAAAGAGATGAAGAATGAGGAATTGGTTGTCTGTTCATTAACCGGAAGTCCATCTGATTTCAACATGGATTACTAAAAAATTTTTTATTAAAACAAACCATAAACAATTTGAGATTCATCAAAATAGAAAACATACTAAATTTGTTTTTTGTATTTTTTATAACTTCTTTTTAGTATTCATTGGTCAGAATGAAATTCCATTAAATATATTATGTCAAAAGATTTAGATGATAATTCTTATGAAAAAAGAATTGAAAATATAGAAAAAGGTAAATCTTATTTAAATTCAAATGGTTTTTTTCGTTCTAAATCAAACCTTTTTGAAGATATACAAAGATTCATTTATAAAAAGTAAAAGGTAAGTAACCCTCACTACTAACTAAAAAAAATAAAGAGTTATAAAATTTTAAGAGGTATATAAACCACAAAAATAAAATTTAGACAAAAAATTATGAGCAAGAGCTTTCATTAAGCTAAAAAAAGATTATTCTTTAAATGAAGTAATTATTTGTTTCTTTATTAAAAGTCATTTCTTGAGCCCCCTTCATGCATCCTCCAGCTGGGTAGCTAATAACCTTTTTTGATATTGCACCGATACCTATAGCGACAATAGAAATACCTAATATTGCTTTTGATCTTTTGCTCGCGAGAAGAGATTTCATTGAGATTTTGTATTTATTAAATAATAGGAATATTGACTTTTATTATGTGGATTTTAAGCAGCTTCAATTGGTGCCATTGTTAATCCCCTGATAACCAGTTGCTCGTGGTATAATTCTGCCTGTTCAAGGTTCCCTCTCCATACTTCCGCCAAACCTGACTTGTCTACTTGAATGGCAAGATTCCATGATCTTTTTTCACTCATTCCTGGAATAATTACTAGCAGGCAATTAGCAACATGTTCAAAAGTATTAAAATTATCATCTAAAACTATTACTCGTGCTTCCGGATATTTTGTTTTTTTTATCTTTGGTTCTAAGACCGTTGTGGGTGATGTGGTAGAAAGGTCCATCTTTACTGCTTTTGTTTTAGCTTTAGATCTACTATTAATTTTTTTAAATTCTAGCTTTCTTTCAAGTCTACGGAGACCAGACCATGTTGCGGTTTTCCGTTTAGACGATAAAACTACTGGCTAATGAAGAGTGATCCAGTTTGATATCAGAGGGGTTCTCAAGGATTTATAATTATTTACCCAAACTTTACCCAAACCTTTTATTGATTAACCGTAAATTTAAAAAAGAAGTAATTAACTCCATTTTATATGACGACTAAGGGGTAACTTTATCAAAAATCTCTTCTTGGATATTCTCTCCAAAGGAATAGACCTCATAACTTTTGTAATGATCGTGAGAGTGTGAACCATTATTGTGTACTTCCATTCCTGGAGAACCATGAGGCATCCCTGGTACAGCAATACCTGCAATGGTTGGAGATTTTAAATTTAACTTTTTAATTGATTCAAAAGGCACATGACCCTCTATAAGATAATTTCCCATTTTTGCTGTGTGACAAGACCTGAAATTATTTGGAATTGAATATTGATCTTTAATTAATGAGATATCTTCAACAATATTATCGACAACTTCTAAACCATTACTCCTTAAATGGTTAACCCATTTTTTACAACAACCACAAGAACCTGATCTATATGAAATAATTTTTGGGAAATTCAGATTATTTTCACTTTTTATTGGTGCAGCTTTTAAAGCTGGAGTAAATATTAAAAGTGCAAGTACTGAAAAAAATGATTTTTTCACAAAGGTTGTTTGACTGTTTTTCTATTTTATATATTTTCCTATTTTAAAACTGAAATTTAATATTAAAAATCCTTATTTGAAGAGTTTTAACAATAGGTTCTGAATTTTTTAAAGTATAATTTTTTTGGTGTTTCTTTGGAAGAGTTTCACCAAGAGGGGCTAATTTTAGCCCCTTTTATCTAAAATATCTTTGATTGACATTCGATCTAAACTGGAGGGATAAAACTCTCTTTTTTAATGGCAAATCCAGATCAAAAAACGATATTAATAGAGCAGGCTTATGAGGAAATTAAAGAAATTTGTAATAAATTCCAAGAAGACTCTGGAGCTTCAGATATGGAAGTAAAAACTTTATTAAGAGAACTTGCTAGAGTTTGGGAAAAAGAAAATTAAATGGAATTAGTGCATCAAATATTTCCTCCTTGGCATATCTATATGGATGTATTTCTTCTTGGTGTTGGTTTATATGTTTATCTAAGAATTACTAAAAAAATAAATACAAAATAAATGAAACGCTAACTAAGCTGTTTCTATATTTTTTCTAAACTTTCTTCGACCAAATATCTTCGATAAACTAAATAAAATACTTTGGATTTAGCTGGCTTATGAAAAAGTTCACAAAATGCTATGCCAGCAACCCTATTTACCGTAAATCATAGTCTATGACTGAACCTAACTACTGGCTAATGAAAAGTGAGCCTGTCTAGCTATTACTGGAATCTCAAGAATTCTAAATTTTCTATTCACACTTTATTCACACTTTTGCAGACTGAAAAACTAACCGATATTGACTTCGGTCAGTTGGTATATTTCTAACCAAATGCAAGATTGGATTGTGAGTAGAAAACCTGACTATCCTATTCTGGAAGAATGTATTGCTTGGGTAGAAGAAAAGTTAAAGAGAGATGGATCGGACTATAAATTAACAAAACAAGATCTTGATGATATTGAAACTACTTATGAATTTCAAACTAGTGATTTAAATTAAATTTTAAACTCTTTCTTTAAATGATTTTTTAAAAAGAGTATTTGGTTTTTCTGAAGCAGTTTTCTTAAGATATTCAGGAATATAACTATATGAAACTAATTTCTCATCAGCATTATGAAAGTAGTTTTGAAATTCATTAAAGTACTTCTGGGGTAGAGTGAGAGGTTTTTTAATCTTCATTTTTATTCTCCTGATTAGTAATGAAAATATGGAATTTCTTCTGATGGCTTTGGAACAAAAGAACAAATTCCAAATTGCATGCATTCCATTTGGTCATCATTTAAAGCTCTCGAGTTTGAATTCCGACCTGAGAATGTATCTAGAAAAAAATGTATTGTATTTTGAATCTTATGTTTATAAGGATTTCCGTAAGACATGATTAACCTCCTTGATTTTTTGAAAATTTTTAAACCCTATTATTCAATAATGCAATAGGGGTCACTTTGTGATTTGCTGCAAAAAATTGTTTTGCGTAGATAGGCTTTTTCATATTTTCTATAAATACTTTGAGTTATAAAAACTCCAAAGTAAATAAGTAAGACAGTCAATATGAGTAGCTCTAATCCTAAGTTGGTCATTTGATTAACCTCCTTTGATTTGAGTGTTATTTAGTACGTTTGATATAGAAAAATCAAGCGTATGAATACCTAAAAAAATATCAAGTAACAACTTTAAATAACTTCGGAACTAAAAATATGACTTTAATTCTGATACTAAATTTTAAATAAATCAGCATAATTACGGATATACAAAAAAAATTATTCGTACTAATTTCCAATTAATCAAATGGAGGGATTAGAAATGATCGATAGTCCACCAGAGAAGTTTATTAGATTGGTTTAAACAGCCAACTAAATTAGCAGCAAGGATCAAAGATTTAGGTGCGTTGTTAATTTATTCCCAGACATAACTAAGTACTAAGTGAAGAGATTGTTTCCTAAAGGCGGGAGTACAATCTCTTTTTTTTAGCTTATTAAAAGGTGAGATTACTCATAGAGATTCATAAAATTTATGCTTAAATATTCGAGATTCTTATTCAACTTATAAATGGTTTACTCACAAGCAAAAGTTATTGCAGGTGGATTAGCTCATATCCCAATAGTCATATCAGTGTTTTATTTTATAATGAAAACCTTCAATAAGAGAGCATTAGAATTTGCTGAAGCGAATAAATCAATAAAACTAAAGTCAAAAATAGTAGAATCAAAAACTGAAGCGAAGCCATTGATTGCAGTGAAAGCAGAAACAGAAGAGGTAAAAGAAACCGAAGTTAAAGAAGAGAAAGCACAAGCTATAAAGGAAATCTCAAATAAGCTAGAAGAGATTGAAAAAAAAGCAGAAGATGTAAAAGAAAAAGTGAAAAAGAAACAGAAAGATAAGAAAAAAAAGAAGAAAAAAAAAGATATGAAGAGAGATTAATTAATTGAAAGGATTGTCATCCAATTTGCATTCCATTCATATGGTAGTTTTTGCTCAAGCATTTATGCTTTGGGGTTCTCAGCACTATATTTCCAGAGTCGATAGGAGTATAAATAATTCAGGAGTCAAAAGCACTTCATCGACTTTGTGGACACTGAGGTGCATGACTTGAAGAGGGCGAAAAGCCCTCTTATTTATTTAGTTAAAAAGATAGATCATAAATACTAAATCACATAAATAAACATAATAACTTTGTATCAATATGAACGTAATGAATAAAATTTAACATTGCTACAGTTGAGGTGCGTTGTTAATATTGGCATCTTTCCGCTGATATTCCCGCCCGGATTTAAACCAATTAAATGTTGATCTAAATTAGAGAATATTGAAGACCTCTTTTTTAATGGATAAAAGATTTATAGCGGAAAAGATAATGATTCTTGATTTCTTTAATTGCTTAAAGAATGGAATTACTTCATCAAATATTTCCTCCGTGGCATATATACTTAGACGTTTTTCTGCTTGGTATTGGTTTATATGTTTATCTAAGAATTACTAAAAAAATAAATACAAAATAAAAGAAACGCTAACTAAGCTATTTCTATATTTTTCTAAACTTTCTTCGACAAACTATCTTCGATAAACTAGATAAAATGCCTTGGATTTAGCTGGCTTATGAAAAAGTTAACAAAATTCCATACCAGCACCATACCAGCAGCCCTATTTTTCCCAAAATATAGACTATGACTAAACCTAACTATTGGCTAATGAAAAGTGAACGGGATGCATTTTTACAGTCATAGCAAGAGTTTTATTTTTTACAAAAAATTCCATTCGAACCCTATTCGAACTTTTAAGAGAAATTAAAATATAAATACGGAGCAAGATATAGATACAATTTTTACTTTCAATTTATACTTTCTTATGATTTATATAAGCCAGTTAAAATTTTAAATCTGTTTTATAGTTTTATTAATTATTCACAAAATTAATGGATAACTTTAGTTACTACGATTATCTAAATTCGATATCATTTCATCCACCTTTAATGATAATAACTACAGCAGTATTTTTCTTTATAAGAAGAAAATTCTTATTAGATGAAAAAAAATACTAAACTGCTTTATTTAATATTAAAATCTTTAAATGAATTAAAGATTAAATAAAGGAAAGAAGTTAAAAAAACCAAAGTATATATTGATTCCATTTAATTTACCGTTGTAATAGAACTGCTTAATCCGTAAGTCAGAAAAATAAAAGTGGTGAATGAAACTCCAATCATTACAGTGGTATAAAGTTTATTCAATTTAAAATTATTTTGAATAGATGAAAAGTCAGCTATGACAAAGTTTTTCATTGAATATTTTTCTCTACTTATGAAGTTATTACTGTTAACTAAATTTCCAAGAATAGGTTTAGAGGTAAGTGAATTTTCTTGAGAAATAACAGCATTGAAAGCTTTATCTTCATTAAAGAAGGTTGGGAACATATATGTATGCCATAAAGCAATTACCGCAACCCAAAAGATTAGACTTAAACCTGCAATACCAAAAAGTAAGAATCTAAATGTCTCCATAATTATTATTTATTATGGTTCCAAATCTACAATAGATTTATTTAGTAAAATTTAAAAAATATACTTTAACTAAACCAATAAATCATTCCCTATAGTGACTAATGTTCAAAACTAATGTTATTAAGTGTTTTTACTTAAACATAAATTAAAGATTTAGTTTTTTATTTATTTATAAAGATCAAAATAAATAACAAATTAACTATTTATCAAATGGACTTTAGAATTTTATTAGTTATTACTCCAATTATTTTTGCCTGGATCTTTACAGTATTTTGGTTAGGAAAATGGGATGTATTTAGATTGACACCTTTCGGATTACCTAAACAAGGTATAGCTCCTTTTAAAAACTACCAAGTATGGGAAGATTCATCGATTATCAATACAAACAGACCTGAGGAGGGTTATCCTGTTTTTACTATAAGAACTGCAGCTGTAAATGCCTTAGGAATTCCAACCATTTTCTTCCTTGGCGCAATTTTAGCAATGCAGTTTAAATCTTATTAATTAAGGTAATTTGATGGATATCAGATTCTTAATTGTAGGAGCTCCTTTTATAGTTGCATTTTTCTATACTTTGTTTTGGCTCAAAAGATGGGGAGCTTTTAATTCATCCTCTAATAATAATCCAAAAAAAATGACTAAAAAAGATGAACGGTCAAGTAGAGATTTGATATTAGAAAACATCTTCCAAACAAAAAATTAATTTACTAAACAAAATTCAAATAATTAATTATTTATTATGATTCCTTTAGAACAATTTGTGTTTTTAGCTGTTTCCCTTTATGCTTATTTTCATCTTTCAATGAGTCTGGTAAGCATATTAATTAATTTTCAATAAAAACTTATTTTAAATAAAATACAACATCTTAATGTATAAAATAAATCTTCCTAAATTTAGAAACTCAATGTATAAATATAAAAGTAGAAATTAGAGAAATCTACTAGCCGTTAGCTTTGATAACTTCGGTTTGTAATGAGAACCTCTCTTTAACCTCATTTTCTTTTTCGCAATCTTAGAAAATGAGGTTTAAATTTAATAGAAATCCTAATAAAAATAATATTTTATTAGCAGCAATTTTGGCAGCTTTTATAGAGTTCATATCTTATAAAAAAATCTTCCTAATTAAATTATATTCAAATTAGTAATGCAAAGATAAAATTCAATAAGATTTGATAATGAGAATCTATTGCAATAAGCCGCCTAATGGTTCATAATTGACATTAATTCTCATTATCAAAAGACTGCGAATATGAATTTCCAT
>QCUR01000012.1:0-8212 GCA_003208875.1 Prochlorococcus sp. AG-679-M23
AATCAATTATTTTAAACTTCCATAAATAAATAATTACTTACTATTGCATAATAAAATTTAACTCATTAGGAGCTTAAAAAACTAATTAATTAACAACACTAAGCCATTCCAAAAAATAAAAAAATAATATTTAAGGAAAATGAGACCACATGTAGTGATTTATAAAATAACTGCACCATTTGTGGGGGGTTGATCTATATAAAAATTTCTGTAATAATAAAAATCCCCATCACCTAGGCTCGGTATTATTTACCGAAGTCTTTTTTTTTGCTTATTAAGGACTTACATAGTAAAAACAATTAAATAAGACTTTTCAAAATCTATCTGCATACATACACATAATAAAATTCATTAATAAATCAATGAGACTCAAAAGAATATCCTATCTACTCGCAGTTAGGAATCAAATATAACATAATAAGTTTACATATAGTAACAATTAGATGAGAAGTATTATTCCATACATAGCCTTCTTATGCTTGGCTAGTTTCAGCGCTACAACTGGGTTATCAGTTATTGCAGGCGGTTGCAACAGTCACATGAACAAGAAAGCAGAAATAAAATGCGCTGAAGATGACACTGAGTGTCAAAATGAAAAAGCGGAAAAGTTTGAATTAAACAAAGCCATAAGGTCTTAAAATTTTCTCAACTTAGTTTAATTATTAACTCTTTTCCAAGACATTTATTTAAATTTATTTTCTGTTAAATAATCGATTATACAGCGGAATCACTAAGTTTTATTTTACAAACAACAACATGACTACTACATCATTTTTTTTAATATTTTCAAGCTCACTTTTAACTTACGTAATGGCTTGTTTGTGGAGAGACCTTATAAATCAAAAAGTAAATATATCGCCATCAATTAGTTCAACAACAATAAAATAAAGTAAGGTTAGAATTCATAAGAGATAAATACCTTACTTGTCACAAGAAAATAAATTTGCCGAGACTTTCCCATGGGATTACAAATTTGGAGATGAGAATTTTCAAAAAGAGCCTTGGATTCTAAATAAAGGGAAGCAAAACGTAACAATTGAGAAAAATTTAGATAATAAAGGGTTTTTTTATGTTCAAAAGAATGCAGAAAGACGTCTATCTCTAAACCATTTACAAATTAAATCTACGTACAACCAATTAATTCAATTTGGTTATAAGCTACAAAAATAAAGTTAACACAATATTTTTGATGTTTTTTCTTTAGAATTTAATTTTAATAATTAAATAAGAGTACTAAAAAAATAATAGGAATTATATGAAGCTTGATCTAAAATGATGTAAACATTCTCCCCCTATTTTTTGACTGATATTAAAAATTTAAAGATAAAGTTAAAACTGTGTACAAACTTTATAGTTAAAGAAGTTATCGCCCTCGATCCTGTGATAAGGAGACAATGGCTTTATACATATAAAGGAATTGTTGAGTATGTTGATTCAAATTCAAGAGAACTTTCTCAAGAACAAATTACAGGAGCTTCCATTTATAAAGATCTTATCAAGCAAGTAGAAGAATTTATAAACTTAGAAAAATATGAAGGACAAAATTATAATAGATACAAAAGTCGTGACCCCTCCGATTCTAAGTACGAGGTTATTTACCAAAAACGTTTAAAACAAATTAAAGAAGATTTTTTAGATCCAGAAGTATTTATAGAAAAATAGACAAATAATAATTTAATAGAAATTTAGTAATAAAAACAAGTTAAAAAATAAAGAACCCCTAACGAATGGAATATTATCTCTAAGAAATATAAAATTGAAATCAAGAAATAATAGAAAGAAATAACTTCTACTAGTGATGATCAATTCGTAAAAATAAAAAATAATCTAAAAACGATAAAAAATAATTTTAAATATTTAATTAATAGAAAAATTAATTTTTCCTTTCGTTTATAAAACTTACATTAAAGATTTATTCGGAGGAATATATCCAAAAAATTATTTAAAAACTTTAATTAGATAAAAATCAGTTATAAATATCCCACAAATGAGATTTTTCAAAAAAAATTTCAGGAAATTACAATTAGTGATAGGAGATTAGAATTCCTTTAATCTTTAAGATCATATTGCTATTAATTATTAATGAAAGACAATTATCACAAAGGTAATTTAGAGAACAAGATAAGTATGGTATTGTTTTGGATTTATCTTTTCGCGGTTGCTATTATCTTTACTCGTGGACTAATTTTATTTGTAAGTAAATGAATGGTTAATTATAAATATTGAATCTAAATAAAGTAACAAATCAACTTGATAAAATAGTATTCAAAATTAAGAGTTAAAAGATATCATTAAAATAAAAATTGAGACTTAACTTGCCACTTAAATATTCCTTTGCTAAAAAGATAGAGCGGACTAAAGTCCAATTCTCCACGAGGATTTAGTCCGCTTTCAATAAATAAATCTACAAATATTTTTTATTTGATTAGTTTATAAACAATTTATTTATAGTCCAATCACTTTTTAAAGTTATTTAATCTATTTACTGAATACTTTTGAAGAAAATATTATTAAAAATGATCTTAAAATACCATATTATTTAAATTATATTTTTCAAGTTAAGCTCGTAAGTTGGAAATAACCATTTTTGTTCAAAGAATATTTATCAAACCATAGGTTTAATAAGTTATCAAGTCCAATCCCTTTAAAATTCTTTTTATTCAAAATCTTGTAGTCTGATAAGGCTAATAATAAATAAGGGAAAATCATATCTGAAACATCGGATGGTAAGTTCTTTAAAGGAACACAATGACACTTTTCACAAAGAATGGACATATCTTGAGTAAATAAAGAGCTCCAATAATTAAAATCACAATATAATCTATCTGGAGGCAAAAGGTTAAGCTTTAATTCATGAGTATAAAAATTCATAGTAAAAATTAAAGAAAAAGGGAAAAAATACCTAAAAATAACTAAATTTATTTTCTATTCTCAGAAAATAAATATTCGATAACGACTTGAAAATTCAAAATATGTACCCTTAAATAGTACCTTACAGTACAGTACAGTGCAACACTTATTAGATTAATTCCTTTTTTTCATTTCTTCTTGAAATTGAAGGAACATTAAAAATTTTTCATAAATTTCCCTATCAATAAATTCATTACTCGTCGCTTTATCATGTTGATTTTCAGAATTATTAATTTCATTAGAGATATCTTTGTCATCAATTTTTATCTTTGTTAGATTTTCATTATCAAATTTAATTTTGTATTCGTAGTTCAAAACTTTACTATTATTTATATTAAATATCCCTCTTTTATAAAGTGCCTCCTCTACTAAAATATTAATTATTTTTGAAATACTTAAATTGCTTTCAAAACTTAATTTATTTATTAGATCCAAGACATCACTTCTAGGGATAAAACCAACTCTTCTTTTCTTTGTAGGCATATATAAGTTCATCACTTGACTTAAATAAGTGTTGCACTATATTCAAAACAAGTCAACAATTATTATTATGATCATACCTTTCACTCTTTTGTTCGGAGCCATTGGATATCTTTATTACAAGTCTAAAGATGAAGTGTCTTTAGTAGAAGTAGAGAAACTAGATTCACCAAGTAATCAATTAGATCAAGATGATTTATATAAGGACCTGGAAGACCTGTTTATATAATTAAACTTTTTATAAACTTTGTTTATTATTATTTAGCAAAGCCCATATAATAAGAATGCAAGCTTAATAATAATAATATTGATGATCCAAAATACCATACAAGGAACCATGTAACGAAAGCTCCTCCACTAGATTTCTTCTTTTTAAATTTATCTAATATGTTTGGCAAATAACTACTAGTCTCTCTAGAAAACCTTAATGACTTCATAATTAATGTCTTTTATTTAAATCAAACATAAAAATATATCCATGCAAGTGTCTTTTCAATTTTCTTGTCATTTAATATGAAAATTAAGATAAATGAATGAAAAATATAAAGTACTTAAACCAAACAACTTCGTTTCATAACCGAACGCGTAAATAAATAAAAGAGTAATTAATATTGAAATTAATTACTTTACACAGTAATGACTGTACATCAAGATTACGAAATAAAGATCAACATAAATGAGTTGATTGAAAAAAGAATTCCTTGTTGTGATTTATTACATCCGGATCATTGTCTAACTGAACAACAAGTTTCAGAAATTGCTCATGACATTCGGATGGATTTAAACCTTCATGACTTATATAAGCAAGTTGATCAACACATTATGAATTATGTCAACGCAGCAGGTATCGATAATAAAGAACACTGGGTAGAACCTCATCTTCCTGATTTAGATAGAGATGCTAAAGAAGAAGTTGGCATAGAATTTGATTAAATTCATTAATATGTGAAAATATTTTTTAATTATTAAATAACATTTCCAATTAGAAGTTTGAAGAAATCTAATAGATATATTTTTTTTCTAAATCATCAATTAATTTATAAATACTTTCTGCACTTCTTTTTTTACTTTTAAAAAAGATTTTAGAAAACGAGAAAATTATCATTATTGTCAAAATCGATCCAATAAAATAGGTTAAAGAATTAAACGTCATTAAAAAATAAACTCTTCATATAAGTTATTTAAATAATATGACTTGTTAAATAGGTACTTTATACAAAATATTAAATTAAATTTAGCCATAATTTAGTAATATAGTTTCTATAAACATAAATTATTCTAATATTTATTTATCAACTATTGCCAATCATGAAATTAGGAATACAACCGAAAAATGATTAAAATTTTTGCTTTAACATTATCTGAAATTGGAATTGGAAAATTAGAAATGTTTGTAATCGGAATAGTGTCTTTATTATTTCCAATATTATTCGTAATTGCCTCTAGAAATCTTGATGCAAAAGGGGTTTTTGACTGGATGATGGAGAAACCAAATGACTGGATAGGGAAGAAATAAAGCTTTATTTTAGGAAATATTTAAAATTTAGTTTTTAAATGCCAATTTGTCTAATTCATATTCAGGGAAGTCAAATATCTTGCAATTATTTTTTAGGCTTAGAAGAATATTTTTATTAAGAAGTTCATAGTCAATAAATTTATTTAATTTACTATTAGAAAATTCTTTATTCGTCTCTCCTATTGAAAATCTCAACGCCCCATCCTTGGAAATACCAAATTTTATAGAGTTACAATAAGTATTGGCAAACTTATTGGAAATCTTTAAAGAATATTTTTCAATAGCCTTTTGTGAAGAGTCAATAGGATAAGCAGGGGTATCGAATATCAAGAAAAGAAATAATAAAAGAATATTAAAAATATTTTTAATCATTGAAAACCAAATATTATTGATTTAATTTACATTAACAAGAATTATTAAACAATCGCATACATTAAAACTTGACAATTCATTGTTATAGAAAAAATTATTTAAGTTAGATAAAGTTATTTAGAAAATAAAATATTTGACAAAATTTTAAAAATCTACAAAATTATTGAAAAACATAAGAATAAAACCAAATATACTTTTCAAACGATTAAAAGATACTTTATAAGTTAATGGGATGATAATCTAATATTTCTTCTCCAAATATTGCTACAAATGATAGAGAATTTTTTTTATAACAGAAATTGATTATTTACTTGAGTTATAGTTCCCAAAGATAACTGGTCAATTAAAAAAAGATATTAGTTTATGGAAAATAAGCAAATTAATTTTTTTAAAACTAAAGATATTAATACGGTTTTAAAGCCTTTTAAAAAAGGAACTGTAGTTAATATAGATAATTTGGAGGTAAGAGAAAAACAAAAAGAATTAAAATTAGGTTTATATGGCTGGTATGCAATTTGTCCTTCAACAGAGCTTCAAAAAAACAAAATTCATTATTTTTCATTATTTGATGAACCTCTTCTTCTTTTTAGAGATAAGAACAATAATGTTAGATGTATCAAAAATATTTGCCCTCATAGAGGTTCCTCATTTTATGGCGGTTCAATTTCTAATGGTGAATTAACATGCCCATATCATGGGGCAAGATTCAGTTCTCAAGGAAACTGTCAAAATATAGATAAGATAACCTGTAGTCATATTGTTGATAATAATTATGATAATTATGCAAAGAGAATTCACTTATCTCAATACAAAGTAGTAGAGAAGGAAAGTTATATTTTTATTTATTTTACTGACAAGTCAGAGAAAGATTTAACTAATTTTAATGATGATTCATTAATTAGTAATTATGAGTTAACTGCTAATGGATTTTCAGTTAAAGATTCCGTATCTGAAGAGGTTTTAGTTGATTTTAAATGTGATTGGTCAAGAATTATAGAAAATCATTTGGATATTCTTCATATATTTTGGGTTCATGGAGATACAATTCCAGACAAAGATGTAAATAAAAATGTACTAGTAAGTTTTAATCAAAAAATAAATATCAATCCAAATTATATTGAAAGTATATATTTCTACAAAAATAATCCTACAAAAGAATTTATAAGAATAAAGTATATTCCACCAGGAAGGATTTTAATCTATAAAGGAGAGCCTGCGACTTCACGATATGTGCAGGTGCTTGATCACATTCCCCTAGGAGATAATAAAGCGAGAGTAATAGTTAGACATTATAGGAAATTCCTTAAAAACAAATTTCTTAATAACTTAATATTATTCAAAGAGATTCAAAAAAAGATTTTTTACAAAATCTTTGATGAAGATTATATGATTCTTAAAACCCAAACTTATAATCAAAAATTAGGCTTAATAAAAAATGACGAGATAAAGTTACTAGGTGAAGATAGAATAATAAATTATTTCTGGAATTGGTATAAAAAATCTGAAGAAAAGGATAATCCTTGGAAACACATAAATAAAAATAAGGAACTAAATGTTTATGATGAGATAATTTTAAAATATCCTCCAGAAATTAAGAAATTGGAAGTTATTAATAATATAAACATAATAAGAAAAACATTTATAAGATATGCAGCACCACTCTTGTTTTTGTTGCTAATAATATAACTTCAATGAAAAAAGTTAATCGACCAGTATGGCTTAATTGGCTGTATCTTTTAATATTCGTTCTTAGTTCAATACAGTTATTCATTTTCTGGAGTAACAAATTTTAGTGACTAATGATTATTGGCTTGAAGCAAAAAATATTAGTTGCTTTAAAAATGAATACGAGGTAGTGAAGGATTTAAATTTAAAACTAAAATATAGTGAAAATGTAATTTTGATTGGACCTAATGGCTCTGGAAAGTCATCTGTATTAGAACTAATAAATAGAAATATATATCCAGTTTTAAAGAAAGATACTGTTTTTAAACTATTTAATAAAGAACTTATTAGTATTTGGGAACTTAGACAAAAGATTAGTACAGTAAATCACGATGTTAAGGCAAGAGTAAATGCAAATATAACGGTATTTGATTTAATTATTAGTGGTTTATATGGTAAGTATTGCAAAATCTCAAATAAATCTGAAAAGGATGTTTTATTAGCGGAAAATCTTATTGACAAGATGTTAATAACAAAGTTATCCCAAAGATATTTTTCACATTTATCTGAGGGTGAAAAACAAATTGTTCTAATTGCTAGAGCTTTAGTTAAAAATCCAGAGATATTAATTCTAGATGAGCCAATTGCTAATTTAGATTTAAAATCAAAATTTTATGTAACAGATCAAATTAATGAATTAACAAGATTAAATACGAAAATAATTTGTGTAACTCATGATATATCAATGATTACAGAAATATACAACAGGGTCATAATTATGAAAGACAGAATAATAATTGCAGATGGAACGCAAAGCGAAACAATAAATGGCAAAAATTTAAGTATTTTATTTGATATTAATATCGAGGTTACTAAACATAAAGGCTATTGGCATGTTTACAGAAAACCTAAAGAAGTACAATCAATAGAATAACCAAGGCAATTAATAAATAAATAATTTTTTTGTTTTGAATGCGCGAAAAAGACTTATTTTTAAATGAAGAGGAACCACATTTAAAGCAGACCATCCTACCTCCTAGTGATCTGTCGGAGACAAGATCGGAACTACCACAATTTACACAGATTTTATTAGAGCTCATATCTAATTCTAAAATTTATTCCACCCATTTAAATTATATTCCAATTAATAATGTAAAGAAAAAATTCAAAATAAATAATGATAATGAGAATCTATTGCAATAAAGAATTTTTTGATACATAATTGATAATAATTCTCATTATCAAAGTTTAAATAATATGAATTTCCAT
>QCUR01000013.1:0-7388 GCA_003208875.1 Prochlorococcus sp. AG-679-M23
TTTTCTTGCTGAAGAAGGTTTCAATGAGTTGAAATTTAGTCCTAATGCTAGTGATTCTACCCCTTATGCTTTTAAAAAAGATAAATTACTGAATAAATTTATTTTTTATCCAGCACAGTTCTGGAAGCATAAAAATCATATTAATCTTATTAAAGGACTAAATATACTTAGACAAAGTAAAAAAATAGAAATACCTTACTTAATTTGTTCTGGTAAAGATTATGGGACCTTAAAATCATGTCAAAAGTTATCAAAAGAATTGAATGTAAAGTTCTTTTATATTGGTTTTTTATCAATGAAGGAACTAATTTGGTGCTATCGAAATTCAATAACTACAATTTCCTCTAGTTATCATGAATCTAGCTGTTTAACTTTAAAAGAAGCTATAGCTTGCGGTGTAAAATCTATTACATTTGCAAATATTTCAGCAAATGATGATCTTCTTTACCTTCCAAATACTTTTCGGTTTGATCCATTTGATAATGAAAGTATTGCAAATACTATTTATGAAGCCATAACATTAAATGATTCTCAGTTAGTAAAAAATGGTTTTGAATTAATAAATAAATTTACTTGGAAGAATATATATAAAGAAAAGTATTCAAAAATGATTGACCCAATTAGTAAGTATTAATTTTAATGTTTTTTTATATAAGAATTCGAGGTCTTAAAATAACTTATAATATATTTTTCAAATTAAAATCAGTTCATTTATATAAAAAAATAATCTAGTTATATTGATTCATAGAAAAATAATTATTTTTTTAATTTATAGTAATACAGTTTTTTAATTAATGAAAATAATTAAGGTATGCTTTGCAGTAATTATGAAGTATCGGTTTGTTAACAGAATTATGATCTATCCATAATAATTTACTATGTTGATTTTCTAGATTTATAAATTTCTCAAATTTTGAATCAACAACAATATATCTTGCTTCAACAATATAGTGTGTTCCAAAATTTTCATCTTCCCATTTAGAGTTCTCATAAAAATGTTCAAAAATATTTATTAGTTTGGATTCTTCAAATTTTATTAGTTTTCCAACTTCGATTTTAGAAATTCTTTCAAATGCTTTCTCTCTGGATTCGTTTTTAAAGACTCTACCTCCTGGTACAAAATATTTATTTTTAGCAGGTTGATTCAATCTTTTCCCTGTAAGGATACCTTTCTTAGGGTTGAAAATAATTATATCAATAGCAAAAATAGGGTTGTTTTTAACACAGCCTTTCCAAACCTTTTCAGATAACTTATCTTTATACATCTTTATTTAAAATTGAATTAATATATCATATTTTAAAGATTTTATTTTTGATAATTTAATTAACTTTTAAGATTATAAAATTAATTTTTATTTTCTTAATTACTTTAAAAAAAGTACTTTACTATAGATAAAATTTTTATCAATATTAATTTTATTATAATAAAATATTGTCTATTGATTTTTTTAGGTTAGTCATTAAATATGATCTCATAGCGAAGTTAGACAACCATCTTCTCGATATTAAAATGTATCTATTTGGATAAACGTAACCAGATTTTTGAGATTTTTTATAATTGGAAAGATATAAATCTCTTTGTATTTGGTTTAGATCATTAAGAATATTATTTTTAAAATATGTAAGAGTAAATAGATCATCAAAAAAAGGTGGAATTGTCTCTATACCATTTTTTTTGAGTTCTAATACAAACAAATTATATATTTTTGGATCTACTTCTAAAAATAAGGAGCTGAAACCAAGATTATCTATTGATTGATTAGGGGGAATATAAACGCTAATTGGAAGTTTTTGATGATTTAAAAAGTCTATAAGTTTCATTACTCCTCTTCTAACTCTATCAACATATTTTTTATAACTCTTGAGCTGTTCTGAAATAATGGCAGACGATATACAACTTATTCTTCCATTTAACCCAAACTTTTTAATATCTCTTGAACCTGTTATGTTGATTTCGTTAGCATAATTTTGCATTATTCTGATTTCTCTGGCTAAGTTATCATCATTAGTACAAATTAATCCACCTTCGCCAGCTTGAATGGGCTTTAGACAGCCAAAAGAAAAGATTCCAGCTTTGCCTATGGTTCCAACATGCCTACCATCTGGATAATATGATTCAAAACTTAAACAACAATCCTCAAAAATATAATCTTTTGAGAAAGATCTTATATCCTCAGGATAGCCCCATAAATGTGTAGCTAATGCAAGATTATTTTTTGATGAGTAATCATATATTGTAGATGGGAGATTAAATGGAGTTGTTGATGGATTCGTTGGTATTGGAGCAACTCCTCCTCTTAAAATTGAGAATGGAGACGCAGGACAAATATGTCTAATATGGTTACAAATTAAATTATTATTTCCTGATTTGTACAGACGCATTATTATTTCTATTCCCACTCCTCCGCTTGGAACAAGAATACAATTTTTAACATTAAGATACTTAGAAAAACTTTCCTCTGTCTCTTTAACATTGTTATTTAATGAATAAGTTGCGTTCCAGTTTCCTGAAATTAATATTGATTTTACAGCTCTAATCTCATTACTTATTGGAAATGGATATAGTCCAAATTGCTTAGCAAATAAAGATCTAAAAAGATAATAAAGTTTATCTAATATACCCTTATTTGAGTTTCTAAGATTCTTTCTAAGTAAGAAAATAAATTTTCCAATTAATGATTGTTTGTTTTTTTTTATCATTCTTTATCCGATAAGAAATTTTTTGTTTTTCTAAGTAACTTTATTGAATAATTTCCCAAAGGAATAAAAGTTTCTATAAAAAATATAAATTTTTTAATTAATCTAAATCTTTCTTTTATGGCATGCTCTACAAGAATTTTTATCCCCTTATCTTCCTCAATCTGACTAGGGTATTTACTATCTATTTTTGATTCAATTTTTTGTTTAACTAAATTTATATTTTCTCCACAATGTTCACCAGAATTATCATGACCTATGTTTCTAGATAATGATTTTGTTGGGTATAGGCTTAATCCTTTATTTAAAAATATAGTTGCATACCAAAATATAGCCCAAGTATTTATTTGTTTTTTATCATTTAAAATAACTTGATTCCAATCACTAATTATACCTCCCAAATTAAAAGACTTAATCTGTGAAGAACTCAAATTTCTAAGTAAAAATCTTGGATCTTTGAGGTAATATTTCCATCTTGATTTCCAAGTGCCCCATCCCCAACAGTGCATATATTTCCAAAAGAATCTTGTTTTTTCACCCTTGTAAAAAAATGGTTGAATATAAGCTGAAATATGCCAAACTTTTTTCTCACTTTCATATTTATCAAGTGCTTCATTCATAAATTTTAAAAAAACAGGAGATACTTCTATATCATCCTCAAGTACTATTATTTTTTCATATTGCTTAAAAATAAAATTTATTCCTTCGACAATATTATCTGCCAATCCCTTATTAGATTCATTATGAATAATCTCCATAGATTTAAAAGAAGATGAAAAACTTTTGACAATTTCTTTAACAGAAATATTCTTTTTTATATCCTTCGAATTCTTTACCCCATCAATAAATACATAGATAAAACTTTTTGATGCCAAGTTGTTTTTAATTAATGATTCAAGAGTTTTTTTTGTATGGTAAGGTCTGTTATATGCAAATAAAGCGATAGGTGCTGGGTCCTTATTTTGCATATGGTTATTTATTTAATATCTGATTCGTTAGATTTTACTTTGGCTTCAATCCATTCATATGTTCTTCTTATACCTTCTTTAAGTGTTATTTTAGGGGACCACTTTAAATCATTTTCAATTAATTCATTATCAGATTTTCTTCCTCTCACTCCTAATGGTCCATCAATATGAATTTTTCTTATTGTTTTACCAGCAATATCAGCAATTAAGTCAACAAAATTATTAATTGATATCATTTCTTCTGAACCAATATTGTAAGGTCCACTATGATTTGATCTTAAAAGTCTGGTAGTTCCTTCAAGACAATCATCAATAAATAAAAATGACCTTGTTTGTTCTCCATCGCCCCATATTTCTATAGATCCTCCATTTTTTGCTTCGGCAACCTTGCGGCATAATGCTGCTGGGGATTTTTCCTTCCCATTATTCCATGCACCAAGAGGACCATAAATATTATGGTATCTTGCTACTTTATTATTCATATTATGATTTCTGTTAAAAGCTAGATAAAGTCTTTCTGAAAATAGTTTTTCCCATCCATATTCGCTATCTGGATTTGCAGGATAAGCACTAGATTCTTTGCAATTAGGATTATCAGGGTCTAATTGATTATATTCATTATAAACGCAGGCACTTGAAGAATAAAATAAGTTAGATATATTTTTCTTATAACATTCATTCAAAACGTTTAAATTAATTGAGGCTGAATTGTACATAACCACAGCATCATTTTCGCCTGTGAATATATAACCAGCTCCACCCATATCGGCTGCAAGTTGATAAACCTCATCAAATTGTTGATCTATAACGGCTGAACAAAAGTCTTGTTTACAAAGATCTCCGGTTAAAAAATTATCTGCATTAGTATTGCAATAGGCTGGTTTGATTAAGTCTACTCCCCTAACCCAAAATCCTTCATCTTTTAATTTATTAATTAAATGATGACCAATAAACCCACCACCTCCAAGAACTAATGCCTTTCTCATTTAAAATTGTTTTTTAAAGGTATTATATCTCCTTAAATGGTCTAATTTCATAATGTAAATTAACTAGTCCAAAATTTATCTAAAACTATTGGTGGTAAATCATCAACATTCAAAATATCTAATGGATGGGGTAATAATTTCTTTCTTTCACCCTTATTGCAACTTTTTCTATAAAAAGTTAATTCAATTACCTTTGGGATATCTATATTGGCTAGTGTTACTATGCCACAATTATTGTTTCCATGTATATGCACACAATCAAAGTAATTAAGAATCTTATTCATTACAGGCTCAAAAATTTGATTAAGAAAGCGCGTTTTCTCTAGTCTTTCAAGATCATGAAATTCAATTACTATAATTTTAAATTTTTTTAGATATTTTTCTGGCATAGATAGCAGGGATTGATATTCACAACCCTCTATATCCATTTGGAGCAACAAGTTTTTTGACTCACTATATCCAGATTGATCTATCCATGATTTCATACTAAGAGTATCTTGAGCATCAAAATCACCGATCCATTTTTTCAAAAAGAACTGAAGATTAGTTATTAAATCTAGTTCTGATTTATCAACAGAAGCATCTGCTAAAAATGATTTTATATTATATTTTTGAGCTAGATTATCTTCAAAATTTTTATATGAGGATGTACCAGGAGAAAAGCAAGCCTCTATATCATCAAGATCATTAGGCAATAAGTAAGCTCCATCGGTATTACCTCCGATTCTTATAAGTTCTTTATTACATCCTTTAGGCACTGTCTTATATATTGCATTTATTATTTCATCATCAGAAGATTTATTAAAATATTTTGAATTTTCTAATACAATTTCAAACCTATCTTTTTTTTTTAAATAAATTAAATCTAATTTAAAAATATAAAAGATTTTTATTAAGAGTAGTTTTAAGTTTCTTTTTAAGAAAATTTTTGCTCTATAGTAGGACATTTGAATTATTAATTAGATTTAGAATGATTCTTAATATCAAATCTTACATTTATTTATTATTAAATTTTGAAACAATTCACAATAGTTTAAATTAACTAGAATTGATCTACTTTAAAGTTATATAAATTTAATTATGTATAACTTTGTTTTTAATTAATGAATTCTAAAAAATTTAATATTAAAAAAAAAATTAATACTTTAAGAATAGGATTTTTATTAATATTCAGTATCATTTTTTATGGAACTACTGTATTAATAACCAAAAATGAATTTTGTGAAGATAATTTATCAAGTAAAGTTTGCAAGACAGCTTTTTTGATTACTAAACCCTCCTATTTTATTTTAGATGGCATAATTCAGACAAAAAGACTAATAGCAAACAAAGCCACTAGTGGACTTATCGTCTGGGATAAAGAAGAGACTTTGGATAGATTTAAAAATTTGAAATATGGATTTAATTTCTATTACGAAAAAGGTTCAAGACCAAATGCTGGTTATCTTCTTTTAGCCAGAGCTGATCCAAAAAGAAATGGTTATCCTTCTATAGAATTGTGGGATATAAATATGCAAGAAAAAATTCATTTTTATGATATTAAATTAGATGATATTTATAAAAAAGCAAATATAAAACCAATAGATAGCGAGAGTTTTAAAAGGCCAATTCTATTAAAAGATGGCTCTATAATTGTTTCTCAGGTCGGAGAGGAAATGGCACTTATTAAATTAGATAAATGCGGAAAATTGATAGGACATAACAAACTATTAAAAACGCATCATAGTTTAGAAGCAGATTCTGAAGGTAATATTTATACAGCAATACTTCTTGATAAAGAATATGTTAAGGATAATAAAAATCTTCACCCTGAGAACTATACCTTTGATGGTTTTATGATTTTTGATGAAGATTTAAAAATATTAGAAACTTTTTCTCTACTAGATATATATGCAAAAAATAATTTGTTAGGAGATGTCTATGATTACGGTAGTCAGGAAATTACTTCAGATGTTTTTCATGTAAATGATGTTGAACCCTATATATCTGCGGAAGGAAATAAATATGTTTTTATAAGTCACTTAAGAAATTCAAGAGTAATGGCTGTAAGTTTAGATAATCTCAATGTTTTGTGGTTCCTAGAAAGAGCAACTAATCTGCAACATGATGTTGATGTCCTACGTGAATATGATAATAAAATAGATATTTCAATATTCGACAATAACAATTATCAATTCGGAAAGTCATATAGTCAAGTAAAACAAAGAGGAAATAGAATAGCTTATTTGCAAAATCTACCATTAGATAAAAACCAAAAAACATTTGTAATTGGCGATGAAATTCAATATGAAAAATTTAAATTGAATTACTTAAATTTCTTATCTTTAAATAAAAAATTTAGACCTAAGACTAGAACCCAAGGTCTTGTAGATCACATTATGAAAAATAATTCACTTATGGTGGAGGAGACAGATTACGGAAGATTAATAGAATTAGAACAAAATACAAATAAAATTTTATGGCAATATTATAATAAAGATGAAAATAACCAACCTTATATGATTAGTTGGTCAAGAAGATTTAAATCTCTTCCAGATGGATTAGATTTAAATGTTTTTAAAACTTGTAAAAATTATGAAGATTAAATTTCAATTAAGAAATAATTTTTTATATTTCTTAGTAACTTTATTTTTGGCTTTGTTACCAACACCAGCTCATGCTTATGCAGGTCCAGGTGTTGCAATAGCAACAGTTATAGTTTTTTTGACTGTAGTTATAACTTTTTTTGCATCAACAC
>QCUR01000014.1:0-4141 GCA_003208875.1 Prochlorococcus sp. AG-679-M23
GAAGAAATTTTAATTGAGTGTTCTCCTGGGGTCTCTGGGGATATGTTATTGGGCGCTTTTTATGATTTGGGGGTACCAAAAGATGAAATTGAGAAAAAACTCTCATGTTTTGGATTAGGAAATTTATATAGTTTAAGCTTTAGAGAATCTCAAAATTGTTCAATTCGAGGAATAAAGGTTGATGTTGAGAAAGTTGATCAAAGTACTAAAAGAGATTGGAAAAGTATTAAAAATTTAATTCTGAAGGCTCAATTAGAAGAACAATTAAAAAAAAGAATTTATGAAGTTTTCGAGTCTCTAGCTAAAGCAGAAGGAAAAGTTCATGGTATTAACCCAGAAGAAGTTCATTTTCATGAGATCGGCGCAATCGACTCCTTAGTAGATATTATTGGAGTCTGTACTTCAATTGAATATTTAAAGCCAAAGAAGGTTTTTTGTAATGAACCTACTTTAGGGAAAGGTTTTATTCAGGCTGATCATGGCAAACTATCAATACCATCTCCTGCGGTAATAGAGTTATTAAAGAAAAAAGATATTAAGGTGATCTCAAGTATTGATTCTATAGAGGGTGAATTATCCACTCCAACTGGAATAGCTTTACTTTGTAATTTAGTTGAATCTTTCCAAATTCCTTATAAATATTCTATTGATTCCTATGGAGTAGGTCTTGGGAATTTAAATCTTCCATGCCCAAATTTGGTTAGGATTTTAAAAATTAATGCTAGTGATGAAAATTTGATAGATCAAAAAATTAGTCCAAGATATGAGGAGATTTGTGTTCAAGAGGCATGGATTGATGATCAAACGTCTGAAGAACTATCTAATTTAATTGAGAAATTTAGAAAAGAAGGAGCTTATGATGTTTCTTCTCAGACAATTAATATGAAAAAAAACAGAATAGGTTTTTCTATCCAAGTTATCTTACCTATTAAAAAGCAGGAGTATTTTAGGAAATTATGGTTTGAATTTTCTACTACTATAGGTTTGAGAGAAAGAAAACAAGCGAGGTGGGTTTTACTGAGAAGAGAGGGGGAGTGTCTAACAACCTTTGGAAAAATTAAATTTAAACAATCAATGAAACCTAACGGATCTATTTATATGAAACCAGAAAATGATGAAATTTTAAGATTGCAAATTGAGAATAATAAAACAGCTGAAGAAGTAAGAAATATCATTAGAGAATCATGCAAGGAATTTAAAGCTTTTGAAGATTGGAAATAAGATTTAATATGCAAAAAATTTATTTTATAAATCTTTTTAAGAATATTAACTTTGTAATACTGAAGAAACTTTTTTTTCTTTTGAGTATATCTTATTTCTCTTTTTATTTTTTTAAAAATTTTGATCAAATTTCATTAAATATTGATTTTGCTAGAAATGGAAATTATATATTTTTATCATTTTCATTTTGCATATTTAGTATTTATTTTAATGCACTAGCTTGGAAAAATATAGTTGCTTGGTTTGGTGAAACCAAGATTAAAAAAAGTTTAATTTCCTTTTATGTTCTAACGAATATTCTTAAATATGTTCCAGGAGGTATTTGGCATTTCTTTGAAAGATATAACTTTCTAAAAGATATTAGTAATCCTCAATTAGCTTTTTATTCGACACTAATTGAGCCTTATTTTATGTTGTGTGCATCTTTCTTATTGGCTTCAGTTGGTATAATTTTTTCCCCATTTTATTTTTTATTACTCATACCCTTGATATTTCTGAATAGAAAATTAATTTTCTATATTTTGGAAAGGTTAGAAACCTTAAAAGGTAAAACCATTAAATCTTTAAAAATTAAGAATGAAAAGTATCGATTTGAGGAAAGAATAAAAATAATTTCTTTCTTCCCTACGAGAGCTTTTTTGATTGAGATTCTTTTTGTATTATCAAAATTTATTGGATTTATTATTTGCTTTTATATAGTTAATTTAGACAATCAATATAATATTTTTTATTTATTGGTAATTTTTTGTTTGTCCTGGGCTATTGGATTAATAGTACCTACAGCCCCAGGAGGAGTAGGGGTATTTGAGGCTTGTTTTCTTTTTATTTGTGGGAAAAATATTCCACACAATATAATTCTTCCAAGTTTAATTTATTTTAGATTGATATCTACATCGGCAGATTTATTTTTAGGTCTTCCATTCTTATTAAGAAAATTTTTAAATAAAATTTAGTTCTTTTTTTCTAAGCTTGGAATTAATGTACTTGATGCAATTAACCCCAAGACTGTTATAAAGAATGCAGGTAACAAGGCTTCTGCCATTCGCTCATCTCCAGCATATTGATATATCCTTACAGATAAGGTATCAAAGTCGAAAGGTCTAAGAATAAATGTAATTGGTAACTCCTTAATGGTGTCTACAAATACTAAAAGTGATCCAACAAAGATTGGACCTTTTAATAGTGGAATATGTATCTTTTTGATAACACCAAACCAATTAGAGCCAAGTCCGTTTGCAGCCTCATCAAGGGTTGGAGATATTCTTTCAAATCCAGAATCAAGAGAACCTTTTGAAATAGTTAAAAATCGAACTACGTAACCCCAGATCAGAAGGAATATAGCAATAAAATAGAACTTTGAATTGGAAATACTTATTAATGATATAGCTAATACAGTTCCTGGGATTGCATATCCAATACCTGCTGGGAATGTTATTAATCTCGTAAGTAAATTCTTATTCTGACGATTAGATAGCGTTAATATTAAAGAGAAAATTAACGCTACTAATGCAGCAATTATTCCAAGGCTAATAGTTCTAAAAGTAAGAGATATTAATTCTGTTGTGAATCCTTTATTTAACTGATCAACATTTAATAGAAACCAAGAAAATGGAATTCCAATAGCAAATAATGGTGGTAATGAAGTAAATAAATATGCTATGTAAGACCTATTTCCTTTTAACTCAAAACCCAGAGAACTTAATGAGGCAGGATTTTCACTCCAACGCTTTGTCTTCCTTCTTGAAAGTTTTTCAAACAAAATTAAAGTAAAAACTATTATTAAAGCAACTAATGATAATCCAATGGCGCTCTTAGGATTACCTTCAATGATCCAATTTTCAGTAATACCTTTAGAAATACTTGGAATATTTAATAACTCAACTGTCCCTAAATCATTCATAACTTCCATACACATAAGGCTGATTCCAGTTATTAATGCTGGGAATGCCATTGGAAGAGCAATTTTAAAAAAGCTGCCCCATGGTCCAACCCCTAATCCTCTACTAGCATTAATTTGATTAACTCCAAATTTATTAAAACTTTCGTTAGCGAGTAAGAAAACATAAGGGTAAGTAGTAATTGAGAGTATAAGAACTCCCCACCAGAAACCACTTATTTGGTAACCTAAAATACTTCCTAAATCCTGTAATACTGCAGTTAACAAATATGCAGGAGTTGCTAGTGGAATTAGTTGAAAAATACGAAGAGTTTTCCTTAATCTAAATTCGCAATTTGATAGTAACCAGCCATTTAAGGTCCCTAAACCACCCCCTAAAAAACTAGTAAGTGCTAAAAGTTTTAATGTTCCAAGGATTTCTTTTCTTCCAGAAATACCTAAAGAAAAATTACCACCTAAAATAAAATCTATTCCTTCAATTAAGAAATTAAAAATCGGTATTAAAAGTGTAAATGCAACTATTAAAGAAGCAATATTTAAAGGCTTTAAATCTGATATTAAATTCTTTGTTTGTTTAATAAAAATTTTTCTAATATTAGATAGTACTTTATTATGCTTCTTCTATATAACTAAATCTACAACAATCAAGCTGATTCTTAATAGTTTGATGATCTAAATCTTTTCCTATTAGAACAATTTTATTTGATTTTTCTTTTTCCCATTCACAGTCATCTAGAGAAAAACGTTTACCAGATAAATGAAAAATATGTTTTCTTTCGCTTTCCATAAACCATAAAATACCTTTGGCTCTAAATACATTTTGTGAGATTTGATTATCTAAGAAGTTTTGAAACTTCCTTAAAGAAAATGGTTCATTAGTCTCAAAAGAAATAGATGTAAATCCTTCTATATTATTTATTAAATCATGCGAATGGGAAGAGTGATCATGCGAATGGGAAGAGTGATCATGCGAATCTTGATTACTAATCATTTTCTCTTTAAATTGAAAAGTATCTGTTTCGA
>QCUR01000015.1:0-4082 GCA_003208875.1 Prochlorococcus sp. AG-679-M23
TCTTTTTGAGAGTCTTCTTGAAAAAGCATTTTAGATTTTTTATCGTTTACATTAACCATGACTTCAAAAGTTTCTGGAGCGATAAAACCAAGTTTTCTGAAAATCAAAGATGCTAATATTTCGTTCCTTCCATTCCTTGTTTTAGGAATTAGTAATTTGAATTTTGTTGCATTAAATATATTTCCATTATCTAGTTTTACATTTAAAGAACGTCTCAATAAACCATTTTTATATTCAATATGATCTTTAAAATCTCCATTTTGCCAAACCTTACCTTTATAAGAGCAATTTCCAAACTTATAATTCACTTGAATATTAGCTTTAAATTTATTTTTGTATTTTGGATGTATTGCATTTCTGGCTGTTGAGGTTGAAAGTAATGATTTTATAAGATTTACCACATAACTCTTGGAGTCATTTATATAAATATTTATATCTTTGATTGAGTTAGGATTATTTAATTCCTCAATGAAATTTCCAGTATTGAAGTCACATGATGCATAAACTTTTTGTTGAAAAAAAGTATTCAGTGCGGTTGTTATTAATAATGAAAAAAATAACCTTTTAAGATTCATTTAACTGATAACTTAAAACGGATTCATTATTTTCTATTTGTAAAATTAGATTTCTTAGGGAATTAAAATTACTTGTAGCTAGTAAATATTGTTTTTCTCCAGGCTTTGAGCTTGAAATCGATTTAAGTAGTTTATTCTGATCAAGAATTGGTAAACTTTCTGTGGTAACTATTTCTAAAGTTGAAAGTGAATTTCCTTCAGAAAAAGAAGTAAAGAGAAATGTTTTTTTGAGATATTTTTTGAAGAAAAAAGAAATTAGGAGTAATGAAAATGAAACTAAATAAATTGATATTGCTAATAAAAGTAACCAATTCTCACTAACCGAAGCAGTAATGCCCATGGTTATTGCCGTGAAATAAACTGTAAGTTCTAGTGGTGATCTGACCGGATTTCTAAATCTAACGATAGATAACGCTCCAACCATGCCTAAAGATAATGCAATATTCCCACTAATTACACTGGTTATAATAAATGTAATTATCGGGAGAATACATATAGTTGCAGTATGTGCGGTTGTTTTAATCCAGCTTTGGCCAGTTACTTCCAACACATATCTAAAAGATAAACTTATCGCAAAAAGCAACATTATCTTTATTAACATTGGAATTAAAAACGATATAAATGAAATTATCAAATCTGAAAAAAAAATTATTTCTACTTTATATGATTTAGCTTATTGTTAAAATGAAATTAAGAAAAAGTTAACAAAAACACTAATAGAATTTAGAATTCAAAGCTATATAGTTAGTGGTTAAAAAAGATTCAAGATTTTCATTATAAGCTTTTATTTTAATAACTCCTCTCGGAGTTATTCTATAAAGTTTAAAATTTTTTTCTTTAAAGAAATACCAAAAATCTTGGAAATATGTTCTTGTATCTATGTTGCATCCCCCAAACTCAAACTGAATTAATTTAGTACTAAAAACTAAATCACCAAAACCTTTAAGAACATCTAATTCATGGCCTTCGACATCAATTTTTACATAATCAATAATTTTATTGTTATCCTCCCAATATAAATCTAACCTCTTGAGAAGAATTTCTTCCTCAAAATTCATTTCTATATTAAAGTGATTTAATCTTCTTTTAGTTAGAGAAGCAAGTCCTGATCCAGATTTATCAGAGAATAGTTTTGTTCGGGATGCACAATCTGATAGCCCAAAATTATTGATAATTATATTTTTTTGAGTAAATTTCTTCTTCAAAAAAAACTCATAATTATTATAAGAAGGTTCAAAAAGATGGCATTCAAGTTTAGGAAATTTTTGCAAAAGATAATTTGTATATCTCCCTTTGTTAGCACCAATATCAAGAAAAAGAAGCGGTTTATTATTTATTAACGATAGGCAAGCTTTAACTTCATTTTTTATTGAGTCATCGTCCCAACCAATTCCTTTGCCTTGGTAATTTAATATGAATTCTTCAAAAATGTATAAAAACTTTGAAGGTAATGGAACCTTAAGAATTATATGTAGAAATTTTTTTACTATTGATTTCACAATTTTTATCAATTTTAATTTATATTACTGGAAAAGCGATCGTTTTAATTTAGAATTTAAAATTATTTAGTCTACTTACTACCTTTCGGTAGTCATCAGGGGCCATAGCTCAGTTGGTAGAGCACCTGCATGGCATGCAGGGGGTCAGCGGTTCAAATCCGCTTGGCTCCATTTTTATTTATTTTTCTATTAATATCAAATCATTTTGAGATAAGTTTTATTAGAAATATTTTTTATAGTTAATTATATTGAGGTTATTTTAGACAATTAGACATCTTAAAAATCACTTATAAAAGTTTTTATATTCAATATAAAAACTTCATGGATTCATCAAATATTTAGGTTTGAGACTATCAATTATATTTATCTCAAAATTTTTTACGAATTAATTATTAAGCGGATAATTTATTATAGGATTATTTATTTCACAAAAATAATGTTTAAACAAAATTTCAATAGAGTTAAAATATTTAAGCCACAAATATTTAAAGTGTTAACATGATTTTAATTATCTATAATTCTTAATTTGTTTTAAGTGAATAGGAACCCTTACATACCTATCTCTCAGCCATATCTTTCTGATTTGTGTAGAAAGAACTTTATTAAAGCTTTTGATTCTACTTGGATAAGTTCTCAAGGAGAATTTATTAAAAGTTTCGAAAATTTATTTTCATCTTATATAGGGACAAATTTTTGTATTTCAACCTCTAATGGAACAACGGCACTAGAGTTAGCCATAGCATGTTTAGATTTAGAAAAAGAAAGTGAAATTATTATTCCAGATCTTACTTTTGCAGCTGTTTCAAATGCTGTAATTGCTAAGGGTCACATACCAGTACCAGTAGATGTTTCACCAATAGATTGGAATATAAACTTAAAGGAAATAAAAAATTCAGTAAATAAAAGAACTAAAGCAGTTATTTTAGTCCATTCTTATGGCGTCCCTGCTATTGATTTAGAGTTAATTAAAACATTTTGCAAAGATAATAAGCTTTGGTTAATTGAAGATTGTGCTGAAGCTCATGGTGCTTTATTTGACAAAAAAAAAGTTGGCTCTTTCGGAGATTTAGCAACGTTTTCCTTTTATGGAAATAAGATAATTACTTCTGGAGAGGGCGGAGCAGTTTTAACCTCAAATAATACTCTTTTTGAGAAAATGATACTGCTTAGAGATCATGGGATGTCAAGTTCGAGAAGGTATTATCATGAAATAAGTGGATTTAATTATAGAATAACTAATCCTCAAGCCTCATTATTGATTTCGCAATTAGAGAAAATAGATAAGTTTCTTGAACTTAGAAATAAGCAAGAGAAAATTTATGATAATAGACTTAATAAATATAATTTTAAAAGAGCAAGAACTTCTAAAAATGCATCTTCGGTGAATTGGATATATACAGCACAATGTCCAAAAAATATTTCGAGAATTGAACTTGCAGAATTCCTAAAATCAAAAGGTATAGATACAAGGCCTGTATTCAATCCTATATCAACATTCCCTTATATTAAAAAAAATTGTACAAATAAAGTTGCAATGCATTTGTCAAAACATGGATTATCACTTCCCACATATATAGGTTTAGAAGAAGAGACAATAAATAGAGTCTGTAATGAAATAAAGAATTTTATTGAGCGTTCTTGAATGTTAGTAATTGATTTAAGTTGTTTAAATTCTAATTATGGTGGGGGATTAAGGAGTTTCTCAATAGATTTATCTTCTGCAATTATATTAATAAGTAAAAAAAATTTTTCAATTAAAATTTTAGGCAGCAAACAATTGAAGAAATCCTTAAGTCATAATAAAGAATTAATTAAATTAGATTGGATAGAATTTGATGAGCGTCTATATAAAATTTATTTAAAAATATTATCTTTAATTTCTATATTGGCTTTTTTCTCCAAATCGCCTTTTTTGATTATATTTGTTAAAAGTTTAGTGGGAAAAATTTTTTTTAGACAAATAAAACCGGGATCGAATATTTTATCTACAAATTCTGTTTTAAGTTTT
>QCUR01000016.1:0-2795 GCA_003208875.1 Prochlorococcus sp. AG-679-M23
ATATTTTTTTTACAAGAAAGAATTGGCAAAAACAATATCCCATTTAAATGTATAAAGTTTAGAACTATGTATCCTGAAGCAAAAGATATTCTTCAAAATCTAATAAAAAAAGATGAGAAAATAAAAAGGGAATTTGAAGAAACTCATAAGATAAAAAATGATCCTAGAATAACTAGGATAGGAAAATTACTAAGAAAAACAAGTTTAGATGAATTGCCACAATTTATTAATGTTTTAAGAAATGAAATGAGCATAGTAGGACCAAGACCAATAGTAAAGGCAGAGAAAAAGAAGTATGGAAAAAATTTTAAAAAAGTATTATCAATCAAGCCTGGCATAACAGGCTTATGGCAAGTTAGTGGTAGAAATAACCTTTCCTATAAAAAACGAGTTATGTTAGATCTTAATTATGCAAAAAATTATAATTTACTTATGGACATAAGGATTTTAATAAGAACATTTGGAGTTATATTATTTCCTTTAGACAGAGGTGCCTACTAACAACCTTGGGAACAATATTAAAACTGGACATTTAAAAAAAAAAAACTTTAAATTGTGTTTGAATATAAGAATGACGAGCGAAACAATCAAATTAGTTAGAAGGCTTCTAAAAAAACTTTCTATTAAAACTCGAAAATCCCTATTGACTCTTTTACCAATTGCAATAATTACTGGATTAATTGATCTGCTTGTAGTAGCTTTAGTTTCAAGAGTATTTACGGCAGTAGTTGGACAAGAGAATAGACCTTCAATACCTTTTTCGGATCTTATTACTGAAGAACCATTAACAAAAGCTTTTCTACTGATCTTAGCTTATGTAATTCTAAATTGGATTGCATCTTTTTCCAAGATACTACTTAGAGCAAAACAAGAGAGGTTGAGAGCCGTTGTCTTTTTAGAATTATCAAATATCGCACAAGAAAATGTTTTAACGCAGAACTATGAATTTTTTCTGACTGATAATAGTGAAGATTTATCTTCAAAAATTTTACTAAATATATCTAGAGTTTCTGAAAAATTAATTAGACCCATATTACAAATAGTTAGTGGGTTTTTTATAGTAATTTTTATCTTTATTGCGATTATAAGTTTCGCAAAATTAACTGCTTTATATTTGTTAATAAGTCTTGTAATAAGTTATTTAGGCATTTCTTTATTAGTAACTCCTTTTATTAGAAGAGCTGCCATAGAAAGAATAAATTTAGAATCAAAGATTAACAAAGTAATGACTGAGTCAATAAGGACTATAGTTGATGTTCATTTATCTGGCTCAGAAAAGTTTTTTCAAGAAAGACATTATAAGGCAGGAAAAGTTGCATTCCCGTTCCTTTGGAAAGCAGAAACCTATCCCGAGTTACCAAGAGCATTAATAGAACCATTAGGTATTACTCTTATTTTCGCAATTGGACTTTTTCCTCTTTTCTCTAAAAATAGTCCTACAAACCTCCTAGAAATAGTTCCATTTTTAGCTACTATTGCTGTTGCCTCATTAAAATTAACACCGCCTTTACAAGATCTTTTCAGAGGCATAACAGATTTAAGAGCAGGATTGCCTGATGTAAAAGAGGCATTAAGCATAATTGAATTAGAAGAGCAAAGAAAGTCATTAAAGCAATTAACTAAAGACCCTTCCAATAAACTGGAAATGCCAAAAAAAAATATAATTCTAAAAAATCTTTGTTACCAATATCCTAATACTGATAGGTACGCTTTAAAAAATATAAATATAAAAATACCTATTGGACAAAAAGTTGCTTTTGTGGGGAAAACAGGTAGCGGGAAAACAACTACCGCAAATCAAATACTTTGCCTGCTAAGGCCATCATCAGGTAATTTACTTATTGATAATAAGCCAGTTAGATTTTCTGACATTCAAAGATGGCAATCATTTTGTTCTTATGTTCCACAATCAATCAATTTATTAAATGGAGATATCCTATCTAATATCGCCTATGGTTTAAATAAAAATGAAATAGATGAAAATAAAGTTTGGGAATCAATAAAAGCTGCCCAAATAGATGAATTAATATATAGTCTTCCTAAAAAACTAAAAACAAAAGTTGGTGAAAATGGGATAAGACTTTCAGGAGGCCAAAGACAGAGAATAGCTATAGCGAGAGCATTTTACAGAAACACAAAAGTCATAGTAATGGATGAAGCGACAAGTGCTTTAGACAACAAAACAGAATCTAATTTAATAAAAGCAATAAGTAATTTAAATAAAGATTTTACTTTTATTTTTATAGCCCATAGAATATCAACCATTAAAGAATGTGATTGTATTTATGAGTTTAAGAATGGAGAAGTATCAGCATATGGTAAATATGATGAACTAATAATTAAATCAGAAAGTTTTAAAGAAATAGTAAAAAATGATTCAACTTATTTTTAGATATTTTAATCTCTTTAAATACACAAAAGGAATTAATATTAAAGCATTAATTAAATAAAAAATTATTTTTATCTTACTTAAATTGCTTTGCCAAAACCATTTTAAAATAGCGGCAAGGTACATAATGTTTTTTTTATTAAGTCTTAAATTAACAAGATGTGAACTTATAAGATATTTTGAATATGTTAAATCATTAGTTCTATAAACATCACAAATTCTTGATGTAAAACTTTTAATACTTATGTTATTTATAGATGCTGCAAGGTATAGAATCCTACAACAATCTCTTTTATCTAATCCATTATCAAAATTATTTTTTACTAAAAAAGGGGTATCATCCCAGATAGTTGAAATAAAATTCATCGATTCTCGTGAACCTCCAAAAAATATATCGTATATTCTA